>CAKSLQ010000001.1 GCA_934467415.1 uncultured Eubacteriales bacterium
ACAGGATTCGAACCTGCGGCATCCTGCTCCCAAAGCAGGCGCGCTACCAACTGCGCTACACCCGGTTATTCAGTTTTTTATCCGGCTGGTCGTATTCTCCCAAAGCAAGCGCGCTACCAACTGCGCCACACCCCGATTTGTCACCGTATCAGTATAGCAGAATGCGGAAAAAAAGTCAAGCGGCGAGGCTAAATAAAGCGGGATGAAATGGGAATAATAGCAGCAAACGGTTGAATCGGGACGGTGAATGAAATGAATCCGGAAGCGGCGGCAAAACAGCGCACGGCGGCAGCGCGGCGGAATCTTTCCGCATTATGTGCGGCCGCGCTTTGCGTGTTGTGGTTTTTCGGCGTCTTCGGCTTGCCGCTGCCGAGCGGCGTATGCCCGCGCGTAAATCCGTCCGGGTACTGCATGGCGCAGATTTTGCTGTTTCTCCCGATTTTGTCCGCCGCATTGCCAATCCTGAAGAGCGGTGTGCGTGCGATGCGCGCCGTGCGGCCGGATGCGGCTGCGCTGCTTCTGTCGGCAACGGCGGCCGCCTTGGCGGATGCTGCGCTCCTGGCGGTGCGTGTCGCGCTTGCGGCGGACGACGGAGCGCTTTTGACAGCAAGCCGCCTTGCGGCAGAATCGCCGCTCCCGATGCCCGGCACGGCGCTGGCGGCAGCGGCCTTCGCGGCGCGCCGCAAGGATTGGCAGGCATTGCGGACGGTCATGCACACCTGCCGGATCCTTCTTCCGTGTCTCGGAGTGCTTTTCTTCGGCATCTGCGGCATGGGGCTGCTGCGCGGCGCCGGATTTGCCGCGGCGATGCATACGGCGCTTCTTGTGCTTTCACTCGGCGCGCCGCCGTCGCTCCTGCTTGCCGCACCGCTGCTTGCCTTTGCGGCGGGGAAGCGCACCGCCCGGCCGCTGCCTTGCAGAGACTGGGAAGAACTCGGCGCGGCGACGGCGATTTGCTTTGATGATGCCGCCATGCGGGAGGCCGCGCCGTCACTGGACGATCTGTATGTGACGGCCGGCAGCAAGACGGCCTTGCTGGCCGCGGCAGCAGCGCTCGCCGACGGTGCGGAGAATCCGTATGCAGCGGCGCTGCAGGATGCGGCCGCATATCTCGGACTGCGGCTGCCGCACGCAGCGCACGGACCTGCACCGACGGAGGGCTTTGGCGGAACGGTGCATCGCCGCGCATGGCGCTTTGTACCGGATGGCGCCGATGCGCCAGAGCTGATTCGCCGCACCGATTTCGGCGGCAGACAGGCGCTGTATGCCTTTGCCGACGGTGCATTTTGCGGCGTACTGCTGTTTGCAAACGCGCCGCTCCCGGACGCCGCTGCCGCGCAGGCTTGCCTGCGCGCGGAAGGACTTGCCGTGACGGTCGGCGACCGGCAGACAAATCCGCGCAAGCGGCGCGAAAAAGTCTTGCATGTGACGCGGGATGGTGCTACAATAAGATTGACAAATGCGGACGAAACGTTTTCGATGCATGTTCCGACACCTGCGGCGCTTGCGGAAACGGTTCTGCTTGCCCGGCGCATGACAGCGGCGCTCCGCACAGCTGTCGGCGTTTCGGCGGCGGCGCTGCTGCTCTGCGTGCTTTTGGCGGCCGATGTCGGCAGCCTCGGCGCGGCGTCGCTCACCGCGGCGGCGACGATACGGTTGGCAGCGACGGTAACGGTTCTGCTTTTGTCGTGCTTTGTGCGGCGGATGCCGCCGCCGGAAATTCATGTTGAAGAGGAGAGACCGGCTATGTTCGGAAAAGTCAATTATACCATCCATGTAGAGGGCATGTCTTGCTCGCACTGCGCGGCGCATGTCAAAACTGCGCTCGAATCCATTCGCGGTGTCAGTGCCGATGTTGTGCTGGACGAAAAGGTCGCGCATGTCAAGTGCCCGGCTGCGCTGGACGAAAAGCAGCTTGCCGCAGCTGTGACGGAAGCAGGCTTCACGGTCGCTTCCGTTGAGCGCGTATGAATCGGCGCGCCGCCCGTGCGGCGGCGCTGCTCGCTCTGCTCCTGTCTGTCTGCGTGTCGCTGTCCGGCTGCGGGTTTTATGCGCTGCTCGGCATTGATACGCACGATTACGAGAGCGAGGCGCGCCTCGGCACACTGCCGGACGACGGCGAGGTCGCGGACGAGATCCGCAGCATGCTTTCAATGCTGTTCCAGAATACGCCGTATCTTACGCCGTTCGACTCACCCGCCGCGGCGGCGAAGCTGTATCGCGACGGCATTCTTTGCGCGGTGCTCGGCAGCAACTACGCCAAGTACAATGCCAACAACGAGCTGATCGACGAGACGCGCCGCCTCTATCCGACGCTGGAGATCACCACGGTGATCCCCGCCGTGGACTTCGAGAGCACGGTGTATCGCTGCTTCGGCGGCACGGCGAGCGTCTCCAATGCGTCGACGCCGCTGTTTACCTATCTGGATCGCGTGGATGCCTATATTTCGGCCGGCATCGGTGTGAACAATACGGCGGCGGTGACGATCACCGAGCTGTATGAGACCGAGAACACCTATGTCTGCCGCTTCTTTGCCGTGATGAACGGAGAGACCTCGGACGCCTACCGTTTGCTTCTGATGAAGCGGGACGACGGCACGTTCTACATGCGCAAGCTCACCGCCGAATAAAAAGCAGAGACTCTTTGCAAAGTCTCTGCTTTTTTTATTTCATGGTCTCGCTGCTGTTCAGCACGGAGGTGCTGTAAAGGAACAGGACGTCCTTGCCGTCGAAGTCGATGAATCGGCTGAGCCGATTCGGAGAGACATAGCGAATGTCCACCAGCGTGATCTTCGCGTAGCCGGAGGCGAGGAGTGGGGCAATGCTGCTGCCGAACGAGTCGCGGAAGAGAATCAGTTCGCGGTCGGTGGCCGCCGACGGATTCTCGATTGTGAGCAGCGACTTGGAGCCGGAGAGAAAGACCTGGTACGGGTCCTTGCCGGAGAGCATCCCGGTATCGTAGACCGGGATGTAGCCGCCGGTTTCGTAGTCGTACACGCGGCAGTTTTGCAGCGTCTCGTTGGTGAGATAGACAAGCGCGTCCGCCGGAAGCGGCAGCGCCGACTGCCCGTAGTACACGCCGTAGAACGGCACATCCGAGGCGATCTGCTCATACACCGTGTCAATCGTGATGCCGAGCGCGTCTGCGAGCTTTGCGGCCACGGCGGACAGCTTCTCCTGCCGCCAGTGCGCGTCGGTTGTGTAGTAGTCGTCGATGGTCAGCGCGCCGGTGATGTCCACATAGTCCGCATAAGGCATTTTCTCGCGCAGGGCGGCGATAAATGCGGCATAGTCCATGGACGGATAGCCGTTTGCCGCGGCGAGAAAATAGTTCTTGTCCGGAACGACCGACAGCCAAACCCGCGTGTTTGCATCCTTCAGCAGGTTCTCATAGATCCAGGTAAAACGGCTTGCCGCATAGTCGAGCGAATCCGCATGCATCGGGTAATCCAGCTTTGCCGCCTGCCCGCCCGCGATATAGATGTCGTTGTTGTCCTTTTGGCGGAGCAGGTAGAACGCGGTCATCGCCTTGAGCGTGCGGAATTTATCGCGCAGCGGAAACTGATCGAGCGACCAATCTTCAAACGCGGTCATGAATTTGCCGGAAAGGATGCTGCTCGCGCTGACGGCCGGAAACTGTGCGAGATGCCGCCGCTCGCCGGTCGATTCCTCCGCGTCGGGGAGCAGGAGGCTCCATACCGAGAAGCCGAACAGAAAGACGGCTGCAAGGAGGACCGTGACGATATTTTTGATTTTTTCAGACATGGCGACCTCCTTAAAAACGGAAATACAGGAACGGATTGAACGAGCCGTCAATCAGGAATGCGGTCGAGACGGCCAGCAGCGCGATAAGAACGACCGGTTCGGCGGCGTTGATGAGCACCGCGCCGCCCGAGGTCTTGCGGATGCGCTCGACCGCCAGCTTCGGCAGCGGCGTTGAGCCGATGATGCCGAGAATCAGCACGACGGCATAGCTGCGGAGATTGTAAAGCGCCTCAAAGGAGACGGCGGGGAGGCCGCCCGCGCCGAACATCGCGCCGATTGTTTCGCCGGCGCCGCGCAGAGAGGTGGCGTCGAACAGCACAAAGCTGATGATGACCAGCAGCATGACGTAGACATGCCCGCGTGCAGGCGCGCGCTCCAGCCACTTCTTGAGAAACAGCTTTTCCAGCACGAGCAGCACGGCAAAGAAAATGCCCCAGGCGACAAAATTCCATGCAGCACCGTGCCACAGGCCGGTGGCGGCCCAGACAACGGCGATGTTGAAGATCCAGCGTCCGCGTGGCACGCGGTTACCGCCGAGCGGGATATAGAGATAGTCACGGAACCAGCTGCCGAGCGACATGTGCCATCTGCGCCAGAACTCGGTGATGCTGCGCGAGATGAACGGATAATTGAAGTTTTCGAGAAAGTCGAAGCCGAACACATGTCCGAGGCCGATTGCCATATCGCTGTAGCCCGAGAAATCGAAATAAATGTGCAGGGTGTAGGCGACGGCGTAGAGCCAGTAGAACAGAACCGATCGCTCGTCCGTGTTTTTGAAAACGTCTACCAGCTCGCCGAGCACATTGGCCAGCAGAATCTTCTTGGACAGGCCGATGATGAAGCGGCGGACGCCGAGCGACGTTTTAGCCGTGCTGTGTGTGCGGTTCTCAAGCTGCTCGGCGATGTCCGCATAGCGGACGATCGGCCCTGCGATCAGCTGCGGGAACATCGAAATGTACGCCGCAAGATTGACATAATTCCGCTGCGCCGAAACATCGCCGCGATAGACGTCAATGACATAGCTGACGATCTGAAACGTGTAGAAGCTGATGCCGATGGGCAGCGCGATCTTCAGGAGCGGGATCGACAGCCTGGTGACGGCATTGAAGCTCGAGATGAAGAAGTCGGCGTATTTGCAATAGCCGAGCATTAGAAAGCTGAATACGACGGAAAGCGTGAGAAAGAGCTTTGCGCGCTTTTGACCGCGGTATTTTTCAACCAGTCTGCCGAAGATATAGCCCTGCGTGATGGACAGAAGCATCAGGATGAGGTATTTCGGCTCGCCCCACCCGTAGAAAAACAGGCTGGACAGCAGAAGCACGCTGTTCTTCAGTTTCCGCGGGGCGACCAGATAGAGCAGCAGAACGCACGGCAGAAAGTAATACAGAAACGGTATACTTGAAAACAGCATCGGCGGGCCCCGTGATTATTCGATCGGTTCGTCGAAGACGACGGAGGTTGCGGGGTAGACCGCGAGCATCGTATCGCGGAAATTGTCCACGAGGTCCTCAAGGCCGAATACGGAGACGATGTAATTGTCCACCGTTGCGACGACGATCTTGTCCGGGAAGCCGCACATCCAGCGTCTGCCCTGGATGGCGTCACGGATGGACTGTGCCAGTGCATCCACATCGGTGCCTTCCTTTACGCGGTATGCACCGCAGGTGAAGCTGTTGCCGTTCATCATATGGAAGAGGGAAGCCGCCGCATCGATTTCGCCGATGGAAGCGGCGGGGAAGCCGGTCAGATGCTCGACGCTGTCCGCGTCCGCAAGCCCGACATTGCCGGGTGCATCGTCAACCATGTTGGCTTCGTCATAGTCGCCGCCTGCGGCAGGAAACTTGTCGTCTTCTTTGTAATTGTTCCAAATGGCGTCCAGCAGCGCCTTCGGGCTGTCCGCTGCGTCGGTCTCGGGCGCGCTTGTGCCGGTGGTCTGCTCGGCAGATGCCGTGGTGCTTTCGCCGGGCGTTGAGCCGGACGTGCTGTCCGGGGTCTTATCAGTCTTGCCGCAGGCGGCAAAGCTGAGTACAAGGGCAAGTGCGGTGAGCATCGTTACGATTTTCTTCATTTTTGTGTTCCTCCGTTACGGATTGATTGAATTTCGGTTTTTCTGCATGACCCAACATGCGGTCGCAGAGTCGAACGAGAGTGTCAGCGTCGTTTCGCCGACGGTCAATTGATAGGTTTCTCCGGGGTCCGGTGCGCGGACCGACCACAAGAGCGTGAGAGGGCCGCTTGCGATGCGGTCGCTTCCGGCATAGAGTGTGCGGCTGCCGCGCATGAGCTCGAACGTGCCGTTTTCGGCGGTGATGCGGGTCGCATCACGCAGATCGAGGTCGAGCGAAACGGTCAGTATGCTGCCGTCCCGCATGTACGGCTCCGCCGTGTGTGCGACGGGGGCGGCGTCCTGTACAACAACGGGCATGTCGGAGAGGGGGCTGCCGTCCAGACGCACGGTGTCGTCGGGGAAGCCGACATAGAGCAGCGTGCCGAAGAACAGCAGCATACAGGCTGCCATGGCGCAAAACCGGCGCGCCGGGAACCGGACTTTTCGCACCGCGGTGTGAGCATCGGCGATCAGATCGTCGTCGAGCTCGCCGATTGCACGCGCCAGCGCTTCGTTTTTCACAGCGAATACCCCTCCTTTTCAAGCTGCGCCTTCAGCCGCAGACGGCTGCGGAGCAGCATGGATTTGATCTTGCTTTCGGACGCACCCTGCCGTGCGGCGATCTCCCGCACACTCTCCGCATAGAAGTAGCGGCAGACGAAGGCGCGCCGCATCTCCGCCGGAAGCCCGCGCAGGAATGCGCTGATCTGTGCCGCAAGCGCCGAAACGGCGGCGGAATCCTCCACCGAAACGCCTGCTGGCGTGCAGATATCCAGCTCGTCCAGCGAAAGGGCAAATTCGTCGCCTGCGCGTTTTTCGGCCTGCCGCGCCTTGTATTTGTTGAGGGCAAGGTTGCGGGCGATTCTGCCGAGAAAAGATTGCAGGACGGCGGGGCGGTGCGGCGGCATTGCGTTCCATGCCCCGAGGTATGTATCGTTGACATTTTCCGCGCTGTCGGACTTGTCCGCCAGAATATTCATGGAGATTTTCATACAGTATGCGCCGTATTTGCAGGCGGTTTCACGGATGGCTCTTTCCTCGCGCTGCCAATACAGTTCGACGATCTCGGTATCGTCCATGCCAAAGCTCCTTTCTTTCAAAGTGCCATCTGCTTATAATGACAACTTTTTTTCGGTTTGGTTGCATGATCATAAAAAAATCTGAAAATTTCAATAATAGTATGCGCACTTCGGTTACCAGTATAGCATAAATCCGTGCTGTATGGCAAGAGCCGACGCATATTCCGCGTCCGGCGGTAAAAAAAGAAAATCTTTACTTGACAAACGGGGCGCGGCGCGGTATAATACCAATGTTCTGCGGATGTAGTTCAATGGTAGAACATCAGCTTCCCAAGCTGAATACGCGGGTTCGATTCCCGTCATCCGCTCCAAAAAGCGGGAGATGCAGCGCATCTCCCGCTTTTTTGCAATCGCCTTTGGAATATATTATTTGGAATATATTATAAGGAAAGGTGTGCTATGAAAGAACTGTATCTCGCCCTGATGAATCGCACGTTTGACGCTTACGGTGCGGCCGGCGTCAGCCGATTCTTTGACCATGTGCAGAAGACGGGACTGCGGGAACACGGATTTCCTCGCGTCAGCGCCGATCTGGCCATTCTGATCGCGCGCGGCTACCGCACATCTTGCCTGCCGCTGATGGTGAAGATGATGGACTTCTGCTGCCGCGAGATTCCGTGCACCTCCCGGGCGGGCAACGATTTTTCCGTGAAGGAGATCGTGTTTGCGCTGCTGGAGCTGGAGCGCGCCCATATACTTCCGCAGGCGCAGACGGCGGCGTGGCGTGAAAGCCTTGCCGGGATTGATCCCTATGCGTGCTATCAGGTGATCGCGCCCGCGCCGGACAAACGCGTCGGCAACTGGGCGGCCTTCAATGCCGCAAGTGAATGGATGCGGCAATTTGCCGGACTTTGCGACACGACGGATTTTGTGGATCTTCAGCTGGCTTCACAGTTGCTGTCCTTTGACGAAAACGGCATGTACCGCGATCCGCACGAGCCGATGCTCTACGATGTGATGGCGCGCATTCAGCTGGCGGCACTCCTGCATTTCGGCTACAACGGGAGACATGCGGACGCCGTTCGACAGGCGCTGCGGCGCGGCATTCCGCTGACGCTTCGGATGCAGTCGATCACGGGCGAACTGCCGTTCGGCGGCAGAAGCAATCAGTTTTTGTACAATGAAGCGGCGCTGGCCGCCTATTTTGAGTGGAGCGCGGCGGAGCTCGCAAGGGCGGGCGACACTGTCGGTGCGGGGGCATGCAAAGCGGCGGCGCAGCTGGCTGTCGGTGAGGTCGAGCGCATGCTGAAGCGCACCGTGCGCACCCATGTGAAGAACCAGTACCCGCCGAAGTCCGGCATCGGGTGCGAGAAATACGCCTATTTTGACAAGTACATGGTGACGCTCGCCTCCAATCTGTATCTGGCCTATCTGTTTGCGGATGACGGCATCGCGCCGAGCACCGCCCCTGCGCTGCAAGGCGGTTACGCCGCTGTGACCTCGGCGTACTTCCACAAGGTGTTTCTGAATCGGGACGGCTATTTTCTCGAATTTGATCTGAACGCCGATCCGCAGTACGACGGTTCGGGCCTCGGGCGCATCCACAGGCACGGCGTTCCGTCGCCGCTGATCCTGTCCTGTCCGTTTCCGGGCGCGGACGCGCATTACGGCATCGAACCGCCGAATACGGAGCCTTTTGCAATCGGCAGCGCGCTGACCGTAATCGAAGACGGCGAGACGTGTCTGCTTTCCGCTGCGGCGCACGGTGCGTACAGACTTCAGAGCGCTGCGGCGGACGGCGTTCGGCTGATCTGCCGCATCGGCGATAAGGACGTTGCCGAGACGTACAGTGTGACAGCGGACGGCGTGACCGTGACGGCTTCGGCAGACGTTCCGGTTTCGATCCTGTTCCCGGTCTTGCGTTTCGACGGGCAGACCGAGACCGAGGTCGGCGTGTGCGCGCAGACGATCACCGTGCGCTTCGGCGGCTGCACCTGCACCTACCGTACCGACGGCCGCTTTGAGCGGCTCGGCAACATCGGCAATCGGAACGGCCGCTATGACCGCTACCGCGCCGTCGGCGGGAATTACGTCCATTTGTTTATCCGCGCCGAACAGAACTGAAAAAGCAGCACACCGACCGACGTCGGTGTGCTGCTTTTGTATGGGTTCAAAAAGGCGCGCCGGGCGATTTCGGCGTTTCGGCGGGGGAAATGCCGAATTCTTTCCGATAGGCGCGGTAGAACGCGGAATAATCGGAAAAGCCGCATTGCGCAAACACTTTTGTCGGCGCTGCACCGGACAGGATCAGCTGCCGCGCGTTCATGAGCCGTTTGACCTTGATGTAGTCCCAGACCGTTGAACCGGTCGCCTGCTTGAAGGTGCGGCAGAGATGCGGCTTGCTGATATAGAATCGGCGGCAGATCGCGTCGAGCGTGAGCGGCTCGGCCATGTGACTGTTGATATAGTGCAGGATGCGGTAGATCTGCGTTTCGTCGGCTTCTGCGTCTTTCTTTGCGGCAAAGACGCGGCCGATCTCGCCAAGCAGCGGAATCAGCGCCGTGAGCAGCTGTAAGCGGCGGTCATCGCAGGGGGCCATCGCGTTTTGCAGGAGCAGACGGCAGAGCGGGGTGTCAAAGTCCTCGGCATGATACAGGTTGCGCTTGCCCGCCTCCCGCGCGGTGAACGGACGCAGCAACACGCCGTCCGGGTCGATGTTCTCAAGCAGGGACGGGCGGAAATGTATGGCGAAGCGCGTATAGCGGCAGGTCGGATCTACGCGGATATAATGCGCTTCGAGCGGCCGCATGAGCAGAATGTCGCCCGGCGTCAGCGGATAGCTGCTGCCCTCGATTCTGTAGCTGCCGTGCCCTTCGAGCAGGCAGAACAGCTCATACGCGTCATGCGTATGCATCCTGAATTTACCGGGATCGGGTCTTTCATCCGTTGCGTAGTGCGCGCTGAGTGCGCCTTCGTGATAGGAAAAGCAGGGGTTCAAAGCAACACACCCTTTCCCGGCCATTGTAGCACAGAATGATCCGATTTGCAATATAAATCCATAATTTCAACAATTCCGTTGCAAAGAATAAGGACTATAATAGAGACAGAACAGGGGGGGATACCGTGAAGATTTATGCTTTTGCGGACGAGGCCAGCTCACAGCTTTCGGGGCAGATCGCGGCGCTGCGCAGCAATCGGCTCGACGGCATTGAACTGCGGAACGCGGACGGCGAGAATGTGTCCGCCCTCACGCCCGCCGCAGCGCGGGAAATCCGCCGCCGCATGGACGAGGCGGGGCTTGCAGTGTGGAGTCTCGGCTCGCCGCTCGGCAAGGCGGACATCACCGCCGATTTCGGGCCGCAGACCGAGATGCTCCGCCGTCTGCTCGAACTTGCCGATATTCTCGGCGCGGCGCATCTGCGGCTGTTCTCCTTTTATACGCCGGAGGCGGCGCGCGACGCATGGCGCGATGCCGTGATCGAGCGTCTCGGCACATTTACGGAAATAGCGGCGGGCAGCGGCGTTGCACTTTGCCACGAGAACGAAAAGGGGATCTTCGGTGACACGGCACAGCGCTGTATGGAGCTTCACCGGGCGCTTCCGTCGCTCCGCGCGGTTTTTGACCCCGCCAACTTTGTGCAGTGCGGCGAGGATGCGTGGGCGGCGTGGCAGCAGCTTTGCCCGTATGCGGAATATCTGCACATCAAGGACGCCCTGCCGGACGGCTGCGTCGTACCCGCCGGGTGCGGTGCGGGGCATATCCCGGAGATCCTTGCCGATTTCCGCGCGCGCGGCGGCACGGCCGTGACGCTGGAGCCGCATCTCGCCGAGTTTGTCGGCCTTGCCGCACTGGAACGCGCAGGCGAGACCAGCCGCATCGGCGAGGTCTATCGGTATCCGACGGCGGAGGCCGCATTCGCGGCGGCCGCGGACGCGCTGCGAAAACTATTCTGAAATATGAGGTGAACGTATGAACATCGGGGCGCAATTTTTCACGATCCGGGACTTCTGCAAGACCACGGAGGGACTTGCCGAGTCCATGAAGCGGGTCGCCGACATCGGCTACAAGACGATTCAACTGTCCTGCGTCTGCCCGTTTGACGCAGAATGGATGCGGGAGCAGCTGCTGGCAAACGGCCTTTCCTGCGTGCTGACGCACACACCGGCGGATCGCCTGCGCGGCGAGACCGTGCAGGTGGCGCGGGAACACGACGTTTTCGGCTGCAAGTATGTGGGGCTCGGCTGGTACGACTTCACGGAGAAGGGGCAGCACACGGTCGAGGACTTCTTCGCCGTCTACCGTCCGGTTGCGGAGGCGCTGCGGGAAAACGGAAAATACTTCATGTATCACAACCACGACATGGAGTTCCGCCGCGCGGACGGCAAGCTGATTCTGGAGCGCCTCGCCGAGGGGATCGCGCCGGACACAATGGGCTTTACGCTGGACACCTTCTGGATTCAGGCGGGCGGCGGCGATCCCGCGCAGTGGATCAGAAATCTCTCCGGCAGAGTCCCCTGCATCCACCTGAAGGACTTTGCATACGGGCGCAAGATGGCGGTCGTCGGCGAGGGCAATCTGAATTTTGACCGCATTTTTGCCGCGGCGGCCGACGCCGGGACGGCATACATGATCGTGGAGCAGGATGACTGTGGCGGGGAAGATCCGTTTGACTGCCTGCGCCGCAGCTACGCATATCTGCGCTCGAGAGGATTTGAATGATGGACGGAAAAATCAGACTCGGTATCATCGGCATCGGCAACATGGGTTCGGCACATGCAAAGCATGTGGCGGAGGGGAAATGCCCGGATTTTGAACTGGCGGCGGTGGCCGACGTGAAGCCTTCCCGGCTGCAATGGGTGGGCGAGAATCTGCCCGGGACGGTTCTGCGTTATGACAGCGCCGAGGCGCTGCTGGACAGCGGCAGGATCGACGCCTGTATGATCTGTGTGCCGCACTACGATCACCCGAAGTATGCGATCGACTGCCTGCGCCGCGGCATTCATGTGATGGTGGAAAAACCGGCCGGGGTGTACACAAGGCAGGTGCGCGAGATGAATGAGGAGGCGGCAAAGCACCCGGCCGTCGTCTTCGGCATGATGTTCAACCAGCGCACAAACTGCGTCTATCGCAAGGTGCGCGAGATGGTGCAGAGCGGGGACTACGGCAATATCCGCCGCACCAACTGGATCATCACCAACTGGTATCGCCCGCAGGCCTACTACGATTCCGGCGACTGGCGCGCCACCTGGTCGGGCGAGGGCGGCGGCGTCCTGCTCAACCAGTGTCCGCATCAGCTCGACCTCTGGCAGTGGATCTGCGGCATGCCGGTGTCGGTGGAGGCGAAGCTCTCCTACGGACTGTGGCACGACATCGAGGTCGAGGACGACGTGACCGCCTATGTGCGGCACGCGAACGGTGCGACCGGCGTTTTTGTGACAACGACGGGCGATGCACACGGCACAAATCGTCTCGAGATTCAGCTCGACCGTGCGCGCATCGTCGTGGAGGGCGGCAAAATTTCAATGCTTGAATATGAGATGACCGAGCAGGACTTTTCAAAGACGAATACCGAGCCGTTTGCCACCGTTGCGGCAAACAAAGTCGAAGTCGAGACCGACGGCGAAAATCCGCAGCATGTCGGCGTCATCAACGCGTGGGGCGGCGCGATTCTGCGCGGCGAGCCGCTTGTGGCGGACGGCAGCGAGGGGATCAACGGGCTGACGCTATCCAATGCCATGCATCTGTCGTCCTGGCTCGGGCACGCCGTCACGCTGCCGCTTGACGAAGATCTGTTCTACAGGGAGTTGATGCAGCGCGCCGCCGCGTCGAGACGGAAAACGAACGTGAAAGAGATGACGGCGGACACGAGCGGTTCGTATGAGGGGAATCGGTGACATGGAACTTGTAAAAGCCGGCATTGTCGGCATCGGCAACATGGGCGGCACGCATCTGCGCTGCATCGCCGAGGGGCGGATCGCGGGCATGACGGTGTGCGCCGTCTGCGACATCGACGCGGACAAACTGCGTGCGGCGAAAGAGACGTATCCGGTGCTTGAGATCTACGAAAGCTATACGGAGATGATCGAGCGGGCGGACATCGACACGGTCATCATCGCCGTGCCGCATCCGCTGCACGCCGCGGTCGGCATTTTCGCCTTTGAGCACGGAAAGAACGTGCTGACCGAAAAGCCGATGGATATAACCCTTTCCGCAGGCGAGCGGCTGTGCGCCGCCGCCGAGGCAAGCGGCAAGGTGTTTGCCATCATGTTCAATCAGCGGACAAGTCCGCTGTTTCGCGAGGCGCGCCGCATTGTGCAGAGCGGGGAACTCGGTCGCCTGAAACGCACGGTCTGGATCGTGACCAACTGGTATCGCACGGATGCCTATTATGCGTCCGGCGCATGGCGCGCCAGCTGGCGGGGCGAGGGCGGCGGACTTCTGCTCAATCAGGCGGCGCACAACCTCGATCTCTGGCAGTGGATCTGCGGGATGCCAACCGCCGTCACGGCGCACTGCAATATCGGCAGATTCCACGACATCGAGGTCGAGGATGAAGCGGTGCTGTATGCCGAATTTGCAGACGGTGCGACCGGTGTCTTCATTTCCAGCACGGGCGATCTTCCCGGGACAAATCGGCTCGAGATCGTCGGCACGCGCGGTAAAATCGTGATTGAGGGTGGCACGCTGAAGCACTGGACGCTGCCCGAGAGCGAACGCGACATCTGCGCGCAGTCTCCCGAGAGCTTTCCGCATGTGGAGACAGCCTATGCGGAACTGACGCCGGGAAAGGGCGGCGCACATGCGGGGATTTTGCAGAATTTCACCGACGCAATCCTGCACGGTGAGGCGCTGATCTCACCCGGCTGCGACGGACTTGCGCAGCTGACGCTCATCAATGCGGCATATCTGTCCGCATGGCGCGGCAGCGCGCGGATCGAACTTCCGTTTGACACGGCCCTGTACGACAGGCTGCTGGCTGCGCGTGTCGCACATTCCGTTTACCGCGGCGAAAATGCGGTATCAAAGCCGGCGGAAGCACAGGCGGATCGCTGGCAGGTCAACTGGTAGGCGGGCGTATCACGGTGCAAAGAGGGCGGTTTTGCCGCCCTTTTGTTCCGCCGCGCGCGGGGCGGCAAAATAATTCATCTTTTTTTGAAATAACCCTTGATTTTTTGCGTTCGGCATGCTATTATATAAAGGCTGTTTGTGAAAACCGAATATGTGTTTTGAACGCGAACAACTTGGAGAAGTCGCCTAGTTGGTCGAGGGCGCGCGACTGGAAATCGCGTAACCCGTAACAGGGTTCGAGAGTTCGAATCTCTCCTTCTCCGCCAAAGAAAGCATCCCGATGGGGTGCTTTTTTGCTTGCACGGTATGGCAGATGTTTAACGGAGGACGGCCATGAAAAAAACGCAGCGGGAGAGCAATCCGTTTGTCAACAGCGACACGAACAAACGCTATTATACCTATGATTATTACCTGCGGCGCACCTTCGGCGGCAAGTGCCTGAAGACGGCGCTGGACATCGGCTGCACCTGCCCGAACATCGACGGAACATGCGGCGCGGGCGGCTGCATCTACTGCTCGGGGCGGGGGAGCGGCGATTTTGCGCCCGCGCCGATGGCGTCCGTGACCGCACAGATCGAGGCGGGAAAGCGGCAGCTCGCCGCAAAGTGGAAGAGCGATCGCGTGATCCCGTATTTTCAGGCGCACAGCAACACCTACGGCGATCTCGCCCGCCTGCGCGCGGCGTATTTCGAGGCGATCGCTTATCCGGGCACGGTCGGCGTGAGCATCGCGACCCGCGCGGACTGCCTCGGGGACGCGGTGCTTGCGCTGCTTGCCGAGGTTGCGGAAAAGACGCGCCTGACGGTGGAGCTCGGCTTGCAGAGTGCCTCGGACGCGACGGCGGCGCGTATCAACCGCGGCCATGACTTTGCCGCTTTCCGCGCGGGCTTTGCCGCGCTGCGCCGCGCCGTGCCGTCGGCGGAGATCTGCATTCATATCATCAACGGCCTGCCCGGCGAAACGCGGGAAGACATGATTGCAACGGCGGATGCGGTTGCGCTGCTGCACCCGAATCAGATCAAGATCCACGCGTTGCACGTCCTGCGCGGGACGGCGCTTGCCGCGCGGTATGCGCGCGGGGAATATACGCCGCTCTCGCTTGAAGACTATGTTGCCGTTACGGCGGCGCAGCTGACGCGCCTGCCGCCCGACATCGTGATTGCCCGTGTGACCGGCGACGGCGACCGGGATGCGCTGCTGGCTCCCGCATGGAGTCTGCGCAAGCGGGAAGCGGTCGCCGCGCTTGACCGATATTTGTACGCGCACGGGCTTTGGCAGGGCAGTGCGCTGCATCAAAACTGTATATAATGCACAAAATTCAACATTTTGATTTTACGGTTGTGCTGCAAAAAGTTCAAAAAACCTATTGAAAGCGCCATGCATTTTCTGTATAATAAGAACTGGAATACTTGCAGAAAAGGAGCAAACCACCATGGCGAATGTAATTACGAAGAACATCAGAAATATCGTCCTTCTGGGACACGGATCTACCGGTAAGACCTCTCTTGCTGAGGCAATGCTCTACAGCAAGCATCTGACCGATCGCCTCGGCAAGACGGCGGACGGCAATACGGTCTGCGACTATGACCCCGAGGAGATCAAGCGCGGCTTTACACTTTCTGCCGCGATGATCAACTTTATGCATAACGATATCAAGATCAACGTGATCGACACGCCCGGCTACCTCGGCTTTAAGGGCGAGGCAAAGCAGGCGGTGCGCGTGGCGGATGCGGCGATTATTGTCGTGGACGGCCGCACCGGCGCGCAGGTCGGCACCGACCTCGGCTGGGACTATGCCACCGAGGCGAAAATTCCGAAGTCCTTCTTCATCAACCGCTTTGACGACGGAGAAGCCCGCTTTGCAAAGGCGTTTGCAACGCTGCGCGACCGCTACGGCGTCGCGGTCTGCCCGATCTTCATCCCGATGATCGAGGGCGACCATGTCGGCGGCTTCCTCAACCTCATCGACATGAAGGTCTATAAATATGATGACAAGGGCAACCTGTCGCATGGCGCAAGCATCCCGCAGGACTTCGTCGGCACGGCGCACGAGTACCGCAATATGCTGCTCGAGTCCATTGCCGAGACCAGCGAGGCGCTGATGGAGAAATACTTTGCCGGTGAGGAGATCACCCGCGAAGAGGCGGTCGAAGCGATCCACGAGGGCATCATCAACGGCGGCATCGTGCCGGTGTTCTGCGGTTCGGCCTCCAAGGTATGGGGCGTGACGCCGCTGCTCGACGTTATTGCCGACTCCTTCCCGCGTCCGACGGCACGCGGCGTGGAGCACGGCGAGGACGGCAGCGAAATCGCGATTGAAAAAGAGGGCGATCCCGCGCTCTTCGTCTTCAAGACGGTGGCTGACCCGTTCGTCGGTAAAATGACCTATTTCAAGGTCATGAACGGCGAGGTCAAGCGGGACATGGTCCTGAAGAATAACCGCGGCGGCGAAGAAAAGCTGGCAAAGCTCTATACCATGTGCGGCAAGAAACAGACCGAGGTCGATTCGCTCTGCTGCGGCGACATCGGCGTGACCGCAAAGCTCGCAAACACGAACACAAACGATACGCTCAGCCTGTCCGGCAAGGTGGAATACGCGCATGTGATTTCGCCGATCCCATATATGGCGAAGGGCATTGTCCCGGTCTCCAAGGGCGATGAAGATAAGATTTCGCAGGGCATTTCCAAGCTGCTGGAGGAAGACCTCACGCTCCGCTTTGAGAACAATGCCGAGACGCGGCAGATGCTGATCTACGGTATGGGCGATATGCATCTCGATGTCACGGTGGCAAAGTTGAAAGCACGCTACGGCGTGTCGGTTGCCCTTGAAAAGCAGAAGATCGCTTACCGCGAGGCCATCAAGAAGAAGGTCTCGGTCGAAGGCAAACATAAGAAGCAGTCCGGCGGTCACGGGCAGTACGGTCACGTCAAGATCGAGTTCTCCCCGAGCGACACCGAGGGGCTGACCTTCACCGAGAGCATTTTCGGCGGCAGCGTGCCGAAGAATTTCCATCCCGCCGTACAGAAGGGTCTGGAAGAGGCAATGAGGAAGGGCGTGCTTGCCGGATTCCCGATGATCGGGCTGAAGGCAAACCTGTTCGACGGCTCGTATCACGATGTCGACTCGTCGGAAATGGCGTTCAAGATGGCGGCATCGCTGGCGTACAAGGAAGGCATGAAGCAGGCAGGCCCGGTCATCATGGAGCCGATCGTCTCGATGCGCGTTTTCGTGCCGGATGCCATGGTGGGCGATGTCCTCGGCGACTTCAACAAGCGCCGCGGCAGAGTCCTCGGCATCAATCCCGATGAGACCAAGCACGGCTCGACCATCGTCGAGGCCGAGGTGCCGCAGGCGGAAGTGCTGGAGTACACCGTCGCGCTCCGCTCGATGACGCAGGGACGCGGCCGCTACGACATGCAGTTTGTCCGCTATGAAGAAGTCCCCGCACCCGTCGCGGAGAAGATCATCGCCGAGAATAAAGCAAATCTCGAAGAATAACAGCAAAAGGAGCTGCCCGCGGGCAGCTCCTTTTTTGCGGGATGCGCAAAGGAAAAAGACGCTGCAAGCGGCAGCGTCTTTTTCCTTACAGCTTATCTGCGTAGCGCTCGGCGGTGATGACGCCGTCCTTGAAGCAGAGGCGGCAGGCACGCGCGGTGCGGCGCTCGCCGTCGCCCTTGGTGAGGTCTCTGCCGTGATAGATGGCATAGTATTCGCCCTTGTAACAGATAACGCTGTGGTGACCGACGCCTTCCTCGAAGTCGTTTTTGATCATCAGCGGGTCGAACTTGCCGTTTGCGGTGTGCTTCTCGAATTTGACTTTCGTCAAATCAGGCTCGTCGGTATGCGCGGCGGCGTAACCGATGTGGTAGGTATCATTTTCATAGCAGGCGCCGCTGTACATGAGGTACTGCCAGCCGTCCACCTCCAGCCAGAACGGGCCCTCGATGGTGTGCCAGTCCTTGCCGTCGCCGAAACGGTTGCGCTTGAAGATCTCTTCGTCAAAGGTCGGGACAACGACCTCGACCGGCTGATAAGCGGGGGTATAGGGGTCAATCAGTCTGTCCACAAAGATGCGCGTACCGATGCGCGCGGGCTTTCTGTTATCCTCGGCGTAGAACAGGAACAGACCTGCGGCGGTTCTGACCACATGCGCGTCGATCGAAAAGCGGTCAAACAGGCATTTCGTCTCGCCGAACGGGCCGAGCGGGGAGCGTGAGCGCGAAACATGCAGGTATTCAAACATCCCCGGCTTCGAGCAGGAATAATAGAGATAGAACCAGCCGTCCGCCTCGATGATGCAGGGCGCCCAGTAGTCCTTGCAGCCCTCCACGGCGCAGACGATGCCGGCATAGTGCCATTCGGAAAAGGGGGTGTCGGCGGTGTACGCCTCCACGCCGCGCCCGGCGGTCACATACATGTAATACTTGCCGTCCGCCTCAAACATGAACGGATCGGGCTGCGTCTTCTTGCAGTCTTTCTCAAAAAGAAGTTTCATAGTGACTCCTATATGTTATATGTTATTCAGATTTTTTCAAAGGATGTGCAGCATTCAACGTGTCCGGTGCGGCAGAACAGGTCAAACGGATAGACCGTGCCCATCGTCCAGCCGTCGGACAGCAGAAACTTTGCATCGCGCGCCAGCGTTTCGGGGTTGCAGGAAATGTAGACGATCTTTTTTGCGCCCATTTTGCCGAGGTCGGCGAGCAGCCGCTCGGTGCAGCCCTTGCGGGGCGGGTCAAGCACGACGACATCGGGGATGAAGTCGCCCTCGGCGGCTTTTGCACTTTTGAGCAGCGACTGCGTATCGGAGGCGTCGCCGCAGTAAAACGCCGCGTGTGCAATGCCGTTTTGCGCTGCATTTTCCTTGGCACATTCCACGGCCGACGCCACGGTCTCGATGCCGATCAGCCGCCCGGCGCGCTTTGCCATGGACAGCCCGATCGAGCCGATGCCGCAGTAGAGGTCGAGCAGGGTCTCGCGCCCGGTCAGCGCGGCAAGCTCGGCCGCCTTGCCGTAGAGCAGCTCGGCCGCGCTGCGGTTGACCTGGTAAAAGGACTGCGGCGTGATGCGCAGCCGCACGCCGCAGAGAATATCCTCGATGTACGGTTTGCCGAAAAGCAGGGTGAAGTCCCGGCCGAGCACGACGTTGGTATCCTCCGCATTGCGGTTCAGAAAGATCGAAACCACGGCGGGAAATTTTGCCCGGATACGCCGGACAAAGTCGTCCGCGTGCGGCAAAGCATCGCCGCACAGCACCAGACACAGCATGATCTCGCCGGTCGCCTCGCCGATGCGCAGATAGATGTGGCGCAAAAGGCCGCTGCCCGCTTCCTCGTCGTAGATGGGGAGCTGCGTTTCCGCGGCGAAAGCGCGGATCTCCTCCACGATTGGCGCAAATGCCGGATGCTGCAATGCACAGTCTGTGCAGGGAAGAACGCGGTGGCTCTTGGCCGCAAAGAAGCCGATGGCGATCCCGCCGTCCGCCGTGCGGCGAACGGGATACTGCGCCTTGTTGCGATAGCGGTCGGTCCGGCCGTCGCTTGTCAGCGGCGCGACATCGACGTCCCGCAGTCCCTGCCGGATGAAGCTCTGCCGGACGGCGGCTTCCTTCAGCGTCCGCTCATAGGCGTAATCCACACTGCGGAAGGCGCAGCCGCCGCAGGATGCCGAGACGGCGCAGCCGTCCGGGATGCGGTGCGGCGAGGGCACAAGAATGCGCTCTGCGCGGGCGACGGCGTAGGTGCGGCAGACCTTGATGACGCACACGCGTGCGGTATCGCCCGTGACAGCGCCGGAAACGAACAGGACGCAGCCGTCCGCTTTGGCGATGCCGAAGCCGAGAAAGTTCATATCCGTGATGCTGACTTCAAATCGATCGTTTTTCTTCAAGCGCACACGCTCCCGCAAAAGTTTTCCTATTCAGTATACCATCCTTTCCGGTGTAAGGCAAGCAAAAAGAGGTGAAATTTATTGATTAGATATTGAAAAATGCTGAACAATACGGTATAATGTTGTGAGATTGGCAGGACTTTGCGCTTCGCCGGTCAAAACCATAGAAAGTGAGTGACGGAATGAATTCACTGCGCAACTTTTGTGCAACCTTCATCATTGCGCTGGTCGTTTTCGGCCTTTGCGCGTTTTTCATAACCGGGTTTGTCACCGAAAGCATCAATAGCATGATCAGCGGAGTCAAGACAACCGAGAGCAGCGACAGCACGACCTCCGAGCCGGATTCTTCCGTGCTGAATCCGATCGGCCCGAACGGGGACGACCTCGGCGGCGAGTCATTCAGCATACTGCTCATCGGCACGGATTACCGTCCGAGCATTCTGACAAACTATCATCCCGATATCGCCAAGCAGTATCCGTATTTCAAGAATTCCGCCGAGCTGATCGGCTACAACGGTTCGCTCCCCGTTTACCCCTACCGCACGGTGCATGCCGACGCGGTGGTGCTGGTGACGGTCAATAAGGAGAAACGCCGCATCACCTATATGCAGATCCCGGCCGAGATGCAGCTGACGGTCGGCGGTGTGACGACGACCGTGCGTGACCTGTACTATGACAAGGGGCTGGACTATTTCGTCAACAAAATGTCCGGTATCACGGGGATGCAGATCGACTACTATGCGCTCACGAGCATCGAGCAGCTGGCGGATGCCGTGGACGCCATGGGTACCATCAATTATACCGTGCCGTGCGACATGGAGTATACCGACGAGGTTTCCGGGCTGACGATCTCGCTGAAGGCCGGGGCGCAGACGCTGACCGGCAAGGATGTCTGCGGGCTGCTGGCCTACAATTCCTATACCAATGCGACGCTGTCGCGCGAGAAGACCACGATGTCTTTCCTGCGCGCGCTGGCGCAGAAAATGACCAACCCGACCTACCTCGGCAAGGCTGCAACAATCTTTGCCGATGCGTCGAAATATGTCGCCACCAATTTCACAGCGGGGGATCTGACAAAGCAGCTGGATCTGATCTTTGCCTACAATCAGTTTGAGGTCAGCACACTCGACTATCCCGGCAGCTACTATTTCCGGGACGGAGAGCGGGTGTTCAACCCGAATATTTCCGCGGCGATCACCGCGATGCTGAAATACAATCAATAATTATTTTTCCATACAGGACAAGAGGAGAAGAATATGAACAATTCCGAAAAAACAATGGACAAGATCGTTGCACTCTGCAAAAACCGCGGCTTTGTATACCCCGGTTCCGAGATCTACGGCGGTCTTGCAAACTCGTGGGATTACGGCCCGCTCGGCGTTGAGTTCAAAAACAACATCAAGCGCGCGTGGTGGAAGCGCTTTGTGCAGGAGAGCAAGTACAATGTCGGCCTCGACAGCGCAATCATCATGAACCCCGAGGTTTGGGTCGCTTCCGGCCATGTCGGCGGCTTCTCCGACCCGCTGATGGACTGCAAGGCGTGCAAGACGCGCCATCGCGCAGACAAGCTGATTGAAGACTATGCAGCAGAGAATCATCTGGACGTCAACCCCGCCGGATGGACGAACGAGGAGATGTCAAAATACATCGCGAACAACGGGATCGCCTGCCCAGCCTGCGGCGCAAAGGATTTCACCGACATCCGCAAGTTCAATCTGATGTTCAAGACCTATCAGGGCGTCACCGAGGATTCTTCCTCCGAGTTGTATCTTCGCCCCGAGACGGCGCAGGGTATCTTTGTCAACTTCAAAAACATCGCGCGCACCACGCGCAAGAAGCTGCCGTTCGGCGTCGGCCAGATCGGCAAGTCGTTCCGCAACGAGATCACGCCCGGCAACTTCATCTTCCGCATCCGCGAGTTTGAGCAGATGGAGCTGGAGTTCTTCTGCAAGCCCGGCACCGACCTCGAGTGGTTCAAGTTCTGGAAAGACTACTGCGAGCAGTTCCTCTACGACCTCGGCATGACGCGCGAAAACCTCAGACTGCGCGATCATGACGCGGACGAGCTCTGTTTTTATTCCAAAGCGACGACCGACTTTGAGTATCTGTTCCCGTTTGGCTGGGGTGAGCTTTGGGGCGTGGCGGACCGTACCGACTACGACCTCACGCAGCACGCAAACCACAGCGGCGAGTCGATGGAATATTTTGACCCCGAGACCAATGAGAAGTATGTGCCGTATGTCATTGAGCCGTCGCTCGGTGCAGACCGCGTGACGCTGGCCTTCCTGATCGACGCATACGACGAGGAGACGGTCGGTGAGGGCGACACCCGCGTGGTGCTGCATCTGCATCCCGCACTGGCCCCGTTCAAGGCGGCGGTTCTTCCGCTGTCGAAGAAGCTGGCCGACAAGGCGGGCGAGGTGCAGGAAATGCTCGGCAAGTACTTCAACGTGGATTATGACGAGACCGGCTCAATCGGCAAGCGTTATCGCCGCCAGGATGAGATCGGCACGCCGTTCTGCATCACCTACGACTTTGAGAGCGAAGGCGACGGCTGCGTCACCGTGCGCGACCGCGACACCATGGAGCAGGAGCGCGTGAAGATTGAGGATCTGAAGGCGTATATCGAGGCAAGACTGGTATTCTGAATAAATCTGAAAAAGCCTCGCAAGAGGCTTTTTCGTGCAAAGGAGCATGAACATGAAGCATGAATTTCTGACGCGCGCGGCGGCGCTGCTGCTTGCCTGCGTGCTGGCATTTGCCTTTGTCGGCTGCGGCAAGGCGGAACCCGATGTTACAACACCCTCCGAGCCGACGGAAACCACCGCGAGAACCGAGCGCACGACCGAGACCACCGCACCCTGGACCTGGGTCGGCGAGGGCAACTGTGCGTTCCCGTTCATCGTGACGTTTGCGGACGGCACCAAGCAGAGCTACGTTGTTTCCACCGATAAGAAGATGGTCGGCGAGGCGCTGCAGGATGCCGGCCTGATCGAGGGCGAGCAGGGGGCATACGGCCTCTATGTCAAGAGCGTGTGCGGCGTGGTTGCAGACTATGACACGGATGCGACTTACTGGGCGCTGTACGTGAACGGCGAGATGTCGCAGGTTGGCGTGGACAGCGTGTCCTGCGACGATGTGGTGGACGTGGAGTTCCGCATCGAAAAGTAAAAAACCGTATTGCCGAAAGGAGATTTGGATGTCTAAGTTCACCAAGACCGCGATCATGCAGTCCTTCGTGAAGCTGCTCGATTCCACCCCGTTTGACAAGATCACCGTGAAGGACATCGTGGACGACTGCGGGGTCAACCGCAATACGTTCTACTACAACTTCGAGGATATTTACGCCGTGGTCGACGAGCTGCTCAGCGAGGAGGTTGCCCGCGTGCTGGAAAAACAGCGCACCTGCAACTCCTGGAAAGAGGGGCTGTATTACGGCGCCGAGTTTGTCCTGAAGAACAAAAAAGCCGTCTATCATCTGTACCATTCGGTCAAAAAAGATCAGCTCGAACGCTATTTCCAGCGGGTCATCTACGATGCCGCCGCGGAAGTGGTGCGGCGTGAGGCCGAAGGAATGCGCTGCACGGAGGCGGATATTGCCTTTGTGGCCGGCTTCTACGGCGATGCCGTCATCGGTCTGATCCGGCGCTGGCTGGACAGCGGCATGAAGGGCGACCTTGAGGCAATGATCCGCAAGCTCAGCGCGCTGCTGGAGAGCAATGTCAGGACGGCGATCGGTACGGTGTCTGCCGTGCAATAACAGACAAAACGGTTGAAATGTCTGATTTTCGGTCAATTTCGGTCCGGTGTGCAATTTTTGCGCACCGGGCTTTTTTCGTCCGTTGTCCCTGTATGTCTGCAAGTGTATAATAAAAACATAAACCGATATTTTTGTTTGGAAAGGGAATTGTTATGAGCATGTATGAAAATTTCAAAAAGGGTTATATCGCATTGTCGATCCTCTTCATTGCGGCGGGCATCTGTATGC
Source organism: uncultured Eubacteriales bacterium (assembly GCA_934467415.1). Lineage (GTDB taxonomy): Bacteria > Bacillota > Clostridia > Oscillospirales > CAG-272 > UMGS902. The sequence goes on from CAKSLQ010000001.1 coordinate 23,839, forward strand.
TGATCTGGCCGTCCGTTTTTGCCTATGCACTGTGCTACATCGTCGGCGGCATCTGCATCGCGCACGGGATTATGCGCATTGTCGGCTATTTTTCGGGCGATCTTTACCGCATCGCGTTCCAGTTTGATCTGGCGCTCGGCATCGCCTCGATTCTGCTCGGCCTTGTGATCGTGTGCAACGCCACGGCGTTCATTTCTCTGGTACACATCCTCATCGGCATCTTCACGCTGGTGACCGGCACGCTTCAGGTTCAGTCCTCGATCGACGCCAAGCGTTTCGGGATGCCGAGGTGGTGGCTGCTTCTGCTCGGCGCGATCCTCACGATGGCGCTCGGCGTTCTCCTTGTCGTAGCACCGTTTGAGGGGACGCTGGCCATTGTCTGCGTACTCGGTGCAACGCTGATTGTCGAGGGCATCGAGAATCTGTTCATTCTCCTCTACATGGTCAGATACAGAAACAACTGAGCGCGGAAGGACGGACACCGTGTCGAAAAACAAAACGGGCGAATCGGCAATGCACAAGGTTGCCGCCTTCATTGTCGACAAACGCAACATTATTCTGCTGCTGTACGTCGCAGCGTTCATCTTCTCGCTCATCGCGCAGAACTGGGTCAGCGTGTGCAATGATCTGACGGCCTATCTGCCCGCCGACACCGAGACCAGGCAGGGCCTGACGGTTATGGAGGACGAGTTTGTGACCTATGCCACCTCGCGCGTCATGGTTGCCAATGTCACCTACGACGAGGCCAAGGCACTCAGCGACAGGATTGCCGGGCTGCCGCAGGTGGAGATGATCGACTTTGATGACAGCGAGGATCATTACAAGGCGGCGAGCGCTCTCTTCGACATTACGATGAAGGGCGAGGCGGGTGACGGCATTGTCGCAGAGGGCTATGCGGCGGTGCGCGATCTGCTCGCCGATTACGATACCTACATTTCGGAGAGCGACGTGGACTCGTCCGCTTCGCTGGCGAGCGAGATGTCGCTGATTCTGGCGATTGCCGCAGTGATTATCGTGGCGGTACTGCTGCTGACCTCGCAGACCTACATGGAGGTTCCGGTGCTGCTGATCACCTTTGTCGCCGGTATCATCCTGAACAAAGGCACAAACTTCATTTTTGACGAAATTTCTTTCGTCTCCAATTCGGTCACTGCCGTTTTGCAGCTGGCGCTGTCGATCGACTATGCGATCATCATGATCCATCACTACAGTGAGGAGCGGCAGACCTGCGACCAGCGCGACGCGGTCGTCAATGCGCTGGCGTGCTCCATCACCGAGATCTCCGGCAGCTCGCTGACGACGATCTCGGGCCTGGCTGCGCTGATGTTTATGCAGTTCAGGATCGGCTTCGACATGGGCATCTGCCTCATCAAGTCGATCTTCTTCAGTCTGCTGTGCGTCTTCACGCTGATGCCTTGCCTCCTCATGCTGTTCGGCAAGTACATTGACCGCACGCACCACAAGAGCCTGCTGCCCGACATTTCTTTTCTCGGCAGCTTTGTCTACAAGCTGCGCTATGTCGTGCCGCCGCTGTTTGCCGTGGTGCTGGTCGGCTCGTTCTTCCTGTCCTCCAACTGCCTGTATACCTACAACGCAAGTTCGTCCAAGACGAGCAGGCAAAACGAGACGCAGATCGCAAAAGCGATGATCGAGGAGCACTTCGGCGCGAAGAATTATGCCGCGCTGGTCATTCCCGCCGGGGACTATGACCGCGAACGGGCTCTGATCGACGAGCTTTTGCAATGCGAAGAGGTAGATTCCGTCACCTCGCTGTCCAGCATCGAGGCGATGGACGGCTATGTGCTGACCGACAAGCTCACGCCGCGGCAGTTCTCGGAGATGATCGATCTCGACATTGACACGACCAAGCTCCTGTATTCGGTCTATGCGGCGGAGAATGCCGATTACAGCCAGTTGATTACCAACATGAATGATTACGGTGTTCCGATCATCGATATGTTCATGTTTGTGTACGACCTCAAGAGCGACGGCTATGTCAGGCTGGACGGCGAACTCGGCGACAATATCGACGATCTCTACGCGCAGCTGAACACCGCGAAAAAGCAGCTTTCGGGCGAGAATTTCTCCCGTATGCTGGTGTATATGAACCTGCCGATCGAGGGAGACGAGACCTTCGCTTTTATCGACAAGGTCCATACGATCACGGCAAAGTATTACGACACGTCCTATTTCGTCGGCGATTCGACCAGCTGCTATGATCTGGCGGCTTCGTTTGCGACCGACAACATCATCGTGTCGGTGCTTTCGGTGTTCTTCGTCATCATGATCCTGTTCTTCACATTCAAGAACGCGGGACTGCCCGTGCTGCTGATCCTGGTGATCCAGGGCAGCGTATGGATGAATTTCTCGGTGTCTACCATTGCCGGGTCGTCGATCTTCTTCCTCAGCTATCTGATCATCAGCTCGATTCAGATGGGTGCAAATATCGACTACGCGATCGTCATTTCCAGCCGATATATGGATCTGAAAAAGGAAAAGGACATCAAGAGTGCCATGCGCGGTGCGCTGAACTTTGCATTCCCGACCGTGCTGACCTCGGGCAGCATTCTGGCCTCGGCGGGTTTTCTCATCAGCCAGCTGTCCACCGAGCCCGCGATCGTTTCGATCGGTACAACCCTTTGCCGCGGCACGCTGATCTCGATGTTCCTTGTCATGCTGGTACTGCCGGAGATCCTGCTGCTCGGCGACTGCATTGTTGAAAAGACGGGCGTCAGGATCAAAAAGCCGGAGCTTGTCCGCCGTGAGACCGGCAATTTCGTGATCAACGGCCATGTCCGCGGCAGAATCGAAGGCTTCATCGACGCAGATATCAACGGCGCGGTGAGCGGCAACCTGGATGCGATCGTCAGGATCGACAACTTTGAGCAAAAGAAAGGAGATGCGGGCGATGAACAGAATCAGAACGCGCATGCATAAACTGCTTGCCGCGTGCCTTGCTCTCCTTGTCGGCTGCGCGCCGCTTGCCGTGTGCGTTTCCGCTGTCACGGACGCAAGCGCCTCTGCTGCGGCCGAGACGATTTCGATCGGCACGGCGGCTGAATTTGCCGAATTCGCCGCGAACTGCAAGACGGATACCTGGTCGCAGGGAAAGCGCTTTGTGCTGACGGCGGACATCAATCTGAAGGGCGTCGAATTTGAGAGCATTCCCACCTTCGGCGGCGAGTTTGACGGCGGCGGCCATACGGTGAGCGGCCTTGCGCTGGAGAGCAGCCGTGCGCATACCGGGTTGTTCCGCTATATACAGGCGTGCGGCGCCGTCCGCAACCTGCATGTGACCGGTATTGTCGCGCCGAGCGGCGACGTGCGTTTCGTCGGCGGCATCGCCGGGGAGAACCGCGGCCTGATCGAGGCTTGCAGCTTCGCGGGCACGGTATCCGGCGACACCAATGTCGGCGGCATTGCCGGGTATGTGACCGAGGACGGCGTGGTCCGTGCCTCCGTTTTTTCGGGCAGCGTCATCGGTAACAGCTACACGGGCGGCATTGCCGGGCAGAATTTTGGCACGATCGAGGGCACGGTCAACCGCGGCCTGGTCAATACGATGGCCGGGGATACCGAGGAGACCCTGCAGGATCTGAACATCAACCTCGATTCGATCCGTTCCACCGAGAATGTGGATACGGCGACGGACACGGGCGGCATCTGCGGTCTTTCCAAGGGACGCATTATTGACTGCGTCAACTACGGCGATGTCGGTTACCGCTCGGTCGGGTATAACACGGGCGGCATCTGCGGCAGACAGTCCGGCTGGATGTACGGCTGCGAAAACTACGGCGTGGTCCGCGGCAGAAAAGACGTCGGCGGGATCGTCGGGCAGGCTGAGCCGTATATTCTGCTGGAATATGCGGAGGATGTGCTGGAACAGCTCAACCGCGTGTTTGACCGCGTCGGCGATATTTTCGACAGCAGCAACCTGCGCGACGATGCCGCGCTGAGCGCGGCGCTGGACGCCGTGCGCGACAGCGCCTCTGACATCGGCGACGCCGCCCGGACGCTGACCGAAGACGCAAGGCAGTACGCGGATGCGCTGACGGCCGCCGTCAACGCGGCGGCGGACCGCCTGCATACGGCGATCGACGAAATGACGGATGTGCTGGACAACTTCTCGGCCGGCATGGACAAATTCTCGGATGCGGCCGACGCATTCTCGGATTGCGGCGATTCGGTCACTGCCATCATCGATGCCTTCCGGGAAGCGAAAGAGCCGCTGGAAGATGCGGGAACCGACATCGACGATGCGATGCGCGAGCTTGAAAACACCGCAAAGGATTTTTCAAAAGCATTCTCCGACCTGCACAAAGGCGTGTCCTCGATGGACGACGGCATGACTGCGCTGAAAAAGGCGCTCAAGGAGCTTTCGGATGCGCTCGGCGACCATGCCGGCACCGCCGAACCCCTTGGCGCGCTGGATATGTCCGCAAACGAGATCGCGGATGCGTTCGGCACGATCGGCGACGCGGCCGATGCGCTTGCCGACGCGCTGGAATCGCTTGCGGAGCAGGGTGCAGTCGGCGATGATTTGGATGATCTGATCGCGTCGATCCGCGCGCTTGCGGAAAAACTCCAAAACATGCAGGCGGCGTTCGGCGATGTGGCCGATGCGCTCGCGGCGCTTGCCGAGGACTTCGACGCCGAGGCGTTTGAGGACTCGCTTGCAAAGTTCTCCTCCGGCTTTGGCGCGCTTTCCAAATCGATTGCGGACCTGCGGCTGGCCGCCGACGATCTGCGGGACGCCGCGGATGCGCTGGAAGACGTGCCGGACTATGCCGAGGATGCAATTTCCTCCATGCAGGACGGACTTGATCTGCTCAGCAACGGCGCAAGCGCTTTCAAAGACGGTCTCGACGGGCTGTCCGACATCACCACGGAGCTTTCCGAAAAAGAGAAGATCGAGATCCCATCGGCAAGCACAATGTTCGGGGAAGACCCCGATGCATTTTTCACCAAGACGGATGTGCTTTCGGATGCAATCGAGAGCCTGCGGGATTCGATCGGCGATAAGAAAGACGATCTCTACGACGAATTGGACGCACTGCAAGCCGAGATGCGCTCGCTGCGCGACATCCTGAAGCGCGCATACGATGACAGCGTGCGCGCAGATGATGACGGCTTTGTCGAAGATATTTCGGACGACGGCGGCGAGGAAGAAACGCGCGGCCGCATTGCAAACTGCAAAAACGCGGGCGAAGTCAGCGGTGACATCAATGTCGGCGGCATCGTCGGCTCGCTCGCGATCGAATACGACTTTGATCCCGAGGACGACATCAAAAACAGCGGCGACCGCACGCTGAAATACACCTATAAGACCAAGTGTACGATCGTGCGCTGCAAGAATGAGGCCGAAGTCGCCGCCAAGAAGCACAATGCGGGCGGTATCGCCGGGCTGATGGACTTTGGCAGCGTATACCTGTGTGAGAACTGCGGCAGCGTTGCAACGACCGACGGCGACTGCACCGGCGGCATCGCCGGAAAGTCGAGCGGCACGGTCCGCAGGTCGATGGCGGTTTGCAGCCTCGACGGCGGCGATTATGTCGGCGGCATTGTCGGCCGCGGGCAGACCGTGTCAGACTGCCTCGCGCTCGTGCATGTCGGGGACGCCGGGCGGTATGTCGGCAGCGTTGCAGGCGACGCCGAAACGGGCGACCTTGCGCACAACCGCTTCGTCGGCAAGACGCTCGGCGGCATTGACGATGTCAGCTATACCGATGTTGCGGAGGAAACGGACATCGACAGCTTCCGCGAGGCGGCAAAGCAGATGCTCGATGCCGATGTCACCTTTGCGCTGACCTTTGTCTGCGAAGACAAGATTGTAGCGGTTGTGCCGTTTGTGTACGGTGAAGCGATTTCGGAGACGCTGATCCCGGCCGTTCCCGCAAAGGACGGCTACTACGGCAGATGGGATACATACGATTATACAGCGCCGCTGTACAGCGCAAAACTGGAGGCCAACTACTATCGCGATGTGAAGATGGTCGTTTCCGATCTGACGCGGGAGAGCAAGCCGATTCTGTTTGTCAGCGGCTCGTTTGACGATGCGGCGACGGTCTCGCTGACCGAAACGGATGAAGTGCCGTCCGGACTGCGCGGCCGGAAGATCTTCGCCGGGTATAAGGCGTCCGTCAGCGCCGCCGCAGCCGACTCCTATACAGTGCGCTATCTGCCGCAGACAGAAAAGCACCGTGAATTGTATGCGGTTTACGGCGATAAGTGCGAGAAGGTCAAGTACCGTGCATTCGGCAGCTATCTGGAGTTCTCCGTGCCGACGGCGGATTTTGCGCTGTATGAGGTGCAGACGGATGTGTTCCCGTTCGTACTCGGCGGTGTCGGCGGCGCGGTTCTGCTGTTCGGCATCTGCCTTCTTGCGGCGCACAGGCGCAGAAGAAAGAGAAAAGCCGCACAGAGCGGTAAATAAAACAAGCCGGAGAGCAATGCTTTCCGGCTTGTTTTGTCAGCGGATAAAGTTGGTGCGCAGTTTCGGCTCGTAGACCGGCGGCTCGATTCCGGCTTTCTTTCCGTTTTCCAGCAGACGGCAGAGCCATGCGATGTTCTCGCCGAGGGTACGCATGGTTTGCAGACCCTCCTCATCGCGCAGCACATCCTCGGGACAGGCGCCGTGCACCTGGTTCCAGTATTGCGAGGTTGCGACGATCATGTTCGAGATGCCGAAATACTGGTTGAGCTGCTCAAAGGTCGCCGTAGAGCCGCCGCGGCGGCAGGAGACGACCGCGGCCGCGACCTTGTGTGCCATTTTGCCGCCGCCCGCATAGAACAGACGGTTGAGAAAGGCGACGAGCTGCCCGGCCGGGGCAGAATAGTAGACCGGAGATCCGATGACCAGTGCGTCAAATTCGTCGAGGCGTTCGATCAGGCGATTGACGCCGTCGTCAAAGACGCAGCGCCCGGTATTTTTGCAGCCGCCGCAGGCGACGCAGCCCTGAATCGGCTGTTTGCCGAGCCAGAGAACCTCCGTTTCGATTCCGTTTCGGTTTAAGACTTTGCCGACTTCGCAGAGTGCCGTATAGGTGCAGCCGAGCTCGTGCGGACTGCCGTTCAGAAGAAGCGCTTTCATGGAAGTACCTCCGCTTGTTTTTTCTTTGATTTTATCACAGAATATGTTTTTGCGCAAGAAAAAATGTACTTGCCTGTTGACTTTTTTTTGCGGGTGTGCTATGATAACAAAGGTGTGAGAGCACAGCCTGAATCTGCGGGTGTGGCGGAATTGGCAGACGCGCCGGATTTAGGATCCGGTGTTCCCGACGTGCAGGTTCAAGTCCTGTCACCCGCACCAATTTTCGATATGGGGCATTAGCTCAGCTGGGAGAGCGCAAGGTTCGCAATCTTGAGGTCAGGGGTTCGATCCCCCTATGCTCCACCAAAAACAAAAACCGCCATGGGCGGTTTTTTGTTTTTGCTGTTACAGTCGGCTTCGTACCCCGCGGGGATGCCGCTTGCGGCATTTGAAAGGCTTTGCGCTCCGGCAAAGCAACAAATCCGCAGAAAGCCGGGTGCAAAGCGGGGGTTCACGATTCACCGGGCATACCATATGAGGCTTGAGCGGTTTCCATTCGACGGCCTTTTTGCGTGCTTCCGTTTACATGACAAGTCTTGCGGCGGCTGCCACGAGGAAGCATACCACCGCGCCGGACAGCGTGGGGAGCAGCACGGCGGCAAGTGTGTGGCGGAGACTGCCGGTTTCCCCCCGGATGGTCATGACCGTGGTGGAGCAGGGCCAGTGCATCAGCGAAAACAGGATGGTGCAGACGGCGGTCAGCGGCGTCCAGCCGTTTGCCGTGAGAACATCGCGCATGGCGGCAAGGTCGCCGACATCGGTGAGCGTTCCGCCCATGGTATACGCCATGACGGCAATCGGAATGACGATCTCGTTGGCGGGAAAGCCGAGGATAAACGCCGTGAGAATCACGCCGTCCATACCGAGCAAGCGCCCGAGCGGGTCAAGAAATGCGGCGATGTGCGCAAGCAGGCCGGTATCGCCGACGGTCACGTTGGCAAGCAGCCAGAGCAGCGCACCGGCGGGTGCGGCGACCGCGGCGGCGCGCCCGAGCACAAAAAGCGTGCGGTCGAAGACCGAGCGCAGGATGACTTTTCCGACCTGGGGGCGGCGATAAGGCGGCAGCTCCAGCGCAAAGGAAGAGGGAACGCCGCGCAGCAGCGTCCGGGACAGAAGGCGGGAGAAAAGAAACGTCATGCCGACGCCGAGCAGGATCACCGCCGTCAGGAGCAGCGCGGAAAGCAAAGACTTGCCGATGCCGCCGCCCAGTCCGACGAAGAAAATGCAGATCAGCGAGATCATGGCGGGAAAGCGCCCGTTGCAGGGCACAAAGCTGTTGGTCAGCACGGCAATCAGCCGCTCGCGTGGTGAATCAATGATGCGGCAGCCGACCACACCCGCCGCATTGCAGCCGAAGCCCATGCACATGGTCAGCGCCTGCTTGCCGCAGGCGCCGCACCGTTTGAACGGGCGGTCGAGGTTGTAGGCGATGCGCGGCAGATAGCCGACGTCTTCCAATATTGTAAACAGCGGAAAGAAGATGGCCATCGGCGGGAGCATCACGGCGACGACCGAGGACAGCACACGGAACACGCCGAGCACGAGCAGGTCGTGCAGCCAATTCGGCGCCCGCAGAAGGCAAAGAAGCGCGGAAAGTTTTCCCTCAAGAAATGCGAAACCGGCGGAAAGCCACGCAGACGGCAGGTTGGCACCCGAAATCGTGAGCCAGAAGATAAAAAACAGGAGCAGCAGCATGGCGGGGTAGCCGAATTTTCGCCCGGTCAGAATGCGATCCAATCTGCGGTCGCGCGCCGCATAGCCGCGATCCCGGCTGTGCGTGACGGCGGCGGCCGTATCGGCGGCGCGCCGGATGACGGCGGAAACAATTGCGTCCTTCAGCCGCTCACCGTTGAGGCCGCCGCTTTGCAGCATGTCGGACGCACGGTTCAGCGCTGCCGCGATTGCATCATCGGCCAGCAGATTGCGCCCGCACACAAGATTGATTTCGTGCAGCAGAGCGGTATCCGGGTCAAGCAGCCGCAGTGCAAGCCAGCGGGGCGGCAGACGGTCGGCAAAGGCCGTAAGACGCGGCACGACCGCGTCAATCGCGCGTTCTGTCGTGTCATCATACCGAATGCAGGGGGCGGAAGATTCCGAGTTTTGCGCGGTCATCGCGTCCAGTGCGTCGGTCAGCGCAAGGAGGCTTTTTTTCTTCCGCGCAGACGTGCCGACGACGGGGACGCCGAGCAGGGAAGCGAGCCTCGGCAAGTCTATTTCGATTCCCTTGCTTTTTGCCTCGTCCATCATATTGACGCAGACAATCACATGCGGCGTGACCTCCAGCGTCTGCAAAACCAGTCCGAGCCCGCGTGCAAGGCAGGTCGCATCGCAGACCACAATGACGGCGTCCGGACGGCCGAAGCAGATGAAGTTGCGTGCGACTTCTTCCTCGGCCGATCTTGCATAGAGTGAATACGTGCCCGGAATATCCACCAGCGTGTAGCTGCGCACCCGCGTCTTGCAGACACCGGCGGCGTTGGATACGGTTTTGCCCGCCCAGTTCCCGGTGTGCTGGTTCATGCCCGTCAACGCGTTGAAAATGGTGCTTTTGCCGACATTGGGGTTGCCGGCAAGTGCAACCGTGAAATCGCCCGGGCGGCGTCTGCTTTGCGCGAGACCGCGGTCGAGCGCACTGTGCCCGACCGCGTCGCGCGTCAGCCCCATGCCGCGCCTCCGCGCTCGACGGCGATCCGCCGACAGTCTTCGGCGCGCAGGGCGATGACCGCGCCGCGGATCAGATAGGCGCGCGGATCGCCCGCCGGGCTTCTGCCGACGCATTCGACTTCGGTTCCGTCGATCAGTCCCATATCGAGCAGGCGGCGGTGCAGCGCGCCGCAAGTGCTCTGCGAAGCGACGCGCGCGCGCTCGCCGGGTGCAATATCGTTCAGACAATACATATTTTCCGTGACCTCGTAATACAAGTTTAGTGCAGGGAAACATTCTTTCCTATTCCCATTGTATTACACCGCCGAAAATATGTGAGGAGATGATGCGATGAGCGCGAGCGGGTTCTACACGCTGAAAGGCTATCAGCTGATCGAAAGTGACGAGCTGACGCCCGCCATGCAGGATTATCTCGAAATGATCTGCCGCCTGTCGGCGGAGAGCAGCATTGTGCGGGTCAGCGTGCTGGCGGCCGAGCTGCACGTGCGGCCGTCCTCCGCGTCCAAAATGGCGGCGCATCTCGCGGATACCGGGTATATTCTGTTTGCCCGCTACGGGTACATCCGCCTGGCCGACAAGGGGCGGGAAATCGGGCGGTATCTGCTGCATCGGCACGAGGTCATCCATCGCTTCCTGTGTCTTGTCAACCGAACAACGGACGAGGTGCGGCAGACCGAAAAAATCGAGCATTTTCTCGATTTCCGCACCGTGCTGAATTTGGAGCGGCTGTGCGAGCGGCTGCAAGGGTAATAAAAAAGCGCCGGACGGCGCTATTTTATTCGGTATCAGGTCAGCGGGTCGGTGCTGTAGCGCTTGCGGTATTCGCTGGGCGACACCCCGACCTCTTTTTTGAAAACGACGCTGAAATAGTAGAGCGTGGAGAAGCCGAGCGCTTCTGCGATGTCGGTCAGCCGCTCGTTGCTGTAGCGAAGGCGCTCCTGTGCCTGCGCGACGCGCGTCATGGTGATGTATTTGACCGGGGAGAGGCCGAAGGCATCCCGAAAGGAGCGGCGAAAATGCGATTCACTCAGATGAACGGAGGCGGCGACATCTGCGACGTTCAGCGTTTCGTCGGCGATGCGTGCGTCCATATAGGCGAGCGCCGCGTCCATGCGCCTGCGCTTGGCGGAGGGCAGATAGGCCGCGCCGTGCGCGGATTTCAGAAAGTCGGCGTAGACGGAGTACAGCATGGACATGCAATCCGCTTTGACGGTCGGCTGCTGTAAGCACCAGACCTCCCGCATCCGGCGGAAAAGCTTCTCGGAATTTTTACCGCCGACCGAGGGATACTGCGCGCAGCGCAGCGCGGTATCGGGCGGCAGAATGAAGTCGAAATTTGCAAACAGTACGGTGTATGGCGCCTCACAGATGTCCATGGAGTAGACGCTGTCGCGGGCGAGAAAGAAGATGTCGCCGGGCTTTGCATCAAAGGCGTAGCCGCCGAAATCATAGTGCGTTCGGCCGCTGATCACATAGATAAACCCATCCGAGCGCCGCCCGGGCGCTTTGGCCGGGATGAAGCCCTTGCGGATCGTGGTGCAGACTGCACGATGGAATGCGCCGATCATCGGCATAAGCTCGGTCACGGTTCGAAGTTCCATTTGAATCGCCTCCCGACTCTATTAAAGCAAAAATTTATAAGTAAATCAAGCGATATTCGGAAAACGGTGCAAATACAGAGCCGAAAAACACAAATTTGCGCGAAAGTCGGATTTACAATCCGTGAAAAGGGCGATATGCTAAGGGCAGAATGCAGAAAAAACTTCAACCGAGTGATTTACACGGAGGGAAAAATCATGTATACTGAATTTTATAAGGATCGCCCTTTGATTCAAAACGAATATGAAGAGGCGGACTGGAACACGTCGAGCGGGCTGGAGCCGCACACGATAGACCGGATGATCCGCGATTTTGCCGCGGCCAATCCGAAGATGCCCACGCCGCTGGTGATGGCGAACGGATACCGGCTGCTGCTTGAAAATGCGCAGCTTTCGCTGAACCCGCACACGATGTTCCCGGACAAACTGCGCCACGGCGGCGAGTACAAGACGGTCGCGACGCAGAGCGTGCTGGAAACGTACAGCCGCGAGCGGTATGAGAACGCGCTGATGCGCGGCTGTCCCGCCATCCGCTCCGAGCGGAACGTTCTGCGCTTTTCCGGCGTGGCCGTGCCGGACACCGACGTCTGGCACACGGTGGTGGACTGGAGCGAGGTGCTTCGCCTCGGCGCCCCCGGGCTGCTCCGCCGCGCGGAGGAGGCCAAGCGCGAAAAGCAGGCGGACGGCACACTCACGGACCGGCAGGCGGTTTTCTATGACTCGGTCATCATCGCCTTTACCGCCATGCTGACCTACATGCGCCGCCTGCTTGCCGAGGCGGAGCGCGTCGGCTGTACGCGCTATGCGGAAGCTTTGCGGAATCTGCTGATCGCGCCGCCGAAGACGCTCTATGAAGTGCTTTGCCTGTCGCACATCATGCTGAACGTGGAGGAGCTGGGCAGAGAGCGCTGCCGCAGCTACGGCGCGATCGATGAGCTGTATACGCCGTATTTTGTTGCCGACCTTGAAAGCGGCCGTGAAACCGAGGCCTCCGTCAAGGAAATGTTCCGCTATTTCTGGCAGAAGGTTACGGCGGAGAAGCGCTACGCCGACCAGCCGATCTGTATCGGCAAGGCGTGGACGTCCGACGACTGCCCGGCGGCGCGCCTGACGGTGCTGATGCTGGACGCTTACAAGGAGCTGGACATCCACAACCCGAAGATTCACATTCGCTGTGGGAAGAACATGTCCGACAAGCTGCTCGGCAAGCTCTGCGAGATGATCCGCGACGGCAATTCGTCGGTGGTGCTGCTGAATGATGAGACCGTGCTGACCGCCTACGAGCGCCTCGGCATTCCGCGCGAGGTCGCGAAGGACTATATTCCGACCGGCTGCTACGAGCCCGTGATCCCGGGCCTCGAGGACGCGCGCATCTGCGCCTCCTGGATCAGCCTCGCCAAGGCGTGCGAATATGCCATCACGGGCGGGCGCGACCTTCTGACGCATCTGTATGTCGGTATGCACACCGCAGAGCCGAAAAGCTGGGATGAATTTCTCGACACCTACTATGCGTACCTCGCCGAGCATTGTGCGATGGTCATCAACAATGTCAACGAGCAGGCGAAGTTTGCGTATGCGGCCAACCCGTCGCCCTACTATTCCGGCACGATCGCGTCCTGCATCGAGAGCGGCAAGGACGTGTTTGACGGCGGCATGACCTATCGCAACCAGTCGCTCAAATGCTTTGCGATCGCCACGGCGGTCGATTCGCTGCTCGCGGTCAAGAAGTTTGTCTACGAGCGCCGCCGCGTGACGCTTGCGGAGCTGCGCACGATCCTGGAGAACAACTGGGCAGGTGCGGAGACGCTGCGCGCGGAGATTCTGCACGATCCCGTCAAATACGGCAACCACATGGCGGAGGCGGATGCTCTTGCACATGACATTTACGATTTCTGCGCCGCGCAGATCGTCGGCAAGCCGACCTCGACCGGCGGCGTGTTCCGTCTCGGGTGCGACTCGGTCAACATGGTCTCCGGCTACGGAATGCGGACCGGCGCAAGCGCGGACGGCCGCTTTGCGCGCGAGGAGCTGTCCAAGAACATGCGCCCCACCAACGGCATGGAAAAGCACGGCGTGACGGCGTTTATCCAGTCGGTCTGCGCGATCGACAACTGCAATTTCACAGACGGCGCGCCGCTGGACTTCATCGTGCATCCGTCCGCCGTCGAGGGTGACGCGGGGCTTGCCGCGATGAAGGCGCTGGTGCGCACCTTCTTTGCGGGCGGCGGCTTTGCCATTCAGGGCAACGTCCTCAGCCTGGATACGCTGCGCGACGCGCAGGAGCATCCCGAGAAGTACCCCAATCTGCAAGTGCGCGTCTGCGGCTGGAACGAGTATTTTGTCAACATGAGAAGAGAAGTGCAGGATGACTTCATCCGTCGCAGTGAAGGCATTGAAACAGCCTGACGAAAGGAGACCGACATGACCCGAAGAAAACGGCATGTTTTTCACGGCCTGATTCTGATCTTACTGTCTTTGACGCTCGCTTTTGCTTTTGCCGCAGGCGCAGCGGAAAAGACGGTCTACCTCGGCGCGTATGACGCCGCAGAGCGCGGAAACGGCAGCGAGGGTGCGCCGTTCTCCACGCTTGCGGCGGCGATCGAATCGGTTCGCGACGGCGGCCGCATCGTCGTGACCGAAGAATACACCGTCACCGAGCGGGACGCCGTTGTCTCCGACCTGCCGCGGCTGATTGAGCCTGCGCACACGGGGACGATCACATTCACCTCGCTGGTCGGCAAGCAGGATTACCGCCGCAGCGGCGCGTGCATCTATTTCCCACAGGCCTATGTCTACGAATGCGGCGGCGACGTCCTCTTTGAAAATGTGACGCTGAAAAATGACGCTGCGCCGATTTATCTCGCGGGCAATTTTAATGCGCTTACATTCGGCGAGGGCTTTGATGTCAGGAACACAAAGGGAATCGCCAAATACCTCTATGTCATCGGCGGCTACTATGCGCCGCTGACCACAGGTCTGCCTTCGGATCGGGACGTGCAGATCACGATTGAAAATGGCAATTTCGCGCGCGTGATCGCATTTGCCATGGGCAAGGGCGCGGGGACATACACCTTTACCGGAACGGCGCATATCACGATCACGGGCGGGCATATCGACCGCATCTTCGGCGGCTCGACGCTGAATCACTATGCAGGCAGCCTCGATTTGCAGGTGCACGACGGCAGCATCGGGGACATCTATACCTCCGGTGACGCCACGCGGCGCTCGCTCGGCAGCGCATCGATCGGGCTTTACGGTGACACGATGCGCACGCTGTACATCAACAACATGCTCGGCAGCACCGAGGTGACGCTGGACGGCATTAAACTGAGCGGCGTGCAGGTGACCTACGGCAGCGAGCAGATCCGGAACCTTGCGCACGGCAAGCCGATCCGCCTGCGTTATAATTCGCTGTTGTATACGGCGGATTTTGCCGACGCGATCGAGGGGATCACATCGGTCGAGCGATTCGGAACGCTGTATGTCGCAGCGGGCGGCCGCGGCGACGGCAGCCGCGAGAATCCGCTCGGCAGCCTTGCCGATGCCGTGGAGCAGCTGGCGGACGGCGGCGGTGACATCGTGCTTGTCGGCGACTATGCGGTGAAGAACTTTACCGCGCCGGCTCATGCGCAGCCGATCACCTATCGCGGCGACAGACTGACGATCGAGGGCAGCTTCACGCTCGGCGGCCGGACAACGTTTGACGTGTCGGCGCTCGGCGGCAGCGGTACGCTGCAATGCGGCGCAAATCAAACAATTTTTACGGCACAGTGCAAAACCGAAGGCAGCCTTGCACTCATCGGCGACGATTTGACGATCGCGGGCGGCCGCTTTGCATCCCTGCAAGGCGTCAGCCTGACGCTCACGGGCGGTGCGCTCGATGCCGTGACCCTTTCCGGCGATGCCGTACTTGTGCAAAGCGGCGGCACGCTTGCATCCCTGACGATGCAGGGACGGACGGCAAGTGCCGAACTGCTCGGCGGCAGCGTGAACGCCATGACCGTGCAGAATGTCACGGATCGCTTTGCTCTGACGCTCGGCGGCGGGAATATTTCGACGTTTACGGTACAAAACTGCGGCCGCGCCGAGCTCGCGGTGCTTCCCGCCGCGGATGCCGCATTGGCTGCGCGCATTTCGCCCCTGTTTTCGGCGACGGCGTCGCAGACGGCGGCTTATGTCCGCGACGGCGGCAGCGGCAACGGCTCGTCGCCGCAAAACGCCGCGCCGACGCTGGCGGCAGCTTACGCCATGCTGCCGGAGGGCGGCACGATTGTGCTTTGCGGCCCGGTGAGTATCACGGAGAATACGGCCATGCCGACATCGACCCGGGCGTACACCCTCACTTCGGTGTACGGCGGCACGGACTATCGTGAGGCCGGGGCGGAGCTTCGCCTTTCCGGCAATATCGGGTTTTATGCGCCGACGACGCTTGAGAAAATCAACATCCGCGCGGAAAAGAGCCCGATCTGGATCTCGTTCAACGGCAGTACGGCCAGGATCGGCGCAGAAATCCTGTGTACGCTTGCGCCGAATGCCACGACCTATCCGTCGCTGGTCGGCGGTACGCGCAGAAACGATTTTGCAATTTCCGGCGCAAATCTGACCGTGGAAAGCGGCAGCTGGTATCAGGTCTACGGTGCGAATACGGCTGCTGCGGATTTTCCGAACCTGTCCACCGCGCTTGTCATCACGGGCGGCGATTTTTACAGCCGCGTGTGCGCGATGGGGGCGGGCAATCAGACGGGCAGCGGCACGCTGACCGTGCGCGGCGGCAACTTCTACGGCGGCGTATACGGTCTCGCTTCACTTGCGACCGAAACGTTTGACGGCCATATCAAAATCAATCTCGAAGGCGGCAGCTTCTACGGCAAGATCCGCGTGGCTACGCGCTACGAGACGACCGCATACGGCAGTTTTGCTCTGACGGTTTCGGGTGGCGACTTCGCCCATCTGACCGACATCGTCGGCAGTGCGCGCTTCGGCGGCAATATGTCCTCCGCATTGACTGTCTCGGACGACACGCTGCTGACGCGCGCGGAGAGCGGCAGCTTCACCTATACAAACCCGATTCGCAAGACCGCCGATCCGCGCATCGCCCTTGTGGACGGCATATACTATTACATGTTCACCTCCGGCTCAACACTCAGCATGTACAAGGCGGCGAATGTCGCCGACCTTGCCTATTCGGTCGGCGAGCTGATCTTTGATGCGCGCACCGCCTCCGAGGCGATGGAGACGCGCACCGCCTGCATCTGGCCGTCCGAGCTGCAATACTTCTCCGCAGAGGACTTCGGCGCGGAATATGCGGGCTGGTATCTGTTCTTCTCGACCTTCAGCCGGGAGCTTGACGGTCTGCCGTCCACTTCAACCGACGGGCGGAGCCGCCGCAGCTACGTGCTGAAATGCACATCGGACGACTTGCAGGGGAAGTGGGTCAACCCGATCACCGGCGAGGCCGGCGTTCCGGCGCGCTTTACAAGCGATACCGAGAGCTTTGTCAATGCGTTTGATTGGTGCGCCGGAGAATCCACACTGCGCTATGGCGGCAAAGTTTATGCGCTCTGGATCGAGCAGCGCGGACGGAGCACGGCGGACTTCCGGCAGGTGATGTACCTTTCCGAGATGAAGAACCCGTGGACGGTGACAGGCCGCGTGCTGGAACTGGTTTCCCCGGAATATGACTGGGAGCGCGAGGGCTACGGCTATGCCGAGGCGGAGGGCAAATGGTATCCCGCCGTCATCGAGGGGGCAACGCCGATCGTCGGCGACAATGGAGAGCTGCATGTACTCTACGCATGCAGCGGCTATTGGACGACCGGATATAAGCTCGGGCAGATGACCTATCTCGGCGGTGATCTGCTGAAAAAGGAAAGCTGGAAGAAGTCGCCGCAGGCGGTCTTCTCCAAAAATGAAGAGGTCAACGGTGTCGGCGGCCCGTCGATCTTTACGACGCCAAACGGCAAGACGCGCTATATTCTGTATCACGGTTACCTCGGCAAAGATACATCGAGCGGTCGCTACTGCTTCATGGAGCCGTACACCGTGGATGCAGACGGTGTTCACATCGGCAGGGACGGGCATCCGTCGCCGCTGGCGACTGCCTTCACCGTGCCGCTCAATACCATGCCGCTCGGCGCAAAGATCAGCGGCTTCGACAACTTCGGTACGACGCGGGTCAAGCTGAAGATCGGCCGCAATGTCGGCCTCGTCAACGAGGTTGAAACGCGGTTGGATGCCGCGCCCGTGATCCGCAACAACCGCACGATGCTGCCCGCACGTTTTGTGGCGGAGGCTTTCGGTGCAGCGGTCTCGTGGGACGGCGCAACAGGTACGGCGAAGTTTACCGCGAAGGACGGAACGGTCATATCCATCCGCATCGGCGCGACGCAGGCGACCGTCGGCGGAAAGGCGGTCGCGCTGGATACGCCCGCCTATATCGACCCGGCCAGCGGCAGAACCTATCTGCCGGTGCGGTTCCTTGCCGAGGCGCTCGGCGCCGCCGTCGTCTGGAACGGAGAAACCTCCACAGCGTATTTAGTCAAATAAAAAAGCGGGATGCAGCGCATCCCGCTTTTTTATTTGGATTCGATCATTTGCGTAAGGCCGCTCCTTGCACTTTTGGCCAGCAGAGAAAGCGCCGTTGTGATCGCTTTGCGCGTCGGCTCGTCGAGGCTGCCGAGCGATTTTGCCACGGATTTCGCGCTGTCAAACCAGCTTGCGGAGAGCTCATGCAGCGTGCTTGCGTTGGTTTCGGTCAAAATGGTGTAGATCGCGTCGGTGAAGGCTTCGCGCTGCCCGTAATCCATCTCGGCGATCCAGTTTTTCAGCGTGTAGTTGACGAAACGGCTGCTGTTGTCCACGGTCTCCAGGTGCGCGAAGCTGTCGCGCCGGACTTCCCAGGAGAACAGGTCGTGCTGCAGGATGCCGACCTGCTCACTGTGAACGATGGTGTAGGCCTCCTCGTGGCCGAGCAGCATACCGACGACCGAGGATTGCGGTACGAAAGTGCTGATCCGCCCGCAGATTGCCTTGTAACCGTCGGCGGAAAGCACTTTTTCGTCAAAGCCGGGGCCGTCGTAATTATAAACCGCGCGGATGCGCGCCTGTGTTTCCGCTTTGCAGAACGCCGCCGCGTAGACGGCGAAATTGCCGCCCTTGGAATGCCCGAGCACGGTGATCCCGGCGCCCGGAAACTGCCTTGCTGTGCGCTCCAGGTATTCCACGGCCAAAACCTGCCCGGCAACCGGGCAGACGAAGCTCATGTTGAAGTCCTCTTTCCAGCCGACCAGGGTGTTGTCCGTGCCGCGGAAGGAGATGCAGATACTCCCGTCCGGCAGCCGCAGCGTTACGGCGGCAAACTGGGTTTGCGTCACGGTGTCGGTCTTGTTTTCAAAGCCGACGATGGCAATACCGCCGAAGCGGCCGCTTTCGCACAGCGCACGGAGCAGGGGCACATCGTTTTTCGGCCGGATGCGGCCGTCCGGGTCATCGGCCGCGAGCAGGGCATCGGCGGCGTCCGCAACGGAGGTTTCGCCGTGCAGCACATCGAATGCCTCAAAAGGGAGGTAGGCGATGCGCGCAAAGATCATTCCGTCCACCTCGTTCATCGGGATCAGCTGCATCGGCAAATCGCCGCGCCAGTGCAGATAGTCAAAAACGTCCGTCATGAAAGTCACCTCGTTTGCTCTATTATAATGCAGATTCCGCCGCAAGTCAAGAATCGGCGGGGCTTTGACGGGTTGACAAGAAAACGCATATGCTTTATAATTACGATTGTTAGATCATGCAAATTCGAGGTTTTCAGATGATGCTGCCGACAGATATGCGAAGATTGAATGCAAACCAACTGAAACTGATTGCCGTTTTTGCCATGACGGCGGATCATATTGCATGGCTGCTGTTTCCCGGATATTCGAGAGAGCCGGTGGCAATCCTGCTGCATGTGATCGGACGGCTGACCTGCCCGATCATGTGCTATTTCATTGCCGAGGGGTATCATTATACGCACAGCGTCCGGCGCTATGCGGCGCGGTTGTTTGCCTTTGCGTTCCTTTCGCATTTTGCCTATATTTTCGCCTCCGGCGACTATGTGGACGCCCGATCGTTTATACCCTTTTACTACGGCTCGGTCTTCAATCAGACCGGCGTGATGTGGTCGCTTGCGTGGGGGCTTGTGCTGCTGTGTATCAATGATGCAAAGCGGCTGCGCACCGGGGTCAAGGTGTTCTTGGTGCTTGCGGTTTGCCTTGTGGCTTTCCCAGCGGACTGGAGCTGCATCGCCTCGCTTTGCGTGCTGTCCATCGGCGCAAACCGCGGCAATGCGGGGAAGCAGATCGCATGGTGTATGTTTTACGCGGCGATCTATGCGGCGGTCTATGCGCTTGCGCTCGACCCGCTTTACGGTCTGCTTCAGCTGTGTGTGGTGCTGTCCGTGCCGCTGATCGGGCTTTATAACGGCAGGCGCGGGGCAAGTCCGCGGCTCAACCGTATCATGAAGTGGGGATTCTACATTTATTACCCGCTGCATCTGCTGATCATCGGCATTTTGCGCGAGTTTGTATTCTAAGGGGGAGTTTTATGGCGTCTTCTGCGGAGTATATTGAATTTGTGCTTGACACGCTGCGCCGCTTCGGCGATGCGCGGGCAAAGAAAATGTTTGGTGATTATGTGATTTACCTGTGTGACAAACCGATACTGGCGGTTTGCGACAATACGGTCTATGTCAAAATGTTGCCGGAGCTTGCGGAATTGCTGTCCGATGCGGAGCGCGGCTATCCGTACGATGGTGCAAAGCTGCATTATATGCCGGATATAGAAGATGCGGCGCTCTTCGAGCGTCTGATTCCGCAGCTTTTGGCGCTGACGAAACCAAAAGCGAAGAAAATCCGTGCATAATCATTCAATTCCGTCGAATGCACATCCAAAAGGAGAACAAAATGAAGTATTATCAGAACGTCACACTCAAAAACGGAAAAACCTGCATCATCCGCCACGCGGAGGCAGCGGATGCCGCCGAGGCGCGCAGGAGCTTTTTACAGACGCACGCGGAAACGGACAATCTGCTGACCTACCCGGATGAATCCGAAATGACGATCGAGAGCGAGGCGGACTATTTACAAAAGACAACGGACAGCGACAATGCGATTGAGCTGTGCGCAATCCTGGATGGCAAGCTTGTCGGTACGGCAGGCATCGAACCCGTCGGCATGAAGGAAAAAATGCGTCACCGTGCAGAATTCGGCATCAGCATTGAGAAAGCATATTGGGGGCAGGGTATCGGTCGCGCGCTGACGGCAGCGTGCATTGCCCTTGCCAAAGAGGCGGGGTATGCACAACTGGAATTGCAGATGGTCTGCGGTAATACCGCCGCTGCGGCGTTATACCAAAGCATGGGCTTCACCGAATACGGCAGAAATCCGCGCGGCTTCCGCTCCCGCACGGCGGGATGGCAGGCGCTTTCGCTGATGCGGCTTGAACTGTAAAAGAAGCTGTTAAAAACCGTGGTTTTTAACAGCTTCTTTTATTCTGCATAGAGCCTGCCGACGAGGCGGTTGACAGCGCGCACGGGCAGCAGCTTTACCAGCACGCAGACGAGCTTGTAGGAAAATCCGACGGTGCGGACGGGTTTCTTGCCCCGACTGTCGGCGACCCCGGCGATATACCTTGCAGCAGTCTCCGGCGACATGCCGTTTTGCTCGTCGCGCTCCATACCGGCAACCGAGCGCGCAATGCGTCCGCCGTAAACATCGTCGCCGAGAATCGTTTTTTCTCTTGCCGCGGTAAATCCGGTGCGGATGTCGCCGGGTTGGATGCAGACCGCCGTGATGCCGAACGGGCGCACTTCGTTGGCCAGCGCCAGTGTGTAGGCGCAGAGCGCGGATTTTGCGGCGGAATAATAGGCCTGAAACGGGATGGCAACCGCGCCCGCGACCGAGCCGATGTTGACGATGCGGCCGCCGCCCTGCTCCCGCAGGATCGGCAGCACGGCGCGGCACATCCGCACGGCGCCGAAAAAGTTGACATCGAATTGGTGCATCGCCGTTTCCGTTTCGGTAAATTCGATCGCACCCGAGATGCCGAAACCGGCATTGTTGATGAGCAGGTCAATCCGGCCGCATTCCCGCATGACGGTGTCGATTGCCGCACGGATGTCTGCGTCGCGCGTGACATCCGCCGTCAGATACCGCACGCCTGCGGCGTCGCCTGCATGGCGCGAGAGCGCGTATACCGTATAGCCGCGGCGCACAAGCTCGATGGCCGTAAAGCGGCCGATGCCCGAACTGCCGCCCGTGATGACGCAAACTTTCATACTGAACCCTCCGATGCGAATGGATAAACAAGTGTCAAAGTCCTGTGGCATGCAAGCCTTATTTCGGCAGTTCTCCGCTTGCCGCATTCTGCGCATTTATGCGCTTTGCGGCGGCGGATTCACGCTGCCTGCCGGATGACGCATAGAATTTTTTGAACTTGATGTCCTTGTGAGCGGCTGCGCTTTCGCTTCCCGGAATATACCCGGGGTGAAAAAGAATTTCGAGGCTTTCGCCGTGCTTGTCCGCATAGCGTATGAAATGGGGAAGCAGCTTTTTCACCCTGGCCTCCGTCATGCCGCCCGAAAACATGATGCCGAAAAAGCAGGTCTTCGGCACATGCAGCGCGCGGAATTGTCTGCGGTCAAACAAAGAGCAGAAGCGCAGCACCCACCGCTTGACGAGATTGATCGAGAAATAACTGAGGTAAAGCGACGGGACTTGCAGAAAGGGAATGAACGGCTCGTTCGGCAGACGCAGACTCTCGACCTGCAAACGGTCTTCGCGAATAATCTCGCAGAGCGCCGAGAAGACAGCCGGAATCATGTGGGTATGCTGATTGCTGTCCAGGAACAGGGGCGCGCCGCATGGTAAGAAGGACTGCGCGCGCCGGATCTGCGCCCGCAGTTCCGATTTTACCTGAAGCTTGAATGCGCGGCCGTGCACAAGGGATTTGAACAGCAGCCCCGTAAATTCATTTTTGAAATAGCCGTCCGCGTCCGCAAGCAGCGGCAGCTGCTTCGGGTCGGTCACGCATCTGCCCTCAACAAGGTTCAGGTGTACGGACAGGACGGCGCCGTTCAGCGCCCGGAGCTTTTCACCGATGTCGGCAAGCTCTGTGTTCGCAAGCACGCTGACTTTATTGAGACATCCGTCGAGAACGCATTCCGTGATGCGACCGCAGGAGGCGTCGGTCATGCCGAAATCATCGGCGCAAAAGTAGATGTGAGGTGCGTTTTTCAAGGTCGGTCGTCCTTTTTCGTTATTATTTCGTTTCTTCGCTGAGCTTGAGGATCACCGTATCGCCGGAACGGATGATTGAACCGTCCCGCGGCCAGCACGGCATCCTTCCGACTGCTTCGGATTCCTTCAGCGCTTCGGCTTCGCTGCCCCGGATAAATGTGAGCGACATGTCACAGTAGTCGTTCAGCGCAGAGGTCATGACACTTTGGCGCACCGTCTCGTCGTCGTGCCGAATGAGGAGTCCGTCGGTCGTGCCGGTGATTTCGGGCGGGAAATTGACGGCGTAGCTTTCAGAGTCGTCCAGACTGCCGACAACCAAAAGCCGGCTGATGTTTTCCGCGCCGTCCAACGCCTGAATGCGGTCGGAGATCCTGACCAGGATCCCGTAGGAACGTTCATACGCGATTTGCAGCTTGTGATAAGCAATGTTCGCTGTCACGGTATTGGAGTAAACCATGGCAAAGCACAGGCCGACCACCGCCCACGCCTTGATTGCGTCCGCCCTCCTTGCCGCAAAGTGCAGCTTTTCATAGAGAAGGGCAAGAAAGATGTATGCGACGACATATCCCATTTTCATGAGCGTATGGTAGTCCAGCTCGCTGTTTGCAAGATAGAGCGCCGTGCAGCCGACCGGCGTCAGCAGAATATAGAGTGCCGTCAGCAGATACCCGGAAACCTTGCGGATATGCTTGACCGCCAGCGCGACATATCCGACCGCCAGCACCGCAAAGATTGCGATGTTGAGGACGGAATAGAAGTTGAAACCGCCCGAAAAGTCGAAAAAGAATTTGAAAAAGACATAATAGGAGGATAAAACCGCCTTTTTAATGTCGAATTCACGCAGCGAAAATGTATCGGAAATATTCTGATAATCCGACATTTCGACGTGCATGACGGTCGTGACGGCCAGGTGAATGCCGTAGTAGAGCAGGACGGCGAGCACGCCGCAGAGCATGTACCGGAACGCGCTTTTCAGCGATGCAGAAGCCGTGTCCCTGCCCGTCGCCGGTCTGACGATCAAAATGCACAGCAGCAGAGCGATCGCGGCGGTGATATAGGCCTGATAGATGCCCATGGAAAGTGCGAGCAGAAGAACCGACGGGAGTGCCGCGGTCATTTCCTTGCGCGTCAAAAGGTATACCGCGATGCATACCAGCAGAAACGACAGCGCATAGGCGTCTGCAATGTAGCAGTATGTAAGGGTCGAGGTGACGGTGGGAAAGGTGACGGTCACGGCGCCGATCATGGCGGCGGTGAGACGGCTTCTCACCTCAAGTGCCGCACAGATGAAAACCACCGCCGTGCTGATATAAAGAATGCTGAGCAGTCCGTTCAGCCACGGCAGCTCATAGCTGCTGCTGATCCCGGAGGCAAACGGCAAAAACCAACGCCCGAGGGATTCCATGTGCTGCGGGTCGTTGCGGAACACCAGCGAGTCCCAGTTCGGCAGCCAGTTTGTCATCCGGTAAAAATGCGCGAGCAGACCGAAGACAAATGAGAAGCCGAAAGCATAAACATGCGGTGGTTTGATTCTGTTTTTCATTCGACGGAAGACATCAATCGGCATCGCATTCTCACCCCAATCAATATTCGTACCTATTATCATAGCATAAATAGGGAAATCTTTCAACTATGTTCTGCATTTTTAGTAACCAAAATTTGCGCTTCAAATACAGACGCGCTTGTGTAAAAGTTGACAAAGAAGGCAAAAGAGGGAAAAAAAAGCAAAGAAAGAGCCATCCATGACGAAAAACCGTCATGGATGGCTCTTTTATTTGGTAAATTGAATGTCGGAAATCAATGAAACCGAGTCTCAGTTTCGACGTTCTTTGATGGACGCCTGTGCGGCAGCGAGGCGGGAAATCGGCACGCGGAAAGGCGAGCAGGAGACGTAGGTCAGGCCGATCTTGTGGCAGAATTCCACCGTAGACGGGTCGCCGCCGTGCTCACCGCAGATACCGAGCTTGATGTCGGGGCGAACCGACTTGCCGAGGTCGCAAGCCATCTTGACGAGCTTGCCGACGCCCTTCTGGTCGAGCTTTGCGAAGGGATCGTTCTCGTAGATCTTCTTGTCATAGTAAGCGCCGAGGAACTTGCCTGCGTCGTCACGGCTGAAGCCGAAGGTCATCTGCGTCAGGTCGTTCGTACCGAAGCTGAAGAATTCCGCCTCGGTTGCGATCTCGTCTGCGGTCAGAGCAGCACGCGGGATCTCGATCATCGTGCCGACCTTGTAGTGCAGGTCAACACCGCTCTTCTTGATCTCCTCGTCGGCGACGGAGGTGACAACGTCCTTGACGTACTTCAGCTCCTTGACCTCGCCGACCAGCGGGATCATGATCTCGGGAACGATGTCCCAATCGGGGTGCTTCTTCTTCGTATTGATCGCAGCGCGAATGACCGCACGGGTCTGCATCTTTGCGATCTCGGGGTAGGTGACAGCCAGACGGCAGCCGCGGTGACCCATCATCGGGTTGAACTCATGCAGGCCTGCAATGATGTTCTTGATCTCGGCAACGGTCTTATGCTGCGTCTTTGCAAGCAGCTCGATGTCCTTTTCCTCGGTGGGAACGAACTCGTGGAGCGGGGGATCCAGGAAGCGGATGGTGACAGGCAGCCCCTGCATAGCCTCGTAGAGCTCCTCAAAGTCGCCCTGCTGCATGGGCAGCAGCTTCTCGAGAGCCGTTTCTCTCTGCTCAACGGTGTCGGAGCAGATCATCTCACGGATGGCGGCGATTCTGTCCTCGTTGAAGAACATGTGCTCGGTACGGCACAGACCGATACCCTGAGCGCCGAGCTCGAATGCCTTCTTCGCGTCGCGGGGCGTATCTGCGTTGGTGCGGACCTGAAGTCTTCTGAACTTGTCGGCCCAGCCCATGATTCTGCCGAACTCGCCGACGATGGAGGCGTCAACGGTCGGGATGATGCCGTCGTAGATGCAGCCGGTGGAGCCGTCGATCGAGAGGAAGTCGCCCTCGTGATAGGTCTTGCCGGCCAGCGTGAACTGCTTGTTGGCTTCGTCCATGGCGATGGCGGAGCAGCCGGATACGCAGCAGGTACCCATGCCGCGGGCAACGACTGCCGCGTGGGAGGTCATGCCGCCGCGAACCGTCAGAATGCCCTGTGCCGCCTTCATGCCCTCGATGTCCTCGGGCGAGGTCTCGAGACGGACGAGAACGACCTTCTCGCCGCGTGCCTTCCACTCCTTTGCGTCCTCTGCGGTGAAGACGATCTTGCCGCAGGCAGCACCGGGCGATGCAGCCAGTGCCTTGGCAACCGGCGTTGCAGCCTTGAGCGCCTTGGCGTCAAACTGCGGGTGGAGCAGGGTGTCGAGGTTTCTCGGGTCGATCATGAGGACAGCTTCTTCCTCGGAGATCATGCCTTCGTCAACAAGGTCGCATGCGATCTTGAGTGCAGCCTTTGCGGTTCTCTTGCCGTTACGGGTCTGGAGCATGTAGAGCTTTCTGTCCTCGATGGTGAACTCCATGTCCTGCATGTCTCTGTAGTGGTTTTCGAGCGTGTGGCAGATCTCGACGAACTGATCGTAAACTGCGGGCATAACCTCATGCAGCTTGGAGATCGGCATAGGCGTGCGAACGCCCGCAACGACGTCTTCGCCCTGCGCGTTCATCAGGAACTCGCCCATCAGCTTCTTCTCGCCGGTCGCGGGGTCGCGGGTGAAAGCAACGCCGGTGCCGGAGGTCTCGCCCATGTTGCCGAAGGCCATCATCTGTACGTTGACTGCGGTACCCCAGGAGTAGGGAATATCGTTGTCGCGGCGATAAACGTTTGCACGGGGGTTGTCCCAGGAGCGGAAGACCGCCTTGATTGCGCCCATCAGCTGTTCCTTAGGATCGGTCGGGAAGTCCTCGCCGATCTTGGACTTGTACTCTGCCTTGAACTGCTCGGCCAGCACCTTGAGGTCGTCTGCGGTGAGATCGACGTCCTGCGTGATGCCCTTCTTGTGCTTCATCTCGTCGATGAGCTCTTCAAAGTACTTCTTGCCGACTTCCATAACGACATCGGAGTACATCTGAATGAATCTTCTGTAGCAGTCCCATGCCCATCTCGGGTTGCCGGACTTCTTTGCCATGACCTCGACGACTTCCTCGTTGAGACCGAGGTTGAGAATGGTGTCCATCATGCCGGGCATCGATGCGCGCGCGCCGGAGCGGACGGAGACGAGCAGCGGATTCTCAAGGTCGCCGAATCGCTTGCCGGTGATCTCTTCCATCTTCTCGATGTACTCCATGATCTGTCCCTGAATTTCAGGATTGATCTGCTTGCCGTCCTCGTAATACTGGGTGCATGCTTCGGTGGAAATGGTGAAGCCCTGCGGAACGGGAAGACCGAGGCCGGTCATCTCGGCAAGGTTTGCACCCTTACCGCCGAGAAGCTCACGCATTTTCGCGTTGCCTTCCGAGAAAAGGTAGACATACTTTTTGCTCATACTGTTTTGAACCTCCAAAATTATTGTAAAATTGCAAACACAATTTTTCAAACGACACAGTCGGAACAGCCCGACTTATATCACGAAACCGCATCGCTGCGAGCCGCAACCAATAGTATATCATGTTTTTTGGGAAATATCTATAGGTTTGGAAAAAAATCATAGGTGAAATAGTATTAAAATTGTGAAGTTTTTTACACTTGAAGTTGTATTTTTGCCCGGAAATCTTGCTTTCACGCAAAAATTGTGCTATGATGATATACTGAGAAAGTAGTGCGGAGGCTGTATGAGCAATATATTTGATTTATTCAGGCAGATCGAGAAAAAAGACGCGCCTGCTGTGGGAAATCTGACCCATCTCGTGGTCGGCCTCGGCAACCCCGGCGATCAATACACCTTTACAAGGCATAATACAGGATTCATGGCGCTTGATTTTATTGCCGAAAAATGCGGCGTAAAGGTCGAACGCGCGCGATTTAAGTCGCTCTGCGCCGACGCGCGCATCGGAGAGCATCGCGTCCTCTTGATGAAGCCGCAGACCTTTATGAATCATTCCGGCGAGGCGGTGCGTGAGGCGGCGGATTTCTACAAGATCCCGCCGGAGAACATCCTCGTTTTGTTTGACGACGTCAATTTCGACGTCGGTGTGACGCGCATCCGCAGGAGCGGGAGCGACGGCGGCCACAACGGGATCAAGAGCATCATTTATCATCTGAATTCGGATGCATTCCCGCGTGTCAAGATCGGCGTCGGCAAAAAGCCGCTGCCCGACTATGACCTTGCCGACTATGTGCTGGGGACATATTCGGATGCCGATAAAAAGACGCTTTTTTCGACATTTGCACGGGTGTATGATTGTGTCGGGCTGATTCTCTCCGGGCAGATGGATCGGGCAATGAATTTATACAACAGGTAAATAACATGAGCATTTGTGCACAGTCGCTCCGGCTGGACAAAGAATACGCGCAGATTGTCGACTGCCTCGGCACGCAGATGCGGCAGAATCCGCTGCCCATCGTGGTGAGCGGCATGCCGCCGGTGGTCGAGAAAGCGTTCCTCGACGCATTCATATCGGATTTCAATGCGGCGTATAAGCGCGGCGTGCTGATCCTCGTCAAGGACGACAAGGCCGCAATCCGCATGACCGCGCATCTGCGCAGCGGCGGCCTGCGCGCCTACCGCTTTTCGGAGCGCGAACTGAACATCTATAATATTACCGCCTCTCATGAGAACGAGCATGAGAGGCTTTTGGCGCTTGCCCGTGTGCAGAGCGGCGATTTCGACGCGGTGGTCACCACCCCGGCGGCGGCGCTGCGCTATACCATGCCGCGCGAGGTGCTGGACCGCAACCGCTTCCGCTACGGCGTTGGTGACGTGATCGAACCCGCGGAGCTTGCGGCGGAGCTTGCGGCCATGGGCTATGTCCGTGTGGAGACGGTGGACAATGTCGGGCAGTTTGCACAGCGCGGCGGCATCATCGACATGTTTCCGCCCGAGGAGGGCGAGGGGGAGAAGCAACCCTACCGCATCGAGTTTTTCGACAACGAGATCGACCGCATCTGCGTGTTTGACCGCATGACGCAGCGCGTGATCGAAAACCGCGACGACCTGGAGCTTCTGCCGGTGCGCGAGGTGCTCTGCGATGCACGGGCGCTGGCGGCGGTGCGCAAAACCGTCAAAGACGGCTTGGCGAAGTGCGAAATCGCCGACGCGCGCGAGGAACTGGAAAAAGAGCTCGCAGCAATAGACGGCGGGCAGCCGCTGAATTTCACGGACAAATACGTCACGCAGATCTACCCGCAAAAGGAATGCCTGTTTGATTATTTTGATCTGCGCACGGCGGTGCTTCTGTGCGGAACGAATGCGATCCGGGACCGCCTTGAGGCGGCGGCGCGGTACGACGGTGAGCTGATTGCCAATCTGCTGGAGCACGGCGTGATCCGCGGCGGGCACACCGCGTTCTCGGCGGAGACCGCATGCGCAGAGCGCTTCTTTGCGGCAAACGTCGCCGTGCATCTGAACACCTTTGCAGTCGGACTTGCGGGCGAGCGCCTCGGCGGCATGTTCTCCATCCGCTGCCGGCAGCTGGCGTCTTCTTTCAAAAAATATGAGCTGATGAAGGAAGACCTTGTCGGCTTCATCAAAAACAAATACCGCATTCTTTTGGCCTGCCGTGCGGACGCCGAGGTCAAGAGCCTGCTCGAGGCGCTCGGCAATGACGGCATACAGGCGGTTTCGCTTGGCGAAGGCGCTGACATTGACGATCTGCTCCCGGGCGTGGTCTATCTCTCAATCGAACCGCTCGAATGCGGGTATGAGCTGAGTGCGGCGCGTTTTGCTGCGCTGACGCTTTCTGGCGGTGAGGAAGAGAAGCCCTCGCTCGTTCGCCGCAGAAGCAAAAAGAAGATGAAAAGCGGGCAGAAAATTCTGTCCTATGCCGATCTCGAGATTGGCGACTATGTGGTACACACCGCCTACGGGATCGGCAAGTACCTCGGCATTCAGAATCTGACGGTCGGCGGCGTTTCACGCGACTACATCAACATTCAGTATGCCGGGACGGATAAGCTGTTTCTGCCGGTGGACAATCTCGACATGGTGTCGAAATACATCGGCGCCCATTCGGACGACGGGCTTTTGAAGCTGTCCAAGATGGGCGGCGGCGATTGGCAGAAGGCGAAGTCGCGCGCCAAGGCGGCGGTCAGGGATATGGCAAAGGAGCTGATCGCGCTGTATGCGGAGCGTATGCGCAAAAGCGGCTATGCGTTCCCCGCAGACGATAAAATGCAGCACGACTTTGAGGCGGCGTTTGAATACGACGAGACCGACAGCCAGCTTTCGGCGATCGAGGACATCAAGCGCGATATGATGCGCCCCGTGCCGATGGACAGACTGCTGTGCGGCGACGTCGGCTTCGGCAAGACCGAGGTAGCGCTGCGCGGTGCGTTCAAGGCCATCGAGGCGGGCAAGCAGGTCGCGCTGCTTGTGCCGACCACGATCCTGGCCTTGCAGCATTATCACACGGCGCTGTCGCGTATGCGCAGCTTCCCGGTCAAGGTGGAGATGCTGTCCCGCTTCCGCACGGCAAAGCAGCAGAAGGAGATTCTGCGCTCCTTAAAGCGCGGTGAGACCGACATGATCATCGGTACGCACCGCATGATTTCATCCGACGTGGAATTCAAGGACCTCGGTCTGCTCATCGTGGACGAGGAGCAGCGCTTCGGCGTGGCACAAAAGGAGAAGCTCAAACAGATGGCGAAGGATATCGACGTGCTGACCCTGTCGGCGACGCCGATCCCCCGCACCCTGAATATGGCAATGGGCGGCATCCGCGATATGTCGGTGCTGGATGAGCCGCCGGAGGATCGTCTCCCGGTGCAGACCTATGTGCTGGAGCATGACAACATCATCATCGGCGAGGCCATCCGGCGTGAGCTTGCGCGGGGCGGACAGGTGTTCTATCTGTACAACCGCGTAGAGTCGATCGAATATGTTGCGGCGCGGATTGCGCGGGAGAATCCGAGCGCCAACGTCGCCGTGGCGCACGGCAAGATGGAACGCGAGGAGATCGAGGAGATCTGGCAGGCGCTGCTCGACGGCGAGATCGATATTCTCGTCTGTACGACCATCATCGAGACCGGCGTCGATGTGCCGAATGCAAACACGCTGATCATCGAGGACGCCGACCGCATGGGGCTTTCGCAGCTGCACCAGCTGCGCGGCCGCGTCGGGCGCTCGGGGCGGCGGGCCTATGCGTATTTCACATACAGGCAGGGCAAGGTCGTCTCCGAGATCGCGGAGAAACGGCTTGCCGCCATTCGGGAATATGCCGAGTTCGGCGCGGGCTTCCGCATTGCGCTGCGCGACCTCGAGATCCGCGGCGCGGGCAACCTGCTCGGGGCGGAGCAGCACGGGCATCTGGACGCCGTCGGCTACGATATGTACATCCGCCTGCTGAATGAGGCGGTGCTGGAGGAGAAGGGCGAAAAGCTGCCGGAGCGCCGGGAGTGCAAGATCGACATTCCGCTCGACGCCTATATTCCGGACAGCTACATCTATTCCTCTGCCGGGCGCATGGAGATGTACAAGCGCATTGCGCTGATCGAGACCGAAGCGGACATGGAGGATGTGGCCGACGAGATGATCGACCGCTACGGCGAGTTCGGCAAGCCGGTCAAAAACCTCATGCAGATCTCGCTCGTGCGCCACATGGCGGAGCGGGCGGGGATGAGCCTTGTCAAGGTGGAAAACGGCGAGATCCGCATTTTCGCGGATAAGTTTGACCTTGCCGTATGGGCATCCGTTTCCTATGCGTTCAAAAACGAGGTGCGCATCGTCACGGCGGCAAAGGCCTATGTCTCCTATCGGCCGAAGAAGACCGAGGACCCCCTGAAGGCGCTCTCCCGCATTTTTGCAAAGTATCTGGAAGAGCAGCAGGCGGATGCGGAAAGCGGTGAGCGGAAATAGACAAAGAGACGCGGAAAATCCGCGTCTCTTTTGCTGCTTTGCACATTTGTAAAAAAACCGACGGAAATTTTCAAAAAAGGCTTGCAATTTGTTTTCATCTGTGCTATAATCCTATCGTTGTCAAGTCACGGCCCGTTGGTCAAGCGGCTAAGACATCGCCCTCTCACGGCGAAAACGGGAGTTCGATTCTCCCACGGGTCACCAAAAACGCATTTGCAGTCTGCAAATGCGTTTTTTCTTGTTTTTTTGCATAAAAAGCACAAGTCCACGTGCCCGGCACGTGGACTTGTGCTTCCTTCTATTTACTGCGGCGCTATGAGACCATAGGCGCCGTCTTTCCGCTTGTACACTACATAGGTTTCCATGCTTTGCGCATCCCGGAACACGAAGAACATGTGACCGAGCAAATTCATTTGCAGGATCGCTTCCTCTACAGACATGGGCTTGATGGAGAAGGTCTTCGTGCGAATGAGAAATTCGGGCGCTTCGTCCAGCTCCGGTTCGTTTTCCGCCGGGTCAAAAGCACCGGTGCGGAGCAGCTTTGCAAGGCGCGTCTTGTTTTTGCGGATCTGGCGGACGATGGCTTCGATCGCCTCGTCCAGCGAATTGTTGAAGGTTTCGCCCTCCACCTCGCTGCGGAAGTAGATGCCGTTTGCATAGACGGTGATTTCCGCGATCTGCAAGTTGCGTTTCTTGGAATAGATGACATTGACTTCTGCGTTGTCGTCGAAGAATTTCTCAAGCTTTGAGATCCGTTTCTCGGTGATGCTTCTGAGGTCGTTCCGAACGGTCATGTCACGGCCGCTAATCGTAAGTTTCATACAGTGTACCCCTTTTGAAGATTTTTTGTTTCTCTTTTTCCTCCTTCTGCATACAGTATACCTGAATTTGCGGGAAAATACTATCGGCAAAGCAGATGAAATTGCAAACCGAAAAATATGAAAACAGCGAATTGACACATCCGGTCTCTTGTGCTATAATAAACATGTTGGGACAAAAAGCCGCCTCGGATGAGGCGGCTTTTTGTCGTTTGTATTTACTTTCTGACGAGATAGCCTTCGCGGTAAAGCAGCTCGGCGATGAGTACGGCGCCGCCTGCCGCGCCGCGCAGGGTGTTGTGCGACAGCCCGACAAACTTGTAGTCAAAGATGACATCCTCGCGCAGTCTGCCTGCGGAAATGCCCATGCCGCCGTAGAGATCGCGGTCGAGCTTTGCCTGTGGGCGGTTGTCTTCTTCAAAATAGGTGATGAAGTGCTCGGGCGCGCTCGGCAGACCGAGAGCTTGCGGCTTGCCGGAGAAGGCGCGCCAGTCGGCGATGATCTGCTCCTTGGTCGGCTTGTTTTTGAACCTGACAAAGACGGCCGCCGTGTGTCCGTCTGTGACGGGGACGCGGATGCACTGTGCGGAGAAGATCGGTGCGTCCGCCTTGACGATCCTGCCGTCCTCGACCTTGCCCCAGATCTTCAGCGGCTCCTGCTCGCTCTTTTCCTCCTCGCCGCCGATGTAGGGAATGACGTTGTCGATCATTTCCGGCCATTCGCGGAAGGTTTTGCCCGCACCGGAGATTGCCTGATAGGTTGTGGCGATGACTTCGGTAATGCCGTATTTCAGGAGCGGGGTGAGCATGCCGACATAGCTCTGAATGGAGCAGTTCGGCTTTACGGCGATGAAACCGTGTTTGGTGCCGAGACGGCGGCGCTGTGCCTCGATAACGGCAAGGTGTGCGTCGTTGATCTCCGGGATGACCATGGGAACGTCGTCGGTCCAGCGGTTGGCGGAATTGTTGGAAACGACCGGAACCTCGGCCTTGGCATACCGTTCTTCCAGCGCCTTGATTTCGTCTTTCTTCATGTTGACCGCGCAGAAGACAAAGTCTACTGTCTTCGTGATCGTGTCGAAGTCCGCTTCCGCGTCATATACGCGCATGGATTTGTAGACATCCGGCAGCGGCTCGGCCATTTTCCATCTGCCGTCCACGGCCTCCGCGTAGGTTTTGCCTGCCGAGGATGCGCTGGCCGCAAGGAGGACGACCTCGAAATAGGGATGATGTTCAAGCAGGGTCAGAAAACGCTGGCCGACCATGCCCGTTGCGCCGATGACGCCGACTTTCAGTTTATCTTGATTCATGGCTCTACCTCTGGTGAGAAAAGATTTTGCGGATAAATTTGCGAATGATATTGCATTATAGCATTATATTTGCGCAAAGTCAATAAAATACCGGCAAATCCGGAATAATCCGTGCCTTGCAAAATGTATTTCCGTGCATGTCGGCGCATTTTTTGTGCAGAATAATAAGGCGCCCCGATGCGGCGCACGGCCGACGGGTTAGCGGCACTTGACGAAAATTTTTGAAAGGCAGCCGAACATTCGGTAGAAACGACGATGAACAACCAAAATCAGAATCAGCAGAACCGGCAGAATCAGAATCAGCAGAATCAGCAGAATCAGAACCACAATCAGCAAAACAAGAACCGGGATCAGGAGAAGCAGGATCGGCAGAACCGGGATCGGCAGAATCAGAATCACGAAGCGTTCTGAGCAACAGAGCCGAGCAACAAAAAAAGCGGCGGAGAGCGGACTCTCCGCCACTTTTTTTGTTGCTAAATCCGCACAACTATAGTATAATGGTTTTACTATAGCTTTGAAAGGACGGCCGCGGGGCTGGGACTGTGAAATTGTTACTGCAACCTAAAGAATATAACGCGCAGAAAAAAGCGCTTTTTGACACCTATTACGGGAAACTGAACGACATGCAGCGCGAGGCGGTCTGCACGGTCAAGGGGCCGCTGCTGGTTCTCGCCGGCGCGGGGAGCGGCAAGACGACCGTGCTTGTGCAGCGTATCGTACATATTCTGCGCTATGGGCTGGCCTGCGAGCCCGCGGCCGAGCCGCGTGAAGTGCCGGACGACTTTGCCGAGGCCTGCCGTGCGGCGAAAGAAGGAAGCCGCGAGGCGCTCGGCGACTATCTCGAACGTTTTGCGGAAGGCAAATGCCCGCCGTGGGCGGTGCTGGCCATCACCTTTACCAACAAGGCGGCGCGCGAGATCAAGGAGCGCCTTGCCGCGGCGCTGGACGATCCGACGGCGGCGGACGCCGTCTGGGCAGGGACGTTCCACTCGGTCTGTATGCGGATCCTGCGCAGCCATATCGGTCTGCTCGGCTACAAGCCGGGCTTCTCCATCTACGACACGGACGATCAGAAAAAGGCGATCGCCCGCTGCATGAAGGACCTGAATCTCGATGACAAAAAGTTCCCGCCGAAAAGCATGCTCAACATGATCGGCCGCGCCAAGGATCGGCTGATGACGCCGAAGGAGATGCAGGAGGAGAACACGGCGGACTATCTGTGGTCGGTCGCTGCCAAGGTTTATGCACGGTATCAGGAGGAGCTGGCGCAGGCAAATGCGCTGGACTTTGACGATATCATCATGCTCACCGTGCGTCTGTTTGAAGAAAATCCGGACATCCTCGAGTATTATCAGCACAAGTTCAAGTACGTCTGCGTGGACGAGTATCAGGACACCAACTTTGCGCAGTTCCGCCTGACCGAGATGCTGGCGGGACACTGGCGCAATATCATGGTCGTCGGCGATGACGATCAGAGCATTTACAAATTCCGCGGTGCGACAATCGAGAACATTCTCAACTTCGACCGCACTTATCCGGATGCCAAGGTCATCAAGCTGGAGCAGAACTACCGTTCAACGAAGAATATTCTCGACGCCGCCAATGCAGTGATCGAGCACAACTTCGGCCGCAAAGGCAAGACACTCTGGACGGCGGGCAATGCCGGCAGCAAGATCACCGTGACGGTGGCAAACAACGCCAACGACGAGGCGCGGCTCATCGTCAACAAGGTGATGGAGCTGGCCCGTGCGGGGCGGCATTACAGCGATTTTGCCATCCTTTATCGTATGAACGCGCAGGCGCAGACGCTCGAGACCGCATTTGCCAAGAGCGGTCTGCCGTACCGCGTGCTCGGCGGTGTGCGCTTCTATGACCGCAAGGAGGTCAAGGACGTGCTGGCGTATCTGTTCCTGATCTCCAATCACGATGACAATCAGCGGCTGCTTCGTGTGGTCAATGAGCCGCGGCGCAAGATCGGCGCGGCGACGCTGGAGGCGGTGGCAGAGATCGCGCGGGAGCAGGGCTGCTCCGCCTATGCCGTCATGCAGAATGCGGCGCAGTATACCGCGCTTGCGAAATCTGCGGGCAAGCTGCTGGCATTCTGCGATCTGATTGAAGAGCTGACCGCGCTGGCGGCGACGACCGAACTCTCCAAGTTTGTGGAGCGCGTTCTGCTGGCTACGGGGTATCGGCAGATGCTGGAGAGCGAGGGGGCAGAGGCGGAGGATCGCCTGAACAACGTGGAGCAGTTGGTTTCGGTGGCGGCAGATTATGAATCCCGCGCCGAGGAAGCGACGCTTGTCGGCTTCCTTGAAGAAATTTCGCTGGTCGCGGACGTGGACAGGTATGATGCCGAGGCGGATGCGGTCGTGATGATGACGATCCACTCGGCGAAGGGGCTGGAATTCCCCGTGGTGTTTCTGCCCGGCATGGAGGACGGCATTTTCCCCGGCATGCAGTCCATCGCAGACGCATCCGAAATGGAGGAGGAGCGGCGCCTTGCCTATGTCGCGATCACGCGCGCAAAGGAGGAGCTGTATATCTTCCGCGCGCGGGAACGCATCACCTACGGCAAGACGCAGTATAATCCGGCGTCGCAGTTCTTAAAGGAGATCCCCGAATCCCTCTGCGTGATGGTCGGCGACCGCAGACCCGGAACGGCTCCGGCACAGCGCCCGGCGCAGAAGTCGGCCTTCCGGGCGGACAGCTACGCGACGAAGTACGGCGGTATCCCGAAAAAGGCGGCCGCGCCAACGGCGGTGCTTTCCGCGGGCGACCGTGTGCGCCATCCGATGTTCGGCGAGGGGCTGATCCTCTCGGCAAGCAAGATGGGCGCGGACACACTCTACGAGGTCGCATTCGACACGGTCGGCACGAAAAAGCTGATGGCGACCTTCGCCAAGCTCACCAAAATCTGAAACGAACCGACGCAATCAGCGATTGCTTGATATAGGGGGAAATTATGAAGACGCCGAAGACTGCGTTTGTATGCTCGGCCTGTGAATACCGCTCGCTCAAATGGATGGGGCGCTGCCCCTCCTGCGGGGCGTGGAATACGCTTGAAGAAACGCTGCTTGAACCCGAGACGCCGCCTGCCCGGGCGGCGGCGTCCGCCGTCGGCGGCACGAACAGGCCCGTGCTGCTCGACGAATACGATATGCCGGAGTATATGCGCTTCGAGACCGGATACCGCGAGCTTGACCGCGTGCTCGGCGGCGGCCTTGTCTACGGTTCGGTCGTCCTGCTCAGCGGTGAGCCCGGCATCGGCAAATCGACTTTGCTGATGCAGATCTCGGGTGTACTCGGACAGAACAAAAAAGTGCTCTATGTGTCCGGCGAGGAATCCTGCGGCCAGCTCAAGCTGCGCGCGGGGCGGCTCGGTGTTCACTCGGACAAGCTCTATCTTCTGACTGAGACCAATATGGATGCGGTTCTTGCCCGCTGTGACGAGCTGAAGCCGGATGTGCTGATCGTGGACTCAATCCAGACCGTCAGCACCGACCGCCACACCAGTGCGCCGGGCAGCATCACGCAGGTGCGGGAATGCGCGCTTGCCTGTATCACCAAAGCCAAAAACGAAGGGCTGTCCGTGATCCTTGTCGGCCATGTCAACAAGGAGGGCGGCATCTCGGGCCCGAAGATGCTCGAACACATGGTGGACGCCGTATTCTGCTTTGAGGGCGAACGCAGACAGTCCTACCGCATCATCCGCGCCATCAAGAACCGTTTCGGCTCGACCAACGAGATCGGCGTTTTCGAGATGACCGACGCCGGACTTGTGCAGGTGGACAACCCGTCCGAGACGATGATGTCGGAGCGGCCGCGCGGCGTCTCCGGCGCGTGTGCCGTCTGCGTCATGGAGGGGACGCGCCCGCTGATCGCAGAGGTGCAGGCGCTCGTCACGCAGACCGCGTTCGCCGTGCCGCGCCGCACCGCAAACGGCATTGACTACAATCGAATGTGCCTCATTATCGCGGTGCTGGAGAAACGGCTCGGTCTGAAATTCTATCAGAACGACGTTTATCTGAACGTCACCGGCGGTCTGCGGCTGGACGAGCCGGCTGCCGACCTCGGCATCGCGCTGGCGCTGATCTCGGGCATCACCGACCGCGTCCTGCCGGATGACCTGCTCGCCGTCGGTGAGATCGGCCTCGCCGGGGAATGCCGCGCGGTCTCGCACTTTGACTACCGCGTCAAGGAGGCGGCGCGCCTCGGCTTCGGCACGATTGTGTGTCCGCAGAAGAACGGGAAAAAGATGACATTTAAGACGGCCGCAAAGCTCTGCGGCGTTTCTACCCTGTACGATACGTTGAAGCTTTTGAACAAAGAAACAAAGGAGTAAATCATGGTATCATCCGATCTTTCGTGCGTGACCGTGGTTCTGCCGTCGCTCAATCCGGACGAAAAACTGCAAAAAACGGTTGCGTCGCTGCTTGCCGTCGGCTTTACCGACCTCGTTCTGGTTAACGACGGCAGCCGCGCAGACACGCTTCGGTTCTTCCCGGCAGAAGACGAACGGATCACGGTGCTGCGGCACGAGGTCAACCGCGGCAAGGGCGCGGCGCTGAAGACCGCATTCCGCTATGTGCTGGATCACCGCCCGGCGTCGCGCGGCGTTGTCACTGTGGACGGCGACGGGCAGCACCGTGCCGAGGATGTGCGGCGCTGCGCCGAGACTATGCTCACCGACGGTGAGAAAATCATTTTCGGATGCCGCGATTTTTCGCTCCCGCATGTACCGCGCCGCAGTCGGACGGGCAACCGCATCACCTCCGCCGTCTTCCGCATTTTCTGCGGGCTGCGGCTGTCGGATACGCAGACGGGGCTGCGCGCCATCCCGAAAAAACTGCTCCCGCTCATGCTCACCGTTCCGGGCGACCGCTTTGAGTACGAGACCAACATGCTGCATGAAATGCAGGCGCACGGCATCGGCCTTGCCGAGGTGAAGATCGACACAGTCTACATAGAAGAGAACAAGACTTCGCATTTTCGTCCGTTTCGGGATTCGGTGCGGGTATATTCGCGCTTTCTGATGTTCATCGGCTCGTCTGCCGTCTCGTTCCTTTTGGATGCGCTGCTGATGTTTCTGTTTCTGACGCTTGCGGAAAAATTGCTTTCCGTGCATTTTGAGAACGAGAGCGCGACCGCCGTTGCCGCAACCGCCGCCTGCAAGGCGTGTGCGCGTATCGTCTCGGCGCTGTTCAATTTTACATTGAACCGCAAAAAGGTTTTCGGTGCGGCGGGGAACACCGGCCGCGCGATGCTTCGCTATTTTATCCTTGCCGCGTGCATTCTGCTGGTTTCCTCCGGCGCGACCGCGCTCGGCAAGCTGCTGTTCGGGCTCGGCAGCACTTGGCAGATCACGCTGCTCGGCGTGGTTGTGGACTGTGTGCTGTTCATCGCCAGTTTTCGCATTCAGCAGGCGTGGGTGTTCAAAAAAGAAGTTGAAAAACAAGAATCGCAGAGGAATTGACATGGAAGAGAATCGTATGAACCGCGGGGACGGAAACGGCGCACGCCGCCCGCGCCCCGTTCGCACGCCGACCGGTGCGGCGCATTCTGCGCCGCACGCTGATGCGGCTGCGCAGTCGCCTGCGGCGGCAAACGCCGCCGCATCGCGTCCGCAGGCAAACACATCCGCGCCGGTTGCCCGCACGGCTGCACCCGGTGCTGCGCCGGTGCAGCCGACAGCACGGCGGCCGATGGAAGCGGCCTCACGTCCGCAGCCTGCTGCGCGTCCGCAGTCTGCCGCGCGTCCGCGCCGTGCCGAACGGCCGAGAAAACGCGGCATCGTCGGCCGCGTCATCCGCCGCATTCTGCTTTGTCTGCTGGTTCTGCTGCTGTCCGCGCTGTATGTGCTGTTTTCCGCCGTGGCGACGGTGGCGCACGGGCCGAGCGAGAGCGTCCGCGACCTGCTGGTGCTGTCGGCCATGCAGGCGAGCGCGACCAAATGGGTCCCCGGCCTGTTTCTCGACAAAGAGACGGTGAACACCATCGTTGAAAACAGCAAAAAGGTCAACACGGATACAGTCTCCATCGAGGATTACGGCACAACGCCGGGCGGCACGGAGCAGGCGGATGCATGGGACAAGGCGATCGACGGTATGCTGTTTGAGACGGTCAACGGCAGCACCTACAAGGCGTATGTCCTGCTCGTCCGAGATCCGTCCCGCGTCTTTGTCGGCACGTCCAGCGATTTCAAGAGCGGCAAACAGGGCGCGCGCATTTTCGAGACCGCCAAAAAGTATAACGCGGTCGCAGCCATCAACGGCGGCGAATTCCACGATGCCGGCGGTGTCGGTACGGGTGACAATCCGATCGGCACGACCTATTCGCAGGGCAGGCTCGTCTGGAACGACGGCCACAACAAGCGAACGTTCATGGGCTTTGACAAGGAGAACAGGCTGATCGTGACCGAGGGCATGAGCGCCAAGGAGGCGGAGGCGCTCGGTATCCGCGACGGCGTCTGCTTCCAGACCGGTAATGTGCTGATTACGCATGACGGTGACGACGTGACCATGTATTATGCGGACAGCAACACCGGCACGGCACAGCGCACGGCGATCGGCCAGCGTGCGGACGGAACGGTCATTCTGCTCGTCACCGACGGCAGAAGCGCATCCAGTCTCGGCGCAACGCATAACGATGTCATAGACATCATGGTGGACTACGGCGCGGTCACGGCGGGGATGCTGGACGGCGGCTCATCGGCGATGATGTACTACGAAAATTATTTCAGCAAATACGGCTTTGACACGGAGAAGCTCGACCAGTATCAGAAGCAGGGACTCGTCAACAAGTACAAGGCGTTTACCACGCCGCGCAAGATCCCGACCTTTTTCTTAGTCGCGGGGGATGAATGATGAAAAAAATCAGAATATCGCCTTTTTATGTTATTTTATTGGTTTTTGTCGTCGCGGTACTCATCCTCACCGAGATCGGCAAGGGATATCTGCGCGATCTGCTCGCCGAATATGAGGGGGCGCAGTATAAGTATGTTGCCGAGGATGTTTTGAAAACAAACCTTGTTCCCGGCGACGGCGAAAAGCTGGCGGCGTTCTTTGCGGACTCCTTCTCCGAATATGAAACGCAGGAACACATTGCCGCTTACCTTGCAGAGCTGACAAGCGGCAAGGAGCTTGCCTTGCAGACCATGTCGAGCGGGCTTGACAGCGCCGTGCAGTATGCCGTGAAATGCGACGGCAAAAAGTTTGCAACTTTTTCGCTGAAAAAGAGCGGGGAGAAGACGGCGCATGGGATAGACCTCTATACGCCGGATACGGCGCAGCTGAACCCGAAGCTGCTCACCTCGTTTTCGATTCAGATCCCCAAAGGGTATTCGCTTGCGGTCAACGGCAGGGCGGCCGATGACAAGTACTGCCTCGGCGACGACGTGACCACGCTGTCTGCGGATTTCATGCCCGAGGGCGTGCAGGGAATCCTCTATACGACC
This sequence comes from uncultured Eubacteriales bacterium, assembly GCA_934467415.1. Taxonomy (GTDB): domain Bacteria; phylum Bacillota; class Clostridia; order Oscillospirales; family CAG-272; genus UMGS902. The sequence goes on from CAKSLQ010000001.1 coordinate 64,956, forward strand.
TACACGTTTGACCGCCTGTGCGCCGCGCCGACTTTCACGGTGCAGGGGAAGGACGGGCGCGACAGCACCGTGCATTATGACGATGAAAAAGCGATGTACATGGCGGACATCCTGTACGATGACGCGCTGGCCGCACAGTACGGCGACTATGCAAAAGCGGCGGCGATGGCTTATGCGACCTACATGCAGAATGATGCTTCGTTTGCGCAGATCAAAAAGTATTTTGATCCTTCCTCCGCGCTCTACAAGAACCTCCGTACCTCGGCGACCATGTGGGTCATCGACCACAACAGCTATGAGTTCCGCGACGTGACGGCGTCCGAATTCTACGCCTACAGCGATGATGTGTTCTCCTGCCGCGTCAGCCTCACACATGTGCTGAAATATCGCGGGCTGAAGGACTACAACGACTATGTGGACATGACCTTCTATTTCAGAAACGTGGACGGCACATTTCTGATTTACAATTCATTTAATAACAAATAAAGCGAAAAAGACTGCTCTGTGCAGTCTTTTTCTTTGCTGACAGATTTTCATCCGGTTATTCCGTATTTCGGCGGGCAAAATACTATCGTGACCGATCACAATCGTATTTTGGGGAAACCGAATATGAAAAGACCTCAGCAACTCTTATTGCACATGCTCCTTTTCGTTTTTCTGATTCCGGCCGTGCTCACCGCCGGCGCCGCGGACGAACTCAGCTGGTATTTTAAGAAAAACGACGAGCACAAGCAGCCGACGCTTGACGAGGCACAGTCCTTTATTAACGGCTACAGCTGTTATTATGCGGACAAAAAGCACGGGGATGACAACCCGGACAAGGTCATTTACCTGACGTTTGATGCCGGGTACGAAAACGGCAATGTGGCACGGATTCTCGATACGCTGAAAGAAAAAAACGTGCCGGGTGCGTTCTTTGTCCTCCGTCATCTGATCGAGGCGAATACCGATCTCGTTTTGCGTATGGTCAATGAAGGACATCTTGTGTGCAATCACACGATGTCGCATAAAAACATGGCAGCCGTCACCGATCGCGCTGCATTTGAGAAGGAACTCTGCGGGCTTGCGGATCTGTTTTGCGAAAAGACCGGCAGAGAGATGCCGAAATATTATCGACCGCCCGAGGGAAGGCTCAGCGAACAAAACCTGAAGATTCTCGAAGACATGGGCTATAAAACGATACTCTGGAGCTTTGCGTATGCCGACTGGGACAACAACGCACAGATGAACGCGGAAAAGGCAAAGGAAAAGCTGCTGCGCGGCACGCATAACGGCATGATCCTCCTCCTGCACCCCACCTCGAAAACCAACGCGGATATTTTAGGTGAACTTATCGATGATTGGAAAGAGCAGGGGTACCGATTCGGTACGCTTGACGAGCTGTAGCAGGTTCATCGCCTCTCGGAACACGGTTCCGGGAGGCGATGTTTTTTTGCATATGTGCAAGACAAGCCCCATATATTAGAGTAAACGCGAAACGGAATTGAGGAAGCTATGGAACTAACGCTTGTCTACAAGGTGATCGGCGTCGGCATGATCGTGATGTTTGCGGGTCTTGTGCTGGACCGCGCGGATCGGAAGGATCAATCCATGCTGGTATCGGTGGCGGGGATTGTGGCGGTTCTCCTGATGCTGGCGGATAAGCTGTCCGAGCTGTTTGAAAAGATCCGCCTGATCTTCGGCCTATGACGGCGCTGATCCGCGGCTTTGCATTTGCGGCGCTGGCGTCCGCGCTGCTCCTTTTGATCTCAAAACGGGAAAAGGAGCTTGCACAGGTCATCTCCGGGCTGCTGTACCTGTCTGTATTTCTGTACGCGATGACACGGCTCGGCAGTCTGCTCGACATCGTGCGAAGCCGTTTTTCGGGCGCGGCGGGCGCGATTCCTCATGCAGATATTCTGCTGCACGCGGCCGGCATTTCGCTGCTGGCGGCTGCGGCCGCCGCGCTCTGTGAGGAAAACGGTCAGCGTGCCGCCGCACATGCGTTGGAGCTGCTCGGGGTTGTTGAGGTCATTCTGGCGGCGCAGCCGATCCTTGCCGACCTGTTCGGCTTTGCCGAAAAAATGCTGTTGAACTGAAGGATATGCAAAATGGAAGAGACCTATACCGAGTTTATGCAAAGCGCGGGCGCACGCATGCAGAGCGCCTACGCCAAGCGCCTGCTTGCGTCAATTGCCGGGCGCAGCGGCGGGGACAACCTTTTTGCGGATGCCGCCGCGCTGCTGCACACCGTTTTTGCAGACGTGCTGACGGTCCCGGACTTTCTTGCGCCTGCGTTTTTTCTCTGCGCCTTTGCGCTGGCAGTCCGGCTTCTCGGCGGTGCGATGAAAAGCGGTCGGGTCTGCCGCGCGGCGGACATGTTTACAACCCTGCTGTTGGCGACCGTGGTGGTCGGCGCCGCCTTTGAAACGCTCTCGGACTGTGCGATCTACATGCGGGACATATCGCTGTTTTTCGGCTCGCTTGCGCCGGTAATCGGCATCCTGACCGCCTCGGGCGGCAATCTGGCGGCGGCGGGGGCGGGCAGCATCGCACTGTCGGTCTTTCTGGCGATTGCCGAATGGATCGTCACGCGGCTTGCGCCGTTTGCGTTCACCTGCTTTCTCGGTCTTGCGCTGATCGGCGCGTCGGGCGGCTCTGCGGCGCTGCTTTCGCTGACCAAGGGGGCGCGCAACGTGCTGTTCGGCTTCTTTTCGCTGCTCACGTCGGTCTTCTTCATCATCGTCGGCTGTCAGAATGTCGCTGCCGCCAACGCGGACACGCTCAGCGCAAAGACGCTGCGGCTGCTGGTCTCCAATGCCGTGCCGATCGTCGGCGGCACGATCGGCGATGCGCTGAAGCTGGTCAGCGGCAGCCTTATCACGATCAAAAACGTGACCGGCATCTCGTCCGTGCTTTTTCTTGTTGCGATGTTCTTCCCGGTGTTGATACGCCTCTGGTTTTGGGGGATTCTGCTCTCGCTGCTCGGGTTCTTTTGCGAATGCGCCGAGCTGTCCGCCGCAAAAAATCTGTTCCTGCAGGTAAAATGCGCCTTCGATTTTGCGCTTGCGGCCAATACATCCGTTGTTGTAATGGGTCTGCTGAACATCGGCATTTTTATGGGCAGTCTTCCGGCGGTGGCGGCATGAAGGCGGCGCTGTTCATCTGCCTGATCCTGACGTTTTTCGGCGCTTGCGGCCGCCACCTGATCGAGAGTGCGGGGGCAAAGACCGCCGCGCGGACTTTTGCGTCGCTTTGCAGTCTGCTCTGTCTGATTGTGCTTGCGGGGGCGGCGCACGGCGGCATACGGGAAATCCCGACAATGGAATTTCAGAATGATACGGCTTCATTGCAGAGTCTGTCAGCGGAAACGATGGAGGCGGTCTGCGCGGAGGCGGAACGGCTGCTTGCAGAGCGTCTCTCTGTCGGAATCGCGGCGGCTTGCAGGCACACACCGGCGGCCTGCCGCGCGGTGATCGACCGGGAGACGCTGCATGTGACGGCGGTCACGGTACGGTTTTCGGAGGAAGATCTGCTGCTCAGCAGCTATGAGGTGAAAAATTATGTCCGCGCACAGTGCGGTGCGGAAACGGCGGTGGAGGTGGTGTTCGAATGAGCGGGTTTGCGGGGCTGGCGCAGAAAAAGTGGTTTGTTCCGCTGCTGCTGTTTCTGATCCTGCTGATTGCCTTGTCATCCTTGTTCGGCGGCCATGGCGGCGAGACGCCGATCGGACTGACCGAGGAAGATCGGCTGGCCGCCTTGTGCAACGCGGTGGACGGTGTTGCGGATGCGCAGGTGATGATTACCTACGAGGCGGTCTATGCGGCATCCATCCTCGGAAAGGGCAGTGAAGGTCAGAGAATCTGCGGCATCGCCGTGGTCTGCCGCGGCGGCAGCGATCCGACTGTGCAGCTGGCGCTGCACAGTATGCTGGAGTCGCTCTACGCGCTGCCCAGCACGCGGATCTCGGTTTCGGGCAGCGGGTAGCATATCGACCTTGTATTTTCCATATATATGACTATGTAAAACCAAAACGGGTACGGAGGGCACTATGAAACATAAGATCGAACTGAAAAAGACCGGCGAATTTTTCAAGCAGGCATATCAGAAGATCGGCAAGCGAAATCTGATCGTGGCACTGGCGATTCTGGTGATTGCGGGTGCGGTGTATGTCAACTATCGCATCTTCAGCGATCCGATCGGCACGATCGGCTACGGCACGAACAACATGGAAGACACCTACGGTGCGGCCGCGGGTGAGGGCGGCGGAGACGGCGCTTCGGCCGAGGTCGGAAAGGCCGCGGAGGATTCTTATTTTGCGGCGACCGTGCTCAGCCGGCAGAAGGCGCGGGATGAGGCGCTCGGCGTACTGCAAACCGTGGTTGACAGCGCGGAGGCGATGCAGGAGACCAAAGCGCAGGCGTTTGCCGACATTTCGCAGATCGCAAAGGACATGGAGAGCGAGGCAAATATCGAAACGCTGGTTGAGGCCAAGGGCTTTGAGGACTGCGTCGCGGTCGTCAACGGCAGCACGGTGAGCATTGTCGTCAAGAGTGACGGTCTGCTGCCGAGCGAAATTGCACAGATCAATGAAATTGTCTATGAGCAGGCGGGCGCGCTCCCCGTCAATGTCAAAATCGTCGAGCGCTCATAAAGACAGAAAAGAGGCGTGCGGACACGCCTCTTTTCTGTTTTGCCGGTTACTGTGCGCAGCAGCTGCTTCTGACCTCAAACGAGTGGCAGTCGGTGCACTGCGTGACGGTGGGATTCTCCTCGTGGGTGACGACCTTGATACGATCGAGCGAGCAGAAGTTCTGATCCGCGCAGTGATGCTTACACTGGTTGACGGTGCATTCGATGCACATGTTTGCTTTGTTTTCCATGATTTCTCCCTGCCTTAAAAAAAGAATAGACGAGGCTGTAACCTCGTCTGTTAGTTTGCGCCGCAGGCGCGGAATTATGTATCGCCGTTTTCATTTGCAGCTTCATCCGATGACAAAACCTGATCCAGCGTCGGTGTTTCCGCTTCCGTATCGGCGTCGGATTTTTGCTTTTTGCGGGTTTTCGGTACGATCATGCTGTCCAGCCAGTCGCTGATGACGCGGGAGATGATGCCGCTCATCGCTTCCATCTCCGGATTGTACACCGCGTGCAGCTTCGGCGGGAATGCGCCGATGCCGACCGAAGTATTCAGCCGATTCTGCATCCGTTCGATCTCCTCGGGCAAAAATGAAAAGCGGCTGGAGCAGAGATAAATGTCATCGGGGTCATAGGCGATTGCCGCCATGCGGATGATGTCGAGCGCCGGGTCCAGAATGACGGACGTGGAGAGCGCGTCATGAATGAAGTTTGTGTAGGTGACGCCGCTGACATACGGCAGATCGCCGAGGCGGCCTGCAAGGTCATGCGCACCGCGCGCATACTCGCCGCGGTCGCAGGTCGTGCATTCGATGCTGCTTTCAAAGGCGATGCAGGTGATCGTGCGCGTTTTGCTGTCCGGCAGCGATGCGATCAGCCCGGCCGCGCAGAGGCGATTGGCATTTTCAATGACGATGTTCGCGTTTTTGAAGATTTTTCTGAGGTTGCGCAGCAGCTTCAGATCGCCCATCTCGGGCATCATCGTGGAGATGATGCGGTCGTTTTCCGCATCGTAAGCTCCGGGGATCGCCACGCCGACACCGGGGAGCTTGTGATTTCGGTAATTGCGCTTCAGCAGCTGCAGCGTCAGCTTCAGAAAACGGACAAAATCCGCAGAAACATACTGCGCGCCCGCGCTGCGTTTGTACTCGGCCTTGTCGATGATTTCTCCGTCCAGCGAGGTGATATAGAAACGAAAACTTGTTCCGGAAAGATCGTACACGGGGATCGCCCAGTCCTGCCGCACACGCAGGACCTCAGCCCGCCGGCCGATCTTCTGCTCCGCATTTTTGCCGTGGACAAGCACGCCCGCCTCGCCGAGCGTATTGGTGATTTTGCCGACCGTCACAAGACTGAGTCCGGTCTGCGCGGAGATCTCCTGCTTTGTGATATGCTGCTTTCGCGCGATTGCTTCCAGCACGGCATTGACATGATCCCGCTTGATTAAGTTCAATGTGATTTTCGCCATATTCCGTCCCGTCCCGCCTGATTTTATAGAAATTATACACGGATTTCTTTCTTTTGTCAAGACGGACGGCAGCGTGACAGGAATCGGGCGGCGAATGCGGCGGAATGCGCGCGGAAATCGTCGTATTTTGCGGGGAGAAATTCCCACGCGCGCGCCTGCATACCGCATTTTGCATGTGTCAATACTACCCTCGACTGACAAGGACAAGCACACGTTGAAAGAAATTTCGCAGGAGATGGGACATGCATTTCAGTAAGGTTGAGATCTGCGGCGTGAACACCGCAAAACTGCCAAATCTGACCGACGAAGAAAAAAAGGAGCTTCTGAAGCGAACCAAAGAGGGGGACACAGCTGCGCGGGAAAAGCTGGTTTCCGGCAACCTGCGGCTTGTCCTCAGCATCATACAGCGCTTTTCCGGACGCCGGGAAAACATGGACGACCTGTTTCAGGTCGGCTGCATCGGCCTGATTAAGGCGATCGACAACTTCAATATCGATCTGGATGTGAAGTTTTCAACCTATGCCGTGCCGATGATCATCGGCGAAGTACGCCGCTATCTGCGGGACAACAATGCAATCCGCGTAAGCCGCTCCATGCGGGATCTGGCCTATAAGGCCTTACAGGCGCGTGAGCAGCTATCCTCCACACTGTCGCGCGAGCCGACGGTGGAGGATATTGCAAAGGCGATCGGCGAGAGCACCGAGGCGGTATCCCGTGCGATGGAGGCGATTGTTGAGCCCGTGTCTCTTTATGATTCGGTGTTCAGCGACGGCGGAGACTCGATCTTCGTGATTGATCAGATCAGCGACCACACCGTGGACGATGAAATATGGCTGGAGGACATTGCGCTGCGCGAGGCGATGAAAAAGCTGAATGCGCGTGAGCGCTCGATCCTTGGTATGCGCTTTACGGGCGGCAAAACGCAGATGGAGATCGCCGAAGAAATCGGCATTTCGCAGGCGCAGGTGTCACGGCTTGAAAAGGGCGCCATCGAGCGCATCCGGCGGCAGATCCGATAAAGAAATAAGATAGGTTCGTATGAACCTATCTTATCCCTTTACAGGAGCTTGTCCATCTCGTCCAGCATATTGCCGATATAGATGCCGTAGCCTGTCGTCGGGTCGTTGACCAGGACGTGCGTGACCGCACCGACGAGCTTGCCGCCCTGGAAAATGGGGCTGCCGCTCATCCCCTGCACGATGCCGCCCGTTTTTGCGAGCAGCTTTTCATCCGTGACGCGGAGAACATAGTTCTTTGTTTTTGCATCTGCGTCGCGATTGATCTCGACGATTTCAACGCCGTAGTCGCATTCCCGGTTATCATCCAGCGTGCAGCGGATGGTGGCGGGGCCGGTTCTGACATCGTCCGCCTCCGCTACGGCGACAGGCGCACCGAGTCCGGCGCGCGGCGAGGCATACATACCGAACAGGCCGACCTCCGTGTTGGCAATCAGACTGCCGCAGACCTCGCCCTCAAAGCTGCCGCGCAGCTCGCCCGGCGTACCGGGGCGCCCGCCGTTTACACCGTTGATGTGAACCTCGCTGATCGATCCGCTGCCGATTTCAAGCACATGCCCTTCGGCGGCATCGCAGATGCCGTGCCCGAGGCCGCCGAAGGCACGGGCATCTGCCTTGATAAACGTGACCGTACCGATCCCCGCCGAAGTGTCCTTCAGCAGAAAACCGAGGCGATACCCGCCCTCATCGCTTTTTGCAGGCGTGACGCGGATCGGAATGTCCTTGCCGCGGCGGCGGATGGTCAGCGTGACCGGTGACGCGCCGACGGACTCCGTGATACCGGTAAAGTCGGCGAGCGTCGTCACCTTGGTGCCGTTGATTGCAAGGATCACGTCCTCCGGCAGAATGCCCGCCTCGGCGGCAGGCGATACGTCTTTACCGGACGATACAAAGCGGGTGAGCCGCAGAACGGTCACCTCGTTTGCGCCAAAGCGCACGCCGAACGGCGTGCCGCCCGGATAGACCAGCATGTCGGCGTATTTTGCTGCCTGCTGCGGCGCAGCCGCCGCAGCAGGCAGTGGGATGAAGGAAATAAGCAGTACGAGCGCGCCGACACCGCAGAACCGCCTTGCCTTCGAAAAAATTCTGTTCATTCCTTTGACCGTTCCTTCCCGACTCGGGCGGCAGAGGCTGCCGTCCCTTGAGCGCATTCGTTCGCTCAACATTCATTTTGCGCAAAGACGGCGGGGAATATGAGATGCAAAATTATCGGGACAAGGCAATCATTTTTGCGTTTGTAAAGCTTTGACTAAACCGAGGCGGGCGGTGCTGCCGAGAGCCCCGCAAGTGCTTTTTTCAGCGCTTTGGCCGAGGTGTGCAGATCGGCATATTCGGACTGTGAAAGCGGAATGTCGAGTACTTTCTTCACACCGCCCGCGCCGATGACGGAGGGCACGCCGAGGCAGATATCGGACAGGCCGTAATGCCCGTCAACCAGCGTGGAGACCGGGAGAATGCTGTCCTGATCGCGCACGATGCTGTCCACGATGCGGAGCACGGCTTCGGCGACGGCATAGTAGGTCGCGCCCTTGTTTTCGATAATTTTGTATGCGCTGGTGCGAACTTCCTCAAACATGCGATCCAGCTGGCTCTGGTAGTCGGGGATGCCGCTGATCTTGCAGAAACCGCAGAGATCGATGCCGGAGACGTTCGCGCTGCTCCAGACCGGAAGCTCGCTGTCGCCGTGTTCACCGATGATGAAGGTATGGACATTCCGGCTGTCAACTTGCAGCATACGGCCGACCAGAAATTTCAGACGGGCCGTGTCCAGCACCGTACCCGAGCCGATGATGCGGGCGGGGGCGAAGCCGGAAAGCTCCAGCGTGATATAGGTCAGAATGTCAACCGGGTTGGACACGAGCAGGAGGATGGCCTCCGTGTTCACGGGTCTGACGCCGTCAAGGATGGCGCGCAGGATAGCACGGTTCTTTTTCAAAAGGTCAATGCGTGTCTCTCCCTTGGCCTGACCCGCGCCTGCGGCAATAATGATGATGCCGCAGTCGGCAAGGTCCTCGTATGTGCCCGCGCGGATGCGCATGGGAGAAAGAAAGGGAAGCGCGTGGTTGAGATCCATCGCCTCACCCTCCGCTTTTTTGACGTTTGCATCAAGCAGGACGATTTCGGACAGAATACCGCTGTGCATCAGCGCATAGGCGCAGGTCGCGCCGACATTGCCGCAGCCGATGACCGCGCATTTTTGCAAATTCAACATAAAAATACTCCTTTCAGGGGACTGAAAGGAGTATGGCCGATCTTGCCTCGGTTTATGAATGCGAGCCGAGCGTGACGCGCGCGACGGCGTCTTTCCATCCGTCGAGCAGCGCTCGCCTTGCAGATGTGTCCGGCGTCGGTGTAAACGTGCGGCCCGGCGCAATGTTTTTCTGCGTTTCGGAAACATCGGCATAAAGGCCGATGCCGAGCCCGGCCAGCAGTGCAGCGCCGAGCGCAGTGGTTTCGATGCACTTCGGGCGGATGACCGGAAGCGCAGACAAATCGGACTGAAAGGACAACAGAAAATCGTTTGCCGCCGCGCCGCCGTCTGCGCGCAGACAGGAGAGCTTGACACCGCACTCGGTTTCAATGGCGCGCAGCAGATCATCGGTCTGAAATGCCATGGATTCCAGCGTAGCGCGCACAAGGTGCGCACGGGTCGTGCCGCGCGTAATGCCGCAGATCAGGCCGCGGGCATAGGGATCCCAGTACGGCGCACCGAGCCCGCAGAATGCGGGAACGACGTAGACGCCGCCGCTGTTTTCCACCGAGCGTGCAATCGCTTCGGTCTCGGCGGCGGTGCGGATCAGGCCGAGTCCGTCACGCAGCCACTGTACCGCCGCGCCGCAGACAAAGACAGAGCCCTCGCAGGCATAGGTCACGTCGCTCCCGAGCTTCCAGGCGACGGTGGTCAACAGTCCGCTCTTCGGCGTGACGCAGAGCGCACCGATGTTCATGAGGAGAAAGCCGCCCGTGCCGTATGTATTCTTGACATCGCCGGGCGTGTGGCAGCCCTGGCCGAACATGGCGGCCTGCTGATCGCCCGCGACGCCCGTGATCGGGATCGCGCCGCCGAAGAGGGCGGGATCTGTATAGCCGAACAATCCGGCCGATGCACGGACTTCCGGCAGCATCTGCCGCGGCACGCCGAACAGGCGGAGCAGATCGTCGTCCCAGTCGCCGCTTCGGATATTGAACAGCATGGTGCGCGATGCATTGGATGCATCGGTCGCGAAGATTTTGCCGCCCGACAGCTTCCACATCAGCCAGGTATCCACCGTGCCGCAGAGCAGTCTGCCGGAGGCGGCTTTTTCCGCCGCGCCGTCCACATTTTGCAGGATCCAGCGGAGCTTGCTGGCGGAAAAGTACGGGTCGCAGACGAGGCCGGTCTTTTCCTTGATCGTCGGTTCCAGTCCCTCCGCTTTGAGCTGCTCACAGGCGTCCGCCGTGCGGCGGCACTGCCAGACGATCGAGCGATAGATCGGCTTTCCGTCGGCCTTGTCCCAGACCGTGACGGTCTCGCGCTGATTGGTGATGCCGATGGCATAGATGTCGGCGGCGGCTGCACCGGCTTTTTGCATGGCCTCCTTGGCCACGTCGAGCTGGGAGTCGAAGATCTGCATCGGATCATGCTCGACCCAGCCGTCTTTCGGGAAATACTGCGTATATTCTTTTGCAGCGCTGCACACGGGGTTTCCGGCCGTATCGAACAGAATGCAGCGCGAGCCGGTCGTTCCCTGGTCGAGGGCCATCAGATATTTTGGCATGACATACCTCCCAAAGCGCACAAAAGAGTCTTCGGAAAGACTCTTTTGCCTGCGTTATTTGTCTTCAATTTCAACGGTAACCTTTTGATCCACGGAGGTCGCCGCCGCCTTCATAATAGTTCTGAGCGCCTTGGCGATTCTGCCGTGTCTGCCGATGACTTTGCCCATATCGTCTGGATCGACGCTGAGGGTAAGCAGGACCTCTCCGTCCTCACCGGCGGCTTCCGTGACCGAAACGCTGTCGGGCTTCTCCACGATAGCTTTTGCCATGTCGGTCAGCACGTCTTTCAGTACAAGCATGTCTGCTCCCGAAAGAGAATTACTTTACGATACCGCTCTTGACGAGAAGAGCCTTCACGGTATCCGTAGGCTGTGCGCCGCTCTCCATCCACTTTGCCGCCTTGTCTGCGTCGATCTTGATCTCAACAGGCTCGGTGAGGGGATTGTAGTAGCCGATCTCGTCGATGAATCTGCCGTTTCTGGGGTAACGGGAATCCGCTACGACAACACGGTAAAAGGGAGCCTTCTTTGCGCCCATTCTTCTGAGTCTGATTTTAACTGCCATTGGTTTTTCCTCCGAAAAAATAAATAAATAAATTTTATAAAAATCCGTTAAAACGGCATTTTCATCTTTTTGCCGAACATCCGGCTCATCTGCTTCTGATTGCCGGTGAACTGCTTCATCATCTTCTTCATCTGGTCAAACTGCTTGATGATCCGGTTGACCTCCTCCACGCTCGTGCCGCTGCCGGCCGCAATGCGTTTCTTGCGGGAGAAGTTGAGATCCTCGGGCTTTGCGCGCTCTTCCTTGGTCATGGAGAGGATGATGGCCTCCATGTGCGCCATGGCCTTCTCATCGATCTTCGCGTCCTTCAGCGCGCCGGGCTTGACGCCGGGCATCATCGAGAGCATGGATTCAAGCGAGCCCATGTTTTTGATCTGCGCCATCTGTTCGAGATAGTCGTCGAGGGTAAAGGTGGATTTGCGGATCTTTTCTTCCAGCTCCGCCGCTTTTTTCTCGTCATACGCCTGCTCGGCCTTTTCGATCAGCGTGAGCATGTCGCCCATGCCGAGGATGCGGGAGGCGAGGCGGTCGGGGTGGAAAGGCTCGATGGTATCCAGCTTTTCGCCCGTGCCGATGAATTTGATCGGCTTGCCGGTGATGTGCCGGATGGAGAGCGCGGCGCCGCCGCGCGTGTCGCCGTCCATCTTGGTGAGGACAACGCCGGTGATGTCGAGCAGATCGTTGAAGCTCTGCGCCACGTTGACGGCGTCCTGACCGAGCATGGCATCGACCACGAGCAGGATCTCGGTCGGCGAGGTCGCCGCCTTGATGTCCTTCAGCTCATTCATCAGCGCCTCATCGACGTGCAGTCTGCCTGCGGTGTCGATAAACACCATGTCATAGCCGTTTTTCTTCGCGTGTGCAACGCCCGCTTTTGCAATTTCGACCGGGGAAATGCCGGTGCCCATGCTGAACACGGGAATGCCGAGCTTTTCGCCGACGACTTCGAGCTGCTTGACCGCAGCGGGGCGGTAAACGTCGCAGGCGACAAGCAGCGGATTTTTGCCTTTTTTCTTATAGTAACCGGCCAGCTTGCCGCTGTGCGTGGTCTTGCCCGCGCCCTGCAGACCGACCATCATGATGACCGTCGGTGGGGCGGATGCAATCTCCAGCTTGGAGTTTTCGGAACCCATCAGGCTGATGAGCTCCTCGTTGACGATCTTGATGATCTGCTGAGCGGGCAGGAGACTTTCCAGCACCTCTGCGCCGACGGCGCGGTCGGTGACCGTCTTCACAAAGTCCTTGACGACCTTGAAGTTGACGTCGGCCTCCAGCAGCGCAAGCTTGACCTCGCGCATACCCTCGCGGACATCCGCCTCGGTGAGCTTGCCTTTGCTCTTGAATTTCTTGAAGGCATTCGCGAGCTTTTCGCTTAAACTCTGAAACATAGTTATTCTCCGATTTGCGCAAGCGTCCGGACCTCTGCGATCTGCGCCTGCAATAACGCTTTGACATCGTCCGTGTCCGCGCCGCGCGACAGCATCCCGCACGCATCGGACAGGGAAGCGATGATCCCGTCGCTCACGCTCCGTATTTTCACAAAGTGATTTGCCAGCCCGAGCTTGTTCTCAAGAAAGAGCAGCTCCTGCTCGGCTTTCTTGACGACATGGCGGACACCCTGCCTGGTCATGCCCTCGCTCTCGGCGATCTCGGCAAGCGACAGATCTTCATTATAGTAAAGGTCGAGAAGTGTGCGCGGCTTTTCGTCCAGCACGTCGCCGTAGAAGTCCAGAAGAAAGGAGATATTCATATTTTTCTCGAACATCTCATGCCCTCACTCTCTGTAAAGCAAAACACTTTACAGAGTATAGCATAGACCCCGCGTCCTGTCAAGCCTTTTTCGCAAAAAAAAGAGCGGAGAATCCGCTCTTTTTGCTTATTTTGCGTTCATCTTCAGATAGGCGTTGATGAAACCGTCGATTTCGCCGTCCATGACCGCATTGATGTTGCCGTCCTCATAGCCGGTGCGCGTGTCCTTGGCGAGCGTGTAGGGCATGAAAACGTAGGAGCGGATCTGCGAGCCCCACTCGATGTTGTTCTTGTTGCCCTGAATGTCCTCGATCTTGTCCAGCTTCTCGCGCGCCTTGATCTCCATCAGCTTTGAGATCAGCATCTTCATGGCCGTCTCCTTGTTTTGCAGCTGGCTGCGCTCGGTCTGACAGCCGACGACGATGCCGGTCGGCTTGTGCAGAATGCGGATCGCCGAGTCGGTCTTATTGATGTGCTGGCCGCCCGCGCCGCTCGAACGGTGTGCGGTGACTTCGATATCCTCGTCGCGGATCTCGACCTTGCCGTCGTCCTTGAACTCGGGCATGACTTCGACCGAGGCAAACGAGGTGTGCCGTCTGCCGGAGGCGTCGAAGGGGGAAACGCGGACAAGACGATGCACGCCGTTTTCGCTCTTGAGATAGCCGTAGGCGTGCGGGCCGGAGATCATGATGGTGGCCGACTTGATGCCGGCTTCTTCGCCGTCCAGCCAGTCGATCAGCTTGACGTCGTAGCCATGCTTTTCGCCCCAGCGGGTGTACATTCTGTAGAGCATGAGCGCCCAGTCCTGCGCCTCGGTGCCGCCGGCGCCGGGGTGGAAAGAGAGGATCGCATTGCTGTCGTCGTATTCGCCCGACAGCAGAAGCTCCAGGCGCATACGTTCTTCTGTTTTTTGGATCTCATCAAGCTCGTGCTGGACCTCCTCGGTGTAGGACTCGTCGTTTTCCTCGATGGCCATTTCGGCAAGCGTGATGGCGTCCTCCAGCTTGTGCGCGAGCTTTTCGTATTCCTCCACACGGTCCTTCAGCTGCTTGACCTTCTGCAGAATCTTGCTGGAGTTCTCCTGGTCGTTCCAGAAGTCCTCGGCATAGGTCTGCTTTTCCAGCTCTGCGGCCTTTTCGCGGGTCTCGTCAATGCGCAGCGCGCTGCCGAGCTCCTTGACCTTTCCGCGCATTTCGTTCAGATTATATTTTGCTTCTTCCAGTGCAACGATCAAGATATCGTCCCTCCAAAGTATTATTAACTATGTGATTATACCATATTGACGCCATGATTTGCAAGAGCTATTCGCAAAAAACGCAGTATTGACATTTCGGACGTGGGGATATATAATAAATATATCGAAATCAATCTCGAAATTTATCAAACGGAGTGACAGATATGACGGTTACGAAAAACAGCCTGATCGGCGACGTGCTGGACTTCAACATTGATACGGCACAATTCTTCATGGAGATCGGCATGCATTGCCTCGGCTGCCCGCATTCCCGCGGCGAAAGCATCGAGGAAGCGTGCGCGGTACACGGCACGGATGCGGATGAGCTGGTTGAGCGCATCAACGCGTTCCTCGCAAACAAGTAAACAAAGAGGATGCCTTTCCGTGTATGCGGGAAGGCATCGTTTGTAAAATCGTATGAAACAGATTGATTTGCTGTCGCCGCGTCTGCGGTTTGCGGCGGACAGGGTACGGGACGGCGCGGTTTTTGCGGATATCGGCACCGATCATGCAAAATTGCCGATTGCGCTGGTCGATGCAGGGCGGGTCTCGCTGGCGATCGCGTCCGACATCGGCGAGCAGCCCGCCGCCATCGCCGCGGCACGTATTGCCGAGAAGGGGTACTCGGATCGGATCCGCGTGACGGTCTGCGACGGCCTTGCGCCGCTCGAGCACTTTGCGCCGACCGATATTGCCGTCTGCGGCATGGGCGGCGAGACGATTGCCGGCATTCTCGACGCGGCCGCTTTTATCCGCGACCCGCATGTGCAGCTGATCCTGCAGCCGATGACCGACTTCGCCGCGCTGCGGGAATACCTCGCCGCGCACGGCTTTTCTGTGACGGACGAGGACATCGTGCTGTCCGAGGGGCGCATGTACCAGTGTCTGTGTGCATCGTTCACGGGCGCGCCGTATACATTAACGCCCGTCGAGGCCGAACTCGGGCGACTGAACATCGAGAAACATACGCCGCTTTTTCTGCGCTATGTGCGCCGCAGAAAAACCATCGCGGAAAAACAGATCGCGGGCAAGCGCTCCGCCGGCGCGGATGCCGCGGCCGAACTTGCGCTGCTTGACGGATATAACCGAATTCTGGAGGAAGAAAATGAAACTGCGTGAACTTCATGCCGCGCTGGAAGCGCGCATCCCGAAGCAATACGCCTGCGCATGGGACAACGACGGGCTGATGTGTACGGCGGATCCGGAGGCGGAGGTGCGCCGCGTCCTCTGCACACTGGACGTGACCGATGCCGCGCTGCACTATGCCGCCGAAAACGGATATAACGTCGTGCTGTCGCACCATCCGCTGATCTTCCACCCGCTCGGCGCACTGACGCCGGAGAACCACATCGCCGAAAAGGTTCTTTTCGCCGTGCAGAACGGGATTTCCGTGCTGTCCTACCACACGCGCTTCGACGCGATGCCCGGCGGCATGAATGATCTTCTGGCGGAAGCGCTCGGCCTGACACGGCCGGAACCGTTCGGCGATGAGGAGGGGAAGATGGGGCGCATCGGTTTTTTGCCTGCCGAGACCGACATCTACGATTTCTGCGCACAGATCAAGCGGGCGCTTGATTCGGATGCGCTGCTGCTGGCCCGGGCGCACGACACGGCGTATCGCGTGGCGGTACTCGGCGGCGACGGCAAGGATTTCATCCGCAGCGCGATCGCGGCCGGCGCGGACACCTTTGTTTCCGGCAGGCTCAGCTATAATGCGATGGCCGAGGCTGCGGAAATGGGGATCACGCTGATCGAGGCGGGGCATTTCTACACGGAGAATCTGATCTGCGCCTATTTTCTGCGCCGTCTTGCCGAAATGGGGATCGACGGCGCCTGCTATGATTCCAATCGGATCGAGATTGTCTGAAAAGCAGGAAAAGTCAAATCATTTGTTTGCAATGTTGTTTTGACCATCATTGACCTTAAAGCCGTCCGCGAGCTTTTCCAGGGCGGCTTTTTCAATGCGGGAAACATAGGAGCGCGAGATGCCGAGCTGCTTCGCCACGTCGCGCTGCGTCATAGCGGGGCGGTTGTCAAGACCGTAGCGCAGGACGATGATGCGGCGTTCCCGTGCGTCCAGCCGTTCGTTGACAAGCCGGAGCGCCTTGCAGGCGTGGAGGCGGCGGTCGATGTCTTCGGCGATTGTGTCCTCGCTGCACACGATGTCCTGATAGGTCAGCGGGTTGCCGTCCCGGTCGGTGTCGATTGTTTCATTCAGCGAAACTTCGCAGGCCAGCTTTTTCTGTGAACGGAAGTGCATCAGAATCTCGTTCTGAATGCACTTCGCGCCGTAAGTGGCAAACCGTGCGCCGTTGGCGCAGTCAAAGGAGTCGATCGCCTTGACAAGGCCGATCGAGCCGATCGAGATCAGATCGTCCTGATTCTTGCTGGTGAAATAGTATTTCCGCACGATGTGAGCGACCAGCCGCAGATTATGTTCGATCAGCCTGGTGCGCGCCGCATCGTCCCCTTGCTTCATCTTTATAAATAATTCGGTTTCGGTCTTCGGCGGCAGCGGGGGCGGGAAGTTCTGTGTGCCGGACAGCCCGAGAATCAGCCAGATGATGCCCATGGCGAAGGATGTGAGTGCAAACATGACGTTCTTCCTTTCTGATGAGGTCTCTTATATATATGAAAAAGGAAAACATGTCTACGACAGGGAATGCTCCGGCTGAAAAATGACAATTCCTGCGCCCTTTGCATTTGCGAGAAAACGAGAGAAAAAAAGAGAAAATCGAAGCTTGCAATATCGTAAATTAAAATTTTGAACTTTTTTTCGAAAAACGCTTGACAGGGCATGCCTCCCATGCTATAATACCGAATGTTCGACTGAAAGACTATTTTTACGATAAGTTTAATGGAGGATTTTCAATGTCTACCTACATGGCTAAAAAAGAAACCGTTGAACGCAAATGGTATGTGATCGACGCGGCAGATCAGCCGCTCGGCAAGACTGCCGTCAAGGCGGCGACCATTCTTCGCGGTAAGCATCGCCCTGAGTTCACCCCTCACGTTGACTGCGGTGAGTTTGTCATCATCATCAACGCGTCCAGGGCTGTTCTCACGGGTAAGAAGCTGGAGCAGAAGTACTACCGTCATCATTCCGGTTACATCGGCGGTCTGAAGGAAGTTCAGTACAAGACCCTGATGGAAACCAAGCCCGAGCTCGCTATGGAGCTTGCGGTCAAGGGGATGCTCCCGCACAACTCGATCGGCGCAGCCGCTGCAACCCGCCTCAAGGTTTATGCAGGCGATGCACACAAGCAGCAGGCACAGCAGCCCATCGAGCTTAACTAAGAGAAAGGACGGATAAAGAACTATGTACGAAAGCGCAAAGCCGTATTTCTACGGAACCGGCAGAAGAAAGAAGTCCGTTGCACGTGTTCGCATTTATCCCGGCAGCGGTTCGATCACGATCAACAACCGCGACATCGACGACTATTTCGGTCTCGATACGCTGAAGCTCATCATCAACCAGCCTTTTGGCGTAACGGAGACCGAGGGCAAGTTTGACATCGTTGCCAACGTCAAGGGCGGCGGCATGTCCGGCCAGGCGGGCGCAATCCGCCACGGCGTGGCACGCGCTCTGCTCACCGTTGACGAAAACTACAGATCCGCCCTCAAGAAGGCAGGATTCCTGACCCGCGACCCTCGTATGAAGGAAAGAAAGAAGTACGGTCTCAAGGCAGCTCGCCGCGCACCGCAGTTCTCGAAGAGATAAGTTGTCCCGAACGGGGCTTCTCAAAAAGCCGATTCCATATGGAGTCGGCTTTTTTACGGGACGTCTTGTTTTATCCAAACGGGCGTGATATAATATATTTCGTTGCGCGGGCGCTTTTTCACCCGCTGCAAGCTCAAGGCAAAGGAGAAACCACATGAATTTCGATCTGATTATCGTCGGCGCGGGCCCTGCGGGCATCTTCACCGCGCTTGAAATGCTGCGGAATCAGAGCAAGGCAAAGATTCTGCTGATTGAAAAAGGTAAGCCGGTGGAAAAACGGCATTGCCCGAAGGCGGAGACCGGCAAATGCGTCAACTGCAAGCCCTCCTGCGCCATTACGACCGGCTTTTCCGGCGCGGGCGCGTTCTCGGACGGCAAGCTGAGCCTGTCCTGCGAGGTCGGCGGGGATCTGCCTGACCTGATCGGCGCGCAGTTTGCGCAGGAGCTGATCGACTATACCGACAAGATTTATCTTGAGTTCGGCGCCGACCCGCACATCGAGGGCATCGGTGACAGCGAGGAGATCAAGGAGATCCGCAAGAACGCCATCAAGGCAAACCTGCGCCTTGTGGACTGCCCGATCCGCCACCTCGGCACCGAGAAGGCGCAGAAGCTGTATCACGACATTCAGAACTGGCTGGAGAAGGCCGGTGTGGAGATGCACTTCAACGCAGAATGCGAAAACATCATCATCGAAGACAACGAATGTCACGGCGTGCTTGTCCGCGAGGGCGGCGAGCTGCACGAATACCGCGCGCCCGAGATTGTCATTGCCACGGGCAGACGCGGCGCGGACTGGCTGGAGAGCCTCTGCGCCAAGCACAACATCGCGCACAAACCCGGCACGGTGGACATCGGCGTGCGCGTGGAGTGCCGCAACGAGGTCATGGAGAAGGTCAACAAGGTGCTCTATGAGAGCAAGCTGATCGGCTATCCGCGTCCGTGGAAGAACAAAGTGCGCACCTTCTGCCAGAACCCCGGCGGCTTTGTCGCGCAGGAGAACTACGACAACGACCTTGCCGTGGTCAACGGTCACAGCTACAAGGACTTGAAGAGCAACAACACCAACCTTGCGATTCTCGTCAGCCACAACTTTACCGAGCCGTTCAACCAGCCGATTGCCTATGCGCAGAAGGTCGGCGAGCTGACCAATATGCTCGGCGACGGTCATATCCTCGTGCAGCGCTACGGCGATATTCTCGACGGCAAGCGTACCTGGGCAAAGGAGCTGACCTTCAGCAACGTCAAGCCGACGCTGAAGGACGCCGTCCCCGGCGATATTACGGCGGCGATGCCATATCGCGCGATGACCAACATCATCGAGTTCATCAAGATGCTGGACGTGGTCGTTCCCGGCTTTGCCAGCACCGAAACGCTGCTGTACAGCCCGGAGCTGAAGTTCTATTCCAACAAGGTCAAGATGGATGAGAACCTCGATACCAACATCAAGGGGCTGCATTGCCTCGGCGACAGCTCGGGCTGGACGCGCGGGCTGATGATGAGCAGCGTGATGGGTGTGCTCATGGGGCGCAAGCTGCTTGAAAAAGAGAAAAACGCATAATCGCATAAATTAAAGCCGCATATTGTACCGCCAAAAGGAGAACATCATGAAAAAGATTGCTTTCCATACGTTGCTGACTGTACTCTGCGTACTTTGTCTGTTTGCGGGCTGCGCGGTGCGGGAGACGCCGGTTGCCTCGTCTGTTTCTTCACAGACGGTATCGGCGGAAACGCCGGAACCGCCCGCGACGGACGGCACGCCCGAGGCATCGGAGCCGACGCGCACAATCGCTTTCGATACGCCGACCACAATTCGTGCGGATTGGACTGTTGCGGAGGACGCAACGCCGGTTAAAGAATACAGCGATGCCTTTTCGTTGCTGCCGGTGTATGTAGACGCATATCCGAGCACGCAAGCAGGGCGGCTCTATACCTATGATGCGGCTTACAGGCGGGCATCGGCTGCATGGATTACGGATTTTATGCAGATTTGGCAGGGAAGCGCGTCTGCGGCGAATGCCATTACCGAAGACGGAGCGAATTCCGTGCTGACCTTTGGCAGCGCCGAACTGTCGGCAAGCCCGAGCCGTCTGCTGGTCGTCGTGCCGGTATTCGACATGACGGATGCGGAGAGCGTTTTGCAAAATGATGCGGTTGCGGCGATGCTGCGGCTTTGCGGCATTACCGATCCCGTATGCTTCCTGCGACAGACAAACGACAGCGACAGCCGCCAATACAGAATCGTGCAGGAAAATCCAGAGGCAGCCGTGCGGGATTTTGTCGGCTGTTTCTCCAATGTGACCGTGAAGCGCAGCGGCGAGAGCATTTTCATTTACGGACGGCGATTGTCGGATACACTGTACGGCACATACGCGCCGTATGCGATGGCGGATGTGGTCGATGTACTGCAGGAAACATTCGGCGAAGTCTCCGACTTGCGGGTCGAACTGTACTATACGTCTGACGAGTTCGTGTTTTACAGCGTGCCGCGCTATCGGTTTTATTACCGCGCCGCCGACGGCGAGGACTACATGGTCGCCTGCAATGCCATTTCGTTTGACGGACAATAAAAAGGAGCCCTTTGGCTCCTTTTTATTGCAGATAGGCATCTCTTCATTTTACTTGACGTATTCGTTGTAGACGACATTCTTCGGCACGCCGCGATCTTTCGCGGCTTTTTTGATGGCGTCGGATTTTGTCAGTCCTTCGGCGATGTACATGTCCACATGCTCGACAACCGACAGAGAAGACCACGGCGCATTCTGCGTGCTGCAATCGACTGCACCCGCAAGAATCAGCACATATTCGCCGCGCGGCTCGGCGTCGGCGTAGTAGGCTGCGGCGTCTGCAAGCGTGGTGCGGAGAACTTCTTCGTTCAGCTTTGTCAGTTCGCGGCAGAGCGAAACGCGGCGTTCGCCGCCGAGTGTCTCCGCAAGGTCGGCAAGCGTGCGGCGCAGCTTGTGCGGCGCTTCATAGAGGATCGCCGTGCGGGTTTCGCTTTGCAGGGCGGCAAGCCGCTCGGCACGTTCGCTGCCGCCGACCGGCAGAAAACCCTCGAACACAAAGCGGCGGGTGTCCAGCGCGGACAGCGTGAGCGCGGTAATCGCAGCGCTGACGCCGGGGGCAGCGGTCACGGGAATACCGGCCTCGGTACACAGGCGAACCAAATCCTCGCCGGGATCGCTGACGGCGGGCGTCCCCGCATCGGTCACGAGCGCGCAGGACTCTCCGTTTTGCAGCCGCGCGAGAATCTTCTCGCCCGCGCTTTTCTTGTTGTGCTCATGGTAGCTGACCAGTTCTTTGTTGATGTCGAAAAAACGCAGCAGCCGCGCGGAATTGCGGGTGTCCTCCGCCGCGACGAAATCCACCTCGGACAGCACCTTGACGGCGCGGTAGGTGATGTCGCTCATGTTGCCGATGGGGGTTGTCACGAGGTACAGCGTACCGCCGACGACCTTATTCTTTTCTGCGTCAAAAAAATCGGTATCGCTCATGTCCGCTCCTTGAATCTTCCGTTCTCATAGATGAACTGTGTTTCTTCCGTGTAAACCGTGTGCGCCGCGTCGGCATACAAAAACAGCGGCTTTTCAAATATCAGCCCGGCCGCCGCGCCTTTTTTGCCCTCGACGAGGATCAGTGACGGTGCGCGTTCGGTATCGGGGCAGACGGCCACGAGCCGCTTCGGTTCAATGCCTGCATCCTGCATGGCGCGGAACAGCTCTGCCGTGCGCTCGGGACGGTAGACCGCGTAGAAAATGCCGCCGTATTTGAGGCAGCGGCCCGCCGCCGCGCAGAAGTCGCCGATGCCGCCGAGCAGCTCGTGCCGGGCGATGGCTTTTGCGCCGTGGTCATTGGTTTTGCCGCTCCCGGCGCGCATGTACGGCGGATTGGTCAGCACGGCGTCACATTCGCCGCCGAGATCAGCGGGGGTCAGTGCGCGCAGGTCGCGCTCCACACAGAAAATGCGGTCCTCCATGCGGTTGACCGCGGCATTCCGCCGGATCAGATCGCAGAAATCCGCCTGTGCCTCCACGGAAAAGAGCTTTGCATACTTGCCGCGAGCGGCGACAAGAAGCGAGACGATACCTGTGCCCGCGCCGAGGTCGGCGGCGACACCGCTTCCGCTGCCGCGCGCAAAGGCGGCAAGCAGCAGGGCATCCGTGCCGAAGGTCAGCCCGTCTTTCTTCTGAATCAGCGTAATATTCTCATTGACCGTATCCAGCCGCTCGCCGTCGAGCAGCGTCACATTTGCTTCCATATCCCATTAAATCAAGAAGCGGATGCGATAGAATCGGATCCGCTTCTCTTATGTATTCGTTTGTCGGCGAATTATTCGGCAGCGGGAGCGCCTACGGGACATACGCCCGCACAAGCACCGCACTCAACGCACTTATCTGCGTCGATGACCATCTTGCCGTCCTTTTCGCTGATCGCCTCTACGGGACATTCGCTCTCGCAAGCGCCGCAAGCGATGCAATCATCGGAAATCTTGTATGCCATGTTCAAACACCTCCGTTAAAGATTTATTTCATTGTAGCATAAATTACGGAAAAATCAAGAGCAATCGCAAAAATTTACGGATTATTTTCTTCCTTTTTCACATCTTTTTTCTCTTTTTGCTTTTCCTTCGGCTCTTTTGCGTCGCCGCCTGCCTGCTGCGGCGGCTTCTTGTTCTTCAAAAACAGCACGGTGACGTCCTCACAGGGGAAGGCGCGCGGTGCTTCCGGCTTGTCTTCCAGCTTTATTTTGACCAGTCCTGCAAGCGGGCTGGTTTCGACGACGACGCCTTTTCCGGCGCTTGTCTGCACGGTCGCGCCCATCGGCGGCGTGCGGCGGATGGCCTCCTCGTAGGTCTCATGCTCAAAGCGCAGGCAGCACATCAGTCTGCCGCATGCGCCGGAAATTTTGGCGGAGTTGAGCGAGAAATTCTGCTCCTTGGCCATCTTTATGGAGACCTGTGCAAAGTCGGACAGAAAAGTGCTGCAGCAGAACGGCCTGCCGCAGACGCCGAGACCGCCGCACAGCTTGGCTTCGTCACGGATGCCGATCTGGCGCAGCTCGATGCGGGTGCAGAAGACGGCGGCGAGATCCTTGACAAGGTCGCGGAAATCGACGCGGCCGTCCGAAGTGAAGTAAAAGAGCAACTTGGCATTGTCGAAGGTATATTCCGCGCCGACCAGATTCATGTCGAGCTTGTGCTCGGCGATCTTCTTCTTGCAGATATCATATGCTTCAGCCTCTTTTCTGTGATTTTCCTCGGCGCGGCGCAGGTCATTCTGCGTCGCAACGCGGATCACGGGGCGGAGCGGCGGCACGATCTCTTTTTCGGAGACCGTTTTGTTGGCCAGCGCCACCGAGACCAGCTCGAGACCGCGTGCCGTGTCCACGATCACGCTGTCGCCGACCTTGGCAACGTTTTTGCCCGCCGCAAAATAGTAGGTCTTGCAGCCCTGCTTGAAGCGAACGCCGATGATCTCGACCTTTTTCTCGGGCGCCGCGGCCTTTTCTGCCGGGGTCGGAGCGGCGGCACGGGAGGACGCCGCGGTCTCCGTTTGCTTTTCGGTATAGTCAGTCATATCAGTCATATCAGTCATATATGTTCCTCGATTCGTTAATTCATCATGATGCTGCGCATGTCGTCCATCAGCGAAACGGCAGCAAGACGGGCATCCATGTTGAGGCGCAGATCGGCCAGCAGCCGGTCAATCGCTTCAATCACGGAGATGGCCTTGGCGACGGTGATCTTCATGGTATAGGTTTCGGCGCGGTCACTGCTCTCAAAAAAGAGCGGCGCGGCGTCCGGCGCTTTTTGCAGCACGGCGACGTCGCGGAACGCCCGCTGCAGCATACCGAGCCATTCGCAGAGCGCGTCCGACTGCGCCGGCAGCGTGTCACAGAGCAGGCCGAGTCCTGCCGCGGCCGGTGCGGTGAGCGCATCCAGGACGGTGTAAGTCAGCTCGCGTGCGGCATTGTACTTTTCCGCGTCCTCGCACAGAAACATGGCCTCGCCGATGCTGCCGCCCGCCGAGAGCAGGACGGAGGCGAGCTTTTCCGGATCGGAAGCCGCCATTTCGCGGGCGCGCGGCGAATGCTCGAGCAGGTAGGCGCGCACATCGCTTTGCGGGAGAGCTTCGGTATAGAGGATCGGCGCGCGGCTTTTGATCGTATCGAGCAGGCCGGCGACATTGGAACACAGGAGAAGAAATACCGCATAATGCGGCGGTTCTTCCAGCATTTTGAGAAACGCATTCTGCGCGCTCGCATTCATCAGTTCCGTGTGCTCGAGGATATAAACGCGCTTATCCAGCTCGTTCGGCGCGATGTAAAGCCCATCTTTAATCTCGCGGATCAGGCTGACGGAAAACTCCTTCTTGTCCGCTTCCTTGCGGATGACGAAGACATCCGGCGAAAAGCCGCCGAGGATCTTTTTACAGCTGTCGCATTCGCCGCAGGGCAGCGTGTGCTTGTTCTTGCAGGCGAGCGCGGCTGCAATCTGCATGGCGATCGTCATTTTGCCGCTGCCGTCCCTGCCCGCAAGGATATAGGCGTGCGGGAAGCGGTCATTTTCGATCTCCGCGGCGAGGCGGCGCTTCAGTTTATCGTTTCCGATGACGGTGGGAAAACAGATTTCCATGCGGCGCCTCCTCATGATCCGAAAATACAACAATTTAATTATAGCAAAACCGTGCTGCAATGTCAAATGTATTTTAAGGAATTGGGCCGAAGGTATTGCAAAACACGAAAAAATCTGCTATACTATTTGCGAATTAAATATTCGGTCATGTAGTAAGGCCATACCAGCCGGGGGGTTAGCGGTCCTCTGCACTCACAGTCCGCTGCAGTGGGGGTGGATTCCCGGTCTGAGGGCATCGGCGGTGCGGTCTGCGCCGTATCTGACCGCGTTGAAGGATGGGTCCTGCGCAATCAATGGCTGCGAACCATGTCAGGTGGGGAACCAAGCAGCATTAAGCAGTATGTTTGATGTGCCGCGGGGGCGCCTGTCCCGAGCGGGATGTACGGTTAACGCGTATCAAAGATTGCCCGATTTTCGGGTGTATGGTCTTATTATGTGACTGAGTAGATCGGGGCGAGGCGGTTTTTCTGCCCTCGCTTCATTTTTTAGGGAGGCATGTCAATGTATCAGGCTCTGTATCGGAAATGGCGTCCCGCTGCATTTGACGATGTCTGCGGGCAGGAGCATATCACCGAGATCTTGAAGTACGAGACGGCGGAGAACCGCATCTCGCATGCGTATCTTTTCTGCGGCCCGCGCGGCACGGGCAAGACGACCTGCGCAAAAATTCTGGCCAAGGCGATCAACTGCCTGTCGCCCGAAAACGGGAATCCGTGCGGCAAATGTGCGGCCTGCCGTGCAATCGAGAGCGAGAGCGCAACCGACGTGCTGGAGATGGACGCGGCGTCCAACAACGGCGTCGATGCGGTGCGCGCCATCCGTGACGAGGTGGCCTATACGCCGTCCGGGCTGAAATACCGCGTGTACATCGTCGATGAGGTGCACATGCTGTCGATCTCGGCGTTCAACGCGCTGCTGAAAACGCTGGAGGAACCGCCTGCGCACGTCGTGTTCATCCTGGCGACGACCGAGCTGCAAAAGCTGCCCGCGACGATCGTTTCGCGCTGCCAGCGGTTTGATTTCCGTCGGATCGCCACCGACGCGATTGCCGGCAGGCTGCTCTATATCGCAAAGCAGGAGAAAATTTCGCTGACCGAGGGAGCGGCGCGCATCCTTGCCAAGCATGCCGCGGGCGGCATGCGCGACGCCATCAGCCTGCTTGACCTGTGCAGCAGCGGCGGCGAGACGCTGGATGAAGCGTATGTCACGGCGTCGCTCGGCATCAACAGTACGGAAAGCCTGTATGCGCTGGTCCGTGCCGTTCGCGCGCGTGACTATGAGCAGATTTTTGAATTTGTCCGCACGGTTGCCGAATCGTCGGTCGATCTGGCGGTTTCCTGGCTGGACCTTCTGTCGCTTTACAGGGACATGCTGGTCGTCAGGACCGCGAAGCGCGCGTCCCTCTATCTCGATGTGACCGAGGCGGAAGCGGAGCGGCTGACCGAGCTTGCCGCGCTCTTTACGCCGGAAGAGCTGCTGTGCCATCTGCGTCTGCTCGACGATGCGCTCGTCCGGATGCAGCGCAGCGGATCGACGAAGCGGATGATCGCGGAGATGGCGCTCATCAAGCTGTGCGACCCGCGGCTGTCGGACGATCCGTCGGCGATGCTGGCGCGCATTGCGGCCGCGGAAGAAAAGATTGCGCGGCTCTCGCTCGGCATCCCGGACGCGCCCGCGTCCCCGTCTGCCGAAAAGACAGAGAAGGTCAAAGCGCAGGCGTCGGTGCCTGCGGTTGAGACGGCGCCCGCAGACGAAAAGCCGACGGTACAGCCTGCGCCCGAAAAGACCCAATCGGCGCTGAAGCCGCTCGGTTACTGGCTGGAGCTGGTCGAAGCGCTCTCGAAGGAGAACCGCAGCGCCATGGGCATGCGGGACGGTTCGCGCGGATATGCGGATGCGGCGAATGACCGCATCGTGGTGCGTTTCGGCGACAAATTCACGATGAAGATGATGTCCGGCGACGCCGCCAAGGCAACGCTTGCCGTACAGATTTCCACCCGCGAAGGCAGAAATATTCCGCCGGAGCGCATTGCATACGAATATGTGGAAAAAGGCGATGCCGACGACGACGATTTCTTTGATAAACTCGACAATATTTAAGTGATACGATAAGGAGACAACCATGAGAGCAAATTATCCGAAGGGACTCGGCGGTCCGCAGAACATGAACGGCATGATGAAGCAGGTGCAGAAGATGCAGGAGGAAATGACCGCGCTGCAGACCGAGCTGGAAGAGCGCGAATATGAGGTCAGCGCAGGCGGCGGAATGGTCAAGGTGAAGATCAACGGCAAGCGCGAGATTCTGCACATTGACATTCAGCCCGACATCGTTGATCCCGACGATATCGAGACGCTGGCGGATGTGGTGACGGCGGCGGTCAACGAGGCCATCAAAAAGGTTGATTCGACAAGCGAGAGCGAGATGCAGAAGATTACCGGCGGCCTGAACATTCCGGGGCTGCTGTAAGCTGCGGTTTGCGGGGGATTCGGAATGACGGAGTATCTTGCGCCGCTGGAGACGCTGATCGAGCAGTTTCGGAAGCTGCCCGGCGTCGGGCGTAAAAGCGCGGTGCGCATGGCGTTTGCCGTGCTGGATCTGCCGGACGAGGCGGTCGAGGGCTTTTCCGCGGCTCTGCTCGGCGCCAGACGGAAGATTCGGCACTGCGAGGTCTGCCACAATTTTTCCGTGGATGCGATCTGTCCGATCTGCGCCGACGACACGCGCGACACATCGCTGATCTGCGTGGTCGAGGACGCAAAGGCCGTACTCGCTTTTGAGAAGATCCGCGGCTTCCGCGGTGTCTACCATGTGCTCGGCGGCGTCATCTCGCCGATCAACGGCGTCACGCCGGACAAGCTGCATATTGCCGATCTGGTGAAGCGCGCCGGGAACGGCGTCCGCGAGGTCATCATCGCGACTAATCCGACCGTTGAGGGCGAGACGACGGCCATGTTCATTTCCAAGCTGCTGAAGCCACTCGGCGTGCGGGTCAGCCGCCTTGCATACGGCATCCCGGTCGGCGGTGACATCGAATATGCCGACGAGGTCACGCTCAACCGTGCCATCGAAGGCAGACAGGACTTCTGAAAAATAAGCGGCTCTCGGGCATATTGTCCGGGAGCCGTTTTCTATTTTGTGCAGATTTCGCCGATGGCATCGGCGATGGCGTCGATGTCGCGAATTGTGTTGTAATAGCCCATGCTGATGCGGATGGCGCCCTCTTTGCCGGTATGCAGCGCCGCATGACCGAGCGGGCAGCAGTGGAAGCCGCTGCGCGTACAGATATCGCGCGCGTCGAGCCCCTCGGCGATGCGGTTGACCGGGACATTCGCGTTCTCGTAGAGGACGATTCCGGTTTCGGGCAGGCGTGTACCGTGCAGGATGCTGCCCGGAATGCGGGACAGCAGGCGGCACAGTTCGGCGGCGAGTGCGGTTTCGTGCGCGTTGATCTTGCGCACGCCGATATCGCGGACGAGCCGCACCGAGGCATCCAGCGCCGCGATTGCCGGCGTCGGCATCGTGCCGCCCTCAAAGCGCTCGGGCAGCTCGCCGTCCATGGCGGCGGAAAGGGAATTGATGCCGTTTCCGCCCTCGATGACGGTGCGCATCGGCTGTACATCGCCGAAAATGACAAAGCCGAGCCCCTGCGGGCCGTACAAGCCCTTGTGTGCCGGGGCGCAGAGGGCGTCAACCGAGCAGCGCTTCATGTCGATCTCGACGATCCCGGCGCTCTGCGCCGCATCGACGATAAAGAGAATGCCGTGCTTTCGGCAGAAGCCGCCGATCTCCCGGATGGGAAAGACGCGGCCGCAGAGATTGGAGGCGTGGAGCATCACCAGCAGCTTTGTCTGCGGCGTCACCTTTGCGCGCAGCTCGGCGAGGATCCGGTCGGTCGGCTGCAGCACATTGAAGGTGTCCAAGGTGATTTTGCCGCACTCTTTCAGCGCCCGAACAGGGCGATAGACCGAATTGTGCTCCATGTTGCTGATGAGCACATGTGCCCCCGGCGTGTACAGCGATTTGATCGCAAGGTTGAGTGCATAGGTTGTATTCAGCGTAAAGACCACGTTCTCTGGCTTGTCACTGCCGAAGAAGGACGCGAGCGTCTGCCTGCATTCATAAATCTTTTCTGCGGCGCGCAGGGAAAGGACATGCCCGCTTCGCCCCGGATTGCCGCCGTATTCGCGGATGCATCTGCTCATTTCCGCGACGACACAGTCCGGCTTCGGAAACGTGGTCGCGGCGTTGTCAAGATAGATCATTCCGTATATTCTTCATAGGCGATGCCCGCGAAGGACAAGGCCCTTGCAATGTTGCCTTTCTGCGCGCAGGAAAACTCGATGCCGTAGACACAGCCGCGGCGGTCGCGCGCAGAACTGATTTTGGTGGTGCTGACCGGGATGGAGTGCTCCGCAAGGATGCGCTTTGCCTTCATCGCCTGCGTCACCGACCCGGTCGTAAAGATGCATTTGGACATAACCGATCTCCGTTTTCTGAATTGCCCGCACTGTATTTTATGCTGCGGATGGGAAAAACGACAGAAAGCTCTGCGGCCGTTCGTGCAAAACGCAAGAAAATTGTGCATTTTTTGCAGAAAGTTTGCAGGAATCTTGAAAAAGCGAAATGTTTGGTGTATAATAAGCTGTATCTATCCAACATGAGGTGTTTTATGCGTGTCGTCAGCCTGGAAAGCGCCGGTTACGCTTCCAATTCCTATCTGATTTTGCAGAATGCGGCAAAGGAATTTGCCGTTGTCGATCCGAGCACGGACCCGACTGCCGCAGAGCCTTATCTGCACGACGGCTGGAAACTGAAATATGTGCTTCTGACGCACGGTCATTTTGACCATATCCTGTTTGTGGATGAGTGGCGCGCGCTCGGCGCAAAGGTCTGCATCCATGCGGGGGACGCGGAGTTTCTCGGCGACCCGGCAAAGAGCCTGTATCTCCAGTTCTTCGCCAGAGACACACGGCACGCGCCTGCCGACATTATTCTGCACGACGGGGACAAGCTTGCGCTCGGCGGCGAGTCCATCACGGTGATGAGCACACCGGGGCACACCAAGGGCAGCGTCTGCTATCTGTTCGGCGATGATATGATGAGCGGCGACACCCTGATGCGCGGCGGGATCGGCCGCACCGATCTGTACGGTTCGAGCGACGCCGATATGCGCGAAAGCGTGGAAAAGCTCAGCAAACTGCAAAAGAATTACACGGTATATCCGGGGCACGGCGGCACAACGACGCTGGAACGTGAGAAAAAGTTCGGATATCTGCATGAATAAAGACGGAGACTGCAACATGGACAATTCAAAACTTGCCGAACTGCTGTTTCCCGACGTCAAGATGACGCCGGAACAGCTTGAAGACCTTTATCCGAAGCGTGATCTGCCCGAGGGAGCAATCGTCTCGCGCATGGCGCCCAGCCCGACCGGCTTTGTCCACCTCGGCAACCTGGTGCAGGGGCTGACCTCCGAGCGGCTGTCGCACCAGTCCGGCGGCGTGCTGTTTCTGCGCGTCGAGGACACCGACAGCAAGCGCGAAGTGCCGGGCGCTGTCGAAATTCTCATCAATTCGCTGAAGCATTACAATATCATTTTCGACGAAGGCGCGACCATCGACGGGGACAGCGGCGCTTACGGCCCGTACCGGCAGCGTGCGCGCAAGGACATCTATCACGTCTACGCAAAGAAGCTGGTCGCCGAGGGCAAGGCTTACCCCTGCTTCTGCACCGAGGAGGAACTGGCTGCCATCCATGCTGCGCAGGAAGCCGAAAAGTCCAACTACGGCTACTACGGCAAGTGGGCAAAGTACCGCGATGCATCCTACGAGACAATCGAGGCGAATATCAAGGCGGGTATGCCCTGGGTGCTTCGTTTCCGCTCCGAGGGCAGCATCGAGCATAAAATCAAATTCACCGACCTGATCAAGGGCAACCTGGAGCTGACCGAGAACGACATCGATCATGTCCTGCTTAAATCCGACGGCATCCCGACCTATCATTTCGCACACGCGGTGGACGACCACCTGATGCGCACCACACACGTCGTGCGCGGCGACGAATGGCTGCCGTCTCTGCCGTTCCACATTCAGCTCTTTGCGGCGCTCGGCTGGAAAGCGCCGAAGTATCTGCACATCGGTCCGCTGATGAAGATGGACGGCGAATCCAAACGCAAGCTGTCCAAGCGCAAGGACCCCGAACTGGCGCTGACCTATTATCAGGAGGTCGGTTATCCGGTCGAAGCGATCTATGAGTATCTGCTGACCGTGCTCAATTCCAACTATGAGGACTGGCGGCGCGGAAGTCCGACGGCAAGCCCCGACGACTTCAAGTTCTCCTATAAGAAGATGAATCCGGCGGGCTCGCTGTTTGACACCGACAAGCTGCGCGACGTTTCCAAGGACGTGCTTTCCCGCATGAGTGCAGAAAAGGTCTTCGACCTTGCCGTCGCATGGGCGAAGGAATACGATGCGGACTTCTATGCGAAGCTGACCGCCGACCCCGACTATGCCAAGCGGATTCTCGCCATCGGCCGTGGCGGCAAAAAGCCGCGCAAGGATTTCGCCGTGTTCAGCGAGCTGAAAGCCTGCATGGCCTTCTTCTATGACGATCTGTTTGCCGTCGAGGCGGACATGCCCGCCTTTGACAAGGCCGACATCGACGCCGTGCTTGCGGATTATGCCGACACCTATGACGAGGCCGATGACCAGACCGTCTGGTTTGAGAAGATCCGCGCCCTTGCCGAGCGGCACGGATTCTGCCCGGATACCAAGGCTTACAAAGCGGACCCGACCGGCTGGAAGGGTCACGTCGGCGATGTCAGCATGATGCTGCGTGTGGCCGTGACGGGCAGGCAGAATTCCCCCGATATGTACGAAGTGATGCACATTCTCGGCCGCGACCGCGTGCTTGCACGCCTGAAGGCCGCCGAAGAAAAAAGATAAGGAGCCTGTTTCATCTATGGAAGAGATCAAATCCAACTTTATAGACGAGATCATCAAGGCAGACCTTGCCGCCGATCCGTCTCTGAAGATCCACACCCGCTTTCCGCCGGAGCCGAACGGGTATCTGCACATCGGCAGTGCCAAGGCAATTTGGATCAACAGCACCATGGCGAAGAAATACGGCGGCCTTTTCAACCTCCGCTACGACGATACGAATCCCGTCAAGGAGGACAATGAGTACGTCGAGTCGATCTACGAAGACCTGGAATGGCTCGGCGCAGAGCCGACCGGCGGCGTCTTCTACGGTTCGGACTACTTTGACCGCTGCTATGAATACGCACTGAAGCTGATCCGCGACGGCAAAGCGTATGTCTGCGACCTTTCCGCAGAAGAAATGCGCGAGTATCGCGGCACGCTGACCGAGCCCGGCAAAAACAGCCCGTGGCGCGACCGCAGCGTGGAGGAAAACCTCGATCTGTTCGAACGCATGAAGAACGGCGAATTCGCCGACGGCACGCATACGCTGCGCGCCAAGATCGACATGGCGTCGCCGAACATCAACATGCGCGACCCGGCGATCTACCGCATTGTACACACCTCGCATCACCGCCAGGGCGACAAATGGTGCATCTACCCGCTCTATGACTTTGCGCACCCGATTCAGGACGCGATTGAGGGGATCACGCACTCGCTCTGCTCGCTGGAATTTGAGAACCACCGTCCGCTCTACGAGTGGGTCGTGGACAACATCGGCATCGAAAAGAAGCCGAAGCAGCGTGAGTTTGCCCGCCTCAATGTGACCTACACGGTCATGAGCAAGCGTTATCTGCGTCAGCTCGTCGAGACGCACCTTGTGGACGGCTGGGACGACCCGCGTATGCCCACGCTGTGCGGTCTGCGCCGCCGCGGCTACACACCCGCATCCATTTTTGACTTTGTGGAGCGCGCAGGCGTTGCCAAGGCGTACAGCCTTGTGGACATCGAGCTGCTCGAGCATTGTATCCGCGAGGAATTGAATGAGACCGCGCCGCGCCGCGTCGCGATCCTCGATCCCGTCAAGGTGGTCGTCACCAACTTCCCGGAGGACAGGGTCGAATACTTTGAGCTGCCCAACAACCCGAACGATGAGAATGCGGGGAAGCGCAAAGTGCCGTTTACGCGTGAGCTTTATATCGACCGCAGCGACTTTGAGGAAGTCCCGCCTCCGAAGTTCTTCCGCATGAAGCCGGACGGCGAGGTTCGCCTGATGGGCGCTTACATCGTCAAGTGCAACGAGGTGGTGAAGAACCCGGACGGCAGCATCAAGGAGCTGCGCTGCACGGCAGACCTCGAGACCGGCGCAAACATGCCCGCCGACGGCAGAAAGATCAAGGGTACGATCCACTGGCTGTCCGCAAAATTCGCGAAGGACGCCGACATCATGCTCTATGACCGGCTCTTTACCATTGAGAATGTTGCCGACATTCCCGAGGACAAGACCTACAACGACTATCTGAACCCCGACTCGCTCAAAAAGCTGGTCGGCTGCAAGGTGGAGGAGGCGCTGGCCGCTTCCGCGCCGGGTGACCGCTTCCAGTTTGTCCGCACCGGGTATTTTGTAAAGGATACGAAGTATCCGAACACGTTCAACCGCATCGTCGGCCTTAAAGACAGTTACCTCAAAAAATAATTTATAGAGGCAAAGGAGAAAATCATGAAAAAGATTTCCGTTATTCTTGCTGTGCTGATGCTTATCAGCGCGCTTTCGCTGTCCGCATTTGCGGCCGGCAGCGCAGTTTTCACGGCCGGCAGCGCCGCAGGCAAGCCCGGTGATACCGTCACCGTCCCCGTTGTGCTTAAGAACAGCCCCGGCATCGTCGGCGCGCAGCTGGATCTTAAGTTCGACCCGAACGTTCTGTCCGTTGCTTCCTATACGACGAAGGACAGCCGCTTTGTCTATGCGCCTTATAATGCAGAGGCGCTTGCAGGTGCGTCCAAGGTCACGCTGGTCATGGCGAACATTTCGCTGAACAAGATTGACGGCGACATTGCAATCGCGGATGTCAGCTTCAAGATCGCGGATAACGCGGCGGACGGCACTTACGAGATCGCCATTGATAATGCAAGCGCATATACCTCCGATCCGAATGCGACGGATGCTGCAAAGCAGTTCCCCTATGTGGACACGACGGCCGGCAAGGCTGTGATCGTTGTCTCCAAGGACGGCACGACGACCGTACCGAAGTTCCTGGCAAGCCGCACCTACGGCGGTCAGTTCACGGATGTGACCGAGGAAAAGTGGTTCCACTCCTTCGTCAAGACAGCGTATGAGTATG
The DNA here is from genome assembly GCA_934467415.1 of uncultured Eubacteriales bacterium. GTDB lineage: Bacteria > Bacillota > Clostridia > Oscillospirales > CAG-272 > UMGS902. The sequence continues at coordinate 98,978 of CAKSLQ010000001.1, forward strand.
CGCTGGCCAACGGCACGAGCGCAACGACCTTCACGCCCGACGGCAAGTTCACCGTTGCGCAGGCGCTGACTGCGGCTGTGAACATCCACACGGTCTATACCGGCAAGACAGTCGATACGGCCGGCGCAAAGAACTGGTATGATCCCTATGTTGCTTACTGCGTGGAGAACGGCATCATCAAGGAAGGCCAGTTCACGGACTTCAACAAGAACATCACCCGCGGCGACATGGCGATCGTATTTGCCAACATTCTGCCCGCCGAGGAATATGCGGCCATCCGCGAGAAGAATCTGCCCGATGTGACCGATGACATGTCCTGTGCCGCAGCTGTCAGACTGCTGGCCAATGCCGGCATCGTCGGCGGCGACAACAAGGGCAACTACAATGCGGCAAATGAGATCACCCGCGCCGAGGCGTGCGTCATCTTCACCCGCATCGCAGTCGCTTCGATGCGCGACGCGAAGTAAGAATCATGATAAAAAAGAACGGCTCGCGGAGCCGTTCTTTTTTATCGCAGTTTGCCGCATATGTGTTCTTGCCTGCGGCGGGCATGCATATTTTGAAGGGAAAAATATGCGGGAGGGGTCAACTATGTGCAGATCGGAAAGCCGCCGCCTCACCTTTTATATCGGCGTTTACTGTCTTGCGCTTGCGGCCGTGCTCATTTTGCTGTATGCGCTTTTTTCAGCCGTTTCGCCGCCGCAGGCGGCACATGCCGCGCAGTTTTCGGGGAAAGCGGCAGAACAGGTGCAGGTCGTCATCGACGCCGGACACGGCGGGCGGGACGGCGGCGCGACCGGCGTGACCGGGCTTGTCGAAAAAGATCTCAATCTGGAGATCGCGTCGCTGCTTTGCGACATGCTGCACGCTGTCGGAAAGACAACCCGCATGACGCGGACGGCGGACAGCCTCGCGTGCGACGAGAACGACCCGGCCCTGCGCGGCAGGCTGAAGCAGACTGACCTGAAAAACCGGGTCCTGCTGGCGGAGGCCAATCCGGACGCGCAGTTTATCAGTATTCACATGAACAATTTTCCGGTGGAGAAATACCACGGCCTGCAGGTGTACTATTCGCCGCATGCCGAGACGAGCCGCACGCTCGCCGCATGCATTCAGAAAAATGCGGCCGCGCTGCTGCAGCCGGACAATACAAGGCAGATCAAGGCGGCGGGCAGCAACATTTTTCTGCTGGATCGCATCCGCACGACGGCGGTGCTTGTCGAATGCGGCTTCCTTTCCAACCGTGCGGAAAGCGAAAAACTGGCGGATGCCGTCTATCGGAAGCAGCTGGCGCTCATCCTTGCGGTCTCTTTGCTGCAAAATCCGGGGGACATGTCCTGAATCGGACAAAAAACGCTTGAAAGAACCGTGCGGATATGGTATACTAATGTAGATATCTATGCACGCAGAATATGCAGACGGTTTCGGAGGCAGAAAATGAAGGATAAAGGAAAGTTCTACATTACAACGGCGATCGCGTATAGCTCGCGCAAGCCGCATTTCGGAAACACCTACGAGGTCATCATGACCGATGCGCTTGCACGCTTTAAGCGGCAGGTCGGCTATGATGTGTTCTTTCTGACCGGTACGGATGAACACGGTCAGAAGATCGAAAATTATGCAAACGAAGCGGGCATCTCGCCCAAAGACTATGTTGACAAGGTGTCCGCCGAGATCCGCCGCATCTGGGATCTGATGGGCGCAAGCTACGATAAATTCATCCGCACGACGGACGACTATCATGTCCGCGCGGTGCAGCACATCTTCAAGAAGCTCTATGACAAGGGCGACATCTACAAGGGCTATTACGAGGGCTGGTACTGTTCGCCCTGTGAGTCCTTTTTCACCGAGACGCAGGTCGTGGACGGCAAGTGCCCCGACTGCGGCGCGCCGGTCAGCCGCGCGCAGGAGGAAGCCTACTTCTTCAAGATGAGCAACTATGCGGATAAGCTCATGCAGTATATCGAGGACCATCCCGAGTTTATCGAGCCGGAAGCACGCAAGAAGGAAATGGTCAACAACTTCCTCAAGGCCGGGCTTCAGGATCTCTGTGTTTCACGCACCTCGTTCAAGTGGGGCATCCCGATCACCTTTGACGAGAAGCACGTCACCTATGTCTGGATCGACGCGCTCTCCAACTATATCACAGCGCTCGGCTACGATCCCGACAATGCGGAGCAGCCCGAACTGTTCCGGAAATTCTGGCCCGCCGACGTACACATCATCGGCAAGGACATCCTGCGTTTCCACACGATCTATTGGCCGATCATTCTGATGGCGCTGGATATTCCGCTGCCGAAGAAGGTGTTCGGTCATCCGTGGTTCAACCTCGGTGCAGACAAGATGTCCAAGTCCAAGGGCAACGTCATTTATGCGGACGAGCTGGCCGAGATTGTCGGCGTGGACGGTGTGCGCTACTATGCGCTGGCCGAAATGCCGTATGCGGCCGACGGTGTGATCACCTATGAAAATGTGCTGAAGCGCTACAACGGCGACCTTGCCAACAACCTCGGCAATCTGGTCAACCGCACGGTTGCCATGACGAAAAAATATTTTGACGGTATCGTTCCCGCGCCCGGTACGGCTGCGGACGTGGATGCCGAGCTGCTTGCGGCGGTTGAAACGGCGAAGAAGGTCTCCTACGACTGCATGGAGAACTATCACATCGCCGATGCGCTGGACGCCATCTTCACGATGCTGCGCCGCGCCAACAAGTATATCGACGAAACCACCCCGTGGACGCTTGCCAAGGACGAGAGCATGCATGCGCGCCTCGGCACGGTGCTTTACAATCTGCTGGAAACCATCCGCACGGCGGCGGTTCTGCTGACGCCGTTTATCCCGACGACGGCCGAGAGTATTTTCGCACAGCTTGCGACCGACCGCCGCGACTACGACAGCATCGAGACCTTCGGCGCACTGGAATCCGGCAAGCCGGTCGGTGAGCCCGCCGTGCTCTTTGCCCGCCTCGATGAAGAAAAGGTTTTGGCCGATGTGGAGGCCAAGCACGCTGCGGCCGCCGAAGCGGCAAGACCGGTCGAAAAGCCGGAGGCCGTGCCGGAGATCGGCATCGACGCCTTCATGAATGTTGAATTGCGCACGGCGCAGATCATTGCCTGCGAGAAGATTCCGAAGGCAAAAAAACTGCTCAAACTCCAGCTTGACCTCGGCTATGAAAAGCGGCAGGTCGTTTCCGGCATTGCAAAGTTCTATGAGCCGGACGAGCTGATCGGCAAGAAAGTCATCGTCGTCGCCAACCTTGCTCCCGCAAAGCTCTGCGGTGAGGAGAGCTTCGGCATGATTCTGGCGTCCGGCGAGGAACAGGTCCGCGTGGTCTTCCTCGATCCCGAAACGCCGCTCGGGGAGCGCGTGCGCTGATGTTCTTCGACTCTCACGCACACTATTACGACGCCCGCTTTCGGCGGGAAACGGAAGGCGGTGCCGACGCGCTTCTGAAAAAACTGTTTTCGGAAAACGTGTCGCACATCGTCAATATCGGCGACAGCCTGAAAAGCTCAAAGCAGTGCATCGCGCAGGCCGCGCGCTTTCCGCGGATGTACACCGCCGTCGGCATTCATCCGAGCTCGGCCGGGACGGAGTGCGACATGGACACGGCACGCCGGGCGCTGTGCGACCTGCTCGATGACGCGGAGAAAAACAAGATCGTTGCCGTCGGCGAGATCGGCTTCGACTATCACTACGACGACACCGACCGCGAGACACAGCGCGCGTATTTCGAGATGCAGATGCGTGTTGCCGAGATGTACGGCCTGCCCGTGGTCATCCACGACAGGGAAGCGCACGGCGACTGCTTTGACATGGTCTGCAAGCATCCGAATGTGCGCGGCGTGTTTCACAGCTACAGCGGCAGCGCCGAGATGGCGGCCGAGCTGATTCGCCGCGGCTGGATCGTCTCGTTTTCCGGCGTTGTCACCTTCAACAATGCCGAGCGCGTCCGCGCGGTCGCTGCAAGCGTGCCGATGGACAAGCTGCTGATCGAGACCGACTGCCCGTATCTCGCGCCGCAGCCGCATCGAGGCGAATGCAACCATTCCGGGCTGCTGTCCTACACCGCCGAGAAGATCGGTGAACTGCATGGCATCAGCGCAGATGAGGTCGGTCGGATCACCGCGGAGAACGCGGCGGCATTCTTCGGGATTACATTATAAAGGAACAGAATCATGAAAGGTATGACCATCACCTATGAGATCGGCAATTCGCTGTATCTGAATATTACGAACCGCTGCTCAAATCGCTGCGATTTCTGCATTCGGCAGAACGGCGACGGCGCATACGGCTCAAACTCGCTCTGGCTTGAGCGCGAGCCGACCGAGGAGGAGATCCTCGCGGCGGTCGAAGCCCGCGACGTGACAAAGTACGATGAGGTGATCTTCTGCGGATACGGCGAGCCGACCGAGCGGCTGGACACGCTGCTGCACGTTGCAAAGGCGCTCAAGGCCAAATACGGCTGCAAGATTCGCGTCAATACCAACGGCCAGTCCGATCTGATCTGCGGGAGAGATACATCCTCGCTTTTCGCAGGCGCTGTCGATACGCTCTCGATCAGCCTGAATGCGCCGAATGCGGCGGAGTATCAGCGCGTCTGCCATTCCCGCTACGGTGAGGAAGCTTACGCGGCGATTCTTGCATTTGCGTCGCATGTCAGGCATTATGTCCCGCATGTCGTGCTCTCGGTCGTGGATACAGCACTCACGGAGGACGAGATCATGCAATGCAAAGCGATTGCCGAGAAGGCGGGTGTCCCGCTGCGCGTGCGCGCATACATCGGCAAGGAGCAATAAGGCTTCGCGGTCGGACGGAGGCGGTATATGAACATTCTGCATCTGAAATATGCGGTGGAGATTGCCAAGACGGGGTCGCTTAACAAGGCTGCCGAAAATCTCTACATGGGGCAGCCGAACCTGAGCCGTGCAATCCGGGAGCTGGAGACGAGCCTCGGCATCACGATCTTTGAGCGCACATCGCGCGGGATGATCGTGACGGCGGACGGCGAAGAGTTTCTGCAATATGCGCGGCGCATTCTGGCGCAGATCGACGAGATGGAGTCGCTTTTCCGCGACGGCAGACAGCACAGGCAGACGTTTTCGCTGTCCGCGCCGCGCGCCGACTATATTGCGGCGGCCATGGTCGCCTTTGCCGACGCGACGCAGGCGGACGCATTTACCTATTATTATAAAGAGACCAATGCGCTCCGCACGATCCGCAACGTGCTCAGCTCCGAATACAACCTCGGCATCATCCGTTATGCCGGCGTATATGACGGCTATTTTAAGACCCTGCTCGAAGAGAAGGGGCTGGTCGGCGAGCTGGTGGCCGCATTTGACAGCGTTCTGCTCATGAGCAGGCAGCACCCGTTGGCCGACGCCTCCGCGATTCGGTGTGAGGATCTGCGGGACTTCACCGAGGTCGCACATCCAGACCCGTTTGTGCCGACGCTTTCGGCCGCATCTGTTCTGCGGGAGGAGCTGCCCGGCGGCGCGGAAAAGCACATCTTTGTCTTTGAGCGCGCCAGCCGCTTTGAGCTGCTCAGCGGCAGCCCGCGCTGCTTTTGCTGGTCTTCGCCCGTCACCCGGGCGGAGCTGGATCGCTACGGCCTGGTCGAACGGCGCTGTGAGGACTGCGTACGCACCTACAGCGACGTGCTGATCCGTAAAAAAGAATACTGTCCCGGCGAGGCGGATCGGATTTTTCTTCGGATCCTGCGCGAAACGAAGAAGGATTTGAGCATTTAGTGCATAGATAACGGACAGAACCGCCGCTTTTTGTACAAAAACGCTATATCATAATCGACAATACACCTATATCAAAGAAACAATATGCAAGTCGTACAGAATGTGTTAAAATTTTAACAGACAAGCGGAAGGGCATATTGCAAAAACATGTGCCCAAACAACAGGGAATCAAAGAAAATTCTTAAACCATATGCAGGAGGACACATCATGGAAGCAAACAAGTACGAGATCGTAGACGGCGTTGAAAAGCTGGAAGCAGCGATTGCGCGCGTCAGAGCCGCACAGAATCAGTTTGCAACATACACGCAGGAGCAGGTTGACAAGATCTTTCTTGCTGCCGCATCCGCCGCAAACAAGCAGCGTATCCCGCTGGCAAAGATGGCCGTGGAGGAGACCGGCATGGGTGTGGTTGAAGACAAGGTCATCAAGAATCACTATGCCGCCGAGTATATCTACAATGCTTATAAGAATACCAAGACCTGCGGCGTGATCGAAGAGGACAAGGCATACGGCATCAAAAAGCTGGCAGAGCCGATCGGCGTTGTTGCTGCCGTCATCCCGACCACAAACCCGACATCGACGGCAATCTTCAAGACGCTGATCTCGCTGAAGACGCGCAACGGTATCATCATCAGCCCTCACCCGAGAGCAAAGAAATCCACCATCGCGGCTGCCAAGGTCGTGCTGGAAGCGGCGGTTGCTGCGGGCGCGCCCGAGGGCATTATCGCCTGGATCGACGTCCCCAGCCTCGAAATGACCAACCTCCTGATGAAGGAAGCGGATATCATCCTCGCAACCGGCGGCCCCGGCATGGTCAAGGCGGCATATTCCAGCGGCAAGCCGGCGCTCGGCGTCGGTGCGGGCAATACCCCCGCCATCATTGACGATACGGCGGACGTTCTTCTCGCTGTGAACTCGATCATCCACTCCAAGACGTTTGACAACGGTATGATCTGCGCATCCGAGCAGTCCGTGATTGTTCTCGACCGCGTTTATCAGGCGGTGAAGGACGAATTTGCCGCAAGAGGCTGTTACTTCCTCCACGGCGAAGAGCTGGACAAGGTTCGCAAGACGATCCTCATCAACGGCGCACTGAATGCGAAGATCGTCGGTCAGAAGGCGTACACCATTGCAAAGCTGGCCGGTGTTGACGTACCCGAGGGGACGAAGATTCTGATCGGCGAAGTCGAGAGCGTGGAGCTTTCCGAAGAATTTGCACACGAAAAGCTCTCGCCCGTCCTGGCGATGTATCACGCCGCAGACATTCAGGATGCATTCGCCAAGGCGGAGCATCTGATCGCGGACGGCGGCTACGGCCACACCTCCTCCATCTATCTCAATGTTGCGACCGAGCAGGCCAAGCTCGACGAATTTGCAGAGCGGATGAAGACCTGCCGCATCCTCGTGAACACGCCCTCCTCACAGGGCGGTATCGGCGACCTGTACAACTTCAAGCTTGCGCCTTCGCTGACGCTCGGCTGCGGCTCCTGGGGCGGCAACAGCGTTTCCGAAAACGTCGGTGTCAAGCACCTGATCAACATCAAGACCGTTGCCGAGAGGAGAGAAAACATGCTTTGGTTCAGAGCGCCTGAAAAGGTTTATCTTAAGAAGGGCTGCCTGCCCGTTGCACTTGACGAGCTGAAGACCGTTATGGGCAAGAAGAAGGCGTTTATCGTCACCGACAGCTTCCTGTATCACAACGGCTATACCAAGCCGATTACCGATAAGCTCGACGAGATGGGCATTCAGCACACCACCTTCTTCGATGTGGCGCCCGACCCGACGCTGGCCTGCGCAAAGGAAGGCGCGGCGCAGATGCGCGCGTTTGAGCCCGACTGCATCATCGCGCTCGGCGGCGGTTCCGCAATGGACGCCGGCAAGATCATGTGGGTTCTGTATGAGCATCCCGAAGCAGACTTCATGGACATGGCCATGCGCTTTGTCGATATCCGCAAGCGTGTCTATACGTTCCCGAAGATGGGCGAGAAGGCATACTTCATCGCCATCCCGACCTCGGCCGGTACCGGCTCGGAAGTGACGCCGTTCGCCGTTATCACCGACGAGAAGTCCGGCGTCAAGTACCCGCTGGCAGACTATGAGCTGCTGCCGAACATGGCGATCATCGACACCGATTTCCATATGAGCGCACCGAAGGGCCTGACCGCCGCATCCGGTATTGACGCCGTGACCCATGCGCTCGAGGCGTACGCTTCGATGATGGCGACCGACTACACCGACGGCCTTGCGCTCCGCGCGCTCAAGACAATCTTCACCTATCTGCCCCGCGCTTATGATAACGGCCAGTCCGATGTCGAAGCACGTGAAAAGATGGCCAATGCGGCAACGATGGCCGGTATGGCGTTTGCGAATGCGTTCCTCGGCGTCTGCCACTCGATGGCACATAAGCTCGGTGCATTCCATCACCTGCCGCACGGCGTTGCAAACGCACTGATGATCGAAGAGGTGCTTCGCTTCAATGCAAGCGAAGAGCCTGCAAAGATGGGTACTTTCTCGCAGTACGATCACCCGCACACGCTGGAGCGCTATGCGGAGGTTGCGGATTACCTCGGCATCAAGGGCGAGACCGATGAGGAGAAGCTCGAGGGGCTGATCGCCGCAATCAACGCACTGAAGGAGCGCGTCGGCATCAAGAAGACCATCCGGGATTACGGCATTGATGAGCAGAACTTCCTTGATCGCCTCGACGACATGACCGAGCAGGCTTTCGACGATCAGTGCACCGGCGCAAACCCGCGCTACCCGCTGATGAGCGAGATCAAGCAGATGTACCTCAATGCATATTACGGTGGCAAGCATTTTACCGAGGCAGATATGCCCGTCGTTGATTCCGCACTGGTCAGCGCGGATACCGACGCGGCAAAGCGCGCATATACCACCGCAAAAAAAGGAAAGAAGAACTGAGGAGGAGCAGCCATGAAACTTGACAGAGTTATTGCAGTCAGAAACGCAAAAACAATCTATCGCGACGGCGAGAATTGCATCAAGGTATTTGATGCGGACTATTCCAAGGCGGATATTCTGAACGAAGCGCTGAACCAGGCGAGAGTGGAAGAAACCGGGCTGAACATTCCGAAGATCATCGAGGTCGGCAAGATCGACGGCAAATGGGCGATCGTCTCCGACTATATCAAGGGCAAGACGCTTGCGCAGATCATGGCGGAAGATCCCGACAACCTTGACAAATATCTCGAGCAGTTTGTCGATCTGCAAATTGAAGTGCAGAGCAAGACCTGCCCGCTGCTGAACAAGCTGAAGGACAAGATGAACCGCAAGATCGGCCAGGCGGAGCTGGATGCGACCACTCGCTATGACCTGCGCACGCGCCTCGAGGCCATGCCTAAGCACAACAAGCTGTGCCACGGCGACTTCAACCCCTCCAACATCATCATTGCCGAGGACGGGACGCCTTACATCATCGACTGGGCGCATGCAACGCAGGGCAACGCTTCCGCGGATGCGGCGCGCACGTATCTTCTGTTCTGCCTCTCCGGCGATGAAGCAACCGCAAAGAAGTATCTTGACCTCTTCTGCAAGAAGAGCAATACGGCAAGACAGTATGTCCAGAAGTGGATGCCGATCGTAGCTGCATCGCAGTCGGTCAAGGGCAACGAAAAGGAACGCGAATTCCTGCTCTCCTGGGTCGACGTCGTGGACTACGAATAATCGGAGGACAGCTTCATGAAAGTAACGGTTTGTATCGGCAGCTCCTGTCACCTCAAGGGCTCGCGTCAGATTGTCGAGGCTCTGCAACATAAAATTGCAGAGCACGGCCTCGGCGACCGCGTTGAACTCGGCGGCACCTTCTGCATGGGCCAATGTCAAAAGGGCGTCTGCGTGACGGTGGACGACGATTTCTATTCGGTCAGCCCCGAGACCGTGGATGACTTCTTCGAAAAGTCCGTTCTCGCACGGGCATAAGGGGGAGACATGGTCGTACAGGTCTGCGTCGGAAGCTCCTGCTACATTAAAGGTTCGCAGGACATTATCGAGCTTTTGAAAAAAGCCGTCACAGACAATCATCTTGAAGACGAGATTACACTTGCCGGGAGCTTTTGCACCGGCAAGTGTAATCGTATCGGTGTGTCCGTCACGGTGGATGATGAGGTCTCGACCGGCATCACTACGGAAAACTTCAATGCGTTCTTTCAGGAAAAAATACTGAAGGCCGTACAGGCACAGGGAGAATGATCCATGTCGAATTGTCTGACGCTGAAAAAATCCAACTGTAAAAACTGCTATAAGTGTATTCGCCACTGCCCGGTCAAGTCGATTCGGTTCTCCGGCAATCAGGCACACATCATCAACAATGAATGTATCCTCTGCGGTCATTGCTTTGTCGTATGTCCGCAGAATGCCAAGGAGATCGTGGACGAGACCGAAAAGGCCAAGGTGCTGCTGCAAAGCGGCGCGCCGGTCTACGTCAGCATTGCGCCTTCCTTTGTTGCAAACTATGACGGCGTCGGTATCGGTGCTGTGCGTAAGGCTTTGCAAAAGCTCGGCTTTGCCGACGTGGAGGAGACTGCGCTCGGCGCGACCATTGTCAAAACCGAGTATGAGCGGATGCTGCGCGAGGACGGGCGGGATGTGATCATCACCTCCTGCTGCCATTCCATCAACCTGCTGATTCAGAAATACTTTCCGGCAGAGCTCCCGTATCTTGCCGATGTGCTTTCGCCGATGCAGGCGCATTGCACCGACATCAAGCGACGTCATCCCGAGGCAAAGACGGTTTTCATCGGCCCGTGCGTTGCCAAGAAGGACGAGGCGGCGTATTACGAGGGCATCGTCGATGCGGTTCTGACATTTGAAGAGCTGACCAACTGGCTGAAGGCCGAGGGGATCGAGCTTGAACAGCAGATGGATCACGACGAGGAGAGCCGCGCCCGCTTCTTCCCGACGACCGGCGGCATACTCAAAACCATGGCGCAGAATGCGCCCGGCTATACCTATATGGCGCTGGACGGTGTGGACAACTGCATCGCGGCGCTCCGCGAGATCGAGCAGGGACATATCCATCACTGCTTTATCGAAATGTCGGCCTGCATCGGCAGCTGCGTCGGCGGTCCGGTCATGGAGAAGTATCATCGCTCACCTGTCAGGGATTATCAGGCGGTTGCGGATTTTGCCGGACCGCGCGACTTTGAAGTCGAACAGCCGGATCGTTTTGCCGTCCGCAAAGCGTTTACGGCGATCGAGCGAAAAGCACCTGCGCCGTCGGAGGCCGAGATTCAGTCGATCCTGCGGCAGATGGGCAAATTCAAGCCGTCCGACGAGCTGAACTGCGGCTCCTGCGGCTACAATACCTGCCGCGAGAAGGCGGTTGCCATCATTCAGGGCAAGGCGGAGATTTCCATGTGTCTGCCGTATCTGAAGGACAAGGCGGAGAGCTTTTCGGACAACATTGTCAACAACACACCGAACGGACTTATCGTGCTGAATGAGAATCTGGAGGTGCAGCAGATCAACAATGCCGCACGGAAGATCATGAACATTCGCTCGGCGTCCGACGTTCTCGGCGAACCCGTCATCCGTATCCTCGATCCCAAAATCTATATGGATGTGCTGAAGAGCGGCAGAGGCGTGCGTGATATGCGCACCTATCTCGCCGAATATCAGAAGTATATCGAGCAGACGGTTGTCTATGACAAGGACTATCATCTTCTGATCAGCATCATGCGCGATGTTACGGATGAGGAAACCGAGCGCGAGAAGAAAGAGAATATCAGCCGCCAGACCGTGGAGATCGCCGATAAGGTCGTTGACAAGCAGATGCGCATCGTGCAGGAGATTGCCTCGCTGCTCGGTGAGACTGCGGCGGAGACCAAGATTGCGCTGACCAAGCTGAAAGAGAGCATTTCCGATGAATAATCTGTGTGCCGATATCGGCTATAAAAGTGTCAACCACTTCGGCGAGCAGCTCTGCGGGGACCATGTGGATGTGGTCGAGCAGGATGAAAACTCGACCGTCATCGTACTGGCCGACGGACTCGGCAGCGGTGTAAAAGCCAGCATTTTGTCCACGCTGACCTCCAAAATCATCTCTACCATGATGGCGGAGGGCTTGACGCTCGAGGACTGCGTGGAGACCATTGCGGCAACCCTGCCGATTTGCTCGGTTCGCGGCGTTGCGTATTCGACCTTTACGATCATTCATTTGCTGAACAACGAGACGGCAGAGATCATGCAGTATGACAACCCGCTGCTCATTCTGCTGCGTGACGGCGAAAACTATGATTATCCAAAGACCGAGCTGGCGATCGGCGGCAAAAAGATTTACCGTTCCTCGATCAAGTTACGGGAGAATGATATCTTTATTGCGATGAGTGACGGCTGTCCGCACGCCGGCATCGGCATGGCGTATAACTTCGGCTGGAGCCGGGAGGACATCATCGACTTTATGGCGACGGTTTCGGTCGCCGGATACACGGCGAAAACGCTGTCTACCATTTTGGTTGACGAGTGCTACAAGCTCTACGGCGAGAAGCCGGGCGACGATGCAACGGCCTGCGTTGTGCGCATCCGAAAGCGCGAGCCGATGAATCTTTTGTTCGGACCGCCGTCCAATCGGGACGACTGCGACCGCATGATGTCGCTGTTCTTCTCCAAGGAGGGCAAGCACATCATCTGCGGCGGAACCACCTCTTCCATCGCGGCCAAATATCTGCACAAGCCGCTGAAGCCGAGCCTCAATTTTGAGAGCAGCGACATCCCGCCGACGGCGGAGCTGGAGGGCGTCGATCTCGTCACCGAGGGCGTCATCACGATCAACCGCGTGGTCCAGTACGCCAAGGATTATCTCGCAGACAACGAGTCCTACGCGCAGTGGAGCATGAAGCGCGACGGCGCTTCGCTGATTGCACGGCTGCTCTTCGAAGAGGCGACCGACATCAATTTCTTCGTCGGCCGTGCGGTGAACCCCGCGCATCAGAACCCGGATCTGCCCATCAATTTCAACATCAAAATGAACCTTGTCGAGGAGCTTTCCGCCTGCTTGAAGCAGATGGGCAAGCGGATCAAGGTCAGCTATTTCTGAGGAACGAACGCATGAGAAAATTCGACACAAAAGTACAGCATCTGAAATACAAAGTCCTGCGCGAGGTCGCAAGACAGGCATGGAAGGACACGCTGTTTGACAATCTTCTGGATATTCCGAAGATTATTGTCCCCGGCAAGACGCCCACCATGCGCTGCTGCGTCTACAAGGAACGCGCCATTTTGGCGGAGCGCGTGAAGATCGCCATGGGCGGCGACAAGGAAAATCCGAACGTGATTGAGGTCATCGAGATCGCCTGCGACGAATGCCCCGTCGGCGGCTTCGAAGTGACCAATGCCTGCCGCGGCTGCCTGGCGCACCGCTGCGAGGATGTCTGCCGTTTCGGTGCGATTTCTTTCGACGAGAACCATGTGGCGCACATTGACAAGACAAAATGCAAGGAATGCGGCGCCTGCTCCAAGGTTTGCCCGTATACCGCGATTGTCAGCCGCAAGCGCCCCTGTCAGAACGCCTGCAAGGTCAAGGCGATCACGATGAACGAGGACAAGGCGGCGACGATCGACAACGATAAGTGCATTTCCTGCGGCGCTTGTGTGTATCAGTGCCCGTTCGGTGCAATTTCGGACAAGTCCTATATTCTGAATGTCATTGACCTCCTCAAAAAGAGCGAGCAGAATAAAACCTACAGGCTCTACGCCGTCGTTGCGCCGTCGATTTCCAGTCAGTTTACTTATGCCAAGCTCGGGCAGGTCATTACGGGGCTCAAAAAGCTCGGCTTCCATACGGTGGTCGAGGCGGCGCTCGGTGCGGATATGGTCGCGCAGGCGGAGTCGAAGGAGCTTGCCGAAAAGGGATTTCTCACCAGCTCCTGCTGCCCGGCATTTGTGACCTATATTCAACAGGCGTTCCCCGAGCTTTTGCCGTATGTATCGCACAACCTGTCACCGATGGCAACGATTGCAAAGTATATCAAGGACACGACCGAGAATGCGAAGGTCGTCTTTATCGGCCCGTGCACCGCAAAAAAAGCGGAGGTGCAGCGCGATACGGTCAAGCCGTATGTCGACGCGGTGCTGACCTTTGAGGAGCTGCAGGCGTTGTTCGACAGCCGAGACTTGGATATTACCGCGCTGGAGGAAGGCGTACTCGACAACGCATCTTACTTCGGCCGCATCTTTGCCCGCAGCGGCGGCCTGACCGACGCGGTGGCGCAGGGGCTGAAGGAACAGGAGATTGATTTTCCGCTGAAAGCCTGCACCTGCGACGGCATTGAAGCCTGCCGTGTTGCTTTGCTCAAAAAGAGCAAAAACCTGCTGGATGCCAACTTCATTGAGGGCATGGCCTGTGTCGGCGGCTGCATCGGCGGCGCAGGATGCCTCACCCACGGCGAAAAGAACAAGGCCGAGGTTGACAAATACGGCAGGGAAGCGATGGAGAAGACCATTACGGACGCCGTCTCCATGCTGAAATGATCCGATATGAAAAAGGATGCCGGAAGGCATCCTTTTTCCGTATTCAGGACTCCAGCTGCTTGCCGAGAAAGGAAGCGGCGGTCTGAATCAGCTTGATCTCCACATCGCGGGCGGGCGGCTGTACAGAACGGTTTTCCGGCGTCAACACCGAAACGACGCAGCCGACGAGATCGCTCTCGCTGATGATCGGCATGGCACAGCTGACAAAATGACTGCTGCCGTCTTCAATCACGGGGATGTTCGGGCCGTCTGCGCTGCTGGTATAGAGCGAGCGGCTTTCGATAACGTCCTCGATTTCTCCGGAAACCTTTTTTTCGTTGTATTCTTTTTTCGGCACACCGGCGCAGGCGATCACCGCATCTCGATCGGTGATGATCACAGACATGCCGCAGGTCTTGTTGAGCGTGTCTGCATATTGCGCTGCAAACGAGGTCAACTCGCCGATCGGCGAGTATTTTTTGAAGATGACTTCACCTTCCCGGTCTGTGTATATTTCAAGCGGGTCGCCTTCGCGGATACGCATGGTTCGGCGGATTTCCTTCGGGATGACTACACGCCCGAGATCGTCAATACGCCGCACGATTCCTGTTGCTTTCATTGGTTTCTCCTTTTTCAATCGGATGTACTTGTATTGTCTGCACTTGCGGGAAGATTATGCGTGCGGCTTGCGATTCACTTTGACTTTGTCGGAATTTTTGCTTTTTCGGGTGTTCAAAAAAGACAGAAAAAGCACTTGCAAATTGCAAGTGCTTTTTCATTTGGTGGGGACAGAGGGGCTCGAACCCGCGACCTCACGCATGTGAAGCGTGCGCTCTAACCAGCTGAGCTATGCCCCCGACTTATTTATTATACAATAGCATTCGGAAAAAAGCAAGATGTAAATTGATTTTTTTTGCAAAACGGGCTTGACAGGTAACCGTTCGGTTGCTATAATTGAAGTAACCGAACGGTTACTTAATTTGGAGGTTCATGATGGCCGAAGATACAAAAGAACGCATTCTGGATGCGGCGCTTGAACAATTTGCGCAAAACGGTTATCCGGGGACATCCATGCGGGATATCGCGGATCAACTCGGCATGACGAAAGGCGCACTGTATAAACACTATACAAGCAAGCAGGAGATCCTCGACAGCATTGTTCTGCGGATGCAGGAGATGGATTATGCACGCGCCGCGGCATATGAGATGCCGGAGACCGAGCCGGACGGCTCTGCGGAGATCTATCAGCGCACGTCTGCCGAAGCGATCTGCGCATACAGCATGGCACAATTTGATTATTGGACAAAAGAGCGGTTCCCGTCCGACTTCCGCAAGATGCTGACGCTTGGGCAATATCGCGACCCGAAGCTCGCACGGCTTTACCACGATTATCTCGCGACCGGGCCCGCCGAATATATGGCGGCTGTCTTCCGAAAACTGACGGACACGGACGATGATGCCATGCAGCTGGCGCTGGAATTCTACGGCCCGATGTTTCTGCTTTACAGCGTTTACGACGGCGCGCAGGACAAGGAAAACGTCGCACCGATGCTGCGGACGCATATAGACCGCTTTATCGCGGTACATTGCCCGCAAGACCCGAAGTAACCGCAGATTCAGAAAAGGAGAATTGTTTATGTCGGAAAATACAATCTTGATCCGCCGCGAAAAAGCGGAAGATTTTCGGAATGTCGAAAGCCTGACCCGCGAAGCCTTTTGGAACGTTTATCGCCCCGGCTGCACGGAGCATTATGTGCTGCATTGCTTGCGGAGCGCCCCGGCGTTTGTCCCCGAAATGGATTTTGTGATGGAACGGGACGGCGAGCTGATCGGACAGATCGTCTATGTGCGGTCGGAAATTTCCTGTGACGACGGACAAATCCTGCCGATCCTGACATTCGGCCCGATCAGTATAGCACCCGCCTGCAAGCGGCAGGGATATGGGAAGCGCCTGCTTGATTATTCAATGGAAAAGGCGCAAAAAATGGGCTTCGGCGCGCTCGCCATCACTGGGAATATTGATTTTTACGGAAAATCCGGGTTTGTCCCCGCAAAATCAAAGGGCATTCGCTATGCCGACGATCCGGAGGCGGATTATTTTCTCATCAAAGAGCTGATCCCCGGCTTTCTGGACGGTATCACCGGCATGTACAAAGACCCGGAAGACTACTTTGTCTGTGAAAAAGACCCGGATGGGTTTGCACAATTTGAAGCCTCGTTCCCGGCAAAACAAAAGCTGCGGCTGCCCGGTCAACTGTTCTGAATACCGCGTGGTGAAGCGACAGAAATTCAAAACGATCGCAAAACTCAACAAAGCAGGCAGAGAATAAAACAAAGCCGCAAACCGTGCAGCACGGTTTGCGGCTTTGTTTTGGCGTTCCCGAGGTGATTCGAACACCCGACCTACCGCTTAGGAGGCGGTCGCTCTATCCTGCTGAGCTACGGAAACGTATGGCGGCGGAGCCGCCTGATTATTTTGCGAGTTTGCTTTGGCACTTTGCGAGGAAGCGCTCGCTGTCTACGATGAAGCGCTCATGCGTGCCCTCGCCGATGATGCCCGCTTCATCCGATGCCTCAACATGAAAGACCAGACGGCGGCCGTCGATCTCGGTCAGCGTTGCCGTGCAGGTGATGCGCATGCCGATCGGCGATGCCGATACATGCTTGACATTCAAAAGCGTGCCGACGGAGGTCTTGCCACCCTCAAGCGCCGGTGCAACGCAGGCGGATGCGCACTTTTCCATCAGCGCAATCATCGCGGGCGTTGCATAAACAGGGAGCAGGCCGCTGCCGACGGTTGCCGCCGTGTTCTGCTCGGTGACGAGCTCGGTTTCTGTATATTTCATGCCGACTTCCATAGGATTTCCCTCCGCGAATATGCTTGAAAATTGAACATTTACAGTATAGCACACATATCGGCGTAATGCAAGCGGCAACGTATTTTTTTCTTGCAATGGAAGACACTGTAGTGTATAATAAACTGTATAGAATTAAGGGAGGTTTGTTCCCATGCTAACGGAAAACTTAGGCGAGCATATCGTTCTTCGCACGCTCAGGACCGATAAGTTCAAATCGGATTATCTTTCCGTCTCGTTTGAGCAGCCGCTGGATCGCCGCGAGGCGGCCATGAACGCGCTGATCCTGCGCATTCTCAAACGCGGCACGGAGAATTACCCGGATATGATCGCCCTCTCCAAAAAGCTGGATTCGCTGTATTCGGCGGATATTTTTACGGATGCCCGCTGCTTCGGCGAGACGCAGATGCTGAATTTTTCACTGGATGCGCTGAGCAACGATTATGCGCTGGACGATACCGATATCCTGACCGAGGGCGCGAAGCTGCTCGCCGAGATCATCTACAGTCCCGTGACGGAAAACGGCGCATTCAATCAAGCCTATTTTGAAAGCGAAAAGCGCAACCAGCTTGCCGACATCGACGCCGAGATCAACAACAAGGCAAAATATGCGCTGTCGCGCCTGCGCACGCTGATGTTTGCGCATGAGCGATACGGCGCGTCTGCGCTCGGTACGCGTGAGGAAGTCGAGGCGCTGACCAATGAGGAGCTGTACGCGCATTATCGGAAGCTGCTGACCTCCTCGGCTATGAATATCATCTACGTCGGCAACGCCGATGAAGAAAAACTGCACGCGGCGCTTGCGCCGATTCTTTTCGGCTATCATCCCGGCGAGGTCGTGCGCTCGACCACTGAAGTCGTGCGGCGCTCATCCATTCACCGCTATCTCAATGAGAAGTGCGTCGGCAAACAGGGCAACCTCGTCATGGGCTTCCGCACGGGGACGGTGCTTGCCGACGGCGACTACCCGAAGATGGCGCTGCTCAATGAACTGCTCGGCGGCTCGGCCACCTCGATGCTGTTTATGAATGTGCGCGAAAAACTCAGCCTCTGCTACTTCTGTTCTTCCTTTGTCGAAGCGATCAAGGGGGTGCTGTTTGTTCGCGCAGGCATCGACAATTCCAACTATCAGGCGGCGCGCGATGAGATCCTCCGCCAGATTTCGATGATTCGCCTCGGCAAATTTTCAAACGAGGATCTGAACGCGGCGAAGATGTCTTTGACCAATGCCTATAAAGAGATCGCGGATCAGCCGCAGGCGCTGCAAAACTGGTACACCGGCCGTGCGCTTTCCGGTATTGAGCAGAGTCCTGCCGAAGCAATTGCCGCCGTGCGTTCGGTTACGCGCGAGGACATTGTTTCCACGATTAAAAAGATTTCGCTGGACACGGTCTACTTTCTTGAGGGTGTGCCGGAAGGAGGAAAAAGCTGATGGATATGCAGGAATACAAGAGCGAAAAGCTGCACGAATGCTATCTCGGCTTTACGCATAAAAGCGGTCTTCGCGTATATGTCTTCCCCAAGAAGATGAGCACCTCCTATGCGCTCTTTGCGACCCGTTACGGCTCGCTGGAAAACAGCTTCAAGCTGGCGTCGGAGGCGGATTTCACCACCGTTCCCGAGGGCATCGCGCATTTTCTTGAGCATAAAATGTTTGAAAACGAGGACGGTACCGATACCTTTGAGCGCTTCGGCAAGACCGGGGCTTATGCAAACGCATTTACTTCGTTTGACAAGACGGCGTACCTCTTTTCCTCGACGGACAACTTCTATCCGTCGCTGGAAATTCTGCTCGACTTTGTGACGCACCCGTATTTCACGCCGGAAACCGTGCAAAAGGAGCAGGGTATCATCGCGCAGGAGATCCGCATGTATGAGGACAACCCGGACACGCGTCTGTACTATGAAACGCTGCGCGCCATGTACGAAAAGAATGATGTTCGCATCGAGATCGCCGGAACGGTGGAGTCTATTGCCGGGATCACGTCCGACCTGCTCTACAAATGCTACAACACGTTCTACAACCTGCGCAACATGGTTCTCTGTGTCTGCGGCGACGTGGATGCAGAGCGCGTCACGCGCGTGCTGGATAAGGTCCTGACCGAAGCGCCGGTGCAGGAGATCGTCCGCCGCTATCATGAGGAGGGGAAAGCTGTCTTCAGACCGCGCACCGAGATTCACATGCAGGTAGCGCGCCCGCAGTTCGCCATCGGCGTCAAGGACAGCGATATTCCGAACGACCCGGTCGCTTTTGCGAAGAAGGATTTCGGCATGAAGATTCTGAATGAGATGCTGTTCGGCTCTTCCACGGCGTTCTACAACGATATGTACGAGCGCGGCGTCCTCAATTCCAAATTTGCCTGCGAATATGACAGCGCAAAGACCTTCGCCTATGACTACATTGCGGGAGAAACCGATGATCCCGACGCTTTCTTTGCCGAATTCAGGCGCTACATCGAAGCCTGCAAGCAGAAACCGCTCGATGCAGACGCATTCCTGCGGGCAAAGCGCTCGGTTTACGCCGATTTTGTCCGCCTGTTTGACAGCACCGAGGAAATTGCGAGCGAGCTGGTTTTCAACGCGCTGCTTGACATGGATCTCTTTGACAACATCGGCGTGATTGACGCGATCCATGCAGACTATGTCGAAAAATTGCTGCACGACTGCTTTTGCGAGGAATACTATTCGCTCTCGGTCGTCAGCCCGATTCAATAAGGAGGCGATATCGTGTTTGACATGCTTCTTTCCTCATCGGTCATCTCCTTTCCCGGGCTCGGCATCGGAGAGTTCACCATCAACAGCGTCGCGTTCACCGTATTCGGGCATCCGATCGCCTGGTACGGCGTAATTATCACGCTTGGCATCATTCTGTCCGCGATTTACGGGCTTTCCCGCGCAAAGCTTGAAGGAATCAGCACGGATGACATGCTGGATGTTATCCTTGCGGCGGTGATTTTCAGCGTCATCGGCGCGCGCATCTACTATGTCGCTTTCTTCGGCAACTACAAGACGTTTTACGACATGATTGCCATCTGGAACGGCGGGCTTGCCATCTACGGCGCGGTGATCGCGGGCGCGATCACACTCTGCATCATGGCCAAAATCAAGCACAAAAGTCCGCTTGCGATGCTGGACATCGGTGCTGCGTCCATTCCGCTCGGGCAGGCCATCGGCCGCTGGGGCAACTTCATGAACGCCGAGGCCTACGGCTATGAAACGACGCTGCCGTGGCGCATGGGCATTGCCGAGGCAGGCGGCACGATTTATGTGCATCCGACCTTCTTCTACGAGTCGGTCTGGAACTTCATCGGTTTCTTCCTCATCTGGTATCTGTATAAAAAGAAAAAATTCAACGGACAGATTTTTCTCACCTATATTACCTGGTACGGCTTCGGCCGCATGTTCATCGAAGGATTGCGCACGGACAGCCTGTGGCTGATTCCCGGCGTGATCCGCGTGTCGCAGCTGCTCGGTGCTGTGTCCTTTGCAATCGGTGGCGCGTTGCTCATTTTCTTCTGCGTGAAGTACAGAAAGAGAGCGCCGCTTCTGGCAAAACATCCGACAGCGGCGGATAACGCAGAAAAGGAGTAATCATGGCCATTCTGATTGACGGAAAAGAAACGACGAGGGCGGTGCGCGGTGAGATCCGCGATGCGGTTGCCGCATTTACAAAGGAGAGCGGCGTGATCCCCGGCCTTGCCGTGGTGATTGTCGGCGACGACCCGGCCTCCCGGGTCTATGTCCGCAACAAGCATCGCGCATGTGAGGAGGTCGGCATCCGCTCCGATGTGCATGCGCTGCCCGCAGATACGAGCGAAGCGGAGCTGCTGACGCTTGTAGCCGGGCTCAATGCAGACCCGACGGTGAACGGTATTCTCGTGCAGCTGCCGCTGCCGAAGCACCTGGATGAAGAAAAAGTCATCCTTGCGATTGACCCGGCAAAGGATGTGGACGCATTTCACCCGGTCAATGTCGGTAAAATCATGATCGGCAATTTTACCTTTGCGCCCTGTACGCCGGCAGGCGTCATGGAGCTGCTTCGGCACTATAACATCCCGGTCGCGGGCAAGCACTGTGTGATCATCGGCAGAAGCAACATCGTCGGCAAGCCGCAGGCCATGCTGATGCTGAAAGAGAATGCGACCGTCACGGTCTGCCATTCGCGCACAGTCGGCCTCGCCGATATTACGCGCACGGCGGACATTCTCGTGGCAGCCGTCGGCCGTCCGGGCTTTGTCACCGCCGATATGGTGCGCGACGGCGCGGTCGTTATCGACGTCGGCATCAACCGCACGGCGGAGGGAAAGCTCTGCGGGGACGTGGAGTTTGCCGCTGTCAGCGAAAAGGCGTCCTATATCACGCCCGTCCCCGGCGGCGTCGGACCGATGACCATCACCATGCTGCTGAAGAATACGCTGGCCGCCGCCAAAGATCAACTGAAGCGATAAAGAAAAAGCGTTCCGAATGCGGAACGCTTTTTCTTTATTCAGTCTGTTCAAGGGGGGCAAAGCCCGGCAGCTTCATGCGCTGGATCCAGCCGATGATCTGCCCGGACAGGATGACCGTCAAAATGGAATAGCCGATGCGTGAAAGCGGGATATAGCTGAGTGAGAGCAGCAGAACCACAAGGTCGGAGCCGAGGTAGATCCACTCGATGTTCCACTTCGTGATGTGTGCAAGACTCATAGACAGCGCGTCATCGCCGCCTGTCGCGCCGCCCGCGCGGACGCAGAGCCCCGCGCCGATGCCGACAAAAATTGCACCGACCACCGAAGCGAGCAGCGGCATTTCGGCAAGTCCGGGCCACAGCGGGCCGAAAAGCTCGCAGACCTTATAGGACAGGGAAAAGCCGATGGTTGCGATTGCGGAATAGGCAATGAAGCTCTTGCCGAGCAGACGCCAGCCGAGCGCATAGCAGATTGCATTCAACACCGCACCGGAAACGGACGGCGATATTTTGAACCAATGCTCCAGCAAAAGCGTCAAGCCGAGAACGCCGCCCTCGGTTACACCGGAAAAGGAATGCACATGATAAAGACCGAAGCCGAGGAACGCGCTGCTCAGCAGCGCCACAAGGCAGTTGAACGGCTTTAACGCGCGCAGCGTATCGCGAAACAATTTAAAACCTCACATTCGTAATCGAAATTCCATCAAAAACATACCGGATCAAATGTAATCCGAGATGTAGGGGGATTCATGCAGCAGCACATTGTCAAGCTTTAAGACGGCCTCTGCATCGGCGACGATCCTGCCCATGCGATGCAGCTTTGTTGCGGTCTTGTAGCCGAGCAGCAGCGTGGTCAGCGTGGCGATCGTGAGATGCACCGTATAGTCGGGTTTTTCATCGGTCACGCGGCATCTGCCGTTCTCAAACCGCACAATGACGGTTTTGTCGTTCCATTCGAGAAAGCTGTCTTCGATGTCAAAGGCAAAGCAGACGCTGCCCTCGCTCGGATCGCAGGCGTAGGCGGAGAAGAACTGCTCTGCATCCACGATTCTGCCCATGATGTAGGGGCGAATGATCTCACGAATGTCCCCGTCATCCATCTCAAAGGCGATCGGCTCGTTGAAATAGGAGTTGCCGTGCACCTCGTCGATCATGGAGTCGTGTGCGCGGATAAATTCCCACAGCCCCTCATGCGCTTCATGGTTGAGATAGATCATCTCTTTGATGTGCATGATGTCGTCCTTAATGAGATAGACCATGTAGCCGCTCGGCTCGCCGGTCACATTGTAATAGACGGCGACGGCCGTGTCGTCCTCGTCCCAGCGCCAGTATTCCTCCCAGGCAAGCGTATTCCGATAGAGGCAGCCGTGCGTGATCGACGCAAACTTAGCGTGCAGCTCCATAAAATCGCGGTTCTCCCAGCCGACGCGGCGGACATAACCGGGCGCCTGCGCCTTTGCGGGGATCTGTCTGTCCTTGACGGTGTATGAAATCTTGTTGGAGATGATCTCGTAGCCAAAGCGGCGATAGAGCGGGATCGAGTAGGGAAACAGCATGGCAAAGGATTGCTTTTTCTCGCGCATATCCTCAAGGCTGCGGCGCATCAGGCGCTTCATGATGCCGTGCCCCGTGTATTCCGGGTAGGTGCAGACGCTTGTGACAAAGCCGATGGAGCGCGTTGCACCGTAGATATTCATATCCAGGGGGTAGACGGCAATCTGCGAGACAAGATTTTCCCCGTCAAAGCAGCCGAGCACGTCGGCGCGTTCCAGGACGGGGAACTTGGATTGCTTGATCTCATCATCCCTCCAGCCCGTCTCGGTCAGCTCCTGCTCCGTGACCTGAAATGCGTAGCGCAGGAGCGAATTGTACATTTCAAGATCGTCGGTCGTCAGGTGGCGGATCTCATAATTCGTTTTTTTGCTGTTCTCCATGATGTCTTGACCCCTTATGTGTGCTTTTATCAGTATAGCACAGAAAAAGCGGAATGTCAAATCCGCAGAAAAGAGCGCACGGCCGTGCGCTCTTTTCTGCGGATGCTTTCGGATTATCGTTTCTTCAGCGGAACGACCTCGACCTTGCGGATCGCGCCGCCGTCCATGCTGTGGATGCGGAAGATCGCCTCGCCGATGGTCAGCTCTTCGCCTTCGGTCACGGGGCGTTCCAGGCGGTGCAGCTCGCCCTCGGCCACTTCACCGACCGTTGTGCCGATGTCCGGCAGGTCGATATGCAGCAGGTCCTCGATGTCGCAGATGCGCGTGTCGGCGCCGAATGTGGTGCCGTCCCGCATCTTGGAGGCGTCAAAGTGCAAAAACTTGCGCACGGCAAAGATTGCGGCAATCGCCAGCACGCAGAGCAGCAGGTCAAGGCTGCCGAAGGCCGCATCCGCGACAATGCGCTTGGCCACGACGAACAGCACGACTTCCAGCACGCTGTCCGGCGTGTGCTTGACGATCATCTTGATCATTTCAATGCCGATGACGATATAGATGGCGGTTGAAAAAATGTCGTTGTAGGAGACGATGGCCTCTTTTCCGAAAAGTGCGCCGCTGTAGCCGAAAAGATCGACCACAAGCAGAACGGCGGAGATCAGAACGGCCAGCAGGATGATTGCGGCGACCAGAATTTCCGTGATGCCGGCAAGGGTGGAGATGGCTTTGCGTAATTTATGTCTGTACAAGATGACGTCCTCCGGTGTGATGATACGTCCAGTATAACAGATTGGAGACGATTTTACAATATTTATTTTTCTGTGGAATTTCTCCGAAAGATGTAGTATAATAGGTGTACATTATATAAAGTAATCATATCGGCTGCAATTCATGTGAGGAAAAACGCAGAATCCTGCGACTAAGTGAATGAAAGCCGGGATACGGAGGCTTGCATGGAGAACGGCGCGTGCCTGTACCGCCGCTATATTGCGGGGGATGACGGCGCATTTGACAGCCTGATGGATCTGTATCACGACGGGTTGATTCTGTTTATCAACAAGCTGGTCGGCAACTATGCGGTAGCCGAGGAGATTGCTGCCGATACGTTTGTCGAGCTGCTGATACATAAAAAACGGTTTCTCGGAAACAGCGATTTCAAGACTTATCTGTATTCGATCGGGCGGCACAAGGCGATTGACTATATCCGCCGCGATGCCAAAAAGAAGACCGTGCCGACCGACGAGATATCGGAGCTTGCGGACGAGGCGCAGCGCATCGAGGAGGATTATATCGCCGATGAGAGCCGCCGCGCGCTGCACAGCGCGATTGGAAAGCTCGGCGAGGACGCCCGGGCGGCGGTTTATCTTGTGTTTTTTGAGGAGCTGTCCTACGAGGACGCGGCGCGCGTGCTCGGTAAAAACAAAAAACAGATCGACAATCTGATTTATCGCGCAAAAGCGGCGCTCAGAAAAATTCTGACGGAGGAGGGGATCGGCAATGCGCAGTAGAGAGCAATTCAAGGCCTACGTCTATGCAAAGGCGGAGGCTGCGCAGGCGAAGGGCAGAAAGCGCCGTCGGCTGATGTTCAGCGGCATTGCGGCCTGTTCCGTCTGCATCTGCGTTGTCAGCGCCGTCTTCCTGATGCCGCGTGGAGGCCTCGGTAAATATGCCGACCGTGCGGAGACGGCTCCTGAGTTCGTCATGGGAGAAACCAATGCAGTCATGGCAGAAAGGAAGGATTTTCTCAAAGACTCCGACACCGCAAACGATATTTGCGGCGCCTATACGGAGGCGGCCGATGATACTGCCGGCGCAGACTGCACAGCCGAGAGCGGCGCCGCGCTGAAAAGCTGCCTGTTCTCGGTCAATACCGGCAACGCGATGATAAGCAATTCGCTTGTCCGCGCGGCATATTGCGAGATTCTCGACGATGCGTCTGACGGCGGCGACCGCACCGAGGACGACGACAGCAAGGCAGACGTGCGCGTGGCCGTTACGGCTTACTATCTGAAAAAGCCGGATGTTTCGAACATTACGGTCAGCTATGCGGGCGACGCCGTGACGATTACGGTTTTCGCCGACGCCGAGCCGATTCCGTTCGGTTCGTATGTTTACTATTTCACCGAGACGCTCGACGGCAAAAAGTATTTAGGCCAGCCGATTCAGCTGGAGTTTAAGCTCACGTCGGAACGGGACACCGCAAAGAATACTAAATAAAAACCATGAGAAAAAAGGAGGCAGATGCCTCCTTTTTCTTTTACAGTTCGGCGAGCAGCCCGTCTACAAACTGCTTGGCAAGCCGCGGCGAGCGACCGCCGCGGGAAAGCGCGAAGCGCTCGGCCAGAAGGTCAAGCTCTTCGTCCGGTATCGAGATGCCGCTCTCGCGCGCCAGATGACGCACAATGTGCAGAAACGTCGCCCTATCCGGCTTGGAGAACGAAATGTGGATACCGAAGCGCTCGGACAGGGAAAGCTGCTCCTGCATGGTATCGTTCCGATGCACCTCATCGCCCTCCCGGTCGGAAAAGGTTTCCCGCACCATGTGGCGGCGGTTGCTTGTGGCATAGATGACCACATTTCCGGATCGCGCCGTGACCGAGCCCTCCAGCACGGCCTTCAACGCGCCGAAGTTGTCGTCATTCCCGGCAAAGGACAGATCGTCGATGAACAGAATGAACTTGAGCGGATTCTCGGACAGCGTGTCGAGCAACTGCGGGATCAGGTACAGCTGATCCTTCCGCACCGCGACAATGCGCAGTCCCTCGTCGCACAGCGCGTTTGCCACGGCCTTGACCGTAGAGGACTTGCCCGTGCCCGCATCGCCGGTCAGCAGAATGTTGGCGGCCGGTTTGCCCGCAAGCAGCGCGCGCGTGTTGTCAAGAACGATCTTCCGTTCGCGCTCGTAGCCGATCAGCTGCGAAAGCGCGGTCTTGTCCGGATGACGCACGGGGACGATATCGCCGTCTGCGTCCACGAGAAACATGCCGTGCCCGGCAAAAACGCCGTAGCCGTAGCGGCCGATGTTGTCGGTGCGGTGCAGATAGTCTTTGGCAAGATCGCCCGCGTCCGTAGTAAAGCCGGGCAGAAAGCCGTCGTGTTCAAACAGGGCGCAGAGCTTGTCCGGCGTCAGGTCGGCAACCGCCTGCAAGGTTTCAAGCTCGGCCGTCAGCGCGGCGCGCAGATGGGCGGGCGGAATCTGCCGCTTGCCGACGGTCTGCACATAAACATTGCAGCTGTCGGCGCATACCGACCGCACATACGCGCCGATATTGCCGCCGTTTGCTGCGTACAGTGCCGAGACAAACCCGGCGTAGGTATTGCAGTCCGGCGCATCCAGGAAGGCGCGCAGGGAAGCGACGACCGGGTCTTGCAGCAAATCGCGGAAGACGCAGAGCGTGTCGAGTCTGGATTTGAGTTCGTTCATATCAGTTGAGGATCGCGCCGGAAGCGCCGCCGGAAACCAGCGCGGCATAGCGGCGCAGGTAGCCGGAAAGCTCTTTCTTCTTCGGCACAAAATGCTTCATGCGCTCAGCGAGGACGGCGTCATCCACTTTGAGCTCGATCTTGTTTTCGGGGATATTGATGCTGATGATGTCGCCTTCCTCAACGACGCCGATGAGGCCGCCGGACGCCGCCTCGGGCGTGATGTGGCCGACACATGCGCCGCGCGTTGCGCCGCTGAAGCGGCCGTCCGTAATCAGCGCCACGCTGTTGCCGAGTCCCATGCCCATGATGGCCGAGGTCGGATTCAGCATCTCACGCATACCGGGGCCGCCTTTCGGCCCTTCGTAGCGAATGACCACCACATCACCGGGAACGATCTTTCCGGCATTGATGGCGGCCTGCGCCGCTTCCTCGCTGTCAAACACGCGCGCAGGCCCTTCATGCACAAGCATCTCGGGCAGAACCGCCGAGCGCTTGACCACGCTGCCCTCCGGCGCGAGATTGCCCTTCAGCACGGCAATGCCGCCGGTTTCGCTGTAGGGATTCCCGATCGGACGGATGACCTCGGGGTCGAGGTTCTCACAGCCCGCGATGTTCTCGCCGATCGTTTTGCCGGTCACGGTCATGCAGTCCGTGCTGAGCAGATTTTTCTTCGTCAGCTCGTGCATCACGGCATAGACACCGCCTGCCGCATCGAGGTCTTCCATATAGGTACGGCCTGCGGGTGCGAGGTGGCAAAGGTTCGGCGTTTTTGCACTGATGGCGTTGGCAATGTCGAGGTTCAGCGTGACGCCGCACTCATGTGCGATGGCCGGGAGATGCAGCATGCTGTTGGTCGAACAGCCGAGCGCCATGTCCACGGTCAGCGCGTTCATCAGCGCGTCGCGCGTCATGATGTCGCGGGGGCGGATGTCCTTGCGGACCAGCTCCATCACGGCCATACCGGTGTGCTTGGCAAGTTCGATGCGGGCGGAGTAGACCGCCGGGATCGTGCCGTTGCCGCGCAGCCCCATGCCGAGCGCCTCGGTCAGGCAGTTCATGGAGTTTGCCGTGTACATGCCGGAGCAGGAACCGCAGGTGGGACAGGTCTTGCACTCGTATTCGCGCAGTTTTTCGTCCGAGATCCTGCCCGCGCTGTAGGCGCCGACCGCCTCAAACATGCTCGAAAGGCTGGTCTTTTTGCCCTCGACGCGGCCGGCCAGCATCGGGCCGCCGCTGACAAAGACGGTCGGCACGTTGACACGCGCCGCCGCCATCAGCAGACCGGGAACGTTCTTGTCGCAGTTCGGCACCATGACAAGGCCGTCAAAGCCGTGCGCCAGCGCCATGGCCTCGGTGGAGTCGGCGATCAGATCGCGGGTCACAAGGGAGTATTTCATCCCCGTGTGACCCATGGCGATGCCGTCACAGACCGCGATTGCCGGGAAAACGATCGGTGTGCCGCCCGCCATTGCCACGCCGAGCTTGACCGCCTCGACGATCTTGTCAATGTTCATGTGGCCGGGTACGATCTCGTTATAGGAGCTGACAACGCCGATCAGAGGGCGTTTCTGCTCCTCCTCGGTCAGCCCCAGCGCATGAAACAGACTGCGGTGCGGGGCATTCTGCACCCCGTCAACAATATTTTCTTTCGGCATATGCATACCTCCGGTGAACAGTCCGATCAGTTGTTGATGAGCTTGTCCTCATCGCTCCAGCTGTAGAGCTTGCGGATCTCCGCGCCGACCAGCTCGGAGGGATGCTCGCTTGCCAGCTTGCGCATTGCATTGAAGTGTACCTGGCTGCCGGCAGCGGACATGTCGAGCAGGAAGTCCTTTGCAAACGTGCCGTCCTGAATGTTCTTCAGAATCTGCTTCATGGCCTTCTTCGTGTCCTCGGTGATGATCTTCGGCCCGGTGATGTAGTCGCCGTATTCCGCCGTGTTGGAGATGGAGTAACGCATACCGGCAAAACCGCTCTGATAGATCAGATCGACGATCAGCTTCATCTCGTGGATGCACTCGAAGTATGCGTTTCTCGGGTCGTAGCCCGCCTCGACCAGCGTCTCATAGCCGGCCTGCATCAGGGCGCATACGCCGCCGCAGAGGACGGCCTGCTCGCCGAACAGGTCGGTCTCGGTCTCGGTGCGGAAAGTCGTCTCAAGAACGCCTGCACGCGCGCCGCCGATGGCCAGCGCATAGGCAAGGCCGAGATCCCACGCATCGCCGGTGGCGTCCTGCTCAACCGCGATCAGGCAGGGAACGCCCTTGCCCGCCTGGTACTCGGAGCGGACGGTGTGGCCGGGACCCTTGGGCGCAATCATGATAACGTTGACGTTCTTCGGCGGCTTGATGCAGCCGAAATGAATGTTGAAGCCGTGTGCAAATGCAAGCGTCTTGCCCTCGGTGAGGTTCGGCTCGATGCTGTCCTTATAGAGTGCGGCCTGCTTCTCGTCGTTGATGAGGATCATGATGATGTCCGCGACCTTTGCGGCCTCGGCGGAGGTCATGACCTTGAGTCCCTGTGCCTCTGCCTTTGCCCAGCTCTTCGAGCCTTCGTAAAGACCGACGACGACATTGACGCCGCTGTCCTTCAGGTTGAGCGCGTGCGCGTGACCCTGCGAGCCGTAGCCGATGATGGCGACGGTCTTGCCCGCCAGCTTCTGAAGATCGCAATCCTGCTGATAAAAAATTCTTGACATGACAAATACCTCTTTCTATAAAATCAGTTTCAAAAATTGATGGTCTGCCGAATGGTGGAGCTGCCTTTTTCCAGCGAGACGCTGCCGGTGCGGCAGATCTCAAGGATGATATAGTCCCGCATGAGATTGATGAAGTCGTCAATGCGCCGGGTGCTGTCCGCGAGGCGGAACATGATATAATCCTTGGAATAGTCCACCGTCACGGCATTGAAGGCTTCGGCGGCGGCGCGGATGTCGTCGCGGGTCTTGGCTTCGTTTTTCATCTTGATGAGCAGGAGCTCGCAGCTGATTGAATTGTCGGCGGTGAACTCCTTGATGGAGCAGACGTCCGGCAGCTTGTACAGCTGGTTGATGAGCTGCTGTTTGGCGGTCTCCTCGCCGCCGAACACGACGGTAATGCGGGAGAGCTCGCCGGTCTCCGTCTCGCTGACGGTGAGCGCGTTGATGTTGAACTGACGGCGGCGGAACATGCTGGTCACGCGGTTCAGCACGCCGAACTGGTTGCGCACGAGGACGGCAACGGTATATCTGTCCATATCAGTCACCCACCTTTACGATAATATCATCCATACTGCCGCCGGGCGGAAGCATGGGGAGCACAAACTCATCCTTGTCGATGCGGCAGTCCACGACGTAGGGGCCTTCATACGCAAAGGCGCGGCCGAGCGCCGCGTCCAGCTCCTCGGGCGTGGATGCCGTCTCGCCGTCCGCGCCGAAAGCGCGGGCAAGTGCAGGGAAGTCGGTCTTGCGGTTAAGCACCGTATTGGAATAATGCTTGTTGTAGAACAGCGTCTGCCACTGGCGCACCATGCCGAGCACGCCGTTGTTCATTAAAAGGATGACGACGGGGACATGATAGCTGACGGCGGTGGCCAGCTCGTTGAGGCACATGCCGAAGCTGCCGTCGCCGGTGACCAGCACGCTGCGCTCCTTTGTGCCGTAGGCCGCGCCGATGGCCGCGCCGAGGCCGAAGCCCATGGTGCCGAGGCCGCCGCTGGAGACGAAGCGCCGCGGCGTTTTGAAGAAGAGATTCTGCGCCGCCCACATCTGGTGCTGGCCGACGTCGGTGCAGACCGCCGTATTCGCGCCGAGATGCTTGTTCAGCGTCAGGATCGCGCGGCGCGGCGTCATGCCGTCGCGGTTGTCGGTGTACGCGGTCTCCTCCGCGCGGAAGCGGTCGATCTCCGCCTGCCATGCAGGCTTTTTACTCTCCTTCAGGAGCGGCAGCAGCCCATGCAGCGTCAGCTTGACGTCGCCGCGCAGACCGCAGACGGCATTCACCGTCTTGGACAGCTCCGAGCCGTCCACGTCGATGTGGATGATTTTGGCGCCGAGGGCGAATTTTGCTCGGTTGCCGGTGACGCGGTCATTGAACCGCACACCGAGGGACACGATCAGGTCGGCATGGTGCATCGCCATGGACGAAGCGTAATGCCCGTGCATCCCCTGCATCCCGAGAAACCGCGGATAGTCGGTCGGCACGCCGGAAAGCCCCATCAAGGAGCAGCCGATCGGTGCGTCGATCTTTTCGGCCAGCGCCAGCATCTCGTACTGCGCGTCTGCGGCAATCACGCCGCCGCCGAAATAGATATACGGGCGCTTGGCATTGTTGATACAGGCGGCCGCCTCCTCGATGCGGATGTCCTTGGCCGCGTGCGGCTTTTCCTGTCCGACGGCGGGTGCGGGTATGTACTCGCATTTTGCGATCTGCACATCCTTCGGTATGTCGATCAGCACAGGGCCGGGTCTGCCGGACTTCGCCAGCCAGAACGCTTCCCGGACCGTGTCAGCCAGATTTTCGACCGAGCCGACAAAATAGTTGTGCTTGGTGATGGGGAGCGTCACGCCCGTGATGTCGATCTCCTGAAAGCTGTCCGTGCCGATCTGCGTGGTCGGCACGTTGCCGCAGATCGCGACAAGCGGGATGGAGTCGAGGTAGGCGGTGGCAATCCCCGTGACGAGGTTGGTTGCGCCGGGGCCGGAGGTGGAAATGACAACGCCGACCTTGCCGGTCGTCCTGGCATAGCCGTCCGCGGCGTGTACCGCGCCCTGTTCGTGCGCGGTCAGCACATGGCGGATCTCATCCTGATGCATGTAAAGACTGTCGTAGACGTTCAGGATCTGTCCGCCGGGGTAGCCGAACAGGGTGTCGCAGCCCTGTTCAATCAGGGTCTTGACAAGAATATCTGCGCCGGATAACAGCATGGCTTCACTCCTTTCTAAGGTAACCGGTGATGCGATCGCCGCACGCTTTGCAGCCGACCGCAGTCATGCCTTCGCTCATAATATCGGCCGTTCGGCAGCCTGCATCCAAGAAGGCCGAGACCGCATGCTCGATCGCGTCCGCCTCTTTCGGCATGTCGAAGCTGTAACGCAGCATCATGGCAGCGGAAAGAATCGTACCGATCGGGTTGGCGATGTCCATCCCGGCGATATCGGGCGCAGAGCCGTGGATCGGCTCATAGAGCCCGCAGGTCGTCGCGCCGAGACTGGAGGAGGGGATCATGCCGATCGAGCCGGTAATCATGGAGGCCTCGTCCGACAGGATGTCGCCGAACATGTTTTCGGTGACGATCACGTCGAACTGCGCGGGATTCTTGACGATCTGCATGGCACAGTTGTCCACCAGCATGTCGGAAAGCTCGACGTCCGGGTATTCCTCGGCCAGGCGGTGCATCACCTTCTTCCACAGACGGCTGGAATCCAGCACGTTGCTCTTTTCAACCGAGCAGAGCTTGCCGCGGCGCTTTTTCGCCGTTTCAAAGCCGATGCGGCCGATGCGCTCGATCTCGTCCTCGCCGTAGGTGAGGATGTCGACCGCGGTCGGCACGCCGTCGATCGTTTCGGTCTTATGCTCACCGAAGTAAATGCCGCCGATCAGCTCGCGCACGATGATGAAGTCGATACCGGCATCGACGATCGATTTTTTCAGCGGCGACGCCGAGGCCAGCTGCGGCCAGATCTTTGCGGGGCGGTTGTTGGAGTAGACGCCCATGCCGGCGCGGAGGCGGAGCAGTCCCTTTTCGGGGCGCATCGGGCCGGGGACGTGGTTCCACTTGTCGCCGCCGACCGCGCCCAGCAGAACGCTGTCGGAGTCGATGCACTTTTGCAGCATTTCGGCGGGCAGCGGATCGCCGAACTTGTCGATCGCGCAGCCGCCCATGTCCACGTCGGTATAGGTGAAGGTGTGTCCGTAGAGCGCGGCGATCCTGTCCAGCACCTTGAGTGCCTGTTCTACGATTTCGGGGCCGATGCCGTCACCGCGGATGACCGCGATATGCTTATTCATGCCGTTCACCTGCTTTCAGAGATTTGAGCAGCCCGCCGCACCGGATGATGTTCTGGATGAAGGGCGGGAAGGGCTGTGCCGTGTAGGTCTTTCCGGTGGTGATGTCGGTGATGACGCCGGTATCAAAGTCCACTTTGACTTCGTCGCCCGCCCGGATCTCCTCGGCGGCTGCCTCACATTCCAGAATCGGCAGACCGATATTGATGGCGTTGCGGTAGAAAATGCGGGCAAAGCTCTTGGCAATGACGCAGCCCGTGCCGCAGGTCTTGATGACGAGCGGCGCATGCTCACGCGAAGAGCCGCAGCCGAAGTTCCATCCGGCGACCATGACATCGCCCGGCTTTACTTTTTTGACAAAATCGGTGTCGATGTCTTCCATGCAGTGGAGCGCAAGCTCTTTTGCGTCCGGCGTGTTGAGGTAGCGGGCAGGGATGATGACATCGGTGTCCACATTGTCCGGGTATTTGAAAACCTGACCTTGCGTTTGCATGTTTACGCCTCCTTATATTCGGTAATATAGCCGGTCAGCGCGCTGGCGGCAGCGGTGTACGGCGACGCGAGGTAAACCTCGCTGTCCACATGCCCCATGCGGCCGACAAAGTTGCGGTTGGTCGTGGCGACGCAGCGTTCGCCCGCGGCCAGAATGCCCATGTAACCGCCGAGGCAGGGACCGCAGGTCGGTGTGGAGACGACTGCCCCCGCGTCGATGAAAGCGGTATACCAGCCGCGCTGCACGCATTCGCGCAGGATCGCCATCGTGGCGGGAATGATGATGCAGCGGATGCCGTTGGCAATCTTTTTGCCGTGCAGGATCTTATAGGCCGCCTCCATGTCCTCAAGTCTGCCGTTTGTGCAGGAGCCGATGACGACCTGGTCGATCCCGATGTCGTGCAGCTCGCTTGCGGGATGCGTATTTTCGGGGAGATGCGGGCAGGCCACGGTCGGCACGATCTTCGAGAGGTCGATCTCGATCGTCTGCTCATATTCGGCATCGGCATCCGCTTCGTAGACGTCGGGCACGCGCTCGCTTCTGCCGTCGAGGTATTCCAGCGTCACGTCATCCACGGGGAAAATACCGTTCTTTGCCCCGGCCTCGATCGCCATGTTGCAGATGCAGAGGCGGTCGTCCATCGAGAGGCTGTGCGAACCGTCGCCGGTGAATTCCATGCTCTTGTAGAGCGCGCCGTCTACGCCGATCATGCCGATGATGGTGAGGATCACGTCCTTGCCGCTGCAATTCGACGGCAGACGGCCCGTGAGGTTGAAGCGGATAGCAGAGGGGACTTTGAACCAGGCCGTGCCGGTCGCCATCCCGGCGGCCATGTCCGTCGAGCCGACGCCGGTGGAGAAAGCGCCGAGCGCACCGTAGGTGCAGGTATGGCTGTCTGCGCCGATGATGCAGTCGCCCGCGGTGACAACGCCCTGCTCGGGCAGAAGCGCATGCTCGATACCCATCTTGCCGACATCATAGAAATGGCTCACGCAGTGCGCACAGGCAAACCGGCGGCAGGTCTTGCTCTGCTCGGCTGCCTTGATGTCCTTGTTGGGGACAAAGTGGTCAAGCACGATCGCGACCTTGTCCTTGTCAAACACGGAATCAAATCCGGCCTTTTTGAACTCGTTGATCGCGACCGGCGTCGTGATATCGTTGCCGAGTACAATGTCCAGCTTTGCGCTGATCAGCTGACCGGCAGTTACCTTGTCAAGCCCTGCATGGGCGGCAAGGATCTTCTGAGTCATGGTCATTCCCATCGTTATTTTCCTTCCTTGGTCATGTTATAGAATGCGCCGAGCAGCGCCTTGGCGTTTGCCGTGATCACGTCGGTGTCCGTACCTGCGCCGAAATACATCCTGCCGTTCCGATCCTCCAGGCCGATGTAGGAGGCGGCCACGCTGTGCGAGCCCTGCCCCTGCATACTGTGCTGCGTGTAGACCTGCAAGGTGTAGTTTTCGCCGGTATAGGCGGTCAGCGCGTTGTTGATCGCGCTCAGCGTACCGTTGCCCTCGGCGGAGAGCTCGGTCTCAACGCCGTCCCGCATAAAGGTGATGTCGATCTTGACCGCGTCGTTCTCGCGTTCAAAATCAAAGTCGGTCACGCGGATGCCGCTCTCGAGATTGAGATAATTCTGTTCAAAAATGGCCAGCACTTCGTCCGGCTTGAGCTCCTTGTGCTCGCGGTCGGAGATTTCCTTGCAGAGGTAGCTGAACTGCTCGCGCATCTTCGGCGGGAGATTGTAGCCGTAGGTCTGCTCCAGAAGATAGCCGATGCCGCCCTTGCCGCTCTGCGAGTTGACGCGGATGACATCCGCATCATAGGTGCGGCCGATGTCCTTCGGGTCGATCGGGATATAGGGGACGCTCCATGTGTGGAGGTTCTTTTTGTTTCTGTACTTCATGCCCTTGGCGATCGCGTCCTGATGGCTGCCGGAGAATGCG
Source organism: uncultured Eubacteriales bacterium (assembly GCA_934467415.1). Lineage (GTDB taxonomy): Bacteria > Bacillota > Clostridia > Oscillospirales > CAG-272 > UMGS902. Next base: position 134,279 of record CAKSLQ010000001.1, read on the forward strand.
GCAAAGACCAGCGCGCCCGCGTAGGGCGCACGCTCGTAGACATGCATCCGCGTGCATTTCTCATATTCCCCGACAAGACGATTCATGTCGGAGAAGTCGAGTTTCGGGTCAACGCCGTGCGCATACATATTCATCGCCAGCGTGATGATGTCCACGTTGCCCGTGCGCTCGCCGTTGCCGAACAGCGTTCCTTCGACACGGTCTGCGCCCGCGAGCAGAGCAAGCTCTGTGTCGGCAACGCCCGTGCCGCGGTCATTGTGCGGGTGCAGGGAAAGGGTCACAAATTCGCGGTATTTCAGGTTTTCGTTCATGTACTCGACCTGTGAAGCGTAGACATGCGGCATACTCATTTCCACCGTCACGGGCAGGTTGATGATGACGTTGTTGGTCTCGCACGGCTCAAGAACGTCCAGTACGGCGTTGCAGACCTCAAGGGCGTATTCCGGCTCCGTACCTGTGAAGGACTCGGGGGAATACTCAAAGCGGAAGTTGCCGTCGTATTCGGCCGCCAGCCTTTTCACCAGCTTGGCGCCGTCTACGGCGATCTGTTTGACCTCGTCCTTGGACATCTTGAAGACCTGCTCGCGCTGTGCCACGCTGACCGAATTGTAGAAGTGGATGATCGCGCTCGGCGCGCCCTTGCAGGCGTCAAAGGTCTTGCGGATGATGTGCTCGCGGCACTGCGTCAGCACCTGCACGGTCACGTCCTCCGGAATCATGTGCCGGTCGATCAGCGTCCGCAGAAACTCGTACTCGGTTTCGCTTGCGGCGGGGAAGCCGACCTCGATCTCCTTGAAACCGACTTCGAGCAGAACCTTGTAGTACTCGAGCTTTTCTTCAAGGCTCATCGGAATGACGAGGCTTTGATTGCCGTCGCGCATATCTACGCTGCACCAGATCGGCGGCTGCTCAATATGGTCTTTTTCGACCCACTTGTTGTATTTTTTATCAACCGGGAAGTACCCGATGTGATATTTGCTTGCGTCCATCACGATGGTTTACTCCTTTTCGGCTACGACTTCGACCTCGACCAGCGCCCCCTTGGGCAGGGTCTTGACCGCCACGCAGGAACGCGCGGGCTTCTCGGTGAAGTAGGTAGCGTACACTTCGTTGAAGGCTGCAAAATCCGCCATATCGGCAAGGAAGCAGACCGTCTTGACGGCGCTTTGCAGCGAGCCGCCCGCCGCGCGGAGCACAGCATCCAGGTTTTTGCAGACGCGGTGCGTCTGCTCGGCGATGCCGCTGCCGACAAGCGCGCCGGTCTCGGGATCGAGCGGGATTTGACCCGAGGTGAAAATGAGATTTCCGACGACGACGGCCTGTGAATAAGGGCCGATCGCCGCGGGAGCATTCGCGGTCTGAACTTTGGTTTTCATGGTTTTGGTCCTTTCTGTATGTCCGATTTCAGTTGATAAGCTTGAAGCCTTCATCGCGCAGGCTCTGCGTGATCTGATGCACGTGGTTATAATCACGGGTCTCCATTTCAATGCGGAGATAGCAGCCGGTGACACTCTCGGTGTGTCCCTTTTCATAGTGAACGCCGGTGACGTTGCCGCCGCAGTCTGCGATGATGCGGGAAATCTCCTTGAGCTGACCGGGCTTGTCCAAAAGCTCGATAAGGAGGTTGGAGGAACGGCCGGAGTTGCGCAGGCCGCGGTCGATCACGCGGGAGAGACTGGTGACGTCAATGTTGCCGCCGGAGACAACCGCGGCCACACGCTTGCCCTTCAGATCAAACTTGTTGAACATGACGGCGGCGACGGCGGCAGCGCCTGCGCCCTCGGCAATCATCTTTTGCTTTTCGATCAGCGAGAGAATTGCACTGGAGATCTCGTCATCCGTGACCAGCGCGATGTCGTCCACGTATTCCCTGACCAGCGCAAATGTGTTTTCGCCCGGCTGCTTGACGGCAATGCCGTCGGCAATCGTAGAGACGGAGGGGAGACACTCGATCTCGCCGTCGCGGATCGAATTGAACATACCCGGCGCTCCCGCGGCCTGCACACCGTAGACCTTGATGCCGGGGCGGATCTGCTTGACCGTGTAGGCGATGCCGGAGATCAGCCCGCCGCCGCCGATCGGCACGACGATCGCATCAATATCGTCGAGATCGTTCAGAATCTCCAGCGCGATCGTGCCCTGTCCGGCGATGACATTCTCGTCGTCAAACGGATGTACGAAGGTGTAGCCCTCGCTGTCTCTCAGCTCCAGCGCCTTTTTGTAGGCGTCATCATAGCAGCCCTCGACGAGACAGACATCGGCGCCGAAGCCTTTGGTCGCCTCCACCTTGGAGATCGGCGCGGTGTCCGGCAGGCAGACCAGCGATTTGATGCCGTTCTTGGTCGCGGCCAGCGCCACGCCCTGCGCGTGGTTGCCGGCGGAGCAGGCGATCACGCCTTTTTTCTTCTCCTCGTCGGACAGCATCGCAATCTTATAGGCAGAGCCGCGCACCTTGAAGGAGCCTGTGATCTGTAGGTTTTCGGGCTTCAGAAACAGCTCACAATCCGGCGCGATCCCGTAGGCGCGGACCAGCTTGGTTTCGCGAATGATGTTTTTCAGCACGGTCTGCGCGTTGAACACTTTGTCGAGAGATAACATGACATTGACCTTTCTTTCATTATAAAATATGCGTTCACTCTGCGCTCGGAGGGGGAAATAGCAAAAAACCGCCTCAAAGCACTTTATTTGCTTTGAGACGGGTGTAACATGCACTCGCGGTACCACTCAAATTGCGGAAGTTTTATTCCGCCACCTCTTCGAAGTCTGCCAACTTCTATGCATTCACGCAGCATTCACGGGAAGCGCCTACTGGGTATCAAAACCGTTTGGGCTACCGGCTCAGAAGGGATGGGAAATAAGCAAGTTTTTATCGGGATCACACCGTCCCCGACTCTCTGAAAAATCCTTTGCAAGTTCCGTCTTCATCAACGCCTTTGTCGTCGAAGTCGAACAACTTCTATGCACTGACGCAGCATACGCGGGTCGCCCTACGCACTTGCGCTTCAGGCTTCCGGCTCGGAAGTGAGAGGGCAGGGACTCCGCATACCGATTTGCACCGACCATCGGCTCTCTGAATGCGTCCTTCGCCTGACCATTCTTCGTCACAGCTTTTATTTGCTATTTAATTTGCATTTAGTTTAGCATGCGGCGGCGGCAATGTCAAGAGACTTTCTCAAATTCAAAGCGGTTTTGTAAGGTTTGTCAAAAATGGTCGATTTTTTCGGCATGTTCTGATGAAAAAACACGGCGCGATCCGTGCGGAACGCGCCGTGTGAAGTTTATTTCAATCAGCCGAGTCTCTTTTCGAGAGCATCCAGCTCCTCGTACAGCTCCTTCGGCATATGATCGCCGATCACGCCGTAGAACTCGCGGATGTTCTTGCAGTCTTCCTTCCAGGAAGCAACATCGACAGAGAGCAGATCCTTGATGGTGTCGATCGTGACGCCGTTGAGGTCTTCAATGTTGATGTCCTCGGGCTTCGGCACATAGCCGATAGCCGTCTCGACTGCGCCGACCTTGTCTTCGCAGCGAGCAAGAATCCAAAGCAGGACGCGCATGTTGTCACCGAAGCCGGGCCAGATGAAGTTGCCTTCATCGTCGGTGCGGAACCAGTTGACATTGAAAATCTTCGGCGCGTGCGGAATCTTCTTGCCCATCTCGAGCCAGTGTGCGAAGTAGTCGCCCATGTTGTAGCCGACAAACGGACGCATTGCCATCGGGTCGCGGCGAACTACGCCGACTGCACCGGCTGCCGCAGCAGTCGTCTCGGAAGCCATGATCGAGCCGACGAACGTACCGTGCTGCCAGTTGAAGGACTGGTATACCAGCGGAGCGGTCTTTGCACGGCGGCCGCCGAACACGATTGCGCTGATCGGCACGCCTGCGGGATTGTTGAACTCAGAGGAGAGGCAAGGGCAGTTCTTTGCGCTTGCGGTGAAGCGGGAGTTGGGATGCGCGCCGCAGGTGCTCTTGTCCTTCTTGTCGTACTTGGTGTAGTCCCACTTGTTGCCCTTCCAGTCGATGGCGTTCTTCGGCGGGTTGTCATTGAGGCCTTCCCACCAAACGGTGTTGTTGTCGAGGTCATGCACAACGTTCGTGAAGATGGTGTCGCGCGTCGTGGTGTGCAGGGCGTTGGGGTTGGAGTGCTCGTTGGTACCGGGGGCAACGCCGAAGAAGCCGTTCTCGGGGTTGACGGCCCACAGTCTGCCGTCCTTGCCGATACGCAGCCAGGCGATGTCGTCGCCGACGCACCAGGTCTTGTAGCCGAGGTTCTTGTAGATCGCCGGCGGGATCAGCATGGCCAGGTTGGTCTTGCCGCACGCAGACGGGAACGCAGCGGTGATATACTTGATTTCGCCGTTCGGGAACTCAATGCCGAGGATGAGCATATGCTCAGCCATCCAGCCTTCCTTTCTGCCAAGGTAAGAAGCAATGCGGAGTGCGAAGCACTTCTTGCCGAGCAGAACGTTTCCGCCGTAACCCGAGTTGACAGACCAGATGGTGTTGTCCTCCGGGAAGTGGCAGATATAGCGGTTCTCTTCATCGAGGTCAGCCTTTGCATGCAGACCCTTGATAAAGTCGGGGCTGTCGCCGAGCGCTTCGAGAACGTTGTTGCCGACTCTCGTCATGATGAGCATGTTGAGAACGACGTAGATCGAGTCGGTCAGCTCGATGCCGTACTTTGCGAAGTCGGAGCCGACGATACCCATGGAGTAGGGAATGACGTACATCGTCTTGCCCTTCATCGAGCCGGTAAACAGCTTGGACAGCTTTGCATAGCATTCAGCGGGCGCCATCCAGTTGTTGATGTTGCCGGCGTCCTCCTGCTTCGTGGTGCAGATAAAGGTGCGGTTTTCGACGCGTGCAACGTCGTTGAGCGCAGTTCTGTGCAGGTAGCAGTTGGGGAGCAGCTTTTCATTGAGCTTGATGAGCTCGCCGGTAGAGCAGGCTTCCTTGCGCAGTTCTTCGGCCTGCGCCTCGGAACCGTCGATCCAGACGATCTTGTCAGGCTGCGTCATAGCGGCCATTTCGTCGATCCACTTTGTGACATGAATGTTTTTGGTCATAGCATTTTATCTCCTATATAATTATTTTTTTGTCATACTACTTAAACAACAATCTTTCCTAAATATGAATATAACACATGTTTGTCAAATTTGCAAGAGAAATTTGCGCGGAAAAAGCAAAATTATGCGTCATTATCGCTTCTTATATTATTGTAGCATGAAAATCGGCATTTTCTATAAAGAATTATTATGATTTTCAGTATTTTACGACGCTGTAAGTCTGGTTCAGCAGCTGCCATAAGAGCGGTGCATCGTAGGCCAGCGAGCAGATGCTGACGCCGCCGAGGCTCAATTTGTCCGCAAGCCCGAGCTTTGACACGAAAGAATTTGCGTCCTCGTAACACAGCCTGTGTTCGAGCGGAAAGTGATGTGACTCCTCCGTATAGGCGGCACACGGCGTCCGGCTGACGGGATCAAACGTGACCGCGGCGGGCGGCTGCAATCCGCAGAGACGCGCAGCGTCTGCCGCGCGCTTTCGGTATCCGTTCGCCGTCTTTGTGTAGTCGATGCCGAAGGTCGGGATGCCGAGCAGCAGCTTTCCGGCGCTGTGCGGTACAAAAGCGGCGGCAAGCGCAGCTTCCGCCCGATCCAGCGGCGCGGCGGGAGACGCGGTTTTTTCATCATCATATAAATAGCTGTGGATCGGCACAAGATCGGCGATGTCCGGGCGATTGAGCGTCAGCACGTCCGCCTCCAGCAGATTCGGCTGCCACGGCGAAAGCAGGTACAGTCCGCATTCCTCGCAGCGCGCCGCAAGCGCGGAAAGCAGCGCGGCAAGGCGCGGCGCGTCATCCGGCGGCAAAGGCGAAAAAGCAAGTTCGATACCGGCAAAGCCGCCCGCCTCGACTGCATCGAGCGCGCTTTGAATCAGCCGTTCGGTCAGAAGCGGCGAGGCGATGATCTGCGTCACGGCACTTGTGTCATACCGCCCCCACGCATCGTTTGCCTCGATGCACAGGATGGGCAGCGCGCGGTATTCGCGCGCGAGCGCGGCCGTGCGCGCGGCTGTTTCCGGCAGACGCACGTGCCCGTTTTGCAGCAGCGCGGCATTCTGTACGGACAGAACGGAGACGAGCGGCAGACGTTTGCGAAGCACGGTTTCGCCCGCCGTTCCGGTATATGCATGGACAAGCAATCTGCGCGCCGTCTCCCGTGCATATTCGATGTTCAGTGGCTGCGACGGGACAAGACCGCCTTCCGCAAGGTGCGGATTGCTTTGCAGCAGCGCACATATATCCGTATCGTTCCGCGCGGCGATCCTGTCAAGCGTATCACCGCCGCGCACGCTGTCCGTCTGCGTCGGCTCGCCGATGACCAGCGTCTGCCCCGGATAGAGCTTATTCTTCGGGTCCAGCTCGTTGTCAAACAGAATACGCGTCTCCGGGACGCCGTACAGCTTTGCGACGGAGCGTATGCTCTCGCCGGGCACAACCGTGTGAATCTTCATGAAAAGCACCTCGTATGTAAGTTCTGTTTGTCAGTATATGCAGCCGCCGATTTTTTGTTTCCGCGCATGTTTTGCAGCAGAATGTTCCATAATAAAGGAGAAATCCTTGGATCTTCTTATCACTATGGAGGGATAAATATGGCGAAGGTTTGTATATCGAAAGTCTGCGGCAGAGAGGTGTTGGATTCGCGCGGCAACCCGACCGTCGAAGCATCGGTCATGCTGAGTGACGGCACGGTCGGCATGGCAAGTGTGCCGTCCGGCGCTTCCACGGGCATTTTTGAGGCACACGAGCTGCGCGACAAGTCAAGTATGCGTTACGGCGGGCGCGGCGTGCTGGACGCCGTTTATAATATCGGCAAAAAAATCTGCCCGGCGCTGATCGGCGTTTCCGCCTATGAGCAAAACGAGATCGACACGATCATGCGGGAGCTGGACGGGACGGAGAACAAATCTCGGCTCGGTGCAAACGCAATTCTCGCGGTGTCAATGGCGTGCGCACGCGCGGGCGCAAACTCCTATCACATGCCGCTTTTCAAATACGTCGGCGGCGTTTCGGCCGGAAATCTGCCGATCCCGATGATGAATATTCTCAACGGCGGGGCGCACGCCTCCAACAACGTGGATATTCAGGAGTTCATGATCGCGCCGGTCGGCGCGCAAAGCTTTGGTGAGGCGCTGCGCATCGGTGCGGAAATCTATCATGCGCTCGGAAAGCTGCTCGCGTCGCGCAGACTCGGCACGGCCGTCGGCGATGAAGGCGGCTATGCGCCGAGCCTGGACAGCGACGAGGACGCCATCCGCCTGATCTGCGAAGCAATTGATGCCGCCGGATACGATACCGGGACGGTGAAGATTGCTTTGGATGCCGCCGGAAGCGAGTGGTTTCGGGACGGGGCATATATCCTTCCGAAGCGCGGCGCGCGTTTTGACGCGGACGGACTGATCGGCTACTGGGCAGAGCTTGTCGCCAAATACCCGATTTTCTCCATCGAGGACGGACTGGATCAGACGGACTTCGATGGGTGGGCCCGCCTCACCGCTCGCATCGGTGACCGCATCATGCTGGTCGGCGACGACTTGTTCGTGACCAACGTCAAAAGGCTTTCCACGGGTATTGAGCTCGGCGCTGCCAATGCCATCCTGATCAAGCCGAATCAGATCGGCACGGTCAGCGAAACCATAGATGTCATCGTCAAGGCGAAAACAAACGGATATCGTTACATTCCGTCTCACCGCTCCGGCGAAACCGAGGACACGACCATCGCCGATCTCGCCGTCGGCACAAACGCGCCGTATATCAAAACCGGCGCCCCCTGCCGCAGTGAGCGCGTCGCCAAGTACAACCGCCTCCTGCGGATCGAAAACGCGCTCGGCGTCGGCGCAAAATACGGCATCTGACCGGTTCTTTCGCATGAATAGCGCACAGGCGGCAGGGAATTGCCGCCTGTGCGCTTTCGCCGCAAAACCTCGAAAAAAGTGTTGACAAACATCGCCGTATATGCTATTATATTGGGGTGCAAACAACTGCTCCCGCGAATGTAATAATATGCCCCCGTAGCTCAGCTGGTAGAGCACATGACTTTTAATCATGGCGTCCGGAGTTCGATTCTCCGTGGGGGCACCAAAGAAAAAGCGCTTGCCAGATCGGCGGGCGCTTTGTATAAATGTGTCGGTCGCGTGAAAAAGTATCAAAATTTGATACTTGCGCGCCCTTATTATACCGCGGGCGCGCGCGTGCGCGTGCGCGCGTAGCACAAAACCAAGCGTTTGTCAAGACGTTTTCGTAAAAAAAAGACCGCCCGAAGGCGGTCTTTTAATTTTACCAGCAAGGATTTGCGTGCTTCTTTAATCGTCATTTTTCAAGCCTCCGAAGAGTATGCTTTACTGGGTGCGCAGCTGCAACGCCGTAGTATGTTCCGATTTTATCACCTGCTTTGTAAACCAGGACATCCGCGTATCCATTGTGCCGATGCGCATAAGTTGTCGGGCTACCGTTGATGCTTTTACTTTGCCCATAAAGTTTTTCGGCTGCGTCAATATAGCTGGTTGCTTTCACGGTTTTACCGTTCTCGTCGATATAGATTGTCATGTCGTTTTCTCCTTTGTGTTTGTGAATTATGGATGTAGTGGCAGACGCTCAGTCCCACATGTGCTCGTCACAATAGTCGCTGAACTCCTTGTCCATGTCGCGGAGCGCTGCTTCGTAGTCTTCACCATTGATAATACGCTCAAGAGCTTTTCTGCCCGCACTGCTTTTAACAAAGTGCGTTGAATAAGTCCATCCTTCTGCGGTGATATAGGCAGCTGCGCGCGGATATTTTTTCATCAGCTCGTCAGGATTGGATTTCGGCGCTTTCGGCGGGAAAGCACCGTCGTTGTATTCGTCATCCATCATTTTTTCAAAGGCGATGCGGTAGTTGTTTCGCTCGTAAATCGCGGATTTGATTTCTGCAAGCCCTTCGATGGCTTCGATTTTTGCTTCGCGCTCTTCACGGGCTTTTTTCTCCGCTTCTTCTTTGGCTTTGATATAGGCGATAATCTCGGGCTTTTTCTCCTTTATCAAGTCAAGCGTGCCGTCTCTTTTGACTGCGTCGGTGTTATAGATACCAATCATGCCTTCTTTGGCAAGTCTAAGGTCGTACTTTTTAATCATTTCTTCGATCGTCATTTTCTTGTTTCTCCTTTTTTTTGTTTGCGGATTGATTTCGGAGGTATCTCCGTTCCCCCGATGATTAAATTATACCACCCATTAATTTATTTTTCGGGAAATTCTTTTTCTAACTTGTAAGCAATCAATGCGACCAGCTGTGCAGGACAAGTCCTGCCAGAGTCGCTTTCAGATTCCCAACTGGCAACCGTGCGAAGCGGAAAACCAAAATATTTTGCAAAAGCCGCTTGTGTAAATCCATAACGTTTACGCAACTCTCTAATTGTCATAACATATCAACACCTCCAATCTATTATATATCATATATCTACTTCATCTGACATACTAATTATAACACACTGTGCATATAATTGCAATAGTTTTATTGCACTTTGTGCAAGTTTGTATACATGCACAAAGTGCAGTATACTATTTTGTATAATATGCCAAAAGCGCAAAAAAGAGGGGACACCCCTCTTTTTTCAAACACCCCAAAAACAATCGCGTAATATAGCCAAATCCAGCAAGCCGGAGAAACGTTCGGCAGCGGCAAACGGCTGCTGCATTAGATAGTTTGCGATAATACGCTTCACGCACGTGGAAAAGGGCGTGAGACTTTTCCACGTGGAGAAGCTTCGGTTTACCATGTGGAAAAGGGCGTGAGACTTTCCCACATGGAAAACCGCGACGACGACGACGAAAAAGCGCCTCCGGCGATATTTTTTTGAGTGTTACAGGAGATTGTTTTTTTTTTGAGTATCTATCATATCTTTGCATAGCACACGATCATGATAGATAGACCAAGCAGACGAGGCAGCAGCATTTTACATAGCGACATGCCTTGCCGACCCCCTTCCCCGGCTTCGCCGGGGGAACGGCTATACGCGTTTTCGGAGACAAACACGCGCTGTAAAAAGCGCGCGTTTAGAGTTGTACTTCTCCGAACCTCTTTTCAAAATACAAAATCACGTTTCTTTATAAGAAACGCGATTTATATATTTTATTCTTGACCTTGCAATTTGATAAGGCTGCTTTTGTCCTGCTAAAGCAGAAAGCACGACGCAAAATCCAGATTGACGCACAGTCCGTTTTTTTCAAAGCGGGCAAAAGAAAGCACCAGCGGGGGGAACAGGAGAACATCAGAAGAAGCAGGGACCATCAGAGGGAGCAGGGACCATCAGAGGGAGCAGGGACCATCAGAGGGAGCAGGAACCATCAGAGGGAGCAGGGACCATCAGAGGGAGCAGCCACAGGGGAGCGGGGAAACACTTTTTCCCCGCTCCCCTATTACCTGAATAGGCTATCGCATCACATTGCGAGCAGGTGAGAGCCTATCAAAATCACGCAAAACAGCGAGACGTGACAAATGCATATATTTTTCGGTCATAGTCAAAGTGGAATGACCGAGAACATCGGAAAGATTATGTATATCACCGCCATTTTCATAATAAAGAGTGGCGAAAGTATGCCGGAGCAGATGAGCATGAAGGCGCGGTATATCACTTTTCTTTTTCAAACGCGCAAACAAATCTTTTACAGTACAAATTGTGATCGGCCGGCCATCATCCTGTAAAAGCAAATATTCGCGGTCAACAATACGAACACGCGACAGATAACAACGGATAAGATCATAGACTTCTTTTGTAATCGGAACAATTCGCTCTTTTGAGCCTTTACCACGCACAACAACAAAGTCACGAAAGACATTTTCCATACGTAAACCAACTATTTCAGCGCGACGGAGACCCGAACCAAATGCAAGCATACAAATGATATAATCACGTTGACCAAGCGTCGTTTCAAGGTTAAAACAATCAAACAGACGTTTTTGTTCTTCATCGGTCAAAACATTTATAACAGGCTTTTCACTTTTCGGAAGCTTGAACTTCAAAAACAATTCTTCGGAAACATAATCATTTTCGACAAGCCAGGACACAAAGACGCGAAAACCACGCGCATAAGAACGAACGGAAACAGAATTTATATCCTGCGATTGCAAGCACAAAATAAACTGTTTAATCATCAGCAAAGACAAATCATCAGCGGATATATTGCCCGCAAAACGGACAAATTTATAGACGGATGCCCGATAATAATCAATAGTCAACGGAGAGACACCCGCAGCAGTTTTATCAAGCAAAAACATTTCAAGTAATTCACTCATTTTCATAATTTAACACCAATATTATCAAAATCAATAGAAAACTGCATATGCAATGATTGAAGAATCTTTTGCAATTCATCATCAAGAAAAAAATGCAGATCGGTCCATGCACAATAAAGTTTACGGCAGACAATAGAAGACAGCAATTCTTTATACTTCCGTCGAGTATTAACAGACATCATCTTTAAAGCTGCATCAAGATCACGCTTTTCGAGACAGGACAGCGCAAAGACAAACGGATCTATACTATCAGACCATGAAACGGAAATTTGTGCAAGAGCAGCGGCAGACTGCACAAGCGCATTGCAATCACGGTCATAAGCCGTACTACGTTGCGAATATTCATAATCAAGCGTTATTTCAACGCGCGTAACATCACACCAAAAGTTTTTGTATTTCTTGCGTTCAAGGCCTTTATCGTATACTTTAAGACGGTTTTTCGATTTATCGCCAAATCCTATGTAATCGGTTTTATTTCCGGACGTGCCGATCGAAGCGCATTTTGTGTTACCGGACGCAGGAAACAACCGAAACCAGGATTTAGGCGTTTTATAAAAATCGAAAGCAAGGTCGATATTTTTTATATAATCAACAGCATAACCGTATTGAACAAAATACTCCAAAAGCCAATCGGGAACAACGAATTTATTCGGATTAAATTCAATTTTAAAACGTCGTTGGTTCTCCTGCGTTAAACAATTATTTTTACCGTTCCAACCAATCATAACAGCCATAGAAACCAATTCTTTATCCAATTCCCATTGACGGAAATAAGATATTGTCCAGAGTTCGCGAAAATGATTTTCGACCGTGCTTTCAATATGTTTTACATAATACCCTTTATAGTCGTTGTAAAAGACCATACCGTCAAAATCGGTTTGAATTATATCTTTAGAAGAATGCCCGAAGATAGACACTTTATCAACAGACGGTGCAACATTGTTATCATGAAACAAGTCTATAATATTATCCATCTTCGGACACCTCAAGATTAAATTTTTACATCCAATTCGACAAGCGGAACGGACGGCGAAGGAGAATCCTCGGCCGGAGCAGAAGACGCAGAAGAAAGAACATTTTCACGGTCATAAAGATAAGCGCGATATTGTTCAATATTCTTTTTATAATTCTTGCGAACAGAATCCGAAACAGCCATATCTATTAAATACGTTGTATAAAGCCCATCGGAGCCGAACGCATCAACAGACCTAACAGCGTTTTCGGTATACAGCTTTTTGAAACAACGCGATTCATAGTGTTTCAGCTTCATCCACTTGTACGGCAAGAAACCGTAGAAATAGAAGCTGGAAATATCGGAAAGATCAGCTTCAATGTTTGTATTGCCATCATCAAGATTCTGTAGCGGAATGCAGTTTACCTTGAAAAAAGGAAGAAGAAAAAAATCGCGATGAAAGTCATCAAGCTGATAGACATAGCCCAAGCGATCACGAATCGGTTTTACAATGTTACCGGAAACCTGGTCAGTAACAAACATTTTGCCGTTCGTAAAGTGACGGAAGAACCGAACAAGCGTTTGCGTATTTTGCATGACAAAAGGATTATCAAATTCCCATTGAGAACAAATTTGACCCAACTCGTCAATAACAACAGTACAGCGCTCCGGCAGTAAATCAAGCATCAGCAAGTGATTTTTTGTCAACGGCCTTGAATACTTCGGATGTTTTTTTGACAGGTTGATCTGAATCGGAATGTTACTATAAAGCGTTGCGGGATATTTGCATTCGGGCATGAAATAGCAAAGCAGCCAACGAAGAAAAGGGAGCTTGCGATAAAAGAAATGCTTCAACCGCTGGCGTTTGAACGCACGAAGAGACTGTGCAACAGCAAGATACGTTTTACCGGAACCAAGCGTACCAGTAAAACAGATGATATTATTGTTCGGCAGATGGTAAGACTTGAAGAATCGATAAAGAAGAAAACCAAGCAGAACAAGAAGAATTATTGTAAAGATCATACAGTCACCTTCTTTGACAGAACCTTAATCGACATCACAACATAACCCGGTTTAACAAATCGTATATCATCACAAATCGAAGTAACCGAAACAAAAGCAGAATTGCCACTAAATCTACCAGTCACCGGATTGTATTCGCAAAGCGTAAGCAAATCGCCGACAGCATAATTGCGATCATTAAACCGTATTTCAAACTTTTTTTTGCCGGAAATAACTTGTCTGAAATAATCCGGCTCAGTTTTAAGTGTATGTAACATATAAAATCACCACCTCAATTCAAAAATCACGACCGCCCATATGCGCACCAGCAGGAAACGGTTTTACGTAATAATCAAAAAACCGATTCAAAAGGTTCTTCCAATAATAAATTTGATTTTCAAGCCAACTTTTTTCAGGATCAGGAGTAACAATATCACGATAATAAAGCGTATGCAGCACTTGACCGCCGCGTAAAGTGTCTTGAAAATCCAAAGTTGCAGAAGCATGTTGAAAAACAAAATCGACGCAAAGCGGAACATCATCAATCAAAACATAAAGCTCCGGATCCAAAAGACCATGATAATTTGACACACCAAAAGAAATATCACGCGCAGCAGAAGAACGACGAATTATAATAGCAATCGGCGACAAGACAGAACCATCGTCAAAACGATACTTTATATTTGTCGATATAATAGGCAACCGCAAATTATCATAAGCAAATTCAGCAAGCATTTTTGGTGTCATAAAAAACGCAACAAGCGGATCAGAAATATCCGGTTTAGACAAAGAAGGCGCTTTGAACCAACCAAACGAATCTGCAGGGCGTAAAGAATCATAATCATCAACATGATGATAAAGCCCATAATTTACATTGGTACGTTTTGTAGAATCAAAAGAATGTTTAACACTATAAAAAGAATACGAATATTCATTATCTTCGTCATATGCCAAACAACCAACAATCTTCAAAGCATTTTCAATATCAAAGTCATTTTTAAGCCAAAACGGTTCATAGTCAAATCCGCGAAACAAAACAGAATAAGCATTTTTGGTTTTTTCGCCGAAATCAAAACCATACTTTTGCGCAAGAGAAAAACAAGCATTTACTTTTGAAAAAAATCGCGAAGTTGCGTTAAAAATTTTTTCATAAGTACCGCTAATATCAATCAAATTATCAACAGCAGAATAAACATTTGTAAAAAATGTTTTTGTTTTTCCGTATAATTCAAGCGTTTTATCAGAAGTATCACCAAGACCATTTTCCACTTTTAACATGGTGGACATAAAGTCGGATTTGTTGTAAGCAATACCGAAAGAAGTAAAGACAACCGTCACAACCAACATCAGAACAAGCAGCGCTATCAAGCCTTTTTGAAGCATAACTACACCACCTTTTTAATCACAACAACAAGAATCGCAACAATGCAGATAGACGTTATAATCGCAGACAGGCGAATACCGCCAATCGAGATACCATTTGTTACAGTTTTGTAAAAATCATTGAATGCCGTCCAGGTACCATTTACAAAGCCATAAACATAATTTTTGTCAGAACCATCGGAAAGACCGGAGCTATATCCACGATTGAAAGCAGCATCAATATCCGACTGCGAAAAACCTCCGGCCGGAGGAGAATCGGGGGACGGCGAAGCGTCCCCCAAAAAGAAACCGGCATAAGGCAAGCCGACAATAGCACCGTGCATATCAGGCGCGACCGAGAAAGTCAGACTAAACGATGTGTTTTCAAGCAGAGCTTTAATAAACATCTTCTGCGCTTCATCCGCAGAGGAAAGCCGAAGCGTTAATTCAACGGTATTCTGCGCGGAATAATACTGCGTTGTGAAATACTTATACCCAATTGTAAATTCGCCGACTTTAAGCGCATAAGGCTCGAAATCATAAAAGCGCGAACGGAGAGAATCAGCAAGAGAAGACAAGTCAAACCAATTTAATTGGTGTTCATTTCCGGCAATGCGAATGCGAAACAAAAATTCGGTTTTCTGCGCGTTGAGATCGAAGCCGTCGGGAATCGTCACCGAATACGGCACATTAAACTTGATTGTATCAAGAACGGAATTTTGCCATGCAGAAGCATCGGAAAGATTGTCTTTACGTCCGACCGTAATAAAAGCGCCGAAATAATCGCGGAGAAACGGAAACGAAGCGATATTGTAATAATTGGAATAATCGCGGAAACGATAGCCATTATGAAGACCGCTTGCGTTATAAATAGAATAAACATCTGTAATAGACTGGTCAAGACCTTGCGCACCAAGACCATAAGTCATAGGAATCCCGAACGTATAAGAGTCAGGAACACCAAGATCATAATCGCCTGTTTGAACCGTTTTCGGCGTGAGCGTCAAAGCAAAGCGAATAGAGACCGTGTTATCACCATAAGCATAAAGCGGCAAATACACATTATAACCGCTTGCATTAGTCAAAGCAGACACCGTTTCAGAATTAGTAAAAGTCACCGTCTGCAAAAGTTTACCCAATGTATCATGATTTATAGACGCAAGAGACCAAGCATTTACAGAACCAAAGCGGGGAACGTACAACGCAGAATTATCGGCAGAAAGACCCATATGACCATTAGAATCAAGAAAATCTTGAAGATCAGACGCATAAATATCTTCCGAAACCGAAGTCGCATAAGAAGACCAAGTAAGGGTAAGATCATATTTAGACAAATCATAACTTGACAAATCCGTCGTCGGTCGAACCTTGAAACAAAATCCAATCCAACCGGAGGAAGTACGGCCTGTTTCGGTATCAACAGCGGAGTCGACAAAGGAATCAAAGCCGATATTATACGACCAGCCAGTAGAAGAAGACGAAGTCATTGTAAAATGCGACTTTGGAATATCATAAATCGAACCGTCAGCGTTTGCAGTATAGCCAGTCACCATCGCCGTTGTATAATTCACGGCAACAGATGTTTCACCGGCAGCCGCGAACGCAGGGACAGCAAAACAGGAAGCCAAAACAACCAAGGAAAGAATTACAGCAAAAAATTTATTATTCATATTATGCTCCCTCATACACTAAAATAAAATCAACATCAGCAGGATAAGAATTGATAGTAAGCATATATCCCTCAGGCGCCCATGTCATATAGTGCAAATAGAAAAGTGTGTCGCCAATATAGAATGCAGGAATACCATGTGAATCAAAATCAGTTTTTTCAGCTACTTGACCCTCAACTTCATCGGCACCTTGCGAATAAGCCTTGTCGATATGAATAGTTTCGGAAGCGAAATAAATAGGGCCCATAATGACACCTTGACCGCCAAACGTAGAACCGCCCGTAGAGCCATCACTAATAGCTACATCATACTTTTTACTGGCAGTATCAAGGTAGGCAAAGAAGCGGCCATCAGCTTCCAAGGCAGCGGCATCGGCGAAAACAGGAAGATCAACCATATGCGAAGTATCAATACCGGGGGTACCGGGATTATCAGGTGTATCGGGATTGCCGGGGAAAGCGCCGGGGAAAATGATACGGAAGCCAATCATCAGAATCAGCGCGATCATAATTGTGTCAAAGAATTTATTTTTTCTCAATTTTTCGTACCTCCACAAAGATTTAAGAACGGGCGAATCAGAACGCCGTAAACGAGCATAAGCGTGAAGCAAATGCAAAACGCTTGAACAAGAGAAGCATCTACTTCAGCGCCTATAAAAGTAAGGAAGAAGTTTTGCACTTCATCAATAAGCATATAAGCACCTACTTTCACAAAATTTTTAGAAGAAAAAGGGCAGGGGCAAGCCCCTGCCCTAAATCAAGGAGAGAACATGTTACAAGAAATCAGCCAACCTTGCGAAGAACTGCGGCGATAACACCGGAAGCAAGGCCGACGCCAAGGAAAACAAGCGCCCACGTTGCAAAGTTAGTCAGACCGCCGTTAGAATTAACGACGATACCGTCAAACAGATCAACAATGCTATCGCCGACGCCAGTCAGAAAAGACTTGATTGCATCGACAACCGTGGTCACGATCGAACCGCCGAGAGTGGCAGTGGCGCCTGTTGCAGGATCAGCAGCAAACGCCGACACCGCACAAGGCAGGGCAACAACGGCAGCAGAAGCAACGCCGTAAATACGCTTCTTCATCTTCACCATCAAAATCACCTCCATTCAAAAATTTTTATTGACAATCCGTTTGAAGTCTGTTAAACTGGTGGCGGAATTGTTTACGCTGTTTTGCCTTCCCTAATAGGTTCAAGAGGAGCAAGTTTGAGTCTGCCGTAAGACTGATAGAAGGTCGGAGCGCGATATTTGCGGTTCACGACATCATCGGGAAGATCGCATCCGGTAATGTCATGCAGGTTCTTTACGGACACGGAAAGGTTCTTCGTGCCGTAAAGCTCGGTCGAAAGGCCACGGACATTCTTATCTTCATCGGTGACGAAGAAAAAAATGTAGCCGTCATAATGGACAAGGTCACCCTTATCGCTTTTGAAGTCGCGCGTGACAGGTTTGTAACCAGTGATCTGAATCATTTTGTTTTTACCTCACTTTTTTTAATTTTTGTTTTTTTATAATAAAGCCGCGATTCAGACGGCATTATTTTTGCGTTAAATCACACATGCAAGCAGTACAATCAAAAGTCATGCACTGCGCACAGCACATCGCGGGAAACGCGAACCAATAACCGCCGTAACGGTGAGATACCTGGTTACTTCCGCGATAATGATACCATCGGTTTGGGAAGAACAAGCTTTGACGTCCCCATTCAGAAATGGCAAAGCCGATAATCGCTTTTTCGTCATCATCTGCGACAACGGTCTCGATATACTGCGGAACGTGCGCCCGAGATGAAAAATCATCAAAGAAATAAATGTTAAAGAGCATCGTGAAAAGCCTCTGCCATCGTGAGAAATTCAAGCGCATATTGCAGGCGTTCCGCGGCAGCGCTAAAATAGTGAGAAAATGTTTCATAATCAGCTGCCGTTGACATGACACCGGAAGCGCAAAAGGATCTTGCAAGAATAGTATAATTTGATGCACGGCGCAAGCAATCTTCACGGCAAGCGCAAATTTCCGAAAGTAACTGTTCATCGGTCATTGTTAAACACTCCATTTGATAAAGTAACTGTTTGTCGGTCATTGTGGCACCCCTTCATTAATTTACAATAACAGTATAAGTCATAAATTTATAAAAAGCAATAGAAAAGTTATAAATTTATGAATTTTGACATTTTGACTAATACGGAGGGATTTTTTTTGTATACTTCCGCTGAAATCGCCGAAAGAATAAAAGCAACAGCTAAACAGCAAGGAAAAACAGCAAAAGAAATATTAGAAAATGCAAGCCTAACACGAATCACACTGTTCAACATGAAATCATCATACCCGCAAGTAAACAACTTAACAAAAATCGCTGACGAACTCGGCTGCTCGTTAGATTATCTGATGGGCAGAACAGAAAATCCAAATATAAACCGATGAGGAATAAATCATGAACACAATAAAATTTTACTTTGTACTTTTACTTTTTGGAATCATCGCAACATGCATTCTACTTTACACAATCAAAAAAATTATCACAGAAATATCCGAAAATATCAAATTGGAAATACAGCAGCTAAACACACTAATGACAGCGGAAGAAAAAAACAGAATCGAATTGCAAGAAATAAAAAAAAGCCTTGACAAGCAAGACTAAAAAAGGTATCATAAATTTTTATACGTCGATTTTGGTATAGAGCCATTGACTTTTAATCATGGTGTCCGGAGTTCGATTCTCCGCGGGAGCACCAACATCAAAGCGACTTGCTGCGGGCAAGCCGCTTTTTTTGCTTGTGCTTGCTTGTGTTTGTGTTTTTGCATAGACTGTCAGAGAAGATGACCGTGGAGGGATAGAATGATCTGCAAAAATGTTCTTGAAGCCATCGGCGGCACGCCACTCATCCGTTTGAATCACATGACGGATGCGGATGCTGCGGAGATTCTCGTTAAATTCGAGGCCGTCAACATCGGCGGCTCTGTCAAGACGCGCACGGCATACAACATGATCCTTGCAGCCGAGCGCACCGGCCTGCTGAACCGGGACAGCGTCATCGTAGAGCCGACCAGCGGCAATCAGGGTATCGGCCTTGCGCTGGTGTGCGCTGTACGCGGCTACAAAGCAGTCATCATCATGCCCGACTCAGTCAGCGAGGAGCGCCGTAAGATCGTGCAACACTACGGTGCAGAGGTCATTCTGATCCACGACGACGGCGACATCGGCAAATGCATTCGTGCCTGCGCAAAGCGTGCAGCGCAGATGGCTGCGGAGGACCCGCACGTCTTTGTACCCGGGCAATTTGAAAACCCGGCAAATCCGGAGGCGCATCTGATGCACACCGCCGTTGAAATTCTCGAGCAGGCGGGCACGCCGATTCACGGCTTCTGCTGCGGCGTCGGTACAGGCGGCACGATCTCGGGCATCGGCAAGATGCTGAAAAGCGAGAACCCGGACACGGTGATCTGGGCGGTTGAGCCGGAACATGCGGCGATTCTCTCCGGCGGCTGCATCGGCACACACCTGCAAATGGGCATCGGCGACGGTGTTCTTCCGGTCGTGCTTGACCGGTCAATTTACGACGATGTCTGCGTCATCACGGATGAAGAAGCACTGGAGACGGCGCGGACGCTGGCAAGGCGAGAAGGGCTGCTCGTCGGCATCTCGAGCGGATCCAATGTGGCGGCGGCCGTTCGGCTGGCGAGCAGGCTCGGCCGCGGCAAAACCGTGGTCACCGTTCTCCCGGATACAGCGGAGCGCTATTTCTCGACGCCGCTGTTTGAAAATGAATAACAAACGCGCCTGCCGCTTGTCCGGGCGGAATTTCCCGCTTTTGCTTGCGCGATGCAGCCATGTATGGTATAATCAAGTATGCTTTTTTAAGGGTGATGCCATGAAACGTCTGCACATACTTCTTTTCTCCCTGCTGCTGCTTGCGCTGACCTTGGTCTGCAGCGCGGAAGAACAGCAGTACATTGTTTATCTGCGCGATGATGCCCCCGTCCTGTATGCAACCGAGGACAGGATGCCGTCCTTCATCGTGGCGGATGCCGACACGCTGAAAGCACTGCAAGACGAAGATGCCGTCCTGTGGTACGAGGAAGACGCCGAGGTGTTTCTGCTCGGCAACGGCTACAGCGACCCGGGATACGCAAAGAAGTGGGATCTCACCATGATCGACGCGCAAAGCGCATGGAACGCCGGATTTATGGGCGACGGGATCATCGTCGGTGTGATCGATTCCGGCGTACAGCCGGATCACCCCGACCTTGCGGAGAATCTGCTGCCCGCCGCGTGCTTTCTGGAGGGCGTGAATGCCTCGATCGATACAATCGGCCACGGGACATTCGTCGCAGGCATGATCGCCGCCGGAATCAACGGGATCGGCACGATCGGCGTCGCACCGAAGGCAAAGCTTCAGCCTCTGAAATGCTTTGAGGCAAATGTCAAAACCACCGTCAGCATGATGGTTCCCGCCATTTACGCTGCGGTGGACGAATATGGCTGTCAGGTGCTGAACATGAGTCTCGGTACAACAACAGATTCACAAACGCTGAAAAACGCCGTTGCCTATGCGCTCGGCAAAGGGTGTATTGTCGTTGCCTCCGTCGGCAACGTGGGCACGGACGAGCTGAGCTATCCGGCAGCTTATCCGGGCGTCATCGGCGTCGGGGCGGTCAACGGCCAAAAGAAAGTCTCCTCCTTTTCACAGAAAAATGCAAGTGTCAAGCTGGTCGCCCCCGGCGAGCAGGTTCTCAGCACGTTTACGGGCAGCAGATACGGCACTTGGGAAGGAACATCCTTTTCCACGCCGCTTGTATCCGGCGCGGCCGCGCTGCTGCTGTCTGCGGACGTATCGCTGAATCCCGAACAAATGTACGATCTGCTGACCCGCACGGCCGTCCGCCTTGGGGAGGACGCGTACAGCACAAGCTACGGCTACGGTCTGCTGCATATCGGCCGCGCGCTGCGTTCGCTCACCGGTATACCCGGTGATCTGGATCGCGACGGCGATATTACGGCGCGGGACGCATTGCTGCTCCTGCACGCCGTTTTGAATGCGGCGGTCACACCGGAGATGTCGCTTGCCGACATGAACGGCGACGGCGCACTCTCGCTTGCGGACGTTTTGCTGCTGCTGCGCGCCGCAACCGCCTAAATGGGGCTTGAAATTTTCATTAATCCGTACTATAATAGGGAAGACTGAACTTCTGAAGGGACTTTTACATATGAAACTTGGTATCGTCGGCCTGCCGAATGTCGGCAAGAGCACGCTGTTCAACGCACTCACCAACGCAGGCGCGCAGTCTGCAAACTATCCGTTCTGCACGATCGATCCGAACGTAGGCATCGTCACCGTACCGGACAAGCGTCTGGATGTCCTGGCGGACATGTATCACCCCGAGAAATATACGCCGGCCGTTATCGAATTTGTTGACATTGCCGGGCTTGTGCGCGGCGCTTCCAAGGGGGAAGGCCTCGGCAACAAGTTCCTGTCTCACATCCGCGAAACCGATGCGATCGTTCACGTCGTCCGCTGCTTCGAGGACGACAATATCATCCATGTTGACGGCAACATCGACCCGCTGCGCGACGTGGAGACCATCAATCTGGAATTGATCTTCTCTGACCTTGAGCTGATCGACCGCCGCATCGACCGCACCAAAAAAGCCATGAAGGGCGACAAGTCGCTGGCGGCCGAGGTCGAGCTGCTGGAGCGCCTGAAGGAGACGCTCGAAGCGGGAAAATGCGCACGCACGTTTGAGATGACCGAGGACGAGCGCGCCATGCTTGCCGACACGCCGCTGCTCACGATGAAGCCGGTGATTTACGTTGCAAACATCGCCGAGAGCGACATCGGCACTGACCTGACGCACAACCCGCGCTATATGAAGCTGAAGGAATTTGCGGACAGCGAGCACGCCGGGATTATCGCAGTCTGTGCAGAGATTGAGGCGGAGATCGCAGAGCTGGATTGTGAAGAGAAGAAGTCCTTCCTTGCCGACCTCGGCATCGAGGAGAGCGGCCTCGACCGCCTGATTGCCGCAAGCTACAGTCTGCTCGGCCTGATCAGCTATCTGACCGCAGGCCCGAAAGAGGTCCGCGCGTGGACGATCACCAAGGGGACAAAGGCGCCGCAGGCGGCGGGCAAGATCCACAGCGACTTTGAGCGCGGCTTTATCCGTGCGGAGATCATCGCTTTCGATGACCTCGTCAAGGAGGGCAGCATGGCAGCCGCCAAGGAAAAAGGCCTTGTCCGCAGCGAAGGCAAGGACTATGTGATCGAGGACGGTGACATCGTCCTGTTCCGCTTCAATGTGTAAAGTCCGACAGAAAAAGCCATGTACCGCAACACGGTACATGGCTTTTTCAGCTATTCGTCAGGAGAATTCCCATGCGGGAAAGCGGGTTATTCGATTTCGAGGTGATGCCCCTCGGGCAGGGAACTGTCTTTCTTCGGCATGGTCAGCTTCAGCACACCGTTTTCATATTTTGCCTTGATCTCATCCGCCTTGACGCCGGACAGATCAAATGCACGGCTGTACGAGCCGTAGGAACGCTCGCAGCGGACATACTTGCCTTTCTTATCCTTGTCTTCGTGCTCCGAATGACGCTCTGCGCGAATCGTCAGCACGTCGCCGCTTGTGTCCACTTGAATGTCCTTCTTGTCGAAGCCGGGCAAATCGGCTTCCAGCACATAATGGTCGCCCTCATCCTTGATGTCCGTCTTGAATTCTTCCATGGCGGCGGCATCAAAGAAGCCGAACGGATTGCCGAAAAAGTGCTTTTCAAATTCGTCCATTTCGCGGAACGGGTTGTAAACGGAATTATTTTTTCTATACGGTCTGAGTTCAAACATAATCAATACCTCCAAAAAGGAAACTGTCTATTTTCGACCATGCTTGCTGTTATGCGGCCGGTCGATCGAATAGCCGACGCACTCTGTTCAAACACATCGGAACCATCTCCATATTGTCCTGCGCCCCCTATTGGAGGCGCTCTTTTTTATTTACGCCTATATTATAGCACAAACCATTGCATCTTCAATAAGCCTGTGGTATAATTTATGCAGTTTTATATGTGCTGTCAGCACAAACGGAGGTGTCTATGGATCGTCAACTGCTGCTGAATGCTTTTCTGCAATGCGATTCGCTCGGCGCGCTGACCGAGGCGGTCAGCGCCGCCTTTTCCTGCCCGGTGCTGGTCACGGACGACGCCTTTCACATCGTCGCCGCCTTTGCCGCAGCGGATTTTGACGACGAAGGCTACCGCGGCGCCGTTGCGCACAGCGAGCTGCCGCTGCCCGTGTGCGAAGCTGTTGCCGAGCGCGGCAGCGCCCGGATCATCGGCGATGCGGAGAAGCATCGCTGTGCCGTCGGGGAGCTTGCCTGCGCCGGTGTGCGCCTCGGCTACATTCTGTACATGTTCGGGGTCGGGAATCCGCCGTCGGCGGAGGACTGCCTTTTTGCGGAGCGTCTGTTGGCCAAGCAGTTTTATGCCGATCGGCGCGCCGGCGGCGTGGCCGAAACCGAGGAAGAAATCCTCACAGAGCTGCTCGACGGCCGTTTTGCAAGCGAAGAAACCTTTCGGCTTCAGGCCGCCGGTACATTTCTGGCGAACTTTTCTCCGACCCGCTTTGCGCTCATTGACCTTGCCGATATGACGGCAGATCATAATAATGCGCATCTGCTTACCGACCTCCGGCAGAGCTATCGTGCGTCGCACCCCTTGATCCGAAACGGGTGCATTCTTCTGTTTCTGCACGAAACGCACGACATCGCGCTGCTGTCCGAACAACTCGCGGCATACCATCTGTGCGGCGTCGTCTCCGAACCGCTCGCCGGGCTGTTTGCCATAAAAGACGCCGCCGCGCGGGTGCAGGCGGTGCTGCGGTACCTGCGCGAAAAAAACGCGCCGCCCGCCGCATATGCCTGCGAGGACTATATGCTTCTGATCCTCTTGCGCGATCTGGACGGCGCGTCCTATTCGCTCGGCGCGGTCGATGCGCTGTACCGGCAGGATGCAGCCGAAAAAAGCGCGCTCTGCCTGACGCTCTACACCTATATCTGCTGTCACCACTCGCTTGCGGAGACCTGCGCGCGTCTTTTCACGCACCGCAACACGATCCAATACCGAATGCGCAGGATCCGTGAGGATTTCGGCATTGATACCGACGCGCCGGACGGCTGCCTCTCGCTGCTGCTTTCCCTGGCGGTCGCGCTTGTCCGCCTCGGGGAGGACGCCCGTTTTATTCAGTCGTAAAGCCTGTATGAAAAACCCGGTTGCACACATGCAGCCGGGTTTTTGCTTGGATTCAGTTCTTTTTTGCCAAGGGCAGCGCGGCGCGAACCAGGAGTCCGCCGCTGCTTGCGCGCATGGCGCGGATTTTGCCGCCGTGCGCCGTGATGATGCTTTTGCAGATGGCAAGACCGAGACCGGAGACCTTGCGTCCGCGATCCGACGTATACAGCGGTTCGAAGATTTGGCTGAGCAGCTCCGGCGCAACGCCGACGCCGTTGTCCGAGAAGTCAAATACGACCTGCCCGTCCTCCGTGTGGCATTCCAGCCGCAGCAGCAGCGTTTCCGCTCTGCCGTGGCGAATGCTGTTGCCAATCAGGTTGCCGAAGTATCGGCGCATATGCGCAGCATTGCAGAGAAGCTGCGCCTCGGGGCAGCGGCAGGTGACGGTCAGCCCGACATGCGCATCGGCAAGCTCGGATTCATATTCCGCGCGAATGTCATCGCAGAGCGCCTGCGCCGTCATCAGCTGAAGCGGCGCACCGCCGCGAAGCCCGGCCTCCAGATAGTCGTCAAATTCGTCCACGATGGACTTGATGCTGATCGCTTTATCATGAATGCTGTTCAGATACTGTTGCTTTTTCTCGTCCGAAAGCTCGGCGGTCAGAAGCCGTTCGGAGCAGCCGAGCACAGAGGTCAGCGGCGTCTTGATATCGTGGGAGATCGAAGCGATCATGCGCCGCTCGGTCTTTTCCTTGGCGTCGAGAACGCCGGTCAGCTCCGCAAACGTGTTTTGCAGGCGGCCGATCTCGTCCTTGCGCTCGCTGTGCGCAGGCAGTGTTCCGCGCTCGTAATACGCGCGCATGGTTTCGCGCAGCTGCGATACCGGCACGATCATGACAAAATAAATCAGTAAAACCGCAAACAGCGACATGATGCCGATATAAACCGTGAGCGCGATGCGGATACGGCCGTTGATCGTGCCAGTCAGCGCGTCGCGCTGCCACGCGGCGCTCTGCACCTCAACCGCAAGCATTCGTCCGTCGGGCAGCGTAATCCTGTTTTCCGCGCAAACCGTGGAATACACACTGTCGGCAGTATCGCTGCGGCTGTCAAAGAGCAGCCGGCCGTCCGCGTCATACACGGTGCAAAGCAGACGGCGCTCCGCAAGGAAATCGGGCAGTGCAGCCGTCTCGCCGCCGCTGCCGATCAGGAAGGAACAGACCTCGTCTGCCTGCCGCTGCGTTTCTTCGATTGCACGGTCGTACCGCTCCGAGACAAAGCTGCGCAGATACCGCACAAAAAGCACGCTGGTCAGCAGCAGACAGACAATGATAAATACAGCCGTGATAAACAGCATTTTGCGTGAAAGCCGCGCCTTCAGCCATGCGGCGCCCGGAAAGTGAAAGCGTTTCTTTTCTTTTTCGGATTCCATCATGCATCCCCCGCCTGCGCACTTTCGTTGAAGCCGCTTCGCGTCACAAACTGATAGCCGGAGCCCCAGACCGTCTTGATGTAGGCCCAGTCCGGGTCGATCTTGGCGCGCAGATTCTTGATATTGATTGCCACAGTACCGATGTCACCGTATTCGGTCTGCCAGACCTCGCGAAAAATCTTCTCCCGTGAGAGCGTCTGCCCGGCATTGCGCATCAGATAGTCCAGCAGCTCAAACTCGCGCGTGGAGAGATCGACCGGCGCGCCGCCGCGCGTCACGGTCAGCTGTCTTCTGTCCAGCGCAATCTCGCCGATGCGCAGAACATCGCTCGCCACAGGGCTTTCGCCGAGCCGCGCCTGCCGCCGGAGATGCGCCTTGATCCGTGCCACCAGCTCGTCGATCACAAACGGTTTTGTCAGATAATCGTCGGCGCCGAGCCCCAAACCTTCTATAATATCATGCGCGCTGTCCTTTGCGCTGAGAAACAGAATCGGGCAGTTCACCTTGTCACGGATTGCGGCGCAGACCTCGAGGCCGCTGATGCCTTTCATCATGATGTCCAGGATGATCAGGGAAAATTCCTCTTTCTCGATGGCGCGCAGCGCTTCCTCGCCGGAAGTCACCGTGCGGACCTGCATACCGGCATCGGTCAGCACATCGGAAATCAGCATCAGGATGGACGGATCGTCATCGGCAATCAGAATTCGGTCATCCATGTGTGTACCTCTCTGTCATGTTTTTCGTTTCTACATTATAACAGATAATTCTCCCGCCGTCCATAAAAAATTATTAAGGTCTTGTGCCGACATGGGAAATATTAAGAATTATGAGAAACCCTGCCGCGGCGTTGACTTTTCCGCAAAGGCGTCATAAAATTGTCGATGTCAGAAAATGAATCCGTTCGAGAGGTGATAGTTGTGCTGAAAAAAATCGCACATTGGCTGACGCAGAAGCCCGCGATTGTCCTGATCGTGGCGCTGATCGCACTTGTGTTCAGCTTTATCGGCGCGGCGGCAACGCGCATCAATTATGATATTCTGACCTACCTGCCGCCCGAATTTGATTCCTCGAAAGGGGAAAAGCTGCTGGAAGAGCCGTTCAAAAGCGCGGCCACGACGATGCTGATCGTCGAGGATATGCCGCCCGAATACACCAACTCGCTCTGCCGGAAGATCCGGGACGTACCGGGCGTGAGCAGCGCGCTGTGGATCTCGTCGCTCACCGGTGTGCAGATTCCGAAGGACTTCCTGCCCGAGGAGATCCGCGATACCTTCTTCTCGGGAAACTCGACCATGATGATTGTTCAGTACGAGATGCCCGGGTCCTCGACCGAAACGATGAACGCGATCCGCGACATCCGCAAAATCTGCAACGAAAAGTGCTTTCTTGCAGGCTTCTCGGTCGTCATCAAGGATACAAAGGATCTCGTGGACAGTGAACTGCCGTTCTACG
The DNA here is from genome assembly GCA_934467415.1 of uncultured Eubacteriales bacterium. Taxonomy (GTDB): domain Bacteria; phylum Bacillota; class Clostridia; order Oscillospirales; family CAG-272; genus UMGS902. The sequence continues at coordinate 161,699 of CAKSLQ010000001.1, forward strand.
TGCTGCTGGCCGTTGCGCTGTCCCTAATCGTCATGTGCGCAACGATGGAGTCCTGGCTCCTGCCGTTTGCCGTCCTCGGCAGCATCGGCATCGCCATCATGTTCAACTTCGGCACGAACATCTTTCTCGGCGAAATTTCCTACATAACAAAGGCAATCGCCGCCGTCCTGCAGCTCGGTGTGACCACCGACTATTCCATCTTCCTGTATCACCGCTATCGCGAAGAATGCGAAAAAACGGACAACCACAAGGACGCCATGGCGAATGCGATCGTCAGCTCCTTTACGGCGCTGTTCAGCAGCTCGCTGACCACGGTTGCCGGTTTTCTTGCCCTCTGCTTCATGCAGCTGCTGCTCGGCCGTGACATCGGTATCGTCATGGCAAAGGGTGTTGTCCTCGGTATCGCCACGGTGCTGATGGTGCTGCCCGCGATTATCCTTGTCTTTGACAAGCCAATCGAAAAATATAAGCACAAGGCGCTGAACATCCGTTTTGACCGTCTGAATCGGTTTATCATCCGGCACAACAAGGCGTTCGTCGTCCTCTTTATTCTTCTGTTCATTCCCGCGCTGTACGCGCAGAACCATGCAGAGGTCTACTACAAGCTGGACGAGGCGCTCCCGCAGGATATGCCGTCCATTGTCGCGACCAATAAGCTGAAGGACGAATACAACATGGCCTCCTCGCACTTCGTCGTCATGCGTGACGACATCGCGCATTATGAGATGCTCGACCTGATTGAAGAGCTGGAAGCGGTGGACGGTGTTGAAAACGTCGTCGCTTATGATAAATTCGCCAGCAATGCGATCCCGGAATTCTTCATTCCGGATGAATTGCTCGACATCTGCAAGCGCGACGGAATGCAGATCATGATGATCAACTCCAGCTATCCCTCCGCTTCCGATGCAGTCGGTGCGCAGGTCGAAGCGCTGAATAAGATCCTGAAGTCCCATGACCCGAACGCCTACATGACAGGCGAGGCGGTGCTGACGAAGGATCTGATCGATACGGCCAGCGTGGACTTCAAGGTCACAAACTATCTTTCCATCATCGCGATTCTGGTGATCGTCTGCATCGCATTCAAATCCGTGTCCGTGCCGATATTGCTCGTCGCGGCGATCGAGCTTGCGATCTGTATCAATCAGGGCATCCCGTATTTCGAGGGCGTTGCGATCCCGTTCATCAATCCCACGGTCATCGGCTGCGTACAGCTCGGTGCAACCGTGGACTATGCCATTCTGATGACCACCCGCTTCCGCGATGAACTGCAAAGCGGCAAGACCGCCAAGGAGGCTGCGCTGGATGCGGCAAGCATGTCGGATGCCTCGATCCTTTCGAGCGCGCTGGTACTGTTCTGCGCCACCCTCGGCGTCGGCCTCGTCTCCAAGATTGAGATCATCAGCGGCATCTGCATGATGCTGGCACGCGGTTCGCTGATTTCCGCCTGCATCATTCTGTTCCTGCTGCCCGCCATCCTGGCCGCATTTGAACCTGTGATCGCCAAGACGACGCTGCACTGGAGAAAGCCGAAAGTCAAGAAGCCCCGTGCCGACAGCGGCTCGGCGCAGTAAATTAAGGAGAGTGTTGATATGAAAAATACAAGTTTTCTCCGCCGCATGACGGCGATTCTGCTCGCCGTATTGCTTGCGGCCGGCTCACTTGTCACATCGGTCGGCGCAGCCGAGCCGATTGCCCCCTATTGTGACGAAACCTACTATGCAACGCTGGACTATTACGGCGATCTGCTGGAAAGCAGCGTTGTCAAGAGCTACCGGACGCACGGCAATGCAAAGATCACCGACTACGGCGTCTACGATTCGGTCACAAACCTCAACGACAGCCGCGCCGCAACCGTTGCAGACGGCAAGGTCGAATTTGACCTGACCGGCGACGTACCCGAGCATTTCTATTTCGAAGGCAAGACGGCGCAGCCGTACACCGATTTTCCGTGGAAGGTCTCGCTGTCCTACAAGATGAACGGCGTCCCCATGGCGGCCGAAGAACTGGCAGGGAAGAGCGGCGTTGCCGAAATCACGCTGCATGCCGTCCCGAACGCCGCCGCCTCGGAATACAGCCGCAACAATCTCGTGCTGATCGCTTCCTCGATGTTCAACGGCGACGACATTCTCTCACTCGAAGCCCCCGGCGCACAGGTACAGCTCATCGGCAACCTGCGCTGCGTACTTTATGCAGTACTGCCCGGCGAGGAGCAGCATTTCACCATGCGCGTCGGCAGCGATGACTTCAGCTACAGCGGCATGATCCTGCTCGCCGTTCCCGCCACGCTGGAGCAGCTCGACCAGGTCGCCGATCTGAAAGAAGCAAAGGACAAGGCGGAGGATGCCTACAACGCCATCAGCGACAGTCTCGACATCATTCTGGACACGCTGGAGGGCATGAGCGGCAGCATGAACGAGACGGCCGCCGGGCTGGATCGCCTGAACGGCGCAAGAGAGACCATCTCCGCCGGAAAGGATCGGGTCTATGCCGATCTCGACGCCGCGCTGGATGCGGCGGGGCCGCTGGTTGAATCCATGAAGCCGATGAGCGCGCATCTGGAGAAGCTCTCGGACGCGCTCGACGACCTCGACGCCCTCTACGACGACACAAACGCCGATCTGCAAAAGCTGCGCCCCGAGCTGCAAACCGCACGTCAGTCCGTCAAGGAGCTGCGTTCGCTCTCCGATGAGCTGCGCGAAATTCTGGACGAGCTGGACGGAACAACGTCGGATGCCGTCGATTTCACGGATGATCTGATCAACAACTTGGTCGAGATGCAGGAGCTCCTGCCGCAAATGACCAAGAATCTGCACACGCTGCACGTCACGCTCGAGTCCATGCAGGGGCTCTCCAAGCTGGATGAGATCACGGTTGACGGCAAGACCCCGGACGAGATCCGCGACCTTGCTGCGGCTGCAACCGCTGCACACAACCAGTATCTCGGCTACCTCGCTGCAAACGGAATCCCCGAATCCGCACTTTCGTTCGAGCAGTTCCTGGTCGCGGCAGGGAAGACCCCGGAGCAGGCCAAGCAGATCAACGACCTGTATGAAATGGCGCAGGATTCCTCCTTCGACGAGCAGCTGGACCAGGCCGATTCTGTCAACAAGATCATCGCCTCCGTCAATGCGAAGATCACCGAGATCAGCACCGCCATCGCCGCCATCGCTTCGCCGAGTGCAAAGCTGATTCGCAGCCTCGAAAGCATGGTTGAGCTTTTGGACGGCGAGGATGAACACGGTATCTCCGAGCAGCTGATCGGCCTTGTGAATCTGGCCGATGACATCCTGACCGAGCTGGATAAACACCCGGATATGCTCACCGATCTGCTTGACACCGCCGATAAGCTCGGCGATTCACTGACGAATGTGACCGCGGTCGGCGACGCGCTGCTTGACGAGCTGAACGCATTTGATGCAATCCTTGCGAAATACGAGCCGGAAGCCAAGCAGGCGATTGCGGATGCAAAGACGTTTACATCTGCCGCATCCGACGGTATCGACAGTCTGGTTTCCGCCGCACGCACGGCAGAATCGCTGCTGAAGAGCAGCGGCAGCGCGCTTGACGCGGGCACAAAGAGCACACTGAGCGGTCTTTCCGCGCTGCTTCGCCGTGCAACCGTCGGCCTGAATCAGACCGGCACCATCCGCGACGCGAAGACCACGCTCTCAGACCTGATCGACGACGAGTGGAACAGCCACGTCGGCGAAGACAACAACGTCCTGCTGATGGATGCAAATGCAGCGCCCGTCTCCATCACCGATGCGCGCAACGAGAACACGACGGGGATTCAGTATGTGATGCGCACCCGGGGGATCAAGGTGAGCGATGCGGCAAAGACCGAGACCACCGAAACCGAGACGGTCAAAACGACGTTCTGGCAGCGTGTCGGCGCCATGTTCGTTGACCTCTGGAACTTCATCAAGGGTATTTTCGGCGGCAAAAATGCCTGAATAACAAAAAACGCATGAAGCGATGCCTCATGCGTTTTTTGTTTCGCGGTTCTGTCTGAAAACCTCGTAGGCAATGATGGTCGCGGCCGAAGCTGCCGAAAGCGCGGCAGGGAAGTCCCGCCCGTAGTCGATCCGCACAATCGCATCCGCCTGCTTCAGCACCGATGCGCGGATACCGCGCTTTTCACCGCCGACAATGAGAAAAACGGGCTTGCACAGATCGGTTTCGTAAAGCCCGGTGGAATTCGGCTTGTCCGCACAAACGATCTTATACCCGGCTTTTTTGAAGCAGACGGCGGCTTCGTCCGCGTCTGCCGTGTAGAGCCGCAGCAGCTCGGATGCCCCCGCAGAAGCGCGCGCAACCACGCCGGCGGCGCTCAGCCAGTTGCGGCGGGGCAGGATCACGCCATCCGCGCCCGCCGCGTAGATCGAGCGCAGCGCATAACCGAAATTGTACGGGTCCTCGATGCCGTCCAGCATCGCGTAGAAACCGCGCGGCGGAATTTCGCCGTGCTGCATCGCATCCGAAAGCTCGGGGAGCGTGCGCTCGGTGCAGTCCGCCAGGATGCCGCCGTGCGACGAGCCGATCGCCAGCGCCGCGAGCTCGTCGTGCGGCAGCGAACGCAGCGTAAAACCGCGCACAGGCGCAATTTTGGACAGATAGTTGATTTCCTTGATATGCGACTTTGTTAATTGTTTGTCATATAAAATTTCGCGGATCCTTCTGTCGCTGATGCCTTCGTCGGCCGCGCGCAGAACAGCACGGATGGAAGTCATGCCTTCAAACAGCGCGGAAGGGCGGAATTTGTCGTCTTCTTTAATCACGGTGAACCTCGCAAAAATGTTTTCTGCAACCATTTTACCACACATCGCCGAAAATTGCATGAGTTCCGGGAAAAAATCATATATTTCAGTAAAACTTACGAAAGCACGGTACTGGATATGCATTTTTCAAACGACAGAGAGCGATGCGTGATCCTCGGCGAATACATTGTCGAGACCGGCGCCACGGTGCGCGCCGCGGCGGAAAAATTCAAGATCAGCAAAAGCACGGTACATAAGGACGTCACGGAAAAATTGCAGCACGAAAACCGCAGGCTGTATGACGCGGTCAAAAAAGTACTCGAGCGCAACAAGTCAGAGCGGCATCTGCGCGGCGGCGAGGCGACCAAACAAAAGTATCTTTCCGAAAAATCGGCGGTCTGACCGCCGATTTTTTTCGTCCGCTTGACATTTTGCGCAAAACAGGGTAAAATACATGCGGTTGCATTTCTCCGTAATTTCAGTGGCAATTATACAAAATGCAAATTTTGTATAATTGAGGGAAGCAGAACGGAGAATGCAATACATTTCTGCGAAATCCGAGGTTTTGCTATGCTGCTTGCGGTGGATGTCGGCAATTCGAATATTTCGGTCGGCGTATGCCGCTATGCGGGTGCGCATACGCCGGAGATCGTATGTCACTTCAAGTTCGGCACGCACAATTATGCGCCGGACGAGCTCTGTGCAGCGATCGACGGATTTTTGCGCCGCTTCGGCGCAACCCGGCCGGATGCTGCCGTTGTTTCATCGGTCGTGCCGCAGCTGACCGCGGCCGTCTGCACGGCAGCGGAATCGCTGTGCGGCGCAAAACCGTTTGTCATTTCCAGCGGCATCCGCACCGGATTTGGCATTCGCGTTAAAAATCCGGAGCAGCTCGGCACAGACATCGTCTCCAACGTTGCGGCTGCCCTCACGCTGGCCGAGGCGCCGCTGATCGTCCTGGATATGGGTACGGCGACGACAATTACCGTCGTCGGCGCAGAAAAAACGGTTTTAGGAACAATTATCGCTCCCGGACTGCAAACCTCTATGCGGGCGCTATATTCATCCGCTGCACAGCTCGGCGACATTCCGCTGGACAGCAAACCGGAACTGATCGGACGCGACACGCGTGCGTCCATCTCCTCCGGCGTTCTCAACGGCAATGCGCTGATGATCGACGGCTTTGTCCGCAATATCCGCGAGACGTTGGAGACAAAAGCGCACGGCACTTCCCTTTCGCTCCTGGCAACCGGCGGCGCTTTCCCGCTTGTCGAGCCGCTCCTGCGCAATAAATTTGCCTATTCAGACACGCTGACGCTGCTCGGCGAAGCTGTTTTATATGTGCAAAACGTCAAAAATTCTTGACCTTTTCTGACTTTGATAACCTGAGCCACGGCTCTGTTATAATAAAGACCGCGCCGTACCGTTTGCATATTTAGGACGGCAGCAGTCGAAAAACGGAGGTAAATATGAATCATTCATCCACACACGCACGGACGCTGCGTCTTGTGCAGATGGCGCTGCTCACGGCGCTGATGCTGCTGTTGCAGCTCGCCCTCGGCGGCCTGCGCATCGGGCCTGTGACACTCTCCTTTTCGCTCGTCCCGCTGGTCATCGCCGCCGTGCTGATCGGCCCCGGCGCAGGCGCGCTGCTCGGACTGGTGTCGGGCGCTGTCACCTACATTTGGCAGGTGCTTCCCGCGGCCGACCCATTCTACGCGCTGCTGATTGCGACAAACCCGCTTGTCACAGCGCTGATTTGCGTTTCAAAGACTACGCTGGCCGGGCTGCTCGCCGGGCTTTGCTACCGTGCGATCTGCAAAATATCAAAGTACCGTGCGCTGAACGTCATTCTTCCGGCGGCCGTCTGCCCGATCATCAACACGGGCATCTTCTGCCTTGGCATGTATTTCGGGTTCGGCAGCGCGCTGCAAAGCAGCGAGGTCTTCGGCGCAGCCGCTTCCGCGGGACTTGTGTCGTTTATCCTCATCGGGCTTGCCGGTATCAACTTCATTTGCGAGCTGCTCACCAATATCGTGATTTGCCCGATCATCTGCAAAGCGCTGTATTCCACGAAGTATTTCAAAACCGACAAATAAGCAAGGATAAAGAAACAGCCTTCCGCACGGAAGGCTGTTTCTTTATCCTTTTTCTTCGATCATGGCAATCAGCCGTCTGCCGACGGCGGCAAGCATTTTTGCCGCGGCGGGTGCGAGCGCCTCGCCGAACGGCGTATAAAAGTTGTCGGCCTCGAGCGTCAGATCACCGTCGTAACCGATTCCCGCAAGCGCCTCCGTGATGGTGTCCCAATGCATTTTGCCGAGAAACGGGACGGTGTGCGCATCGCTCTGATAGTCATTGTCATGCACATGCAGGGCGCCGAGACGCGCCTTGCCGAGTCCTTTTATCATCTCGGCGGCATCGAAGCCGTACAGCCCACAGTGACCGAGGTCGAGGCAGGCGGTAAAAGTATCGTCGGCAAGCGAATCCAGCCAATCAACAAATTCGCGCGTGCGCGAGCAGGCGCTCGGGACAATCGTTTTTCTGTCGGCGGTGCGCTGCCACATGTTCTCCAGCGCGATTTTTACGCCCGCCGCCTTTGCATACGGCGCAAGGCTGTGATAGAAGTCCATGTTCATCGCCTTGAGCTCTGCGGCATTTTCATCATAAGGCAGATGATGCATCGGATGCACCACGATGATCTTGGCGCCGAGGGTGCCTGCAATTTCGATGGCGCGCGTGATACGGTCAAACATCATCTGATTGTAGCCAGCATCCGCCTTGGACGACGGGAACGGCGCATGCGCCTGCCGGAAGCAAAGCCCGCGGCGCGCGGCCGCCGCCTTCAGTTGTTCAATATGCGCCCGGTATGCATCAGTGTTCAGGAGGCAGTCATCCTCACGCATCGCAAACATGGTGTAGTCCAATGCGTCGAAGCCGGCGTCGGCTAAGATATCGACCGCCGCAAAATCGCCGAGCTTGCGGCTGATATAATCGGTTTGTGTACTCAGAATCATTGTATGCCTCCGGAAAAACTGATAGATATACTGTATCATAATCCGCGCAGAATTGCAAGACGCAAAAAGGTTCCCGCCGCAGCGGGAGCCTTTTTGCGTCTTGCGCGTCACCGATCGAGCGTATTCTTTAAGAACGTCACGATCTGACCGCGCGTGCATGTATTTTCGGGCGAGAAGGTCGTCTCGGAGGTGCCGCGGGTGATCTCATGATCCAGCGCCCAGGACACGGCCTGTGCGCATTCAGCATTGGCGGGCACATCGGTGAAGACCGAGGAGACCTTGGTTGCCGGTGAACCTGCATTCTTCCACAGATAAACGACCGTCGAAGCGCGGGTACAAGGCGTGCCGCCGTCAAATCTCGTTCCGGAAACCATACCCATCTTATAGGCCCAGATCGAGGATTCATAGTAATAGTCCGTAGGTCTGACGTCGGCAAACGGGTTTGCATCGCCCGTCTTCGGTGAGCCGAGCGCGCGCCACAGGAAGGTGATGATCTGCGCGCGGGTGCAGGTGTCGTTCGGTGAGAAGGTCGTCTCGGAGGTACCGACCGTGATATTCTTCTCCAGCGCCCATGCCACCGAGGCCGCAAACCAATCCGTCTGCTTGACATCGTCAAATACAGCGGGTTTTGCCGCTCCGATCGTCAAGGTAACGGTCTTGCCGGTGAGCGCGAGCGAATAAGTATTGCCGCTCTTTTTCATGATCGCCGTGTCAATCGGCAGATAGGATTCGACGCCGTTTTTATCCGTGCAGACAAGGTATTCCTTCTCCATGTCCGCTTCACTTGCAAAGCGCATCGTCCCAGCGCTGGTGGTGACCGAGGTGTAGCCCTCGACATCCGCAAACATCTGCACCCAGTATTTTGTCCGTTCGTTCAGACAGCCAACGCCCATGTAGCCGAAGCTGTCCCGCAGGATGTTGGCGCGGTGGCCGGGCGAGTTCATCCAAGCCTCCATGACCATGGCGGGCGTGGTCTGCCCGCAGGCAATGTTCTCGCCGACGTAGGAATGCTTGAAGGACTTCGCAATCGTGGTATAAGGCCGTTCGCCGTTCGGGCGGGTGTGGTCAAACAGCGTGACGAGCTCCTTTTCGCGGATATCGCACGAATCCTGCAATGCCGCGGGCATGGAGAGCGCGGGCAAACCGTTTGCATGCCGCTCCCGGTTGGCGATGCGAAGCACTTCCCACTCGTATTCGCTGACGGAGAGTTTGTCTGTGGGGATTTTCGCCTTTTCGGCAGGCTCTGCGGGTGTGGTCGGCGTATTGCCGGCGGTGACACCGGCAGCTTTGGCTTTGGCGAGCACGACGTCAACAGCAGTGTTTGTATAGGCGCTGCTGTAGATTTCTACATCGTCCTTGCCCTTGACCAGCACGAACAGCGGCGTACCGACCGTGTTGCCCTTGATGAAATCCCAATAGAACTGCACAGAGCCGTTTTCATCCAGGCAGCCGTAGACCGGAATCTTCTCGCGGTCGATCGCCGTCTGCATATAGGGCTGAATCTTCTTGCAATAGTTGCAGTCCTTCTTGCAGATGAGCAGCAGGAACGGCTTGCCCTCCCGGTACATCTGATCCGCGTCTTTGGGCAGGATCTGCGTATAGAAATCGGAATCAATGTACGACTGCCCCACCGAGGTCTCGGGGTACTCTGCTGCCCCGCCGAGGTTGAACAGGGTGGAAATCGTGCCGCTGCTGACCAAATCCACATAGTCCACGGTTGCGGTCTGCTTGGTGGTCGGTTCCGTGATTTGGATGGCGTTGGAGCACTCCCATCCGCCGAGTTTGGCAGCGATATTGGATGCCGATGCTCTCGGGTAGAGCTGTGTCATCCACATGGAGCCGTCGGTGCGTTCGAGCAGAATGGTATTGCCGTTCTGATTATCGGCATGATAGGAGCTTCGCGCCACGTTCGGCAGCAAAATCAGATTGCCGACGGGGTTGGTCGAGGTATCGAGTGCCTTGAAGATCTCGTTTTTGTCCTCGAGATAGTGGAAATCGGTCGGCTTCATCTTGAACCGCCGTCCGGCGGAGCCGTCGTTGACATCGTTGTCAAACGCATAGGTATAGCCGTCGAGCGCCTTGAAACCGCCGGGAACATCCGTGAGATAGTCCACGGGCAGCTGACCGACTTTCGGTCGGTTCATCGAGCAGTGGTTGGCGACGAGACCATAGGGCTTACTGTTTGCCTCGGGAAGAAGCCCGACAAAGTTGCCGTTGTCCAGAATGTTGTTCTTGTGCTGATAGATGGGGAAAATGTGCTTGATCAGCCCGAGCTCGCCCATGTCGAACAGGTTCTGAAGACCGAATGCCCACATGTGTCCATCGCCACCCACGACAAAGCCGGTCATCGCATCCTCGGCGGTGGATTCCTCCGCGGTAAAGTATTCGTTCGGGAAAACGCGCACGGCGTTGTCGGTCAGCAGCTCGAGAGACAGCTGATAATCGTTGTACTGGATGAATTCGCCACGGGACCATGCCGCCTCATCGTAGCCCTTGCGGATGACTTCCTCTTTCCAGCGGTAGAACTTGTTGTCCGCGCCGCAGACGCCGCCTGCAACGACCGCTTTGGCATTGTCAAGCACCTTGGAAAGCCCCTTGTTGTAGGCGCTTTCCGCAGCGAGATAGGTATAGCCGAGATAGCAGCTGTTGTCATTTTTGAGCACGGCGATGACCGTGGCATAGCGGTGCTCGGCAAAGGCCTTGCAGTCGGTGGCAATGGTTTTGCCGCCGATAATCTCCTTGACCTCGCCGTCCCTCGTCAGGTAGTGCGCCTTGCCCGCCTGCTTGACGCCGGTTGCCAGGACGGTTTTCTCATACTTTGTGGTCACGCCGTAGAGCGTACCGTCGGCGGTCAGGACGCTGCGCCGGGTATAACCGGCATCCAGCACCTGTCCGTATTCCGAATAGCCCACCACATTTTCGATCTTGTTGACGACAATGGGATCAATATCGCCGTCCTTGTGCCCGACCTGATAATAGGTGTTATCTGGGGTGATGAACTCATTGACGCTGAGAATATTGTTGGTCATGTACTGCTTTTTGCCGCTGACCGACGGATACTGCTTGAATTCGTATTTGAATTCCTCGACTGCGCCGCCTGCCGAGCCGAGCAGCCCTTCCACGGCGCCCTTATCTTCCGGCCAAAGCTGTGCCACAGTAAAATGCAAAGCGCGGCCGCTGTTCGAGGAGCGGTCCTCCGTGGGCTTTAAGATGTTATCCTGCGTGGAGAAGAAGATGGAATTATAGCAATTCTGCGGCATGGAGAAGGTCAGAAATTCGCCGTCCGGGCCGGTCGCCATAATAGCGCTTGCCGGGCTGACATTCTGAACAAACTTCTTGTCCGCGTCGTAAAGGTCGATGGAGAGGATGATGGTATCCGCGCCGTACAGCTTGTGATAGTTCGCATAGCGCTCGACGGATGGGTCATCCATTGCAAGCAGATAGCTGTTTTCATTGATGGAAAAGGCTTTCATCATCTCTGCCTTATCCAAAGCGCCGAATGTCCCCATGTAGGTGAGCTTGAAATAGTACCCCTGCAGATCCTTGCGCTTCAGCGGGTCGGAAATAATCATATTTTTATTTTCGTCCTTGAAGCGGGTGCCGATCGTAAAGGTGTACGGCGCGCCCTCCGTGACGCTGAAGGGGTTGACCGATGCGGAATAGGCCTGGTTGATGGGAATATAGCGCTCAAACAGCGTTTCCTCCGTTGCCGCCGCGGAGACGGACAGCGCGGAAACCGCCATCAGAATCGCCAAAGCCAGTGCCGTAAGACGAGTTTTCATGTCGATAAACATTCCTTTCCTAATCTTCCGCTTCAATTATACATCGCACACCGATGTACGATGCAAGGCTTTCGCGGAAAAAGTACAGAATTTTCGGCTGCTGACGGCAAAAAAGCACGGCCATCCGAAGGGATAGCCGTGCTTTGCACATATAAATTAACCGAAGTATCTCTTGAGCAGTCCTGCAAAAGCCTTGCCGTGGCGGGCTTCGTCGCGAGCCATCTCATGGACGGTATCGTGAATGGCATCCAGGCCGAGCTCCTTTGCGCGCTTTGCAAGGTCGGTCTTGCCTGCGGTTGCGCCGTTCTCCGCCTCAACACGCATCTCGAGGTTCTTCTTGGTGGAGCTGGTGACGACTTCGCCAAGCAGCTCTGCAAACTTTGCCGCGTGCTCTGCTTCCTCATAAGCCGCCTTCTCCCAGTACAGACCGATCTCGGGATAGCCCTCGCGGAATGCGACTCTCGCCATAGCGAGATACATGCCGACCTCGGAGCACTCACCGTTGAAGTTCATGCGCAGATCATCAATGATGTCCTGTCTTGCGCCGGCAGCAACGCCGACCACATGCTCTGCTGCCCAGGTGGTCTCACCCTTCTGCTCGACAAACTTGCTTGCCGGTGCATGGCACTGCGGACATTCCGCCGGTGCGCTGTCACCCTCATGTACATAACCGCAAACGCTGCATACGAATTTAGCCATTTTTCTGTCCTCCAAATTAAGATTAGGTTTTATTATTGATTTAGTAATGATTCTTATTCTTGAATCTGACTTGATTATACACGTTCTCTTTCGGTTTGTCAAGCCCTTTTTGCAAAAAAACGACCGAAATTTTTCGGTCGTTTTCTGTTCTCTTTTACGCGTCGTAGCCGTTCGGGTTTTTCTTCTGCCAGTTAGCGGCGTCACGGCACATCTCCTCGATGCCGCGCTTTGCCGTCCAGCCGAGGATCTCGCGTGCCTTAGTCGGGTCCGCATAGCACTCGTCGATGTCGCCGGGGCGGCGATCCACGATCTTATAGTTGATCTTGAGGCCGGTTGCCTTCTCGTAAGCATGCACGATGTCGAGCACAGAGTAGCCGACGCCGGTACCGATGTTGTAGTACTCAACGCCCTTGACGCTCTTGGCGCGATCCAGCGCCTTCAGATGCGAGTCGGCCAGATCGACCACATGGATGTAATCGCGCACGCCGGTACCGTCATGCGTGTTGTAGTCGTTGCCGAAGACGGACAGGCACGGCAGCGCGCCGATGGCGACCTTTGAGATGTACGGCAGCAGGTTGTTCGGAATGCCCTTGGGGTCTTCGCCGATGAGGCCGCTCTCGTGTGCGCCGATGGGATTGAAGTAGCGCAGAATGGAGACGCTCCATTCGTTATCCGCCTTATACAGATCGGAAAGAATGCGCTCAATCATCAGCTTGGTCTCGCCGTAGGGGTTGGTCGTATACAGGTCGGCGTCCTCGCGGATCGGCACGCTCTTCGGCTTGCCGTATACCGTGGCGGAGGAGGAGAACACGATGCACTTCGCGCCGTACTTGCTCATGATGTCGAGCAGATTCAGCGTGCCCGTGATGTTGTTGTGATAGTATCTGAGCGGCTGCGCGACGGATTCACCCACCGCCTTCAGCCCTGCAAAATGAATGACGGAGTCGATCTGATTCTCCTTAAAAATATTCTCAGTTGCATCGTAGTCGAGCAGATCCGCCTCATACAGCTTGCAGGTCTTCCCCGTAATCTGCTTAATGCGGTCGAGAACGACAGGTTTGCTGTTCGAGAAGTTATCCACAATGATGACTTCTCTGCCTGCGTTCAGCAGCTCAACAACCGTGTGCGAACCGATAAAGCCGGTACCGCCGGTAACAAGAATAGCCATAGCCATGCCCTCCGAAAAAAGTTATTTCCAAAGACCGTCCGGATAAACGCCGGACGAGATCATTTTGTCAATTTCCGCTGCAACCATGGGCTTGTCGTCCGGATACGTCACACCGAACCATTTGGCTGTGGTGTTCAGCACGCGGATGTCGCAAAGCCCGTCACGCAGCATCTGCGTGACCGCATGGGGCAGATAATATTCCGCCTTCGCAAGATCGGTTGCGGGATCGCGCACAAAGCGCAGGAAACCGTCGCGTATGTAGGTCAGGATCTCCGGCGTAAACCCGAAGAAATTCATCGAAACGGTGGTGTTGCGGGCGATCGGCTTCCACACTTCCCCGTCCAGATACTTCGCGTCCTCGCCGTCTTCGCAGATCTTGGTGCGCTCGGTGATGCCGGTGAGATAGCCGGACGCATCCACAAAGCATTCCCCGCGCGAAACATACCCGCTCTTACTGAGCGTGTTGTCCAGCACATACCCGGCCATGCAAAAATGGCATTTGCCGTCGTAGGGATGACTGCGCAGAAAATCCGACACGCAGCGGAATGCATCCGCGCCGTAAAAATCGTCTGCATTGATGACGACGAACGGCTCGTTCACCACATCGAGGCAGGCCAGCAGCGCGTGTGCCGTGCCGAACGGCTTGACGCGCTCGGGTGGAACGGAAATGCCGTCCAGGAACTGATTCTCCTGGAACACGTATTTGACCTCGATGAAGCGCTCCAGCCGCTTACCGATCGTCTGACGGAAAGTGTCGTAGAGATCGCGTTTGATGATAAAGACGACCTTGTTGAATCCGGAGCGGATCGCGTCGTAGACCGAAAAATCAATGATAAATTCGCCGGCGCGGCTGATGGGGTCGATCTGCTTGAGACCTTTATACCGAGAGCCCATACCGGCGGCCAACACAACAAGTGTCATAGTTCCTCCGACCCGGTCATTTACATTATACAACCGCGCGCGGCGGCTTTCAATGCAAAATGCACCGATATTTTTTCAAAAAATTACACCTGCGTTCATGAAAAAAGGTCGGGCATGCCCGACCTTTGAAAAACCCGAATCAGTCGGCGTAAACGCTGACGCACTTCTTGGTTTTCGTGATATGCTCGAATTTGACCTTACCGTCAATCAGTGCAAAAAGCGTGTCGTCCGAGCCGATACCGACATTGTTGCCGGGATGGATGCTCGTACCGCGCTGTCTGACGATGATGTTGCCGGCAGTCACAGCCTGACCGTCAGCCTTCTTCACGCCGAGACGCTTGGACTCGCTGTCGCGACCGTTCTTCGTCGAACCTACGCCCTTTTTATGAGCGAAAAACTGCAAACTGAGTTTCAACATTGTAGCAACCTCCGTTAAATTTTCGCCGATTCAATCGGCATTTCGCGCTCTTCAACTTCCAGATAGTCGTAATAATCCTCGACCAAATCGTTCAGCTGATAGAAATAAGCAGTGATCAAGCCTGAGATGGCATAACGCTTTTTTTCATCGTCCTCAAGCAGAGCGCCGCGGGCAATCAGCTTGATGTCTGCGGTGTCCTCGTCTATGATGTAATCCACGTCAGAGGCGTAAGCAACTTCGATCGCGTTGATAATCAGCATCGTCATCGCCGAGATGGCCGAACAAAGGACATCGCTGCCCGCGTCACCGTATCCCGTATGACCGTGCTCCTCAAACCCGTAGAAGACGCCGCCGCTCTTATAGAAAACGATCTTCGTCATGATGCTCAGCCGTTGATCTTGTCGATCTGAACCTTGGTATAAGGCTGTCTGTGACCGATCTTCTTCTTCTCGTTCTTCTTCGCCTTGTACTTGATGACATCGATCTTCTTGCTCTTGCCGTTCTTCACGACATTTGCAACGACCGTTGCACCGCCTACATAGGGAGCGCCTACGACGAAGCCCTCATTGCCGGAAACAGCAAGAACTTTGTCAAACGTAACTTTGTCGCCTTCGGTTGCGTCGAGCTTCTCAATGTAGAGAACGTCGCCCTCGTTGACCTTGTACTGCTTTCCGCCGGTTTCGATAACTGCAAACACGAAAAGCACCTCACTTTCATTATGACTCGCTGAATTCGGCGGCGTATGACCGCACTTAAAAGAGCCGAATCTCAAGCGGCATATCATTATACCATCGGAAAGTGCGCGCTGTCAATAGCTTTTTCCGATATTTTTTCGATTTTCCAAAGAAAAAAGCACCCCGCCGGGCGAAGTGCTTTTTTCTTCCGTAAAATGACGGATTCACGCCAGTGCAGCGCCCAGCGCGCGGCAAGCCGCCTGCGCATCGTCGTCGGGCGCGTCGTTGCAGATCACGCTGTCGCAGACGAGCGTGATCCCGTTTGCCGCGCAGTCTGCCTCCCAGCTGCGCATCCATTCGCCGTCGCCCCAGCCGTAAGAGCCGAAGAGGGCAACCGGCTTGCCGGCAAGCGAACCCTTGCACGCATCAAACATCGGTTCGAACTCGCTGTCCTCAAGCTGTTCGGCGCCCATAGAGGGGCAGCCGAACGCAAAGCCGTCAAACGAGGCGACCATAGAGGAATCGAATTCCCCGGCGGTCAGCACGACTGCTTCTCCGCCCTTTTCCTTGACACCGTCTGCAACGGCGCCTGCCATGGCCTCGGTATTTCCCGTGCCGCTCCAATATACAACTGCAATTTTACGCATCATTTTTTCCTTTCGATTTTTTTGATTTATGAACAGCTGACTACGAGCCGATCAAACGAATTGTGTTTTTTGTACGCCTCACGGTAGACACGCGTACATTTTTGATAAAGGTCGAATTTGCGCTGTGCGGACGCAACATCGCCGTAGACCTTCCAGGTGCCGACGCATTTTGCGCTCCGCGCGCCGAGCCGGATGAAGCCGTCCACGTCCCCGGCGGGATAGCCGAGGAACAGACCGACCTCGTGCGGAAACGCGGCGTCCCGCTGCAAGCGGCGGCAGAGCTCTGCCACGCAGCGGTCGGCGTTGCCGACCGGGTATGCCCGCGCGGCGAGAATCGACTGCGCAAGCTCGCCCGAAAGATCCTGTTTCAGCTTTTTCGGGCGGTACATGTAGCACAGCACACGGCCGCGCATCCGCTTGACCGGCAGAATGCGCGCCCCGCGCGGCACAAGCGCCGCATTCAGGCGCCGAATGCTGTCGCGCAGCGTTTCGCTGTCCTCCGCGGGGCAGCTGAACAGATTGCCGGTTTTCAGCCCCGCCATTGTAGGCGAACACTGGGAAATAACAAATTCCTCAGGCATCCGTCTCACACCCCTTGATGTGATTTTCGAGAATGTTCTTCAGTGCTGCCATCGAGCTTGTGTGGCTGCGCGCGATGCGGATATTCCGCTTCTTCGCCTGCCCGGTTGCCTGATGCAGCATCTTGTGCGACATGGTACTTGTAAACAAAACCAGAAGATCGGGCGAACCGAAATCCTGAATCCCTTTCACGGTTTTCATGAAAACCTTTGCCTTACAGGCGTACGCTGCGCAAAGATCCTCATATCTTCTTGCCATACATTCATTTCCGCCGACGATTACGACGCTCACTGTTTCATCTCCTTTTTGGTTAGCAATCGCTAACCTATTTGCTTAAAAATTGTGCTTCCGCACCGATGTTTTCATTATATACAAAAGCAGAGCCTTTCTCCGCTCCAAACGGAAGAAGAAAAGCTCTGTTTCGGCAAATCAGCTGCCGCCGCGCCGACGGTATTCGCCCGGCGTGACACCGAAGGCATCCCGAAACGCCTTGGCAAACTTGGATGCATTGTCATAGCCGAAATCACCGGCGATCTCCAGGACACTCCGTTCCGTCTCGGCCAACCGCTTCGCCGCCGCCTGCATTTTCTGCGCGCGGATGTAAGCATATAATGACGTCCCGTAAACCGCCTTGAAGCTGTTTTTGATGCTCGTGCCGGACACATGAAACGCGCGCGCGAGCATATCCAGTGTGATCCGCTCATCCATGCGTGCGGTGAGATAGGCACAGACCTCGCGTGCGAGCGCAAGCTGTGAGGGCGAAAGAATATGTGTGTCCGTCTCGTTTTTCTTGACGTCCAGCGCGCGCAGAAACAACAAAAGCTCCAGAATCTTGACCTTGAAATAACCTTTGCGGATTTCCGGTGGAACGGCATACAGCTCGGAAAAAATATGTTCTATCGAGGCGTCGGAGCGCGCGACAAAGGCGCGCCCGCCGCCGCAGAACTTCTCGGCAAGATGTGCCGGGCTGACCTCGACGTCATCGAGCAGGCAGGACAGGCACGCCGGTGCCGCCGCAACGTCGATGCGGATCGTGATGCCGTCATAACACTGCTGCGGGAAGCCGGCCGCACGCGCAGACGTCTCCGGCTGCGAAATGAGCAGATCGCCGGCGGCAAGAAAGCACAGCGCGCCGCCCGCCGCGTATTCGACTCTGCCGCCGCGGCAATGGTCGATCAGGAGGATCCCCGCGCCGCCGCCCGGCAAATCGCCGCCTGCGCATTCGGCAAACCGGTTGAAGATCAGCGTGATCCCCGGGAACACGGCATAGCTTTCCGCGCCGTCCGACATCGCGGAATCCACACCGCGCATAGCCGCCGTACCGCCCGTACAGAACCCGACTCCGTTTGAAAAGCAGCTCATTTTTTACCGAAGCACCCGAACAGCCCCGGCTTTTTCTCGATTGCCTCCACCTTGACCCCGGTCACGGTATAGCCGGTCTCGGCGATCGCCGCCTTCAGCCGCTCAAGATCGGGCGCGGCTTCCGCGGTGATGACCGTCTCTCCTTTTGTATGCGACGACACGACCTTTCTGACCGGAAAATGACTGCGGATGCAGTCGTTGATGTGGGACTCGCACATGCCGCACATCATGCCGTCAATTTTCAATGTTATCTGAATCATTTTTGACTCCTTCCCGCCGCGCCGCTTTCGGAAAGGCTGCGCAGCAGACGTTTTTTCGCGGCCCTTGTGGCCGCGCAGAACAGAACGGCGCCCGCCGTTGCGGGCAGAAACTCGGCGCTGAAAAACAGCTCGGACATGAAATATACCTCCTTACACGATGTTCACTCCGCGTATGCAGAGCGTCTCAAGATCGACGTCCGGGATCTCGGAGAGCAGCAGGCAGGCCGCGTCGCGCAAATCAGCCGCGTTCGGGAAATTCCGCGCCAGCATGGAGGCGACCGCACTATAATATCTTGCATACCGCTCGGCCGCTGCTCTGCCCGCATCTGTAAAATAGACCATGCCGTAGGCGTTTTTGCAGACGAGACCACTTCGCGACAGACTGTCCATCATATTGTGCACGCTCGGCTTGGAGAGCTTCAGCGCGGCGGCAATATCAATGCACCGTGCGCCGCCGTCCACGCGTCCGAGCTCCTTCACGGCCAGCAGATAGCGTATATTGGACGCCGTCAGCGTTTTTGTGTTAGCCACAGCTTACCTCCGGGTGAAAGAAAGGGACGCACAACCGTGCGCCCCCTCTCTCGGTTTGTTATTTCTTGTGGCAAGAGCCGGACATGGCACAATGCGCACAGCCTGCGCCGCAGGAGCTCTTACCCCGCTTCTTATCCCGGATGAGGCCGCAGATGATGGCGGCGACAACTGCAATGAGGACGAGACAGATGAGGATGGTGCCGATATTCCCGGCAATCCATTCGAACATATTTAACCGACTCCTTTCAACTGTGTTTTTTCGGATTACTTCGTAACCTTGACCTTGGTGGTCAGCTTGGTCGCTTCCTTATACGGACGAACAAGCATGTAGATGATGAAGGCCAGCGCCGCGATCGCAAAGATCAGGCCGACCACATGCACATTGCCCGTAAAGAGGCTGCCGAACTGGTTGACCATCAGTGCAACAAGGTATGCGAAGCCGCACTGATAACCGATTGCAAACCAGGTCCACTTGGCGTTGTTCATCTCGCGCTTGATTGCGCCGATTGCAGCGAAGCAGGGCGCGCACAGCAGGTTGAAGACAAGGAAGGAATAGCCGGTGATCTGCGTGAAGTTCGACGCGATTTCCGGCCATCCGCCGGGATAGAGGATGCCCATCGTACCGACGATGTTCTCCTTGGCAACAAGGCCCGTAATCGATGCGACAGCCGCCTGCCAGTTGCCCCAGCCGAGCGGGATGAAGATCCAGGCAATCGCGTTGCCGATAGCGGCGAGGATGGACTGATCCATCTCCTCTTCACTCAGCATACGGAAGCCGTCTGCCGTGAAGCCGAAGTAGGTCGTGAACCAAACGAGGATCGTGGAGAGCAGGATGATTGTGCCCGCCTTCTTGATGAAGGACCAACCGCGCTCCCACATGGAGCGGAGCACGTTGCCGAGGGTCGGCCAGTGGTATGCGGGAAGCTCCATGACGAACGGAGCGGGATCGCCGGAGAACATCCTGGTCTTCTTCAGCATAATGCCCGAGATGATGATCGCCGCCATGCCGATGAAGTATGCCGAGGTTGCCACCCAGGCAGAGCCGCCGAAGATTGCGCCCGCGATCATCGCGATGAACGGAACCTTGGCGCCGCAGGGGATAAACGTGGTCGTCATGATCGTCATACGGCGGTCGCGCTCATTCTCAATGGTACGCGAAGCCATGATGCCGGGGATGCCACAGCCCGTGCCGATCAGCATCGGGATGAAGGACTTGCCGGACAGACCGAACTTGCGGAACACACGGTCAAGGACGAATGCGATGCGCGCCATGTAACCGCAAGCCTCGAGGAATGCGAGGAGCAGGAACAGCACGAGCATCTGCGGAACGAAGCCGAGGACCGCGCCGACACCGGCGACGATACCGTCGAGAATCAGGCCGGACAGCCATTCGGGTGCGTTTGCAGCCTCAAGGCCGTTACCCACGAGAACCGGGATACCGGGGACCCACACGCCGTATGCAGCGGGATCGGGCTCTTCGCCATACTTCTCCATCGTTGCGACCGCTTCATTGTAATCTTCGATCGTTGCGGTCTCTTCGGTAACTTCCAGCGTCTCTTCATCTTCAACCTCATAGGTGAAGCTGCCTTCGGGCGCCGTGCCGTTTTCTTCTACATAAGCATCGTAGCCGTCAACAATCAAAGCAGCGTCGCCGTATTCTTCAGCCGCTTCGCTGTACGCGCCGGAGCCGATGCCGAACAGGTGCCAGCCGTCGCCGAACAGGCCGTCGTTTGCCCAGTCGGTCGCGGCAGAGCCGACCGTCACCATCGAGATGTAGTATACAAGGAACATGACGACCGCGAAGATCGGGAGACCGAGCCAGCGGTTGGTGACGACCTTGTCGATCTTATCCGAGGTGGACAGCTTGCCCGCGTTCTTCTTCTTGTAGCACGCCTTGATGATCGAGCCGATATAAATGTATCTTTCGTTGGTGATGATCGACTCGGCATCGTCATCCATCTCTGTCTCCGCCGCCTTGATGTCGGCCTCAATGTGATCCATCGTCGCCTTGTCGATGCTCAGCTTATCAAGCACCTTGTCGTCGCGCTCGAAAATCTTGATGGCGTACCATCTCTGCTGCTCCTCGGGAAGCCCGTGGACAGCAGCCTCTTCGATATGCGCCAGCGCATGCTCGACCACGCCCGCAAAGGTGTGCATCGGAACGGTCTTGCCGTTCTTCGCGGCGTCGATCGCGGCCTCGGCCGCTTCCATGATGCCCGTACCCTTCAGCGCGGAGATCTCAACGACCTTGCAGCCGAGCTGACGGGCCAGTTCCGCCGTGTCGATTCTGTCGCCGTTCTTCTTGACGACGTCCATCATGTTGATGGCGATGACGACCGGGATCCCGAGCTCGGTGAGCTGGGTGGTCAGATACAGGTTGCGCTCAAGGTTTGTGCCGTCGATAATGTTGAGAATGGCGTCGGGCCGCTCACCGATCAGGTAGTTTCTCGCAACGACTTCCTCCAGCGTGTAGGGAGACAGCGAATAGATACCGGGAAGGTCGGTGATGATGACGCCGTCATGCTTCTTCAGCTTACCTTCCTTTTTCTCAACCGTAACGCCCGGCCAGTTACCGACGAACTGGTTCGAGCCGGTCAGTGCATTGAACAGCGTGGTTTTACCGCAGTTCGGGTTGCCGGCAAGGGCAATTCTGATTTCCATTGTCTGAAATCCTCTCTTTCTTCGTTAGCTTTTGCTAACCGCAAGTCTTAAAAAATTCGGGGCCATCCCCGCGCGGGCGGATCACTCCACCTCAACCATTTCGGCATCCGCTTTTCTGAGCGACAGCTCATAACCGCGAACCGTAAGCTCGATCGGATCGCCGAGCGGTGCAACCTTGCGCACATAGACTTCGGTGCCTTTGGTCAGCCCCATGTCCATGATGCGGCGCTTTGTCGCGCCTTCGCCGTGCAGCTTAACCACGCGGACGGTCTCTCCGACTTTCACCTGTTTGAGAGTTTTCATTGCCTTTCCTCCTTGATGTAAATATTTTATATTTTCTTTGTTGCAAACCACCCATGCGCGCGGGCATCAGATCATGATTTTTCTCGCCATCTCTTCGCTGATGGCGACGCGCGACTCCTTGACATTGACAATGACGTTGCCCGCAAGCGTCGTGACGACCGTCACGTTCCCGCCGACAACAAAACCGAGGTTTTCAAGATGCAATTTGATTTCGGGGCTTCCACCGATTTTGCGGATGGTATTCTCTTCACCGGGTACTGCGAGACTGAGCGGCATCATGTTATATCCTCTTTCTTAGATTAGCTTGTGCTAACCGTTGACCTTTAAAATTGATTAGCCTCCGCTAACCGATTGTTATCATACAACCCATTTTGCGTTCTGTCAAGGGATTTTTTTGAAAAAACCGATTTTTTTCGCATTTTCATGGAGTTTCACAACGAGTTAGCCTAAGATAACTTGCGTTTTATGCAATTTGTACTCCTTCTTGCATTTTGCGCCCGAACGTGCTACAATATCTGTGATTATGAATTTTTTGCCGTGTATCGGCAGTTTGTTGTTTGGGGAAGAACAATGAGAAAAAAGACCGCAACTTCATTGAAGAACGTTTTGAAGAACCTGTTCATCAGCGCAGCGCTGCTCCTCGCCGCATTCGGCATCAGCATGTGGCTGGACGACGCCTTCGGCATCCGAGAGCCGGCCGGGATGCTGTTTGTATTCACGGTTTTTCTGATCTCGCTGCTGACCGACAACTACCTATACGGGTTCCTGTCTTCATTGCTCGCCGTGCTGGCCGTGAACTATGCATTTACATTTCCCTACTTTGCTTTCAATTTCACGATCACGGACAATCTGATTTCCGCCGTGCTGATGATCGTCATCGCCGTGCTGACGGGTACTCTGACCATGAAGCTGCGCAAAATCGAGTCCGAAAAAGCCGAAAGCGAGCGCGAACGGCTGCTGGCAAGGCTGCTGCGCGCCGCATCGCACGATCTGCGGACACCGCTCTCCACCATCTGCACCTCCGCCTCCCTCTTATGCGACAATCCGTCACTGAGCGAGGAACAGCGAAGGCGTTTCGAGTCCGGCATCAAAACCGATGCAGACCGGCTTCTCCGCGTCATGGACAACATGTTTTCGCTCGCCCGCGCCTGCGAGGAAAGCACCGGCCTGCATCTGACGCCGACGGTTCCGGATGAGCTGATCGACTCCGTCTTTCTGAAATTCGGCAAGCAGCAGACGGGCGTGAAGCTCGAGGCGGAGCTGCCGGAGGAGATCCTTGTGATCCCGATGGATCCGCTGCTGATCGAGCAGGTTCTGCTGAATCTGCTGGAAATTGCCGTGCAGCGCTCCGCTGAAGCAACGCGGCTGACGCTGCGCGTTTATAAGCGCGATGCTTTCGCCGTGTTTGAAGTGGAAGACAACGGCCCCATTTTGAAAAATATGCAAGTATACACGCCGGAGCGCATCGGAAAGCTGCGGGACGGCGCGGACAGGGATATGAATTTCCGGCTTTCTGCCTGCGACGCCATTATTCGGGCGCACGACGGCAGTATCACGGCTGAAAGCGCGCCGGGCGGCGGGAACATCTTCCGCTTTACTCTGCGATTGGAGGCGGCAGACAATGGGCAGTAACCGCTATAAGCTTCTCGTCGTCGAGGACGATGCCGCCTTCCGCAACCTGTTGGTCACTCTGCTGGAATCCGCGGATTATCGTGTCATCACGGCCGAAACCTGCGCGCTCGCGCAGACGCTGTTTGCCTCCTACATACCGGACCTGATCCTGCTCGATCTCGGTCTGCCGGACAAAAGCGGCATGGTTTTTCTGAACGCGCTGCGCCGCGAGTCCCCGACGCCGGTCATTGTGCTGTCGGCGCACACGGATGAAGCGGAAAAGGTGCGCGCATTGGACGCGGGCGCAAACGACTATGTGACAAAGCCTTTCGGCACGGCCGAGCTGCTCGCGCGTGTCCGCAGTGCGCTGCGGAGCAGTCGTGCCAGCGCGGCGGCCATGCTGCCCGGCGGCCGCTTTACGGCGCGTGAGCTTGTGATCGACTACGACGCGCGGCGCGTGATGCTGGCCGGCGCCGAGGTCAAGCTGACGCAGACCGAATACAACATTCTCGCCCTTCTGTCCGAGCACAGCGGCAAGGTGATGACCTATGCCGCCATCATCAAGGCCATCTGGGGACAGCCGGATGACGGCGCCGTTAAAAAATTGCAGGTCAATATGGCCAACATCCGCCGAAAGCTCTGCGAAAAACCGGGTGAGGCGCATTATATTGTCAATGAACTCGGCGTAGGCTATCGCCTTGACGGAGAGAGAGGTTAATATGCATTCTGTTTTCCGGCGGCTGTCCCCGGCGCGGATCATCGCGCTCGGCTTCGCCGCAACCATTCTGACAGGCTCCGCTCTTCTGATGCTGCCGGCCTGCATTAAGCCCGGAATTTCGCTTTCCTATGCGGATTCGCTCTATACTTCGGCGAGCGCGGTCTGCGTCACGGGGCTGCTCACCGTAGACCCGGGCGACACCTTCACGGCGCTTGGCCAGACGATCATCGCCGCGCTGATCCAAATCGGCGGTCTCGGCGTCGGCGCGATCGGTGCGGGCATCATGCTTGCCGCACGCCGCCGCATTGATCTCAAAAGCATGAACATCGTTCGCGAGGCGGGCAACCTGGACGCCGGACGCGGCGTGGTGCAGTTTCTGACGGCGCTGTTCAAGACAACGCTGGTCATTGAGCTGTGCGGTGCGGCGCTGAGCTTTCCCGTTTTCGTGCAGCGCTATCCCGTCGGCAAAGCCGTCGGGATCAGCGTGTTCCATGCAATCGCCGCATTCAACAACTCCGGCTTTGATATCCTCGGCGGCGGGCGGAATCTTGCGCCGTTTCGCGATGACGTTCTGCTGAATCTCGTCACCTGCGCGCTGATTTTCTTCGGAGGCATCGGTTTTCTGGTCATCCGCGAGATGCGGACGAAAAAACTTTCGTGGAAGAAGTATTCCATGCACGCGAAGATCGTGCTGAGCACGAGTGCCGTGCTGACAATCGGCGGCGCGCTGCTTCTGTGGCTCACGGAAAAGTTTTCGCCTCTTGCCGCGCTGTTCCACAGTGTGTCGGCGCGCACAGCCGGTTTTTCAACCGTTCCGCTCGGCAGCTTCACACAGGCCGGTCTGCTTGTGATGATGGCGCTGATGTTCATCGGCGCGTCTCCCGGCTCCACCGGCGGCGGCATTAAGACGACCACCTTCTTCACGTTACTTGTCGGCATCCGCTCGGCGGCGACCAATCGGTCCGAAAAGGCGTTCCGTTATTCCCTGCCGAAGGATGCGTTCCGTAAGGCGGCTGTCATCACGCTGATCGGCCTCTTGGTCGTCGGCAACGGCACGCTGCTCTTTATGCTGTTTGAACCTGCCGTTCCGCTGGCGGACGCGCTTTTCGAGGTCATCAGCGCCTTCGGCACGGTCGGCCTGTCCACGGGCATCACGCCGTCGCTCGGCCTGCCCGCCAAGCTGCTGTCCGTTCTGCTCATGTATATCGGGCGTCTCGGCCCGCTCACGGTGGCAACGCTGTGGTATTTCTCGCACGGCGAGCGCGTCCGCTTCCCCGAGGGGGATCTGGCAATCGGTTAAGAAATCAAGGAGAACATCATGGCTAAGAAAAACAAGCAGAAAAACTTCGTCTACGGCATCATCGGCCTAGGCCGCTTCGGCTATGCACTTGCTCTCGATCTTGCGGATGCAGGGTATGACCTCATTGTGCTGGATCGCGACGAAGAAAAAATCCGCGAGATGCGCGCTTATACGGAAAATGCGTTCATTGTCAGCAATTTGGAGAAAAAAACGCTGTCCGACACCGGGATTCAGAACTGCGATGTGGCTGTCGTCTGCATCGGCGAGCAGATGGACATCTCCATTCTCACTACGCTGAATCTTGTGTCCATGGGCATTCCGAAGGTGATCGCGCGCGCCACCAGCGCCGAGCACGGCGTGATCCTCGAAAAGCTGGGGGCGGAAGTGGTCTACCCGGAGCGCGATATGGCAATCCGCCTTGCCAGCCGTCTGGAGACCGCGCGGATGCTGGACATCGTGCAGCTGAGCGAAAGAATCAACGTCATGAAGATGCAGATCCCCGCGCAGGCGGTCGGCAAAACGGTGCTGGAAGTCAATTTCCGTTCCCGCTTTGACCTCAATATCATTGCCATCGAAAACGGCGGCAAGCTGGTTGAGGTCATCAAGCCGGAATACGTCTTCCGCGAGGGCGACATCCTGTTTCTCTCGGGCAGCAAGGACGGCCTGCTCCGGCTGAATGCGTGGGCGGAAAGCTGAATAGACAACAAAAAAGCGGCTCGCGCCGCTTTTTTGTTGTCAGCCGTTTTTGCGTTTGCCGCAGCCGCAGCCGCCGTCGGTACCGGCCAGCGAGGGCGGATAGAATTCATTTACCGGGAATGCCATACCGCGGAAGAGGCTGCACGGGTCGTCATCCTCATTCTGCACGCACTCCTTGTCGGGAATGCAGTATTCGGCCACGTTGACGAGATACTGGGCAGGGCGCTCGATCCGGACGATCGAGAAGAAGCCGAGCGAAACATAGAGATTGTTCTCGCCGCCCGGCGTCAGCGCGCCGCTCATGCAGCCGCAGACGTTTTCGGGAATGCTGTCGCAGGAGCAGACGCAGCAGGGTGTGAAGCTGCAGCAGGACGGCGCCGCCACGCGTGTGCCGAGAATGACAGGCGCCGCAACCTCAACGGTCGCGACCGGCATGTTGGTCGAATAGCTTGCCGAGAGATTGTCGGCGCAGGGGCAGAACTCGTCGCCCACACTGCTTCTGTAAATGTTGACGCAGCCTTCGCTGCCGTACAGAATGACCTTTTTCTCCACAACGGCGACGCCGTCGAATTCCTGTGCGCGGCCGAGATTGACGCAGCCCTCGCAGCAAAGCTTGACATAGAAGCGGATCGACACCTGGTAGAAGCCGCGGTTGAACTGCACGGGCTCGACATTGATGCAGGTCCGGAGAATGTGCGCGCTCTTGGTCCGCACATTGGTGGTATGATCGATGATCTCCTGGCCGTACTCGGTCAGATAAACCCGCGTATTCTCAAAGCAGTCTTTATCGCGACAAGAGTCGAGGACTCTGTAAGTATCGATGCAAACGGATTCCTTGCCGACCGACAGGTTCGGAAAAGTGCCGCCCGAACAGGAGCATCTGTTTTCAGCCATAAATCGTTCCTCCTTGAAAGATGGGCTTTCGCCTTCGATACCATCTTATGCAGGACGGCGGCAGACGTGAAAAAACGGCAGTGAAATCTCACTGCCGTTTTTCAAACCGGAATTAAAGATACTGATTCAGCGATTCGGGAACATCTTCAAGTGCGATGGAGGATGTCATCACGCAGTTGAAGCCGATCTTCGTTGCCAGCGCGTTTACCGCCTCCGCAAACTCAGTAAATGCTGCAACATCATTGCCGCAGATCTTGAGCGCAGAGTCTACAAACAAGTCCGAAAGGTCATGGTCGCTTGCCGCGATACCGGCGATGAAACCGAACAGTGCATGCGCGTCGTCAATCTCATAGGCGTCCGCCTCAATGAGACGCGCCTTGTACTTAACGTCATAAATCAGCTTCTGTCCTTTTTCTATACAAACAACGCTGCCATGGGATGCGTGGGATGCGTCATTTACCATTTCAATCAGTGCCTTGGTCTTGCCGGAGCCCTTGAGGCCGAGAATCAGTTTCAACATAGTCGTATCCTCCAATATATTATGGCTGCAGAGGATTCCCCTCTGTAACTATAATATACACCAAAAAGCACATAAATGCAAGGGGTAAAAACGCAATTTTTTGTGAATTCGGCTTGAAGGCGCCGTGATTACTGCATGCGCGCCTCGAGCGCTTCCTTTTCCGTCTCATAGCCCGCCTTGCCGAGCAGCGCAAACATGTTCTTCTTGTACGCCTCAACGCCGGGCTGGTTGAACGGATTTACGCCGAGGGTATAGCCCGAGACCGCGCAGGCCAGCTCAAAGAAGTAGACCAGATAGCCGAACGAATATGCCGTGCGGTCGCTGACCTCCAGCACGATGTTCGGGACGCCGCCGTCGTTGTGTGCAAACAGCGTACCGAGCATGGCAGTGCTGTTGACATAGTTCAATTTCTTGCCCGCCAGGAAGTTGAGTCCGTCCACATTGGCTTCGTCATACGGAATCTCCAGCTCACAGCCGGTGTTCTTAAAGTCAAGCACGGTCTCAAACAGTATACGCTCGCCCTCCTGGATATACTGGCCGAGCGAATGCAGGTCGGTGGAGAAGATGACGGACGCCGGGAAAATCCCCTTGTTGTCCTTACCCTCACTCTCGCCGTACAGCTGCTTCCACCACTCGTTCAGCATCTGCTGGAACGGCTCGTAGCCGACAAGGATCTCGACCTTCTTCCCTGCGCGATACATGAGATTGCGCAGCGCCGCATAGCGGAAGCAATCGTTCTCGGCGAAAGGCTGACCCGTGTAAAGCGTGCGTGCATCCGCCGCACCGCGCATCATCGCGTCGATGTCGATGCCCGCAACCGCGATCGGCAGGAGGCCGACGGCGGTGAGAACCGAATATCTGCCGCCGACATCGTCCGGAACGACGAAGGTCTCATAGCCCATCTTGTCGGAAAACGCCTTCAGCGTGCCCTTCGCGCGGTCGGTGGTGGCAAAAATGCGCTCGCGCGCGCCCTCGGCGCCGTACTTCTTCTCCAGCAGCTCGCGGAAGACGCGGAACGTGACCGCAGGCTCGGTGGTCGTGCCCGACTTGGAAATAACGTTGATGCAGATGTCCTTGCCCTCGCAGATGGCAAGCAGCTCGGACAGCGCGGTGGAGCTGATGCTGTTGCCGGCAAAATAGATGTCCGGCGTATCCTTCTTCAGATTGTTGTACAGCGGAGACTTGACGAACTCGATCGCGGCGCGCGCGCCGAGATAGGAGCCGCCGATGCCGATCGCGATGAACACATCGCAGGATTTTTTGATGCGCTCCGCCGCCGCCTTGATGCGGTCGAACTCATCCTTATCATAGTTGACCGGGAGATCGACCCAGCCGAGGAAGTCGCTGCCTGCGCCGCTTCTTTCGGCAACCATGCGGTATGCCGCGGAAACTTCGGCGCCGATCGCCTTATAGTCCTCTTCCTTGATGAAATTTTTGATGAATTTGTCATTCAGTTTGATGCTCATAATGATCCCTCATTTTCATTTCATTTGAAATCCGTGCCTATCATACACCATTTCGCAAAAGATTTCAACAGTAAATTTGATTTACTTTTTTACACGCGTTTAACCCTTGAGGCAAAAACCGCCGAGAATCCGCGAAAAAAGCCCCCAAAAACCGATTTCGTCGATGTCGTTTTCGGCGCGGACATCCGCCGCGCCGACGACCTCACCGTCGCATTCGTAGATCATGCGGCCGAGCACGTCGCCCGCACGCACGGGGCAGCGGACAAATTCGGGCAGGTCAAGGCGCTTTGTGATCTTCGCGATCTTCTCTTTCTCCAGCACGGCCGAAATGCCGTCGCAGCGGAGCGCACAGAGGTCCGAAACGCCGCCCGTTGCGCGGATCGGCGCGGGTGAGCCGCCATCGTCGGTATAAACGCCGTAGTTGGCAAAGCCGAAGTCCAGCAGCTGTTTTGCCTCATTGTTGCGGACATCGCGGGTCGGTGCCGCCATGATGACGGCAATCAGCTGCATACCGTCCCGCTTGGCCGTGGCGCTGATGCAGAATTTTGCCTTGGCGGTCGAGCCGGTCTTCAGCCCGTTTGCACCGGAATAGAAGCGCACGAGACGGTTTGTGTTGGTCAGGCCGAACGCGCCGTTCCGTATGGTGTCCATCCAGATCGAGCTGTATTTGAGAATCAGCTCGTGCCGGATCAGCTCCCGCGACATGACGGCGATGTCCCGCGCGCTGATGACGTGGTTTCGGACGGTGTCGTCCAGTCCGTTTGTATTCTCAAAATGCGTGTTTTCCATGCCGAGTGCCTCGGCACGGGCATTCATCTGTGCGACGAACGCATCCTCGCTGCCAGCGACAAACTCGGCCAGCGCAGCGGCGCAGTCGTTGGCCGAGGCGATGACCACGCACTTGATCATCTCCTCAACGGACATCTCCTCGCCGACCTTGAGATACACCTGCGAGCCGCCCATGGAGGCCGCGTGTTCGCTGACCGGAACCATATCGTCGAGCCCGATCTTCCCCGCGTCGATCGCCTCCATGACAAGCAGCAGCGTCATGATCTTCGTGACCGAAGCGGGCGGAAGCGCTTCATCCGCGTTTTTTTCGTACAGCACACGCCCGGTGGAAGCCTCCATCAGTACGGCGCTGCGGCATTCGAGCGGCGCGGTAAACTCCGCCGCGCCGCACGGCGCGGCGAGCATCACCGCAAAGCAAAGCAGAAGCAAAACGGCAATTTCTTTTCTGACCATAGCATTCTCCATTCCGCCGCACAGCGGCGTTTTTTCTATGGTACAAGTATATTCGTTTTTGCACGGATTATATGCAAAAAGACCGGGATCCGCCTCCCGATCTTTTTCAGTTCAGTTTTTTGTCAGCTGCTCGAACTCGTCGCGCAGGATCGCCGCCGTACCGATGTCGCGGTACATCCCCTTGATGAGCATCCCGCCGCGTGCCGTGCCCTCGTACTGCATCCCGCAGTTTTTCATCACGGCAAGGCTTCTGTCATTGCCGATGATAAAGCGCCCCTCGATACGATGCAGCTCCATCGTCTCAAAGCCGAAGCGCATCACTTCCCGCACGGCCTCGGTCGCGTAGCCGCGATTCTGAAACTCGGGATTGACGACATAGCCGACCTCGCCGACGTTGTTGGAAAAGTCAATCCGAGCAAAGCCGCATGTACCGATCATCTTTTCCTCGTCGCCGGCCAAAACGATCGCCCAGTCGTAGCACTCCCCCGCCTTGTACTTGCCGATGACAAAGGCGAGATAATTCTTCGTAAACTCAATATCCGGGTGCGGACTCCACAGAAGATACTCGGTCGTCTCGGGGAGTCTCGCGTATTCGTACATGTCAAATGCGTCAAACATCCGCATCGGGCGCAGGATCAGACGCTCTGTATGGAAAGTCGGCGTTTTTGCAAACACCTCATGTATATATTCACGTTTCATAAAACGGTCTCCGTTATTTTGGTCACATCAGTATACCATAAGTCGGTCCGGAATACAAGAAAAAATAAAAATAAATTGCAACACGCAGAAAATGATGCTATAATGTTAAGAAGTAATCCAAACGGAGATGACATACCATGGAAAAGAATTTTGCATTTATCGGCGTCGGCAATATGGCCTCCGCGATCATCGGCGGCCTGACCGACAAGTCGTCGGAAGACGCCGTTTCCGAAGCGCAGATCACGCTCTTCGATAAAAACCCCGCGCAGTACGACCGCTACGGCGCAGGATTTGTCCGCGCACCGAACGCGGGCGAAGCCGTGCGCGGCGCCGACATCGTCGTCCTCGCGGTCAAGCCGCAGAACTATGCGGAGGTGCTGGAAGAACTCGGCCGCACCGATACGCACGGCAAGATCTTTATCTCGATCGCCGCCGGAATTTCGACGGCATTTGTCGAAAAGTACCTCGGCGCAAATACCGCCGTCGTCCGCACGATGCCGAACACGCCGCTGCTCATCGGCAAGGGGGTGACCGCGCTCTGCCGCAACAAAAACGTGAGCGACGTGCAGTTTGACCTGGTGGAGCGCATCTTCGCCGCGCGCGGCGCGACGCTGCGCCTCGACGAGGCGGATATGAACAAGATCATCGCGGCAACGTCATCCTCTCCCGCCTACATCTTCTTAATGATTAAAGCCATCTGCGACGGCGCCGCCGCCGAGGGTATCCGGTGCGACAATCTGCGCGATGCCGTCTGCAGCATGGTCATCGGCAGCGCCGAGCTGGCGCTGCGCAGCGACAAGAGCCTCGACGAGCTGATCCGCATGGTCACCTCGCCGAAGGGGACGACCGAGAAGGCGCTCGAGGTCTTCTATGCCGCAAACTTTGAAAAAACCGTCTCCGACGCGATGGATGCCTGCACCCGCCGCGCGGACGAGCTGGCGCAGGGCTGACATATTCGCGCCCGCGCCGTCATACGCTCTACCGAAGTAAACTTGCAGGAGAGCGCCATGACAAAGCCAACCGACACCTTTCGCATACCGAGAAAGAAGCGCGTCAGACTGATCACGCCGCGCGGCGTGTATGCGAAATACATCCTGATCTACACCCTGTGCTATACGGCGGCTTTCGCCGTCGGCTGCCTGCTCTTTCACCTGACCGGCAGCGCCGAAAATGTGCAGTTTGACCGCCGCATCGCAGGCTTCTTTTCCGCAAGCCTCGCGGGGACGTCCGACGCCTTCGACCTTGCGAAGCGGCTTTTGTCGTTTGCCGCGCAGGACCTCACGCGGCTCGGCCTGATCTTCATGGCCGGGTTCACGGTGTTTGTATCTTTCGCCGTCGCCGGGATCCTGATTTTCCGCGGGCTGTCGTTCGGCTTCGCCATCAGCTATCTTGTGTCGCTTGTCCGCCGGGACGCTCTCGCGCTGCCCCGCCCGATCGCCTCGCTCATGCTGTTCTCGCTGCTCGGGGCGCTTACGGCCGCGATGATGATCCACCTGTCGGTCCGCACGACCATGTTCTCGGACGAATTCAAGGCGCTCTGCGGCAGGCCGCGCCTGATTCTGCGCTCCGGCGCACTGTATGCCCAGCTTTTACGATTCACGATCGTCTTCGGGGCGATCCTGCTGTTAACCATATTGAGATGTGCGCTGTAGCGCACGGAGGAAGTCAATGAGCCAAAAGAAGTTCAAACTGTTCGATTTCACGAAGGACGGAAAAGGCGTTTCCAAAGCCGAGGCCGAAGACGTCAAGCCGAATCTGTCCGGCTTTTTCAAGCAGTACAAAAACAAGTTCAGCCGTCTGCTCAGCGTCAACATCTTTATGGTGCTCTGCAATTTCCCGATCTTTTTTGCGGGGCTTGCGCTTGCGGGCTACGGCGCGATCCGCAGCACCGCGCCCGCGTCGGTGCTTTATCCGATCGTCTCCGCGATGGAAAAGTTTGATCCCTCGCCGGTGAGCGCCGCGCTGAAAACGATCTTCGGGCTGCAATCGCCGCTGACCGCGTTCTCGACCGGCTCGTTCATCCTGTTCGGGCTGTCGCTCCTCACACTCTTTACATTCGGACTGACCAATGTCGGCACGACCTACATTCTGCGCAACCTGGCGCGCGGCGACGCCGTCTTCATGTGGTCGGACTTCTGGTATGCGGTGAAACGCAACCTGAAGCAGGGCATCCTGCTCGGCATTCTCGACCTTGTCGTCTCGTTTCTCATGGTCTTCAACCTGCGCTATTATTACGGCGGGCTGAACGGCGGCTTTGCGGGCGGCATCATGTTCTACCTCTCGCTCGCCATGCTGATTTTGTGGTTCTACATGCGCTTTTATATGTACCTTCTGCTTGTCACCTTTGACCTCTCGATCCCGAAAATCCTCAAAAACTCGCTGATCTTCTCAATCATCGGCTTCAAGCGCAACTTCATGGCGACGCTCGGTATCCTCGTCTTAGTGCTGCTCAACTACATGGTCTTCGTCTACATCCAGCCGCTCGGCATTGTGCTGCCGCTGGTGCTGACGCTCTCGAACGGCGCGTTCATGTCCACCTATGCGGCATACTTCAAGATCAAAGAAATCATGATCGACCCCTATGCCGACAAGCCGGAGGCGCCGTCCGAAGAACCGCTTGCAAAAGACGATGTCTCAAATTGAAGATTCAAGCCGAAACGGCGGCAGATGCAACTGCATCTGCCGCCGTTTTCTGCTTTCAAAGCGTGTCCAATTGATGAATGTAGGATTCCAACGCATCGCGATTGATCCAGGTACACAGAAAGGCGGCAATCTCCTTGGCGTTTTCCATTCCGAAAGCACTTTTCAGCTTGCGCAAGTGGTAAAGGAGACCGTCTTTGGAGATGAAAAGCGCTTTTGAGATAGAATCCGCCGTTTTTCCGTCCATCAGCCCAAGCATCAGCCGCAAGGTCACCGTGTCTGCATAATTCAGCAGGTTTTCGAGCGTCATGAAGTGCTTGCGGGTGCAGATCAATCGGAAAATTTCAGCATCGGATACGGGCGTCATTTCCGAAAAGCGCATACCGGGCGGCAGAGCGGCTTCGGTGGTATCGCGCAGCAGCAGACTGCTCTTCATAATGAAATGCAGATGTGCCATATCCTCATGTTTTGCCAGCATCCGATGGAGGCGAACAACCGCGCGCCCGCCGTCTTCATAATTCAGCGAAACGGAAGTCAATGCGGGCTTGTGAAGCGCGGCGAGCGTCGTGTCCGAAAAGCCGAGCATCAGCATCTTTGCATTCCAATCCGGATCCAGTCTGTCGAGCACCCGCATCAGCGGCAAGGCGCAAAAATCATTGATGCAGATGAGACCGTCAATCCTGTCGCGGCACGAGATCAGCTCGGATATGCAGTCAACAAGTCCGTTTCCGAGATCGAAAACCAAAGGCTCCTCCGTGCCGTAGATCCGCTTGAAGGATTCGACACGGCAAATGTCGTGATTCCTTTTGAAATCGACTGCGAAAAGCGCAAGGTGACGGCAGCCGCGCGCTTTCAGCAGCCCGACCGCCTCGCGCATGGCACCCGCAAGGTCGCTCATGACATAGGAAAACTCGTCCTCTAACATATTGTGGATATGATGTGCAAACACGATCGGCGAAAGAGGGAGTCCGTCATATTCACTGAGCAGACTTGACGGATCCTCGTTTGAATCAAAAAACAGAACCAGGGAGGAAGGCTCGCGCCGCAGCTCGTCCGCATAGGTCAGCACATCGTCGCGCGAGCCTACAAAATAGCATTTGATGCGTCTTTTCGCCGCTTCCTCAACCAGTCCGGTCAGTTTTGCACGATTCCAGCATGTCGGGGATTGATCCATACGGCGGTCAATAAAAATCGGCATACGCTCACTCCTTTTTACCATTTTAGCACATGCAAAAATATATTACAATTCTTTCGGACGCTTTTTAAGCAATTCGAGCTTTTTTTACAAGGCTTGAAAAACTCTGCTTTTTTGCACGCGCTTTTTTCAACTTGTCGCTTCCCGTCGCCCATGATACAATTTTAAAAAAGGAGGGAGCGATCATGCGAAGATTCTTCATTGCGGTACTGATGTCCATGGCGCTTATAACCTGCGTTTGCGCTGCAGATACCGTATACCTGGACGGCACCGGCGCAACACCCGGCGCATATACCTCGATTTCCGCCGCGGTAAGCGCGCTTCCGAGCGGCGGGACCGTGATGGTTACGGGCGATACTGTAATCGGTTCGGCAAAGGCGGGCGTAACGCTGCCGAAAGTCGGCGGCAAAGTCACAATCGTCGGCAAAGGCGATGTGACGCTCACTTTTGCGCGCTCGCTCTTTCTGAGCAGCCCGCTCGAAATCGACAATGTTCACTTGCTTTCTACGGCAACGGTCAGCGGAAACATCCTGTGCTGCGGTAATACGCTGACCATCGGCGAAAACGTGCGCGTTACGGCGGCCGCCGGTGCGATGCTCCCCGCTCTGTTCGGCGGCGCGGCCGGCGGAACCGTCAACTACAATGCGCACCTGATCATAAAATCGGGAACCTGGCGCTGCATTTACGGCGGCAGTTTTGACGGCACTTTAAACGGTAATGCCGTTGTAGAACTCAGCAATCTCGTTTCAAACGGGGCGGTCTCGGCAAAGAACTATCTGGGAACCTTAAACGGTACCGCCACGCTTGTGGTCGATCTCAGAGGAAACAAGACCGTAACAGCAAAAGCTTACAAAGAAGCACCGACGCTTTTGGTCGATGACGGATACGAAGGAATACTTGAGGAAAACACATATATGCAGAGAAAAATCGTGTCGGCAGAGCCGCGCACCGTCTATGTGGACGGCACCGGACAAACAGACGGGGCATACACTTCCCTTTCGGCAGCGGTCGCCGAAATGCCCGGCGGCGGCACAATCATTATAGCAGGCAACACGGTCATTGCGCAAAATACGGTTTTGCCGGCTACAGGCAAGCTGTGTATTACGAGCAAGTACGAAAACGAAGACTATACCGATGTCGCAGCGCTGCAATTCAAGGCAAGCCTGACGCTCGGCGCAGAAACGGTATTCAAGGACATCGTTCTGGAAAGAACGCTCTACACCGGCGGCAATCTCTTTATCATTGCAGGCGGCAAGCCGCTGACAATTGACACCGGCGTTGTTTGCCTCAATTATACGGGCAAGCAGTACCTCTCCGTGATCGGCGGCAATTATAACACCGATTTTGTCGGTGAATCCAACATCACGATTAAAAGCGGTTTCTTCCGGAATGTATTCGGCGGAAACCAGTACGGAACTTTCAAGGGCAACAGTTATGTGACCGTCCTCGGCGGTTCCTATGAAAACGCGGTCGTCGGCGGAAACTTCACAGGCGACTTTAACGGGGACGCGCATCTGACCTTCGCCGGGTCTGCGTCCATGCTCTATACTTCCAATACACAGGGCATTATCGGCGGCACGCTCGGCATCAACGGTGAAAAGGATTGTACATTCACCGGCAACATCTATATGACGCTCGGCGGCTCCTGCGGTATCAATCATAATACGATAGGTGCCTCCCGCAACAAAAACGCCTTTACAAAAGGCAATGTCGAGATTACGATCGAGGACAATGCCTACTCGTTTTATTCCCTCTATGCGGGCGGCTACGAAAACGGCGTTGACGGCAATGTCAAGGTTGTCGTAAACGGCGGTGACTTCAACGGCAGCATTTTCGGCGGCAGCTATGCAGGCACGGTGACAGGCAACACCTGCGTTGAGATAAACGGCGGGAAGCTGTGCTATTACAAGGTCAATATCTGCAGCTCTGGTTCCTCCGTCGCGGGCACGAAGAATGTGTTCGGCGGCGGCGCCAAAGGCAGCATCGTCAAAGGCACCTCCACGATTCGGTTAAATGGCGGCAGTGTTTACGGCGACATCTTCGGCGATGAATTTGAGGGTATATCGACTGTAAAAGGCGCCTCGAAGATCATCGCGACAAACGGCACGGTTTTCGGAAAAATCAAGGCGGACGAAGCGGATATTGACCTGTCGGCAGGCGGTACGGTCAGCATCGGGGTCTCCTCCGATATCCGCAGGCTGACGGGCGGCGGCAAGCTTGTGCTTGCTCCCCGTTCCAAACTTACCGTCGGTACGGTTTCCGGTGCAGCGGAGGTTTCGATCAACGGAAAGCCGCTGCCTGTTGCGTACATCAGTGCGGCGAACATGGATGCTTCCGCACAGCTGCATTATTCGCCGCAAGAAAACGAAGCGCTTATCAGAGACGGAAACACCTACTCTATAGACTTTACCGGCGCTTGCCGGACCACCGCAGTGACCGTGAGGCACAAGGCAGGCTTTTCGGTTCGTCTGCGCCCGGGCTACGCCATAACCGGCAGTTGGATAACTGCAAATGCCACAACCGATACCTCGGCAACCTATACGCTGACGCCGGGGCTCTATACCGCAACTGTCGTTTCGGACACAAACGGCGGAAATTTCAAGCGCAGAGCGCTCTATCTGGACGGCAGAAGCGCTGTTTACACGCTGAATCTCGAATTTGACAAGCTGAATGCAGACGGATTTGACTACAAGACCGGCTCCTTCAACACAAGCGAAATCGTGGAGAAATACTTCAAGGAAACCGACCTTGTGGGCTATTCCCAGCCGGATACGCCTTATTTCAACAAGCGGTACGGCACATCCTCCGTTTATTATACAACCAACGAAGAAATCGCGAAATTCTTAAGCGACAAAGCGGCAAACTGCGCATACATGCATGTCTACAGTGTCGCCACCTCGTCTTACGGATACGATGTCCCGCTTGTGCTCTTTACCATGGATGAAATCCCGGAGGGTGCAACGCTGACAGAAGCCGCAGCCATCGTCGGCAAGAGGAAGGGCCGCGACATTCTGATGATCAACGGCGGCACGCACGGCAATGAGTCGACGGGCACAGAGGGAACGCTTGCGTTCATCTCCGAGCTATGCGGTGATTATGGCAAGACCCTGCTCGATGGCACAAACATCGGTGCAATCCTCGTACTTCCCCGCATGAACCCGGACGGCGCTAAAGATTTTATCCGTGAAACCCCGAACCCCAAGCCCATAGATAATCTGAACCGTGACTTTATGGTATTGTCAAGCGCCGAAATCTCCGGTATTGTTCATGCATACAATCTGTTTATGCCCACTTTTACGCTCGATTGCCACGAGGCGCCCGCCAATCCGGTTTGGTCGGAGAGCGAGCTGTTGACCGATGTATATGACGCCGGTATTATGGCGCAGTGCAACCTGAACGGATACGGCAATCCTCTCTCTGTCATTCACGGCGATCGCTCTGCCGCAACCATTGATGCGGAGAGGCTTGCCATGCAGGCACTTTCGGATATGGAAGCAAAAGGGCTTCGTACATATTATTATCAAACAGATGTCAGCCCGGTCTGGAACACCCATTTCTTCGGCATGTGCGGTTCCTATGCATATATTCTCGAAGTGCACGGCATAACCGGCGGCGAAAGTCATATTGCCCGCCGCACCTATGCACAGCTCTGCGGCATTCGGGCGCTGGTCGGCATCGTGCTTGAAATGGACGGTGAGATGGCGCGAAAGGTGGAGGCGGCGCGCGGGGAGGTCACATGCGGCGCACAGGTTTACGACGACAAAAAGGCAGTCATCCTCTCGACGACGGCATCCAGAGCCGAAAAACGCTACCTTTATGAATGGAACAATCCGCTGGTCGGCGCAGATGCAACCGTGCGCGTCAAAGATAATCCGACCTACTTATATGACTTTGACACCGCCGTGCGGTATCGGAAACTGCCGACTGCCTATGTGTTCCCTGCCGATGCCGAAGGCGTTGATGCCGTGCTGTCCCTTCTCGACCGCCATGACATCCGCTATAAAAAACTCGATGACGGCACGACGCTTGCTCTGCAATCCTACAGCGGCAACACCTACGGTGCAACGCTGAATGCTGCCGCCGATGTCACCTTTGCAAACGGTGCATATCTTGTCCCGGTGGACGGCGCATGCGCATACATCACAGCATTGCTCTTTGAGCCGGATGTACTGGACTCCATCTACTGCTCTTTGGCGAACAACACCTCGCTTGCCGTTTCGGACATTTACCGCATGACGGACAGTTATATTGCGGCAAAGTCGGGCATGGCGGGAACCTACAAGGCAATCCATATCCCCGAGGGCAAAACGCTCGTATCGGCAACTGTAGACGGCGTCGTATATGATTCCGTTGCCGTCGAGGGGAGCACCGCATTCATCATCGCCCCCGCAGCCGCCGTGTACAATGTTGTGCTCACGTTCTCGGACGGGTCCACAGAGACCTACCAAGTAGGAGTGAGATTCGATTTCAACTGTGACGGAAATTTCTCGGTTGCGGACGTGCTCCTGCTGCTGCAAAGCATCTTGGACGGCAAACCGCTCGACGGCGATGTGAATGGCGACGGAAGCGTCGGCCTTGCCGATGTTCTTGCCCTGCTCAAGCAGATTTCACAGTAAAACAGGTTTCAAAACAAAAACCGCACCCCAAGGGTGCGGTTTTTTATATGCTGTTTCAGGTGGTCGAGCGCTTGTCAAGAATCTGCGCGTACTTCTGATAGAAACTCTCATAGGCGCCTGCATCCAGGGCATCGCGGATCTTCTGCATCAACTCGTTGTAGAAATAGAGATTGTGCAGCACGCAGAGGCGCATCGCCAGCATCTCGCGCGCTTTGAAGAGGTGGCGGATGTAGGCGCGGGAGTAGTGGCGGCAGGCGGGGCAGCCGCAGCCTTCGTCGATCGGGCGCGGATCGTCGTAGTACTTCTCGTTGTTGATGTTCATTTTGCCGTGCCAGGTGAAGAGATTGCCGTGGCGCGCGTTGCGGCTGGGCATGACGCAGTCGAAGAAGTCCACGCCGCGATGCACGGCTTCGAGAATGTTGAGCGGCGTGCCGACGCCCATCAGATAGCGCGGCTTGTCATACGGCATATACGGCTCCACCGCCTCGATGATGCGGTACATCTCGTCCGCCTCCTCGCCGACGGCAAGACCGCCGATGGCGTAGCCGTCGAGATCCAGCTCGGCGATCGCCTTCATGTTGGCGATACGCAGGTCCTCATAGGTGCCGCCCTGGTTGATGCCGAAGAGCATCTGCTTTTTGTTGATGGTGTCGGGCAGCGCGCACAGGCGGTCCATCTCTGCTTTACAGCGGTAGAGCCAGCGCACGGTGCGCTCGCTCGAATGCTTCACATAGTCATAGGGCGCGGGATTCTCCACGCACTCGTCAAACGCCATGGCGATGGTGGAGGCGAGGTGCGACTGAATCTGCATGCTCTCCTCGGGACCCATGAAAATGCGCTTGCCGTCCATGTGCGACGAGAAGCTGACCCCCTCCTCGGTGATCTTGCGCAGCTTGGCCAGCGAGAACACCTGAAATCCGCCGCTGTCGGTGAGGATCGGTCTGTCCCAGTTGAAGAACTTGTGCAGACCGCCGAGACGGTAAATGAGGTCATCACCGGGACGGATGTGCAGATGATAGGTGTTGGACAGCTCCACCTGGCAGCCGACCTCGCGCAGATCCATTGTGGAAATGCCGCCTTTGACGGCGGCGCTCGTGCCGACATTCATGAACACGGGGGTCTGAATCGTGCCGTGTACGGTCTCAAACTCGCCGCGGCGGGCCTTGTTTTCGGTCTTCAGAATTTTAAACATGTGAATTTCCTTTACACTCTGCCGAACTGTTTGTCCAGCGCGTATTTTGTCAGATTGGTCACCACGGGTCTGCCGTGCGGGCAAACCGTGAGGCTCGGCGTGGTCAACACCTTTTCGACGACGAAGCGGACATCGCTCTCGCTGTCCGCGCGCCCGCCCTTCATCGCCGCCTTGCAGGACGCCTGATACAACGCTCGCTCATAGGCGTCGCGGCGGGCAATCTCGATGTCCCCCGCACCGTTTGCCAAAAGGTCTGCGGTCACGCTGACAAGATCGGCGGCGGCCGCCGCGTCCAGGGCGGACGGGATCTGCAAGAGCTTGACGCGATGCTCTGCATCCTCGGTCTCAAAGGCAAAGCCGATCGCGCCGAACTCGGCGCGGTAGTCGCACAGCGCGGTAAAATCGCTCTGCGGCAGCTCCAGCACGATGGGCACGAGCAGGATCTGCGGCGTTGGAGCAGCGCCGCGCAGTTTCAGGCGCATGTCCTCAAAGAGGATGCGCTCATGTGCGGCATGCTTGTCGATGACGACCAGTTTGTTTTCGGTCTCGACGAAAATATAGGTGTTGAACGCGATGCCGACAATCTTGTATTCGGGCAGCGGCAGCGTTTCCGCCGCGATGTCGGGCACAGGGCTCTCGGAGACGGGCGTCTCCGGGGCGGGCGCGGCAGAACCTGTCTGCCGCACGGCGGGTGCGTCCGCATCGGTCGGTATCGGTTCGCGGCGAGCCGGCGCATAGGTCGAGCGAACTGCGCTTTCCGCGCCGAAGCCCTGCGGCGCAAACCGCGGCGCGTCGGCCGCGGTTGGCATAGGTCGAGTCGGCGGCGCAAACGGCGCGGCTGTGCGTTCCGGCGCGGTACGGCTTGCACCATTGCCGAAGGATATGCCGCCCGTGCGGTCGATGCGCCCCTGCTCCGGCATGGACGCAAGATAGCTGAACCGATCCATGACCGGCACAAAGGCGGTCGAGGTATGTGTCTCCTGCACCGGGTCACTGCGCAGAACAAGATCGGGTCTGTCCGTATTTTTCTCCAGCGCACTGCGCACGGCGTAGTAAACCGTATCAAAAATGATCTTCTCGTTGGAGAACTTGACCTCCAGCTTTGCGGGATGGACGTTGACATCCACCGCCGCCGGATTCACGTCGATGAACAGCACACACGTCGGGAAGCGTTCGGGCGCGATGTAGGAGGAAAACGCCTGCTCGATGGCCGCCATGGCGGTGCGGCTCTTGACATATCGGTTGTTGATAAAAAAGTTCTGGAAATTGCGCGTCGGCTTGACATTGTCCGGCGTGCCGATGAAGCCATGCACCTCCACGCCCTCACTGCGGCATTTGACCGGCAGCATCCGGCGGGCAAAATCGCGTCCGAGCACCGAATAGATCGCGTTCTCCGGCTTGCCGTCGCCCGCCGTATCCAGCTTGATATTGCCGTCCGTGATCAGGCGGATGGCGATCCCGGGGTGCGAGAGCGCGATCTTCTCCACCGAGGCGGCGACCGCCGCAGACTCGGTGGCGTCCTTTTTCAGAAACTTGCGGCGGGCAGGCACGTTGGCAAAGAGCTGCTCCACCGTGATCGTCGTGCCGAGCGGGCAGCCCGCCTCACCGACCGAAACGATCCGGCCGCCGTCGGCATAGAGCATCGCGCCGTTTGCCGCACCGGCGGTCTTCGACAGAATGCGCACCTTGGAGACCGAGGCGATCGCGGCGAGCGCCTCACCGCGGAAGCCGAGCGTGAAAATGGCGGCGAGGTCCTCCGCCGTGGCGATCTTGCTGGTGGCGTGGCGCTTGAGCGCCAACGGCATATCCTCGGGCTCCATGCCGCAGCCGTCGTCCGAGACGCGCATATAGCTGACACCGCCGTTCTTGATCTCAACGGTGATTTTCTTTGCGCCTGCGTCGATAGAATTTTCCATCAGCTCCTTGATGACGGAGGCGGGTCTGTCCACGACCTCGCCCGCGGCAATGAGATTGGCCACCTCAAAGCTCAGGACATTGATTTTTCCCATACGGCGCACTTCCTTTCGTAAAGTTTCAGTTCAGCTTCTTTTTCAGCTCGTAAATCAGATTCATCGCCTCAATGGGCGTAAGCGTGTTGATGTCTGCGGCACGCAGCTTTTCCGCCGCCTCATGCTCCTCGTCCGACGTCAGCATCGACAGCATGTCGAATGCTGGTTCTTCGGGCTTCTTTTCGGGACGTTCGAGCTTCAGATCGCCGCTCTCGATCGAGTGCAGGATCTCCTTCGCGCGCTTTATCACCTCGGCGGGTACACCCGCGAGCTTGGCGACCTCGATGCCGTAGCTGTCGTCCGCCGCGCCGCGCACGATCTTGCGCAGGAATGTGATGTCGTCCCCGCGCTTTTTCGCGGCAATGTTGTAGTTGACCACGCCCTCAAACTCATCCTCCAGCACGGTCAGCTCATGATAGTGCGTGGCAAACAGCGTCTTGGCGCCGATTTTCTTACCGAGCGTGTATTCCGCCACAGCGCGGGCAATACTCATGCCGTCGTAGGTGCTTGTGCCGCGCCCGATCTCGTCGTAGACGATCAGGCTCTGCTTGGTCGCATTTTTGAGAATATAGGCGACCTCGTTCATCTCCAGCATGAAGGTGGACTGCCCGGACGCAAGGTCGTCCGACGCGCCGACGCGCGTGAAAATGCGGTCTACCACCGAAAGAAGCGCGCTGTCGGCCGGGACAAACGAGCCGACCTGCGCCATCAGCGAGATCAGCGCGACCTGCCGCATATAGGTGGATTTACCCGCCATATTCGGGCCTGTGATGAGCAGGAGGCGGTTCTTATCCGTGTCCAGCGTCGTATCGTTCGGCACAAAGTAGGAGTCGGATATGAACTTCTCGACCACGGGATGCCTGCCGTTTTTGATCTCGATGCGTCCGTCGGTGCAGAAATCCGGGCAAACATAGCGGTTCTTGACCGCCACCGCCGCAAGGCTGATATAGGTGTCGATGCGCGCAAGATATGCCGCGCTCTCCTGGATGCGCGCGGAATTCTGCGCGAGATATTCGCGGATCTGCTGAAAGATGCTGTATTCCATCGCGGCCAGTTTGTCCGTCGCGCCGAGAATGGTTGCCTCCAGCTCCTTCAGTTCTTCGGTGATATAGCGCTCACAGTTGGCAAGCGTCTGCTTGCGTATGTAGGTCTCGGGCACAAGGTCGATCTGAGACTTCGCAACCTCGAGATAATAGCCGAACACACGGTTGTAGCCGACCCGCATATTCTTGATACCTGTCTTCTCTTTTTCGCGCGCCTCGATCTCCTTGACATAGCCGGAGCCGTTCTTCCTGATGGCGCGCAGCTCGTCGATCTGCGCGTTGTAGCCGTCCTTGATGATGCCGCCCTCGCGGATGGTAAGCGGCGTATCTTCGTCGTTGATCGACTCGGCGAGCAGCTTCCGGATGTCGTCCAGCGTGTCGAGCGATGCGGCGATCTCGCGAAATTCCGCCGCATCCAGCGCGGCGATCTTGTCTTTCACCTCGGGCAGCACGGAAATGCTGCCGAGGATGCCGAGCATGTCGCGCGCGTTGGCAGAGCCATAGGAAATGCGCGCCATCAGGCGCTCAAGGTCAAGCACGGCACCGAGCGTGGCGGCCAGTTCTTCACGCGCCGGGAGATCATCATACAGCGCGCAGACGGCCGCCTGCCGCCGCGTGATCTCCGGAATGCTGACGAGCGGATGCAGAAGCCAGGTGCGCAGAAGACGCGCGCCCATCGCCGTCTTGGTGTGATCCATCACCCAGAGGAGCGAGCCTTTTTTGTCCTTTGTCCGCATGGACTCGGTGATCTCCAGATTGCGGTGCGTGT
The DNA here is from genome assembly GCA_934467415.1 of uncultured Eubacteriales bacterium. Classification (GTDB taxonomy): domain Bacteria; phylum Bacillota; class Clostridia; order Oscillospirales; family CAG-272; genus UMGS902. Next base: position 206,088 of record CAKSLQ010000001.1, read on the forward strand.
TCATGTCAAACTCGAGATACTGGCCGTCACTGTAAACGTCCAGCTCCTTGATAAAGGAAATGTCGGTCTTCTGCGTCTCCTTGATATAGTCGAGCAGCGCGCCGACCGCGCAGATGCACTCGCGGCTCAGCCGCTCCGTGCCGTATGCGGCAAACTGCGCATGCACGATCTTCGGCGCGTCCGGATTTTCAAAGCGAAAGCCCTGGTCGTACTCGACAAGCGCCTCGCTGCGCTCTGACAGGAACGCATCGAGCGCCTTTGCGCTTCCCTTTGCAACGTTGATGAGTATTTCGCGCGGCGCGTAGGATGCCAGTTGGTTCTTCAGGCGGATGTCGCGCTCCGCGCCCGCGCAATCCGTGGCGTAAATGCGCCCCGTCGTGATGTCGGCAAAGCCGACGGCGGCAGAAGCCGCGCCGAGATATACCGCGGCGAGAAAGTTGTTCTGCTTGTCCGAGAGCAATGCGGTGTCCGTCACCGTACCGGGTGTGACGATCTTGATGACCTCCCGTTTGACAAGCCCCTTGGCAAGCGCCGGGTCTTCCATCTGCTCGCAGACGGCGACCTTGTACCCTTTTTCCACGAGACGGCCGATGTAGATGTCCGCCTTGTGAAACGGCACGCCGCACATCGGCGCGCGCTCCTCCATGCCGCAGTCTCTGCCGGTCAGCGTCAGCTCCAGCTCGCGCGAGGCCGTATAGGCATCCTCGAAGAACATCTCATAGAAGTCGCCGAGGCGGTACATGAGGATAAAATCCTTGTATTGATCCTTCACTTCAAAGTATTGCTGCATCATCGGGGTATAGCCCACAAAAGTCACCTCGCCGTCTCAGAAAAGTCAATGTAAGTCAAATCTCAGTGGCAGCCGCCGCAGGAGCCGCAGTTGCCGGTGCAGGCGCTCTGCGGGCGCTCGCCCGTGATCTGAAAGTTCAGCTCATCGTTGACTTCCTTCATCAGATTGCCGATCTGCTCCTCCGCCTGTACATAGGCCGTGTAGGCGGGATTGTTCACGATCTCGTTGTAGAGCTCGCCGATGCGCTTCTTGACGGTCTCCATGAAGACTTCGTCCTTCTCATCCTTCTGATATTCCTTGGCGAGCACGGCGTTCTGCGTGTTGTATTCAAAGATCGCCTGCTGGACGGCTTCATCGTTATCGTAAACGGCCTTTGCCGCATTTGCCGCCTTGACTTCGTCGCTGTCTTTCAGCAGCTTGCCGAGCGCCTCGGCCATTTTTCTGATTTCTTCTGTCATCATTGTTCTATACCTCTTTTATTAAATTATTTTTGTATTTCAATCTCACCGTGCAGGCAGAACGGCTCTGCGCGGGTGATGCGCACATTGACAAACTGCCCGGTCACATCCGTGTCTGTGCGGAAATGCACGAGCTTGCCCGCCTCGCTGCGCCCGGCGTACACGGCGGGATCGTTCTTGCTCGCGCCGTCCGCCAGCACGCGCAGGACCTTCCCCACCGCGTCGCAGTTCTTCGCGTAGGAGATCTCGTCCTGCACCGCAAGGAGACGCTGCATCCGTGCGGATTTAATATCGTCCGGAATCTGATTTTCCATGCGCGCGGCCGGTGTGCCGCTGCGGGGCGAATAGATAAACGAGTAGATCATGTCAAAGCGGACGCGGCGCAGAATGTCCAGCGTCTCTTCAAAGTCCTCCTCGGTCTCGCCGGGAAAACCGACGATGATATCGGTGGTCAGCGCGATATCCGGCATGGCGGCACGCAGCTTCTCCGCGATGGACAGATAATGCGCGCGGTCGTAGTGCCGGTTCATCGCCTTCAGCACCGCGTCGCTGCCGGATTGGAGCGGCAGATGAAAATGGTGCGCGGCGTTGCGGCTCTTTGCCATGGCCGCGATCAGCTCGTCCGAGACGTCCTTCGGATGACTGGTCATGAAACGCAGGCGAAAATCGCCGTCAATGTCCGAAATCTTTTCGATCAGCTCCGCAAAGCTGCACCCGCCCGCAAATGAGTTGACGTTCTGTCCGAGCAGGGTCACGTCCTTCGCGCCTGCGGCCACCACATCGCGCACTTCCTCAAGCACAAAATGAAAATCGCGGCTGCGCTCTCTGTCGCGCACATAGGGCACGATGCAGTAGGAGCAGAAGTTGTTGCAGCCGTACATGATGCTGACCCACGCCTTTGTGCTGCCCGTGCGCAGAATCGGTACCCCCTCGCGGATCTCACCCGCCGCCTCTCCGATGTGGAAGCCGCGGCGGTGCCGGTCGAGCACCTCACAGAGGTATTCGGGGAAGCGATCGAGCACGGACGGCTCAAATGTGAAATCCACATAAGGATAGCTGTTTTTCAGCTCCTCCACGCGGTGTGCCTGCGCCGTCATGCAGCCGCAGACCGCGATGACGAGTTCCCCGTTTTTCGCTTTGAGATGCTTATACTGCCCGATTGTCGAGAGCGCCTTCTGCTCGGCGTGTTCGCGGATCGCGCAGGTGTTGACCACGATCAGATCGGCGCTTTTCACATCGTCGGTGACCGTATAGCCCATTTCCGCCGCCATGCCGCGCAGCTTTTCCGAGTCGGCCTCGTTCTGCTGGCAGCCGAAGGTCACGACCGCGGCGCGGCGCGTGCGCCCCGCGTTCCGCTGCCGGACTGCCTGTATATACTCGTTCATAGGTATCCTTTGCACAAATAAATTCATCATAATATTATAGCAAAGTTTCCGCCGCTTTGCAACAGATATTTTATCTTTCGTTTTTTAACCTTTTTCGGATTTCGTTGTAAAAACAACAGCATTTTTTGAAAAAACCGTGTATAATAAACATAACAGAATTTAAATGCGAAAAGAGGGATTTCACCATGTATATTTCGGACACCATCCGCTATGTCGGCGTGAACGACCACGCCGTTGACCTGTTTGAAGGGCAGTATACCGTGCCGCACGGTATGTCCTACAACTCCTATGTCATCCTTGATGAAAAGATTGCCGTGATGGACACGGTGGACGCGCACTTCACGCACGAATGGATGGACAACCTGCAAAATCTGCTCGGCGACCGCAAGCCGGATTATCTCGTCGTACAGCATATGGAGCCGGACCACTCCGCCAACATCGCAAACTTCATGAAGCTGTATACCGACGCCGTAATCGTATCCTCGGCGAAGGCATTTGCCATGATGGCACAATTCTTCGGCACGGACTATGCCGACCGCCGCATTGTGGTCGGAGAGGGCGATACGCTCCCGCTCGGCAAGCACACGCTCGCCTTTGTCACCGCACCCATGGTACACTGGCCCGAGGTCATCATGACCTATGACACCGCCGACAAGGTGCTCTTCTCCGCCGACGGCTTTGGCAAGTTCGGCGCGCTCGATGCGGACGAGCCCTGGGCGGACGAAGCAAGGCGCTATTATATCGGCATCGTCGGCAAATACGGCGCGCAGGTGCAGAGCGTGCTGAAAAAGGCGGCGGCGCTTGACCTCGCCGTCATCTGCCCGCTGCACGGCCCCGTGCTTGCCGAAAATCTCGGTTATTATCTCGGTCTGTACAACACCTGGTCCTCCTACACGGTCGAGGACGAGGGCGTGGTCATCGCCTACACCTCGGTCTACGGGCACACGAAGAAGGCGGTCGAGCTGCTGTCGGACAAGCTGCGCACAAGCGGCTGCCCCGCTGTCCGGGTCTACGACCTTGCCCGCTGCGATATGGCGGCTGCCGTGGCAGACGCATTCCGCTACAGCAAGCTCGTGCTGGCGACCACGACCTACAATGCCGAAATCTTCCCCTTCATGCACACCTTTATCACGCATCTGACGGAGCGCAATTTTCAGGGACGCACGGTCGGCCTGATCGAAAACGGTTCCTGGGCGCCGCTCGCCGCCAAGATTATGCGTGAGCTGTTTGCCAAGAGCAAGAATATCACCTTCACGGAGACAACGGTCACGATCCGCTCGGCGCTGAATGAAACCTCTGCGGCACAGCTCGACGCGCTTGCGGGTGAGCTCTGCCGCGAATACATCGCGCAAAGCAGCGAGACCGCAAACAAGAACGATCTGTCCGCGCTCTTCAAGATCGGCTACGGCCTCTATGTCGTCACCTCGAACGACGGCAAGCGCGACAACGGCCTGATCGTCAACACGGTCACGCAGGTTACCAATTCGCCGAACCGTATCGCCGTTGCCATCAACAAGGAAAACTACTCGCACCACGTCATCAAACAGACCGGCATCATGAACATCAACTGCCTGACCGAAGATGCGCCGTTCTCGGTGTTTGAGACCTTCGGCTTTTCCAGCGGCAGAAATGTGGACAAATTTGCAAACTGCACCCCGCTCCGCGCAGACAACGGCCTTGTCTTCCTGCCCCGCTATATCAATGCATTCATGTCTCTGCATGTGGAGCAATATGTTGACCTCGGCACGCACGGGCTCTTCATTTGCAGCGTGACGGAGGCGCGCGTGATCTCCGACGCGCCGTCCATGACCTATACCTACTATCAGGAGCATGTCAAGCCGAAGCCGGAAACCGAGGGCAAAAAAGGCTTTGTCTGCAAGGTCTGCGGCTATATCTACGAAGGCGATACCCTGCCCGATGACTTTATCTGCCCGCTCTGCAAGCACGGCGCGGCGGATTTTGAAGAAATTACCTGAAAGGCAGAATTAAATCCCGTAAATGTCGCGAGCAGTGAGCGAGACGCGAGCAATCGACATTGCATCAGTCGAAAAACTCGTTTTTCGACTGGTTAAAAATAAAGGCGATGCCGCGGCATCGCCTTTATTTTATTTCAGATAAGACGAGATGTTCTGCATCGTCTCGCCGACGGCATCGAACGCCTTCGACGCCGATCTTGTCAGCTTGCGCTTCTTCGGCTTCATCATGCTTTTCGCCGCCATCCCGACCGCCGCGCCGACCATCATGCCCGTGAGCGCCGCGCTTGCCATTGTCGCCGTCTTCTTTCGGCTCGTGTTCAGATTCATATTTCTTCCCTCCCGTCAGGAATAGTATGTCATGGAAAAGGCAAAATATCAGCGTCAAATTTTTCTGTATTTGACAGGCGCAGCAGTATGTGGTATGATATGTATTGATTCTTTTTTCAAAGCAGGGACTTCAAAAAATGATTATTTTAAGCACGACCGACCTGTCGCTCCGCTTCGGCACGACAACGGTTCTCGAGAATATATCTTTTTCGATCAATGAGGGAGATCGCCTCGGCATCATCGGTGTCAACGGCGCGGGCAAGACCTCGCTGTTCCGCCTCATCACGGGCGAATACACACCGGACAGCGGTGCGGTCTACGTCTCCAAGGGCAAGACTGTCGGCCTTCTGGCGCAGAATGCGGACATGTCCGACGAGGTCGGCGGCGAGAGCGCTCTCGAGCATATGTACCTTGCCTTCCCCGCACTGCTTGCCGCTGAAAAACGGCTTGCGGAACTTGAAGACGCGCTTGCGAGGCGCACCGATGTGACATCGGCGCTCTACATTTCCATGACCGCCGAGCTTGCCGATCTCAGTCACAGCTTTGCGCAGAGCGGCGGACAGTATTTCCGCGGCAAGTGCAAGAGCATTCTCGCGAAAATGGGCTTTGACGAGGGCATGATGGCGCTGCCGGTCACCAAGCTCAGCGGCGGACAGCGCACGCGGCTGGCGCTCGCGCGCCTGCTCGCGTCCGAGCCGGACATCCTGATGCTCGACGAGCCGACCAACCACCTCGATGCCGAGACCATCGTCTGGCTCGAAGGCTTCCTTGCCGCCTACCGCAACACCGTGCTGGTCATCTCGCATGACCGCTACTTTCTCGACCGCGTGACGAACAAGACGCTGCACATCGAGCATCACACAGCCAAACTCTATAACGGCAACTATACCGAGGCGCAGCGGCAGCGCGCCGAAAACCGCGAGGCGGAGCTGAAAAAGTACAACCAGCAGCAGAAGGAGATCGCCCGCGTGGAGGCGATGATGGAGCAGCAGCGCCGCTGGGGGCAGGAGCGCAACTTTGTCACCATCCGCGCCAAGGAGAACTATCTCAAACACATGGACAAGGTGGAAAAGCCGACCGACGAACTGAAGTCGATCCGCATGTCCTTTCAAAGTGCGCCCCCGAGCGCAAACGAAGTCGTCCGCGCAAACAATCTGTCCATGCGCTTCGGCGACAAGATTGTGTTCCGTGACCTGACCTTCCTCATCAAGAAAGGTGAGCGCGTCTTCTTTGCCGGGCCGAACGGCTGCGGCAAGTCCACGCTGATGAAGGTGCTGGTCGGCAAACTTATGCCGACGGGCGGCACAGTGGAGCTCGGCTACAACATCAAGGCGGGCTACTACGATCAGGAAAACCAGAACCTCGATGAAAATTCAACCGTACTGGACGAGCTCTGGAACGCCTATCCGACGCTGACCGAATACGACATCCGCAGCACGCTTGCGCTGTTCCTGTTCAAATACGAGGACACCGAAAAGCGCGTGGCCGACCTGAGCGGCGGCGAGCGGGCGCGGCTGACCATGGCAAAGCTGATTCTCTCCAAGGTCAACCTGCTTGTCCTCGACGAGCCGACCAACCACCTCGACATTGCATCCCGTGAGGTGCTGGAGGACGCTCTGCGTGAATTTGACGGTACGCTGATCTGCGTCTCGCACGACCGCTACTTCATCGAAAAGCTGGCAACCAAGATCATCGAGATCATGCCCGCCGATTTTCCCTGCTCGACGTTTGTCTTCACGCCTGCCGCCTACGACACCGACATTTACGCCGCCTATCGTGCCAAGCGTGAGCTGCTCTTCTCTCCCGAAGCGGCGCTTGCCGCCGAGCCGGAGCAAAAACCCGAGAATACCGGCAGCAAGGAGAGCTTTTTGCAGCAGAAACGCGATGTTGCCGAAAAGCGCAAAGAGGAACGCAAGCTGGCGGCGTACCGCCGCGAGATCGAGGAGCTGGAGGCCGAGCTTGCGCGTGTAACCGACGAGCTCTACGGCGACGCGGCAAGCGACTATATCCGCGCTTCGGAGCTGGATGACCGCAAGACCGTGATTGAAGACCGCCTCTTGCAGCTCTATGAATGGACGGAGGAATAACATGCACATCCGCAGCGCAAGTACATCCGATCTCGACCGCATCATGGAGATCTACGCCCGCGCACAGCAGTTCATGCGCGAGACCGGCAACCCCACGCAGTGGAGCAATGTCTATCCGACCCGCGAGCTGATCGAGGGCGATATTGCAAGCCGGATCTCCTACGTCGTCACGGACGAGGCCGGAACGGTACAGGGCGTCTTCGTCTTTGCCGTCGGCGCGGACAAGACCTATGCCGTCATCCGCGGCGGCGCGTGGAAAAACGACGACTCCTACGGCACAATCCACCGCATCGCCTCCGGCGGCGAAGTCCGCGGCGTCTTCGGCGCAGCCATCGACTACTGCAAGGGCCGCATCGGCAATCTGCGCATTGACACGCACGAAAACAACCGCGTGATGCAGCACCTCATCGCCAAAAACGGCTTTGTCTTCTGCGGGCACATCACCGCCGAGGACGGCACGGACAGGCTGGCGTATCAGTATACAAAATAAGCGCAAAAAAGGAACGCTCCCGCGTTCCTTTAGGTTGTGGACAAAGCCCGGGCTTCTTTTTCAGCCCCCTCGGTGAGGGGGCTGTCGGCGTGAGCCGACTGGGGGAGTTTTGCTCTCTGCAAGACTCCTTCCGTCACGCGAAGCGTGATGTTTCCCGCAAGGGAAACTCATTAGGAACGCTTGCGTTCCGTGCCACGCTCCCTCACCGAGGGAGGTAAATCACCAGGCGACCGCGCAGATAAATTCTCTGGTTTGTCATCATGCCGAAGGAACGCTCCCGCGTTCCTTTTTTCTATGCAATCAGTCAATGTCGTCGATCACCGTTTCGGGCGGCGTGGTGAGCAGCGCTGGCGATGCAACGAACTTGCGGATCAGCTTGAGGGCCGATGCAAAATAGAAGCCGTCGCAGATACGCTCATCGGTGACGACCTTCACGTCGATCATGGTACGGCGCTCCACCGCGCCGCTTGCATTGATTACATTTTTGTGATACTTCAGCCCGTAGGAGATGAAGACCGGCAGGTTGCCGAAGTTGTACAGATGGTGGTAGATCGGCGGGATGCCGAGCGAGCCCATGCTGGTGATGATCATCGAGCCGTGGAACGGGCTGACGTCCAGCAGCGCCTGCGGCAGCCAGCCGTGATAATCCAAAAATTCAAGCAGCCGGACCGTTGCGCGGAACAGGATGCCGGGCAAGCGTGTCAGCCAGCGCGCCGTCTTGTCGAAGTCTGTGTTGCTGCCCTCCGCCGTCGCCTTTTCGACCACGGCATTGAACTTTTCATAGACATCCGTGATGGTGTCGGTCGGTTCAAAGCGGACTTTGATCATCGTATCCGGTGCATCCAGCGACATTTCCTTCTTCACCGCCATGTTGACTTCGATCGTGTTGCGGTGGTAAATCTTCTGCCCGGAGCAAAAGCGGTTGATGCCCGGGCGCATCGCGATCGCGCGGATGTACGCCGCGATAAACACATGTAACACGCTGATGCTCTTATAGCCCTTGGCGCGCATTTCGCGCAGGAATCGGTCTGCCTCGGTGATGTCGATGGTATCTGCGATCTGGTTCTGCGCATCGTTGCGTGTGCGCATAATATACGGGATGACATAGGACATGGGCGACATCGTGCGGACGCGTCTGCCGTCCTTGCGGTCGCCGAAGCGGCGTTTTTTGCTCATATACAGCCCTCCCGGTCAAAAAAATCCGTGTTAAATCAAGTCATTATAGCACATATTGCGAAAAAAGGCAAGCGCCGCGTCGAATTTTCGGGAAAAAGCGTGATCTCAGCCGAGATGCACGGCGCAGGCGGCATCGGCAAACGGGAAATGCATCGCCGCACCAGGAATCGGCAGGCCGTCCGTGCCGAGCGGCTTGACATAGACTTTGCCGGATACCTGATAACATACGACAAGCGCGCGCCCGTCCTTTGTCAGGATCATGTGCCGCGGCTTTTCCGCCTCGGTCGGCTCCTGTAAAGCCTTGGTCAGCAGTCCGTCCGCGCCGACCCTGAAGTAAACCAGCGATTCGCTGTAGCGATTGGCCGCATACAGCGTTTTTTCATCCGGCGACAGGCAGATCGCCGAGCAATGGCTTTTGCCGACGAAGCCGTCCGGCAGGGTCGAAATGCGCTGAAGCAGCTTTTTCTCCGGCATCGCATAGACCAGCACCTCGTTGGAAAGCTCGGTGACAACATAAAGCAGCCTCTCATCATGGTTATAAACCGAGTGGCGCGGATGCTGCCCGCGCTCGGTGTAGATGCGGTCCTTTTCGCGCACGGTGCCGTCCGCGATCTCATAGAAATAAATGATGTCCAGCCCGACATTATTCACCATCAGCGTGTCTTCCGCGCGGTTGACATGCACAAAATGCGCGCGTGTGACCAGGCTGTCGTCGCCGGTCTCGTTGACCTGCAGCAGCCTGCCCGCATGATGGAACCTGCCGTCCTTATCCAGCGATGCATAGATCAGATGTCCGGTCCCCCAGCAGGCGCCGAACAGCATGGCGTGCTTCTCCGAGTAGCAGATGTGGCAGAGACAGCCGACGCCGTCAAAGCGCAGGCTGTCGGTCATGCGATAGCCGTCGCCGTCCTTCACATAGGCGGTAAACACCGCATAATCGTCGTTCTCCGTGCCGGCAAACAGGCGGTCGCCCACCGTGCAGATAAAGCTGGGCGACTCCACCGTGTCCGCCCAGACCACCTTTCCGTGCTCATCGCATTTGACGAGATTTTCCCGTCCCGCAGGGCCGTAGCCCGAGATCAAAAGCTCCATGGTTGACTCCTTTTCGGCGCGGTGCGCCCTGTTGATATATGAACGTCAACATCATACCATATCCGGAATAAAAAAACAAGCGGTGCATGCAGAAAAGCACCGCTTGCATTTTTATTCTGCCGATTCAAAGGTGAAGACCGTCATGTAGTCGTATTTCTCGCCTCGGCGCAGAATCGTGCGCTCGTAGGTGGGGCTGTCCGGCTCGTACTGCGGTTCGATGCAGATGGCCTGCCGTTTGTGCTGCTTGACGCCGCCCTTGAACGGGATCGGTCCGTTCAGAATATTTGAGGTGTAGAACTGGTCGCAGGGCATGTCGGAGGACACACGCAGCGTCAGCCCCGCGCAGGAAGCTTCGGCGTGTACCATCAGATCTCTGCCGAAAAGCGTCTCGCGCTTTTTGCCGTTGATCCAGTAGTTGTGACCGTAGCCGCCGATGTTGCCCATCTGCTCGTCCGGAACGTCGATGTCCCGGCCGATCAGCTTCGGTGTGCGGAAGTCGAACGGCGTGCCGACAACGTCGATGGTGTAGCCCATCGGAATGCGCAGCAGATCGACCGCCGTGAACCGATCCGCGTAGATGGTCATCATATGGTCCTCAATCGTGCCCTTGTCGTAGCCCTTGAGGTTGAAATAGGAATGGTTGGTGAGGTTGACATAGGTGTCTGCGTCGCTGACCGCCTCATAACGGATGGCAAGGCTGCCGCCGACGAGCGTATAGGTGACCCTGACATCCAGCGTGCCGGGGTAGCCCTCTTCCCCGTCCGGGCTGGTGTAGGTGAGAACGAGTGATTCGGTGCCGTCCTTGTTCTCGATCGCGGGCGACCAGACCTTGCGGTCAAAGCCGGAGATGCCGCCGTGGTTGTGGTTGACCTCGTGGTCATTGGCCGCCAGCTTATATTCCCTGCCGTTCAGCGTAAAGCAGGCGTTGCTGATGCGGTTGGCATATCTGCCGATAATGGCACCCTGATAGGAATTGTCATTCACATAATCATCTAAGGTGTCAAAGCCGCAGACCACATCGCGCCCATGCGTGAGAATCGACTGAATTCTGCCGCCGTAGTTCAGAACGGTGACCTTCACGCTGTCGCTCTCCAGCGTGAACGCATAGATTTCGCTGCCGTCCGCCAGCTTGCCGAAAAGCCGTTTTTCCATATGGTTTCACTCCGTTTCGGATCAATGTTTGGATTTACTTTCATTGTAGCGTGCAAGGCCGCCGCCGTCAAGACAAAGAAACGGCTAAAAATTCCGTAATTTTTCACTTCCGGTTGTATTCTGTCGAATCGTGTTGTAAAATCATAATAAAATGAAAAAGAAAGGGGCGGTCAGCATGGGGATCTTGGCAAAAAGACCGCTTCTGACCGCCTGCGCCGTTTTTCTCGCCGCAAGTCTTTGCGGAATCTGCCTTGACGCGCATCTGCGGCTTATCGGTATGCTCGTGCTCGGCATCGGCATTCTCCCGGCGATCGCGGGTATGCTCTGCTTTGCAAAGCTGCGCCGCGGCCTCTTCGCGTTTTTGCTCTGCCTGCTGTTCGGCATCGGCGCGTTTTTCCTGTCGCACAGCTTCTTCGACGGCACGCTCGCCCCGCTGGAGGCGCAGACCGAGCCCGTCAAGCTCACGGCAGCGATCGTCAAAGTAAACTACGCCGCCGACTACCTCACATCCTGCAATGCGGATGTCACATGCTTCAACGACGCGAAAAATCGCTTTTCGGTCGATCTGAATTTTGAGGGCGAGGCCGATCTCGAAGTCGGCGACGTGATTGAGGCGACCGCCGTCTGCGTCCCGTTCGGCACAACGGATTACGGCTACGATCTGCGCAGCAGCAAGCTGTCAAAGGGCGTTCTGCTTTCCTGCGATGTCGAATCGTATGATGTGATCGGAAAAGAATCCCTCCCGTTTTTCGCACGGCTGCGATGCTCGATTGCCGAGCGGTTCGACCGCGCGTACGAAGCCGAGACCGCCGCCATGCTGAAAGCGCTGCTCATCGGCGACAAGGACGATCTTGACGCAGGTCTGAAGCGCGACTTCCGCCGGCTCGGCATCAGCCATATTCTCGCAATCAGCGGCACGCATTTTTCCGTTCTGCTCGGCATGGCCGCCCTGCTTTTGCGGCTGCTCCGCCTGAACAAAAAGCAGATCTATATCCTGCTGCTTCCGCTCGCACTTTTGTATATGGGCATCTCCGGCTTTTCGCCGTCGGTCTGCCGCGCGGGCATCATGGCAATGCTGTCCTATCTCGCCTTTCTGCTCGGCCGCGCACGGGACGCCTGCACCGCGCTGTTTGTCGCCGTGTGCGCACTGATCGCCTGTCACCCTTATGCGGTGCTGGACGTCGGGCTTTGGCTCTCCTTTGCCGCAACCTTTTCCATCCTGATTCTTTCCGAGCTGTTTTCCAAGGTTAAAGTGCGCGCCGGGCGCGGCGAGCGCCTCTGCACGGCTTTGCTCGGCCTGCTCTCCAACGCCGCCGTCACGGTCGCCGTCTCTTTCTGCTCGCTCCCCATCACCGCATTTTGCTTCGGCGAGACGTCACTGATCGCTCCGCTTGCCAATCTGCTGATCGTGCCGCTGTTTGAGCTGTTTTTGTACCTTGCGCCTTTTGCTTTGCTGTTCTCCGGCTTTTCGCCCGCCGTGCATCTGACCGAGACCGTCTGCGCATGGATCTGCCGCGCGACTACCGCGCTTGCCGATCGCGACGATCTCCTGTTCTCTCTGCGTCAGCCGCTGGTTCTGCCGATTGCCGTCTGCGGCGTCGCGCTGACGCTGCTGCTGCTCATTCTGCGGCTGAAGCACCCGATGCTTGTCCTGCTGCCCGCCGTCCTGACCATCGGCATTCTCGCCGTCTACATTCCGATGTTCAACGCAAGCTTTGCCGCCGTCGATCGCGCGGTATTTATGACAGTGGGCAAAAACGAGGGTTTTGTTCTGGCTTCCGGCGGCGAAACGCTGTATATCGACATTTCGACCGGCGCATCGGCGCCGACGCGCCGTGCGGAATGGATCGCCGAGACGCTCTATGACCCGGAGCTCGACGGTTATCTGCCGACGCACTACCATATGCGGCACATCTCCACCTTCAACAAGCTGATTGCGCGGACGCACATCAAGCGGCTCTACCTGCCGCCCGCTTTCCGCGAGTCGGATTATAACGTGCGGGCGGCGCTTGCCGCAGCGGCCGAGCGGGACGGCATCGAGGTCGTCGCGCTCGACTATGCCGCCGCATTTGACTTTGCCGACTGCACGATCACGCTGACCGAACCGCAGCTGCTCAAGCGATCGACGCATCCCGTCATCTGCCTTTCGATCACGGCGAGCGAGGACGAGGTGCTGTACCTCGGCTCTTCCTTTGCCGATACAACGTTGGATATTACTTCCATGACACGCGACGCAGGGCTGATTGTCCTCGGCCGCCATGCACCCGTCACCAAGCGCGATTTCTCGATCCGCGCGGAGGGTATTTTACTGTTCGCCGGCGCGGATACGGCCGAATTTGCGGACTTTGACAGCGAGGCGCTGTGCATGCATGCGGACAGCAGCTTTACCTACTGCTTCGGAAAGTAAAAATTAAATATTGAAATTTCAAAAAAGCGTGTTATAATAGTATGATGAAAATCCAATACGAAGGAAGTCTTTAACATGACGAAAATTGATATTATCTCCGGCTTTCTCGGCGCAGGCAAGACAACGCTGATCAAAAAGCTGCTCTCCGAGGCGCTCGGCGGCGAAAAAGTCGTCCTCATCGAAAACGAGTTCGGCGAGATCGGTATCGACGGCGGGTTCCTCAAGGACTCCGGCGTACAGATCACCGAGATGAACTCCGGCTGCATTTGCTGCAGTCTTGTCGGCGACTTTGAGAAGTCGCTCGGCGAGGTGCTGGACACCTATCACCCCGACCGCATCATCATCGAGCCTTCCGGCGTCGGCAAGCTCAGCGACATCATTGCCGCCGTTGAAAAGCTGCATCGTGACGACATCAAGCTGAACAGCTTCTCCACGGTTGTGGACGCCAAAAAGTGCAAGGTCTATCTCAAGAATTTCGGCGAATTTTTCTGCAACCAGGTGGAAAACGCGCGTGCCATCATCCTCAGCCGCTCACAGGATGCAACCGAGGAAAAGCTCGCCGAGACGACCGCACTCCTGCGCGAGCTGAACACCGAGGCCAATATCATCACCACCCCGTGGGACATGCTGGACGGCAAGCAGATCCTCCACGCGATGGAACATGCCAAGCTGCTGAAAAAAGAGCTGGAGCATGAACTCGAAGAACACGAGCACGAGCATCATCACCATCATGACGAAGACGGCGAATGCTGCTGCGGTCACCATCACGACCACGACGATGACGAAGATGAGCACGAACACGAACATCATCATGACCACGAGGAGCATGAGCATCATCATGACCACGACGACCATGACGAATGCTGCTGCGGTCATCACCACGACCCCGACGGCGATGAACACGAGCACGAGCATCATCACGATCACCACGGTCATCATCATGCGGACGAGGTGTTCACCTCGGTCGGCTTTGAGACCGTGCGCAAGTACACGACCGACGAGATCCGCGAGATCCTGTCCGCCCTCGATGACGAGGCGCGCTTCGGCTGCATTCTTCGCTCCAAGGGCATCGTTCCCGCAGCGGACGGCTGGATCCATTTTGACTATGTGCCGGAAGAATCCGACGTGCGCATGGGCAGCGCCGATGTCACGGGCAAGATCTGCGTGATCGGGTCAAAGCCCAACGAATCCGAGCTTGCAAAGCTCTTCAAAATCTGATCGGAGCATACCATGGAAGAAGTACAGGTCTATCTGTTCACCGGCTTTCTCGACGCGGGCAAGACAAAGTTTATCCGCGAGACCCTGCAGGACAAGCGCTTCAACGACAAGGAGCCGACGCTGCTGCTGGTCTGCGAGGAGGGCGAGGAGGAATACGAGCCGAACGCGCCCTACATGAAAAACGTCACCCTCCGCACCCTTTCGGACATGTCCGAATTCAACGAGGCGAACCTCAAGCGGCTGACCGCCGAGGCGAAGGCGACCAAGGTCGTTGTGGAATACAACGGCATGTGGATGCTGAACGATTTTTATCAGCTCATGCCCGAGGAATGGGTCGTGTATCAGGAGATGATGTTTGCCGATGCCAACACCATCGAGAGCTACAACGCCAACATGCGCAACCTTGTCTATGACAAGATGAGCAGCTGCGAGCTGGTCATCTTCAACCGCTGCAAAAAGGATGCGGACAAGAACGCCCTGCACAAGCTGGTACGCGCCATCAGCCGCAAGACCGACATCGCCTACGAATACACCGACGGCACCGCGGAATACGACGACATCGTCGATCCGCTGCCCTTCGACCTGAACGCCGACGTGGTCGAGATCGCCGACCGCGACTATGCGCTCTGGTATCGCGACACCACCGAGGACATGAATAAGTACGACGGCAAGACCGTCTCCTTCACCGCCCTTGTCGCCATCGGCAAGGAGTTCCCCGCCGACACCTTCGTCGGCGGCCGAAAGCTGATGACCTGCTGCGCCAACGACGTGATGTTTGCAGGCTTTGTCTGCAAGACCGACCGCCGCGATGCGCTGAAAAACGGTGACTGGGTCAAGATTACCGGCAAGGTGGAGATTCGTTTCAACGCGCTCTACGGCAGAAAAGGTCCCGTCATTCACGCGGAGAAAATCGAGAAGACCACAGCACCCGAAGAGCCGGTTGCAACCTTCTATTAAAGTCAAACAAGGTCAAAAAAAAGAAGCTGCTTTCGCAGCTTCTTTTTTTGACTCAGCCGAGCAACAGCCGACGCAGGTCGGCCACGTTCTCGGCAATATACTTTGCCCCTGCCGCGGCAAGCTCCTCGCGCGAGCCGTAGCCGTACAGCACACCGACCGCGTCCATACCGAAGGCACGCGCGCCGCGCACGTCGTATTCGCGATCCCCCACCATCAGGCACTTCTCGGGCGCGGGATTTCCGATGCTCTCAAGCACATAGCCGATCACGGCGTCCTTGGTCGCACGGGTTTCTTCCATGTCTGCACCGCCGATGAACGAAAAATATTTCGTCATATCAAAGTGGTCAAAAATCTGCTTTGCAAACAGCTCGGGCTTGGATGTGGCGACCACCGGCTTATATCCGGCCGCCTGCAAATCCCGAAGCAGCGCCGGAATGCCGTCGTAGACCACGTTTTCGTAAATTCCCTTGTCCGTGAAGTACTCCCGGTACAGCCGCAGCGCTTCACGCGATTTCTCCTCTGAGAATCCGCAATAGCGTGCAAAGGAGTCGAGCAGCGGCGGCCCGATAAAACGGTGATAGAAGCTCCGTTCCTCAACGGGCGCACCGAGCTTTCGGAGCGCGTACATCACGGAATTTGTGATGCCGAGCGCCGGGTCTGTCAGCGTGCCGTCAAGGTCGAAGAGAATATAATCGCGTTTTACCATTTCCACAGATTCTTCTTGTCGAGGATCAGCTTGACGAGCACGGCACAGATGATACCGGCCAGCGCCTGCATGAGGTTGCTGACCACACCGGCCGCCGCACCGAGGCCGAGACCGAGGAAAGTCGCCTCAAAGCAGAAGTAACCGCCGACCATGACAGCCTCGGCAAGCACGCCGCTCACCACGGACTTGACAACCGGCTTGCCGGGGATCGCCTTCACCGCGAAATAAGCGACGATCGCCATCAGCGCCTTAATGACAAACGTGCCGGGCACATAGACCATATAGCCGAGCGTCAGATCCGCAAGCGCAGGACCGAGCCCTGCCGCGACAGCGCCGTAAGCGGGGCCGAGCAGCCACCCAGCAAGCAGAACGATACAGTCGCCGAGGTTCAGATAGCCGCCGATCGGCGACGGGATGTGAATGACCAGCGTTGCGCAGTAAGCGAGTGCCGCAAACAGCGCCGCGAGAACAAGCTTCTTGACCTTCATGATACTTCCCCTTTTCGGATGGATTCTTCCTGCATCATAGCACAAGCGCCGCGCAAAATCAATGCAAAACCGTTGTTTTCTGCACTATTTCGTGTTATACTGTAAAAAGTAATAACTTTTTGGGGAGAACGCACAGATATGAATGTCACCGAACGCTTTTTACACTATGTTTCCTTTGAAACCACCTCGGAAGAAGAGGGCACGGCGTCGCCCACCACACAGGGGCAGCGCGTCTTCGGCGAATTTTTGGTCAAAGAGCTGAACGAGATCGGCATTTCGGACGCCCGCATCGACGAAAACGGCTACGTCTACGGATTCCTGCCCGCAAGCGCAGGACACGAAAACAATCCCGCCATCGGCCTCATTGCACACATGGACACATCGCCCGATGTCAGCGGCAAAAACGTCTGCGCTTCGATCGTCCGCTACACGGGCGAGGATTTGGTGCTGGCAAACGGAGAGGTCTTGTCCGCCGCGCGCTTCCCGTCTCTCGGCGACTATGTCGGCAAGGATTTGATCGTCACCGACGGCACCACGCTGCTCGGCGCGGATGACAAGGCCGGGATCGCCGAGATCGTTTCCGCCTGCGCGCACCTGCTTTCTCACCCGGAGATTCCGCATCGCGCCGTCGCGATCTGCTTTACACCGGACGAGGAAATCGGCTCGGGCGCGGAGCTTTTGAATCTGGAAGCCTTTCCCGCAAAAGAGGCCTACACCGTGGACGGCGGCGAGCTCGGCGAGATCGAATACGAGAACTTCAACGCTGCTTCCGCGCATGTGGTCGTACACGGCGTCAATATCCATCCCGGCTCGGCCAAGGATCGCATGAAGAACGCGGTGCTGCTGGCCTCCGCATTCATCTCGATGCTGCCGCCCGCCGAAGCACCCGCGCACACCGAGGGCTACGAGGGCTTCTACCACGTCTCCGACATCTCCGGCAACGAGAGCCGCGCCGAGCTGAAAATGCTGATCCGCGACCACGACCGCGCATCCTTCGAGCGCCGCAAAGCCTTTCTCATGAATCTTTGCGAGTACCTGAACGGCGTGCACGGCACGGGGACGTTTGAGGTGAAGATCACGGACAGCTATTACAATATGAAAGAAAAAATCCTGCCGCATATGCATCTCATTGAAAATGCGGCTTCCGCTATGCGCGCCTGCGGCGTCACACCGAAGGTCGTGCCGATCCGCGGCGGCACGGACGGCGCGCGGCTCTCGTTCCGCGGTCTGCCCTGCCCCAATCTTTCCACCGGCGGCGTCAACTTCCACAGCATTCACGAGTTCATCCCGGTCTTCGCGCTTGAAGACATGACCCGCGTGCTCATCACCATCGCCGCGGGCGAGTTTGCAAAGTAGGACATTCAAAAAGCCGCAGGCACTGTTGCCTGCGGCTTTTGTCATTTATCCATGATGTTGTACAGCATCTGCACGGTTGCCGCACGGTCAAGCAGCGCCGATGGGCGGATCGTCCCGTCGCCGTCACCGTTGAACACGCCGGCGGCCGTCAGCGCGTAGACCGCGCCGCGTGCCCAGGTCGGAATCGCGCTGTCATCGGCAAACACGCTCACCGCGCCATCTGCCTCGTAGCCGAATACATTGTTGACCAGCACAGCCGCCTCGGCGCGCGTGATGCAATCCTTCGGCGCAAAGCGGATTTCGCCGTCCGCCTCACGTCCGCCGACATAGCCCATCCGCTGCGCCGTGGCGATATAGGGGCGGTACTCCACCGCGATCTCCGCATTGTCGGCAAACGAGGTCTCCGCGTCGGTCAACGCAGAAACGTCGAGCGTCTTCATCACCATGGTGACGAATTCTTCGCGGCTGACCGCGTCGGTCGGGCAAAAATTCAGTCCGTTCTGATAGCGCACGGCGGTGGCGATGCCCGCGTCATAGAGCGCGATCGCCGCATTCTCGCACCAGTGCCCCTGTGCATCGGCAAAATGCGTGTCGCTCTTGCCGACCTGCACCGACACGGTCTGCGTACCGGAATAGTTGCCGTATTCGTCGCGGACAACCACGGTGAATGCGTCGCTGCCGGTGTACCCGGCGGCGGGCGCGTAGACGTATGCGCCGCGTGCGCTGTCGGTCATCGTAAGAACCCCGTGCGCCGGGTACTCAACGACCTGGAATTCCAGGCGGTCGCCCTCCGGGTCGGCAGCGGCCAGATTGCCGTAGCATGCAACCCCGCGGTAGGTCTTGACAGAAGAAGACGCAGCAGCCAGCGCGGGTGCATAGTTGACCGTATCAAGCAGATTCAGCGCACACGGGATCTCGGTGCCGTCATGCGAGAATGTGCAGCGCGTATAGCGCACCTGTTCGCTTGCGGGAACGAAGCGCAGCACGGACAGATACTCGGCGCGGATGGTCTGCCCCTCCGCCACTTGCAGCGTGCCCAGCTTCAGCGCACCGTCGCTCTCGGGCGGAAGCGCGCTCACCTTGACCGAATCCACTGCGGAAAGGCCGAGACATTTTTTGAAGTCCTGCTCGGAAAAATAAATATCGCTGTAGACAAGCCCGCTTTTGATCAGCGTGTTCTGCTTGGACAGCACATTCAGCGCCGGGGACACGATGGCAGATGCCGATGCCGTAATCAGAAGCGCACACGCGACGAATGCGGCAAGCAGCAGTCGGAAATTCTTTTTCATAAATCAGTCTCCTTTGAACTTTGGATATGTTCATCATCATTTTTTCCCGCAAAGCGGATTTTATGCAAGGATGATCCATTTTACAAAAGCCGCATAAAATTAAAGTGAGCCGACGGCTCAATTCCGGAAAGGTTATCTTCAAAAAATGATGTACGATACGAATCAATACGGCATGGCGCCGCGCGACAGGCTCGATCCGGGACTCTTCGATCGGCCTGCGTCGGTGTCGGCCGAACCGCAGCGCCGTGCCGCGCCCGCCTGCGCCTGCGGCGAGAGCCTCGCGGCGCGTGGAAATGCCGCGCCGCGCATGGAGCAGCCCGCGGAGACGCCCTGCGTACCGACGAAGGACGATCGGATGCCCGCACTCGCCATGGTCTATGCTCCGCAGCAGAGCTGGCAGAACATCTACTGTGAGGAGGATGCGCTGACACGCGGCACGATCTTTGCAGAGCTGGATAAACCGTTTTACGGCCCCGGCTGCACGGGAGGTGGCTGCAATGGTTAATAATATGAACAGCCGAAGCGCGAACAGCGCAAACAGCCGCGGCTGCGGCTGCCGCAGAAACAGTACGCGCGCCGTACTGCTGCGGCATGTACAGATGCACGGCTTCGCCATGGTTGAGGCGGGGCTGTATCTGGACGCTCATCCCGACTGCCGCCGCGCGCTGGAGTACTTCCGCCGCCAGCGCGAGCTTTATATGAAATACGCCGCCGAATATGAGGCTGCATACGGTCCGCTGACCATGGCATCACAGGCCGACGGCGATTGCTGGAAATGGGTGCAGGGTCCCTGGCCCTGGGAAAGTGAGGCCAACTGATGTGGACCTATGACAAAAAGCTTGAATATCCCGTCAAGATCAAAAACCCGGATCCCCGTGCGGCAAAGATTATCATCAGCCAGCTCGGCGGGCCGGACGGCGAGATCGGCGCCGCCATGCGCTATCTGAACCAGCGCTATTCCATGCCGTTTGACAAGGTTGTCGGCATCCTCACCGATGTCGGCACCGAGGAGCTGGCGCACATCGAGATGATTGCGGCAATCCTCTATCAGCTTACGCGAAATCTCACGCCGGAGCAGATCAAGGCGGCCGGCTTTGAAACCTACTTTGTCGATCACACGACCGGCATCTATCCGCAGAGCGCAGCCGGCATTCCCTTCTCGGCGGCGACCCTGCAATGCACAGGAGACGTCCTCACCGACCTCACGGAAGACCTCGCGGCAGAGCAAAAGGCGCGGACGACCTACGACAATATTCTGCGCCTCGTCGATGACCCCGATGTACGCGAACCGATCAAATTCCTGCGCGAGCGTGAAGTGGTCCACTTCCAGCGCTTCGGCGAAGCGCTCCGCATCACGCAGGACAATCTCGACGCGGGGAACTTCTACGCCTTCAATCCGGCGTTTGACAACTGCAAAGACAAGAGCAAACGATGCGGCTGCGGGCGGTAAACCTCCGTTAAACCGCAAAAATCTCCTGCGGGGCTTCCCGCAGGAGATTTTATATACATATTATATTTCGTCTTCGTGCCGACGGAATTTCTGCTGCATGGCGCGCAGTTTTTCCTGCGCGGTGCGCAGCGCTTCACGCGCTTCTTCGAGACGCTTGGAATCCTCCAGCTTCTGCCCGACCTGCTGTTTCTGTGCCTGTGCGGCCTCGCGCACCAGCGTCTTGAAGCGGCGGTTGGCCGTCTTGAATTCTCTCTGTGCATCATGCAGGCGCTCCATCATGGCGCGCGGACGCGCCTGAAGCTCGGGGTACGCCTCGTGGATACGGCGCAGGAGCAGGCTGCGATCCTTGAGAAGCTCATGCACACGATGGCTGATCTCCTCGGTGTTGTCGCCCTCCTGCGCATCAATTTCACGGCGGACAATGTTCATCAGGACATGCGAGGTGACAAGGTCGGTCAGCATGACGACGGCAATGCAGACGGCGAGCAGATGCAGCAGGAACGGCGAAAGGTGCGAAATCAGGCCGAAGTATACGGGGTCAATGATCCGCACGACCGCCACGCTCGCAATGCCGAACAGGAGCAGATTGCCGATCCAAACGCGGCCGTTCAGATTCATCGGCTTTTGACTGTAGTCCCACCAGCGCGCGTGGAACAGCTTTTCCATATACCAGCTCGTGATGTATTCAAGCGCGCCGCAGATGAAAAACCCGGCGAGAAACGTGTCGCCGATCGACCCCTCCGAACCGACCAGGCCGCCGACGCAGACCGTAATGGCCACGACGCCGCTGCCGTAGATCGGGCAGTACGGGCCGATCATAAAGCCGCGGTTGATGAAACGGTGATACTGAAAATACTTGAGCGTGACCTCGATCATCCAGCCGACGATCGAAAAAACAAAAAACAGAATAATCAACTGGCAAATCAGTGTTTGCATGGCGAGCTCCTTCTTGTCGGTTACTGTCTTGATTATATTGAAAAACCGCTTTCGTGTCAAGCCGCTTTCCCGCATCGGCGTCAAAAATGCGGAATTCGGCAGCAAAACGCACAAAAAACCGCGCGAAAGCCAATAAATTTTAATAAACCAACTTTCCGGTGCGGGTTGCTTTATCTAATATTTTATGGTAAAATTGAATTGTGTTTTATTCTCAATTCAAGGAGGACTTGCCGTTTGACCAAATCCGACAAATTCAGCACGACAAGATCCGCAGTGACGGAAAAGGTGAAAGAAGCCGCCATTTCTGTTTTGCCGATCGTCCTGATCGTGACCCTGCTCTGCCTCTGCCTTGCGCCGACCAAGCCGGAGCTGCTGCTCTGCTTTCTCATCGGCGCGCTGATGATCGTGCTCGGCATGGGTCTCTTCTCGCTCGGCGCAGAACAGTCCATGACGCCGATCGGCAATAAGATCGGCACGGCGCTGACCAAGACGAAAAACCTGCCGCTGATCCTCGGCGTCAGCTTTCTTCTCGGCTTTGCCATCACCATCGCCGAGCCGGATCTGCAGGTGCTGGCCGAGACCGTGCCGCACATCCGAAACATCGTTCTTCTGGTGACGGTCGGCGTCGGCGTCGGCTTTTTCATGGCGGTCTGTATGCTGCGCATCATCACCGGCGCGCGTCTGCGCTGGCTGCTCATCGGCTTCTATGCGCTTGTCTTCGCGCTTGCCGCATTCGCCGACCGCAATTTTCTCAGCATCGCGTTCGACTCCGGCGGCGTGACCACCGGGCCGATGACCGTGCCGTTCATCCTCGCGATGGGCGTCGGCGTCTCCAATATCCGAAGCGATAAGCGGGCGGAGGCGGACAGCTTCGGCCTCGTTGCCCTCTGCTCCATCGGGCCGATCCTGTCTGTGCTGATCCTCGGCTTCTTCTATCGGGACAGTGACGCGGTGTCCGGCATCAGTGCCGCCGCCTACGGTGATACCACCGAGATCGGGCACGCCTTTCTCGGTGCGCTGCCCGCCTACTTAAAGGAGACCGCAATCGCCATGCTGCCGATCGCCGTGATCTTTTTCCTGTTCCAGTTTTCTCTCTTGAAGCTTCAGCGCCGCAGTCTTTTCAAGATTCTGATCGGACTCTTGTACACCTATGTCGGACTGGTGCTGTTTCTCACCGGCGTCAACATCGGCTTCTCTGCGCTCGGCGCAGAGCTCGGCGCGGCGCTGACCGCAGATAAAACGTACTGGCTGCTCATCCCGCTCTCGATGCTGCTCGGCTGGTTTATCATCTCTGCCGAACCGGCAGTCGCCGTTTTGGAAAAGCAGATCGAAACCGTCAGTGCGGGCGCAATCCCGGGAAAGGCCATCAAGCTCAGCCTTTCGATCGCCATCGCCGCCGCCATGGGCCTTTCGATGCTGCGCGTGATGACCGGCATCTCGATTCTGTGGTTCCTGCTTCCCGGTTATGCGGCGGCGCTGGCGCTGTCCTTCTTCGTCCCGGACATCTACACGGCGATCGCCTTTGACTCCGGCGGCGTCGCCTCCGGCCCGATGACGGCGACGTTTATGCTGCAATTCTTCGTGGGCGCGTCCACGGCGCTCGGCGGCAACGTGCTGGCCGACGCCTTCGGCGTGGTCGCCATGGTCGCCATGATGCCGCTGCTCTCGATCCAGATCGTCGGCTTCCTGTATGAGCGCAAAGCAAAGCGCGTCACGGAAGTGCCGGAGGCTTACGGCGACTTCGATGTCGTTGAACTGTGGGAGGATGCCGCATGAATTATGTAATTTCGATTATCAATCCGGATTCGCTTGACCGCCTCTCCGCCATCTGCGAGGAGCTGTCCCTGCCGCTCTCGGTCATCCTGCACGGGCGCGGCACCGCCGTGCAGAGCATGCTTGACCTGCTCGGTATTGAATCGACCGAAAAGCGCGTTGTGCTTTCCGTTGCCAATGCGGAAAAAACCAAAGCGCTGATTACCGCCGAAAAGCACCGTCTGCATATCGGCGTTCCCGGCCACGGCATTGTGATTGCCGTGCCTGTAAAAAGTATCGGAGGAGGTAAAGCCGTGGCTTACTTAAACGGAGACAGCAAACTTGAAAAACATGCACCGGCGCTGAATTATGCCTATGAGCTGATCGTGGCGATCGCAAGCGAGGGCTCGACAGACATGGTCATGAACGCGGCGCGTGCTGCGGGCGCGCGGGGCGGAACCGTCCTGCACGGCAAGGGCACCGGTGCCAAAGACGCGCCTAAATTCTATAACATCTCGATTGCCGAGGAAAAGGAACTGGTCCTCATCGTGGCCTCTGCCGACCAAAAGTCGGAGATCATGCGTGAAATCCTGCGCAAGGCCGGTCCCGGCACGCCTGCCGGCGCGATCGTCTTCTCCCTGCCGACCACCGAGGTCGCGGGCTTCGGTCTGCTCGAGGACAACTGAATACACAACAACCACAGAAAAAAGAGATTGCCGTGCGGCAATCTCTTTTTTCTGGTTGTATGCAGCTTTATTCGGCTGTTTTGACCTTGACCGCGTCAAAATCTGCCCGAATCTCGGCGGAGGGCGCGGGTGTCAGCAGCGAAACGACGAGAATGCAGATCGACGAGAAGATGAACGCGGGCAGCAGCTCATAGATGCCGAACGCACCGCCGAGCTTCGAGATCACGAGCTTCCAGAGGAAGACCATGCCCGCACCGCCGACCATGCCGGCGATCGCACCCGCGCGGGTCATCCGCTTCCAGAACAGCGAGAACAGGATCAGCGGCCCGAAGGTGGCGCCGAAGCCTGCCCAGGCAAAGGAAACGATGGTGAAGATGACGCTGTTTTCATCCAGCGCGATGACAATGGCGATCAGCGCAATGGCCAGCAGCGTGAGGCGCGACATCGCCATGACCTGCTTGTCGGACGCTTTCTTGTTCAGAACGCCCTGATAAATGTTCTTGGAGAAAGCAGATGCAGCGATCAGCAGATATGAATCGGACGAGCTGATCGTTGCGGCGAGAATGCCCGCCATGACAAAGCCTGCGAGAATGGCAGGCAGCGAGCCGGTTGCCAGCTTGATGAAGATGTTCTCCGCCGCGGATTTTGTGAGCAGCTCGGTCGGGAGGACCTGTCTGCCGACAATGCCGATGAAGACCGCAACCGCCAGCGAGATCGTGACCCAGATCATCGCAATGCGGCGCGAGCGGGTCAGTTCCTTCTCTTTACGGATCGCCATGAAGCGCAGAAGCACCTGCGGCATACCGAAGTAACCGAGTCCCCAGGCAAGCATGGAGAAAACGTTCAGGATGCCGTACTCGGCAGCCGCGCCGAATACGGGCTTGCCCGCCTCCACCAGCTGCTCACCGTTTTCGCCGAGCACCGGCGTGGCAAGGCCGAAGAAATCCAGAAAGCCGGGAATCGACTTTGCGTTTTCAATCACCGCGCCGAGACCGCCCGCACGAACCGTGCTGACAATGACGACCGCTGCAAGCGCAACAATCATTGTGATGCTCTGCATAAAGTCCGACGCACTCTCGGCAAGGAAGCCGCCGAGGATCGTGTACAGCAGCACAAACGCTGCGCCGACGATCATCATGGAGATATAAGATGCACCGAACAGCGTGGAAAACAGCTTGCCGCAGGTGACAAAGCAGCTTGCCGCATAGACCGTGAAGAACACCAGAATGAACAGCGCGGAAACGGTCATGATGACCTTCTTTTTCTCACGGAAACGGTTGGAGAAGAAGTCGGGCAGCGTGATGGAGTTGTTGGCGCGGATGCTGTAGCGGCGCAGACGCTTGGAAACGATCAGCCAGTTGAGGTATGTGCCGACGGCAAGCCCGATCGCCGTCCAGGCCGCATCGGCAAGACCGCACCAGTAAGCCACGCCGGGCAGCCCCATCAAAAGCCAGCCGCTCATATCGGAGGCCTCGGCGCTCATCGCCGTGACCCACGGGCCGAGCGTGCGCCCGCCGAGGAAGTAGTCCTCCGAGCTTTGGTTTGCGCGCTTGGCGAAAACGATGCCGATCACGATGACGATTGCCATATAGATCACCATCGCAATCAGGATTTGTAAAGTTTGATTGTCCATTTTGTTCCCCCTGCAAAAATATGCGTGATTTCACGCAAAAAAGATGTTTTATTATAGCACACATGAAATTTCTTGTCAACCATCCTGCAAAATCATTTTCAAAAAATATCGGTTGGGAATTGAAATTCCGACGCAGATATGTTATAATTTTTGTCGGTTGTTCCCTCCGCTTCACACCCGGATCCGGATCTGTATGATACACAACAACATCATCGTTTTTGTATTGTGCAGGCGGCAATTCTAATAATTTTTAATGGGTCAACCGATTGACTTTTCCGTCGGCTTCGCGTTTAATATAAATGTATATTTACGCTGCCGCGGACATGCAAAAGGAGTTTTGAAATGAACGACTACATTCTCTATACCGATTCTGCATGCGACCTGCCCGAAGCCCTGCTTGCGCGCCTCGGTGTCCGTTATCGCCCGCTGACCTTCGCCTTTGAGGGCGAGGACGAACATGCCGACCACGATGTGCCTGTAAAGGACTTCTACGCCAAGATGCGGGCGGGCGGCGTTGCCAAAACGGCCGCCATCAACACCGAGAGCTTTCGTGAAGCGTTTGAGGAGGAGATTGCCGCCGGGCATGACATCCTCTACATCGCGTTTTCCTCCGGGCTCAGCACGACCTACAATTCCGGGCGCTTTGCGCTTGCGGATCTGAGCGACAAGTACCCGGAGCGCAAGCTGGTCGCCGTTGACTCGCTCTGCGCCTCGGCGGGCTTCGGACTTTTGGTCTGCCTCGCCGCCGAAAAAATGGCGGAGGGTGCCACGCTGGAAGAAGTTAAAAAGTTTGTGCTGGACACCCGGCTGCACATCTGCCACTGGTTCACGGTGGACGACCTTGTCTATCTGAAGCGCGGCGGCAGAATCAGCCCCGCCGCCACCCTGATCGGCACGATGCTCGGTATCAAGCCGGTGCTGCATGTGGACGACGAGGGACACCTCGTCAACGTCTCCAAAGCGCGCGGCAGACAGGCATCCATCCGCGCCCTCGCCGATCACTACGGCGAGCTCGCGCTCGACAAAAAGAACGGCACGGTCTTCATCTCTCACGGCGACTGCCTTGAGGATGCGGAAGCCCTGCGGGATATGCTTGCCGAGGAATACGGCGCAAAGGTCGAGCTGATCACGGATATCGGCCCGGTCATCGGCGCGCATTCCGGCCCCGGCACGCTGGCGCTGTTCTTTGTGGGCAGTGCGCGTTAAATCACCGTACAAGGAGTAAGACTCATGCAAGATAACGAAGTGCAGACACCTGCCGCCGCAGAGGCGCCCGCATATCTGGACGGCGCACTGCTGTCCAAAATGGCGCACGGCGGCGCTGCCGTACTGAAAGACAAAGCGGAAGAAGTCAACCGGCTCAACGTGTTTCCCGTCCCGGACGGCGACACCGGCGTCAACATGTTCCGCACCATTGAGAGCGGCGTCGCCGCGCTCGACCGCATGGATTCCGATAATCTGTCCGAGGTGATGCAGGCGCTGTCGCACGGTATGCTGCTCGGCGCACGCGGCAATTCGGGCGTCATTCTTTCGCAGTTTTTCAGCGGCATGGCAAAAGGGCTTGACGGCTGTGAAAAGGCGGATTGCCGCACGATCGGCGCCGCGCTGGAAACCGCGGTGAAGCAGGCGTACCGCGCCGTACTGACCCCGACGGAGGGGACGATCCTCACTGTTGCGCGCGAGGCGGTGGAATACGCTGTTGCCCGCGTGACCGAGGAAAGCACAATCACTTCCCTGTTTGCCGACCTGACCGAGGAAATGTACGCCTCCTTGCAGCGCACGCCTGAGTTTCTTGCTGTGCTGAAAGAGGCCGGCGTCATCGACAGCGGCGGCGCAGGCCTGCTCTACATCATGCAGGGCTTCAACCGCGTGCTGCGCGGAGAGCGCATTGCATATACCGAAGACGGTGCGCCCGCCGTGCAGTCGGCACCGACAAGTGCCGCCGTGTTTGACAGTGAGAGCGAGATGACCTACGGCTACTGCACCGAGCTGCTTTTGCAGCTGCAAAGCAAAAAAAACGACCTTGCCGCCTTTGACCTGAAAGCAGTCACCGATTTTCTCGCCACTGTCGGCGACTCGGTGGTCGCCGTGGTGGACGGTACGATCCTCAAAGTACATGTCCACACCATGACGCCGGAGCGTGTGCTGGCGTTCTGTCACGACTTCGGCGAGTTTATCACGCTGAAGATCGAGAACATGTCCCTTCAGCACAATGAAACGCTGACCGGGAAGGCGGAAAAGAGCGCCGGAAAGCCACAGCCGCGCAAGCGCTGCGGCAGCATTGCCGTATGCAGCGGCGCAGGCATTGAGGCCACGTTCCGCGAATTCGGCGTGGACGAGATCGTTGCGGGCGGCCAGACCAGCAACCCATCCACAGGCGATTTTCTCCGCGCCTTTGACAAGGTGGCTGCCGAGCACATCTTCGTCTTCCCCAACAACGGAAACATCTATCTTGCCGCCAAGCAGGCGGCGTCCATCTACCGCGGCGCGGATGTGCGCGTGATGGAAAGCAAGGACCTCGGCGCGGGCTATGTCGGCATCACGGCGATCGACCCCGACGCCGAAAGCGCCGACGCCGTTGAAAAAGAGATTGTGAAGGCGATGCAGCGCGTCACCACCGGCTGTGTGTCCACCGCCATCCGCGACGCCAACCTGAGCGGCGTGCAGATTACAAACGGCGACTATATTGCCTTTGTCGGCAAGGAGACCGTCGCCGCCGACCGCGACGCCGTCACCGTGACAAAAGCGCTGATCGCCCGTCTGCTTTCCGACAAGCGCAAATCCATGCTGACCGTGTTCTGCGGCGTGGATGCGACCGCCGCCGACCAAAGCACCCTGCAGTCGTGGCTGCGTGAGACTTATCCGCGCACGGAGGTCTATTTCTCGGACGGCGGACAGGAAATCTATCCTTATATTTTAATTGCAGAATAAGCTTAAAAGTCCGCCGCTCCCGGCGGACTTTTTTCGCAAAAGCCCTTTACTTTCGGATGCGGCTGTGCTATACTTGTCTCACTCATCGGAGGGCAGAAGCATGTGTTCTGCCGGATAAGATGTCGGGATTGCCCGGTTTCTTGTCCTTTTTTTGCGTTTGGAGGTTTTTATGCGTATCATTACAATCAGCCGTGAGTTCGGCAGCGGCGGCCGCGAGCTTGGCAAGCGGCTTGCCGACGCGCTCGGCATTGCCTACTTTGACCGCGAGATCATCGCGGAGATTGCCGAGAAGACCTCGCTGGATGCGGACTATATCGAGCGCACGCTGGACGCGGGCATTTCCGCCGGTGCCTTTCCGCTTACCTTTTCGCGCACCTTCAGCCTGCCGCACAGTGCAAACGTCACGGCGTCCCTGCTGGCACAGCAGCACAAGATCGTGCGCTCACTGGCGGCGCGCGGCGACTGCGTCATCGTCGGCCGCAGTGCGGATGCCCTGCTTGAGGAATATCACCCCATACGCCTGTTTGTCTATGCGGATATGCCGTCCAAGATCGCCCGCTGCCGCGGGCGCGCGAATGCGGGCGAGGATGCGCTGACAGACCGCGACTACGAGAAAAAGTGCAAACAGGTTGACCGCGCCCGCGCGGCGAACCACGACTTCATCTCCGCCCTCAAGTGGGGCGACATGCACGGCTACGACCTCTGCATCAACACCTCCGGCGTCAGCGTCAAGCAAATCGTGCCGGAGATTGCCGCCTATATCCGTGCGCGGTTTGAGGAGAGCGGCAGATGAGAATTCAGCTTTCCGACCACTTCACCTATAAAAAACTGCTGCGCTTTGTCCTGCCGTCCATCATCATGATGGTTTTCACCTCAATTTACGGCGTGGTGGACGGTCTCTGCGTCTCCAACTTCGTCGGCAAAACGCCTTTTGCCGCCATCAACCTCATCATGCCGTTCGTCATGATCTTTGGCGGCATCGGCTTCATGTTCGGCACGGGCGGAAGCGCGCTGGTCGCCAAGACGCTCGGTGAAAAGCAGCCGGAAAAAGCGAACCGTTATTTCACGATGATGGTCTGGATCACGCTGCTTGTCGGCGTCATCATCTCGATCATCGGCATTGTTTTCATGCGGCCGATCTCGATTCTGCTCGGCGCGGACGATACGCTGCTTGCGGACTGCGTGATCTACGGCCGCATCGTTATCGGCTTCAATACGGCCTTCATGCTGCAAAACCTGTTTCAGAGCTTTCTCATCGCCGCCGAAAAGCCGCGCCTCGGCCTTATCGCAACGCTGGCGGCAGGCTTCACCAACATGATTCTCGATGTGCTGTTCGTCGGCGCATTCAAGTGGGGCGTTGCCGGCGCGGCGATCGCCACAGGCATCAGTCAGTGTGTGGGCGGCATCATCCCGTTTGTCTACTTTATGCGCCCGAACGACAGCCTGCTGCACCTGACATGGACCCGTCTCGAATGGCGTCCGATTCTCGCCGCGTCGGCGAACGGCTCCTCCGAGCTGGTCTCCAACATCACGGCGTCTGTTGTCGGCATGCTCTACAATTTTCAGCTGCTGAAATATGCCGGGCAGGACGGCGTTGCCGCCTACGGCGTTATGATGTACGTTGAGTTTATCTTTGTAGCGGTCTTCGTCGGCTACTCGATCGGCTCCGCACCGATCATCAGCTATCACTACGGCGCGGAAAACCATGCGGAGCTGAAAAACATGCTGCACAAGAGTCTTCTGCTGATGCTCGGCGGCGGCATACTGATGCTGGTCGCCGCGCAGGCGCTGGCAGGGCCGCTTGCGCATCTGTTCGTCGGTTATGACAAGGTGCTGTTCGACATGACGGTACACGGCTTCCGCATTTTCTCGGTCTTTGTGCTGTTCGTCGGCTTCAACATCTTTGCCTCCTCCTTCTTCACCGCGCTGAACAACGGCGGCGTTTCCGCGGCGATCTCGTTTTTGCGCACCTTCGTCTTCAAGTTTTCCGCCGTGCTGCTCATGCCCATGCTGTTCGATCTGGACGGCATCTGGTGGGCAACGGTAGTCGCCGAGGTGCTGGCGTTTATCATTTCCGCCGTCTTTATCCTCTGCAAGCGCAAAAAGTATCAATACTGATTTTCAACAAGTGGCACAAGGACGTGCCGAGGTTCAACTATGAAAGATTCCAGCACGGTCAGAATGACCGACGGTTCCCTTTGGCGGAACATATTCATTTTCAGCATTCCGCTCATGTGCTCCAACCTTTTGCAGGTGCTGTTCAACATGTCGGATATTGCCGTGGTCGGCCAGTTTGCGGGCAAGGAAGCGCTCGGCGCCGTCGGCTCCTGCGCAACGGCGGTCTCTCTTTTTACGGGGCTGCTGATCGGCATGGGCGGCGGCATCAACGCGATCGCCGCCCGCTATGAGGGCGCGGGAGACCGCCTGCGCATCGGAAAGACCGTGCATTCTTCCCTCCTGATCTCCCTGATTTTCGGCTTTTCGATTATGGCGCTCGGGCTGCTGCTCATCGACAAGCTGTTGATCATGCTGAACACCAAGGACGAGCTGCTGGCAGACGCCATTCTCTACATGCGCGTCTATCTGCTCGGCACACCGGCGCTTGCCGTCTACAATTTCGGGAGCGGCATTCTCAGCGCCGCCGGGGACTCGAAACGTCCGCTTTATTATCTGTTTGCGGCGGGCATTGTCAATATCGTACTGAATCTGTTTTTCGTCATTG
This sequence comes from uncultured Eubacteriales bacterium, assembly GCA_934467415.1. Classification (GTDB taxonomy): domain Bacteria; phylum Bacillota; class Clostridia; order Oscillospirales; family CAG-272; genus UMGS902. Next base: position 237,552 of record CAKSLQ010000001.1, read on the forward strand.
TCTGCAACCTCAGCGTCCTGGGCGTGGCGCTGGCCAGCGCGATCTCGCAATACCTCTCCGCATTACTGATCCTGCGCCGCCTGTTCACCTGCGGCACGGAATATGCGCTCTCCCTGCGCGAGATGCGGATTGACGGCGTGATCACCAAGACCGTGCTGATGCTCGGTCTGCCGACCGCGCTGCAAAATGCAATCTTCGCCGTGGCCAACCTCTTCATTCAGGCAGCGGTCAACTCCTTTGACACGCTGATGGTGGAGGGCAACTCCGCCGCAGCCAATGCGGACGCGCTGATCTATGATATGATGGCAGCGTTCTATGTCGCCTGCACCACCTTCATGGGGCAGAACCTCGGCGCAGGCAAAAAGGACCGCGTGATGAAAAGCTATAAAATCAGCGTTGTCTATTCGTTTCTGATCGCCTTTGTCAGCGGCGTTTTGCTGTTCTTCTGCGGCCGTCCGTTCCTTATGCTGTTCTCTCGCGACGCCGATGTCATCGACGCGGGTATGAAACGTCTGACCATCATGGCATTCTCCTACTGCATCTCCGCTTTCATGGACTGCACCATCGCCGCCTCCCGCGGCCTCGGCAAAACCGTTGTCCCCACGATCATCGTGGTCTCCGGCTCCTGCATTTTCCGCATCGTGTGGGTGTACACCATCTTTGCGTATTTCCACACGATTCCCTCGCTGTATCTGCTCTATGTCTGTTCCTGGACGCTGACGGCAATCTTTGAGGTCCTGTATTTCCGTCACGCCTTCAAAAAGCAGTTCGCAAGCGTCCCGAGACCCGCCTGACACACAAAGAAAAGCCCGTGCGCTGCACGGGCTTTTCTGCTTTATGCTTTCAGCATCTGTTCTTTTGTAAATTGCAGCGTATACAGCCGGTGATACTGTCCGTGCAGGGCGAGCAGCTCCTGGTGCGTCCCCGCCTCAAGAATCTCACCGTGCGACAGCAGAATGATCTTATCGGCATTCCGGATCGTGGACAGCCGGTGCGCCACGATCAGCACCGTGCCGATGTTCATCATCTTTTCGAGTGAATCCTGGATCAGGATCTCGGTTTCGGTGTCGATATTGGCCGTCGCCTCGTCGAGGATCATCACATCCGGCTTGTGCACAACCGTGCGGGCAAAGGAAAGCAGCTGCCGCTGCCCTGCGGAAAAGTTGTTGCCGCGCTCCCGCACGACCTCATCAAGCCCACGCTCCAGCCGTGAGATAAAGGAATCCGCGTTGACATAGCGGCAGGCCGCCATCACGGCCTCGTCGCCGATGGACTCGTCGCCGAGCGTGATATTGCTGCGGATCGTACCCGAGAACAGGAAGACGTCCTGCAGCATCTGCCCGAAATGACGGCGGAGCGACGCGATGGTAATCTTGCGAATGTCGATGCCGTCGATCAGGATCTGTCCTTTCTGAATATCGTAGTTGCGGCAGATCAGGGACAGGATCGTAGACTTGCCGGAACCGGTTGCACCGACAAACGCCACGGTCTCCCGCGGCAAAATATGAAATGAGACGCCGCGCAGCACCCATTCGCCGGGGTTGTAGGCAAACCACACGTCACGGAACTCGATCTCGCCGCGGATGGTATCGAGCGGCTCTGCGTCCGGCGCGTCCACCACGTCCGGCTCGATGTCGAAAACGGTGAAAATCTTTTCCGCCGAGGCAAAGGCCGCCTGCAAGCGGTTAAACTGCTCGGCAAGATTCTGGATCGGCGTGAAGAACTTCGACAGATACATATAAAAGGTAACGATCGTTCCCGCGCCGAGCGCCTGCCCGAGGAAGGCGGCGCCGTCGAGATAGCCCTTGCCGCCGAGGTAGAACAGGCAGAGCACCGATGAGATGTACAGCATATAGACCACCGGGCGGAACACGCTGAACACGAAAATCTGTTCGTGTTTGGCGCGGCCGAGCTGCTTGTTCTTCTCTGCAAATTCGCGCATTTTGCGGTCCTCGCAGCAGAAGATCTGCGTGATCTTCATGCCGGACAGGTTCTCGGAGAGATAGGTGTTGATGTCGGTCGTGCCGTCCTTGACCTTGCGGTGCGCGCGGCGCGAGAACTTGCGGAAGATCACGGTGAACAGCACGACAAACGGCACAAAACAGAGCACCATCAACGTCAGTTCAAGGTTCAGGCAGAGCATGGCGCAGAGCACGCCGATGACCACGAAAGCATTCTTCGCGAGGCCGGGCAGCAGATTGATGAACAGCACGGACACAGCGTTGGTATCATTCACCTCGCGCGTGACCAGCTTGCCAACCGGCATATTGTTCAGCTGCTCGTGCGACAGGCTCTCGATGTGATGAAACAGATCCTCACGGATCGAGGTCAGGATCTTCTGTCCCGTCTTTTGCAGCAGGATCGACTGGATATAGGTGCAGACCAGCGAGACCACCAGGATCGAGGCATACACAGCCACCATGGCAAACAGGCGATTCAGCGCAAAATCCGCCTTGACCAGCTCCTCGATCCTGCCGACCAGCACGGGCGCAAACACGTCGTAGCCGATGGAAACGAGCAGAAGAAAGCCGATCAGAATGAAGCTCTTCCGATAAGGACGCGCATAGACCAGCAGTCTGCGGATCAGCTCTCCGTCCTTCATATGGCGGTCGAAGCCGATCGCCTCTTTTTTATTTTTCATCAGCGCGAACGCCGTGACAAAGCAGGCCGTAAACGCGCCGATGATTGCGCCGACGACGAGCAGCGGATAATAGTCATGCATGTGCGTTTTCCTCCCCCTCGTCCTCAAGCTTTTGCAGATCGACGTTCCGACGGTAGCCGGTCGAAGACGCATACAGCTCGGTATGCGTACCGACGGCGGCAACCGCCCCGTCCTCCATATAGATGATCCTGTCCGCGTCCGCCACGGTGGAGATGCGATGTGCAATCATCAGCGTCGTGCGCCCTGCGCGACGCGCGGCAAGGTTTGCGAGAATCGTTTTTTCGGTCCCGGTATCCACCGCCGAGACCGCATCGTCCAGAATCAGGATCGGCGCGTCCTTCATGAGTGCGCGGGCAATGGAGATGCGCTGCTTCTGCCCGCCGGATACCGTCACGCCGCGCTCGCCGAGCACCGTTGCATAACCGTTCGGAAAGTCGCGGATATTGCCGTCCACATCTGCCATCACGGCCGCATCGGCAACCGCCTCATCGCCCGGCGTATCGCTGGAAAAGCCGATGTTGCTTGCAATGGTATCGCTGAACAGAAAGTTGTCCTGCGGTACATAGCCTATTGCGTTGCGCACGGCGTGCAGCGTCAGGCTGTTGATGTCGTGCCCGTCCAAAAACAGTGTGCCGTCCGGCACATTGTAGGTGCGGAGTAAAAGATCCACCAGCGTCGTTTTGCCGCAGCCGGTGTCGCCAACGATGCCGACGCACTCTCCGGCGCCGATGCTGAACGAAACGTCGTGCAGCACGTCAAATTCGCCGTCCGGGTAGCGGAAGGTCAGATGCCGGAACTCGATCTCGCCGCGCGTGATCGGGATTTCGGCAGCATCCGGGCGATCGGCAACCTGCGGTTCGGCGTCCAGCAGCTCGCCGATGCGTTCAAGCGACGCCTTGCCGCGTGAAACCATCTCGATCATCTGCGAGATCGCCATGATCGGCCAGACCGTCGCCGTGAAATAGCCGATAAATTCCACCAGCTGTCCCGCGTCAAACGTGCCCTTGTAGACGAGATACCCGCCGTAGCCGAGGATGACGCAGACGACCGATTCAACCAGGAACGTGACCGTCACGTTCAGCGCCGTGGACAGCTTGGTGTATGCCACGTTCGCACGCTCACTCTCGCGGTTGATCCTACGGAATGCCAGCAGCTCGCGCGCCTCGTTGACAAACGCCTTGATGACGGCGATGCCGGAAAAGCTCTCCTGCGAGAAGTCGGAAAGCGCGGAAAAAGCCTCCTGCCGCGTCTCCCACTTTTTCATCATGTATTTTTCAAGAATCGCACCGCTGACGAGCAAAAGCGACATCGGGATGAGCGCAAGCAGCGTCAAAAAGCCGTTCATGCGATACATTTTGAACAGCGCAAGCCCGCCGAGAAATGCGGCGTCAAACAGCATCAGAATGCCGTCGCCGAAGCAGTCCTGCACGGTTTCGAGGTCGTTTGTGAACAGCGACATCAACGTGCCGACCTTGTTCTCCTGATAGTACTCCTGCGACAGTCCGCGGCAGCGGTCAAACATGCGGTCGCGCAGATCGGTCTCCAGGCGGATGGCCGTGCCGAAAAAGCAGAAACGCCAGAGAAACCGCCCGAAAACCATGGTGCAGACGATCACAAGCGTCGGCAGGCAGATGTCATCCAGCAGAAAATCAAGATCAAAGGCCTGCGCGGCACCGTTCTTCACGACAAGGCCCGTATTCATGCCGTTGATCAGCAGGCGATACAGCTCGGGTATCTTCAGCTGCACCACATCCACAAGAATCAGCGCGGCGATACCGAGCAGCAGGATCGGCGCATAGCGGATATAATAACGATTGATATGTTTTCCGAACAGCAATTTGTCTTTCCCCCGTAGTCCGAAAATGCGAAGCCGCGTCCGCAGGCGCGGTTTTGCTTATTTCACGCGCAGGCGCTCACAGAGCTTTTCATCCCGCGCCACATAGGCCGTGTAGTTGGTCGAATAGGTGACATAGCCGGGCTTGGATGCCGGCGGCTTTTTGACGTTCTTCACCCGCGTGTAGTCCACCGGGACAAGCCCGCCGTCCGCCGCCTTGGAATAGGTCGCCGCAATCGTCGCCGCCTCGGTGTAGTCGCGCTCCGGCGGTTCTTCCCCGTCGCAGATCAGTACCACATGCGAGCCGGGGCAGCCCTTGACATGAAACCAGAGGTCGAGCTTTCCCGTCGCGCGGAAGGTCACAAATTCGTTCTGCATATTGTTTTTGCCGCACAGCACACGATAGCCGCCGCTCGTGCGGAATTCCATCGGTTTGACCGGCGCGGTCTTCCCCGGCTTGTAGCCGCGCATCCGTGCGCCGTAGCCGCTGACCGACAGCTCGTGCCGGATCTCGGCAAGGTCGCTTTCGGTCTCGGCGCGTTCCAGTGCGGCGGCGACCGTTGCAAGGTAACGCAGCTCCGCCTCGGAGAGCGCAATCTGCTCGGTCAGTACAATGCGCGCGTTTTTGCTCTTGTTGTACTTTTTATAGAAACGCTGCGCATTCTGCGCCGGGGTCAGCCGCGTGTCGAGCGGTATAGTCACCGTCTCGCCGGTCTCGCTGTAGTAGTTCGGCAGCGTCACCGAAGCCGCGCCGCGCTTCAGCTGATAGAGGTTTGCCGTGATGAGGTCGCCGTACAGGCGGTAGGTCTCCCCCTCGTCGCAGGCGGCCAGCTCCTCGCGCTGCACGTCCAGCTTTCTCTCAAGGCGCGCATTGGCGTGTGACAGCAGATGAATGATGTCCTGCCCGCGCTGCTTGATCTTCTCGGCAAGGTCACGCTTGCCGAAGTAGGCGTCCAGCAGTGCGCCGAAGGTCGGAAACCGCTCGGTTTTCGCGCCCGTGCCGTACTGCCGCAGCTCGGTGAAGCAGAATTCCACCGGCGTGTCATCCTCACCGTAGACCAGCGTCGGCGCATAGTCGCTCTCCGCAAAGATGCGGATAAAGTCGGCGAAGACCGCAAAAAGAGCGTCGGTCTGTACCGCGCCGAGCGGCGTATCGGTGCGCCCGGTGGCGCGGAAGGCCAGTTCCCGCGCGACCAGCGGCGAAATGCCGAGGAAGCGGCCGAGAATGAACTTGTGAAGCGGCATGGACGCATCCGCCGCCGCAAGGTATGCGGCAAGCGCCGCGCGATCGGTCGCGAACAGATCGGCCTTATCCTGTGCCGGCGGCAGCTCGTAGGTCATGCCGGGCAGGATCTGCCGCAGGCGGCTGGTGGAGAAATCGACAAGATGCAGCGCGGTGATGATTTTCTTGTTTTCGTCGGTCAGCAGCAGATTGCTGTACTTGCCCATGATCTCGACCATCAGATAGCGCGTGACGGCAAAGCCCATCTCGTCGCGGCCGGCAAACTCCAGCTCGCAGACGCGGTCAAAGCCGATCTGCCGCGCCTGCACCAGCTTGCCGCCGCCGAGCTGCTTGCGCAGCAGCATACACAGCATGGGCGCGGCGGCAGGATTCTCCTTGGCAACGGCGGTAAAACCGAGCTTCGGGTTATTCGCCCCCGCATTGATCGACAGGCGCAGGTCGCTGCGCTGTGCCGCCGAATGCAGCGTGATGACGATCTCATCCTTCTGCGGCTGCTGTATCTTTTCCACGCGCGCATCCTTCGCCATCCGGTTGATTTCCCAAATGACGGCGCGCATCATACCGGCGTCAAAAGCCATGATTCACCTGTTCCTTCTGTAAACAAAATAGGCAAAATCGCCCGTCTTCTCAAATCCGGCGCCGCGCGCCGCGCGGGCGGAAGCCGTGTTTTCTCTTCTGCATTTATAGAGCGCGCGATACCCGCGCGACAAAAGATGCGCAGAGAGCGCGGCGACACAGGCCGTCGCATATCCCCTGCCGCGAAAGTCCGGCGCGGTCTCGGTGCTGATCTCGATGCTGCCGCCCGCATTCTCCGCCGTGAGCGTTTCGCAGGTGACGGCGGCCGACACGATTTTATCTTCCGCAACAACGGCAAAAATCACGCGTTCGGCCGCAAGGCAGGCGGAAAGGTCAAAGGTGGTCAGATTTTCATACTTGCCGTCACGGCGGATCCGCTTGCAAAATGCGTAGTCACAGGTCGGCTCGCCCTGCGGCAGAAAATTGTATCCGACGACCGTCGAATGCCGATCTGCCGCATAGCCGAGCGGCGCACAAAACGCCGCACAGCCGTCTGCAAGGAAGGTCAGCGCGGCATCGCCGTAAAGATCGTCCGCAAAGCGCGCGGCGTAGGTCTCGCAGAGCGGCAGAACCGACGGATACGCAAAAATTTTCGTATCTCCTTCGAAGGTCTCGACATGCACCGGCACGGCGATGTCAAAATGCGTCTCGCGAATGAGTTCTTCGCCGTCTCTGTCCGGGATGATCTGCATCACAGTTCCCCCTTTTCCGCGGCGCGCAGCAGATCGGCAACGGTGTCGAACACACGCCGCCCTGTTGCCTCCAGCCGTGCACGGCTCTGATGCCCGCAGGCAAGCAGCACGCAATCCGCGCCGATGGCCGCCGCGACCTCGGCGTCATGCAGAGAATCGCCGACCAAAAGCGCTGTATACAATTTGACTTTCTTTGACCATTTAACGGCGGCAGCGAGTTTGCCGTGCGCGCGCGTATCATCCTGCCCGACGATGTCGTCAAAATAGGATTTGATGTCGAGCGGCGCAAGCTGCCCGGCGAGCATTTCACGCTCGGTGGCGGACAGCAGGTATTGCCTGCACCCGGCATCCCGAAAATAGGCCAGCGCCTCGCGGCAGCAGGGGTACAGCCCCGCCTGCGGGGCGCGGTGATTGTATTCCGCGACCCATTCGTCGGCATAAGCCTCAAAATGTGTACGTTCCAGCCCGATCTTCTCATAATAGTCGATGACCGGGAAGCCGAACACGCGCCGATACGCGTCTGCATCGGCCAGTAACGGCTTGCCGTGCCGGGCAAGCACCGCGTTGGTCGCGTCCAGCGTTTCGGCCACGTCGTCGAGCAGCGTGCCGTTGAAATCCCAGATGATCTGCTTATGCTTCATGCTTTATCGTTCTTCTTCGGGAACAGGCGGAATTCCTTTGTCCCGAGCAGATAGGAAATGCCGCTGACGGCGATGACATAGAGCGCTGCAACAAAGAACACAGCCGCTACCACCGCAAAACTCTTCCCCTGCGGGGCAAGCGTAATCATGATGCCGGTAAAGCAGCCGTCCACCAGAATCAGAATCGCATAGCAGACCGCGCGGATCGAATCCGCAAGCTCGGTCTGCGGCACGAGTGCGCAGACGAAGTAAACCAGCGTCAGCAGCAGCACGGGGATCTGTGCGACCGCCGCAATCCAAAAGCCGTCGCCCCGATAGCCGGTGAGCCTGCCTGCGTCAATCGCCGACTTGTCCTTCGCCCCAAGCTCCCACATCGGCACATAAATCATCGCCGCATAGAAAAGTGATGCGAAAATGCTGACGGCCAGCGTCATGCCTTTTCCCATCTGATTGGTCCAGAGAAAGAGGACGGTGCCGAACACCGCCATCCCGATATGTGTGACGATCAGGCGGCCGATCGCGCCCGAACGCGCTTTGATTCTTTCCATTATGCTACCTCCGACATGCATCTCGATGCATGTCTGTATATTATAGCTGAATTTATGCCGTCCTGCAAGACAAATCGTGTTTTTTTCACATTTCTCTTTTCTTTTGCAAAAAGATTTTGTATAATGGAAAGCAGAAAGGAGGTGCCGTTATGCCCGTCCAGCCACATAATGAAATTGACCGCGCCACCCTGCCGCCGATTCTCCTTGAATTTGCGCATTACAAGGGCGGCATTGAAAATCGCTCCAAACTAACGGTAGAGGAATATCTCCTCGATTTACGCACCTTTTTCCGCTACATGTGTGCAGTAAAGCAGAACGGGCACGAGCCGAGCGCCGCCGAGTTGGAAGAAACGGACATTACAAGCGTTGATCTCGCCTTTACAGCCGCCATCCGCCCGGAGGACATCTACGAATTTCTGTTCTTCACCGACACGGTGCTGCAAAATCGCCGTGCGGCGAAGGCGCGGAAGCTGTCTGCCATCAAATCCTTCTATAAATATCTTGTCAACAAGCGACACCTGCTGGAGAAAAACCCGGCCGTGGACATCGACACGCCAAAGAAAGAAAAGGCCCTGCCGAAGTTCCTCTCCGCCGAAGAAAGTCTTGCGCTGCTCGACGCAATCGTCGGCGACACGGCGTCCAGATCCGTGCGGCGGGACTACGCCATTGCCACGCTTTTTCTCAACTGCGGGATGCGTCTCTCCGAGCTGTGCGGCATCGACATGCGGGATATCGACAGCGACCTGCGCTCGGTGCGCGTCACCGGCAAGGGCGCAAAGGAGCGCATCATTTATCTGAACAGCGCCTGCCGTGCCGCGCTTGCGGACTATCTCGCCGTGCGCGGCGACAACCTGGACGAGAAGACCGCCGCCTGCCCCGCCCTCTTTTTGAGCAGCCGCGGGCAGCGCATCAGCAACAAGACCGTACAATGGATGATCGGAAAATACCTGAAGGCAGCCGGGCTTGAAAACAAGGGCTATTCCGTCCACAAGTTGCGGCACACCGCCGCCACGCTGATGTATCAGACCGGACATGTGGACGTGCGCGTGCTGAAGGACATTCTCGGGCATGAGCAGCTGAACACCACGCAGATTTACACACATGTGAGCAGCGCCGGTATGGAGAGCGCCATGGAGCAGAATCCGCTTGCCTGTGTCAAGCCGCCGCGCACACGGACGAAGAAGCCGCAGGAGGACTGAGCCGCTGACGCAAAGCGCCGCCGCCGCATACCCTGTAGATACGGGGGTGACGATATGGCTTTTTGTGGGCTGCCGAAACAGCAGAACAGCAAACGGCGGCGCCCGGCAAAGGCCGCCGTCTTTGCGCTGTTTCTGCTGATCTCCTGTGTGCTGATCTACAATTTGCAGATTATTCCCGTGCTGCTCCCCCTGACGCGGGCAAAATGCACGACCGAGCTGACCGACGCCGTCAACCGTATCGTGCGGGAGCGCATGCAGTCGGAGAGCGACGGCTACGCCGATTTTGTGCGGCTGCATTTCGGCGAAGACGGCGGCGTCGCATCGGTCGAGACCAACACACCGCGCCTTGCCAGGCTCTCCGGCGATGTTGTGAGCGACGTGACCGACGCGCTGGCACACGAGCGCATGACCGTTCGCATTCCGCTCGGCAGTCTGTCCGGCAATGCGCTTTTGTCCGGCAAGGGGCCGGATGTGTGCGTGAAGCTGGCCATCTCGCAAAAGGTCACCTGCGCCGTGCGCGGCGACTTTGTCGAGAGCGGCATCAACCAGACCCTGCACCGCGTACTTCTGCGCGTGACGGTCGATGTCTCGGCGCTGCTGCCGGGCGCGGTGCAGACCTTTTCCGTGCCGACCGACGTCTGCGTAGCCGAGACCGTCATCGTCGGCAAGGTTCCCGAGGCGTATACCCGCATCGACCGCTTCGCCTCCGACGTGACCGAAAACGAGATCGACGACATCGCGGACTACAGCGCGCGGGGGCAGCTGCGGTGCCTTCCGTAAAAAAAGGTTGCCAGCGCGCGCGGATTGTGTTATATTATGTATGTGAATCAAATTATACTTTTGAGGTGCAAGATGTCCAAAGACAGTATGCCGAAAGAAAAAATGGTCTATTTCCGCACATCGCTCGGCGGGTTCAACCGCGAGGATGTCAACAGCTATATTGAAAAGCTGAACGGCGAATTTGCCGAGCGCGAACGCGCCGCCAAACGCAAGGCCGACGCGCTGGAAGCCAGGCTCACCGAGCTGGAAAACGCAAAATCCGAGCTGGAGCGGGCGCTTGCGCGCGTCTCGGCATTGGAAGCGGCAGCCGCCGAGCGCGAAAAGCTGATCGCCGGGCAGCTTACCCGTATTGACGAGCAAAATGCCGCGATCGAAAGCCTCCGCCGCGAACGCGGCGAGGCGCAGTCCCGCGCAGCAAGCCTGGACGAGCGACTCGCTTCCCTGTCGGACGCGATTGCAAAATCCGAAAAATACGACGATGTCAGCGCGCAGATCGGCGAGATCATTCTCTCCGCCAAGAGCACGGCCGATGAGATTATTGAAAACGCACGGCGCGAGGCCGACGCCATGCGCCGCTCGGCAGACGAGCAGCTTGAGAGCGCCGCCGCGAGCTTCAACGCGCGCGCCGCAACCGCTGCCTATGCGGTCAGAGGCCAGATCAAGAAGATCGCCAGCGACTCCTATTCCGCGCTGACCGCGCAGACCGAGCAGACCGCTGCACTTCTGCACGCGCTTGCCGAAAATATCGGCAAATCCTCGGCGGAGCTGGACAGCAAACTGGCAAGCGGCAAGAGCGATGCCGACGCCGCGATAGGTGCAGAGGCCGCCAAGATTTTCAGCGATGAAAACCGCATCAAATTCAATTTCTGACATGAAACGCTGTAATACCGAAACCTTCAGAGAATGGGCGCGCACCCTGCGCGCCGGCGAAGAAATTCTGCTCTCCGGAACGGTCTATACTTCGCGCGATGCCGCGCACAAGCGCATCTTCAAAGCGATTGCCGACGGCGCGCCGCTGCCCTACCCGATCGAAGGCGCATTCATCTACTACGCCGGGCCGACCCCGGCCAAGCGCGGCGCCGTCGGTGCCTGCGGGCCGACCACCTCCTCGCGCATGGACGTCTATGCACCGAAGCTCTACGACATGGGTCTGGCCGCCACCATCGGCAAGGGAGATCGCAGTGAAGCGGTCTACGAAGCCATCCGCAAAAACGGCGGGCTGTATCTCTGCGCCATCGGCGGCGCGGGCGCGCTGGCTTCCCGCGCCATCGTCAGGAGCGAGGTCATCGCCTACGACGACCTCGGCTGCGAGTCGGTCAAGCGCTTCACCATCCGCGATTTTCCGCTGTTCGTCGCCATTGATACGACGGGCGGCAGCATATTCAAAAAGTAAAGTATTTCCCGGGAAAGGAGAATCGGCGTGTCCCTCGGTTCCAAGATCAAAAATCTGCGCCGTATGCGCGGCATGACGCAGTCGGCGCTGTCCGACGGCGTTGTAACGCACGGCATGCTCAGCCGTATCGAGCACGATGACGCCACGCCGTCGCTCGAGACGCTCTGCGCGCTGGCCGCGCGCCTCGAGGTCTCGCCCGGATTTCTGCTCGACCCGTCTGCCGACCTGCTTCCCGCCCTGCGAAGTCAGGCCGAACGCCGGATTGCCGAGTGCTTCGCCGCCGGGGCATACGCCGACTGCCTCGACATCTTTTCATCGTCCGACATCGTTCCAGATGCCGGCAACGCCGCCGTGTATACCTGCTGCGCATTCCGCGTGGGTACGCAGGCATTTGACCGCGGCGATCTCGCGGCGGCGCGCCGCTGGCTGGCCGCTGCCGAAGAAGTGCTGCCGCTCGCACCCATCCCGCCCGCGGAGGTCACGGCGGCGCGCATCGACTTTGTGCTTTTGCTCGCCGATCACATTGATGATCTTGCGGCAGTTCTGCCGCTTATACCGGACAAGCCGGATCTCGGCTTTCAGCCTTCTTTGTTCTTTTATACGCTTGCGCAGTTTGAGCGCAAGGCGTCGGACACCGTGCGCGCAATCCTTCTGCTGGAGCTGCTGGACGCGCCGTATGCCGCCTACATCGACGCGAAGCTGAAGCTGCTCGATTACAAATTCATCGACGCCATTCTCGCCCTGCGGCCGATCGCCGCATCCAAAGAGGTTCCCTGCTTTCTCGCGCTGCTCGCTGCTGCGGCCGTGGAGGACTGCTGCAAGACCTGTGAGGACTATAAGGGCGCATACGAGAGCCGTGAGCGGCGCGAGGCGATTCTCGCGTCCGTCGTGCGGTGACCCATTTCAGTTAAAAAAACGCGACGCAACTCGCGTTTTTTCTTTTTTTGTGAATCTGTCCAAAAGCGTGTGAAAAATTTCTATAAAGTTGATAATAATTTAACACATTTTTAGATTGAAAAGCGAAAACGAATGTGGTATAGTATATGATGGGTCAGAAAGGTATTTCGGCACGATTTTTGCGTATTATACATACTTTTCTATCCATACTGATTCAAAGAGCAAAATTTTAAGTAAACGGAGGTTTACAATGGACAATACAACAAAGACGGCCGCCGAACTCAAGGCGGAGCTTGCCAAGAAGGACGCGCAGAGCGCGTCTGCCGCCGCAAAGGATAAGGCGCTCAGCGCCCGGCAGACGATTGCTTCCGTCCTGGACGAAGGAACTTTCGTCGAGATCGGCGCTTATGTCAAGCGCACGTTTGACGAGAGAGACTATGAGGGCGTGATCTGCGGCTACGGCGCGATCGACTCCCGCCTGGTCTTCGTGTTCGCGCAGGACTTCTACAGAATGAAGGGCGCGTTTGACGACGTACAGGCGAAGAAGATCTGCGACCTCTATGCGCTCGCCGTCAAGAACGGCGCGCCGGTCATCGGCGTATTCAACAGCGCGGGCGCGGTGCTCGGCGAGGGTGTTGATGCGCTCGGCGCATACGGCAAGGTGATGCGCGCGGTTTCGGACGCCTCCGGCATCATTCCCCAGATCGCGTATGTCAACGGCGTCTGTGCAGGCAGCGCAGCCGTGATCGCCTCGATGTTCGACGTGATCGTCGCCGCAGGCGAAAAGGCAAGCATCTATGTCTCCCCGATCTCCACGCTGAAGGCCAAGAATGCAGGCACGGCGGAAAGCAGCTTTGCAAACGGCCTTGTTGACAAGCTGTATGCAACCGATGCGGAAGCGCTCGGCGGCATCCGCGCGCTGATCAACTACCTGCCCCAGAACAACATGGAGGGCACGGTAACCGAGCTCTGCACGGATGATCTCAACCGTGCGGTCGATCTTTCGTTTGTCGGCGGCGACTACGACATGAAGCAGGTGTTCGCCGCGATTGCCGACGGCGGCAGCTATTTTGAACTCTCCGAAAACTATGCACCCGAAGCGGTCTGCGCGCTGGCGTCGATCGGCGGCACGGTCAGCGGCATTGTCGCAAACCAGCCGAAGGAAAACGGCGGCCGGCTGACGCCGAACGCGGCAAAGAAGATTGCGAAGTTCGTTTCGATGTGCGATGCATTCGGCATCCCGGTCGTCACGCTGGTCGACAGCGAGGGCGTCACCGTCGGTGATGCCTATGAGAATGCCCCCTATGCCGCAGAACTGGCGAAGCTCGCCTATGCATATTCGGGCGCCGAGACCGCAAAGGTCACGGTCGTGCTGGGTAATGCATACGGCAGTGCATTTGTGCTGATGGGCTCGAAGTCGATCGGCGCGGATGTCGCTTTTGCGCTGGACACCGCCAAGATCAGCATTCTCAGCCCGAAGGCGGCGGTCGCCTTCCTCGAAAACGAGAAGGTCGCCAAGAGAAGCCGCGACGAGCTGGAAGCCGAGTGGGCTGCCGACAACGCAGCACCGGTCAAGGCTGCCGTTCACGGTGAGATCGACGACGTGATCGCGGCATCCGAGCTGCGTATGCGCATCTGCGCGGCGCTCTCCATGCTCGCCTCCAAGTGCGGCGGCGCGCCGGCGCGCAAGCACGCAAATCTTCCCCTGTAAGGAGGCAGACGATGTTTAGTTTTTATCTGGCGGCATCCGATACGGCGATGACGCTCGGCGAGAAGCTCTCGCTCGGCGGTCAGGTCTCGCTGCTCGGCATGGGCACGGTCTTCGCCGTCCTGGCGATCCTGTGGGGTCTTGTCGAGCTGATGCACCTGCTGCTCACCGGCGTCACCGGCGGCAAGAAGAAAAATGCGGCGCCCGCAAAGGCCGAAGCGCCCGCCCCGGCACCGGCTCCCGCTCCCGCAGCGGCCGCAGCGGCTGATGATCTTGAGATCGTCGCCGTCATCACGGCGGCAATCGCAGCGGCAAGCGGCTCCTCCCCTTCTTCCTTCCGCGTAGTTTCTTTCAAACGCGCGAACGATCGTTTTTCATCCGGTAAATAAGATTTGAGTTTTAAGGAGAATAAAGAAATGAAACAGTATAACATCACCGTCAACGGCACGGCATACGAAGTCACGGTCGAAGAGGTCGGCGCAGTTGCCACCGTCGCCCCCGTCGCTCCTGCGGCAGCACCTGCTCCCGCAGCGGCTCCCAAGGCTGCTCCCACTCCCGCAGCGGCACCGGCCGCAGCACCCGCAGGCGCCGAAGGCGCAACCAAGATCGCAGCGCCGATGCCCGGCACGATCCTCAAGATCAATGTTGCCGTCGGCCAGACCGTCAAGTCCGGCGACGCTGTCTGCGTCCTCGAAGCCATGAAGATGGAGAACGATATTCCCGCCCCCGCTGACGGCGTTGTCGCGTCTGTCAACGTCACGACCGGCGCTTCCGTCCAGAGCGGCGACATTCTCGTAACGCTGAAATAAGCGGGAAAGTTGGTTGTGCAATGTTAGACGTCCTGTTGAACTTCGCAAAGTCTACGGGAATATACGACTTTGTTGAAGACCCCGTACTGGCAGGCAAGACGCTGCTGATGTATGTCATCATCGGTGTGCTGATCTACCTTGCGATCGGCAAGAAGTACGAGCCGCTGCTCCTGCTTCCGATTGCGTTCGGTATGCTGCTTGCCAACCTCCCCGGCGCAGAGCTGTTCCACATGGAATACTTCTTGCGCGAGGATCTGAATTATTCCGAAATCCTGCACGGCGGTCTCGTCGATATTCTGTACCTCGGCGTAAAGCTCGGCATTTACCCGTCGCTGATCTTCCTCGGTGTCGGTGCGATGACCGACTTCTCTCCCCTGATCGCAAACCCGAAGAGCCTGCTGCTCGGCGCTGCCGCACAGTTCGGTGTATTTGCCGCCTTCATCGGCGCGCTGTTCCTCGGCTTCATGCCGGAGGAAGCGGCCGCGATCGGCATCATCGGCGGCGCGGACGGCCCTACGGCAATCCTCGTCACCAAGACCCTCGCCCCGCAGCTGCTCGGTCCGATCGCCATTGCGGCATACTCCTACATGGCGCTGATCCCGATCATTCAGCCGCCGTTCATGAAGCTGCTGACCACCAAGAAGGAGCGCTCGGTCGTCATGGCCAACCTGCGCCCCGTCTCCAAGGTTGAGAAGGTCGTCTTCCCGATCGTGGTTACGCTTCTGGTCGTCCTGCTCGTTCCCGATGCAGCGCCGCTGGTCGGCTTCCTGATGCTGGGCAATCTGTTCAACGTCTGCGGCGTGACCGAGCGTCTCTCCAAGACGGCGCAGAACGAGCTCTGCAACATCCTGACCATCTTCCTCGGCGTTTCGGTCGGTGCAACCGCGGATGCGGCCACCTTCCTGTCTGAAAAGACCGTCTTCATCATCATCCTCGGCCTCTGCGCGTTCTGCTTTGCCACCTGCGGCGGCCTGCTGTTCGGCAAGCTGATGTACTGGCTCACCGGCGGCAAGATCAATCCGCTGATCGGTTCGGCGGGCGTCAGCGCAGTCCCGATGGCAGCGCGCGTCAGCAACATGGTCGGCCAGCAGGAGAACCCCGCAAACTTCCTGCTCATGCACGCTATGGGTCCGAACGTGGCCGGCGTTATCGGTTCGGCTGTCGCAGCAGGTATCTTCCTGCAATTCTTCAAATAATAATAAGGGGATAATTTGCAATGGCAAAAGTAAAGATTACAGAAACCGTTCTCCGCGACGCGCACCAGTCGCTCGCGGCAACGAGAATGACCACGGAGGAAATGCTCCCCATTCTGGAGGCGCTGGACGCAGTCGGTTACAATGCACTGGAAGCATGGGGCGGCGCAACCTTTGATGCATGCCTCCGCTTCCTCGGCGAAGATCCGTGGGATCGTCTGCGCACCATCCGCGACCATGTCAAGAACACGAAGCTGCAAATGCTGTTCCGCGGTCAGAACATCCTCGGCTACCGTCACTATGCGGACGATGTGGTCGAATACTTCGTCCAGAAGTCGATTGCAAACGGCATCGACATCATCCGTATTTTCGACGCACTCAACGACCCCCGCAACCTGAAGACCGCGATCGACGCGACCAAGAAGGAAAAGGGTCACGTACAGGTTGCGTTCAGCTACACCACAAGCCCGGTACACAACAACGAGTACTTTGCCGCCCTGGCAAAGCAGTTTGAAGAGATGGGCGCGGACTCCATCTGCATCAAGGATATGTCGGGTCTGCTCAAGCCCTACGACGCATACGACCTTGTCAAAGAGTTGAAGTCCAGCGTCAAGGTGCCGATTGAACTGCACACGCACTACACCGCAGGCCTTGCCTCCATGACTACGCTCAAGGCGATCGAAGCCGGCGTAGACATCATCGACACGGCGATCTCGCCGCTGGCGATGGGCACGTCGCAGCCCCCCACGGAGCCGATCGTTGCCGCGCTGGCCGGCACCGAGTACGACACGGGTCTCGACCTCGAAAAGCTGAACGTCGTTTCGAGCTACTTCAGTGGTATTCGCGAGAAGTGGCTGGAGAGCGGCCTTATCAACCCGAAGGTGCTGAAGGTCGATGTCAATGCCCTGCGCTATCAGGTTCCCGGCGGTATGCTCTCGAACCTCGTTTCGCAGCTGAAGCAGGCAGGCAAGCTGGATAAGCTGGACGAAGTGCTTGCAGAAGTACCGCGCGTCCGTGCAGACGCAGGCTACCCGCCGCTGGTCACTCCGACCTCGCAGATCGTCGGCACGCAGGCCGTCTTCAACGTCATCTCGGGTGAACGCTACAAGATCGTCACCAAGGAATTCAAGGGCATCGTCCACGGCGATTACGGCAAGACGCCCGCGCCGATCAGCGACAAGTTCAAGAAGCAGATCCTCGGCGATGAGAAGCCGATCACCTGCCGTCCGGCAGACAAGATCAAGCCGGAGCTGGCAACGCTGCGCGAGAAGGTCAAGCCCTATATGATCCAGGAGGAAGACGTTCTCACCTATGCGCTGTTTGAGCAGGTTGCCACCAAGTTCTTTGAGGCGCGCAAGGCAAAGCTCTACGGTCTCGATGACAAGAACGGCGATCCCGCCCTCGGCATTCACATGGCATAATTCAAAAACCACCGATTCTGCCGAATCGGTGGTTTTTATCCAAGAAAAACACTCCGCAAGCATTTGTTTGCGGAGTATTTTTTTACACATACATGTTGCTGTACCCCATCAGGTACTCGTCCACTTCTTTTGCGCAGGCGCGCCCCTCGGCGATCGCGTGTACAACGAGAGACTGCCCGCGGCGGCAGTCGCCCGCGGCAAAGACGCCGGGTGAAGCCGTTGCAAAGCCGCCGTCGGCGGTTGCGAGGCAGCCGCGTGCCGTCTTCGGCACGCCGAATGCATCGGCAACATAGTCTTCGCAGCCGACAAAGCCCGCCGCGATGAGCAGAAGCTCGCACGGCAGAGTCTCTTCGCTGCCCTCCACGGGCATCATCGTCGTGCGGCCGCTCTCGGCATCGGTCTTTGGTGAGAGCGCGACAGTGGTCACCGCTGCAAGCACGCCGCTTGCGTCCGTTTCCAGCGATTTGACCGTGCGCTGATAGATGCGCGGGTCGCGGCCGAAGACGGCAACGGCTTCTTCCTGGCCGTAGTCCGTTTTTTCAACAAGGGGCCATTCCGGCCACGGATTGTCCGCCGACCGCGCCTTCGGCGGCTGCGGCATCATTTCCAGCTGCACCACCGACTTTGCGCCCTGCCGGACGGCAGTCGCCACGCAGTCGTTGCCGGTATCGCCGCCGCCGACGATCACGACATTCTTCCCTGCCGCCGTCACAGTGAAATCCGGGACATCCCCGATAACTTTGGCGGTCGCTCGGCTGAGATAGTCCACGGCAAAATATACGCCGTCCGCTTCCCGTCCGGAGACGGCGATGTCGCGCGGCAGCTTTGCACCGCAGCACAGCACGACCGCGTCAAATTGTTCGGCAAGCGCCGCCATCGTCACGTCGCGGCCGACGTCCGTGTTTGTCACGAAAGCGACCCCCTCCGCTTCCATCAGATGAACGCGGCGCTCGATGACGGTCTTGTCCAGCTTCATGTTCGGAATGCCGTACATCAGAAGGCCGCCGGGGCGCTTGTCGCGCTCGAAGACCGTGACGCTGTGTCCGCGACGGTTCAGCATATCGGCAACCGCAAGCCCGGCCGGTCCGGAACCGACCACGGCCACCCGCTTTTCGGTGCGCACATCCGGCACATGCGGCTGCATCCAGCCGTTTGCGAAGCCGTTTTCGATGACGAACAGCTCGTTGTCATGTACGGTCACGGGCGCGCCGTCCAGTCCGCAGGTGCAGGCCGCCTCGCAGAGTGCCGGACAGACGCGGCCCGTGAACTCCGGGAAGTTGTTGGTCTTGAGCAGGCGGGACAGCGCCTCGCGCAGATCGCCGCTGTAAAGCTCGTCGTTCCACTCCGGAATCAGATTGTGCAGCGGGCAGCCGCTGACCGCACGGCCGTACGGCACGCCGGATTGACAGAACGGTACGCCGCAGTTCATGCACCGCGCCGCCTGACAACGGCGGGCGTCCGCCTCCAGCGGTATCTTAAACTCCGCGAAGTCGCGGATGCGTTCTTTCGGTGCGCGGCAGGACAGACCCTGACGGTCATATTCGATAAAACCTGTTGCTTTTCCCATGGCTGCCCCTCCTCACTTCGCAAGATAGAACGCTTCCAGCTTGGCCGCCTCGTGCGACATGCCGCGTTCCTCCAGTTTGCCGACCGTGACCATCATCTTCTGATAGTCGTTCGGGATGATCTTCTTGAATTTCGGCAGATACGCATCAAAATCCGCGAGGATTTCACGGCCGCGCGCCGAGCCGGTCGCGGCGACATGCGCCTCCAGAATGCGGCGCAGCTCCTCCGCATCGTGCCGCTCGACAACGCCGCTCATCGTCACCATCTGCTTGTTGAGGCGGAGATAGAGGTCGTGCGCCGTATCCAGCACATAGGCGATGCCGCCGCTCATACCGGCAGCGAAATTCTTGCCGGTTCTGCCGAGAATGACGGCGCGCCCGCCGGTCATGTATTCGCAGCCGTGATCGCCGCAGCCCTCGGCAACGGCGACGGCGCCCGAATTGCGCACGCAGAAGCGCTCGCCGGCGATGCCGTTTATGTAGGCTTCGCCGCCCGTTGCACCGTAGAGCGCCACGTTGCCGATGATGATATTGTCCGCGGCGTCAAAGGCGGCGGCGGGATCGGGCCGGACGATCAGCTTGCCGCCCGAAAGCCCCTTGCCGAAATAGTCGTTGGAGTCGCCGACAAGCTCCATGGTCATGCCTTTCGGGATGAATGCGCCGAAGGACTGCCCGCCGCCGCCGTGGCAGCGGACGACGTAGGTATCGT
Source organism: uncultured Eubacteriales bacterium (assembly GCA_934467415.1). Classification (GTDB taxonomy): domain Bacteria; phylum Bacillota; class Clostridia; order Oscillospirales; family CAG-272; genus UMGS902. The sequence continues at coordinate 257,422 of CAKSLQ010000001.1, forward strand.
CGGCAAGCGACGTGCCGAATGTTTTGGTGATGACCGAGCCTAAAATCGTACCGGCCGTCCTGCTCCGGCTTGACACCTCGACCTTGACGGCGTGCGGCTTTTTCTTCTTGAAATAGGGTGCAAATGCGGGCAGCAGAACCGCCTCGTCCAGCGTCTTTTCAAGTGCAAAATCAAATTTGTCCGCAGGGTCATTGTGGACGCGCGGCAGCGGCGTGAGCAGCGCGGTGAGGTCGATCTTCTCGGCGCGCTCGGTGATCCGCTTGTCGCGGACGCGCAGCTTGGACGTATCGCCGACGAGCTCGTCCACGGTGCGCACGCCGAGCTTTGCCATGATCCCGCGCAGCTCCTCGGCCACGAAGAGCATGAAATTCATCACATACTCCGGCTTGCCGCAGAAGCGTTTTCGCAGTTCGGGATTCTGCGTGGCGATGCCCATCGGGCAGGTGTCGAGGTTGCAGACACGCATCATCACGCAGCCCATGCTGACCAGCGGCGCGGTTGCGAAGCCGAACTCCTCCGCGCCGAGCGCGCAGGCGATTGCCACATCGCGCCCGGTCATCAGCTTGCCGTCGGTCTCCAGCCGGACACGCGAGCGCAAGCCGTTGCGGATCAGCGTCTGATGCGCTTCGGCGAGGCCGAGCTCCCACGGCAGACCCGCATTGTGAATCGAGCTTTTCGGCGCGGCGCCCGTGCCGCCGTCGTAGCCGGAGATCAGCACGACGCCGGCGCCCGCCTTGGCAACGCCTGCGGCGATCGTGCCGACGCCCGCCTCGGACACCAGTTTGACCGAAATGCGTGCGTCGCGGTTGGCATTTTTCAAGTCGTAGATCAGCTGTGCCAGGTCTTCGATCGAATAGATGTCATGATGCGGCGGCGGCGAAATCAGCGAAACGCCCGGCGTGGAATAACGGGTCTTGGCAATCCACGGATAAACCTTTTTGCCGGGCAGGTGGCCGCCTTCACCCGGCTTTGCCCCCTGCGCCATCTTGATCTGGATCTCATCCGCACTGCACAGATAGGCGCTCGTCACGCCGAAGCGGCCGGAGGCCACCTGCTTGATCGCGCTGTTCTTCTCCGTGCCGAAGCGCGAGGGGTCTTCACCGCCCTCGCCGGAATTGGACTTGCCGCCGAGTCGGTTCATCGCGATCGCCATGCAGGTGTGCGCTTCTTCCGAGATGGAGCCGTAGGACATTGCGCCGGTCTTGAAGCGTTTGACGATCTCACTTGCGGGTTCGACCTCCTCAAGCGGCACGCCGCCGTCCTCCGCCCAGGCAAAGCCGAGCAGGCCGCGCAGCGTGTGCGGCTTCTGTTCGTCGTTGACGCGCGCCGCGTATTCCAGATAGCGCGCATACGAGCCGCTGTGCGTTGCCTCGCGCAGGGCCACGATGGTCTGCGGATCGTACATGTGATCCTCCGCATTCCGGCCGGAGCGCAGCTTGTGTGCGCCTGTGCTGTCCAGCGTGGTGTCCACGCCGAAGCCCAGCGGGTCGAATGCATGGTTATGCCGCCACTCTACGCCCTCGGCGATCTCCTCGAGGCCGATGCCGCCGACCGGGCTGACCGTGTTGGTGAAATACTTGTCGATAACGGCCTGCGAAATGCCGACCGCCTCAAAAATCTGCGCCGACTGATAGGATTGCAGCGTCGAAATGCCCATCTTGGACGCAATCTTGACAATGCCGTGCAGGATGGCATTGTCGTAATCCTCGATGGCGGTGTGATAGTCCTTATCCAGTCTGCCGCCTTCAATGCTCTCGGCGATGCATTCCTGCGCAAGATATGGGTTGATCGCCCGCGCGCCGTAGCCGAGCAGCGTGGCAAAGTGATGCACATCGCGCGGCTCGGCGCTCTCCAGAATGATGGAGATCGCCGTGCGCTTCTTTGTGCGGATCAGATACTGCTCGATGGCCGAGACGGCAAGCAGCGACGGTACGGCAACGTGGTTTTCATCCACGCCGCGGTCGGACAGAATGATGATGTTTGCGCCGTCGCGATAGGCGCGGTCGCACTCGACAAAAAGCTTGTCCAGCGTCTTTTCCAGCGACGCATTCTTATAGTACAGGAGCGAAACGGTCTGCACCTTGAAGCCGGGCTTCTGCATATGCCGGATCTTCATCAGCTCCACCGAGGTCAAAATCGGATTGCGGATCTCCAGCACCGTGCAGTTTTCCGGTTCTTCGATCAGCAGATTGCCGTCCGAGCCGACGTATACGGCCGTATCGGTGACGACCTCCTCGCGAAGCGCGTCAATCGGCGGATTGGTAACCTGCGCAAACAGCTGCTTGAAATAGTTGAACAGCGGCTGATGCTTCTCGGACAGAACCGCAAGCGGCACGTCGATGCCCATGGAGGCCGTCGGTTCCGTGCCGTTTTTCGCCATCGGCAATATCGCGTCGGTCACGTCCTCGTAGGTGTAGCCGAACGCCTTATACAGCCTGCCGCGCTCCGCCTTTGTGTACTGCGGCACACGGACATTGGGCACGGGCAGCGAGTCCAGCGTGACCAGATGTGCATCCAGCCATTCGCCGTAGGGCTTGCGTGCAGCGTAAGCCTCCTTGCACGCCTCATCCGAGATCACACGTCCCGCGACGGTGTCCACCAGCAGCATTTTGCCGGGCTCGAGCCTCGATTTGCAGACGATGTCCTCCGGCGGAATATCCAGCACACCGACCTCGGAGGCTAAGATCAGGCGATTGTCTCTTGTGATATAGTAGCGCGCGGGGCGCAGCCCATTGCGGTCCAGCACCGCGCCGAGGAGGTCGCCGTCCGAGAACAGCACGGCGGCAGGGCCGTCCCACGGCTCCATCATGGTGGAATAATAGCGATACAGATCGCGCTTGCTGCGGGAAATACCGGGCTCGTTTTTCCACGGCTCCGGAATCAGGATCATCACGGCGAGCGGCAGCGGAATGCCGTTCATCATGAGAAATTCCAGCGTGTTGTCCAGCATGGCGGAGTCAGACCCGTTGCCGTTGATGACCGGCAGCACCTTGTCCATGTCCTCCCGCATACAGGCGGAATGCATGGTTTCCTCGCGCGCGAGCATACGGTCCGCATTGCCGCGGATGGTATTGATCTCGCCGTTGTGCAAAATGTAGCGGTTCGGATGCGCACGCTCCCAGCTCGGCGTGGTATTGGTCGAAAAGCGCGAATGCACCGTGGCGATCGCGCTCTCGTAGCTCTCGTCCCGCAGATCGGCATAGAACCGCCGCAGCTGCCCGACGAGAAACATCCCCTTGTACACCACGGTGCGCGAGGACAGCGAGCAGACATAGGTATTGTCGTTGCTCTGCTCAAAGACACGGCGGATGACGTACAGCTTGCGGTCAAATTCCAGACCGCGTGCAAGCTTCTCCGGGCGCTCGACAAAGCACTGGGCGATAAACGGCATGGAGGCCTTCGCCTTTTCGCCGAGAATGCTGCTGTCGGTGGGCACATCGCGCCAGCCGAGGAGCTTTACGCCCTCCTTTTCGCAGATGATCTCAAACATCTTCTGCGCCTGTCGGCGCGCAAGCGTGTTCTGCGGGAAGAAGAACATGCCGACGCCGTAATCGCGCGCCGCAGGCAGCGCAATGCCGAGCGATGCGGCAGCCGCGGCGAAAAATTTATGCGAAATCTGCACAAGGATACCGACGCCGTCGCCGGTCTCTCCGGCGGCGTCCTTGCCCGCGCGGTGTTCGAGCCGCTCTACGATGGAGAGCGCGTCGTTGACGATCGCGTGTGACGCTTTGCCGTCGATGCTGACGACCGCGCCGATGCCGCAGGCATCGTGCTCATAGCTTTCTCGGTATAGGGTCTGCTGGTCGGGGTTGCTCATGGCATATCCTTTCTTTTCGGTTACGGGATCATTTTCCACTGTCACCGTAGTTGGCAAGCACGCGGGCGGAGGGGTCGCGCACATCGCAGCCCGCCCAACTCTTGTTGGGCATCCAGAAGTCTGCGATCATCTCCGCCTGTCCCGGATAATAGGTTTCAAACAGCTCGCGATACAGGAGCGATTCCTTGGTAAAAGGCGTCGCATAGGTATAGGCCTTGCATTTCTCTTCAAATTCCGCGTCGGTGTAACGGCTCTCGGCAAAGGCCTTCAGATCGTCCACCATCGAGTGGCCGACCGCATCGCTGAACGCGGCTTTTTCGCGCATCAGAATATCCTGCGGCAGCCAGTCGCCCTCAAACGCATGGCGCAAAAGATACTTGCCCTTGCCGTAGCGGTTCAGCTTCATCTCGGGGTCGAGCGACATCACATAGCTGACGAAATCGAGGTCGCCGAATGGTACGCGCGCCTCCAGCGAGTTGACCGAAATGCAGCGATCCGCGCGCAGCACGTCGTACATGTACAGCTCGCGGATGCGCTTCTCCACTTCGGCCTGAAAAGCCTCGGCCGAGGGCGCGAAGTCGGTGTATTTGTAACCGAACAGCTCGTCCGAGATCTCGCCCGTGAGCAGGACGCGCAGGTCGGTATGCTCGTGAATGTACTTACAGACGAGATACATGCCGATCGAGGCGCGGATCGTGGTGATGTCGTAAGTGCCGAGCAGCGCGACCACTTCGGGCAGCGCGGCAAGCACGTCCTCTTTCGTGATGATGACTTCGGTATGCTCCGCGCCGATGTAGTCGGCGACCTGCTTTGCATACTTGAGGTCAATGGCGTCGGTGCTCATGCCGATGGCAAAGGTGCGGATCGGCTTTTTCAGGAGCTTGGCCGAGACGGCGCAGACCAGCGATGAGTCAAGTCCGCCGGAAAGCAGGAAGCCGAGCGGTGCATCTGCGTCCAACCGCTTTTCGATGCCGCAGATCAGCTTTTCGCGGATTTTGGTGCAGGCAGTCTCCAGATCGTCGCGGCAAACCGTCTGCGGGCGGCTGATGTCGCGATAGCAGACGAATCTGCCGTCGATATAATAGTGGCCGGGCGGAAACGGGATGACCTTTTTGCACAGGCCGACAAGGTTCTTCGCCTCGCTGGCAAACACGATCGAACCGCCGTCCGAATAGCCGTAAAACAACGGACGGATGCCGATCGGATCGCGGGCGGCGATGAGCTGCCCGGATTTACCGTCGTAGAGAATCATGGCAAACTCGGCGTCCAGCCGTTTGAACATCAGAACGCCGTATTCCCGGTACAGCGGCAGCAAAAGCTCGCAGTCGGAGTCGCTTGAAAAACGATACCCCTTGGCTTCGAGCTCTTTTTTTGTTTTGCGGAAGCCGTACAGTTCCCCGTTGCAGACGACATAACTGCCGTCCGCCGAAAACGGCTGCATCCCGCTCTCCGACAGCCCCATGATCGCGAGGCGGTGGAAGCCGAGCAGACCGCGGCCGGTATCGACCACGCGCGACATATCAGGCCCGCGCGAGATCGTTCTGTCAAAGCATTCCCTGAATTTTTCTGTGGTAATATCCTTTCCGCAATATCCCATAATCGAACACATAGCGTTCCCTCCAATACAGTTTCACGGCACATCGTTTGTCTCACAGGACGAGCTGTGCTGCCCGCGGTGCCACCTGTATTATCCGTGCGAATCTTCGCCGGGATCACTCGTATTCGATTTTACGCGAAAGCACGGTATGCCGACGGCATACCGCGAAAGTGTTCTTCGCATCGGGGGCCGCGCGCGGCTCTCACCGTCCCGCGCTCGCTGTACCGACCTTATCCGTGCTACTCTTTCGGTTTCGCTTTATTCTACATCCTGAAGGGCGTCGTAGCCCTCCTCGCCGGTGCGCACCTTGACGACATTCTCCACATCGTAAACGAAGATCTTGCCGTCACCGATATGCCCGGTGTACAGTACCCGTTTCGCCGTTTCAATGACCGTCGAAACCGGCACCTTGCTGACCACGATATCTACCTGAATTTTCGGCAGCAGCGTCGCCTCGACAAGCGCGCCACGGTAGTACTCGGGCTTGCCCTTCTGTGCGCCGCAGCCCATGACGTGCGACACGGTCATGCCCGTGATACCGATGCCCATCATCGCTTCCTTGAGTGCCTCGAGTCTTGCCTCTTTGCAGACGATCTCCACCTTGGTCAGCTTCTTGCCGTCGCGCGGCTTATCGAAAGTCGGCATGGCCTTGACCTCGACCGCTTCGGCGACCGGCGTGGTGCCGGAGACCGCCACGGGCGCCTCAATTGTCTCGGGCGCAAGCGTCTCGGGCAGGAATGCGAAGCCTGCATAGGCGCTGGAAAGCCCGTGTTCGGTCACATCGAGGCCGAGCATCTCCTCCTCCTCGGAAACGCGCAGTCCAACCGTCTTGCGGATGACCAGGAACGTGATCGTGATCGTGACGGCCGTCCAGAGCGCAACCGACGCAAAGCCGATCAGCTGGAGACCGAGCAGTTCAAATCCGCCGCCGTAGAACAGGCCGACCAGCTTTTTGCCGCTCGCATCGGCGATGCTGTAGCCGGGCGCCGTATCGGTTGCAAACAGACCGACCGCGATCGTGCCCCAGATGCCGTTGAGGCAGTGAACGGCGACAGCGCCGACGGGGTCGTCGATGTGCAGCTTATAGTCCAGCAGCCATACGCCGAAGACCACGAGCACACCGGAAACCGCGCTGATGATGATCGCGCCGGTCACATCGGTAACATCGCAGCCCGCCGTGATTGCGACAAGGCCTGCCAGCGAGGCGTTGAGACACATCGAAACATCGGGTTTGCCGTATTTGATCCAGGTGAAAACCATGCAGACCACGGTTGCCACGGCGGGTGCAACCGTCGTTGTCACGAAGATCGAGCCGAGCTGCTCGACCGAGGTCGCCGCAGCGCCGTTGAAGCCGTACCAGCCGAGCCACAGGATGAACACACCGAGACAGCCGACGGTGATGTTATGTCCCGGGAAGGCGTTGACCCTGACGATCTTGCCGTCCTTGTCCTTGGTAAACTTGCCGATACGCGGGCCGAGCATCTTTGCGCCGATCAGCGCCGAAATGCCGCCGACCATGTGGATGGCGCAGGAACCGGCGAAGTCATGGAAGCCGATCTGTGCAAGCCAGCCGCCGCCCCAGATCCAGTGCGCCTCGATCGGGTAAATAAACGCCGAGATCACACCGGAATAAATGCAGTACGAAAGGAATTTCGTGCGTTCTGCCATCGCACCGGAAACGATCGTTGCCGCCGTCGCGCAGAACACAAGGTTGAATACGAATGCCGACCAGTTGAAGTCCGCATACGCGGTAAAAATGTCGAATCCGGGCTTGCCGATCAGGCCGACCAGATCCTCGCCGAGAAACAGGCCGAAGCCGATCAGGATGAACACGACTGTACCGATGCAGAAGTCCATCAGGTTCTTCATCAGAATGTTGCCCGCGTTCTTTGCGCGGGTGAAGCCGGTCTCCACCATGGCAAATCCGGCCTGCATCCAGAACACCAGCGCCGCGCCGATCAGAAACCACACGGCAAACAGTTTTTCATCCACAAGAGCAGCAATTGCTTCCATACTCATATCGTCATCTTCTTTCTGTAAAGGTTATGATATTGTTCCGTCGCCGTCCGGTCATCTCACGCCGAACAGCAGGTCGCCGTAGCAGGGGTACGGCCATTCTTTGGCGGAGGCGATGGTCTCCATCTCATCCACCGAGATACGCAGCGCGCGCATGTCGTCGAGAATTGTGCTCTTGTATACGTCGGCCAGCGCGTCGAGCGCGGTGACGGACTTTGCCGCAAGCAGATCGCTCTCCAGTTTCTTCACGCTGCGGTATGCAGCGCCGAGCAGCGCGCACAGGCTCTTGACGCTCTCTTTTTCATAGGAGCAGTCTGCATCGCCGAGCAGCGCGGTCTTGGCGGACGCATCGCCCGCAAGCGCCGCGGAATAGGCGCTCATGGCAGGCAGAATATCCTTGCGCGCCATGTCCAGCATGGTCAGCGCCTCGATATTGACCACCTTGCAGTAGTTCTCCAGGCGAACCTCGTGGCGTGCCTTCAGCTCGGTCTCGGTCAGCACCTTGTGCGAGGTGAACAGCTTGACATTCTTTTCGTCCAGCATATGCGCCAGCGCATCCGGCGTGGTCTTGAGGTTGAGAAGGCCGCGTTTTTCAGCTTCCTTCACCCAGGATTCATCGTAGCCGTCGCCGTTGAAAATGATGCGCTTATGTGCCTTGATGGTGTCTTTGATAAGGTCATGCAGCGCGCCCTCAAAGTCGGAAGCGCCCTCAAGCGTGTCGGCAAACTGCTTCAGCTCCTCGGCGACCGAGGTGTTCAGCACGGTGTTTGCACAGGAGATGGACGCCGCCGAGCCGAGCATACGGAACTCGAACTTGTTGCCCGTGAAGGCGAAGGGCGACGTGCGGTTGCGGTCGGTGGTGTCCTTCGGAAACTTCGGCAGCGTGTGGACGCCGATGCGCATCAGGTCCTTCTGCTTGGCGTCGTATTTTTCGTCCTTTTCAATCGCTTCGAGAATCTCGGCAAGGTCGGTGCCGAGGAACATGGAGACGATGGCGGGAGGCGCCTCGTTGGCGCCGAGGCGGTGATCGTTGCCCGCCGAGGCAACCGAGATGCGGAGCAGATCCTGATATTCATCAACCGCTTTGATGACGGCGCAGAGGAACAGGAGGAACTGCGCGTTTTCGTAGGGCGTTTCGCCGGGTTCGAGCAGGTTTGTGCCGGTATCAGTCGAGATCGACCAGTTGTTGTGCTTGCCGCTGCCGTTGACGCCGGCAAACGGCTTCTCATGCAGCAGGCAGACCATGCCGTGCTTCTTGGCGACCTTCTGCATAATCTCCATCGTCAGCTGGTTGTGATCGGCTGCAATGTTGGTGGTGGTAAAGATCGGCGCCATCTCATGCTGTGCGGGCGCAACCTCGTTGTGCTCGGTCTTTGCCAGAATGCCGAGCTTCCACAGCTCCTCGTTCAGCTCCTTCATAAACGCGGCAACGCGGGGCTTGATCGTGCCGAAATAGTGGTCATCCAGCTCCTGCCCCTTCGGTGCGCGTGCGCCGAACAGCGTTCTGCCGGTGTAGATCAGATCCTTGCGGCGGTCAAACATGTCTTTATCCACAAGGAAGTATTCCTGCTCGGGTCCGACCGTGGTCTTGACGCTCGTTGCATCCGTGTTGCCGAAAAGATGCAGCACGCGGAGCGCCTGGCGGTTGATCGCCTCCATCGAGCGCAGGAGCGCGGTCTTCTGGTCGAGTGCTTCGCCGCCGTAGGAGCAGAAGACGGTCGGGATGCAGAGCACGCCGTCCTTGATAAACGCATAGGAGGTCGCATCCCATGCGGTGTAGCCTCTCGCCTCAAAGGTGGCGCGCAGGCCGCCCGAGGGGAACGAGGATGCGTCCGGCTCACCCTTGATGAGCTCCTTGCCGGAGAACTCCATGATGATCTTGCCGCCGTCCTTCGGCGAGATGAAGCTGTCATGCTTTTCCGCCGTGATGCCGGTCATCGGCTGGAACCAGTGCGTGAAATGCGTTGCGCCGCGTTCGATCGCCCAGTCCTTCATCGCATTGGCGACGACAGTGGCAACCTCAATGTCGAGGTGCTTTCCCTTTTTGATCGTCTGCTGAAGCGCACGATAGGTCTCTTTCGGAAGCCGTGCTTCCATGGTCCTGTCGTCAAAAACCATTGAGCCGAACAGTTCAGTTACGCTTGTCATGTTCTTTCTCCTTAAAAATAAAAATAGAGCGGCAGGGAGACCGGGCAGCGCGGCCGCGCTGTCCGGCGACCTCCTTGTCGCCCGTATATACTCCGAAAACGAGAAAACCGCAGACGAAAAGACTTCGTCCGCGGCTCCCTTGTCGCTTGATGGGTGTGATTATAGCACCGCTTTTTCAGTTTGTCAAGCGTTTTTCGGAAACTTTTTCATCTCTGTCGAAACTGCGCGAAAAAAGCGCTGCCAACGCAGGCGTTTTCTGTCAAGTTGCCGATTGCGGCGCAGAACCGCGCGCGGTGTACAGGCACATCCGGTACGGATATAAATCATAGTCTTCCCTGCCCGCCTGCCTGACATAAAACATATAACATGGGATTATATAGCCGTAATCGACATCATTGCGATATGCCATCTCATATGCAACAATTTCACAGTCCCCCGTGCGCTCGGCAAGCCTGCCTCGCAAATCCGCCGCCGCTACTTCCGGCGAAATCGGCGTTCCGACGGCATACACTTCGGAATGGTCAATAACAGTCCCTCCGAGCCGTACCGTCCCTTCGCCGATGCGTCCTTCCGCAAAAACATAGGAAAAGCCGCTTTCCATGCCGTTTTGAAATGCATCTGCATAGGCCGCCGTAATTGTATATCGGTATGCGTTTCCATCCGCGCCGGTGACCGTTTTGCGCACACACGGTTTGTCAATGCCGCAATAGACAAGCATTGCGGAAACGGCAGGCGATTTCATAAGGCTTTCGGCACTCGACACATCCGCCTCACATGAGAGCGATATTCTCGTCGGGTCACCGCTGACGGTATACCCACCGAAGGTGTAGTGCGAGCGCCGTTCCGTCTCCTCGACGGCGACCGAATTCAGCGTAAAGTCACTACCGAAAAGCAGCCGCATATATCGCTCTATCGCCGCCGCAGACTTTTCCCGATAAGCATCATCCACTTCAAACATAGCGCCCGCCTGATTAAACGGATACGGGTCGGCAAAAATCGGAACCGTCTTAGGCAGTTCATCCGCCGATACCGTGCATAGCGGTTCGGGGAGCACCTTCGGGTTTCCCTCAACCATTCCGAGGGTGATGATTCGATACTGCTCCGATAGACTATAAAGCGGCTCGGCATCCTCCGTCAGTTCGGTCTGTGCAGCCGTTCGGAAGCTTTCGCCCGATACGGTCGAAGCCTCTGCCCGCTCCTGTTCCTCGCAGCCGGATAAAAGGCAAGCCGCGAGGAATGCAATCAACAAGCAACTTCTGGTTTTTTTCACTTATTCTCTCTCCTGTCGACTCTGCACCATAAGTTCCATGTTGCTGCAAAAATCTGTAATCTGCTTTGTATCATACATCGGATATGCCTCTGTAAATGCGCGAATATTATCAGTCAGCTGTTCAAGTTGTTCTGTCGAAATTGTGTCCAATTTCTCTTTTGTCATCTGCCTAAGTTCGGGTACGGTATAGACAAAACCATCTTGATAAACAGTAAGAGGACTACGGAAAGTTTCATTTATAAGATCGTCGTCGTCCGAGAATATGATATCTAATGTTTCGTCCGAATACGACGCGCCCACTGCTTCTAAATAATGAATGAATTCATTGCGCGAAACTGGCATTTCTCTAATCAAATATACCATCATCGGCAGTCTATGTTCCCCTGCTCGTGACATTTCGGAATACTCATCTAAAATAGCATTAAACCGCCGTTGCTCTTCCTCGCTATAATAAGTCTCAATATTTGTAAATGTATCAGGGATCATCAAGAATCCGCTGACACTCATGCCGTATGCTTCTCGGAAGGGATTCTCCCCTCCGCCAATTGCATTATTCTCATTTTCCGGATCGTAAAAATTAGAAGAGGAAAAAGATGTCGTTAAAATTGGTTTTTCTTCATGAGGTTCACTGGTTACTAATACTGCTTTTTCAATCTCTTTAGTTGCTTCTCGCGCTTCTATTTCATAAACCTTTTCTGTGCAAGACACAAGATACATACAAAGCAGCGTACCGGTAATTAGAAGCAAATATAAGTTTTTTTTCATCGACGTAAATCTCCAACTTTTCAAAGTCTATACTTGTGGATTGATGCTTGATGATGTTTTTCATAACACATAACATCCATCACGGCATCTTCCGCATCGTGGCTATCATGCAAAATATCAAGTGCTGTTTTATACATAAAATCGCCATACCTATAGTACAATGTCTCGATAAATGTCCGATCTTCCTCGTTCAAGGATGACAGCAAAATTAAGAATTGCAAGCGTTTTTCCTCGCATTTTAAATATTACATACAAATAATATCATAAATTATTCAAAAAGTACAGTCCTCATTTTTTTAAATATTTTATTGACAAGTGCCGCGGCACGTTGTATACTTTTAGGGTAAACAAGGATGTTTGCTACCTTGGGGCGCTGCCCTTGTAGCAGGCATCCTTCTCTCTTTTTATAAAAATGCACGGAGGGAAACGCTATGATCTACACGGCACAAGAGGTATTCGACTTTGTGAAGGAAGAGGACGTCAAGTTCATCCGTCTTGCCTTCTGCGATACGCGCGGCAGGCAGAAGAACATCTCCATCCTGCCGAGCGAGCTGCACCGCGCCTTTGAGGACGGCATCTCCTTTGACGCCTCGGCCATCTGCGGCTTCGGCGGCGCGGAAAAGTCCGATCTTTTGCTGTTTCCCGATCCGTCCACGCTGAATGTACTTCCCTGGCGTCCCTCGCACGGCAAGGTCGTGCGCATGTTCTGCGACATCCGCCACCCGGACGGCACGCCGTTTGCCCGCGACACGCGCGCCATTCTGCGCCGCGCCGTTGCCGATGCAAAGGCGGCGGGCATCACGGTGCAGTTCGGCGCGGAAATTGAGTTCTATCTGTTCAAAACGGATGAAAACGGCGACCCGACGAAGATCCCGTTTGACCATGCGACCTATATGGACGTTGCGCCCGAAGACAAGGGCGAAAACGTGCGGCGCGAAATCTGCCTGACTCTGCTTGACATGGGCATTCAGCCCGAAAGCTCGCATCACGAGGAAGGCCCCGGGCAAAACGAGATCGACTTCCGCTACAGCGACGCGATGCGCGCCGCCGACGATGCAATGAATTTCATCACGGTGGTCAAGGCGACCGCGACGCAGAACGGTCTGTACGCCGACTTCTCCCCGAAGCCGCTTGAAAACGAGAGCGGCAACGGACTGCACATCAACATGTCGGTGAAATGCGCCGACGGCACCGACCGCACCCCCGCCTTCATGGCAGGCATTCTCGCGCACATTCGCGACCTCACCGCCTTCCTCAACCCGAGCGAGGCGTCCTACCGCCGTTTCGGCAAATGCAAGGCGCCGAAGTTTGTCACCTGGTCGCACGAAAACCGCTCGCAGCTGATCCGCATTCCCGCAGCAAAGGGCGAATACCGCCGCATCGAGCTGCGCTCGCCAGACCCGTCCGCCAACCCCTATCTTGCCTATGCACTGCTCATCTGGGCAGGGCTTGACGGCATTGCAAAGGACATGTGTCCCGCGCCCGCGGTCAACCTCAATCTGCTGACCGCACCTGAGAGCGAGACCCGCGAATTCGACACGCTGCCGGGCAGCCTCGAAGAAGCCGTCGCGCTTGCCGGCGGCAGTGCGCTCGTGCGCCGCGTGCTCGGCGACGACGCCGCCGCATTTCTGACCGACGCGCGGAGGTAACGTCCATGACGACACCCAAACCGCTCTGCCGGGTGCTGGTCGTTTCAAGCGGAAAGCAAGCGTATGACTATATCGCAGAGCTGCTGCCTTCCGGCGAATACGACCCGATCACGCATGTGACAAGCGCCGGAGAGGCCAAGCGTCTGCTCGTCGGCACCGACTATGACATTCTCATCATCAACACGCCGCTGCCGGACGAATTCGGCACGGAGCTTGCGCTCGACTGCGCCGTGGGGACGCGCGGTGTGCTTGTGCTCTGCAAAAGCGAACTGTACGAGCAGGTCTCCTACCGTCTGGAGGACAGCGGCATCCTGACGCTTCCGCGGCCGGTGACCCGCCAGACCTTTTATACCACGGTCAGGCTGCTGGCTGCCACCAACGCACGCCTTGCCAAAATGGAGAAGCAGAACCGCTCGCTGAAAGAGAAGATGGAGGACATCCGCGTGGTCAACCGCGCAAAATGGCTTCTGATCGAGCATCTTTCCATGCATGAGCAGGAAGCGCACTACTATATCGAAAAGCAGGCCATGGACATGCGGCTGTCCCGCCGCGAGGTGGCGGAGCACATCATCCGCACCTACGACCAGTAACCAATCGAGGATAAATAAAATGTATATAGAAACGGGGAAATCCAATGAAACAGACTAAGTATATTTTCGTGACCGGCGGCGTTGTCTCCGGCCTCGGCAAGGGCATCACCGCCGCCTCGCTCGGCCGTCTGCTGAAAGCGCGCGGCCTGAAGGTCGCCGCGCAGAAGCTCGACCCCTATATCAACGTTGACCCCGGCACGATGAGCCCCTACCAGCACGGTGAGGTCTATGTCACCGAGGATGGCGCGGAGACCGACCTTGACCTCGGCCACTACGAGCGCTTCATCGACGAGGAGCTGAACCGCTATTCCAACCTGACGACGGGCAAGGTCTACTGGAACGTCCTCAACAAGGAACGCCGCGGCGAATACCTCGGCTCGACCGTGCAGGTCATCCCGCATATCACCAACGAGATCAAAGAATTTGTCTATTCGGTCGGCAAGAAGACCGACGCGGATGTCGTCATCACCGAGATCGGCGGCACGATCGGCGACATCGAGTCGCAGCCGTTCCTCGAAGCGGTCAGACAGATCTCGCTCGAGGTCGGCCGCGAAAACAGTCTGTTCATTCATGTGACGCTGGTTCCCTTCCTCAGCGGCTCGGACGAGCACAAGTCAAAGCCCACGCAGCACTCGGTCAAGGAGCTGCAAGGCATGGGCATCAATCCGAACATCATCATTCTCCGTTGTGATGAGCCGCTCGAGCCCGAGATCTTCCGCAAGATCTCGATGTTCTGCAACGTCAAGCCGGACTGCGTGATCGAAAACATCACGCTGCCCGTGCTGTACGAAGCGCCCGTCATGCTGGAAAAGAGCTGTTTCTCCGCCATCGTCTGCCGCGAGCTCGGCATCGACGCGCCCACGATTGATATGAGCGACTGGAACGAGATGCTCGACCGCATTCACAACCGCCCGAAGACCGTGACGATCGGCCTCGTCGGCAAATATGTGCAGCTGCACGACGCCTACCTCTCGGTGGCGGAGGCGCTGCGCCACGCCGGCTATGTACACGGCTCGCACATCAAGATCAAATGGATCGACTCCGAGACCGTGACCGAAGACAACGTCGCCGAGATCCTCTCGGACTGCTCCGGCGTCATTGTGCCCGGCGGCTTCGGCAACCGCGGCATTGAGGGCAAGATCGTGACCGCACACTACTGCCGCACACACAACCTGCCATACCTCGGCATCTGCCTCGGCATGCAGATCGCCGTCATCGAGTTTGCACGCAACGTCTGCGGCTGGAAGGACGCAAACTCGGGCGAATTTGATCCCGCGTCCGCGCACAAGGTCATCGACTTTCTGCCGGATCAGAACGATGAGGTTGCCAAGGGCGGTACCCTCCGCCTCGGCGCATATCCCTGCAAGGTCAGGACCGATACGCAGATGTACCGCACCTACGGCAAGACCGAGATCTCCGAGCGGCACCGCCATCGCTATGAGTTCAACAACGACTTCCGCGAAGCGCTCGCCGATGCCGGTCTCTGCATCAGCGGCACATCGCCGGACGGCTACATCGTCGAGACCGTTGAGATCCCCGAAAACGATTTCTTTATCGGCGTGCAGTTCCACCCCGAGTTCAAGAGCCGCCCCAACAAGGCGCACCCGCTCTTCCTCGGCCTTGTCGCCGCAGCCCTCGCAAAGAAAGAAAATCCGTAAGAAAAAGCGCTGCACGGCGTTCGGCCGTGCAGCGCTTTTTCGATTAAAAGTCTGTCGGAATATCCGTATAATCCGCCGTCAGCCGCTCGACGATGCCGCGCAGCTTTTCCTGCTCCGGCTCGCTCGCGTCGTACACGCCGACCACGCGAAAGCCTGCGTTCTTCGCCGTTTTTGCCGCGTGATACGCATCCTCAAACACGACGACATCGGATTTCGGCAGGCCGAGCAGGCGCAGCGCCGCCTCGTAGACCTCCGGGGTGTCCTTGCTCTTGCCGACATCCGCGCAGGTGACGATCCCGCAGAAGGCAGCGGCAATGCCGCAATGTGCAAGTCCCGCCTCCACAAGCGTGCGATCGCCCGCCGTGGCAATGCAAGCCTTCACGCCTGCGCCGTGCAAACGCATAAGAAACGCCGGAATACCCGGTTTCGGCTCGGCACGGTTGGCATAATCCGCATGGACAAAGCGCACCGTATCGCGAACGATCTCGTCCACCGACTGCGGCAGATGATAAAGTTCCTTGAGATAGGCGGAGGCCACCGGCAGACTCATGCGCAGAATCGTCTGTCGCAGGCCGGGCGCGGGTTCTCTGCCCTGCTCTTTGAGCCGGCGATCCACCGCCGTATCCCAGATCCACATGGAGTCAAGCAGTGTGCCGTCAAAATCAAAAATCGCACCGCGCATATCAGACCTCCCGCGAACCGCGCGCCATGCGCGAGCAGATCACGGCCAGCACGCCGCTCTCAAGCGCAATTTCGGCGTCGCCGCGCCATTCATTACTGACGCCGATCGGAAACGAGTTGGTGAGCGTCGCCTTCTCCAGCGGATATTTGACGCCGCGCACCGTCACGCCGCGGCATACATCCGTGAGCGACAGCAGCGAGAGCGAATAACCCGCTTTGGCGGGAAGGGTCAGGCTGCCGCTGCCGAAAATGTACAGAAGATCGTTGTCATCCGCGATTTCCACGCGCGCGCCGTGCGCCGCGGCAAAGGTTGCCGCCTGCAAATTGCCGAGCATATGATCCAGTCTGCCGCCGAGCGCGCAGCAGAGGCGCAAATGCGTATACCCTTTTTCCACGGCATAGCGCACCGCCGCCATGGTGTCGGTATCGTCCTTTTCACGGGGGAGCTCCAGCACGGGAACATCCGCATCGATCTTTTCGTCGAGCGAATCGAAGTCGCCGACGAACAGATCCGGCCGGATGCCCGCCTGCTTTGCATATTTGTAGCCCTTGTCGCAGGCGATGACGAGCGCCGTATTGTCCTTGATGCCTGTAAGCGGTGAAAACGCGCCGCCCGACAGGATTGTACAAGATTTTTCCATGTCTGCCTCTTTCTTTGTAAAGAGAAAAGCCGCAGCATAGCTCCGGCTTTTTCGTCTTTTCTGTAAGCTCAGTTGTCGATCTTTTCCTTGACCTTTGCGCTCTTGCCAACGCGGTCACGGATGTAGTAGAGCTTCGCACGGCGAACCTTACCGGTTCTGACCAGCTCGACCTTAACGACGTTGGGGGAATGGAGCGGGAACGTCTTCTCAACGCCGCAGCCATACGCAACACGTCTTACCGTGAAGGTCTCCGAGATACCACCGCCGTTCTTCGCAATCACGGTACCCTCGAAGATCTGGATTCTTTCCCGCGCGCCCTCTTTGATCCGGTTGTGGACCTTGACGGTGCTACCGACCAGAATGACCGGGGGATTCTCCTTAATCTGCTCACTTACAAAAGCCTGAATCTTATCCATCTTCGGCTCCTCCTTATACAACGAACATTCGTGCAGAGCATTGCAGAGGACTGTTCTGAATCATGTGCATACGCACAACGTGTAGATTATACCATGCAAAACGCACATTTGCAAGCCTTTTTGCAAAATTTTTATAACTTTTTTCGCGGAAAAATCCGTATCGTATGCTTGTATATAAGCCTGTTCTATGGTATAATATTATGAATATTTTTTTCATTTCAATATTTTCTGCAAAGGAAGAATGCTCAATGAAATATTTTGTTCTGGTCTGCGACGGCATGGCCGACCGCCCCATCCCGGCGCTCGGCGGCAAAACGCCGATGGAAGCCGCCGTCAAGCCCATGATGGATGCCCTCGCGGCAAAATCGCTCTGCGGCACGGTCTCCAATGTCCCCGAGGGCATGGTGCCCGAGAGTGACACGGCCAACCTCGCCATTCTCTCCTACGACCCGAAGCTCTATTCCAAGGGGCGCTCGCCGCTGGAAGCCATGAGCATGGGGCTGACCATGCAGCCGGACGAAACGGCCTATCGCTGCAATGTGGTCACGCTCAGCGAGGACGGCGACTACGACGACAAGATCATGATCGACCACAGTGCCGACGAGATCTCGACCGCCGAGGCGGACGAGCTGATCCGCACGCTTGAGGCAAAGCTCGGCAGCGACATGCGCCACTTCTACACCGGCGTGTCCTACCGGCACTGCCTGCTCTGGAAAAACGGCGACGAAACCTACGACTTTGCACGGCCGCACGACATCATCGGCAAGCACATCGGCCCCTATCTGCCGTCCGGTGACCGAGGCAAGCCCTTCTACGATCTGATGCGGGCAAGCTATGACATTCTGAAGGACCACCCCGTCAACGTCGCACGGCGGAACGCGGGCAAGCATCCCGCCAATTCCGCATGGCTCTGGAGCCCCGGCAAGAAGCCGGCGCTCCCCTCCTTTGCAGACAAATGGGGGCTGCGCGGCGCGGTCATCTCCGCGGTCGATCTCATTAAGGGCATCGGCATCTGCGCGGGCATGACCTCCATCGACGTCGAGGGCGCGACCGGCAACGTACACACCAACTACCGCGGAAAAGCCGACGCGGCAATCGAAGCCTTCCGGGACGGCTATGACTTCGTTTTCGTCCATGTGGAGGGCCCGGACGAGTGCGGACACCGCGCCGAGATTGACAACAAGGTGCTCGCCATCGAAAAGATTGACGCGATTATCTTAAAGTCGGTCTACGACTATCTGGCAGGCTCGGGCGATGACTTCAAGATCTATCTGCTGCCCGATCATCCGACGCCGATCGAGCTGCGCACGCACAGCATGGAGCCCGTGCCGTTCTTCCTCTACGACAGCACGAAGGCACAGCGCGGCGTGACCCCGTTCACCGAAAAGACGGCGGAGGCGACGAAGCTCTATTACCCGGACGGCAGCGGGCTGCTCCGACACATCATCACAAAATAAAGGCAGGCGTAAACAATGGCAAAGCAGAAACCGAAGGCAAAAGAGGCGGCGGCCAAGCAGTCCGCCGAGGCGAACCTTTTTGAATGGGTCGAGATGGTCGTCCTTTCGGCATGCCTCATCCTGCTGATCTTTACCTTTATCGCGCGCCCCGCGCGCGTAGACGGCAACTCCATGCAGGAGACCCTGCACAACGGCGAGATGCTGCTGATCTCGGGCATCGGCTATGCGCCGAAGCGCGGGGATATTCTCGTGTTTCAGAAGATCAATTCCACACATCCGGACCCGATCGTCAAGCGCGTGATCGCCACCGAGGGCGAGACCGTGGACATTGACTTTGACACCTGGACGGTCACGATCACGGACGCGGCGGGCAACGCGCAGATTCTGGACGAAAGCTACCGCAAGCTGGCGACCGACGCGCGCGTGACCGGCGACCTGGAATACCCGGTGAAGGTCGGAGAAGGTCAGCTTTTCGTGATGGGCGACAACCGCAATCATTCGCTGGACAGCCGCTCCTCGCTGATCGGCCTCGTGGATGAAAACGAAGTGCTCGGCAAGGTGCTCTTCCGCTTCTTCCCCTTCAACAAGATCGGGACGGTGCGCTGAATGGGAATCAACTCACAATATCAGATCCAGTGGTTCCCCGGCCACATGGCGAAAACGCGCCGCCTGATGCAGGAGAACCTGAAGCTGGTAGACATCGTCATCGAGCTGCGCGATGCACGCATTCCGTACAGCTCCAAAAACCCGGAGATTGAAAAGCTGGTCGGCGACAAGCCGCGGCTGATCCTCTTGAACAAAGCGTCACTCGCCGATCCGGCGGTCAGCCGCGCGTGGCTTGCTGTCTTTGCGGATCGCGGCGAGCGCTGTCTGCTCATCGACTGCGTCACCGGGCAGGGACTGCGCGACATCTACCCCGCCGTGTGCGCGCTGCTCGCCGACAAGCTGGCGCGCTGGGCGGACAAGGGCATGAATAAAAAGATCCGCGCGATGATCGTCGGCATTCCCAACGTGGGCAAATCCTCGTTTATCAACCGTATCGCCGGACAAAAAAAGGCCAAGGTGGAGAACCGCCCCGGCGTCACGCTGAACAAGCAGTGGGTCTCCTCCGACATCGGGCTTGAGCTGCTCGACATGCCGGGCGTGCTCTGGCCGAAGTTTGAGGAGAAGCGCGTCGGCGAGAATCTTGCACTGACCGGCGCAATCAAGGACAAGATCATGGACACCGAGGAGCTTGCCATGCTCCTCTGCACCCGTCTGCGCACGCTCGCGCCCGAGGCGTTTGCGGCGCGCTATAAGCTGACCGACGAAGACGGTTTGGCCGACATGGACGCCTACGACCTGTTTGAACTCATCGGCAGGAAGCGCGGCTTTCTGATGGCGGGCGGCGTGGTCAACCACGAGCGCACCGCCGATATGCTGCTCGGCGAATTCCGCAGTGCGACGATCGGGCAGATTTCTCTGGAGGCACCGAAAAGCTATGATACACGAACCCGTTAAGCTGACCTACGACTACGAGATCGAATACGGCAAGCGCGGCTGCACGTCAATCTGCGGCGTGGACGAGGCCGGACGCGGGCCGCTTGCCGGCCCCGTGGTCGCCGCCGCGTGCATCCTGCCGGTCGGCTGCGAGATCGAAGGGCTGAACGACTCCAAAAAGCTCACCGAAAAGAAACGCGAGGCACTCTACGACATCATCTGCGAGAGAGCCGTCTCCTATGCGATCGCCGAGGCCTCGCCCGAGGAGATCGACCGCCTCAACATCCTGAACGCCACGATGCTCGCGATGGCACGCGCCATCGAGCGGCTGCCCGTCCGTGCCGATTTTGCGCTGGTGGACGGCAACTGCGTGCGCAATTTTCCGATTCCCGCCGTGACCATTGTCAAGGGCGACGCAAAGTCGCCGTCCATCGCGGCGGCGTCCATCCTCGCCAAGGTCACGCGTGACCGCCTCTGCCTGGAGATGGACGCGATGTATCCGGAATATGACTTCAAAAAGCACAAGGGCTATCCGACCAAGGAGCACCGCGAGCTGGTGATGAAATATGGCCCGTGTCCGCTGCACCGCCGCAGTTTTCTCAAATTCATGGAGGAAGAACACGGCGATGTTTGAGCGGCTCACGACAAAACGGATCGGCGACCGCGGCGAAGCCATCGCCGCGCACTATCTGCGGGCGCACGGCTACAAAATCGCCGCAAGGAATTTTCACTCGGCACACGGCGAGATCGACATCGTGGCCGAAAACGCCGACACGCTTGTCTTTGTCGAGGTCAAGGCGCGTCGGAACAACGCAGACTATTTCGACGCATACGGGCTGCCCTGCGAAGCGGTCAACGCCGACAAGCGGCAGCATATTCTGTATACGGCGCGCATCTTTCTCGAAAAGCATCCGTCGGAAAAATACATCCGCTTTGACGTCATCGAGGTCTATCTCGACCGGGATGCGCGCGTCAACCACATCGAAGGCGCTTTTGAAGCGCGGTAAGGAGCAAGCCCTTGGATTACAAGCTGATTGACCTGCACTGCGACACCGCATACCGCATGTACAAGGAAAAGAAGCCGCTGCGGTCAAACGATCTGCACATCGCCCTTGACAAGGCCTCCGGCTTTAAGAAGTACGTGCAGGTTGCCGCCGTCTGGAGCGACAATACGCGCTCCGACGAAGAAGCCTATTCGGACTTCTGGCGGATCCTCAACAATTTCAAAATGGAGATCGAAGCCAACCGGCAAAGCGCGGTGCTCTGCCGTTCCTTTGACGATCTCACGCAGGTGCCGGACGGTGCAGCGGCGTTTTTCCTCGCCGTGGAGGACGCGCGGCTGGTGTCCGGCAACGTGGAGCGGATGCACGAGCTGTACGACGCCGGCGTTCGCATCATCTCGCTGAACTGGCAGGGCGAAAACGCGCTTGGCGGCGGCTATGACACCAATTCCCCGCTGACGCATCTCGGCAGGACGGTGGCCGCCATGGCGCTCGACCTCGGCATGGTGCTGGACGTTTCGCACTCGTCGGTGCGGGTCGCGGACGAAATCGCCGACATGGCTGCGGCTCTCCGCCGCCCATTCATCGCCACGCACTCGGCCTCAATCTCGATCGCCAAGCACCCGCGCAATCTGACCGATGAGCAGTTCATGCGCATCAGCGCGTCGGGCGGCGTCGTCGGCATTCCGCTGGTCGGCCCGCATCTCTGCGATGTGTCCACCCGCCGTGCCGCAATCGCCGACGTCATCAATCATATCGAATATTTCCTGGGTCTGGACGGTCAGCACACCGTCTGCCTCGGCTGTGACTTTGACGGCACGGATGCCCTGCCCGTCGAGATCGACAGCATCGCGACGCTGTACCGGCTGGCGGACGCCATGTCGGCGCGCAATTTCAGCGACGAGCTGATCGGCGCGATCTTTTATCAGAATGCATACAATTTCTTAAAAAGAATGTTTTAACCGGGAGAAAAAGCCATGAAGTACGCAAGCACACGCAGCATCGACCACGTAAAGACCGTTTCGGCGGCACAGGCTATCAAGCAGGGCCTTGCCGAGGACGGCGGTCTCTTTATGCCGCAGGAGATCCCCGCACTCACGATGCCGGAGATCCTCGCGCTGAAAGACAAAACCTACATTGACAGAGCCGTCTATGTGCTCTCAAAATTCCTCACGGACTACACCGAGGAAGAGCTTCGCCGCGACTGCGAAGCCGCCTACGGCGAGACGAAGTTCCCCGGCGGCGCCGCACCGCTCGTCAAAGTGGACGACCGCATTTATTCCCTTGAGCTCTGGCACGGGCCGACCTGCGCCTTCAAGGACATGGCGCTGCAGCTGATGCCCCGTCTGCTCTGCCGTGCGCTTGACAAGACGGGCGAAAAGCGCGATGCCATGATCCTCGTTGCCACCTCGGGCGATACCGGCAAAGCGGCGCTTGAGGGCTACTGCGATGTGGATCGCATCAGGATCAAGGTCTTCTACCCCGTGGACGGCGTCAGCCGTGTACAGAAGCTGCAAATGGCAACGCAGACCGGCGCAAACGTCGATGTCTGTGCCATCCGCGGCAACTTCGACGACGCGCAGACCGGCGTGAAGAAGATTTTTGCAGACGCATCCATCGCCAAGGAACTGGACGAAAAGGGCGTGTTCCTGTCCAGCGCCAACTCGATCAACTGGGGCAGACTGGCGCCGCAGATTGTCTACTATGTCTCGGCTTACTGTGATCTTCTGTCGCAGAGTGCGATCAACCCCGGCGACGAGATCGACGTCTGCGTGCCGACCGGCAACTTCGGCAACATTTTTGCCGCCTACATCGCAAAGCGGATGGGGCTGCCGATCTGCCGTCTTGTCTGCGCCTCCAACCGCAACAACATCCTGACCGACTTTCTCCGCACCGGCACCTACGACCGCAACCGCCGTTTCTACACAACGATGTCCCCCTCGATGGACATTCTGATCTCGAGCAACCTCGAGCGGCTGCTCTACACCGTCGGCGGCGCGGAAAAGACCGCCGCTTGCATGCGCGCGCTCGGCACGGACGGCAAATACACCGTGGACGCCTCCGTCAAGGCAAAGATCGATGAGAGCTTCCTCGGTTATTTCTGCGATGAAGAACTGACAAAGAGAACCATCCGCGAGACCTTTGACGCGCATCACTATCTCTGCGACACGCACACGGCGGTCGGCCTTGCGGCGGCGCGCCAGTACATCGCCGAACACGGCGGCACGCGCAAGATCGTGCTCGCCTCGACGGCAAGCCCCTATAAGTTTGCCAACGACGTTTACAGCGCGCTGACCGACAAGGTTGCCGATGACGAGCTTGCGGCGCTGTCCGCGCTTGCGGCTTATTCGCACACCGAGATCCCTGCGCCGCTCGCCGGAATCGACAAGCGCCCCGTGCGCTTTACAAAGACGATCGACGTCTGCGACATGCCCGCGGATGTTCTGTCGTTTGCAAAATAATCTGCAACACATTCGGAGGTAGAATGGCACTTTATACGATCGCCGACCTGCATCTGTCTCTCGGCGTCGGCAAAGAAAAATCCATGGAGGTCTTCGGCAGACGCTGGCAGGGCTACACGGAAAAGCTGGAACGCAACTGGCGCGCGATCATCGAGCCGGAGGATTCCGTGGTGATCCCCGGCGACATCTCCTGGGCGCTCGGGATCGAAGAGGCGCTCGATGACCTTCTGTTCATCGACGCCCTGCCGGGTACAAAATACATCGGCAAGGGCAATCACGATTTCTGGTGGAGCACGCGCAAAAAGCTGGAGGACTTCTTCGCCGCGCACGGCATTTCAAGCATCCGCATCCTGTACAACTGTGCCTACGAGGTCGAGGACTACATCATCTGCGGCACGCGCGGCTGGTTCTATGACGACACGTTGTCCGGCATTCCCGACGGGACCGACTTCGACAAGCTAGTCAACCGGGAGGCGCAGCGGCTGAAGCTCAGCCTCGACGCAGCGAAGGCCTTGCAGATGGTGTGCGGCAAACCGATCCTGTGCTTTCTGCATTTTCCGCCGGTCTGGAACGACACGCCCTGCGAGCCGTTCATCGCGCTCTTACGGGAATACGGCATTCGCAAATGCTATTTCGGACATATCCACGGCGCATATGACGCGCCCCCCTGCTTCGACTACGCGGGCATCAGCTTTGCCATCATCGCGGCAGACTATCTGAACTTTATCCCGCGCATCATTTTTCCGCCGGAAGTATAGAAAAAGCATGAAAAGCACTCCTTTTCGGCCTATAATTTGAAAAATCTCTTGACTTTATTCTTTATAGGAAGTAAAATAAGGGGTGGCACGATTTACAAGAGTATTTGGAGGACACGCAAATGAGCTTTAAGAAAGCCGAAAAGAAAGAAACCAATACCTATGTGATTGAGTTTCAGATCGAGAAGGCGGATTTTGATGCCGCAAACGACCGTGCATTCCGCAAGAATGCGAAAAACATCTCCATCCCCGGTTTCAGAAAGGGCAAAGCACCCAGACATCTGATCGAGAAGATGTACGGCACGGGCGTTTTCTATGAAGAGGCGATCAACGACTGTCTGCCTGCGGCTTATGAAGAAGCAGCCAAGGCTTCCGGGCTCGACATCATCGGTCAGCCTGAATTTGATATCACCACCATCGACGAAAACGGCGTTGCCATGACCGCCAAGGTCACGACCAAGCCGGAGGTCAAGATTGAGAACTACAAGGGCATCAAGGTCACGAAGGACGTCAAGAGCGTCACCGCGGCCGATGTCAAGGCCGAGATCGAGAACGTTCGTCACCGCAATAGCCGCGAGGTGGAAGTCACCGACCGCGCTGCGAAGAAGGACGACATCGCCAACATCGACTTTGACGGCTATGTCGACGGCAAGCCCTTTGACGGCGGCAAGGCCGAGGGGCACACGCTGAAGCTCGGCTCCGGTGCATTCATCCCCGGCTTCGAGGATCAGATCATCGGCAAGAAGGTCGGCGAAGAATTTGACGTCGATGTCACCTTCCCTGCCGACTACCATGCGACCGAGCTTGCCGGCAAGCCCGCCGTATTCAAATGCAAGCTGAACAGCCTCAAGGTCGAGGAGCTTCCCGCGCTGGACGACGAATTTGCAAAGGACGTTTCCGAATTTGACACGCTGGATGAATATAAGGCAGACGTTAAGGCAAAACTTGCCGAGAGAAACGAAAAGGCTGCCGACGCCGAGGTTGACGAACAGCTGACCGATGCACTGATCGGCCTTGTCGAGGCCGAGATTCCCGAGGTCATGTACACCGCCGAGACCGAGAACTTTGTCCGCGACTATGACAACCGTCTCCGTATGCAGGGCCTTGATCTGTCTACCTACTTCAAGTATACGGGGCAGAATCTGGATGCGCTGCGTCAGCAGATGCGTCCGCAGGCCGAGAAGCAGGTCAAGATGCGCCTTGCGCTCGAGACCATCGCAAAGACGGAGAACCTCACCGCAACCGATGCAGAGCTGGAGGAAGAATACAAGCGCATTGCAGACGGCTACGGCGTAGAGCTTGACAAGGTCAAGGAAGCCATCGCTTCCGAGGACATCGCCGCCGACGTTGTTGTCAAGAAGGCGTTTGACCTCGTGAAGGATGCTGCCGTTGTTGCCAAGAAGGCTGCCAAGAAGGCTGCTGCGGCCGACAAGGCGGATGCAGAAGTCGCCGAGGAAAAGCCCGCCGCAAAGAAAACGACGGCAAAGAAGACCACCACCACCAAGAAGGCTGCCGAGAAGGCGGACGAGGAAAAGCCCGCCGCAAAGAAAGCCCCTGCAAAGAAGACCGCAAAGAAAGCGGAAGAAAGCAAGTAAGCAATTCAATATCATTTCGGCGGGTACATCGTTACCCGCCGAAGTACTCTATAGCGAAAGTGAGGAGAATTTATGGCACTGGTACCAATGGTCATTGAACAGACCAACCGCGGCGAGCGTTCCTTTGATATTTACTCTCGCCTTTTGAATGACCGCATCATCATGCTGACCGACGAGGTCAATGATACCACCGCATCGCTGGTCGTTGCGCAGATGCTCTATCTGGAGGCGCAGGACCCCGACAAGGACATTTCGCTGTACATCAACAGCCCCGGCGGCTCGGTTTCCGCAGGGTTTGCCATCTACGACACGATGAACTTCATCAAGTGCGATGTCTCTACCATCTGCATGGGCATGGCCGCGTCGATGGGTGCGTTTCTGCTCTCCGCCGGCGCAAAGGGCAAGCGCCTCGCGCTGCCCAACAGCGAGATCATGATTCATCAGCCGCTCGGCGGCGCACAGGGTCAGGCCAGCGACGTCAAGATCCATGCCGACCACATTCTGAAGACGCGCGCTAAGCTCAACGAGATCCTGGCTGCCAGTACCGGCAAGCCGCTGGAGGTCATCGAGCGCGACACCGACCGCGACAACTTCATGAGTGCCGCAGAGGCAGCCGCCTACGGGCTGATCGACAAGGTCATCGAGAAACACGCATAATTTTTACCGAGGATTACAATGCCGACAAACAACAAAAGCAAGAAACTCTGCTGCTCGTTCTGCGGCAGAAGCGAGACCGAGGTCGAGCTGCTGATCCCCGCCGCGCTCGGCGGCGCGGCGATTTGCGGCGACTGCGTGATGACCTGCGCCAACTTCATCGAAGAAATAAACCCGGAGGAGGTTCCGGCAGCGCGTGGCAAGGCCGACGGCAAGCCGGAGCTGTCGATTGACACGCTGCCGAAGCCTGCCGAGATCAAAGCCGTGCTGGATCAGTATGTGATCGGACAGGATGACGCCAAGCGTGTGCTTTCAGTCGCAGTCTACAACCACTACAAGCGCCTGATCTCGGGCGAAAAGAAGACCGACGACGTCGAGATTCAGAAAAGTAACGTGCTGCTGCTCGGCCCGACCGGCGTGGGCAAGACTTTCCTGGCGCAGACGCTGGCAAAGGCGCTCAAAGTTCCCTTTGCCATCGCGGACGCAACCACGCTGACCGAAGCAGGCTATGTTGGCGAGGATGTCGAAAACATCCTACTCCGTCTGATTCAGGCGGCGGATTACAACGTGGAACGCGCCGAACAAGGCATCATCTACATCGACGAGATCGACAAGATTTCCCGCCGCGGCGAAAACCGCTCGATCACGCGCGACGTTTCGGGCGAGGGTGTGCAGCAGGCGCTGCTGAAGATTCTCGAAGGCACGGTTGCCAACGTTCCCCCGCAGGGCGGACGCAAGCACCCGAATCAGGACTTTATCCAGATTCACACCGAAAATATTCTGTTCATCTGCGGCGGCGCATTTGACGGCCTCGCCGAGATCATTGAGAAGCGGCAGGGCAGCCAGACCATCGGCTTCGGCGGCGAAATCAAGACGAAGAAGGAAAAGACGGCGGCCGGCATTTACCGCGACGTCAATTCGCACGATATCGTCAAATACGGCCTGATTCCCGAGCTGGTGGGCAGACTGCCGATCATCACGGCGCTGGACAATCTCGACGAAGCAGCGCTCGTCCGTATTTTGCGCGAGCCGAAGAATGCGATCATCAAGCAGTATGCCAAGCTGCTCGCGCTGGACGGCGTTGAGCTGGAGTTTGCGGACGGCGCTTGTGAGGCCATCGCCAAGCTCGCCATTGCGCGCAATATCGGCGCACGCGGACTTCGCTCCATCATGGAGGAGTTTATGCTCCCCGTGATGTACGATGTCCCCTCCGAAAAGGGCGTAAAGAAAGTTATCATCACAAAAGAGCTTGTCGAAAAGCACGGTAAGGCGCAATATGTTTCTTAAAAAAGAAAGCTGCAAAGGGAGAGGCTACGTAAGGAAGTAGCTTCTCCCTTTGGCTTTGTAATCAGCCGGATTTTACAGAAAGACCCGATTGTAGTTAGCACAGATTATCGGGAAAATCAAATCACCGTTTGATAGAATATTGGCAGACAAGGAGGGATACAATGGATTGGATAGCCGGAATACAAAACGCTATTGACTATATCGAAGAACATTTAACAGAAGAAATTGATTACGATATTGTCGCAGAGCAAAGTTTCTCATCAACATATCATTTTCAACGGCTCTTTAGCATCTTGTGCGGTTTTACGATTGGCGAATATATACGAAATCGAAGACTAACGCTTGCAGGAAGCGAATTAGCGACCACAGATGTAAAAGTTATTGATGTTGCTATGAAATATGGCTATGAGAGTCCGGACAGCTTCGCTAAGGCGTTTCAAAAATTTCACGGTGTAACACCTTCTGCAGCACGTATGAATGGTAGTAAACTAAAATCCTTTTCCCGTCTTGTTCTTAAAATATCTTTGGAAGGCGGTAAACTAATGAATTACAGAATCGAAGAAAAGCCGGAAATGATTTTAACAGGGTATAAAAAGCATTTTTCCGGTGCTCCCTACGGCAAGGAAAGAGAGCAGCAAGAAGAACAACTTTTCATGACGACAAGAGGAAAACAGTGGTTTCTTCGTGGAGCATCACGAAACATTGATGCGCATTGCGTTATCACAAATATCACAGATGAGGGTTATGACTATTATTACTGTCATTTATTAGACGCTTGGGAAAGAGACAATCTTTATAACAAATCAGTTACTGGTGTTGATTTTGTTGAAGATTTGGGATTGGAAAACATCGTTATTCCTCAAAGCACTTATGTGATTTTTGAAACAAAGGATGTAAAAAGTCCAATTTGCGATTATTTTGATCTCCTCAATCTGAGAATCCAAATCCTGACCGAATGGATGCCTGATATGGGATTTCAATTAAAAAATGCACCCGAACTTGCAGTTTATCATTGGCAGCCTAAATCTGAACGCAACGTTCAAATCTGGATGCCAATCGAAAAAATCAAATAATTGAGATACAGAGCCGCCTTGGGGCACCTTCCTTACGGAGGGTGCCCCAAGGCGGCCTTCTTTATTGATTCATTTCAGAATTTCATAGAGCTCGTCGAGCGCGCGGATGGTGTAATCGGCAGGAACGGTCTTGCCGCTTCCCTTTTCGTCGAACCAGCAGGTTGCAAGTCCCGCGTTTCTGCCGCCCGCGATGTCCGCCGTCGGCGAATCGCCGATAAGCAGTGCGCGCGTGCGGTCAAAGCCGTCGATATGTGCAAACACATAGTCGAAGAAGGCCGCCGACGGCTTCTGCGCGCCGATGCTTTCGGAATTGAACACCGCGCGGAAGTAACCTTCAATGCCCGCCTCGCGCATCCGTTTCTCCTGCGTGGCGGCCACGCCGTTGGTCACCACATACATCTCGTAAGTATGGGCGGCGGCAAGATTTTTGCACAGCTCCACCGCACCGGGGATTGGCTCATGCCCATCGCCGAGGAAACGGCGGTAGTCGCTTTCCCATGCCGCGCCGTCCGCTTCCCTGCCGAAATGCTGCATGGTTTTTGCAAAGCGTGTGTTGAGGACGGTCTCGATCGCAACCTTGCCTGTCTCATAATCCCGCCACAGGCCGTGATTGATCTCGTCATATACCGAACGGATCTCCGGCGTGAGCGTCACGCCGTGCGCCGCAAACACGCGCGGCAGCGCCTGTGCCTCGTTTGCATCAAAATCGAGCAGCGTATTGTCGAGGTCAAACAGCAAAAAACGATATTTCATCTTTTCCCTTTCCTGCGAAAAAAGCGGTTGAACCGTCACCCGCCTTTTTTAATGAAATTCTGTAAAAAAGACGGCTTTGCAGGCTTTTTTACTCCTTAAAGGGCGGCGCGGCTGAGCGCACGCGAGTGGACGCCCTTGACCCAGTCGAAAATCTCGATTTTCGACTGAATAATATCATTCGTACATTTTGATATAAGCGTCGCGCTCTGCGCCGACCGAAACATAGGTCACCGGCACGCCGACTGCCTTCTCGATGTATTTGATATAGTCATAGGCTTCCTTCGGCAGATCCGAGGCACGGCGGCATTTTGAAATGTCGCAGTGGAAGCCCGGCACATATTCGTAAATCGGCTTTGCCGCATTCAGCTTTTCGCCCGTGACGAAATTATCCGTGCGCTTGCCGTCGATCTCGTAAGCGACGCAGACCGGAATCTTGTCCAGATACGAGAGGACGTCCAGCTTGGTCAATGCGATCTCGGTTGCGCCCTGCATCAGGCAGCCGTACTTGGACGCGGGAATGTCGAAACCGCCGACGCGGCGCGGTCTGCCGGTCGCGGCACCGTATTCGCCGCCCGCCTCACGCAGGTCGTGCGCTTCGTCACCGAACATCTCGCAGGTGAACGGGCCTTCGCCGACACAGCTGGAATATGCCTTCATGACGCCGATCACACCGTCCAGCTTGGCAAACGGAATGCCCGCGCCGACCGGTGCATATGCCGCGATCGTCGAGGAGGACGAGGTGTACGGCACAATACCGAAGTCGATGTCGCGCAGTGCGCCGAGCTGCGCCTCAAACATGATGCGCTTGCCTTCCTTGATGGCGTCGGCAAGGTATGCGGTCGTGTCGCAGACATAGGGCTTCAGCTTGTCGCCGTAGGTGCGCAGCCATGCGTACATATCATCCGTGGTCACCGGCTCTGCGCCGTAACCGTTGTGAATCATCAGATTGCGCCATTCGAGAATGCCCGCCAGTCTCTTCCTAAGGTATTCCTCGGATTCGAACAGGTCGCACATGCGGATAATCTTCTTCATATACTTGTCGCCGTAGACCGGACCGATGCCGCGGCGGGTCGAGCCGAATTTGGCGTCACCGAGGCGATCCTCCTCAAGGCAGTCCAGCATCTTGTGGTACGGCATACAGATGACGGCCTTTTCGCTGATCTTGAGATGTGCGGGGGTGATCTCGATGCCCTTGTCCGTGAGGCGCTGCATTTCGCCGACAAGATGCTCGAGGTCAATGACCATGCCGTTGCCCATCACGTTGACGGTGTTCGGGCGCAGAATGCCCGACGGCAGCAGGTTGAGAATGAACTTGCCCTTGTCGTTGACAACGGTGTGACCCGCATTGTTGCCGCCCTGATAGCGGATGATGATGTCATAATCCTCGGAAAGCAGGTCAACCATTCTGCCCTTGCCTTCGTCGCCCCAGTTGATGCCTACGATCGCCGTAAGCTGCGATGCCTGATTTGCCATATAGAATACCCCTTCCGGTTTTTATACCTTTAATTCGACCCTGACTTCCTCGGTCAGATACTTGTCGATGATCGGCCGCGCCGTCTCGCGGATAAACTCCGCCACCTGCGACGGGCAACGCCCGATGTACAGCTCGGGTGAAAGCTCCGCTTCGATCTCCTCGCGCGTGAGTTTGAACGCCGGATCGGCGACAATACGGTCGATCAGATCGTTTGCCCCGCCCTCCAGCTTCACCTTGGCCGCAGCAGCGTGCGAATGCACACGCAGACGCTCATGCAGCTCCTGCCGGTTGCCGCCGTTTTTGACCGCCTGCATCATGATGTTCTCGGTCGCCATGAACGGCAGTTTCTCCATCACGCGGCGGCGGATCACACGGTCATATACCACAAGCCCGCCTGTGACGTTGATGTAAATATTCAGAATCGCGTCCACCGCGAGGAAAGCCTCGGCCACGCTGATGCGCTTGTTGGCGCTGTCGTCAAGCGTGCGCTCAAACCACTGCGTCGCCGCCGTGAACGCGGGATTCTCCGCGTCGGCGATCACATAGCGGGCAAGCGCACAAATGCGCTCGCAGCGCATGGGATTGCGCTTATACGGCATGGCGGACGAGCCGATCTGGTGCGCCTCAAACGGTTCCTCGATCTCCTCAAAGGATTGCAGAATGCGCAGATCGTTTGCAAACTTATACGCGCTCTGCGCAAAGCCGGAGAGCACCGCCAGAAAATAGGCGTCCACCTTGCGGGAATAGGTCTGCCCGGATACCGTCACGCAGCTTGCAAAGCCCATCTGCTCGGCGATCAGGCGGTCAAGCATCTTGACCTTTTCCTCATCGCCGTCAAACAGCTCCATGAAGCTCGCCTGTGTGCCGGTTGTTCCCTTGGAGCCGAGCAGCTGCATCGTCGATACACGGTGCTCCAGCTCCGCAACGTCCATCGCAAGCTCATTTGCCCACAATGCGGCGCGCTTGCCGACCGTGGTCAGCTGCGCGGGCTGCAAATGCGTGTAGGCAAGGCATGGCATGGACGCGTACTTCTCGGCAAACTGCGTCAGATTGCGCAGCACCTGCGCCGCCTTTTTCAGGAGCAGCTTCGACGCCTCGCGCATAATGATGAGGTCGGTATTGTCACCGACATAGCAAGAGGTTGCACCGAGGTGAATGATCGGTTCTGCCTTCGGGCATTGCTTGCCGTAGGCGTACACATGCGACATGACGTCGTGCCGCACCTCCGCCTCGCGCGCCTCGGCCACATCAAAGTTGATGTCGTCCGCATGGGCGCACATCTCGTCGATCTGCTCATCGGTAATGTTCAGGCCGAGCTGCTTCTCCGCCCTCGCCAGCGCGATCCACAGCCTGCGCCATGTGCCGAACTTCATCCGGTCGGAAAACAGCGCCTGCATCTCCCGCGACGCATAGCGCGTGCTGAATGGGGATATATAGATGTCTCTGTTCTTCTCCATGTTACTCCGTAAAAATAGTAAGGCACCCCGTTTTTCGGGGTGCCCAAACAGAAATATTTGTCTTGCGTAGGGTGAACCCGCGTTGTGAGAAAGATCGTGGCTGTTAATCTACGATGTAGACCGCCAGTTCCTTCTTCAGGTCTTCGACATCATCGGTATGCGCCGTCAGCAGGATCTTGTTCATCAGATCCAGGCTGAAGATACCCATGATGGATTTTGCATCGACGACATATCTGCCGGAAGACAGATCAATATCGTAATCCTGACGGGTCACAATATCCACAAATCTGCGAATGTCCTCAATCGTGGACAGCTTGATATAGAACGTGTTCATAATTTAGCCCTCCGTTTTGAAATTCCTTATTTATTAT
This sequence comes from uncultured Eubacteriales bacterium, assembly GCA_934467415.1. GTDB lineage: Bacteria > Bacillota > Clostridia > Oscillospirales > CAG-272 > UMGS902. Next base: position 290,488 of record CAKSLQ010000001.1, read on the forward strand.
ACTTGATACTTGCCCGGATGTCAACAGGATGCTGTAATTATTCTGCATCAACCGTCTTCATAGACGGTATTGTCGTCGCCCTCGGGCGGAATGGTCTCGGACGTGGTCTCTTCGGTCGCGGTCGTCGCCGTGCCGCCGTCAAACCGGGAGAAATCGTAATTCTCGTAGCTGAAGGAGTTGAACTGCCGTCCGCCCTTCAGATTGGTAATGCCGACGTAAGTGCCGTCCGGGATCGTGTAGATAAAATACGGCACGCCCCACCAGCCGCCCGGGCGCACATTGTCCGGCAGCGGGCGGTAGACATACTGTGCATCTTCCACGTAGATCTGCACGGGGAATGCGCGCGTTGTCTCCCGGATGAGCGCAACCTTCTTGCGGTTCTCCGGCTTCGTGTATTCGTGCGCATAGGCGTTGGTCGTGGTGTCATAGTCCACGACGACATGCCGGTCACAGTAATCGTGCGGCGCAGTGGAAACCGTGAAATAGCCGGTGTCCGAGCGGTCGCCGCGCGGATCGAGGCGGCAGGCGTCGGTCATCAGCTTGCCGGAGTCCTTGCAATAGGCCACCTCAACGACCTCAGCGGGGCGGTTGTCGTCAAAGGTGCGGAGCGTTTCCCCTCCGTTTTTCGCCTCGGCGATAATCTCCTCGTGCAGCTTGGTCATGACCAGGTCAAACAGCTTGTTTGATGGGTTGGTCTTTAGGTTGCTGAGCGACTTCGGGTAGGAATACCCATACCAGACCGCGCCGATATAATAAGGCGTGTAGCCGACAAACCAACGGTCGTAGTCGTTGCCCGCCGTACCGGTCTTACCGGCGACATCGACCGAATTGCGCAGCGTCACGCTGCGGCCGGTACCGTTGTTCATGACATTTTGCAGCATTTTCGTCGTGATATAGGCCGTCGATTCGCCGAAGACGACCTCGCCCTTTTCGCTGTCGTTGGACAGAAGCAGATTGCCTGTACTGTCGTAAACATAGAGGTACGAATGGCTCTTGCTGTAAATGCCTTCATTCGCCAGCGCCGTATAGGCGGCGGCAATGTCACGCACGGTCACGCCGAAGTTCAGCTGACCGAGCGCCAGCGCGGCAAGTCCCTTGTCGGTATAGCCGCGGCCGCTGCTGTCCTCGCCGTAATCGACCAGATAGTCAAAGCCGAGGCGCTTGGTCAGATATTCATACGATTTGTCGATCGTAAGATCCTGCAGGACCTTCATCGCGATCGTATTCACCGAGCGCTCGACGGCGCTATTGATCGTCGTCAGGCCTTTGTATACGTCCGGCAGGTTCTTCGGATACGGCGTGTTGCCGTTGAACCACAGCGGCGTGTCGTCATACACGCTGCCGTAGGTGATGATGCCCTCTTCCAGCGCCGGCGCATAGACCGACAGCGGCTTCAGCGACGAACCGGGTGCGCGCTGCGTCTGCGTCGCGTAGTTCAGCACCAGATTCCCCTGCTTCTTACCGCGCGCACCGACAACGCCGAGCAGGTCACCCGTATAGGGGTCAACCACGGCCATTGCCGACTGGGCGGGCACACCGCCCGTATTCTCCGGGAAACTGGACTCGTCCGCATAGACCTCCTCCATGGCGCTCTGTACCTTGGGGTCCATCAGCGTATAAATACTGAGACCGCCGGAGTTGATCATGTTGCTGGCGATCTGGCTCGAAATGCCGTATTTTTTCATCAGGTCATCGCGCACGTCGCAGATGACTGTATCGACATACCAGGAATTGAGGCGCGCCTCACTGTCTGTCGCCGCCGTCTCGTCATCCGTGCTGTCGCGCAGCGTCAGCGGTTCGGCCAGCGCCTGCTCCATCTCTGCCTCCGAGATCTTCCCCTGCTTCTGCATCTGATCGAGGATGTCGTCCCGACGTTTGATATTGTTTTCCGGGTTCTGGATCGGGTCATACTTGGTCGGATACTTGGTGATGGCGGCAAGCGATGCGCATTCCGCCAGCGTCAGCTCGGAAAGCTCCTTGCCGAAATACGTATTCGCCGCCGCGCGGACGCCGACGCAGTTCTGCGACAGCGGCACGATGTTGAGATACAGCTCAAGGATCTCCTCCTTGCTCTTGACCTTCTCCAGATTCAGCGCGGACAGGATCTCCTGCACCTTGCGCTGAATGGTCGGCTCGTTGTTGCCGGTCAGGTTCTTGATGAGCTGCTGCGTGATGGTAGAACCGCCGTAGGACGAATCGTCAAAGCCGAGAAAGAAGTTGAGCACGGCGCCCGCCGTTCGTCTCCAGTCCACGCCCTTGTGCGTCTTGAAGCGCTTATCCTCGATCGAGATGAACGCCTCGCGCAGATAGGTCGGGATCTCGTCGTAGGAAGCCCACAGGCTGTTTTCCGCGCCGTAAATACGCTGGTCCTCCAGCTCGACTGCCGTGCCGGCGCGGTTGGTGCGGTCGGTAAACTCGTAGTAATAGATTTTGGTCGTCTGCTCGCTCTTGCCCGTGACAAGCAGGGACTCGTCGATCGTCGGGTCAATATAATTGCTGACATAGATCGAGAATACGCAGGCAACAATAATACCGGTGACAAGGCACACCAGCATCAGCGTCACCAGCGCGCTGAAAATATAGCCGAGGATGCGCCCCACGCGGGAAGCCGCGGCGCGCGCGGTCTTTTTCTCTTTCTTGAAGCTGTCGATTCTGACCTGGCTTTGCATGTTTGCGTTTTTCACACTGTACCTCTCTCTGCACGGTTTCCTCTTGCAGCCGAATAGATTATTCGCCGCTGCAAATAATAATTATACTCTGAAATCCAAAGGAAAGCAAGATATGAAACTGAAACTTCCGGGTAAGGAGAAGCTCGTCCTTTTGACGCTTCTTGCCTGCCTTGTGATTGTCACATCCGCGTTTTCGTTTTTTGCCGCCGCCACACACCGCACGCTGAAAAATCTGCGCGCCGCGCTGTCCGATGCGGGACGTGAAGCGGCCGCGGCCGCGCCGATGCTGTCCGGTAATGCGCTTTATACCCTGCGCTCGTGCGGCGGAAAGATCGGCATCTACGACGCAGCAAGCGGACTTTTACTCGACTTTGTGGACGTGCTGGTCGAGACGCTGCCCGAGCAGGATCGCCTGGCACTGGCGCGGGGAATCACGCTCTACAGCTTTTCCGACCTCGCGTCGATCATCGAGGACTTCTCCACCTGATTTGATTATCGGACAACAACATTATCCGGGCCGAGCAGCGCGGCAAGCGTGCCGCAGAGTGAATCCGAGATATGCACCTTGCAGTCGGCCAGCCGGACATAGCGTTCATGCGAGATGTCGTACAGCACGACCGGTCGGTCGCCGGGTGCGCGCCGCAGCTCGGCCAGCGCCTGCACGGCGGCAGGCGTGTCCGTGGAGGCGACCCGCAGATACAGCGTCTGCGGCCTGTCCTTGGCAAATTCGTCATCAGTCAGCAGCCGTTCACAGCTGTTCATCAGAATTTTCGGCTTTTCCTCATCCCGCACCGAAATCGTGCCGCGCACGACGATCGGACTCTCGGTGACGAGCAGCCCCGCGCTGCCGAGATACTGTCTGGCGAAGACAACGACCTCGATCTCGCCCGTGCGGTCCTCAACGGTGACAAACGCCATGCTGTCGCCGTTTTTTGTCGTCTTGACCGTCTTCTTCGTGACGATCCCGGCGATCGCCACTGGCTGTTTGTCCCGATAGGGCGGCTCTGCGTCTTCCTCGGCGATTGCAAGAATATCCGCGATGCGCGCAGCCGAGAGCGATTCGATATGCTTTGCATAATCGTTGAGCACATGCCCGGAGAAATACATGCCGGAGCATTCCTTTTCCAGCATCAGCTTCTCCCGCAGGGTGAATTCGGGGATGTTCGGATAATCGAAGCGCACGGGTGCCGCCGCGGCGGCGCCGGCATCTGCCATCGCAAAAATGTCGATCTGTCCGTCGATCTCGGCGCGGTTCTTGCTCTGCGCATTCTCGATGATCTTTTCATAGGAGGCGAGCAGCCGGCTGCGGTATATGCCGAGCGAATCGAACGCGCCGCTCTTGATGAGCGACTCAACCTGTCGCTTGTTGAGGTCATAGCCGCCCATGCGGGTCACGAAATCTTCAAAGCTCTTGAACGCACCGTTTTGCCTGCGGTCGGCGATCAGCTGATCCACAAACAGGCGGCCGACGCCCTTGAGCGCCAAAAGGCCGAAGCGAATCGCGCCGCCTCCGGCGGAAAACGCCGTCTCGCTCTCGTTGATGTCGGGCGGCAGCACGGCGATGCCCGCCTTGGTGCACTCGCCGATGTACGCGGCCGTCTTGCCGAAGTCGCCGAGCACCGAGGTGAGGAGCGCCGCCATGTATTCGCTCATGTAATGCGCCTTGAGATAGGCCGTCTCGTAGCACAGGACGGCGTAGGACGCGGCGTGGCTCTTGTTGAAGGCGTAGCTTGCAAAGCTCGCCATATCCTCAAACAACGCGACCGCATCGGCCTCGGTCATGCCGCGCTCCATGGCGCCGCCGACAAACACCTGACGCTCTGCCTCCATCACGGAAGCCTTTTTCTTCGACATGGCGCGGCGCACAATGTCCGCCTTGCCGAGGCTGTAGCCCGCGATCTCGCGGAAGATCTCCATGACCTGCTCCTGATACACAATGCAGCCGTAGGTCTTGCCGAGGATCCTTTCCAGCGCCGGGTTTTTGTACTCGCTCTTATCGCGGCCGTGCCGCCGCTCGATATACTGCGGGATCGAATCCATCGGGCCGGGGCGGTAGAGCGCGATCGCCGCGATCACATCGTCGATCGAATCCGGGCACAGGCGCATCAGCACCTGCTTCATGCCCTTGGACTCAAGCTGAAACACGCCGTCCGTCCTGCCCTCCGAGATGAGCGCATAGGTTTTTTTATCGTCGTAGGGGATTTTCTTGATGTCGAAGTCCGGCACGCTCGCGCGCACCATGCGTTCCGCATCGGCGATGATGGTGAGATACCGCAGGCCGAGGAAGTCGAACTTGACAAGCCCGAGCTCCGCGACCGTGTCCATGTCAAACTGCGTGACGACGGTGTCGCCGTTGACCGACAGCGGCACATAGGAGGAGACCTCTTTGTCCGTGATGACCACGCCCGCCGCATGGGTGGACGCATGACGCGGCATACCCTCCAGCGCGCGCGCCGTGTCGATCAGCCGTGCCACGTTGGAATCGCTCTCGTAGAGCGCCTTCAGCTCTTTCTGCTTCAGCGCATCGGCCAGCGTAACGCCGATCGCGCGCGGCACAAGGTTGGCCACGCGATCGACCTCGGCATAGCTCATGCCGAAGACGCGCCCGACGTCGCGGATGGCCGCGCGCGCCGCCATCGTCCCGAACGTGACGATCTGCGCCACATGCTCCGCACCATAATGCTCCGAAACGTAGCGCAGCACCTCGTCGCGCCGCTCGTAGCAGAAGTCCACGTCGATATCCGGCATGCTCACACGCTCCGGGTTCAGGAAGCGTTCAAACAGCAGATCAAATCGCAGCGGATCGACATCCGTGATGCCGATGAGATAATTCACAAGGCTGCCCGCGCCCGAGCCTCTGCCCGGCCCGACCGCAATCCCGTGCGTCTTGGCATAGGTCACATAGTCGCGCACGATGAGGATATAATCGGTAAAGCCCATGCTTTCAATGACCGAAAGCTCATATTCGGCACGAGCGGTATAATCTTCTTTGTTATTTGTGTCGAGGCGGATATAACCGCCCTCGATTTTCTGCTCCAGCCCCGCAAAGGCATAGGCGCGGAGCTGCTCGAACGGCGTTTTGCCGTTCTCCGCCGCAATTTTCGGCAGATACAGATTGCCGAAGCGGAACTCAAAATCGCACATGTCGGCGATCTTTGCCGTATTGGCGAGTGCCTCGGGCACATCGCCGAACAGCCGTTCCATATCGGATGTCGATTTGTAGTAGAACTCCTCGGTCTCAAACCCGATCGGCTTGCCCTCGGCGAGTGTGCGCCCGGTCTGGATGCACATCATGACCGCCTGATGCTCGGCGTCAAGTTTACGCAGATAATGCACGTCGTTGGTGGCGACGAGCGGAAGCGAAAGCTCTTTGGCCATCGCAATCAGCTCGGCGTTGACCTCGCGCTGCTCGGGAATGCCGTGATCCTGAAGCTCGAGATAGAAATTTCCCGCGCCGAAGATGTCGGCCAGCGTGCGCGCGTACTGCCGCGCACCGGCGAAGTCGCCGCTGACGATCGCCCGCGGGATGTACCCGGCAAGGCAGGCGGAAAGCGCGATCAGCCCGTCCGCATGCGTGCGCAGGAGATCGAGGTCGATGCGCGGCTTCTGATAAAAGCCCTCGGTGAAGGACTTCGAGACCATGTAAATCAGGTTTTCATAGCCTGTTTGATTCTTACACAGTAAAATAAGGTGATTGCCCGACGCATCCCGCTTTCCCTCTTTATCAAAGCGGGTGCGCGGCGCAACGTAGACCTCACAGCCGATAATCGGCTTGATGCCTTCGGCACGGCAAGCCTTGAAAAATGCGACCGCACCGTACAGGTTGCCGTGATCGGTGATGGCGACGGCGGTGTGCCCCGCCGCCTTCGCCGCCTTCGGAATATCGGCAATGCGGCATGCGCCGTCCAGCAGACTGTATTCGCTGTGCAGATGCAGATGTACAAAATCCATTGCCGAGCCTCCTCTTTACGTTTGTTCCTTGCCGCCGAGCCCGAGACTGTCCGCGGCCGCGCAAATCTTCTCGAGACGGTGATACAGCCCCGGCTTGGAAACCGTGGGCGTCATCATCTGTCCGAGCTGCGCAAGCGGCACTTCCGGGTTTTCCAGCCGCATCCGCGCCGTGTATTCCAGCTCGGGGCCGAGTTCGGACAGCCGTCCGTGTGCATCCAACAGTCGGATCGCGGCAAGATGCCGCGCCGCCGACGCCGTAGAGCGCGCGATGTTGCCCGTCTCGCAGTTGGTGCGGCGATTGATGTCGTTTTTGATCTCCCGCCCGATCTTGGCGTTGACAAAATCAAATGCCATCTTGCCCGCGCCGATGAAGAACAGGAAGTCCTCGATCGCGCCGCTGTCCTTGAGATAGAGCGTCGGCCGGCCGAGTCGGGTCGAAGACTTGAACGCGATGCCGTTCGTCTCCGCCATGGCGGCAAACGGCGCAAAATCGACCGCCGCGCGGCTTTTCAGCTCCAGGTGATAATAATTTCGCGGTGCGCTGATCGTGCCGCCGCCGAGAAACAGGCCGCGAAACAGCGCGGACGCGCATTCCGGACAGCGGACAAGCGCCTGCGGCGCCGCCGCGCTTTCCTGCATCAGCGCCGCCGCCGATTTGGAGACGAACGTCAGCAGAAAGCCGCGTTTGCCGATCGGCTGCGATTCGGTTTCTCTGCCGAACTGCTCGCGCACAAGGTGTGCGCACAGCTCGGCTGCTTCGGCAGCATCCGACTGCAAGGCGATTTCATCGTCGCAGCTGATTGCGCCGCCGAGAAGCGCGCCCGCGATCAGCGCGCGGCGGCAGCAGGTCTTTTTCATCGGGAGCGCCGCCGACTCGCGCTTGACCTCCGTCGAAAAGGACATCAGTCTTCTCCGATCGTGCGGATCTCGCACTCCAGCGCCACGCCGCTCGTCTCAAAAACTTTTTCGCGGATGCGCTCGATCAGCTCCAGCACGTCTTTTGCGGTCGCGCCGCCGACATTGACGATAAAGCCCGCGTGCTTCGGCGACACCTCGGCGCCGCCCACGCGCAGACCCTTCAGCCCGGCGTCCTCGATCAGCTTGCCCGCAAAATGCCCCTCCGGGCGCTTGAACACGCTGCCCGCGCTCGGGTATTCGAGCGGCTGCTTTTCGCGGCGGCGCGCAAGATAATCATTCATCCGCGCCCGGATTGCGTCCGGTTCATCCTTCGTCAACTGCAAGGTTGCGGACAGGACGATATAATTTTTCTCCATGAACACGCTGTGGCGGTAACCGAAATGCTGCGCCGCGTTGTCGAGGAGCAGCACCTGCTTTGTATCAAGGTCATAACAGGTCGTCTCGCAGACAATGTCCGAGAGCTGCCCGCCGTATGCGCCCGCATTCATATAGACGGCGCCGCCGAGCGTACCCGGAATGCCGTTGGCAAACTCCGCGCCCGCAAGCCCCGCGCGGGATGCGTTTGTCCCGACGCTGCCGAGCAGAACGCCGCAGCCGCCGGTCAACCGTGTCCCCTCCACCGTCACACGGCGCATGTCTGTGGTGACGAATACAACCCCGCGGAAGCCGCCGTCCCGCGCCAGCGTATTGCTGCCGTTGCCGATGACGGTATACGGTACCCCCTCACGCACGGCAGCGTCCAGCGCATAGGCAAACGCCTCGGCATCTGCCGGATAGACCGCCAGATCGACATTGCCGCCGATGCGGAACGAGGTCACGCGCGAAAGCGGGAAATCATGCCGGATAAAGAAGCGCCGCCCTGCCGTCTCCGGCAGGGTGCGCAGCGCATTCTCAAAGGATTCGTAAGACATAGCGTCTCCCTTTTCTTACAGAGTGAAGCGATGGAACGTCTTTTTGCCTTTTTTGACGACGAGGCCGTCGCCCGCAAATGCAGCTTTTTCGAACGTCTTGTCGATCGCCTCGACCTTTTCATCGCCAGCGAGCATGCCGCCCTGCTGGATCAGACGTCTGGCCTCGCCGCGCGAGGGAGCGAGCTTCGACAGGACGAGCAGGTCGATTGCCGAGATTCTGCCGTCCGTGAAATTTTCTTCCGTGAGCGCGGTCGAGGGCATGTCGGCGGAAACGCCGCCGTTTGCAAAGACGGCTCTTGCCGCCGTCAGCGCCTTCTCTGCCTCGTCTTTGCCGTGTACCAGCTCGGTCAGCTCATACGCCAGCTTTTCCTTGGCACGGTTGAGGTCGCTGCCCGTGAGCTTTGCATACTCGGCAATTTCCTCAAGCGGCATAAAGGTGAGCATGTTCATGCACTTGATGACGTCCGCGTCATCGACGTTTCTCCAATACTGGAAGAAGTCGTAGGGCGAGGTCTTGTTCGGGTCGAGCCAGACGGCGTTGCCCGCGGTCTTACCCATCTTCTTGCCCTGCGAGTCGGTCAGCAGCGTGATCGTCATGGCATAGGCATCCTTGCCGAGCTTGCGGCGGATCAGCTCCGTGCCGCCGAGCATGTTGCTCCACTGATCGTCGCCGCCGAACTGCATGTTGCAGCCGTACTTCTGATACAGTACATAGAAGTCGTAGCTCTGCATGATCATGTAGTTGAATTCAAGGAAGCTGAGGCCCTTCTCCATGCGCTGCTTATAGCACTCGGCGCGCAGCATATTGTTGACCGAAAAGCAAGCGCCGACCTCGCGCAGGAGATCCACATAGTTGAGGTCGAGCAGCCAGTCCGCATTGTTCACCATCAGCGCCTTGCCGTCCGAGAAGTCGATGAAGCGCTCCATCTGCTTTTTGAAGCAGGCTGCGTTGTGCTCGATGTCCTCACGGGTCAGCATCTTGCGCATATCGGTTCTGCCCGAGGGGTCACCGATCATGGTGGTGCCGCCGCCGATCAGGGCAACCGGCTTGTTGCCCGCCATTTGCAGGCGCTTCATCAGCGTCAGCGCCATGAAGTGGCCTGCCGTGAGGCTGTCCGCCGTGCAGTCAAAGCCGATATAGAACGTCGCCTTGCCCGCGTTGATCATCTCCTTGATCTCTTCCTCGTCGGTCAGCTGGGCGAGAAGTCCTCTTGCTTTCAGTTCGTCAAAAATGGTCATTTGTCTTTCTCCGTTTTATATATGAAAAATTTTAATACTTTTTTCCTTCTTCGATAAGTTCCCGCGCCGAGGAGCGCATGGTCTTGCTCACGGTCACGCCGCCGAGGATGCGCGCAATCTCGCACACGCGGTCTTCACCCGCGATCCCGGTCACCTGCGTTTCGGTACGGCCGTCAATCACCCGCTTTTCGATCAGCAGCTGCCGATCGGCAAGCGACGCGATCTGTGCCGAGTGCGTCACGCAGATTGTCTGCGTCCCCCGCGCGCTCGTCTTCAGCTTGATGCCGATTTTGCGCGCGGTTTTGCCGGACACGCCGGCGTCGATCTCGTCGTAGATGACGGTCTGTACGCCGAAGCTGTCGGCAAATACGCTCTTGAGCGCCAGCATGATGCGGGCAAGTTCGCCGCCCGACGCGATCTTGGCAATCGGCTTCGGCTCTTCGCCGGGGTTGGTCGAGATCATAAACTCCACCGTGTCCGCACCCATCGCCGAGAGTGCGGCCGGGCGGATGTCCGCGAAAAACCGCACCTTCTCCATATCGAGAAATGCAAGCTCGCCCGAAATGAGCGGCACAAGCCGCTCCGCCGCCGCGCGCCGCGCGGCAGTCAATGCGGCCGCCGCCCCCGTCGCCGCAGCAGTTGCCGCGTCCAGCGTCTTTTCCGCCCGCGCGGTCTCGTCCGAAAGATCGGACAGCGCGGCAAGCTCGTGCTTTGCGGCGGCGAGTTTTTCGATCAGGCCCGCCTCATCGGTCATAAACTTTTTCTTCAGTTTGTCCAGTTTATCGAGGCGGCCCTCGATCCGATCGAGCCTGGCGGCCGGATCGTCGCCGATGTCACCGGTGAAATCATAGACCGTGTCGGCGATATCCTCGATCTCATATTTCATGTCGCCGAGGCGCGCGGCAAGCTCGCCCGCAAGCGGCACGGTATCCGCGATCTGCGAGAGCGCCGCCGCGCAGCGATCGAGTATATAAGCGGCATTTCCCTTTTCCGCATCGCGCAGCGCGCGGCAGACAAACGCGGTCTGCCGCGAGATGCGTTCCGCATCGGCAACGATCTTGCGCTCGGCAAGCAGCTTTTCCTCCTCGCCCACGCGCAGCTTTGCCGTTTCCAGCAGCTGCACGGTGCGCGTCAGCGCCTCGGTCTTTTTTTGCTTTTCGGCATCGCTCATTTGCAGCGCCTCGAGCGCGCGGCGCGCATCCTGCATCGCGGCATACGCTTTGGCATAGGCCGCGCGGGCAGCCTCGTCGGCGGCATAGGCATCCAGCATGGAAAGGTGATTCTCGCTTTTCAGCAGCTGCAAATTGTCGCTCTGCCCGTGGATGCTGATGAGCGACGGCGCAATCGCGCGGAGCGTATAGGTTCCGACGGCGCGGCCGTTGATCTTGCACTGTGTGCGCCCGTCCGCGCCGAGTGTGCGGGTGAGCAGCAGATTGCCGTCCTCATCGGGCGACAGCTCGTTTTCGGCGAGCAGGCGGCAGGTCTCCTCGCCGAGACCGCCGAACATCGCGCTGACCACCGCCTTCTCCTCGCCGGTGCGCAGAAGATCCCGGTCTCCGCGTGCGCCGAGCAGAAAGCCGATGCTGTCAATCAGGATCGACTTGCCCGCGCCGGTCTCACCCGTGAGTGCGGTAAAGCCCTTTTCAAAATCAATATCCACGCATTTGATAACTGCGACATTTTCGATGTGCAGAGACAACAGCACGGACACACCCCCTAAAGTCTTTTCGCGCCGGTCATGCCGAGCGCATCATGTGCTTGATCTTGTCCGCCAATTCCTCGGCGGCCTCATCGGAAGACACCACGACCATCACCGTATCATCCCCGGCGATGCAGCCGAGGATCACGGGTGAGTGGATCGCGTCGATCCCGGCACCGATGGCGTTGGCCAGCCCCGGAAAGGTCTTCAGCACAATAATATTGTTGGCAAAGGCGACTTTGGTGATCGAATCCACCAGCGCACCGTTGAATTTCGGCGCGGGAACCGCACTCGGCGCAGGCCCCTGCACCGCATACTTGTAGTTGCCGACGCTGCTCGAAACCTTAATCAGCTTCAGCTCGCGGATGTCGCGCGACACCGTTGCCTGCGTCGTCTCAAAGCCGTATTTGTTGAGGTAGAAAATCAGTTCTTCCTGCGTCTCGATCTCGTATTCCTGAATCAGCTCAAGAATCTTCTGCTGTCTTTGGCTTTTCACGTTCAATCTCCTTTGTCAGTTTTTCAGCTCATACTCGGAGAGCTTGGCATTCAGCACGCTGAAGAAGCCTGCATGCTTGACCTTCAGCATTTTGAGCATCTTCGGCGACCGCCGGATCATCAGCCGCTCACCGGGGAACAGCGGAATCGGCTCCGTACCATCGGTCGTCACGTCCGCGTGCGGCGCACGGTCGTCAATGTTGGCAAGCTCCAGCGCGGTCGCACCGGAGAATACAAACGGACATGCATAGCGCGAGATCGGGCAGACCGGCGTGACGCAGATGCATTCCAGCGTCGGATCGACCACGCAGCCGCCCGCCGCCATGGAATACGCCGACGAACCGGTCGGCGTGGCGAACACAATGCCGTCCGCACGAATCGAACGCACCTCACAGCCGTCTGCAAGCAGGCGCAGATCAATGCACTTCGGATAAGCGCCGCGACCGACGGCGACCTCATTCAGCACGCTGTCGGAAAGAAGAACCCTTCCCTCCGGCGTTTGTTTTTCCACCTGCATCGTCATGCGATTCTGAACGGTATAATCTCCGCTGTAGATGCGATCGATCAGCGGGATCTCGTGTTTCTCCAGCTCCGCCATGTAACCGACGCGCCCGAAGTTGATGCCGAGCAGCGGCACGTCGCACATCAGCGCATATTCCGCCGCGCGCAGAATCGAGCCGTCGCCGCCGAGCACCACAATGAGCTCAATATCCGAAAACAGCTCTTCACGCCTGCAAAGCACGGTGTCCGCCGCAAACCTTTCGCCGGCAAACGTCTCGTCAAGGCGCACCTTGACGCCGTGCATGCGGAAGCGCTCAACCGCGCGCAGCGTATAATCCTTATCGGTTTCCTTGCGTATCGTCGGAAGCAGTACGACCCGTTTCATAAGCACCTCGGATTCCTGTATTTCAGCTTATTTCATCCCGACTGCCTGCCCGATCAGACGCTGCACGTCTCCCGCATATGCGGGGCGCGCGCCGCCCTTGGAAAAGCAGCAGAGAAATTCTTCATTGCCGTCGCCGCCCGTGATCGGGGACGGCGTAATCTCGCAAAATGCGAAGCCGCAGAGCGCGGCGCTGTCGATCACACGGCGGATCGCCGCCGCACGGTCGGCTTTGTTTTTCACAATGCCGCCCTTGCCGATCGCCTCGCGCCCCGCCTCAAACTGCGGCTTCACCAGGCTGACAAGCGTCGCCCGCTCGGCCAGCACCGGAAAAAGCGCGGGCAGAATCAGCGTCTGCGAGATGAAGGACACGTCCATGACCGCAAAGGTCGGCGGCACGGGAAAGTCCTTCGGGCTAAGCAGCCGCGCATTGTATTTCTCCATGGAAACAACGCGCGCATCCCGCCGCAGCTTGGCCGCCAGCTGTCCGCTGCCGGAATCCACGGCGTACACCTTAGCCGCGCCGCGCAGCAGCAGGTATTCGGTAAAGCCGCCGGTCGATGCGCCGACGTCGATTGCCGTCTGTCCCCGCACGTCCAGCCCGAACGCCTCATACGCCTTTTCCAGCTTGAGTGCGCCGCGGCTGACATAAGGGAGCGCCTCGCCGACGATCTCGATCCGATCGGTTTCGGCGACCGCCGCCGCAGGCTTTGTCGCGATGCGGCCATTCTGCATCACAAGGCCGGATTCAATCAGCAGCTTTGCCCGCTGTCGGCTCTCGCAAAGCCCCTTTTCGGTCAAAAAAACATCCAGCCGCATCAATATGTCCTGTGCAGCAGCCACTCGCCGAGCGAGACGAGCGTCCCGGATGCGGGATAACCCGCGATGGCGTCGGTCGCCTCTTTTGTCACGCGCGCGGCGTAGTCCATCGCCTCATCGGCGCTCATAAAGGACAGAAACGTCGATTTTTCGTTCTTTGCATCGCTGCCGACCGATTTGCCGAGCGTCTCGGTGCTGCCGTAAACGTCAAGCACGTCGTCAACGATCTGGAAGGCCAGCCCGATACCGCGGCCGTAGGCATCCGCCGCGGCCATCGCCGCATCATCGCCGCCCGCCGCAATCACGCCGAGCTTTGCCGCCGCGCGGATCAGCGCCCCGGTCTTGTGTGCATGGAGCTCAAGCAGTCGCTCGAACGGGATCCGCGCGCCGTCGCTCTCCATGTCGATCATCTGCCCCTCGCACATGCCGTCCGCACCTGCCGCCGCGGCAAGCTCGCGCAGCGCGCGGTTCTGCGATGCCGCGTCCGCCGTACCCGAAAGCGCACAGTCAAATGCCGCAAAAATCAGCGCGTCACCCGCAATCAGCGCCTGCGCCTCGCCGAACACCTTATGCGTCGTGGGGCGGCCGCGCCGCAGATCGTCATTGTCCATGCAGGGCATGTCATCGTGAATCAGCGAAAAATTGTGGATCATCTCAATCGCGGCCGCATACGGCAAAGCTGCCGCATCGCTGCCGCCGAGCATCCGGCAGAATTCCAGCGTGAGGAACGGGCGGATGCGTTTGCCGCCGCCCATTACACCGTATTCCATCGCACGGTAGAGCGTGGTCTTCTTCGTATCTTTCGCCGCGAAATAGCGCCGCATCGTATCTTCGCAGAGCACGGCGGCGTCATGCATTTTGTCAAGCAGGGTCTGCATTATTTGCCGCTCCCGTCAAAATCTGTTTCGGTCAGCGTGCCGTCGCCGCCGGCGGCGAGCAGCCTGACCTTCTGTTCTGCGCCCTCGAGCTTCGTGTTGCAGAGCTTGACGAGCGAAATGCCCTCTTCAAACAGGCCGAGCGAAGCATCCAGCCCCGCGCTGCCGCCTTCGAGTGCGCGCACAATCTCTTCAAGGCGCGCCATTGCCGCCTCAAATGTCATTTCCTTTTCAGCCATTGTTTCTCTCCTCCGTTTCGCTTTGCAGCGAGGTTACCCTGGCGTGCAGCGCGCCGTCCGCCAGGCGGAGCGCGATATCCTCGCCCACCGCCGTCTGGGCCGCCGCGGTCAGCACCCGGCCGTCCGCCCCCGTCGCGACCGAATAGCCGCGGGACAGGATCGAAAGCGGGCTGAGCGCCTCCAGCTTTGCACTCTGCTCTGCCAGCGTGTGCCGTGCGGCGACGAGCTTGTTGTTCTCCGCCGTCTCCAGCCGCTGCCCGAGCAGGAGCAGCTGCATCTTCCGATCTTCAAACAACCGCTCGGGGTGGGCAAACACCCCCTGCTTCATATAAAAATCCAATACCTGCCGGCCGCTCTCCAGACGGCGGGACAGGAGCAGCGACATTCTGCCGATGATGTTGTCGATCTTGTGCATCAGCTCGTGCGTCTCCGGCACGGCAAGCTCGGCCGCCGCAGAAGGCGTCGGTGCGCGTCGGTCGGCGACGAAATCACAGATCGTGAAGTCGGTCTCGTGGCCAACCGCCGAGATGACCGGGATCGGACATGCGGCGATCGTGCGGGCAAGCTCCTCGCTGTTGAACGCCCACAGGTCCTCGATTGAGCCGCCGCCGCGACCGATGATGATGACGTCAACATCGCGCGCCTCCATGAAGTGCCGTATCCCCGCGATCAGCGATGGAGCGGCCTCGGCGCCCTGCACGAGCGCCGGATACAGAATGACCTTTGCATACGGAAACCGTCTGCCGAGGATGTTGATGATGTCCCGGATGGCCGCGCCGGTCGGCGAGGTGATGACGCCGATGCGCGTCGGGATCTTCGGCAGCGGGCGCTTGCGCGCCTCGTCGAACAGTCCCTCCGCCGCCAGCTTCTTTTTCAGCTGCTCAAATGCAAAGTAGAGCGCGCCGATGCCGTCCGGCTCCATGGAATCGCAGTACAGCTGATACTGCCCGTCCCGGACGAAAGCCGAAACGCGGCCGCGCGCCACGATCTTCATGCCGTTTTCGGGCACGAAGCGCAGCTTTGCGGTATTGCCGCGGAACATGACCGCACGGATCAGCGAGGTCTCGTCCTTGATCGTAAAGTAGAAATGCCCTGTTTTATAGTGATTGGTGAAATTGGAGATTTCCCCTTTGACCGACACGCGGGAAAGGAAGCCGTCGCCGTCGATCTTCGCCTTGATGTACTCATTGAGCTGCGTGACGGTCACCGTGCCGTCGCCGCGCTGTGCGGGCGCACTGCCAAACAGATCGTCCAAATCAGCCATTGTACGCCCCTCCTTCCATTTGTTTCAGAAGTCCGCGGCATTTCCGCCGCGTCAGTTCGGCAATGCCGACCGCATTGTCGGACGAGAGCCGCGGCTCTGCAAAATACACATTGCCGAGCGAGGCAAGCATCGCGCCAATCTTTTTGTTGCTCATCACGCCGCCCGCAAACAGGATCGGCAGATCGCCGTGCTCCGCGCGCGCACCCTTGGCCATGGCAAGGAGCGTGCGCCCCACGAAGTCGAGGACAAGCGCGCTCGTCTTCGCCGCGTCGCCGCTCTCGCGGTAACACATCTCCGCGATGTTTTGCAGCCCGGACAGGTTACAGAATGCTCCGGCGACACTGATCTTCGGCTTTTCGAGCCTGCCGGTACAGGATGCGGCCGCCGCTTCCAGCGCGGCGCCGCAGGGAAACTGCATCCCCATCATCACGCCCGCACGGTCGATCACCTGCCCCGCGTTTAAGTCGCGCGTGCCGCCGATGATCTCGCTCCGAAAGCCGTCGCCGTCCGTGCGGCACAGCAGGACCTCGGTCGTGCCGCCCGAAACATGGAACGCAAGGAACGGCGCGTCCGCAATCGCCCACGCCCCGGCCGACGTCAGCGCCGCTGCAATATGCCCGCACTGATGCGAAAAGGCGATCGGCGAAAGCCCGCGTCCGGCGGAAAGCGCCTCGGCCGCCGCCGCGCCGCAAAGAAAGCACGGCATATATGAGCCGTCCACGTTGCGCGGGCGCACAGAGCAGCCGATGCCGAGGATCTCCGCCCCCTCAAGCAGCGGCGCCGCCTCGCGAAAGACGAGCGGCAGGTTCTTCACATGGGCAAAAACCGCGTCGCTCTGCCGCAGGCCGCATGCGCCGTCCGCCACGGGAAGCAGTCGCTTGACGTTGGCAACGATGCCGCCGTCCGCGTCCACAATGCCGACCGATGTCGTATAGTTGCTCGTATCGACACCGACATAGCATCTCATTTGCCGAGCTCCTCTTTCACCGCATTGAGAATGCCGTTGACAAACGCCTTGGTCTTGTCGTCGTCATACTGCTTGGCCAGCTCCACCGCCTCGTTGATCGAGACGCTGGCCGGAATGTCGTCGATGTACAGCATCTCGTAGATGGAGATGCGCATGACCGTCTTGGCGATCTTCGAGATGCGTGCAAGCGTTCTCCCCTTGGCGTATTTCTCAATATAGGCGTCCAGCTCATCCCGCTTTTCGAGAATGCCGAAATACAGTGTGCGGATATATTCGTTTTCTTCAATGCCGCGTGCCGCGACAGCGTTTTCGTACAGTTCGGTCTTATCGTCGTAGAGTCCGAACTCGTTTTCAAAAATCAGGCCGAGCACGGCTTCTCTGGAGCTTCGTCTGTTCAGCATAAGTGCGTTATTCCTCAACTTTTTCGCAGAATTATAGATAATAATATTATATATTATATATAGGCTAAAGTCAATGAATATTCTGCATAAAAATGCGGCATAAGCCGGCGCGCGGCGAAATATAATCTCATAGATCGCTTTTCGGTTGCAAACCTCCTGAAAATGTGCTATTCTTAAAGAAAAACTGCGTTTTCGGAGACACATCCATGAAAAAAGTGACCGCCTATCTGACCTCCGCCTGCGTGATCTTCACGCTGTTCACCATCGGGCTGCATGTTGCCGAATTTGCCCTCGGCGGCGGCATCGCCGCCCTTTCGCGGCAACTGCTCCTGTTATTCGCCTGCCTGCTCTTTGCCGCATCCAATGCACTTCTCGGGCTCAAGCGGCTGCCGGTCGGCGCGCGCCTGCTGCTCCACTATCTCGCCGTCGGCCTCGTCTTTTTCGCCGTACTCGGCATCATCGGGCAGACGGTGACAAAGCCGCTGCAAGCCTTGATTCTGCTTGCCTGCATCACGGTGCTGTACCTGATCTTCGCCGTGATCTTCCTGCTGCTTCGCCGCCGTAAACGGGCGCGGGCAAATGATACCGAATACAAAAGCATGTTCTGAAAATGCCGCTTGCGCGGCGACGTCGAAAGCCCTTTTTCCGATTGCAGGTGCTTTATGCGGAAAGTTGAGTATCTTACTTGTCTTCTCGCCGGCGTCGCCGTGCTTTTTTCATGTCGTCCGGCCGCCGCATCCGTACAGGCGTTGCCCACCGCCGCCGCTGTGGCCGCCGACGGCGTGACGCTCGCCGAGACCGTGCACGGCGGCGCGGACTATCTCGGGAAGATCGTGTTTCTCGGCGACTCCCGCACCTACGGGCTGCGGCACTTTGCCATGCTGGAGGGCGGCGCGGACACAGCGCAGGTCTGGACCCCGCTTTGCGGCACGATGTCGGTGTGGGACATGCAGAATCAGAAGATCTACCTGCCGGACACCGGCACGGAAATGACCTGTGCCGAGGCGGCAGCGCTGAAGCGGCCCGAGATCCTGCTGATCTCGCTCGGCTTCAACGGCTTTGAGATCGTGGACAGCGAATACTTCGCGGCGGAATATCTGAAGCTGATCGACGCCGTGCGGGCAGGCAGCCCCGAGACCGTGATCGTCCTGCAATCCATGTTGCCGATTTGCCGCAGCTATGCCGACACGCGCATCACCAACGCCGCTATCCGCGCGGGCAATCTGACCATTCTCGGTGTCGCGCGCCGTGCCGGGGTCTACTATCTCGACACGGCGGAGGCGCTCTGCGATGCAGACGGCTATCTGCCCGAGGCCTACGCCAGCGACGGCTGCCATCTGACGCCGCTCGGACTTGACGCCGAGCTTGATTACGTCTGCACCCATCAGATTCCGGAGGTGCTTTCATGAACCATCTGCTTTCCCTCTGCCTTGTCTGCCTGCTTCTGCTTTCGTTTGCCGCCTGCGGCGTCCGCGACGATGTCCCCGTGCAGGTGATCGCCGACACGGTCGGCTGCAAGCTTGAGGGCTACGCGCACCTCTCGCCCGCAAGCGACGACTTCATCCGCTACTGCATGAAAAGCGATCTGTCCCTGTACGAGGAGCATCTGGTCCTCTGTCCGTTCTCCGGCAGCGCTTACAACGAGATCGGCCTCTTCAAGCTGGCACCGGACGCCGACCGCGAGGAAGCCCTCTCCGAGCTTGACGCCTACCTCTCCTTCCGAAAATCAAACTGGGACATGCGCTATAGCGCCGACGAATGCATCAAGATCGAACATGCACGGGTCGTCTCCTGCGGGCGCTATCTCTTCTTTGCCATTCTTTCGGACGCGGAGCGCGCCGCCGCCGAAAGCGCCTTCCGCACCGCACTGCAAAAATGATACACGCAAAAAAGGACGCCGACGGCGTCCTTTTTGGATTTTATTTTACGAGTTGCTCTTTTCCGCCGTGTTCTGGATATGGCGGTCGATGAGCTTGTGTACGCGCTTTGCGGGGTTGAGCAGGTTGCTGATGGTGGCGTCGTGGTTGAGCGTGTCGATCAGATATGCAACATACTTGCACATGTTGACCGACTGATACCATTCTCTTGCCTTCAGCTCATCCTTGGCATAGATAAGATTGGTGGTGAAGATCTTCGTGAAGATACCCTTTTCGTAGGCTTCGTCAAACTTTTCAAGGCCGTTGCAGAACAGACCGAAGGTGGCGAAGACAAAGATGCGGCGCGCGCCCTTCTCTTTCAGCTGCTCGCAGACATCCAGCATCGAGCCGCCGGAGGAAATCATATCGTCCACGACGATGACGTCCTTGCCCTTGAGGTCGCGGCCGAGGTACTCGTGCGCCTCGATCGGGTTCATACCGTCGATGATGACCGAGAAATTGCGGCGCTTGTAGAACATGCCGAGGTCAAGACCGAGCAGCGAAGAATAGAACATGCATCTGCCCATTGCGCCCTCGTCCGGCGAAACGACCATCAATTCGTCACTGGAGAACGAAACCTCGGGGAACGCCTTGACCAGCGCCTTGATCATCTGGTAGGTCGGGCGGACATTGTCAAAGCCGCTGAGCGGAATGGCATTCTGAATCTTGGGATCGTGTGCATCAAAGGTGATGATGTTGGACACGCCCATGTTGGTCAGCTCCTGGAGCGCCAGCGCGCTGTCGAGCGATTCGCGGGCGGTGCGGTTGTGCTGTCTGCCCTCATAGAGCATCGGCATGATGACCGAGATTCTTCTCGCCTTGCCGCCGATGGCGCTGATGATGCGCTTGAGATCCTGGTAGTGATCGTCCGGGCTCATCGGAACGGTCATACCGTACATCTTGTAGGTCACACCGTAGTTGAACACGTCGCAGATGATATACACGTCGCGGCCGCGCATGGACTCGTGGATCAGGCCCTTCGCCTCACCCGAACCGAAGCGGGGGCAGTCCGCCTGCGCGATGTAGGTCTCGTCCTCCACATGGCGGCGCCAGTCCTTGATGTAGTTGTCCACCTCTGCGGTAAACGCCTCGCATCCGCGCATACCGATAATACAGAGTTCTCCGTAAAACGAATCGTTCATAAGTCCTCCAGCAACTGATATTTAATTTTTTGCATCGTTTGACGCATTCATTATAGCACGAAACTTCGGAAATTTCAAAAAAAATCGTCTTTTTTTGAATTTTTTTCGGAAATGCACAAGGGCGGTCATGTTTTTCCCGTAAAACCTATACTATTTAGTATGTCAAATGCGTGTAAAGTGAGGAAACCGTATGGAAAACAAACTTGCCGAAAATTACAGTGCCACCGGCACGCTGATCGTCGCCGTCTCCACCGCGGGCGGCGCACTGCCCGTGGAAGGGGCGCTTGTCACCGTCCGCGGCAGCAAGCCGGAAAACAGCGGCGTGCTCTCGGTCGTCACCACCGACCGCAGCGGCCGGACGCCGCGCATCACATTGCCGGCGCCGCCCGCGGCGGACTCCGAAAAGCCGGGCGCGGAACAGCCGTATGCCACCTACAACATCGAGGTGGAAAAGGACGGCTTCTTCCACCAGAGCTTCACCAACGTGCCGCTCTTTGCGGGCACGACCTCGATCCAGCCGGTCAACCTCTATCCGCTGACCGAATACGCAGGCGACGCGCAGGACCCCAATCCGCGGAATACGGACGAATCCGGCGCGGAAAACCAACGCCTCTGAGAAAGGAGCAGGCACATGCCGCTTGAAGCACCCGTCATCCCGGAAACCATCACGGTGCATCTCGGCCTCCCGAACGAGGCTGCGGAGAACGTCACCGTTCCCTTCGCCGACTATATCAAGAACGTCGCGTCGAGCGAAATTTATCCGACCTGGCCGGAGGCCGCGATCCGCGCCAACATCTACGCGCAGATCTCATACGCGCTCAACCGCATCTATACCGAATATTACCGCAGCCGCGGCTACGATTTCGACATCACGAGCCGCACACAGAACGACCAGGCCTACGTCTACGGGCGCGACATCTTTGAGAACATCTCGCAGATCGTGGACGAAATCTTTGACAGCTATGTCAGCCGCGCGGGGGCTGTCGAGCCGCTGTTCACGCAATACTGCGACGGTGTGCAGACGACGTGCAGCGGGCTTTCGCAATGGGGGTCGGTGTCGCTGGCCGAGGCGGGTCAGACACCGCTGCAGATTCTGCAACACTATTACGGAAACGACGTGGAGATCGTCACCGACGTGCCGATTGCCGCCCCGGGAGAAACCGCGCCGCGCATTGCCCTGCGCCCCGGCACGGGCAGCGACGCGGTGCGCCAGGTGCAGATCCGCCTCAACCGCATCGGCATGAACTACCCGGCCATCCCGAAGATCGCGCCGGTGGACGGCTACTTCGGCGATGGTACCGAGGCGGCGGTAAAGGCGTTTCAGCGCATTTTCAACCTGACGCCGGACGGCATCGTCGGGCGCGGCACCTGGTATGCGATCTTACGCATCTACAACAGTGTCAAGCGTCTGTCCGAGCTGAACTCCGAGGGCATTTCGCTCGAAGAGATCTCCCGCCAGTACCCGGATCTGCTCTCCGAAGGCTCGGAGGGGCCGGGCGTGCGGCTGATCCAGTATTTCATCTCCTATATCGCACAGTTTGTCCCCACGGTGGAAGCCACCGAAATCGACGGCATTTTCGGTCCGGCCACCAAGGCCGCAGTGGCGAGCTTTCAGCGCGCCTACGGCCTCCCGGCCGACGGCATCGTCGGCGAGCAGACCTGGCGGGAGCTGAACAATGTATATGCAGGACTGCTCGCCTCGATCCCGACCGCGTATACCGAGGGCGTGACCGTTCCCTATCCCGGCATCATCCTGCGCGTGGGCAGTGAAAACGACTATGTGCGGCTGCTTCAGGAGTACCTGAACTACATCGGCCAAACCTACACGCAGATCCCGTCCGTGCCGGCGACCGGCTATTTCGGCGCGCTGACCTACAACGCGGTCGAGGCCTTTCAGCGGCTGTTCGGGCTTGAGCCAAGCGGCGAGGTCGATTCGGCCGTCTGGAACGCCATTATCGACACATATGAAGACCTTTATAACGGCAATCGGCTGAGCCCGGGGCAGTACCCCGGCTATGCCGTCTCGTGAGGTGAAGACATGATTCAGGCAAGCGATGAGGCAGCCGTCGTCAAGCAGCTGCAAACCATGCTGCGCAGCATCCAGATCGCGCGCGGCGAAACCGTCACGGTTCCCGTGGACGGCATTTATGATACGGCGACCCGCGATGCGGTGGAGAAGATACAGCGCGAAAACGGGCTCCCCGCGACCGGCAGCGCCGACCTCGAAACCTATAATCTGATCTACGGCGCGGCACTTGAGGCAGACTTTACAAACAGCGCGCCGCTGCCGCTGTACGCATTTCCCAAAGGACGCACCCTGCGGGCGGGCGAGGTCAGCGACCTCGTCATTCTCGTGCAGGTGATCCTGAACGCGCTGACCCACGGCTACGACGACCATACGCTCTTCGACCTTGACGGTGCCTACACCGACGACATCGCCGCAGCGATCCGCCGTTTCCAGATGCGAAACGGCATTCCGCCGACGGGCGAGGTGGACAAAGCCACATGGAACGCGCTTGTGCGCAACTACAACAAATACCGCGACGCAGGCGCGTAAAACCGCGAAAACGCGCGAAAAAAGGCGTGTGCCGCAAATCGAGCGAGGAATCCGCACACAATCGTGCGCCTCGCTTTTGATTTGACCTTCATTGACTTTGACTTTTGCTGACTTTATCGGTATACTGTCTGTATCAACCGAAAAGGAGCTGAACAACTTGCTTCTGTCCGACACGATCGCATCCTTCATTGACAAAATGCTGGATGACTGCGGCGGCACGCTTGAGATCAAGCGGAACGACCTTGCCAAAAAGCTCGGCTGTGTGCCGAGCCAGATCAACTATGTGGTTGCCTCCCGTTTCACGCCGGAGCGCGGCTATCTCATCGAGAGCCGCCGCGGCGGCGGCGGCTACATCCGCATTGTCCGCCGGGAGATCGGCGCGGAGAATCTCACAGCGGAGGCATTTGCCGCCGTCGGCGAAAGTCTCGGCGAGACCGCGATGCGCACGGCGCTGGACACGCTCTACGCCGCCGACCTCATCACCTCGAGAGAAAAGAAGTTCATCCGCTCCTGCCTGTCGGCATCGGCGCTGTCCGCGCTGCCGCGCGAGACGCAGGACGCCGCGCGCGCATCCGCGTTCCGCGGCTTTCTGCTGGCGCTGATGAAATAAAGAGTCTATGTGCCCTTCCGCCGACAGGTTTCCCCGCAAAGTGGGTATACTCTGCATGTTGCAGGTTTCCCGTGCGGGCGGCGATAATTCCACCTCTCGGTAAAGGAGGGTCACTATGACAAACCGTTTTACACAAAAAGCGCAGAACGCGCTGAACCATGCGCTCATCGCAGCGCGCAGCTTCGGCCACAGCTATGTCGGAAGCGAACATCTGCTCATCGGCCTTACATCCGACAGCGAAAGCGTATCCGCCCGCATTCTCGCCTCCATGGGGGTCACGCGGGCAAAGATTATCGATACGGTCACCGCCGCGATCGGCACAGGCACGCCGACCGACGTGACCGCCGCCGACCTGACGCCGCGCACCAAACAGATCATCGAGATGTCCGCCTACACGTCCACGCGGCTCGGCCACAGCTATATCGGCACCGAGCATCTGCTGCTCTCCCTGTTGGAGGAAAGCGACTGCGTGGCACTGCGGGTGCTTGATGCGCTCGGCGTGCGCGCGGCCGACCTCAAAAACAATCTGCTCGCGTATTTTGACGGCACGGAGCGCGCGGCCGCCGGCAGCAAAGCCGGACGCATACAGCCGCGCGCGGAGGGCGCGCTGCGGGACTGTCCCACGCTGGCAAGCTACGGCCGCGATCTGACCGCGCTGGCCAAAGAGGGCCGACTCGACCCGATCATCGGGCGGGACGCGGAGACCGAGCGGGTCATCCAGATCCTCGCCCGCCGCCAAAAGAACAATCCCTGCCTGATCGGCGAACCCGGCGTGGGCAAGACCGCCGTGGTCGAGGGGCTCGCCCGCCGCATCGCCGACGGCAGCATTCCCGAAATGCTGCGCGGCAAAACCATCGTCACGGTGGACATCCCGTCCATGATCGCGGGGGCAAAATACCGCGGCGAATTTGAGGAACGGCTCAAAAACGTGATGGCCGAGGTGGCAAAGCGCCCCGACATCATCCTCTTTATTGACGAGATTCACACGCTGGTCGGCGCAGGCGCGGCCGAGGGCGCACTGGACGCGGCCAACATCTTAAAGCCCGCGCTGTCCCGCGGCGAAATGCAGCTGATCGGTGCGACGACCATCACGGAATACCGCAAAAACATCGAAAAGGATGCCGCACTGGAACGTCGTTTTCAGTCGGTCATGGTCGGCGAACCGTCGCCCGAGGATGCTGTGCGCATTCTGCGCGGCCTGCGCGACAAATACGAGGCGCACCACAAGCTGAAAATCTCGGATGACGCCATTGAAGCCGCCGTGAAGCTTTCGGCACGGTATATCAACGACCGCTATCTGCCGGACAAGGCGCTCGACCTCGTGGACGAGGCCGCGTCCCGCCTGCGCATCTCGCGCTATACCTCGCCGCCGGATCTCAAGGCGCTGGAGACGCGCACGGAGACGGTCTGCCGCAGCAAGGAAGAGGCCATCAAGGCGCAGAACTTTGAAGAAGCGGCGCGTCTGCGCGATGAGGAGCAAGCCCTCCGCGACAGGCTGCGCCGCGAAAAAGCCGCGTGGCAGGAAAGCCGCCGCGCGGACGCGCTCACCGTCACGCGCGAGGACATCGCGGACATTGTGACGGCGTGGACGGGCATCCCCGTGCGGCAGATGGAAAGCGAGGAAAGCCAAAAGCTGCTGCATCTCGATCAAATTCTGCAGGAGCGCATCATCGGCCAGCCCGAAGCCGTGGACGCCGTCGCAAAAGCGATCCGCCGCGGCCGGATGGGGCTGAAAGACCCGAAGCGCCCGCTCGGCTCTTTCCTGTTTCTCGGCCCGACCGGCGTCGGCAAAACCGAGCTGTGCCGTGCGCTTGCGCAGGTCATGTTCGGCGGCGAGAGCGCCATGATCCGCGTGGACATGTCCGAATACATGGAGAAGCACAGCGTCTCGAAGCTGATCGGCTCGCCGCCCGGCTACGTCGGCTATGACGAAGGCGGCCAGCTCACCGAAAAGATCCGCCGCAAGCCCTATTCGGTCGTTCTCTTTGACGAAGTGGAAAAGGCGCACCCCGACGTCTTCAACATCCTGCTGCAAGTCCTCGACGACGGCGCACTGACCGACGCGCAGGGACGGAAAGTCGATTTTCGGAACACCGTCATCATCCTGACCTCCAACGTCGGCGCCGCCGCGATCACCGAAAAGGCAAAAAGTCTCGGCTTTACGGCCGCGGCAACCGACGAGAAAGCCCGGATCGAGACCGGCGTCATGCAGGCGCTGAAGGACACGTTCCGCCCCGAATTTCTCAACCGTCTCGACGAGATCATCGTCTTCAACCGCCTGACCGATGCGGACATCCGCAAGATTGCGTCGCTGCTGCTGGCCGAGCTCGGCCGCCGTATCCGCGCCATCGGCGTAGAGACCGAGTTTGATCCTTCTCTCGTCGCCTACGTCGCCGAGAAAGGCTTTGATCCGGTCTACGGCGCGCGCCCCCTGCGCCGCGCCGTCACAAGCCTCGTGGAGGACAGCTTCTCCGAGGCCATGCTCGAGGAAAAAATCAAGCCCGGCGACCGTGTACTGGCAAAGGCGGTCGAGGGCAAGGTCATCTATGAAAAGCAAGCCGCACCGATTCCGGATACGGTCGGATAAGGACGGCTTTACTGCAAAAAAGCAGAGCGCGTATGCGCTCTGCTTTTTTTGCAGTATCAGTTTTCCGATGCGGCATCGGTCTTCCAGGTTGCGACCGCGCGCTGATAATACTCGTTGATGACTCCGAGCATATTCTCGGCGATATTCTTCTTTGCGTCATAGCGCGAGGCAAAGTTCGTATCATATGCACGGACCATGTAGATCAGCTCCTTGTTGTACGGGCCGATCTGATAGTAATAGCCGATGTCAAACACGAGGTTGTCGAAGATGATCTTCAGCATATCCTCGGATTCCTCGTCGCGCGTGCTCTGCCCGATCAGGTTCACATCATAGTAGGCGGGTGTGACGATCTTCTTGCCGTAGTACGCCAGCGCTTCGGTGATCGTCCCGGCGCGCTCCACGTCGTTCTGGATGAGCGGCATGCAGATAAACTGCGAGTTGTAGGGCGCAACGGTGGTATAGTAATCCTGCTGCGCCGCGTTCAGCTTCGGATACGGCAGAATGCCGAAGTCGTTCTCCATCTCGCGATAGCGCGGAACGATGCCGAGCCATGTCGTCCAGAAGAGACCGTGGTTGCCCGACCAGAGCGCCTGCTCATCGTAACCGCCGACACGCTGATAGGTATAGGCATACTGCGTGTCATATGCAATGGAGAAGTATTTTTCGAGCGCCGAGACCGTCGTCTCGTTGTAAAGCGTCAGCTCGATCTCACCGTCCGCATTGATCGTGCAGCAGCGCTGCCCTGCGGCATTGACGATGCCGACGACCGAGTCATCCCAGACGAGCAGGCCGAAGCGATCGTTTGCGTCCATCGTGCCGTTTTGATCGAGGTCTTCCGTGACCGTCTTGCAGAGCTCGGCAAACTTGTCCATCGTCCAGCCGCCGTCATAAACGAGCGTATAGGGGTCTTCCAGCTCATAGTCCTTGAGCAATCCCTTGTTGAACAGGATCACAAATGCGGCATTGTTGTCCGAGCAGGTGATCTCGCCGGTCGTGAAGAACATAACGTCGTTGACGGCGAGGCTCTCGTTTGCCTTCTGATCCCACCAGGACTTTGTGAGGTCGATGCCGGGCACCGAGTTGAGGTCATAGAGCAGACCGCTGTAGGCAAGCACCGAAACGTCGTAGCCTGCGATCAGCGCGAGGTCGTAGTTGCAGTCACCGGCGCTGACATCCGTATTGATCTGGATAAAGCCGGGGCCGCCGCCCGAGGAATACGCCTGCTTGATGTCCTCGGAGATCGTGACCTTGTAGTTCTCCTCCACCAGACGCTTGCGTTTGTACTGCGCATTGTCCAGCGCCAATGACGACTCCTCGTCAAAGTTAAAATCGTTGTAAGCGACGCTGCCCGCCGACAGAATGTTGAACGCCGCACCGCCGTAGTCCGCGGTCTCGGGCACGCCGAGCGTCTCGCCCTTCTGTGCCGTCGTCTGTGCCGCATCACCCGACGATGCCGTTGTGGACGCGGGCGTCTTATCGCCGCAGCCTGCAAAAACAGCCAGCAGGAGAAGCGTGCAAAGGATCAAGCCGAATCGTTTCATACGTTTCCTCCGAAATTGTATTTGCATAATTTGCTTGTATGATTTATCATACCATTTCCATAAAGAACATGCAAGCCAATTCCGCAGCCGAAATCGGACAAAAATTCGCATAAGTAAAACGGGCGGCGTCTATTTTGCCAGCTCCGCCAGCAATGCGATGACATCCTTTGCATCGTTCACGCCGTTTTTGTCCAGGTCGCCGACCTCGCTGTACGGCTGTCCGCCGCCGATCTTTCCGCAAAGCAGAAGCGCGTCGCGCATCGTCAGCCTGCCGTCGCCGTCCATGTCTCCGCGCCGCGCGGCCGACGGCAGCGGCTGTGCCGTGGTCGTCGGGCCGTATACCGTCAGGATATCCGGGCCGCCGTCCTCGGCGGGCACAAACTTCACGCGGTCGATACAGGTCTGCCGCGGCTCGACCTTGCCGGGCACGGCATGAGAATGATAGACCATGAACAGCTCGCTGCCGTCCGGCGAAGGGATGAAAATGCCGTCACCGACGCCATCGACGGCCGCGTTGTGCGTCAGAATCTCGTTGTAGGCGTATTTGGTATACGGGCCGAGAATCTGCTCTGCCACGGCATAGCTCTCGCCGTAATGCCCCTTGTAGTGTCCCGAGGCATAGATCATATAATAATAGCCGCCGTGCTTATACAGGACGCCGCCCTCGGAGATCGAGCCGTAGCCGTCATTCTCGTAGGCCTCGGTCGGCGAGATCACGCAGGTTGCCGTACCCGCGACGGGCGTCACGACGCCGTTCTGCATTGTGACTTCCTCAAGCCAGACATGGTTGCCGCCGCCGAAACGGACGAAGGACATATACAGGCGGCCGTCGTCATCCCGATAAGGGTGGCCGCCGATCTCGGCGATCTCATGCAGCGGCTTCTGCTCCGCCTGCGGCAGAAACGGGCCGTAGGGCGACGAAGCCGTCGCGTACCAGACGCGGTTTTCGCCCTTTCCGTTCAGCGCCGCATAAAACAGGTAAAAGACGCCGTCATGGTAAAACACGTTCGGGCTCATATAGCCGCGCGTTTCCGCATTTTCCGTATGCCAGAAGACCGTGCGCCGCGCCGTCCAATGCACAAGATCCGCAGAGGTGGAGACGCGGAAAACCGCATTGCCTGCGCTGATGCGGTTGTACAGATAATATGTACCGTCGTAGTAAAGCACATCCGGGTCTGCACCGGCGACCACCGGATTTGTATAGGTCTCGCCGGCATAGGCCTCCGCCTCGCCGACCGAAAGCTCACTGACGCTGCCGCCCGCAAGCATGATGCCGAACTTGCCCGCCGCATAATCGGCAAGGTGCAGCTCCAGCTTGGGGAAAGGCGCGGTGTCGGCGCGATTATCCTCAAAATATACAGCCGCAACACCATCGGCAACGCGAATGCGCACACTGCGCGTGCCGTCACCGACCGCGCAGGCACGCTCGCCGAGCAGCACATACGCGCCGTCCCGGATCTTCCACAGCGACACGGTTTCCTCCGCCTTGTCCACCCGGAAAAGATAGCCGCTGCTTTTCTGCATTCCGAAGTAAAAACGGGAAACGCCGTCGGCATCCAGCTTGCAGGTCAGGTCAAAATCCGCGGCGAGCGCCGCATCGGTCATGACTGCGCCGCTTCCGGAAAGCGCGCCGCCGCGCACGGCCATTCCGGCGCTTGCGCGGAACGCAAAGCCGCCGAAGTCAAGCGTTTTTGCAAACGCAGGCAATTCCGGCTCGGCCAGCAGCGTCACGCGGAAGTTGTCAAATCGGCCTTTATCCGAACAGAATTTGCGGAGTCCCACTTTGCCGCCGAACGCGGTGTAGACGTCCCGCGAAGAAGTGCCGATGGTATAGGTCACGCCGTAATAGCGCGTTTTGCCGTCGAGCGAAGTGACAAGATAGGTCAGTTCTTTGCCGCGCACGGTTGCGGAAAGATGCAGATCGCTTGCCGTTACGGTATCCGCACCGACATGGATATTGCCGCTCCATGCGCCGCGCGCATTGTAACAGCCGAGTGCGCCTTTTTTGCCGTTCGTGCCGATGAAGCAATCGTAGCCGAAAAAGTCGGCCGGTGCGGCGGAAAGGCCGTCTCCCACGCCACCGATCAGGATACCGCCGGTCGAGGTATGACCGAGAAAATCTGCTTCAACGCGAAAATCTTTGCCCGCGAATGCGGCGGGCAGCGTATAGGTCAGATAGGCCGAGCCGCTTGTCCCCTGCGTTTCCAGCGCGCCGCCGCGCACCAGCCAGCTGCCCTGCGTGTCAAAATCCGCGAGCGCTGCGGCCGACGAAAAATCGTTCTGATAGATCATAGTCGCCTCCTCTGCCGCCGATATTGTACCGAACAGCATGATCGAAAGCAGCAGCGCGGCAAAAAGCGCGCTGTACAGATGTTTTGTCATAATCATCCTCCGATCACAGGTCTGTAAACATTATAGCACGGCAGATGCGGAATGGCTATTGCAATCTATCCGGATGTTTGTACAAAAAGTATCAGTCGAACCGCAGCGTTTCCACGTCCGGATCCACCGCACGCAGGGCGGCAAAAGGCAAAAACGGCGCCGGCGTGTCCGCATGTTCGGCCAGTATTTTCTCCATCCAGATCATATCCAGCCACCTGCCGAGTTTATAGCCGCACTTATGAAAATGCGCAACCGTTGTATAGCCGAGTTTTTCGTGAAACTGCTCGCTCCCCGCGCTCGGATAAGTGATGCAGGCATTCAGATTGGTCACATGCTGCCGCCGCAGAACTTCCTCCATTGCAGCGTAGAGCGCCTTGCCGATGCCCGCTCCCCGAAAGTCTTTCCGGACATAGACAGACAACTCGACCGCCCAAGCATACGCCGCACGGTTTTTGAACGGGCCCGCATAGGCATAACCGACCGGTTCGCCGTCCGACAGCGCGATCAGGTACGGGTAGCGTTCGAGCGTATGCGCAATGCGCGCCGTAAATTCCTCAAGCGTCGGCACGTCGTATTCAAATGTAATGGTCGTGTTTTCCACATAGGGCTTATAGATGGCAAGCAGCGCGGCGGCATCGTCCGGCGCTGCAATGCGGAGCTTCAGTTTGTCTTCCATAGCCGCCTCACATTCTGTATTTGGACAGGTCGACCCTGCCGTCGATCACTTCAACGCCCTCGGCGCGCAGCATCTCTGCCTGCACATCGGAGCCGCCGAAAACAAACGCATCCGCAAGTTTCCCCTGCGCATTCAAAACGCGGTGGCACGGCACTTCGCCGAAATAAGGATTCATATGCAGCGCGTTGCCCACCACGCGGCAGAGCCGCGGGTTGCCGACCATGGCGGCAACCTGCGCATAGGTCGCCACCCTCCCGCGCGGGATCGTCATCACCGCGGCGTAGATTCTTTCGTAAAGTTCGTTCATGGGTCTCCTCCGCAAGCTGGTTTCATTATAGCGTATCACCGACCGGAGTGCAATGCTTACTCGAATTTTTCTTTTGCACCCTCAAACAGCTCCTCCATCGGAATCTGCAGAACCTGCGCGATGGCATACGCCTCAATATCCGTGACCGTGCGCGATAAGTCTTCGATGCGCGAAACCGAGCCGCGGCATACATACACGCCCATAAGCTCGAGCTTGCCGGACAATGCCTGCTGACTCATCTTGCGCTGTTTGCGGTACTTCCGGACCGTTGCGCCGATCAGATTCATTTCGGTTCCATCAATAATTCTTGCCATATTTCTACCTCTTTTCGTATTTTTTTCAAAAATGTCTTGACAAAGGACAAAATTGATTGTAAAATACACTCAACCAGTTTTTGTCCTGTCATAGGACAAAACGGAAAAAGATTTGCAATTATTCCGACAGAATGATTGCACAGTTTTAGGAGGTATTTTCATGGCAGACCAGATTTCGAACAAATCCAAGGGCGTGGCAGCGGCACTTTGCTTCCTGCTCGGACCGCTCGGCATCCACCGTTTCTATGTCGGCAAGATCGGCACGGGCATCCTGTATCTGCTCACGCTGGGCGTTTTCGGCATCGGCTGGATTTACGACTTCATCGTAATCCTCTGCGGCTCCTTCAAGGACAAAGACGGCGCAGTTCTGAAGTGAGAGCAAACAAGCCGCCGCAAAGCCTGCGGCGGCTTGTTTCTTCGGAAACGGGAGGCAATATGAAAATTGGATTGGTTCTGTCCGGCGGCATGGTGCGCGGCGCCCTGCAGATCGGCGCGCTGAAGGCCATTCGGGAATACCTCGCCCCGTCGGAAATTGAGGTTTTCAGCTGCGCATCCATCGGCGCGCTCAACGGTTACGCCTTCGCAACGGACAGATTGAAAGAGTTGGAGGCGCTTTGGCTCAGCGTATGCGCGGACAACAGCCGGTTATTCATCAATCGTGCCGTCAAGTGCAGTTTGTTTCAGAATACAGTCGACCGCCTGTATGTGCCGGGCGACAAGTTGCCCGGCGAATTCTACATTCCGCTCTTGAATTTCAAAGAAAAAGCAGTCGAGTACACAAACATAAGCGCCGTGCCGTCAGAGATGTATCCGACTTATCTGCGGGCGGGCGTGTCCATGCCGATATACAGCAAATCCATACAAATCGGGAGCAGCTTTTACAACGACGGCGCGTTTGTAGACAACACACCGATTTTTCCGCTGTATGAAAAATCGCTGGACTATATCCTTTGCATCTATTTTGACGACTGCAACACTTCCTTTGAAAACGAGGCGTTTGACAGGAAAGTCGTCAAACTGCCGCTGCCGCTGAAAAAGCTGTTCACCGAGACTTTTGTTCTGAACAAAGCCGAAGTCACGGAGATGATTGCACGCGGTTATGACGCCACAAAGCAGACGCTGGAGATTGTCTTCAAAAACGGAACGCAGGATGTCGACTTCATCCGCAGCGTTTCTGCGCTGCTCGATAAAGGTGAACCGAAAAACTACCGGGTAACCGGCGATATAGTCGTCCGCAATCTCTACAAGGTCACCAAACAAATTGCCAAAAGAAAGGTGTTGTTATAAGCAGGATGAAACGAAAAATCATACTGATCGCCGGCATGATCGGTATTGCAGCCATCACCACCGTCGGGATCCTCGGCCTGAAAAGGCGAGATCCGCACGGGCGAAGAAAAAAGGCGCGCAGATAACAAAAAAGAGAGACGAAACCGTCTCTCTTTTTTGTCTGAATGTTCACTCAAAACTGAACAAATAGGAAGAATTGCATACAACGAAGCTGATGCATGAATCGAATCGCAAATGC
>CAKSLQ010000002.1 GCA_934467415.1 uncultured Eubacteriales bacterium
TTTTCATTGCAAAAAAGCAGAAGCGGAATGAACGCACGGTTCATTCCGCTTCTGCTGGTCTGAGTGACAAGACTTGAACTTGCGGCCTCTACCACCCCAAGGTAGCGCGCTACCAACTGCGCCACACCCAGATTTCAGTACCTGAATAGTATAGCACAGGCGGCGACGGAAGTCAAGGGGGAATTTCACTTTTTGTGAAAAACCATGCGACAGGCTGTACGGCAAGCTGCTTTCCTGCTTTTTTCGCAAATCAACCTGCCTTGCCCGGCGAAAGTCGCCGTTATCGACGGTGTTTCCTATCGCTGATAAAAACTCGAACGCGACGCACAATAAGTACAAGGAAAACGCTTGACATTCTGCAAAGAATCGAGTTGACACCGCTGCCCTTCTGTGTTATAGTGAAGTCGCAACCGGGGAGAACGCGGAGAAATTAGCGAACCATGCATTTTGCGTGGATAACCGCGCCGCGGCAACTTGGTTGTTTATTCGTACTTGACAACATTGCAGTTTTGCCGTATAATACGATCAAAGCCGAAATCGTTCAGCCGAACGGGGAATTGTACCCCAAGTACCCTGAGCAGATTTCGGCTTTACTTTATCCGTGCGCGGTCACCTATACGCCCTATTGACAATCTGCAAAGAATCGGGTATACTGCATACAGATGCAGCACTTGTGGTCTCGGCAAGAGAACCGGAAACGGCCACTCCCCGGGACAATTCTCGTGCTGCATTTTTGCATCTTGTGCAGGCAGCACCTGACACCGCCGACATTATGTGATATACTTAATATTAGTACCGATGATGGTTTGAACCAGCTTGGGCAATTGCAGCCCTCTGCTCGTAAACCACATCGGCACTTTTTTATTCTCCCGTTTTTGCGCCGCCCCGCATTTATCTGTTGCCTTTTGCGGAAAAATATGCTATACTGAAATGTCAACTATATATACCAAGGGAAGTGAGTGCGTGCAAAAAAGTGAAAACCGGCTGTTCGGGACGGCGGCGATGATGGTGGCGGTGACGCTGCTTGCCAAGGTCTTCGGCATGCTGCGCGACATCCTGACCGCATCGCACTTCGGGACGACCGAAGCCGCCGTCGCCTATGAGGCGGCGAGCCGCCTGCCGATCACGCTGTTTGATTTTGCGCTCGGCGGCGTTGTGACGGCGGCGTTTATCCCGATCTTCAACGAAATTCTGGCAAAGCACGGGCGCGGCGACGCTTTTGCCTTTGCCAACCGCTATTTCAACCTGATCCTGGCCGTGACGGTCACCATCACGGCGGCCGGCGTTCTGCTAGCAAAGCCGCTTGTCGGCTTTCTCGCGCCGGAGATCAGCGTATCGGCAAAGGAACTTGCCGTACCGCTCTGCCGCATGATGTTCCCGATGATTATTTTCACCGGAGCGGCCTACTGCTACGTCGGTATTCTGCAATCCTTTGAAAAATACATGCTGCCCGCGGTGATGAGCCTTGTCTCCAACCTCGTGATGGTGCTCTACTTCTACACGCTCTGCGACAGACTCGGCGTGTGGGGGCTGTCCGCAGCGCTTGTGCTCGGCTGGTTTTTGCAGGCGGCAATCCAGGCGCCCGCCGCGCATCGGCTCGGCTTCCGCTACCGCCCGGCGCGGTTCCTCGGCGATTTCTACATCCGCCGCGCGCTGAAGCTGGCGCTGCCGATCCTCGTCTGCTCCTGGCTGCAGCCGGTCTGCAACGTCATCAACACGCGCTACGCCTCCGGCTTTGAGGGCGGCAGCGGCATCACGATGGTGAGCTACGCCAACCGCCTGTACATCATCATCGTGGGCATCTTTTCCTTTGTGGCGACCAACCTGCTCTTCCCCAAGCTCTCGCGCGCCGAAGCCACCGGCGACGCGGACGGCGCGCGCCGCTTTGCGGGCGCGTCGATCAAAATTCTGCTCCTCATCATGGTGCCGCTGGCGATCGGCGTATTTCTGCTGGCCGAGCCGATCACGCGCGCGGTCTACATGCGCGACCGGTTCAGCGCGCATGACGCGGAGATGACGGCGCAGATCCTGCGCCTGTTTGCGCTGGGCATCCCGTTTATGTCGGCGAACGAAGTGCTGACCAAGCTGTTTTTCGCCAAGCAGCGCGTGAAGGCGCCGATGCTCTCCTCGCTTGCCGCGATTCTTGTCAACATCGCGCTCTGCGCCGTGTTGGTGCGCGCGGTCGGCTTTGTCGGCATCGGCATTGCCTCCACGGCGGCGATCGCGGTCTGCGCCCTGCTCAACCTTGCCCTGCTCTCCCGCGACGGCGCGCTGCTCACGGGGCGCGACTTTGCGGATATTCTGAAAATTCTCGTCTGCACGGCGGTGATGGGCGCTGCGGTCTTTGCTTTTGACCGCTTCGCCGCACCGCAGAACGATCTTCTGCGCGTGCTCTGCTGCGGCGCAGTCGGCATCGCCGTCTACGGTGCGGCCGGCCTCATCCTGCCCACCGCCGAGATCCGTACCCTGAAAGAACGCATACTGAAAAGGAGCTCGCATGATTAAAGTTATCCATGTCATCAGCGACACCAACATCGGCGGCGCGGGAACCGTGCTGCTGACCACGCTCTACAACATCGACCGCAGCCGCTTTGACGTCAAGGTCGTTCTGCCGGAGGGAAGCGCCCTGATCCCGCGCATCGACGCGCTCGGCTTTGAGACCGTGACGACCCGGGGCGGCGCGGACAAATCGCTCGACCTTGCCGCCGTGCGCGAATACATGCGCATCTTCAAGCGGGAGAAGCCGGACATCGTACACACCCACGCCGCGATGGCGGCGCGCATCGCCGCATGGCTGTGCGGCGTGAAGGTGCGCATCCACACGCGGCACTCGACCTTCGCGCCGAAGCCGGCGCTGACGCGGTTCCCGCTCCGCCAGCTCTGCGGCTTTGTCAACAACACGCTGTCCACCGAGATGATCGCCGTCTCCGAATCGGCCAAGGCCAACCTCGTGGACACCGGGGCGAACCCGAAAAAGATCGAGGTCATCATCAACGGTGCGGAGCCGCTTCGCCAGGTTTCCCCCGAGGAGGCCGCTGCCCTGAAAGAGAAGCTCGGCATCAAGTCGGACGACGTGGTGGTGGGCATGTCCGCGCGTCTCGAGGAAGTCAAGGGGCATATCTACCTCATCGAGGCGGCGCGCATTCTGCGCGAGCGCGGCATGAAGAATCTGCGCGTGCTGATCATCGGCATGGGCACGACCGAGGCTATGCTGAAGGCCAAAGTGCGGGAATACGCGCTGGAGGACTGCGTGATCTTCGCGGGCTTCGTCAGCGACGTTGCGCCCTACATCGAGGTGATGGACGCCATCATCAACTGCTCCTTCGGCACGGAGGCGACCAGCATGGCGCTGATCGAGGCGATGAGCCTGGCCAAGCCCGCCATCGCGACCGACTACGGCGGAAACGCCTACATCATCGAAAACGGCAAGAACGGCTACATCATCCCGCAGAAAAGCGCCTCCAACCTCGCCGACGCCATCGCAAAACTGTTTGAGGACCCGGTGCGGCTTGCCGAAATGTCGAAGGTGGCCTACTCCAAATACATCTGCCGCCTGACCGGCAAGATCATGACCGGCAAGGTGGAAAAACTGTACGAGGACGGATACGCGGCACGATGCAGAAAGTGAAAGTATTCCGCGCGCGCGGCTTTCGCGCGCTGTTCCTGACGCTGGCCGTCCTGCTGGCGGGTGCGATCTTCTTCATGTCGGGCGAACCCGCGGCCGAATCCGGCGCGCGCAGCTCGACCCTTGCGGAGAGCATCGTCAAGCTGTTTGACCCCGGCTTTGCGTCGCTGTCCGAGGCGGAGCAGACGTTGATGCTGTCCTCGGCCGACCTCATTCTGCGCAAAGCAGCGCATTTCTGCGTCTATGCGGCGCTCGGCGCACTGCTCTTTCTCTACTCGCTCTGCTTTGCGGCAAAGCCGTGGGCGCACATTCTGCGTGCGCTGCTTGCCGTCGCCGTCTATGCGGCGAGCGACGAGATCCATCAGTCCTTCGTTCCCGGCCGCGGCCCGGCCGTCACCGATGTGCTGCTCGACAGCGCGGGCGCGCTCTGCGGGATTCTGTTCGTATGGCTGCTCGTGTGGGCGGTTTTGCGGCGCAGAGGAAAATAAAGATTGATAAAGAGCTCCCTGCGGGGAGCTCTTTTTTGCATATGCCGCTTTCCCCTCTCATATCTATATTCCGGGTGGAAGCCCGGATCCTATGAGAAAGGAACAAAGACGATGCAAAATCAATATCTGCCCGAGGGACTGCTGTTTTCGACGGCACA
This sequence comes from uncultured Eubacteriales bacterium, assembly GCA_934467415.1. Lineage (GTDB taxonomy): Bacteria > Bacillota > Clostridia > Oscillospirales > CAG-272 > UMGS902. The sequence goes on from CAKSLQ010000002.1 coordinate 4,272, forward strand.
AAACCGTGAAGCGATCGCCACGCAGGCGGGCTTGGAACACGCCATGGCGCAGGGCAAAATTCTGGAAGCGCCTGCCGCCCTGTGCGACAGCGACATGAATCTCTATATCGACCTCGGCGGGGTGCGCGGCTACATGCCGCGCGAGGAGGTCGCCTGCTGCCGCGCAGGCGAGGAGGTCAAGCAGATCGCGGTCATCACCCGCGTGGGCAAGCCGGTCTGCTTCAAGGTGATCGGCATGCGTGAGGAGCGCGGGATGACGACCGCCGTGCTTTCGCGCCGCTTAGCACAGGCGGAATGCCGCGCGGCATTCCTCGCCGACCTCATCCCCGGCGACATCATCAGAGCCAAGGTCACGCACCTGGAACCGTTCGGCGCTTTCGTGGACATCGGCTGCGGCATCGCGTCGCTGCTGACGGTGGACTGCATCTCGGTTTCGCGCATTTCGCACCCGGCCGACCGCTTCGCCGTGGGCGAGTACATCCCCGTGGTCATCCGCTCGATCGACCGTGAAAACGACCGCATCTTCGTCACGCACCGCGAGCTGCTCGGCACCTGGGAAGAAAACGCCGCGGCGTTCTCCCCGACCGAGACGGTCTCGGGCATTGTGCGCAGCATCGAGGACTACGGCATTTTCGTGGAGCTTGCGCCGAACCTCGCCGGGCTTGCCGAGGTGAAGCCGCATGTGCATGTCGGCGACGTGGCGAGCGTGTACATCAAGAGCATCATTCCCGCCCGCATGAAAATCAAGCTGGTTCTGATCGACGCCTGCCCCGGCACGGCACTGACGCCGCCTACGCGGAAGTACTTCATCGACCAAAGCCGTGTCACGCACATGGATCGCTGGCTCTACTCGCCGCCGGGATGCACAAAAGTCATCGAAACCGTCTTTTGAAAAAATATTTACAAACCGCCCGCAATGTGCTAAAATAAAGATACCACCCGCTGGGTGGTTTGACAAGAAAGGCGGGATCAGGATGGCAAATACGATCATTACAGTCGCACGGCAATACGGCAGCGGCGGGCGCGAAATCGGCGCGCTCGTGGCAAAGGAGCTGGGCATATCTTTTTACGATCACGAACTGATTACAATGGCGGCGGAAAAGAGCGATCTCTGCCGTGAGGCGGCGGAGAAGGCCGATGAAAAAAACGCAAACAGCCTGCTCTACACGCTGGCGATGGGTTCTTCCGCGATGCTGCACGCGCCGGGCTACAATCTGCCCGTCAACGACCGGCTGTTTCTGGCACAGTCCGAGATCATCAAGGAGATCGCCGCAAAGGAAGCCGCGGTGATTGTCGGCCGTTGCGCCGACTATGTGCTGCGTGAGCACAAGCCGTGTCTCAACGTGTTCATCCATACAAACATCAAGGCGCGCGCCGAGCGCGTGGCCAAGCGCAACGGCATCACCGAGAGCGAGGCCTACGACCGCATCTCGAAGACAGACCGCCGCCGCGCGAACTACTACAACTTCTACACCGGAAAGAAGTGGGGCGAGATCACAAACTACGATCTCACGCTCGACTCTTCCCTGCTCGGCGTGGAGGGGACGGCGAAGATTATCGCCGATGTGGCACGCGAGCTGAACAAGTAAATCGGGCATTGAAAAAGCGAACCACCGCACGGTGGTTCGCTTTTTTCATTCAAACTTGTACTTGTACCGCACCTCGGCGTGGATGTCGCTGATGAGGTTGGTGGTATAGACCGCGAAAATCAGACCGAGCAGCACATCGAGAATCCATGCAAATTCAAAGCGCGGGAACCAGGTATACCCGCTCGGGCCGGAGCCGCCCGGCAGCGTGATACGCTGCACGTCGGTGACAAAGTAGAAGTACGCAACGCTCATGGCGCTCATCAGCACCGCCCACACACGCATCCGGACCGTCTTGCGGGCAAACACCTGCACAAGCGGCTTCTTGCTGCCGGACGCCTCCGTGAGCGAATTGATGCCGGTATGTTCGGCCACGATCCGCATGCAGATCGCGGCAAGCGACCACACGCAGGCGAGAAACGCAATCTGCTCGGCGGCGTTTGCCCCGGCGTAGCGCATGAACAGCTCCCGCGCGCGCTCGATCTTATGCACCGAGCTGTAGACGTATTCCGCATTGAATTGCAGCATCGTCACATAGGTCGCGACGGAGGCGGCAAGATAAAGTCCGGCTGACCAGGCGAGCGCCTTGGCCTCTTTGGCATAGCGCAGCATGACGATCGCCGCCGTCAGAAACAGCAGCGCGGACAGAAAATCCGGGATATAGTTGATCTCGTCGAGATACATGTCCACCGACGTAAAGGCGGCCAGCGAGGCGGCAATCATGAAGACATACACGCGCCGCATCACGAAGATACCCGTCTTCGGCAGGACGGTCTCACGGTAGCTGTCGGCGAGGCGGTCCCAGAAGGCGGTGTGCCGCCGGATGTGCCGCACATAGCCGAGCATCCGGCAGAGCCAGACCAGCCCGAAGACAAGCACCAGCAGGCAGGACATGCCGATCAGCAGCGGGCGGTAGCGATACAGCACCGCGCTGTCCGGCGTGACGAAGCCGAGCGAATCGTAGTTGGACAGGAGCGACAGCTCGGGCAGGACGCAGAAGACCGACTTGAAGACGACAAAGGCACAGGACAGCGCCGCAAGCCCGTTCACCGGGCGGAAGCGCAGGACGACGGTCGGGCCGTCCGTTCCGCGCAGCTTCTTCGGGCGGGCGGGAATTTTGTACAGGAATTCGCCGCCGTCATACCGCGTGCCGAGATAGGAAAGCCCCTCGAACAGGCGCGTGAACGCACGGACGCCGAACACCGTCTCCGCGACGGCATAGGCAAAGGTCATCGACAAAAGAATCGTCTCCTCGCCGACGCTGCGCGCCGTGATGAGCGTGGCGATCAGCCACGCGGGCAGCTTGGAGAGTGCGATCCAAAAGAGCCGCCGGAACTCGGTCTGCGCGTCCGCAAGCTCGCCGCACAGGTCGGCCGCCCGCGCGATGGCCGCGCAGATGCAGAGATAGCCGATGCAGTCCGGCAAAACGTCGATGAGATTGACATTCGGATTGAACAGAAACAGGATGCCGGCCGTCAGAAGGCCGAATCGGATCACGTTTGTTTTCTTTTGCAGCGTGACTCACTCCTTTTTGGGCGGGCGGCTCACTCGCCGTCGTTTTCATTTCTCCCGCAGCACTTTTTGTACTTTTTGCCGCTGCCGCAGGGGCAGGGATCGTTACGGCCGACCTTGACCGCCTTCTTCACGGGCGCGCGCGTCGGCATTTTGCCGCCGGCAAAGCCCTCGACCAGCGGCTTTGCCACCTGCTTGCGCTCGATGGGCGCTTCGCGGCGCGGCACGGCGGACAGGATACGCAAAACGGTGGTCTCCTTGATGTCGGCGATCATGTTGTCAAACATATCCGCGCCGACGAGGCGGTATTCGGTGACGGGGTTGCGCTGTGCATAGGCGTTCAGGCCGATGCTGTTCTTCAGCTCGTCCATCGCGTCGAGGTGATCCATCCACTTTTCATCCACAGAGCGGAGCAGCAGTGTGCGCTCGATCTCACGCATGTCGATGTTCACCGACTGCCACAGCGCCTCGCGGGAAGCATACAGCTTCATTGCGCACTCGACGGCGGCCTTGGCAATCGTCTGCTCGTCCATCGCGCGGATCTGCTCCTCGGTATAGGCGTTGTGCAGCACGGCGCCGACCACCGACGAGAGCAGCGCGTCATAATTGTAGGTATCGGTGTCATGATCGAGGTAGGACAGCACCTTTTCCTCCATGACCGCGCCGATCCACTCGCGGATCATGCCGCCGAGATCCTTGCCCTCCAGCACATCGCGGCGCTGCTTGTAGATGACCTCGCGCTGCTGATTGAGCACGTCGTCATAGGTGAGGACATATTTGCGGCGGTTGAAGTTCTGATCCTCAATGCGCTTCTGCGCGGACTCGATGTTGTCGGAGAGAATCTTCGCGTCAATCGGCGTGTCCTCGTCGAGGCCGAGGCGATCCACCATGTTGTAGAGACGGTCGCCGCCGAACAGACGCATGAGGTCGTCCTCGAGTGAAATATAGAACTTCGACATACCGGGGTCGCCCTGACGGCCGGAACGGCCGCGGAGCTGGTTGTCGATGCGGCGGCTCTCGTGCCGCTCGGTGCCGAGGATGAAGAGGCCTCCCGCCGCGCGGACCTTGTCCGCCTCGGGCTTGATGGCTTCCTTATACTTTTCGTTCAGCGCGGCAAAGGTGCGGCGCGCCTCGAGAACAGCTTCATCGTCCGTGACCGAGCTGCCGGTGGACAGCGCGATGAGCTCCTCCTCGATGCCCATTTTACGCATCTCGCTCTTGGCGAGATACTCCGGGTTGCCGCCCAGCATAATATCGGTACCGCGCCCCGCCATGTTGGTGGAGATGGTGACGGCGCCGAATTTGCCCGCCTGCGCGACGATCTCGGCCTCTTTTTCATGATGCTTCGCATTCAGCACGACATGCGCGATGCCGTTTTTCTTCAGCTCGGCAGAGAGCTCCTCGCTCTTCTCGATCGAGACGGTGCCGATCAGGATCGGCTGCCCCTTTTCGTGGCATTCGAGGATCTTCGCGACGATCGCACGGTACTTGCCCGCGCGGGACTTATAGACCGCGTCGGGATAGTCGATGCGGATCATGGGTCGGTTGGTCGGCACGGCGACGACGTCGAGGTTGTAGATCTCGCGGAATTCGGTCTCCTCGGTGAGCGCCGTACCCGTCATACCCGAGAGCTTGGCGTAGAGGCGGAAGTAGTTCTGGAACGTGATCGACGCGAGCGTCTTGGACTCCTTCTCGACATTGACATGCTCCTTGGCCTCAATCGCCTGATGCAGACCGTTGTTGTACCGTCTGCCGGGCATGAGGCGGCCGGTGAAGGCATCGACGATGATGACCTCGCCGTCCTTGACGACGTAGTCCACGTCCCGCTTCATGATACCGTGCGCGCGGATCGCCTGATTGACGTGGTGCGCGATGGTCGAGTTCTCGGCGTCGGCGTAGTCTTCGAGATTGAAGAACTTCTCCGCCTTGGCAACGCCTGCGGCAGTCAGGACGACGGTCTTCGCCTTTTCATCGACGATGTAGTCCGCGTCGTCGGCGACCTCCTCGGTGTCCTGCTTGTCGTCGGTCTCCTTGATGACCTTCTTTTTCAGCGTTCTTGCAAAGTTGTCCGCCAGCGTGTACAGCTCGGTCGATTTCTCGCCCTCGCCCGAAATGATCAGCGGCGTGCGCGCCTCATCAATGAGGATGGAGTCCACCTCGTCGACGATGGCGAAATTGTGGCCGCGCTGCACCATCTGCTGCTTGTAGACAACCATGTTGTCGCGCAGATAGTCAAAGCCGAATTCGTTGTTCGTGCCGTAGGTGATGTCTGCATCATAGGCGGCGTGCTTTTCGTCCGGCATCTGCCCGTGGACGACGAGGCCGGTCTTGAGGCCGAGGTATTCATAGACGCGGCCCATCTCCTCGCTGTCGCGGCGGGCGAGATAGTCGTTGACCGTGACGATGTGTACGCCCTTGCCGGTGAGTGCGTTGAGGTAGGCCGGCATGGTGGCGACGAGCGTCTTGCCCTCGCCGGTCTTCATCTCGGCAATGCGCCCCTGATGCAGGATAATGCCGCCGATGAGCTGCACATAGAACGGGCGCTTGCCCAGCACGCGCCAGTCCGCCTCGCGCACGACCGCGAAAGCGTCGGGCAGAATGTCGTCCAGCGTCTCGCCCGCGGCGAGCCGCTCCTTGAGGGCGGCGGTCTGTGCACGCAAGGTCGCGTCATCCATCGCCTCATACTTCGGAGACAGGGCGTCGATCTTATCTGCAATGACCTTCAGTTTCTTGACCTGATGGTCGCTGTAAGTGCCGAATATTTTTGCAAAAAGTCCCATGTTTCTATCCTTCCGTGAAGATGAAGTCATCATTTAACATCATACAATAATTTATTATACTACAGTTTTGCCACGTATTCCATAGGTTTTTTGTAAATTCACCTAAAATTCATCTTGCGCAGGCAAAAAAAGCGCGGTATACTGGTTACAACGCTTTTGGAAAGAAGATTCATTATGAAATCCGTCAACATCGTCCTGCTCGAACCCGAGATCCCGCAGAACACCGGCAACATCGCGCGCACCTGTGCCGCGACCGGCGCGGCGCTCCATCTGATTAAGCCCCTCGGCTTTGCCATCGACGACCGCAAGCTGAAGCGTGCGGGCCTGGACTACTGGCACGAGCTGGACATCACCTACTATGAAAATCTCGCGGACTTCACCGCGAAGAACCCGGGCGCCGAGATCTACTATTTCTCCACCAAAGCGCCCCGCGCCTATACCGAGATCACCTACCCCGCCCCGGTCTTTCTGATGTTCGGCAAGGAGACGCGCGGGCTGCCCGAGGCGCTCATCGAAGCGCACCTCGACCGCGCCGTGCGCATTCCCATGCGGGAGAATCTGCGCAGCCTTAATCTCTCAAACTCGGTCGCCGTCGGCGTCTATGAGGTCTTTCGCCAGCACGGCTTTGATACGCTCTGCGGCGCGGGCAAGTACGGAAAATGATATTTTAGGTTGACAATATCCTAAAATTCGTGTATACTATTTATGCAAAGTCTTGCAGATAGGAGCGTCCCATGAACATCAACACAAATCAGATTGTTTCCATCTCGGAAGCCAATCAGAATTTTTCCCGCGTTGCCCGCGCCGCCGACCGGCTCGGCACGGTGATCATCTTCAAAAACAACCAGCCGAAGTACAAGCTCGTGGATATTGAGCAGGACACGGAGATTCAGATGACCGACGACGAGAAGATCGACTTTGTTGCCGCGCGCGTTCTGAAAGAATACCGCCGCGCGTTTGAGGAGCTGGCAAAATGATTAAATTCAGCAGAGACAAGGTTTTGCTTTTGCATCAAATCCTTTCGGCAGAGACCGGCGGTGATCCCGAGCTGCGGGACATCAACCTGCTCGACAGCGCCCTGGAATCCGCCTTTCAGACCTTTGACGGGCAGGAACTCTACCCGACTAAGGAGGAGAAAGCCGCGCGCATCGGCTATGCGCTGATTTCCAACCACGCCTTTGTGGACGGCAACAAACGCATCGGTATGTATGTTCTCCTGACCTTTCTCGAGACCAACGGCATCAAAATCCGCCCGAACAATGAAGAGGTCGTCCGCGTCGGTCTTGCAACCGCCGCAGGCGAGATGAAATACGAAGATATTCTCGCATGGATTCTGGAAAATGAATAGCAAAAAAGCCGCCCGAAGGCGGCTTTTTTCAACCTGTGACAAGCCATGCATTTTCAGGCTCATTTCTGTATATTGGGGTTAGTGGTTCTGTCCAGCAGGTAATCAATACTTACATTATAATAATTTGAAAGTTTTATTAAAGTCTCTGCGGTTAATGAAATCACACCTGTTTCATATTGCGAATATGTATTTTGCGATACATTCAAATACTTTGCAATATCTTTTTGTTTGATATCCCTGTCCTCTCTGATTCCTCGCAAATTTTTGAATTGCATATCATCACCTCGTGACTATTATGCGATATTTGCAATAAAGATATTGACTTTTATCTGTTATACAGATATAATATTGTTGTAGAGTTTTTATCCACCATTTTGCACTTCAAAATTGGAAGCGAAATATGGAGAGATTATGTTGTATTTTAACTGAATCAGGACGGTAAATATGGAAACGATTAGATGCCCCGAATGCGGCAAAGACACCTCCGCACCAGACGGAATCTGTGAGCATTGCGGATTCCCATTTAGAAAAGCGAAATATCATGCTACGCACAGATGGCGCTGCGTAAACTGCGGTACTATGGTTACTACCACAATATGTTCGCATTGCGGCGAGCCAAGTACAGAGAGAAAAAACGCAGCGCCCTTAGAGAAGTCGAATGTAAATGATTACAAAAATCCTCCTGTCCCAAAAAGGGGAATAAGCCCCATAAAGTTGTTTTACGCCTCTGTATGCAGCGTGTCTCTCATACTTACAATGATCATCTTTCTGCCCGATATAGTCTATAGTTTTGCAAATAAAACCGCAGATGAAGCAGATTATAAATCTGCGATTGCAGAACACATGGGCAGCAAACACGGGCTTTCAATCAACGGCTACAAAAGTTTCAACATGATTGCGGGCGGCGGCGCATCCGCATCCGTAAAGGTAACTGTCGCAATAGAAAGAGGGCTTGGCAGCATGGAGATGTCGCCGGAACTGCATTTGGACGAAGATTGCCAAATCACTTATTGCTCATTATGCGACATCGGAGTTGGCTATAACGGTGGTGCGCCAAAACAGGAAAAATCATCGACAAGTTATCGGGATTACATCTTAAGGAAAGCGGAGGAATTAACAGGATTTTCAATCTCCGTCGAACTGGATAACTATGAGGAACACGAGGTAACGGAAAATGGGCATACATACATTGACATATTCGCATTTATAAATATCGAAAAGATGGCGGGGACATCCATCAATAACACCAGCGTCTTTCAATTGTACGCCATTATCAACCCGGATAACGAAGAAGATCTATTCATAGCAATAACAGGGAACGCCACTGGCGAAATATACCGGTATGACCATACTTCCGTTCCGCATTAAACATTTAAATAAATGCGTGGCGAAAAGATGCGCACATCTTAGCATTGGAATCTTAAGCCACTTTCTGCGATAAAAACACCACTTCATAATCGGAGGTATTTACTATGGCTTTAATTCAATGTCCGGAATGCAAAAAAGAAATCTCTGATAAGTCTGAAACATGCATTCACTGCGGATTTCCAATTAAAAAACAAGTTGTTCAGGGAAAAGGAATTTTTCAAACTTCCGACGAACGCATTGCTTTGTTGGCGAAATACATAATCAAGGATGAAAGCGGTAATGACATTGTAAAGTTGAAGAATAACGATTCCTTCGAATTGCCTGTTGACCGCGATACAAGGCTATTTATGTTTAACTGGAAGCTTTGTCTCCTACAAAGAAGTTTTTCTGGCCGCTGGGCAAATCACAAAATTCACAATCGGTACTTCGGATGGCGGAGCCACTTTTTATGTAACAAAGGTATAGGAGGATACACAGCATGGCTTTAATAAAATGTTCAAAATGCTCAGCAGAAATATCTGACAAAGCATCTTGCTGCCCCAAATGTGGTGCGCACATTGAAGTACATAAATTTAGGTGCGCGAAATGCGGCAATATAATTAGCGAGGAACCGTGCGTATATTGTGCCGAAATGTCTAAAGTTGTTTCAGACCACGATAACGCATCTTGCGACAGTAATGTAAATTCCAACAGTGAACCTGAATTTGTAAAGAAGAACAAGCGCAACTTAAAGACCACTTTAGGTGTATGTTGCATTGTTTTCGTTTTGCTTTTTGTTGGAATGATGTCGGGTGTTATTGGAGGCGGCGGCAATCCGCTTGTCGGCGAATACATTGCACAAACCGCATTATCCGACAATCTAATCAACTTTTCCGGCAATGGCGGATTTGCCAGATTCGCGAGAACATTTGGCGATTGGGAGCTGGTCGCAGGCGGAAAATACACTTTAAGCGGCAGCTCTTTAACCCTAAAATGCTCTGATGGTCGGATTTGGGAATTCTATTATGATCGTGCAAACGATACTTTGCTGCAGAAAGGAGTAAATATTACTTTCAGGCGTTACAGTTAGCACGACAATCAGCATTTCGGCAAATGCTTTCGTGTCGATGGTCAGTATTATGGAATGCATCGATAAGGCGATAAACGAACAAATCAAATTACTTGTTTTTCAGGAGTGAAATATTATGTCTTTTATAACCGAACTGAAAAAGCGCCCCGATCATGCGGAAACAACATTAAATGGCGTTGTTGATAGTACTGCAACATATGAGATTATAGATAATGTGCTAATCATCCGAACAACAACACACGACACGATACATATAACACCGAAAATCGGTAAAAAGCTTGCTGATATTATCAATAAAGAACTTCTTTAGTTGGAGTTGCCCCAGACATACAAACAATACGAGGAATTCCTGTTATAGGGAGCATACAAATTAGCTAACACAAAAAAAGCCGCCCGAAGGCGGCTTTTTTGTTATTTCACGAGCTTATCGGTCTCGGCGGCGTAGGTCGCAAGCTTTGCGGCAAGCGCGGCCTCGTCCTTCGCGGAGGCGAGGTAATAAATCTTGATCTTCGGTTCGGTGCCCGAGGGGCGGATGACGGCGACGTCGCCGTCGGCAAGCCCGTAGTAGAGCACATCCGACTTCGGGAGGCCGGTCGGCTTTGTCGAGCCGTCGGCAAGCGCGGTGATCGTCCCGGCGAGGTAGTCGCCGACGAAGGCGACCGGGCTGCCGCCGATGCTCTTCGGCGGATTCTCGCGGAGGTTCTTCATGGTGTTCGTGCGGCGTTCAATGCCGTCGAGCCCCTCCATGTAGACATCCTGCGACTTCTCGCCGTAGTAGCCGTAGCGCGCGTAGAGCTTTTGCAAAGCGTCGTAGAGCGTCATGTTCTTTGCCTTGTAGTAGGCTGCCATCTCGGTGGCCAGCATGGCGGCGCAGACTGCGTCCTTATCGCGGGCGTAGGTGCCCTTGAGGTAGCCGTAGCTCTCCTCAAAGCCGAAGAGGAAGGTGCCCTTCCCCGCCGCCTCGTGCTCCTTGATGACCTCGCCGATGAACTTGAAGCCGGTGAGCACGTTGTAGAGCTTGACGCCGTTTGCGCGGCAGATCGCCGTGGCAAGCTCGGTGGAGACGATGGTCTTGACCGCGTAGGCATCGGCGGGAACGCCGCCGTTTTCCCGCAGCGCGGTGATGATATAGTCCAGCAGCAGCGACGCCATCTGGTTGCCCGTGATGGTGACGAACGAGCCGTCCGCCGTGCGGGTCATTGCGCCCATGCGGTCGCTGTCCGGGTCGGTGGCGATGATGAGGTCGCTGCCGACTTCGTTGGCGAGCTTGATGCCGAGCGTGAATGCATCGGGCAGCTCGGGGTTCGGCTTGACGACCGTGGGGAAATTGCCGTCGAGCACCATCTGCTCGGGCACGGTGTAGAGCTTCTTCAGCCCGGAGGCGCGCAGCGCCTCGGGCACGAGCTTATAGCCCGCGCCGTGCAGCGGCGTGTAGACGACTGAGAAATCGTCGGCGACCCGCTTCACTGCATCGGGATTGACGCGCTGTGCCAGCACATTTTCGAGGTAGACGCGATCGACCTCTTCGCCGATGACGCGGATTTTGCCCGCCTTCACGGCGTCGGCGTAGTTATCCTGCTTGACACCGTCGAAAATGTCGATCGACTTGATCTTGGCCGAGATGATGTCGGCATGCTTCGGCGGCAGCTGTGCGCCGTCCTCCCAGTACGCCTTGTAGCCGTTGTACTGCTTCGGGTTGTGCGACGCGGTGATGTTGATGCCCGCGATGCAGCCGAGGTGGCGGATGGCGAACGAAAGCTCCGGCGTGGGGCGCACACCGTCAAAGATGCAGACGGCGATGCCGTTGGCCGAGAGAACCGACGCGGCGGTCTCGGAAAACAGCGCCGAATTGTTGCGGCTGTCGTAGGCAATGACGACGCCGCGGCGCATCGCGTCCGCGCCCTCGAGGGCGATCATCTCCGCCATTCCCTGCGTCGCCTGGGCGACGGTGTAGACGTTCATCTTGTTGAGACCCGCGCCCATCGTGCCGCGCAGGCCGCCCGTGCCGAACTCCAGGTTGCCGAGGAAGCGCATCTCGATCTCGTCGCGGTCGCCTGCGATCGCTTCCAGCTCGCGGCGGCTGTCCGCATCCAGCTTCGGCTCATGCAGCCAGCGCTCGTAATTCTCCGTATAGTTCATATCGTTCTCCTTTACTGTGTTTTCTGTCTTGCCGGTCGGTTCAAAGATTCTCCCGCAGCGCTTTTGCAAGCTCGTTGGGGCACGACGTTCCTCGGCCGCGGCAGTCGATGCCGCCGAGACGGCGAATGACCTCATCCACGGGCATTCCCTCGACCAGCGCGGCGACGCCGTGCGTGTTGCCGGGACATCCGCCGACAAATTCTACATGCTTGACAATGTCGCCGTCCAGCGTAATCTCGATCTGACGGCTGCAAACACCGTGGGGCGTGAAGGTAATTTTCTTTTCCATACGTTTTTCCTTTATATGCAAATTTGTTTGTTTCTATTCAATCCGGCGTGACGGTCTCGTACACACCGAGCAGAATGTAGCTTTGGCGAGTGGCGGTCAGCAGGAACAGAAAGGCGAACAGCGCCTCCTTCGTGCCGCCGAAGGTGCAGAGCTGTGCATAGCCGTCGGTATAGCCGAGCGGCTGTGATGCCGTGCGCACCAGCGTCACGCCGAGCGCCGCCATGGCGGTGAACAGCCCCGGCAGCGTATCCGCGCCGCCGAGCGGCATCCGCAGGGCGACCTGCGGTATCCCGCCGCCGTCCGGGAGCGCGTCGCCCTCGCGGCAGAGGAGCGCAAAGCGCGTGACCGCGCCGCTCTCGTCCGCGATCTCGCAGACGCGCGTGACAAACAGATCGTTCTCGGTCATCATGCGGAGCGTGGTGGAGAGAAAGCCGTCGCGGCTGTTTTCAAGCGGCAGGATGCAATAGGCACAGTCGCCGCCGACCACCGCGTCGCAGGCGTCGGAAAAGCTGCGCACCGGGACGGCGTCAAGGCCGCCCGTATGCGCCGCAAGCACCTCCGTAGCGCGGCGGAACGCGGCGGTCTCCGGCACGGCGGTCCGAAAGGACGCCCGGCGCGCCGCATGCGCGACAAACATGTACGGCGACGGATGCAGGCGGGCATCCGCCAGCGCGGCGGAAAGCCGTTCCGCATAGGCGGCAAGGTATGCGCCCGTGTCAGCCGAGAGCTTTGCCGCGGCGAGCGGCCGATTCTCCGCCGGGGTCTCGTCAAACAGCGCGGGCGGCAGCTCCGGCAGACAGGCGGGCGGCTCCCGCCGCACCTCCTCGGCCGAAAACCGGCCCTCCCGCAGCATGCGGGCGACGGCGGATGCAGACAGGCTCGCCGCCTCGTCGAGGACGGCGCTCATGCGCTCGCACGCGGCGAGGTCTTCGGCAAAGAGGTGCCGCATATTCTTTTCGATGATGGATCGCGACTCGTTTTTCCCCATCTCAGAGCTTGGCGAGCGCGTCGTAGCTCGACGCGAGGAAGTCGCGGAGCTCCGCCTCGGTGAATCTGCGCTGGCTGAGCACGGCAAGGCCGTAGATCTGCTTGGCCACGAGCGCGTCAGTGTCGTGTGACGCGGTATCCAGCTTCTTGATGAGCGGGTTGGCCATATTGAGGACGAGCGCGCTCTTCGGCTTGAAATCGCCGCCGAGCGGCATACCGTTTGCGGCATAGAGCTTCATCATATCCTCCATGCGGCGACTCTCCTCATCGACGTTCAGCATCGCGGGGATAGACGCATCGGCGAGGTTCTCACAGCGCACGGTGAGCTTTTCGTCGCCCGCCGCCGCGCGGAAGAGCGCCTCCAGCTTCTCGGAGTGGGCGGCCTCGCCGTCCTTCAGCGCATCGGTGATGTCGGCGTCCACGCGTAAGAACTTGACCTTCTCGCTGACGCTTTCGAGCATGGATACGAACTGCGTGTCGATCATCTTGTCGAAGCGGACGACCTTGATGCCCTTCGCCTCCAGCATGGCGATGTACTGTGCCTGAAGCTCGGCGTCCGAGGTGTAGTAGACCTTGTTTTCATTCGTCGCCCTGGCATCTTCGAGGTACTCGGCGAGCGTCATGTGCCCGCCGTGCACGACTTCCATGAGCAGCGCGTCCTTGGCGCGGTCGTAGAACTTGCGGTCGCAGAGCGAGGCATATTCGCAGAAGGTCTTGATGTCGCCCCACATCTTCTCGTAGCTCTCGCGGTCACTCTTGAACATCGAGGTCAGCTTGTCGGCGACCTTCTTGACGATGTGCGCCGAGATCTTCGAGACGTAACCGTTGTTTTGCAGGTAGCTGCGCGACACATTGAGCGGCAGCTCGGGGCAGTCCAGCACACCGCGCAGCATGAGGAGATACTCGGGGATGACTTCCTTGATGTTGTCGGCGACGAAGACCTGGTTGTAATAGAGCTTGACCTGCCCCTCAAGCCCCGCAAACTCGTGCGTCAGCTTCGGGAAATACAGGATGCCCTTGAAATTGAGCGGATAATCCGCGTTGATGTGCAGCCAGAACAGCGGCTCGTTGAAATCGGTGAACACCTTGTGGTAGAACGCCTTGTACTCCTCGTCGGTGCAGTCGGCGGGATTCTTCTGCCACAGCGGGTGAATGTCGTTGATCGGCGTCTCGGCGGGCTTTTCCTCGCCCTCCTTGGGTTCGGCCGGCTCCGCGTCCTCGTCCTCGAAGTAGATCTCCACCGGCATGAATGCGCAGTACTTGTCCAGCACGGCGCGCAGCGCGTGCGGCTCCAGATACTCCGCGCCCTCGTCGTTGATATGCATAATGATGTCGGTGCCGTGTCCCTCGCGCTCGGCCTCGCTCATCTCATATTCGCCCTCTTCGTTGCAGACCCACTTGACGGCGGGCGTACCGCGGTAGGAGCGGCTGATGACCTCGACCCGGTCGCTGACCATGAACGCCGAATAGAAGCCGAGGCCGAAGTGACCGATGATGCCGTCGGCAGCGCCCTCGCTCTCGTACTTCTCGATGAACTCCATCGCGCCGGACAGCGCAATCGAGCCGATGTATTTCTTCACCTCGTCGGCGTCCATGCCGATGCCGTTGTCGCGTACGGTGACGGTGCGCGCCTTCTTGCTGACCGAGACGTCGATGCGCCCGGCCGTCTCGATGTCCTTGACCTCGCCGAGCGAAATCAGGCGGTTCAGCTTGACAATCGCGTCGGAGGCGTTGGAAACGATCTCGCGAAGGAAGATCTCCTTGTCCGAATACAGCCACCGCTTGATGACCGGGAAAATATTTTTGGTTTCGACGGAGATGCCGCCCTTTTCGTTTATCGTTTTTTCTGACATGAAAATCAGCTTCCTTTGTATATATACTTGAAGTTATAAAACCTCAAAATAAATTATAGCCTACTTTGGCGCGGAATGCAAGTTTTCAAACAAAAGATTCACATATTTTCCTTTTTTCCTGCACTTTTTCGCACCGCACCGTGAAAAAGTGTTGCATTTCCGCCCGCGCCGTGCTATACTATTAGGGTCATATTTGCCGGTATGATGGAATTGGCAGACGTGCCGGACTCAAAATCCGGTGGTAGCGATACCGTGTCGGTTCGACCCCGACTACCGGCACCAGACGGAGAAACCGAACCGGGTCTTCGCAATCGGAGACCCGGTTCGGATTCTTTTTATCTCGGGAAGCCCGCGGAGGCGTAAACCGAACAAGCGCACAAAAGGGGATGGCGGTCTGCCATCCCCTTTGCCATGCGGTTTTATCCGAGGGCGGTCACTTCCTCCACGGTTTCCGCAGCCAGTACCTTTTGTGCAAACGCCTGTGCGTCCGCATAGGCTTCGGCTCGTATGGCTTTCTTCAGATACGGAATTCGTGCGGGACTTACGCTGAACTCGTCCAATCCCATCCCGAGCAGCATCCGGGTGGCATGGGGGTCGGCGGCAAATTCTCCGCACATACCCACCCAGATCCCGGCAGAATGCCCCGCCTGAATGACTTGATAAATGGCCCTGAGCACCGCCGGATGAAAGGAATTGTACAGCTTTTGAATGTTTTCGTTGCCGCGATCCGCCACAAGGATATATTGCGTCAAATCATTGGTGCCGATGCTGAAAAAGGAAACATGCTTTGCAAGCTCCGGCGCAAGCAGCACGGCCGCCGGCGTTTCGATCATAATGCCCAGCTCCAGCCCGCTGTCATAATCCAGGCCTTCTTCGGACAGCTCCGCCATGCACGCCGTGATCAGCTGCCTGGTTTTTTCGATCTCCTCCGCGGAGATCACCATCGGCAGCATGACCAGCAGCTTTCCGAAGGCCGATGCGCGCAAAATCGCACGCAGCTGGGTCTTAAAGATATCGATGTGATCCAGGCAAAACCGAATGGCGCGGTGGCCGAGGAACGGGTTGTCCTCTTTTGCAAATGTAAAATACGGCAGCTGTTTGTCACCGCCGATATCCAGGGTGCGCACGATGACCGGCTTGCCCTGCATATGCCGCACAACATAGCAATACGCCGCAAACTGCTCTTCCTCCGTCGGCCAATGGCTGCTTTCCATATACAAAAACTCGGTGCGCAAAAGGCCGATTCCCCCAGCACCGTGCCTGACGGCAGCCGGCGCCTCCTTTTCCGCGCCGATGTTGGCGGCAACCGTCACACATTTTCCGTCGGAAGTCCTGGCGGGGAGCTCTTGCAGGGCGGCCAGCTCCTGCCGCAGCTGCTGCAGCTGCCGCTCCTTTTGCCGGTATTGCTCCAGCTCCTGCTCGGTCGGATCTGCGATGACAAGTCCGGCCGTACCGTCGAGGATGAGCAGATCGCCGTCGGCCACGGCGTCGTAAAGGCCCGCGCCCGCACCGACCACGGCCGGAATATTCAGTCCGCGGGCCATGATCGCCGTGTGGGAGGTCTTGCCGCCAAGCTCCGTGGCAAAGCCGAGAATATGGCTGTCGTCCATGGTTGCGGTGTCGCTGGGCAGCAGATCGGCGGCAATGACGATCACCGGCTCATGCAGCTTTGAAATGTTGCTGTCGGCAATGCCCTGCAGCTGACAGAGTATGCGCGCGCTCACATCCTTGAAATCGGCCGCTCTGGCCTGCAAAGTCTCGTCATCGACCCGGGCAAACATTTGGCAGATGTGTTCGGCAGCCAGTGTCAGGGCGTGCTCGGCCCCGTTGAGCTGCTCAATGTACTCGACCGTCTGCTCCCGCAGAAAAGGATCCTGCAAAATCGACCTGTGGGCGCGGAGAATGTCGGCACGTTCACCGCCGATCCGGTCAATCTGATCCGCAAGCTGCGCATCACATGCCTCCAGCGCACGCACAAAGCGCTCGCGCTCCGCCTCAATCCGGTCATGCCCGATCGTCTGCACGCCGACGTCCGCCGCCCGGCGCGAAAAACGCTTGGCCTTCCCGATCGCAATGCCCTCGCTGGCGGCAATGGCGGTAAATGTTCTTCTCATTTGAAATCAGTCCTCCAGATCAAGGATAAACCGGGCCAACTCCTCCAAAAACGCCTGTTCATTCTCTCCATCCACCCGAAGGGTGATCTCCGTCCCGCGCTTCAGGCCCATGGTGAGAATCATCAGAATGCTTTTCAGATTGCCCACCTTCTCCCCTCTGACAACTTCAACAGTGCCGGGGAAATTCTTTGCAAACTCCACAACAAGGGTCGCCGGGCGGGCGTGGATGCCGCTGGGATTGACAACGGTTATTGTTTTTTCTACCATTTGATGTTCACTCCTTGCCT
Organism: uncultured Eubacteriales bacterium; assembly: GCA_934467415.1. Taxonomy (GTDB): domain Bacteria; phylum Bacillota; class Clostridia; order Oscillospirales; family CAG-272; genus UMGS902. The sequence goes on from CAKSLQ010000002.1 coordinate 21,604, forward strand.
GCTGAAAAATTGCATTCGCAAAAGCCGACTTCCGCCGGCTTTTGCACCGATCTCTTACAGATTCAGCCGTTCGGCCAGTCTTCGCACGCTCTCAAGGTCGTCGGCCTCCTTCAGCCCCTGCAGCACCTCTTCGTTGAGCAGCATCTCGCCCAGCTTTTCCATATTCTCATAATGTCCGTCCATATCGTTTGCCGCCAGCGTAAAGATCAGACGGGCATTTTTCGCCGGGTTGCCCGGCTCAAACGCGACAGGCTCCTTTACCTTGGTAAAGCTGATCCCGTTCCGGATGACGCCGCGGGCGTTGACCTTGGTGTGGGGAATGGCAAGATCGTCGGTGATGACGATATACGGCCCGTACTTCTCCACGTTTTCGATGATCGCATCGGCATACGCCGCGGTGATCGATCCATCGGCGATCAGCGAATGGCAGCAGCCGCGAACGGCGTCATGCCAGTGATCAAAGCGATCATAGAATTCCACGCGGTTTTGTTCCAATAACTCCTTTAACAAAGTCGTCCCTCCCGCGTGTCAGCGCAATCTCTTGACCTTATCCATGAATGCCTTGACACGGCTCTCGTCCACCGGGTTTTCAAACACACCGTCAACCTTGAACGTAGTGGCGCATACCGCGCCGTCCGCAACGGAGAGCTGCCGCTCGATATTGTTGATATTGCAGCCCGTGTTGCAGAGAATCGGGGTATACTTCACCGCATCCTTCACGACCTTCATCACCTCGGTGTCGGTCTCTGCGCCCGCCGTAAGGCCGGAGACGCACAGCGCGTCGGGCCGGCAGTTGAACTCGGTGGTTTTCGCGATGGATGCAATGTCCCGGTCGGCCAGATACCGCGCGGCCTCGGGAACGATATTATAGAGCATCTTCACATGCCCCGCACCGAGACGGGCGCGATGCCGCGCCGTGGCGCCCGCATCGGTGTTCCACAAGCCGAAATCGCTGGCATAAACCCCTGAAATGATCTCGCGAATGAACTGCGCGTCAACGGCCATGGCCAGATCCAGAGAGGCGATGGGATCCCACAGGCAGTTCACGCCGTATGGCACCGTGATCTCGCTTTTCAGCTCACCGATCACCCGCGCCATGGCCCCCACTGTCACCGGTTCGATCCTGGTGAGATAGGGCAGGCTGAACTCGTTGGAAAACATCACGGCATCCACACCGCCGTTTTGAAGGGCATGCAGATCATGCCGCGCCATATCGACCACTTTCTGCATACCGCCCGCGCTGTCGAAATTCGGATCGCCGGGCAGGGGCTGCAAGTGGCACATTGCTATAATCGGCTTTTCAACACCGAAAAGCTCCTTCATCCAATTCATGCTTTTCTCCATTCCGCCGCCGGTGGCGGCTGTCATCACGCAAATTTGCCGCGCTTAATCCGCAAAGGAAAACTGACGCATAGGATTGTCATAGAGGAATTTATGGACGTCCGTCTCGGAAACGCCCTCCTCCAGCAGCCGGGGGACAAACTTCTCAATGATGTAGTTGTGCCCGTACCCGCCGCCATACTGGGGCCACATCGACGCACGGCCATTGTCGCCGCCAAGCAGGATATGGTCAGCATAGCCCGCATCACACATCCCCTTGATCAGCGCGATGAGTACGCTGTCGGGCCAATACTTGGCGCGGGAGGGTCCGTCGTAGCCCAGCGTAACGCCCTGCGCCGCCATTTTCTTGTGATACTCCAGATCGGGATTGCGGTCTACATGCCCCAGGATCACGCGCCGGGGATCAACGCCGTTTTCCTTTACCAGCTCGATCACCTCAAGACCCATGGTGCCGCGCTCGGTATGGGTGGAGATGGGGGCGCCGGTGGCAAGACTTGCCATACAGGCGGCACGGAGAGCTTTCAGCTCCATCGGCCGGATGCAGTTGTAGTGGGTGGCAAACTTGATCACGCCGGCCTTCGCCTTGCTTCGCGTGATGATCGGCCCTGCATAATTGTTGATCTCAATGCCCTCGGTGACCTCCTCGGCAATCAGGCGGGCGACCTCCTCCAGCGGGTATTTATTCACCCAGTGCTCCGCGTCATAATAGATCGCGCGCTGGAAGCCGGTGCAGGCGATGATGTGCACGCCGGAAGCCGCCGATATCTCGCGCAGCATCTCGATCTGGCGGCCGCAATCGATGGGGTTCATGTCCACCATGCTCCCGCCGCCTGCCGCCTTGAAGCGCTTCATCGCATCGATGGCGTAATCGACACGGTCGAGCCGCAGATCGCGGTCGGCCTTCTCCTCGCCGCCGCCGATGGTAATGAGATGGTCATGGTAATTGTTCAGGCCGAGTTCTTCCGGCGCGATACTTCCGAGTACGGTTTCAATATGTGCCATGTTATTGTTCCTTTTGTTCCTTTCCGGCGCTTGCGACCAACGCCCTCACGCGCTGCGGATCGATCCGGTTTCCGGCGGCGCCGTCTTTCTTGATGCAGGTCGCAACAATGCACGCATCCGCAATTTTCAAAATGTCCGACACGGTGTCAAACGTCACCCCGGTGTTGGCAATGACCGGGAATGCCCCGACAGCATCCTTGATTTCACCGAGCTGCCGATAAGGCGCTGCCTGCCCCGCCATCACGCCGGAGATACAGATTCCATCCACCCCGGTACTCTTTGTCACGGTTTGGGAAACCAGCGTGACGGGTCGGCGATCCAGCGAGTAGGAGAATTCCGGCATCAGATTTGTGATGATCCTGACATGCTCTGCCCCCAGTGCGCGGCGGTATTGGATAATACCGGCGGTATCCGGGGTCAGCAGCCCGAGGTCGCCGCAATAGGTACCGCAGACAATGCCGCGGATGAAGGCGGCGCCCGTCGCGCCGGCGATGGCCAGCGATGCAAACGGATCCCACTGCATGTCGATGCCGAAGGGGACGGTTTTCATCCCCTGTATCGCGCCGAGCACAACGGCGGTCATCGCCGCGACGGTTTCCTTCGGCATGCTTTTGGCATACGGCTTGTCATTTTCATTGCAGAATATAACGCCGTCGATCCCGCTGTTGACCAGCGCTTCATAATCCTCTCTGGCATGGTGAATGATCCGGTTCAGGCCGTGTTCTGCGGCGTACCCGGCAGAGCCGGGCAAGCTGTCCAGATGGACCATGCCTATAATCGGTTTCGGGTGGGCGAAAGCTTCCTCTAACCACATAGTGTGCACCTCTATATTTACATAAATATTGTGCAAATGTATTGCTTACCCATTGCCCACCCCGGCCCATGGGATGGGCACCAATGTTTTACTTACTGCGCGATTTCCTTTTCAACAATGGACTTCTTCAGCCCCTCGACATCAACAAAGTTGGTGACGGTGATCACCTTCATGTTCTCGCGGGCGGGCAGCGAGGCGGCGAGTGCCGGCGTTGTGACCACCACATCCGGCTTTTTACTGCCGAAGCCGCCAAGGTCGCAATGCTCGACCTGCGCCTCGATCCCAAGCGCCTTGAACGCTTTTTCCACCGTCATACGAAGGATCAGACTTGATCCCATACCATTGATACAAACGCATAAAACTTTTATCATGTTCATGCTCCTTCCGCTTCGGGCAACCCCGCGGGGCGCCCCGAGCGCCTGTTATTTATCGTCAACAATAATGACTTCGACGCCGGCATTCTCAAAATTACGGCGATCCTCGTCGCTGATACCGCTGTCGGTGATGATCTTGTTTGCGGCGTCCACGGGACACACGGACGCATAACGGGCAAGTCCGATCTTCCTCGAATCGGCAACCACGATCACCTCCAGCGCGCGCTCTATCAGCACCCGCTTGACCAGCGCGTCCTGCATATTGAACACGGTGTAGCCGTGGTCAAAGGAAATTCCGGCAACGCCGATAAATACTTTGTCCAACACATACTCCTGCAGCATATTCGTGGCTGCGTGCCCGTTGAGAGACATATCCTTGGGGGAAAGCTCACCGCCTGTACAGATCAGGTGAACGCCCCGGGCTGTGGACAGCTCATTGATGACGGGAATCGATGCGGTTATCACCGTCAGATCCGGGATGTCGCGTACATACTTTGCAACCTCGATCGCCGTTGTGCCAATATCAATGCCGATGCTGTCGCCGGGCGTGACAAGTGCGGCCGCACGCTGTCCCAGCAGCGACTTTACCTCGCTCTCTTCGCCCTGACGGGTAAGGAATTCGGACTCATGGCCCACCTTTTCATTGAACACCGCGCCGCCATAGCTTCGGGTGATCAGGCCCTTGCGTTCCAGCGCTGCAAGATCCCGCCGAATGGTCATATCGGTGGTGTTAAATTGTCCGGCAAGCTCATGGACCGAGACAACCTTATCAATCTTCAGCTTTTCGATGATCTGATTCTGACGTTCTACTGCAATCATAGTTCAACATCCCTTTTGCTTTTTTTGTTTTTGGCCGGAAAGCCATTGCTTTTTGACTTTCCGGCCGATCTGCACGGCCTTTGTCACGCAAACGAGCGTGCTGCTTCATCAAGCGTTAAGCCGCGCTTTTTTCTTTCTTTGGCTTGAGCAGGAAGATCGCAACACCGAAGGCAACGATCAGGATGGGCAGGAATACCCAGATGTTTCTGATCAAGCTCATCAGTCCGGCGATACCGAGCCAGATCGAGCCGAAGTCGGTATTTCCGTAAGTCGCGCCAAGCTCCGCCAGGCCGGACATCTGCGTGAAGAACACGCCGCCGAGAATCTGGATCAGGCCGACGGCGATGCCCGAAATGAAGGCAGCCTTTTTCCCGCCGTACTTATAGCCGAATACACCGGCGATGCCCCCGTCGAAGAAGGTAGCGATAATGCCGGGGATCATCATGATGGGCGAGCGCACCAGCAGAAGCACCGCAAAGCCCAAAAACTCACCGATGAATGCGCCGATAAAGCCCAGAACGGAGGACATGGGGGCCAGGGGGAAGAACACAGGCATGTCCAGGCCGGGGATAGAATCGGGGATCAGCTTATCGGAGATGCCCTTAAATGCGGGCACCAGCTCGGCGATCATCATGCGAACGCCGGTGAGCAGAACCACGATACCGACGGTGAAGCTGGCGCCCAGCTCCAGCGTGTACACCACCCAGTTTCCGGTGATGTTTACAAGCTGCTGCTGCTCCACGATATAATCCTTGCCGGCGATCAGCGCGATGCCGCCGAGAATCAGCGTCATCAAAAGACAGGTCACAACCGTGGAGTCATTAAAGATGGTCGCGATCCCCTTGAAGTTGACGGTATCCTCATCCTCATTATGAATCTTGGGGTTGGTGGTCTTATTGTAGCGACCCATCAGCTTGCCGATCCATGTACTAAACACCGCGGAGGTTCCGCTGATGTGGCCCAGTGTAAAATCGTTTCCGACAAAGGGCTTGGCATAGCGGTGTACCCAGGCAGGCATAACCGTCCAATACATACCGCAGAAGAGGCTGGCAGCGAGAATCAGGGTCACGCCTTCCACCTTGAAGAACCAGTTAAAGATCCATACCACAAGCGTGGAGAAGGCCAGCATCGTATGTCCGCTCAGGAACACGTATTTCAGCGGCGTGAACCGGGCAAACACAAGATTGAACAGGAAGCCGACCAGCATCACAATGGGAATTACGCTGAGCACCGATTCGATCAGGTTGTTGTTGATGGCCGCCATACCGGCATAGTTTTCAGTGACAACGCCGGTAATGTGAAACGCTTCTTTCAAAATGTTCATGATGGGGCGATAGGCGGCCTGAAGCAGCGTAGAACCCTGTTTCAGGATCATAACACCGACGATCGCTTTGATCACGCCTTTGATGACATCGCCCGCGCCTTTTTTCTGGATGAGCAAGCCGATCAGGACGATCACGCCCATAATCAACTCAAATTGACCCATAAAAATCTTAAAGCCATTTAGCAATGTTCCCATGAATTATACCTCCAAAACCGAATTTTGTCAACAGGCGCCCTGTCCGCGGCGCCCGCAGCATCAGATAGCGATATGCTCGTTAATTAGCTTCGTGAGATCATCCAACCAGCGGTCCAAGAACAGCTTTCCCTTTTCCGCCGTCGCCTTTGTGGCATCGCCGAACAGGCCGGACTCGGAATACTCTTTCCAATGAACAGGGCGCAGCTCGTACTGCGGCTTTACTTCCGGCTCTTCACAAACAGCTTTGTCCATTTGTACAAGCTCCGGTGCGATGTGGAGCATGAGTGAGGTCTCCAGCTCTGCCGCATGGAAGGTCTTTCCGTTCCAAAGCCCGGTCTGCATAAACTCTTCATTGTACTTGCTGACATTGATATAGCCGAGATACCATACATTGCGGAAGTCAAACTCATCCATCAATTCCCGGGCTGCCTCGCGGCTGGGCTGCATGTTGCCGTAATGGCCGGAAAACAGAATAATCTGCTTTGCGCCTTGCTGCTCCAGACTGATCACGATATCCTTGACCACCTCAATGAATGTGCTTTGGCGAAGCGAGATCGTTCCCGGAAACCCTTTTGCCGACCATACCTGTCCGTATGGCAGCGTCGGCAATACCACGCTGTCGGTGCGCCTGGCAAGCTCGAGACAAACATAATCGCTCACCACGGTATCTGTCCCGGTCGCCATGTGATAGCCGTGCTGCTCGGTCGATCCGAGCGGCAGGATCACGGTTTTCGCCTCTGCCAGCCGCCGCTGCGCCTCCGGCCACATCATTTTTGATAAAAGATACTCCTTCATGTTCTCCCCCTTTCTTTCGTTTTCCGCCATGCCCCCAAAGCCGATTCCACCCCCTCTCCCGCTTTGCGGCGCATGGATAGTGTGCGATTGCACACCGTTTTTGTTCTATTCGATTTTAGTATAGCAGTACATTTGTCTGTTGTCAACACATTTGTTCGTTTTTATTTTATTTTTGTTCTATTTTTGTTCATTTCGATGTTCGTTTTTTACATTTCGAACAATCGTCGCTGTTTTACGACGGTTTCGGAAGCCCGACCCCGTCTTTTTTTTCGCAGGCTTTTCTTGCTGCACCAAACAGAAAAGCCGCCCGCGGGCGGCTCTTCTTCATTTGGTGCGTTTGCTCCGTTATAAAGCACTTGCTTGTGTGCAGGTGTTTTTATTGCAAGCGCCGGGTCGGCCAAACGCACGTCATCGGTAAGCGCCGCCGGTTCTTGTTCCGTCATCGGCTCTGCCGAGAGTCGATGCATACAGATTTTTCTTCTCCCTCATGCAAATACGATCCGCTGCGCGTCGGCATCCACCGTGGCGTGCACGCCGAGCGGGAGGATGCAGCGCGGCTGCGCGTGCCCGACGGACAGGTTGCAGACAATGGGCAGTTCCCGGTCGGGGATGACCTCGAGCAGCGCCTCTTTATAGGCTGCGTGGTGAGCGTCGTCCATCGGCTTGCCGACGAGCACGCCGGAAACCGCCTCAAACACGCCGGCATCGCGCAGATATTCCAGCGCACGGCGGTATTTTTCGGGCGACGGTTTTTCTTCCGAGGATTCGAGCAGCAGAATCTTGCCGCGCCACTCTGCGGCGGAAGGAAACAGGCCGTACCGACGGATCACGCCCGGCATGTCCGCATAACGCGTGCCGTCAAACATGTCAAACATCGTGTCGATGCAGCCGCCGAGAATCTCCCCTTCAAAGCGGGCGCTTCCGCGCAGCAGTTCAAACCCGCCGTTTTTGTACGCGGGCATGTCAGCGCCGACCTGCCCCGCGCCGAAATCCTTGCGCGTCTCGTACCAGGTGTCACTCGGCGTGACCGCGGCGATACGCCCGGTGCGGATCAGCTCCTCGAAATACCGCCGCGTATAGGGCAGCATGTCCGCGCCGAGCTCGCAGATGTCCGGCAGGAACGCCTGTCCGTAAAAGGTGGGCAGGCCGACCTTGTGCAGCATGAAATGGTTGACCGTGGTGTCGGAAAAGCCGAGAAAGATTTTGTCGGTCACGGCTTTTTGCAGTGCGCCGTCCCCAAACAGAAACGGCGCCAGTCTGTAGGTATCGTCGCCGCCGATGGCGCAGAGGATCATGTCGATTTCGGGGTCGCGGAAGGCGGCGAGCAGATCCGCCGCCCGCGCCTCGGGATGCGCCCGCAGATAGGCCATGCCCATCCTTGCGTGCGGCATATATTTGACGGAAAGCCCGAGCGCGCGCAGGCGTTCTTCGCCGATCGGCAGCTCGTGCGCAGCAAAGGCTTCGCCGAGCACACCGCTCGACAGGCTGACAATGCCGACCGTTTTAACCATGGAAAATTCCTCCTGTGTTTTTCTGACGGGCTACCGCTTCTTTTTCGGCGCAAGGCGATCGTGCCGCTCCTGCCGTAAGAGCCAATCGGTCATATCGCGCAGGGTCTCCTCGATGGGACGCGCACGGTAAAAGAAGCGCTCCGACGCCTTTTTGTGGCTGAACTGCCCGTTTGAGCCGAGTACGGCGACCGCATACGGCGTAAAGAACAGCGGTTTTTTCTCCCGGATGCACTTTTTCTCGTAAAAGAATGCGGCAAGCCGCGCCAATCCGAGCGGCAGGCAGATGGGGCGGCGGCGCAATCCGGCCGCCTTGCCGATGATACCGAGCATTTCCCCGATCGTGATATACCGTCCGGACAGGATATAGCCCTCTCCGGGCTTTCCGCCGTCGGCGCAGGCGAGAATCCCGCCGGCCACGTCCCGCACGTCCGCAAAATCATATCCGCCGCGAACGGCAAAAGGCAGCTTTCCCCGCAAAAAGGCTTTTGCCATCGCCGTGAAGCTCCCGCCGCGAAAATCTTCGGGTCCGATGAGCCCGGATGGAAACACCACCGAGGCGTTCAGCCCGTTTGCCGCCGCATCCAGGACCATCTTGGCGGCGGCCGCCTTGCTCTTGGCATACGCGCCGTCAACAAGGTCCTCGGAAAATGTGCAGTCTTCCGTAATGGTCTGCCCCTTCGGCTTTTTCGGTATTGCATGAACCGAGCTGACATAGACAAGCCTGCCGACATTGCATTCCGCACATTTGCGAATGATGTTGCCGGTCCCCTGCACATTCACCGCACGCAGCATCGGCCCCGGGTCGGAGGCGACGGTGATGACGCCTGCGCAATGGATCACGCAGGTGTGCTTTCCCGCGCCGTCAAAGAGCGCCGCGAGCGATCCTTCATCGAGAACATCGCCGAAAACAGGCTGAACACCCGGGGGAAGCAGCTTCGCATACGGGTCATCGGGCAGAATCAGCGCCCGTGCCGACGCACCGCATACAGCCGGTTCCCGCAGGACAGCCCTGCCGAGAAACCCGGTTGCACCCGTCACAAGATACCTGTCATACATGCGAATCCCTCCTTCAAAGCCCGTTCGGAAGCCGCGCTGCATTCTGTTCTTCAAGCCTGTTTTGCGCAAACGGCGCGGACGCGTCTTCGCGGGGGCATCGCCGCGCCGTTTTGATACGCCCGCGCCCTCTCCTGCTTCTATTATAGCATACGCCGCACGGATGCACAAGGCCTTCCGCCGTTCCCCGCAGGGCGTGCGGCGGTGCGCGCCGCCGCTTTCCGCATTCTGCGCGAAAAAGCCGCACGGCGTACCGTGCGGCTTTTGCTGTGTAAGCTTATTTGCTCTGAATGTACTTGTCGATCGCTGCGGCCGCCGTCTTGCCCGCGCCCATGGCGAGGATAACGGTTGCCGCGCCGGTGACGGCGTCACCGCCGGCATAAACGCCCTCGATCGAGGTCTTGCCGTTCTCGTCCGCGACGATCTCGCCCCACTTCTTGGTCTCGAGACCGGGCGTGGTCGCCTTGAGCAGGGGGTTCGGCGATGTGCCGAGCGACATGATGACGCAGTCGGCGTCCATCTCAAACTCGCTGCCGGGGATCGCGACGGGGCGGCGGCGTCCCGATGCATCGGGCTCGCCCAGCTCCATCCGAATGCAGCGGATCTTGGCAACGGCGCCGTAGCTTGCGTCGCGCTTGTCCTCGACATCGGTGGGCAGCAGCTCTACGGGATTGCAGAGGGTCTTGAAGATGATGCCCTCCTCGATCGCATGCTCGACTTCCTCGTGACGTGCGGGAAGCTCCTCCATGCCGCGGCGGTATACCACATATACGTTCTCCGCGCCGAGGCGCTTTGCGGTGCGCGCCGCGTCCATGGCGACGTTGCCGCCGCCGACGACGGCGACGTTTCTGCCGTGCCAGATCGGCGTCTGCGAATCGGGCAGATATGCCTTCATCAGGTTGGAACGGGTCAGGAACTCGTTGGCGGAGAAGACGCCCTTGAGATCCTCGCCCTTGATGTTCATAAACATCGGAAGACCGGCGCCCGAGCCGATGAAGACCGCCTCATAGCCGTATTCCTTCTTCAGCTCCTCGATCGTGAGGACGCGTCCGATGACCATGTTGGTCTCGACCTTGACGCCGAGTGCGATGAGGTTGTCGATCTCCTTCTGCACGATCGCCTTGGGGAGACGGAACTCCGGAATGCCGTACACCAGCACGCCGCCCGCCAGATGCAGCGCCTCGTAGACCGTGACATCGTAGCCCTGCTTTGCAAGGTCGCCCGCGCAGGTCAGGCCGGACGGGCCGGAGCCGATGACGGCAACCTTGTGCCCGTTCTTCGGCGGAAGCACCGGCTTTGCCGTGGAATGTGCATTGTGCCAGTCGGCAACAAAGCGCTCGAGACGGCCAATGCCGACAGGCTCACCCTTGATGCCGCGGGTGCAGACGCCCTCGCACTGAGTCTCCTGCGGACATACACGGCCGCAGACCGCCGGCAGAGAGGACGAGAGGCTGATGACCTCGTATGCGCCTTCAAAGTCGCCCTCGGCAACCTTGGCGATAAATTCGGGGATATGAATGTTGACGGGGCAGCCGTTCACACAGGGACGGTTCTTGCAGCCGAGGCAGCGCTTTGCCTCGTCGATGGCGGTCTCCTCGGAATAGCCGAGCGCGACCTCCTCAAAGTTCTTGTTGCGGACATCGGGTGCCTGCGAAGGCATCGGATTCTTTTTCGGGCTCATGTTGAACTTCGGCATCTCACTTGACCTCCTTCTTGAACAGGTTGCAGGCGGCGTCATGGGCGTGCTTCTCAAACGCGGGATAGGTGCGCGCACGGCTCATCGCCTCGTCAAAGTCCACCTCGTGACCGTCAAAATCGGGGCCGTCCACGCAGGCAAACTTCATCTTGCCGCCGACAGACAGGCGGCAGCCGCCGCACATGCCGGTGCCGTCCACCATGATCGGGTTCATGCTGACCGTGGTCTTCTGCCCATAGGGCTTGGTGGCCAGGCAGACGAATTTCATCATGACCAGCGGGCCGATCGCGATGACGACATCGTACTTTTCACCCGCCTCAAGCGCCTTGTTCAGCGGGACGCAGACATTGCCTTCTTCACCGTAGGAGCCGTCGTCGGTCATCAGGTGCAGCGTGTCGCTGGCCGCCTTGAACTCATTTTCGAGGATAACAAGATCCTTCGAGCGGAAGCCGATGATAGAATGCACTTCGCAGCCCTGCTCATGCAGCTTCTTGGCGATGGGGAGCGCGATGGCGCAGCCGACGCCGCCGCCGATGATGCAGACCTTCTTCAGGCCTTCGGTCTCGGTAGGCGTGCCGAGCGGGCCGACAAAGTCGTGGAGGCAATCGCCCTCATTCTTGTGATTCAGCAGCTCGGTCGTGCCGCCGACGATCTGGAAGATGATCGTCACGGTTCCCTTTTCGCGATCGTAGCCCGCAACGGTGAGCGGAATGCGCTCGCCATTCTCATCCACGCGCAGGATGATGAACTGACCGGGCTCCGCTTTCTTTGCGATCAGCGGCGCTTCGATGTCCATCAGCGTGACGGTGGGGTTGAGAATTTCTTTACGCACGATTTTATACATGGTGTGAAATCCTTTCTTCTCTTTTTTATTTGAACAGCATGATTATAGCATACCGTTTGCCTTTTGTCTGTACTTTTTTGCAAAATTCCCGCATGCAATTTCTCCCGCGCGGCATGAAGAAAGCCCGGAGCGATGCCCCGGGCTTTCCGAATCCGGCTCTTACTTCGCTTCGATGATGGTGACACGGCCGTCGCCGTAAGGATCTGCATAGGCATCACCGACCGTACCGCCGAGCACATCGACGATGTAGTTGATGAGCACCTGATTGTCAATCATCACGCTGTCCTGAAGCAGGGGGTTGTCCATAAACATCGTGTAGCCGTCTCCGCCGTTGCGAAGCAGATAGTTGTGGCTGGAAACCGTGTAGGTCTTCGCGGGGTCAAGCGGTGCGTCTCCGACCATGACATCCTTGACGCGACGTTCGCCGTCAACCGATGCAAACAGCCCGTTTTCATCCAGCTTGACCGACGAGGGAACCTGCAGATCGATCGTATAGCACAATCCCGAAACATGCAGGAATCCGCCGTATTCCGCCGGCAGCTTGGAGGCGCTGAGCTCCAGCGCATCGAGAATCTCCTGTCCGGTCGCCTCCACCACGCAGAGCATATTGCCGAAGGGATGCACCGCGATGATGTCGCCGTAGGTGATGTCGCCTGCCGCAATGTCCTTGCGGATACCGCCGCCGTTGACAAACGCCACATCCGCGCCGCTCATGGCACGGTAGGCGTCTGCACAGAGGTCGCCGAGGTTGGTCTCGTTCTGGCGGATCATGCGCTCACCGGTCTTCGGGTCGGTCACCGCGAGGGCGACCTTGGTGTTTGCGACCACCTTGCCGACCAGCTCCTCAAATTGCTTTTCGATGTCTCCGACAAAGCCCTTGACGCCCGCATCGTCCAGAAGCACGGACGTCATGCTGCCGTCATTTTTGATGGTGAGGCAGCCGACATAGGCGAGCTTGGTCTCGGTGGAGGACAGCAGCACATTTTTGCCGTCCTTGTTCTTCACGAGCTCACCCTCGATCTTGGAGTGGGAGTGCCCGTCCAGCACGGCGTCAATCCCGTTTGTATGGGTAATCACATCGGTGGACATCCAGGGCGCGCAATCCGCCTCGATGCCGAGGTGCGTCATGGCGATGACAAACTGTGCGCCTGCCGCACGGGCGGCGTCCACGGTTTTCTGCACGGTGCTGTACAGCTTTTCGCCGGTTTCGTCCTGGCAGAAGCCGTAAATAAACTCGCCCGCGTCATTCTGGAAGTAGCGCGGCGTGGAGGAGGTAAAGGTGCGGGGCGTGGTGATGCCGACAAACGCGAGCTTGACGCCCGCCGTCTCGATGATCACATAGGGATCCAGCACAGTCTTGCCCTCGGCATCCACAAAGTTGCAGGACACATAGGGGAAGCTTGCCTGCTCGGTCAATGCCATGAACTGCTCCATGCCGTAATCAAACTCATGGTTGCCGGGGGTGGCAACGTCATAGCCGACCCGGTTCATGATGTCGATGATATAGGTGCCTTTGGAAAGGGTACCGACGGTATCGCCCTGTACGGCGTCTCCGTTATCCACAAGCAGGACATGCTTTCCCGCCGCCTCAAGCGATGTTTTGATGGCGGACAGCCCGGCGTAGCCGAGGTGGTCTTCAAGACCGCAATGCACATCGTTGGTGTACAGGATAACGATGTCGTCATCCAGTCCGAGCATTCCGTCCGCCGCAGGTTCGGTCGATTTCGTGCTTTCCGGCGTTGTCTCGGGTTGCTTCGTGACGGGTGCGCCGCAGCTTGTGAAAAGCAGTGCAAGCACCAGGATGCATGCGAAAAATTTGAATTTCATAGGTTCCCTCCGCTGTCAAAATTCCGGCTGTGCCGGTCTGTCTCCAGTATAACACAATTTGTAAGCGGATTCAAGCCTGTTCTTTTTTTTGATAAAAGGGTGCAAAAAGGGTGCGGCTGTGCCGCACCCTTTTACGCCCTGCGGGCGGTTGACGCCCGTCGGTTCTTCCCGGTGGTGTCCGGTTTGCGGCAGAAGACTCAGAAATCGACTTCGGTGTCGTAGTAGCAGGCCTTGAGCAGCTTCTCCATCTCTTCCTGGGTCGGAATGCGCGGGTTGGAGCCGGTGCAGGCGTCTGCGATGGCGTTCTTTGCGACCTCGGGGAGCTTCTCGAGGAATTCCTTCTCGTCGATGATGCTCTTGTCGGCACGGACGCCGCCCTCGCCGTAGTACTTGATGGCCTGCGGAATCTCGAGCTCGTCGTTCATGTGGCGAAGCTCCTTGATGAGGAGGTCAACCTTCTCTGCAACGGTGCTGCCGCCGAGGCCGAGGTGGTCTGCGATCTGCGCATAGCGCTTTGCAGCTCTCTCGTCCTTTGCGTTGTAGCGAATGACCTTCGGCAGGTACATCGCGTTTGCGCAGCCGTGGATGATGTGGCCGCCGGAGAATGCAGCGCCGGTCTTATGTGCCATGGAGTGAACAATGCCGAGCAGCGCGTTGGAGAACGCCATGCCTGCGAGGCACTGTGCATTGTGCATGACCTCACGGGCGTGCTTCTCGCCTGCGAAGGAATGAACCAGCTCGTCGTGGATCATGTCGGTTGCGTGGAGTGCGAGCGGATCGGTGTAGTCGTTGGCGACCGTGGAGACATACGCCTCGATGGCATGGGTCATAGCATCCATACCGGTATGCGCGGTCAGCTTCTTCGGCATCGTCTCTGCCAGCTCGGGGTCAACAATCGCGATATCGGGCGTGATGTTGTAGTCGGCGAGCGGGTACTTGATGCCCTTGTGATAGTCGGTGATGACCGAGAATGCGGTGACTTCGGTTGCCGTGCCCGAGGTCGAAGGAATTGCGCAGAAGTGTGCCTTCGTGCGGAGCTTCGGGAAGCTGAAAGGCGTGATGATCGCTTCAAAGCTGGTGTCCGGATATTCATAGAACACCCACATCGCCTTTGCTGCGTCGATCGGCGAACCGCCGCCCATTGCCACGATCCAGTCGGGCTGGAACTTGCGCATTGCCTCGGCGCCGCGCATCACGGTCTCGACAGACGGGTCGGGCTCGACACCCTCGAACAGTTCAACCTCCATGCCGCCGTCCTTCAGATACTGTACGGCGCGATCCAGGAAGCCCATACGCTTCATCGTGCCGCCGCCGACAACGACGATCGCACGCTTGCCGCCGAGGTTCTTCAGCTCCTCGAGCGTTCCCTGACCAAAGTATACGTCTCTGGGTAAAGTAAATCTTGCCATAATAAAGCCCTCCGTTAAAAATATAATTTTTGTTAAAGTGCCTTTGTCTTTTGCTTACGGCTTCATTATAGCGAGGCATATTGCCGTTGTCAATAGTTTGTTAAAAAATTTACATAAGTTCGTAAAAAATTTAACATAACCGTCACATTTGCACGACAGAATGCGGAATCGGCGAAAAAATTCTGCAACAGTATACAATGCCGACGGAGAAAACGGCGTCCAAGGGCAAGGAGAGCGCGACGCCCCTGCACAGCATTAAAGAATCGGATAGCCGGCCGCGGCAGGCACAAAAAAAGAACCCCGACGGGTTCTTTTTTTGTGCCTTTTCGGTTCATTGCCACAGCGCCGAAAGGTCGCCGAGGTCGATGTCCCCGTCCGGGCGATAGGAGGTCAGATGCCCGTCCTCCTCGATGAAAAACTCCCACTGCACGTCCACCGCAAGCAGGCGTTCGCCCTCGCGGGCGGCGTCGTAGGGGACCGCCGCCGTCACATCGAGGACAAGCGTTGCACCGTCCTCGCCGGTCAGCGTGGCAAGCGTCCGCCCGCCGACATAGCGCAAGCTCTCGAGCGTGACGGTGACCATTTCGCCGTCCGCCGCCTGCACACCGAAGGTGAAGGTATAGTAGTTCGGGCGGGTCACGGCGCGGAAGCTCTCGATGACCGGACGGATCACGCGGTCAAAATAATCGGCGGGGTCGTCCGGGTAGACCGTGAAGTTGCAAAGCAGCACCTTGCCGCCGGAAATCATCGGCGGACTGTCGGCAAGCATCGCCGCGCTGTACCAGGTCTCCTCGCGCTCGGCGTATCTGCCGCGCAGAATGATGCGTTCGGCGCTGTTTTCAATCACCTCGCCGTCCGCGGTAAGCATACCGCGCAGGGACAGCGCGGTCAGATCCCACTTGCCGTCCCGATACGGTTCGTCCGGCTTGCCGTACAGGTCGCAGAGCGAGTAGAACCCGGACATGCGCGCGGCGTTCTCGGGCGTGGTCTCCATGCGGCGGATGTCCTCGAGATAATTGTCGCCGACCCAGGTCTCGGGCACGGTGATGACATAATCCGTGATCTCCCGCCTGCCGTATTCGGAGAGCAGCACGCGGTCGACGAGCACATCCTCGCGGAAGGCGCGGCGGTAGTCGGTCACCTGCTTGGGGTAGAGTTCATGCGGGTTAAACTCAAACGTGCCGTATTCGTTCTCGCCCGTGACGGTGTCGTTGTTCTTCCAGGACAGTGTGCCGTGCGTGTACCTGCCGAAGTAGCGGTTCATATAGTCGGCATAAGTGTTCCCGCTCGGTTCAAACACCTCGCCGTCGAGGCTGTGGATGCGGAAGTACCAGTCGCCGTCCTGCCGGTACTCGACAATGACGCGGTTTCCGCCCGGCGAGAACAGCAGTTCGTAGGTGAACGCGCCTGCAAGCGGCAGTTCCGCCCGTGCGACGGCGTCGGTCTCGGTGTTGTGAAAGACCAGCACGTTGTCCGCGACGCTCACATTCCACGCACCGTAGTTTTCGGCGCCCGCGGCCGACTTTGTAAAGAAGGTCACGGTCTCGATGCGCCAGGGCGCATCGTCCCAGTCGAGCAGATCGACCGCGCCGCCGTAGAGATACGCCTCGGCGACAAGCGTCACTTCGTCTCCGAGCGGCAGACGCAGCTCGATGTCGTAGATGCCCGTGCCGCCCCAGCCGCTGTCGCGGAAGGTGAGCGCGGCAAAATCGGCGGCATCCGGCAGCACCGCGTCCTCGGGGAGCGGCGCACCGACGATGACGGCCAGCCGCGCGTAGTCGCCGGACGGCTCTCTGCCGTCCCGGTAATAGGCGAGGATAGCGTCGAGCTGCCCGAGCAGGTAGGCGCGGTCGCTGAGCGTAATCGCCTCGGCGGGCATGATCTGCCCGCGCACGATCTGCTCAAGCGGCGAAATATGCCCCGCGATCTGCGTCAGGAAGAACGGCACGCCGTCAAACGCACCCTGCCCCAGCTCGGCGGTCTGCGGAATATACCCGTCCACCGCCTGCGTGCAGAACGCGAACGCGCCCTCCTCCACGCGGACGATAGACTCCGGCAGGTTGATTTCGGTCAGCGCGCAGCTTGCAAAGGCGTTGTAGCCGATGTATTCGAGTGTGTCACAGAAGGTGACGGCGGTCAGCTTTGAGCCCTGGAACGCATGGGCGGCGATATACCGTGTGCCGCCCGGCAGGGTGTATGCCGTCGCTTCCCTGTCCTCAAAGCGGACGAGCATCGAGCCGTCAAAGGTGAAGATGGCGCCGTCGCGCTTGACAAACGCGGTGTTTTCGTCCTCGAGCACAAGGTCAACCAAATCGTCCAGCCCCGCAAAGGCGTTGGCGCCGACGGTCTTCACATTTTTGCCGAGCGTGACCGTGGCGATCGCCGCGCGGCTCTCGTTGTCGCGGAAGGCGTAGTCGGCGACGGCGGTGACCGCCTCGGGGAAAACCACATCGGTATCGCTGCCGCTGTAGCGCTTGAGCACGCCGTCCTCGATGTAAAACCCGTTCTCGTCAATGATGACCGGGGTGTGCGGCTGCGTGAAGACCAGCACGGCGGCCAGCACGCAGAGCACGCATGCGGCGGCGATGGCAGAAAGCCGCCCGATGCGCACGCGGCGCGGGCGCGCATCCGCCGCCTCGTCGATGTATTTGTCCTCGACAAAGGCAAATTTATCAAGCAATTCGGAACCTCTCACAGTGCAATCCCCCTTTCATCGAGATAGCCGCGCAGGCGTGCGCGGGTGCGGAACAAAAGCGTCTTGACCTTCCCCTCGGTGCAGCCGAAACGGAACGCCAGGTCGCGGATGCTGTCGGCATACCAGTACCGCCGCAAAAACATCTGCCGCGTCTCGGGCGCAAGCGTTGCGAGAAAGCCGTTCAGCGCGTCCGCGATCGCGCGGTCGTCGAGGCGGCAGGCAAGGTCATCCGGCGCGGCGATGCATTCCTCCATCTCCCGCGACAGTTCCTCGATGCGCGCCGTGCGTTTCTGCCGTGTATTTTTACGGCAAAGGTCGATTGACGCGGCGCGCACGATGCGGGCGAGAAATGCGAACAGGTATGCGCGCGGTTCATGCGGCGGAATGCGGTTCCAGGCGTCGAAATAGGTGTCGCTGACGCATTCCTCGGCGTCCGCGCCGTTTTCGGTGATGCGGCGCGAGATCGAATAGAGCTTTTTGCCGTATTTGCCGTCGGTCTCGCAGATCGCGCGCTCATCCCGCGCAAGGTACAGATCCACAATGCTGCTGTCTTCCATGTTGTAGCCTCCTTTCGGGTGTCCTCACCCTGTATATCGCCGCGCCGGACGCAAGGTTTCGCATTTGTATCAAAAAGGGCTGCAAAAACCGCGATTTTTGCAGCCCTTCTCGGGATTGACTATTCTTTCGGCTTACAGTCCGCGCTTGACGTAGGTCGTGTGCAGAACCTCATGTGCCTTGTGGCTGTTCGGCTCGCCGAAGTATTCCTCATACAGCTTCTTCACCGCGCTGTTCTCGTGCGACTTGCGGAGATCCATCTTCTTGTCTGCCGTGTAGAGAATGGCCGCGCGCTTTGCACGCAGATCCACATTGTTGCGGACCTTTGCGGGCTGATAAGGCTGGCCGCCGCCGTTGACGCAGCCGCCGGGACATGCCATGATCTCGATGAAATCGACCTGCTCCTCGCCGTTTTCAACTGCGGTGAGCAGCTTCTTTGCGTTGGCCGTGCCGCTGGCAACCGCCACGCGCAGCTCCATATCGCCGAGCTTGTAGGTAGCGCGCTTGATACCTGCCGTGCCGCGGACATCCTCGAAGTCCAGCTTCTCGAGCTTCTTGCCCTCGATGACCTCCGCCGCGGTACGGAGAGCAGCCTCCATAACGCCGCCGGTCGCACCGAAGATCGCGCCCGCACCCGAACCGATGTCGAACGGAACATCGAACTTCTCATCCGCAAGGCCGCGGAAATCAATGCCCGCCTTCTGGATCATGCGCGCAAGCTCGCGCGTGGTGATCGCGACATCCACATCGGGAACGCCTGCCGCCGACTGATCGGGTCTGCCGACCTCGAACTTCTTTGCCGTGCAGGGGATCGCGGAGACGAAGAGAATCTTCTTCGGATCGAGCCCCATCTTCTCGGCATAGTAGGTCTTATAGGTCGCACCGAACATCTGTTGCGGCGACTTGCAGGTGGAAAGGTTGTCGGTCATCTCCGGGAAATAGTGCTCGCAGAACTTGATCCAGCCGGGCGAGCAGGAGGTGATCATCGGGAGCTTGCCGCCGTTCTTGACGCGGCCGAGGAACTCATGCGCCTCCTCCATGATGGTGAGGTCGGCGGTGAGGTTCATGTCATAGACGCCGTCAAAGCCGAGACGCTTGATGGCGGCGACCATCTTGCCCTCGGTATCCGTGCCGGGCTCGTAGCCGAAGCACTCGCCGATCTGTGCGCGCACGGAGGGTGCGGTGCAGATGGCCACATGCATCTCGGGATCGGACAGCGCCTCAAAGACGCGGTCGGTGTCGTCCTTCTCATAGAGCGCGCCAACCGGGCAGGCAACGATGCACTGGCCGCAGTTGACACAGGAAGTGTCCGCCAGCTTGACCTCAAACGCGGTGCCGATCTCGGTGTCAAAGCCGCGGTTGTTTGCGCCGATGACGCCAATGCCCTGCATATTCTTGCAGGCTGCCACACAGCGGCGGCAGAGAATGCACTTGTCGTTGTCGCGGATGATGGAGGGCGAGGAGGCGTCGATCTTGTGCGCGGTGCGCTCGCCGCCGAAGTGATGCTCGTCCACGCCGTACTCATTGCAGAGCGATTGCAGCTCACAGGTGGTGCTGCGCACGCAGGAGAGGCAGTCCTTCTTGTGGTTGGAGAGCAGCAGCTCGAGGTTCATCTTTCTCGCTTCCATGATGCGGGGCGAGTTGGTGGTGATCTCCATGCCCTCGTTTACGGGATAAACGCAGGCGGTGACGAGACCGCGCGCGCCCTTGACCTCGACGAGGCAGAGGCGGCATGCGCCGATCTCATTGATGTCCTTCAGATAGCAAAGTGTCGGGATGTCGATGCCGGCGTAGCGCGCAGCCTCGAGAACGGTGATGCCCTTTTCGACCGCGTAATCCTTGCCGTTGATTTTGATATTGACCGTTTCCATTCGTCTTACTCCTTTCACTTTCTCTCGATCGCGCCGAACTTGCACTTCGCCATGCAGGCGCCGCACTTCAGGCACTTCTCGGCGTCGATGACATGCGGAGTCTTGACGGTACCGCTGATCGCGCCTGCGGGACATACACGTGCACAGGCCGTGCAGCCCTTGCACTTCGCAGGATCAATCGTGTAGGTGAGCAGATGCTTACATACGCCTGCGGGACATTTCTTATCGACTACATGCGCGACATATTCATCGCGGAAGTAGCGAAGCGTGGAAAGAACCGGGTTCGGTGCGGTCTGTCCGAGACCGCAGAGAGACGCGGACTTGATGTAATGTGCAAGCTCCTCGAGGCGATCGAGGTCCGCAAGCTCGCCCTTGCCGGCGATGATGCGGTCGAGAATCTCGAGCATACGCTTGGTGCCGATACGGCAGGGCGTACATTTGCCGCAGGACTCATCGACGGTGAAGTCGAGGAAGAAGCGGGCGATATCGACCATGCAGTTGTCTTCGTCCATGACGATCAGACCGCCCGAGCCCATCATCGAGCCGATGGCGATCAGGTTGTCATAGTCGATCGGCGTGTCGATCAGGCTTGCGGGGATGCAACCGCCGGAGGGGCCGCCGGTCTGCGCCGCCTTGAACTTTCTGCCGTTCGGGATGCCGCCGCCGATCTCCTCGATGACCTCGCGGAGCGTCGTGCCCATCGGGATCTCGACAAGGCCGGTGTTGGTGATCTTGCCACCGAGCGCGAAGACCTTCGTGCCCTTGGACTTTTCGGTACCCATGGACGCGAACCAGTCGGCGCCCTTCAGGATGATCTGCGGAATGTTTGCATAGGTCTCAACATTGTTGAGGATGGTCGGCTTGCCGAACAGACCTTTGACAGCCGGGAACGGCGGACGCGGACGCGGCTCACCGCGGTTGCCCTCGATCGAGGTCATCAGCGCGGTCTCCTCACCGCAGACGAATGCGCCTGCGCCGAGGCGGAGCTGAATGTCAAAGTTGAAGCCGGTGCCGAAGATGTCCTTGCCGAGCAGGCCGTATTCACGCGCCTGGGCGATTGCGATCTCGAGACGGTGGATTGCGATCGGATACTCTGCACGGACATAGATATAACCCTCGTCTGCGCCGATCGCATAGCCGGCGATTGCCATTGCCTCGAGCACGGCATGCGGGTCGCCCTCGAGAATGGAGCGGTCCATGAATGCACCCGGGTCGCCCTCGTCGGCGTTGCAGCAGACGTACTTTTTCTCATTCTGGGAGGCAGCCGCAAACTTCCACTTCAGACCCGTGGGGAAGCCGCCGCCGCCGCGGCCGCGGAGACCGGAGTCGATCAGCGTCTGGATGACGTCCGCAGGCTTCATCTCGGTCAGAACCTTGCCGAGCGCCTGATAACCGTCTACGCCGATATACTCGTCGATGACCTCGGGGTTGATGACGCCGCAGTTGCGGAGCGCAACGCGGTGCTGCTTCTTATAGAAGGTCGTCTCGGACAGAGAGGTGACGGCGTGATGGTCGCCGGTCTTCTCGTGGTACTCGAGGCGGGTAACGGGACGGCCCTTGAGCAGGTGCTCCTCGACGATCTCGGGGATGTCTTCGGGCTTGACCATGCTGTAGAAGGTGCCGTCGGGATAAACGATCATGACCGGGCCGAGCGCGCAAAGACCGAAGCAGCCGGTCGTGACGAGCTTGACCTCCTCGGTCAGCCCCTTCTCTGCCAGCTCTTTTTCGAGAGCATCCTTCAGCGCCATGCTTCCGGAGGAGGTACAGCCCGTACCGCCGCAGATCAATACATGTGTGCGAAACATTCTTTATTTCCTCCTGATTTTACTCATTTGTTGCCGATGACGTACTCTTCGACAGGCTTGCCGCCCTTCAGATGCTCGGCGACGACGCGCTTTGCCTTGTCGGCGGTCATCTTGACGTAGGTGACCTTGTCTTTTCCGTCCTCGAAGACCTCGACAACGGGCTCATACTGGCAGATGCCGATGCAGCCGGTCTGGGTGACGGTGACCTTCTCGGTCAGCCCCTCTTTTGCAACTTCCTCAACGAAGGAGGCGAGGACGGGACGCGCGCCCGCAGCAATGCCGCAGGTTGCCATGCCGACCACAACGCGGATGGCGCCCGAGCCTTCACGGATCGCGACCTTGTCCTTCATCTTGTCTCTGATCGCCGCAAGTTCTGCTAATGATTTCATGGTTTGAAACCTCCGAAATTATTTTTGAATCGTTTCGTACTGTTCGCGAAGGTAATCGCCGATCCATGTGAGCACCTCGAAGCTCGCAAGCGAAACGTCGCCGAGCACGGCGCGCAGCTCGCGCGTGTCCAGCCGCACGGTATGCCGCGGGGTGTCATGGAGGAACACATAGTCGATCTCGGGATGCCCCTGTAAGATCGTGATGAGCGTCGGCACAATGTCGCCGAGCGGCGTCATGTCGATGTGCTTCGTATCAAAGACCGCCGTGATCACCGTGCCGTGTCCGACAGGATCGTCATCCGCCGAGACGGACTCAATCGAAAGGCTGCCGCCGGTCTGCTCGGCTGCAAGGCGGAGCAGCGGGATGCCCATGCCCACCCTGCGCGTTTTGCGCGAGGTGCAGAACGGGTCGGTCACGCGGGCGAGCGTCTCCCGGCTCATGCCGCAGCCGTCGTCACAGACCGTCATCCGGAGCCTGCCGTCCGCATCCTCGATGAGCGCGATGCCGATATGCCCGGCGCCCGCTGCGATCGAGTTCTGCACGATGTCGAGTATGTTCAGCGATAATTCCTTCATCGGTACGGATTATTTGTACTGTGCGAGAATGCCTTCGATGTCGCCGACGCCGAGTCTGCCGTAGACCGTGCCGTTGACCGTCAGGACAGGTGCAAGGCCGCACGCGCCGATGCAGCGCGTTGCCTCGAGCGAATACTTACCGTCCGACGACGTACCGCCGCCCTCAATGCCGAGCACCTCTTCGATCTTCTTGAACAGATCGCCCGAGCCCTTGACGTAGCACGCCGTGCCGAGACAGACAGCAATCGCGACCTCGCCCTTCGGATTCAGCGAGAACTGCGAATAGAAGGACGCGATGCCGAAGATCTCTTCGATCGGCTTGCCCGTCTTGTCGGCAATGATGCGCATCGCCTCGACCGGCAGATAGCCGTACACATCCTGCGTCTGCTGCAGGATGGGCATCATGGCGCCCTGAACGCCGCGGTACTTCTCGATAATCGCAAGAAGCTCTGCTTCCTGCTCCTTCGTGCCGCGAAATTCAACCGTAGTCAATTTCTTCTTCATAACTTGAAACTACCTCCTGTGTGTTTGAATAAACGCCGATCTGCACCGCTTGCCCATGCCGAGGCGTACAAAGAGGCGCACTTCGTTTATTATACCTGTCCATTATACACTATGTTTCTGCAAATTGCTACACTTTTGTCAAAAATTTTGCAAAGAATTTAAACATGAATGACAAAAAAATAACGTTATATTGTTAAGGCGTTAACATAAGGTGCAGTCAGCCGCCGAGCCGTGCAAACAGCGCGCGGCGAACCGCCTCCTCGTCGCCGTGCGCAGCGTCCAGCAGCAAAAAATTGCTTCCCTCTCCGTTCTGCACAGCGGACAGCCTGTGCGCATCCGAATTGACGAGCAGCCGGAGCGGCGCAACGGAGGCAAACCGCTCCCGGTAAGGCGCGATGTTCGCCGCGTCGTTGAATTCCGCCGCCGTAAAGCCCGGCTCGGGCGGAATGTCGCCGAGGATCTCCAATATCCCGTTTGCCGCGCGGTCGATATGCGCGGGAAAAACAACGCCGCCGTAGCTGCGGACGAGCTGCGCGCCGTCCGCAAGCGGCAGCGCGGTCGAGGTGATGAGCAGCGTCTCCTCGATACCGGTGACCTCATCGTCGGCGTTCATATACAGCTGCTCGCCGAAAATGGCGGGCTTGTTTTTCACCGGCATCATATGCTCGCGCTTGACCGTCTGCCAGCACGCCGTCGCGGCTTCGAGCGTCGGAAACAGGCATACGAGATGCACCGATTCCGCCGTCTCCAGCTCCATGCCCGCCACCGGCACCACGCCGTAGGCGCGGCAGGCCTCAAAGAAGGCGGGCAGATTTCCCGCCGAATTGTGATCGGTGAGCGCGGCGATATGCAGCCCGTTGAGCGCCGCCATGCCCGCCACCATGGCCGGGGTCATCTCATTCTCGGCGCAGGGAGACAGGCAGGAATGCATATGCAGATCGTAATAAAACTTCTCCATGGCTCATTCGAGCAGCCGCGCAAGCGCGGCGCAGACCGTGTAGACATCGGCGGCGGCGGCATAGAGATTGACTTCCTGCTCTCCTGCGCGCGCGGCCACATCGGCGGGGATCTCCGACCCCTCGGCCACGATCACCATGGCCACATCGCGCAGCACCGCCACGGCGACCACATTGACGTTGGTCATGATCGTGACCCATGCCGCGCTCTCGGGCACGCGCCCCATCACCCAGCTGAGCAGATCGCCCGCATAGCCGCCGCGCACCTCTCTTGTATCGTCCGCCACCGCAACCGGGGTAAGCCCCAGCGCCTTGGCCACTTCTCCGACTGTTTTCATAGTATGTTTGTCCTTTTTCCGTTATGTCTCCCGCTTTCGGGGGGGAATGAAGGGAAACCGGCTGCTCCCGCTTTTTCTTTTTCGATTTGCGGTTTTTACGGCCCTTCGTCTTCATCCTCCGGCGTGTAGCCGGTCTGCTTTTCGCTGACGACCTTGCGGGAGAGCGGGTTTTCGCTGCCCGGCCCGTAGGTCTCATGGATCATGCGGCCCATCGTGCGGTAGATCTCGTTGATCTGGCGGCGCATCTCGATGATGCAGTCCTCCTCGCTGGCCTCGCCGCGCACGATGTCCTCAGCAAGCGCATTGCAGGTGGGCGCGCCGCAGGAGCCGCAGTCCAGATGCGAAAAGCCCTTGCTGATGGTCTGGATCTTCTGCATCTTGCGCATCGCCGCCGCGCGGTCGGTGTCGAGCTGCATGACCGGCATGTACTTGACGTCGGCATCCCACAGCATGTGCCGCCGCGCGGCTTCGGGAATGTCGGTTGCCAGCACGCTCTGCGACACCGGCAGGTACCGCCGCAGATTTTGCAGCCGCGCCTTGGCGATGTACGGATTTTCCACCGTGAGCGTCCCGCCCACGCAGCCGCCGTTGCAGGAGTTCAGCTCGATGAACTCAAGCCCGGCAAAGTTCTCTTTTTCGATTTCGTCCAGCACCTTGATGACGTTTTCGATGCCGTCGGCGGCAAGGTACTTGTCGTTGAGCAGCGCGGCGCTCTCGCCGCCCGTGCCCGCCCAGCTCAGGCCGATCAGCCCGGTCTCGGACGCGCGCTTCGGCTCGCGGATATCCTTCATCGCGTTCACGAGCTTGAAGTAGATCTCGTTGATTCCCAGCACACCGTCGAGCGCGCTCTCGGCCGTGCCGAGCGGATTGCGCCGATAGCTGACCTTGGCCGGACAGGGCGAGATAAAGAGCGTGCAGATGTCCGCCTCGCGAAGCTCCGGATGCTTCCGCATCGCCTCATGCTTTGCCATGCGCGCGGCAAGCTCCACCGGCGCTAAAATCGGCAGCACATTGTCGAGCAGATAGGGAAAGCGCACACTGATGAGGCGGACGACCACGGGGCAGGCCGAGCTGATGACCGGCTTCGGAATGTCCTCCCGGTGCAGATATTCGCGCGTATACGCCGAGACCAGCTCCGCTGCGCGCGCCACCTCAAACACATCGTCGAAGCCGCATTCGAGCAGTCCGGACACGATGTAATCCAGATCGTCGAGATTGTCAAACTGTCCGTACAGCGCAGGTGCGGGCAGTGCGATTTTCCATTTGTAATCCTTAAAATCGGCAAGGCTGTCACAGACCGCCTTCTTGGCCTGATACGGACAGAGCCGGATACACTCGCCGCAGTCGATGCAGCGCTCCGCGCGAATGACGGCATGGCCGTTGCGGATGCGGATCGCCTCGGTAGGACAGCGTTTGAGGCAGTTTGTGCAGCCCTTGCATTTGTCGAGGTCCAGCGTGACCGAATGGTTGTAACCGTGTTCCGTCATGGCAAGTCGGGACGCAAAGCGGCTGCGGCAGGCCTGCCGCAGGCGCGTGATGCGTCCCTGTTCCTTTCATCTTATTTGACCGATACGCGCATGGTGACCGTCGTGCCGCGTCCGACCTCGGTGTCGATGTGCATCTCGTCACTGTAGCGCTTCATGTTCGGCAGCCCCATGCCCGCGCCGAACCCGAGGGAACGGATGTTGTCGGGCGCGGTGGAGTATCCTTCTTTCATCGCCAGCTCCACGTTGGGGATGCCGGGGCCGGTATCGGCCAGAATGATGTCCACCGAATCCGGGTTGACGATAAGATCGGCGCTGCCGCCGTTTGCGTGGATGACCATATTGATCTCGCCCTCATACATGGCGATGGCAACGCGGCGGATCACATCAGGGTCAAAGCCGAGCTGGCGCAGTGCCTTTTTCGCCTGCACGGAGGCCTTGCCCGCCGAGGTGAAGTCGCCGCCCGATACATCATAGTGCAGCTTCAGCGGTTCACTCACTTCGGAAGCACGCTCCCTCCCGTCAGCCCTGCGGCATACAGCTTGCCGCACGCCGCATACATCCGCTCGTCCGTGGTCAAAATGGCGATGCCGCATTCCTCGGCGAGGTCGATGATGTCAAAGGTCGGCTTCTTGCCGCGCACAAAAACGACGCAGCGCATGTCCATCATCTCCGCCGTGCGGATGACCTGCGGGTTGACAAGCCCCGTGAGCAGCACCGCCTGATCCTTGACAAACGCCAGCACGTCGCTCATCATGTCACTGCCGCAGGCGGAATGCACATCATTGTCCAAGAGGTCAACGCCGCTGACGACCTCGGCATGGAGAAGTTCTGCGATCCGTGAGATTTTCATAGGTGTTTCCTTTCAAGTGGCGCTTTCGCCTGAATTACTAAGCTAATTATACATGATATTTGCGCAGATTGCTATAGTTTTTTGTCAAATCCTCGATCTTTTTCAGGCATTTTTCGTACAAAAGAGCCTTCCCATGTGGGAAGGCTCGATGACGCTGTGCATCTTTCAGGCTTCCCTTGGGGGAAGCTGGCGCGTAGCGCCTGATGAGGGATTGATGAAAGCCAAACATCGCACTATGCCGTGCCGACTGCCTGCATGCCCTCATCCGTCGCCATTCGGCGACACCTTCCAAAGCGGGGAAGGCTATCGACCGGTCTGCTTTACACCGTTTCGTGCAGTTTGTCTCGTGCATTGGCAAGCATCAGCTTCAGTCGGTTCTCCTGATTGACGCGGGTGGCGCCGGGGTCGTAGTCAATGGCCACAACGTTGACGTCGGGGTTGCGCTCCTTGATCGGCTTCATCATGCCCTTGCCGCAGATGTGATTCGGCAGGCAGCCGAACGGCTGGGTGCAGACGATGTTCTTCACGCCGCTCGCCGAAAGCTCCAGCATCTCGGCGGTGAGCAGCCAGCCCTCGCCCATCTTCGTGCCGCAGCCGATGTAGCCGTCGGCGTAGGCGGGCACTTCCTCGAAGGGCGTCATCGGCCGATAGCAGCCCGCCTCGATCGCCGCATTCATCTCGCGCTTCTTTTTGCAGAGAAAATCATATGCCAGCTTTGTCAAGGGGTATAGGAAGCGCTTGCTGCCGTACAGTCTGTGATCCATGATCTGATTGTAGACGCAGTAGAGGCAGAAATCAAGCAAGCCGGGCGTGACGACCTCCGCGCCCTCGTCCACGAGAAACTGCTCGAGGTTGTTGTTGCCGAGCGGCGAATACTTGACGAAGATTTCGCCGACGATGCCGACCCTGACGGTCTCTTTTTCGCGCTTCGGAATGGCGGCGAAGTCCGCGACGACGGCGCGATAGGTCTTCTGCACCTCGCCGTAGCGGATGTGCCGCCCCGCACCGAGCTCGCGCCCCAGCCGCGCGGTCCAGCGCTCGGCCAGCGCCTCCGCGTCGCCCGGATGCAGCTCGTAGGGCTTGGTCTGATTGACCAGCGTGAGCAGGAGATCGCCGTACAAGACGGCATAGGCCATGCCGTGATACTCGGATATGCCGAGCGTGAAGCCGGGGTGATGCTCCAGCCCCGCGAGGCTGAACGAGATGACCGGCACATAGTCGTAGCCGGCGCGGGCCAGCGCCTTGCGCAGCAGGGATATGTAGTTGGACGCGCGGCAGCCGCCGCCGGTCTGAAACAGGATCAGCGCAACCTTGTGCGGATCGTAGCGCCCCGAGGTGATGGCCTCGAGAAACTGCCCGATGACCAGCACGGCCGGATAGCAGGCATCGTTGTGGACATAGCGGAGCCCCGCGTCCACCACCTTCTGCCCCGCGGTTTTGAGCAGCTCCATTTTGTATCCGTATGTGCCGAGGACGCTGCCGATGAGCTCAAAATGCCGCGGCAGCATGGTGGGCATCAGGATGGTGTATTCTTTTTTCATCTCCTTTGTAAAGGGGATGTAGGACTGTGCCTGCATGTCACCGCTCCTTTCTCTCGTCCAGCGCGCCGATCAGGCTGCGCAGACGGATGCGCACCGCGCCGAGGTTGGTGATCTCGTCAATCTTGATTTGTGTATAGAGCTTTCCGCCCGCGTCGAGGATCTCGCGCAGCTCGTCGGTGGTGATGGCGTCCACGCCGCAGCCGAACGAAACCAGCTGCACAAATTCGACGTCGTCGTTCTGCACCGCAAACTGTGCCGCACGGTAGAGCCGCGCATGGAAGGTCCACTGATCGAGCACGTGCGTCCTCTGCACGGGCACACGGTCGCACACGCTGTCCTCGGTCACGACCGCAAAGCCGAGCGAAGCGGCGAGACGGTCGATGCCGTGCGAGATCTCGGGATCGACATGGTAGGGTCTGCCCGCGAGGATCATCACGCGCTTGCCTTCTGCCCGCGCCCGGCGAATCGCTTCATCGCCCTTCGCGCGCACCTCGGCGCGGTAGTCCGCGTAGGCGGCAAAGCCGCGTGCGGCGGCGCGGCGCACCTCGCTGCGCCGGATGGTCGGATCGAGCTTTTGCAGCGCCGGGGTCAGCGTGCGCACGAGCGCCGCGCGGGAGTGGATGTCGAGATAGGGGTAAAGGAAGTTTGCACGCGCAAGGTCGTCCATGTTGGCATGGAGCAGCTCGGCGTAGTAGGCGACGATGGGGCAGTTGTAGTGATTGTCGCCCGCTTTTTCGTCCACGTTATAGGTCAGGCAGGGGTAGAAGATCGTATCGACGCCCGCCGCAAGCAATTCTTCGATGTGGCCGTGCATGATCTTCGCCGGATAGCAGGCGGTGTCGGACGGGATCGAGAACTGCCCCGCCTCGTAGGTCTTGCGTGTGGAGAGACCCGACATGACCACCTCAAAGCCGAGCGAGGTGAAAAGCGCGTGCCACAGCGGCGCAAGCTCGTACATCCCGAGCGCAAGGGGCAGGCCGAGCCTGCCGCGGCTGCCGGGCGTCGCGGGCAGCCCCGCGAGCCGCTCGCGCTTCCACGCAAAGAGGTTCGGCGTGTCGTCGGCCTTGCCGATGCCGAGTCCGCGCTGGCACTGGTTGCCCGAGATGAATTTCTCGCCGTCGCCGAAGCTGTTGATCGTCAGGCGGCAATGGTTCTGACAGCCGCCGCAGACCGCGGTCTTCGACGTATGCGTGAAGTGCTCGAGCGCATCCGCATCCGGCAGCGTGCTTTTTTCAAAGCGCATCGCATAGAGCGCCGCGCCGTAAGCGCCCATCACGCCCGCGATCGAGGGGCGCACGACATGGGCGCCGAGCTCGTTTTCAAAGGCGCGGAGCACCGCGTCGTTGAGGAACGTGCCGCCCTGCACCACGATGGACGCGCCGAGGTCGCGCGCGGAGTTTGCGCGGATGACCTTGTAGATGGCGTTCTTGACGACGCTGACCGACAGTCCCGCCGAAATATCGGCGACCGTCGCGCCGTCCTTCTGCGACTGCTTGACCGCCGAGTTCATGAAGACGGTGCAGCGCGAGCCGAGATTGACCGGTGCGCGGCTCTTCAGCCCCTCGCGGGCGAAGTTCTCCACGCTGTAGCCCATGGAGCGGGCAAAGGTCTCGATGAACGAGCCGCACCCGGATGAGCAGGCCTCGTTGAGCATGATCGAGTCGATCGCGCCGTTTTTAATCTTGAAGCACTTGATGTCCTGTCCGCCGATGTCGAGGATGAAATCCACGTCGGGTCGGAAATGCTTGGCCGCCGTGTAGTGCGCCAGCGTCTCGACCAGCCCCGCGTCGGCGTGGAAGGCGTGCTTGATGAGTTCCTCGCCGTAGCCGGTGACCACGCAGCCCGCAATCGTGATGCGGTCGCCGCAGGCGCGGCGGATGGCGAGCAGCTCCTCCCGCACGAGCGAGACGGGGTTGCCGCGATTGGAATTATAATAGGTATAGAGAATCTCCTTGCTTTCGGAGATCAGCACCAGCTTGGTCGTGGTGCTGCCGCAGTCGATGCCGAGCCAGGCACGGCCGCGGTAGCGTTCGATATCCGCCTGTCCGACCGTCGCCGCCGCATGACGTGTGCGGAAGTCGGCCAACGCCTGCTCATCCGCGAACAGCGGCGGCAGGCGGTTCTGCGTGCCGCTCAGCTTTGCGGCGCAGTCGGTGAGGCTCTTGACCAGCGTGTCATAGTCGGTCGCCGCACCGTGCGCCGCATACATTGCCGTACCGAGCGCGACGGCATAAAGCGCGTATTCGGGCAGGATGCCGGTCTTTTCATCGAGGTGCAACGTCTCGCGGAAGCGCCTGACAAGTCCTTTGCAATAGTGCAACGGGCCGCCGAGAAACATGACCTTGCCCGTGATGCGCCGCCCCTGCGCAAGCCCCGTGATGGTCTGGTTGACCACCGCCTGATAGATGCTGGCGGCCACGTCCGCCTTGGCCGCGCCCTGATTCAGGAGCGGCTGCACGTCGGTCTTGGCAAACACGCCGCAGCGCGACGCGATCGGGTAGATCTGCGTGGCCTCAAGGCTCGCCGCGTCCATCTCGTCCACGCTCATGTCGAGCAGCACCGCCATCTGGTCGATGAAAGCGCCCGTGCCGCCCGCGCAACTGCCGTTCATGCGCTCATCCATGCCGCCGGCAAGGAAGATGACCTTTGCATCCTCGCCGCCGAGCTCGATGACCGCGCTCGTATCCGGGGCAAACTTCTTGACAAACTCGCCCGTCGCGTAGACCTCCTGCACGAAGGGCAGCTCCGCCGCCTCGGAAAGCCCCAGCCCGGCCGAGCCGGAAACGGCGACAGCAAACGGTGCCTCGCGCAGCAGCTCCGCCGCCTCCGCAAGCATCTCCAGCGTCTTCTGCCGCACCTGCGAAAGATGCCGCTCATAGCGCGAATACAGCAGGCGATCCCCCTCGGTGAGGACGACCTTGACCGTCGTCGAACCGACGTCGATACCGAGCGCGCGGCGCGCCGTTTCCGTCTTTTCTCCGAGCCTGTCCGCCATGTCTCTACCCCCGCCTTTCGCCAAAGCGCCGTCCGCGGCGCAAATTGTTCTATTATGCTATTATAGTCGAAATCTTGTCGAAAGTCAATGTATGCAGCGTCAAGTTTCGGTGTCGGTTTTGTGACAGACTTGTCACTTTTGATAAGCGCGGCGGCATGGATTTTCGCATTTTCCGTCGATTTCACGATTTGTGCGCGCGGCGGTTGACGGCGACGCAAAAGCGTGCTATACCTATACCATAAACCTATGGTCAAGGAGGGTTTTTCATGCCGGATTCCAGGCCGCAGCGTCCCGCGCTGCGCGCGCTCGGCGCGGCGTTCCCGCACACGCTGCCGATCCTCGCGGGCTTTGCCTTTCTCGGCTTTGCCTACGGCTTATATATGAGCGCGCTCGGCTTTTCTTTCCTGTACCCGACGCTGATGGCGCTATGCATCTACGGCGGCTCGCTCGAATTTGTCGCCGCCGAAATGCTGCTCGGTCCGTTTGCCCCCCTCTCCGCCCTGCTCGCCTCGCTGATGATCCAGGCGCGCCACCTGTTTTACGGCGTGGCCATGCTGGAAAAATTCAAGGGAACGGGCAAAAAGAAGCCGTACCTCATCTTCGGCATGTGTGACGAAACCTTTTCGATCAACTATTCGGCCGAAATTCCGCCGGACGTGGACCGCGGCCGGTTTATGTTCTTCGTCACGCTGCTCAACCAGAGCTACTGGGTGCTCAGCGCCATGCTCGGCGGCATCGTCGGCGATGTGATCCCGTTCAACACCGAGGGACTCGACTTTGTGATGACCGCGATGTTCGTCGTGATCTTCCTCGATGAATGGAAAAAGGAGAAGCAGCACATCTCCGCACTGCTCGGGCTCGGTATCTCGGCACTCTGCCTTGCGCTCTTCGGCGCGGAAAACTTCATGCTGCCGACGATGGTCTGCATCCTGCTTGTATTGACGGCGCTGCGCCCCGCCCTTGAAAGGAGAGAGACGAAATGACCATGACCCTGACCGAGCAGATCATCACCATTGCCATCTGCGCGCTCGGCACGATGGCAACGCGCTTTCTGCCGTTTCTGCTCTTTTCCGAGAAGCGGAAGACGCCCGCCTATGTGCAGTATCTCGGGCGCGTGCTGCCCGCCGCCGTTTTCGGCATGCTGGTGATCTACTGCCTGAAAAATGTTTCTTTCCTCACCGGCACGCACGGTCTGCCGGAACTTATCGCCATTGCGGCGACCGCCGCGCTGCACCTCTCCCGGGGGAACATGCTGGTTTCCATCGCGGGCGGCACCGCCGTCTACATGCTGCTGGTGCAGCTTGTATTTTAGGCTTGACGAAAGTCAAAAATCATCTTATAATAAAAATACAGGCAATGACGCCTTCGTTTTTGCGAAGGCGTCATTCTGCTTTTTCGGAGGCAAACGCATGAAAAAACCGTTAATCGGCGTCGTACCGCTTTACGACAGTGAAAAAGAATCTTTCTGGATGCTCCCCGGCTACATGACGGGCATCGAGGCTGCGGGCGGCATCCCCGTGATGCTGCCGATGACGGCGGACGACGGCATTCTCGCAGAACTCGTCGGCACACTCGACGGCTTTCTGCTGACCGGCGGCCACGACGTCGATCCCGCACTCTACGGCGCGGCAAAGTCCCCGGTCTGCGGCGAGACCTGCCCCGCGCGCGACGCGATGGAGCCGAAGCTGCTCCGTCTCGCGCTCGACGCGGACAAGCCGGTCTTCGGCATCTGCCGCGGCATCCAGCTGCTGAACGTCTGCCTCGGCGGCACGCTGTATCAGGATCTGCCCACCGAGCGCGAAAGCGCGGTGGATCACCACATGACCCCGCCCTACGACCGCGCCGTGCATGAGGTGACGATTCTTGCCGACACGCCGCTTGCCGCCCTGCTCGGCACAATGCGCCTCGGCGTCAACAGCTATCACCACCAGGCGGTGAAGACGCTTGCGCCCGCCCTGCGCCCGATGGCGCTCGCCGACGACGGACTGGTCGAGGCGGCCTACCTGCCGGGCAAGCACTTCTGCATGGCGGTGCAGTGGCACCCCGAGTTTTCCTACAAGACCGACGCGGACAGCCGCGCGCTGCTCGCCGCCTTTGTGCGCGCGGCGGCGAAATAAGGAGCACAAATGTACGCAAACTATCACACGCACACCTACCTTTCCAACCACGCCGTTGACACCCCGCGCGACTATGTGGAGAGCGCTATAGCGGGCGGGACAAAGCTGCTCGGCTTCTCGGATCATGTGCCCTACCCGTTTGCAAACGGGCATCCCTCCGGCTTCCGCATCGCCGTCGCCGACACCGAACGATATGTAAGCGAAATCGAGGCGCTGCGCGGCGCGTACGCCGACCGCATCCGCATCTTCATCGGCTACGAGGCGGAGTATTACCCGGCCGAATTTGCCGCGATGCTTGCAAACATCCGCCGCTTTGATTGCGACTATCTGATCCTCGGACAGCACTACACGAACAACGAGTACGACGGCGTCTATGTCTACAGCATGACCGATGACCGCGACATGCTGACGCGCTATGTCAACCAAGCCATCGCGGGCATGGAGACCGGGCTGTTCACCTACATGGCGCACCCCGACCTCGCGTTTTACCGCGGAGACGACGCCTTTTACGAAGCGGAGATGACCCGCCTCTGCCGCGCGGCCAAGACCTGCGGCATGCCGCTCGAGATCAACCTGCTCGGTCTGCGCGACCGACGCGCCTACCCTTACGACCGCTTTTGGGAGATTGCCGCGGCGGAAGGCTGCGACGCCATCCTCGGGCGGGACGCACACGACGCCGCCGCGCTCTCGGATGCCGCCACCGAGGCAGCCGGGCGCGCCTATGCCGCGCGGTTCGGGCTGCGTCTCTGCGAGACGGTCGAGCTGCGCCCGGTGAAATAGCACAATCGCATAAAATCCCTCGCTTGCGGGCATACTGCCGCATAGGAAAGCGAGGGATTTTTGGATGATTGAAAGCGATACGATAAAGCTGCTGCGCGAATGCGACGCCGGGGTGCAGATGGGCGTCTCCTCCATAGACGAGGTTTTGGACAGCGTGAAAGGCTCGGAGCTACGCCGCGAGCTTGTCGCCTGCCGCAATGCGCACGACAAGCTGGGGCACGAGATTCGCGCCCTGCTCGACAGCTACCACGACGACGGCAAAGCGCCGAGCGCGATGGCAAAGGGCATGTCCTATTTCAAGACGAACATGAAACTCGCCGCCGACTGCTCGGACAAGACGGTTGCCGACCTGATGACCGACGGCTGCAACATGGGGGTCAAGTCGCTCAGCCGCTATCTGAACCAGTACAAGGCGGCGGACGAGCAGTCGAAGGCCATCGCGGGGCGGCTGATTGACCTGGAGCAGCAGCTGGTCACCGATGTGCGGGCATATCTGTAAGCGGAGGTTTATCAGAATGCACACAAAAAGCATGCGGACCAAGCCTCCCCCTGACGGGGGAGGTGGCACGGCAACGCCGTGACGGAGGGAGAGATACCGCAAAATAGAGGATATCGAGCAAATGTTACTGCTCGTTATCTCTCCCTCAGTCGGCTGCGCCGACAGCTCCCTCGTCAGAGGGAGCCATGGTTTGTACAATCTCTCAAGCGCTGTTCTGCAATCGAACTTTACCCGCAGCCGAAAAGGTTGAACCGAACGGTTTAACCTTTTTTTGGTATTCGATTGACAGTGCAGGCTTCTTATGCTACACTGAAACCAACCCGAAGAATTGACGATATACAGGGTGAAAAGCCATTTGCTTTCGGAGGAATGACATGAACAAAAAACTGATGACTGTGCTGACCGCCGCCGCCCTTGCAGCGGCGCTTGCCGCCTGCGGGGAGGGCAAGCCGAACCATTCGGACGCGCCCGCGACCGACCTGCCGACTTCGCTGACGACGCAGACGGAGGCGGCCTCGCAGACAACCGAGACGACCGAGACCACCCCGCCCGAAACCACCGCGCCCGCAGCGCTGCCCGAGGTGAAGGACGGCACGGTCTACACGAAAAAGGCCGTTGACATGTACAGCGGCGGCGATTTCGGCTTTACGCATTCGTTGACCGTCCCGAAGATCGACAGCACGAAGCCGGGCGCCGAGGCGCTGAACGCCAAGATACTTGCCGACCAGCAGGAGAAACTGGACGCGCTTGCCGCCGGCAAGGAGAAAAACGACCTCTACACCGTCACCTACTCGGTCTCGGGTGCGGACGGCATTCTTGCCGTCAATGTCTATGAATTCACCGGCTGGCAGTATTCCGAGAGCTACTCGTCCCGCCGTTTCTACTACTACGATGCGGCAGAGGATCGCGAGCTGACACTGGATGAGACGCTTTCCAAGCTCGCCATGACAAAAGAGAGCCTGAACCGTGCGTTTGCCTGGTCGAGCGAATACGCCGCGATCAGCGTTGAAAATTCCGACCTCACGCGCACACTTGCAGAGAGCGTCTTCGGCGCACCCCTGACCGGCGTCTATGATACATCCGTGTTCCGCTATGCAGAGATGCAGAACGGCAACAAAGCCGAGCTGCTCGGCATCGACTTTGACGAGACGACCGTCTCGCCCTGCTACCGCTATTCAATCTACACCGTCGGCACGGTTTCCTGCCCCATTGACCGCGCAAGCGGACAGCCGATGCATCCGTATTACGAATGCACCATAGATGCCGCCGACCTGCAAGTCGGCGACGCCTTCCGCATCACCATCAAGGACGGCAAGGTGACCGAGGCGGTCGTTCCCGCCGCGCTGCAGGTGCAGCGCGTCACCATCGCCTCGGACGGCGTCACCGTGCTCTACGGAAAGGACGCGACCTAC
Source organism: uncultured Eubacteriales bacterium (assembly GCA_934467415.1). Taxonomy (GTDB): domain Bacteria; phylum Bacillota; class Clostridia; order Oscillospirales; family CAG-272; genus UMGS902. Next base: position 57,978 of record CAKSLQ010000002.1, read on the forward strand.
AGCATGGACAACACCGATTTCCGTGTGAACGGCGAAAGCGTCAACTGGGGCTCAAACAGCGGCGGTATCGATGCAGAGGATGTTTTCAGCAACTACCGCTTCATGGCGGATTACATCCCGCTCGACAAGCTCACAACGATTGAATTCGTCCTCAAGACCAACCTTGACTGATGCAAACAAAAAACAAGGCATCCGCCGCAGCGGATGCCTTGTTTTTTGTTTTTACTTTTCTTTGAGCGTGCAGCCAAGTTCGATTTCGTCCTCGTCCTCATTCCCGGTCGGGCAGAAGCCAAAGGATTTGTACAAGCCGAGCGCGGCCGGATTTTCCCGGTTGCAGGTCAGCAGAATGCACCCCGACTTGCCGAACGGTTTGGTTCGGATGTAGTCGAGCACGGCGGCAAAGGCGGCTTTGCCGTATCCCTTGCCCTGCGCGGCCTGCGCGACCGCCGCGCCTACCCCTATGACCGCTTCTGGGAGATTGCCGCGGCGGAAGGCTGCGACGCCATCCTCGGGCGGGACGCGCACGACGCCGCCGCGCTCTCGGATGCCGCCACCGAGGCAGCCGGGCGCGCCTATGCCGCGCGGTTCGGACTGCATCTCTGCGAGACGGTCGAGCTGCGCCCGGTGAAGCAGCGCGCATAAGATGCGGCGGTTTCTGCAGGCATTGTTCTGCCTTTTTTTGGAATTTCGTTGACAATCGGTTTTTATCCATGTTATAATGAAACCAACCCGAAGAATTGACGATATACAGGTTGAGGACTTTTGACAAGGAGGGAGAACATGAACAGAAAACTGCTGGCTCTGCTGACCGCCGCCGCTCTTGCCGCGGCGCTTGCCGCCTGCGGCGAGAACAATCCCGGCGGCAAGCAGACGACCGACACCGCGCCGCCTGCCTCTCTGACGACACAGACAGAGGCGACCTCGCAGACGACCGTGACAACCGAGACGACCCCGCCCGAAACCACCGCGCCCGCAGCGCTGCCCGAGGTGAAGGACGGCACGGTCTACACAAAAAAGGCCGTTGACATGTTCAGCGGCGGCGATTTCGACTTCCTGCATTCGTTGACCGTCCCGAAGATCGACAGCACGAAGCCGGGCGCCGAGGCGCTGAACGCCAAGATGCTTGCCGCCCAACAGGAAAAGCTGGACGCGCTTGCCGCAGGCAAGGAGGGGCGCAGCCTTTACACCGTCACCTACTCGGCCTCGGGCGCGGACGGCATTCTCGCCGTCAATGTCTATGAATATACCGGGTATCAATATTCCGAGCCGAGCAGGAACCGCTGCTTCTACTACTATGATGTGGCGGCAGACCGCGAGTTGACCCTGGACGAGGTGCTGACGCACCTTTCGCTGGCACGCGACAGCCTCGACAAGGCGCTTGTCTGGTCAAACGGCTATGAGTTCATCAGCATCGAGAACACCGACCGAACGATCACGCCTGCCGCGACCGTCTTCGGCGCACCCCTGACCGGCGCCTATGATGCATCCTTGTTCCACTATGCAGAGATACGAAGCGGCAACGAAGTTGAACTGCTCGGCATCGACTTTGACGAGACGACCGTCTCGCCCTGCTACCGCTATATCCTCTACACCGTCGGCACGCTCATCTGCCCCATCGACCGCGCGACCGGTCAGCCGCTGCTCCCGTACTACGAATGCACGCCGAACATCGCGGACCTGAAGGTCGGAGATTCCTTCCGTATCACGGTCAAGGACGGCAAGGTCACCGAGATGACCGCGCCCGCCGACGCGAAGGTGCAGCGCATCAAGATCTCCTCCTGCGGTCTTTCGGTCTACTACAGCGCGGACGCGGCTTTCGATTACAGCAACGCCGTGTTTTTCGTCAACGGAAAGGACCAAGGCATCGGCGCCATGCACAGCATGACCGATACGGCGAATATCTATCTGATGTACCGCTCCTTCTCCGACTACATCCCGCTCGACAAGCTCAACACACTGGAGTTTTCCGTCAAGTCAAACCGGGACTAAACAAAAGCAAGGCATCCGCCGCGGCGGATGCCTTGCTTTTTTACTTTGTTTCGAGTGTATAGCCGAGTTCGATCTCGTCCTCGTCCCCGTTCCCGGTCGGGCGGAAGCCGAAGGACGCATACAGGCCGAGGGCTGTGGGATTTTCCCGGTTGCAGGTCAGCAGAATGCGATCCGACTTGCCAAACGGCTTTGTCCGGATGTAGTCGAGCACGGCGGCGAAGGCGGCTCTGCCGCAGCCCTTGCCCTGCTCGGCGCGGTCGATCATCATATGCCAGATGTTGTAGACTTCTTCGTCGTAGTCGTAGATGACCATGACGTAGCCGACCATGCGGCCGTCCGCATAGATGCCGAACGGCGTACACTGCGTGCGGTAGACATACGCCTGCGCCAGGCTGCGGATCGGGTGCGAGACAAAGGCGTCCTGCCCGTCGCCGAGCTTCAGGTTGAATGCGTCGATAAAGTTGTTTTCGTCAATCTGTTTCAGTTGAATGCTGTTCATGTAATTTCTCCTTGATTTTCGTTTGTCGGTTGGTCGAACGGATTGCGATGTTTTTCATCATGAACAGCCCCTTTCGGATTGGAATAACAGGGAGATTATAGCACAGGCACTTGCCGCTGTCAAGGGAGAATGATTATAAAAACAGCCCTCGGCGCCCGTTTTTGCTACGGCACGATACGAACCGCCCCGGGCGTCTGGCCCTGCAAAAGTTTTAAGGCTTCCCTTGGGGGAGAGCTGTACGAGACGCATTGCGTCTCGCGGAGTTTTTCTTCGTCGGCTAAACACCGACGATTTCGCGAGCGAAACCGAAAAACATCCCGAGCGTAGCGACTGATGAGGGATTGTACAAAGCAAAATATCGCACCATGCTGTGCCGGCTGCCTGCATGCCCTCATCCGTCGCGCGTGATGTTTCCCGCAAGGGAAACTCATTAGGAACGCAATGCGTTCCGTGCCACACTTCCCCACCGGGGAAGGCATAGATTGGCGCGGGCAACCATGCAAAAAAGCACACGGCGGAGCCGTGTGCTTTTTTGCATTGTTTTTACTTTGCGCGCATTTCCGCGATAGCGATGCGGGTAAAGATGACGCACGCCTCGGAGCGCTTGATACCGTCGTTCGGGCGGTACTTGCCCGTTCCGGCGTCGCCGCCGACGATACCCGCGTTATACAGCTTCTGCACCGCCGCGTAGCAGGCGAGGTCGCTCGTCACATCGGGGTTCGAGCCACTGCGGACCGCCGCATACTCGCTGTCGGGCAGAATGTTTGCAAAGACGATCGCCATATCGCCGCGCGTGATCGACGCATTGTAGTCCTTAAACTGATCCGCCTTGATGATGCCGTTTGCGACGCAGTAGCTGACATAAGGATCGTACCAGTTCTTCGCCCCCGCGGTATCCACCGTCTTGCCGGTGTACGCCGTGTGGATGTTGGCCGCCGCCGTGATCGCCTGTGCCACCGTGAAGCTGCCGTCGGGCGAGAACTTCGCCGCACTCGTACCGTTGGCCAGCGCCACACGGTATGCATCGCGAACGTAAGCATAGAACCATGCGTTCGCCGTCACATCGGTGAAGCGGTCGTCATAGATGCGCTTGTACGCAAAGCCGACCTTGTCGCCGCCGACCGTGCCGAAGCCGCTGATCTTCTTGCCGAGCGGCAGGGGATTGAGGTTGACGGTATAGGTGGTGTTGATGTCGGCAGGCTGCTTTGTCCCCTTGCCGATGACAACGCCGTCCTTCGTCGCCGTGTAGGGCTCCACAAAGGCAAATCTGCCGGCTGCGGTGTTATTGCTCTTGTAAGCATGGTAGCAGATCCAGCCCTGTCCGTCGGTGTCGGTCACATAGGAGGCGTGGCCGCAGCCCGAGAGCTGCGCGGACTGTGCGAAGATCGAGGTGGGGCTCTTCTCCCAGCTGCTCATCAAGAGCGGGTCGCCGCCGATGTACTTCAGCTGGCCGAGCTGGTAGGACTTCGTCCAGTAGCCGCTGCCCGAATAGATGATGAAGATCGAGCCGTCCTTGCCGTAGACTGCCGTCGAGCCTTCGACGACCTGCGGGTGAACCTTATCCTCGGAGCCGACCTTCTCCCAGTCGTAGTCCGGGCGGCAGATCACCTGCGGCTCACCGCTGATGCGCCACGGCTTGTCGAACTTGGCGATGTTGATGGTCTGATAGAAGTTGACGTTCTCCGTGCCGCTGGTCTCGCGACCGACTTCGCTGATGAACATGATGTACTTCTGGTTATTGATATTGATGACCGAGCAGCCGCCACACAGCTCATTCACGTTGAAGTCGCTGTCCGGGAACTCGATCTTCTGCGGGACATTCGGCTCGCCGGTCAGAGGATTGCCCCAGCGGCCGAGCAGATTGTCGCCGTCCAGGCACTTGATGACATACGCGCGCTGGCCGCCGAAGCCGCCGCCCGTCTCCTTGCCGTCGCCGCTGTCACTGCCGAGGAAGCAGTACCAGCCTGCGTCCGCCTCGCCGACATCCGCTGCGCTGAAGTAGTGGATCTCGGGCGACCAAAGGTTCTTCGACCACTCCTTGCCCGCCTCGGGGGTGTAGATCACCGTGCCGGGGGTGGTGGCAAGGTCGCCGATGTTGGCCGCCTTGTAGATGGCCAGTCTGGTGCCTGCGGTTGCAATGTAGTAGTAGAAGCCGTCATGGAAGAACAGCCACGGGTCTGCGCCGTTGGAACGGATCGGATTCTGGAAGCTCATCGTGCCGGTGACTTCCGCATTGAGGTCCACATGGCTGCCGGTGGAGAGCGCGCTCGTCATCGTCGAGTTTGCAAGCACCGCCGTACCGGTGAACGCCGTCAGGTGCGAGAAGTTGCCGTCCGTGACGCGGACATTGTAGCTGCCCGCGTAGCTGCCGAGCGTGGGATTGGTCGCCACGGCGATCGCGGTGTTGTACTTGCCGCCGTTCAGCGTGAGCGCAACGTCACCGCTGACAGCCTGCCCTTCCGCCGTAATGTCAAATGCATAGACACCGGCAAGGAACTCGCCGCCGTCAATCACAGCGTCGATTCTGCCCTTGTGGTCGCCTGCGGAGGCAAGCACGAGCTTTTCCTTGAATGTGCCGCCCTCAATCTTGAGTTTGGTGTCAAACTCGCTGTAACCCGTACCCGACGAACCGCCGCGTACACGCTGCCATGTGCCGCTCTTGATGGTGAGATCGGCGCCGTGCGCCTTCTCCGCATCGGTCGGCATAACGCCGGTGTTGGTGCCGCCCATGATGCTGGCCACCGTGGCGACTGCGCCGCCCGTGGTGCATTCCAGCCCGTCGCCGAAGACGACGGTATTCAGCATGCAGTAGAACCCGACATACGCCTTCTGCGTCTCGATCCTGAGGTTTTCAAACAAGGTCTCGCCGCCGCAGTAGTAGTTGGCCTTCAGCACGAGCTTTGCGCCGCTCTTTCTGTAGTCCACGCCGTCATAAACCGAGGTGACGGTGATTTTCTTGGTGTGATACAGTCCGGAGAGCGCCGTATCCAGCGTATACTCGCCGCTGATGACAAGGATACCGCCGTTTTTCAGCGACTCGTAAGCCTCTGTGATGCTGCCGCAGGCCGTTGCCGCGCTCGAACCGCTGCCCGTGCCGCCGTCCTTCAGATAGCAGACCTTTTCGCCGCCGATCGTAAAGAGGGATGCCGCGCTGCCGAGAATGCCGGCGTCTACCTTCGTCTCGTCCAGCGTCAGGCTGCCGCGGACGTTCTCGCCCGCGACCTCAAATGCGCCGATCTTGCCGCCGTAGAGGACAAGCTCCAGGCGCTTTGCAACATTGTTCAGAACGACCTTGCCGATCTCGCCGTCGGTCATGGTCAGGACGAAGCCGTCCAGCTTTGCATCGGTGGTCTTGACCGTGCCGATCCTGCCGCTTGCAATCTCGATGCGTGCGATGGACGAACCGCCGGTGACGGTATCGACCGATGCGCCCGCCACAAGCAGCGTGAGGTCGCCGGTGGCCGTGACCTTGCCGAATGCGCCCGCATAAAGGTCAGCCGCGCCGACCACATCCGGCTTGCCGCCGATGTCGGCCGCCGCCGTAACGATGAGCTTGCCGTTTGCCGCATTCAGCACGGCGCCGCCCGCCTCGACGCGGACCGCGTCAAATGCGGTCTCACCCGCGAGGGTATATGCGCCGGTGATCGTCAGCTTCGCGTTGCCGCTGCTCTTCAGCGTAACCGCTGCGCTGTGCGCAGGCTCGGTGAAGTTGTCCAGCGTGATAGAATCGCAGATGACGATGTTGCCGCCGGTCTTTGCCGCGACGGCAAAGGCGTCCGCAAAGGATGCCGCCGTGCGCTCGCTCATGCCGTCGCCGGTGCCGTTTGCCGATGCATAGACACTCGTCTTGTTCTCGACAACGTCAAAGGATGCGCCGAGCACTGCGATCTCGTCCGGCGTATAGTAATGGCCGTCATAGACCAGCGTCTTCTTCAGATTTGCCTTCTTTGCCATCGTGGCGATGGTATCGTTCTCATACCGGACGCCGCCCGAAACGATCTTGGCGCCCGCGATGGTGACGGTGGCCGCACCGACGACATTGTTGATGTCAAGATTCTGAATCGTGCCGCCCGTGAGCGTGACCTCGGCATTGCCCTCCAGTCTGCGCGTGACGTCGCCGCCGGTGCAGAGCTTGTTGATCTCGCCGCCGGACACCGTGATGACGGTGTTTTTGCCGATCTGGCTGGACAGCGGACCGCCGAGCAGCGTGTCGATCTTGCCGCCCGCGATGTCGATGTAGGTGGTGTTGTCATAGGCAACGCCCTTCTGACCGGTACCCTTTTGGCGCGAGCCGCCCGCGACGACATAGAATTCGCCGCTCTTGATCGTGATGTGGGCGTCCAGCGTAGTGTCCGCCGTGTCGGCCGGGCTCTGGTAGCCGCCAATGACGTAAACGCCCTTCGACGAGCCCGCCTCATTGGCTGCCGTATGGATCGTCACGCCCTCACCGAAGGTGATGGCATTGAAGTTGGCGATCACGACAAGCGAGTAGGTGCAGTCGATGGTGATGTTCTTAAAGGTGGTGTCGCCGCTCAGGACATAGCGGAGCGTGGATGCAAAGACCAGCTTTGCGCCCTGTGCGCCGTAGTCCGTTGTATCGTCCTTCGTCGTGATGGTGAACGGCTCGTCATGCACAAGCTCGGTTACCGTCTTCGGAAAGTGATATTCATTCGTAACGACGATCGTACCGCCCGTGCGCCGTGCGAGGTTGCAGGCACGGGTAAAGGTTTTGACCGCCGCGTCTGCGCTTCTGCCGCTGTTTGCGTCAACGCCGGTCTCGGAATTGACGTAATAATAGATTGTCTCGTCCTCCGCTGCGCCGCAAATCAGCGCAAACGAAAAGAGGGTGCAGACAGCCAGCAGAACCGCCAGCAGGTAAATACCGCTTCTTTTGGTGAAATTACCCATAATCGTTCCTCCGTTTCTGATTCTTCATATTCAATATACCACATCCCGCCCCGCATTCCAATGCAAAAATGCAAAATTATTTTTTCGATTTTCGTACAACTTCCCGGGCTTGCGTTTCGGGCAGAAAAGGCGTATAATATTCCCGGTGAGTTCGAGGCCCTCCTCACCTAAAACAAAACCAGGAGATGAATTTTCATGAATCGCAATCTTCGTTTTCTCTGCCGCGGCGCGCTTGTCGCCGCACTCTATGTGGCGCTCACATGGCTGTGCGCCCTCGTCGGTCTGGACAAGGGTGTCATCCAGATGCGCCTGTCCGAGGCGCTCTGTGTGCTGCCCGCCTTCACCGGCGCTGCCGTACCCGGGCTGTTTGTCGGCTGTCTGCTTGCCAACCTGCTCACGGGCAGCGCGCTGCCCGACATCATTTTCGGCAGTCTGGCCACGCTCATCGGCGCGCTCGGCGCGTATTTTCTGCGCAGGCGCAAGTGGCTCGTGCCGCTGCCGACCGTGCTGGCCAACACGCTCATCATTCCGTTCGTCCTGCGCTTTGCCTACGGTGCGGAGGGGTCGATCCCCTATTTCATGCTCACCGTCGGCGCGGGCGAGGTCATTTCGGCCTACATCTGCGGGATGCTGCTCTATGCCGCGCTCGAGCGGCGGGCGGCAAATCTGTTCAAATAATCCGCCTGTACATTTTTGCGCGGTGCGAATAATCGGGGATTGACACGCCTGTCCGCACACTGTATAATACAGATAGTGTATAAAAAATACGGGAGGCATCTATGGAACCGATTCTGCGCAATACAGGCCGCATTTTCTATCTCGGCGGCCCGAACTATGCGGAAAACGACTTCTTTTTCATCGAGAGCATGGGGGACAACCTGCCCTCTCCCGCCTATACATTCAACCGCGAGCGCAAGAAGAACGACACAAAAAGCATCTACGTCTTCGAGCATGTCATCAGCGGAAAGGGCTATATTGAATGCGGCGGGCGTCACTATGACGTCAAAGCGGGCGATTTCTACTTTCTCAACCGCCTCTATTCGCACAACTACTGGTCGGACAAGGACGACCCCTATCACAAGATCTGGATCAACGCGGGCGGCCGTCTGCTGGACGGCGTGGTCAATGCCTGCGGCTTCACCGACGGCGCGGTGGTCGTGCCCGACTCGGACACGATGCACTATTTCGAGGAGCTGCGCGAGACGCTGTCGGACGTCAATCCCGAGAACGCGGCCGAGCGCATCCGCACCAGCGAGGGCATCCTCTGCCAGATGCTGCTGACCGCGCGGGACGAGCTGTACCGGCATCAGCGCGCCGAGGTCAGCACCGCCGAGCGCATCAAGGACTTCATCGACTCGGGGCTGAGCTACGACATGACGCTGGACGACATCGTGCGGCACTTCTATCTGAACAAATCCTACATTATCAGCATTTTCAGCGGAAAATACGGCTACACGCCGAAGCAGTACATTCTCGACCGCAAGATGCAGGCGGCGCGTACCATGCTGGAGGAGGATTACGACACGATTGCCGAGATCGCGGACACGCTGCATTTTTCCTCGTCGCAGCACTTCTCGGCATCCTTCAAGAAGAGCACCGGCGTCTCGCCGGACGCCTATCGCAAGGCCTTCCGCAAGAAGCAGCAAGCGGCGGCAAACTGAATGGGCAAAGGCATACGTTTTTTGCAGCGTATGCCTTTTTTGCAATTTTTTCGAATTTACTGCAATAAAATGCGCTTCTCGTGCATTTACAAGACGAAAGGGGTGAGACATGTTGATCTTTTCTTCCGAAAAAACGGAACGTCAGGAGGCGGAAAATGCGCTGCTGGACGCGCTGCTCGAGCGGATCGCCAACGGCGACACCGCGGCGCTCGAAGCACTGTATCGCCGCACGCAAACCGCCGTCTACGGTTTCGCCCTTTCTGTTTTGAAGAACGCACACGATGCCGAAGACGTGCTGCACGACTGCTATGTCGCCGTGTGGGACGGCGCCGCGCAGTACCGCTCGCAACGCAAGCCCATGGCATGGCTGATCACAATCGCAAAAAACCTGTGTCTCGGGCAGCTGCGCGCGCAGCGCAAAACGACGGAAATGCCGGAGGAGCTTCCGTTTTTATCCGCGGATGCCGCCGGTATATCCGTCGAGGATCGCACCGTACTGTCGGCCTGTATGCAGCGGCTGTCCGACGGAGAACGGCAAATCGTGACGCTGCACGCCGTAGCCGGCTTCAAGCATCGGGAAATTGCGGCAATTCTGCATATGCCGCTGGCCACCGTTCTCTCAAAATACAATCGCGCCATCAGAAAACTGAAACAGTATTTGCAGGCAGGAGGTGTCATTCATGACAGAGCATGAAATCAACAAAAAACTGCGGAGCGCCTATGCGCACGCCACGCCGGATGTTTTGTCCGCCGTGCTTGCCGACTGCACGGAATCGAAAGGAAGTGTATGTATGACAACGACAAAAAAGACAAATCGCACTTTTGCGCGCTTCGCCGCGCTGGCCGCATGTCTGTGCATCATGGCAGGCTGCATTCTCGGCTATCTGCGGTATCAGATCAACTATGCCGTGGATGCCACGGTTTCGCTGGATGTCAATCCGAGCGTGGAAATCACAGTCAATCGGAAAGAGCGGGTGCTGCAGGTTACGCCGCTGAACGCAGACGGCGAGATCATCGTCGGCGATATGGACTTTCGCGGCAGCGACCTTCGGGTGGCCGTCAACGCGATCATCGGCTCCATGCTGCAAAACGGTTATCTGACCGAGCTTGCAAACTCTGTTCTCATCAGCGTTGACAACAGCGATACCGCGCGCGGCGCAGAGATGCAGGCACGCCTCACCGATGAAGTCAATCGTCTGCTGCAAACCGACACGTTCAGCGGCGCCGTGCTGAGCCAGACCGTTGCCAAAGACGATGCGCTGCGGCAGTTGGCGGAAGCCTACGGCATTACCGTCGGGAAAGCGCAGCTGATCCGTGAGATTCTGGTCGATGACGGGCGGCACACCTTCGGGGAGCTTACGTCCCTCTCCATCAACGAACTGAACCTGCTGCGGCAGGGCGCGCCCGCGGCGGAAACGCGGATCGAGACCATCGGCACCGCCAGCGAAAAAGCCTATATCGGCGCGGAAAAAGCCAAAGAAATCGCCTTTGCGCATGCCGGTACCGATGCGGCGGCGGTTCTGTCCTGCAAAGCCGAGCTGGATACGGAGGACGGCATCATGGTCTATGATGTTGACTTTGAAACGGCGGGTTTTGCGTACGACTATGAAATCGACGCCGCGACCGGCAAGGTTCTGAAAGCCGAAAAAGAGATCAACGACGATACGATCCCGGAGAAGCCGGCCGCCCCTGCCGCAAAAGCGATCAGCCAAAGCGAGGCAAAAGAGATCGCCTTTGCACATGCGGGCGTATCCGCCGTGCAGGTGACCGATTTTGAAATCGAGATGGATACCGACGACGGGAAAACCGTTTATGAGCTGGACTTCCGGGTCGGCAGCACGGAATACGATTACGAGATCGACGCCGCGTCCGGCAAGATTCTGAAAGCCGAAAAAGAAATCGACGACTGACATCCGTTTGCAGTCACAAAAAGGTTCCGGCCTTTCGGTCGGAACCTTTTTGTATTTTCAATCTCTTACATTATAATAATATTATTCTCCGTTTCCGGATCGCCTGTTCTGATAGAGGATCTGCGGCTCGGTCACGGGCGCGAAGCGGACGAGCGCACCGGCGTCGAGATCCTCCGCGTGCATATCCACCGCGCTGATGCGGGAGTTGTCATAGGTGGTGTAGTAGTAGATTCCGCGGTCCGCATTGCAGCAGGAGGTGTAGATCGTGATCTCATACTTCCCCGCCGCAACCTCGCAGCAGCCGCGCGGCTGATCCACCGCACCGAGGATGTGGAAGAACTGGCTCACGCTCGCATTCTCGTCCTCGCCCGAGGCCGAATGTGCGCGCACAAAGGCCGCGCGGACAAAACGGGAGGCCGACGAGAGGTCGCCGGGCAGCCCCAGTGCGCCCATACCGCGGCTGTAGGTGCGCAGAGCGAGTGCATCCGAAAAGCGGTTCTCCGGCTGCTTCGGCGAGAGCTGCATATAGTCGTTCAGCCGGAACATCTGCACATCAAAGGGCGGATTGTTGGTGAGTACGCCCGCGGGATTGTCATAGACGTGCAGCCCCGCCGCCGTGGACTCCACCGTGATTGCCTCGTTTTTGTCCGCGATCAGCCAGTGCAGCTGTGCGGGGGGAAGCTTGTCCGAAAACGGCGTATGCGTGATCGTCGCCCCGGCCAGCAGCGTCCGCGCCTCGGCGACGCTTGCCGCGCTGCCGAGCAGCCACGGGATCAGCTCAAACTGCGCAATGTTTTCCCGTCCCGGCTGTACCGCCGTGTACATCGCGTTGCCGACGAAATTCAGCCCCGCCGCGCAAAGCCCCTTTTCGTTCATCGCATCGTAGTAGAGCGGATAGCCGTCCGCCACGTGCGCCATGCCGAGGATGGCGTAGTGCGTGTCCCGCCGCGCCGTATGCCGGAAGTCGAACGGAAAAGCGCGCGGGGTGAGCACGATTTCGTCGCCGTAGGAAAACTCGTAGTCGAGCGTCCGCCCGAAGTAGAAGTCCCGGGTCTTATACGTTGCAGCCGTACACATGGAATTATCTCCTTATCGTTTCGGTATCGTTTCAGTCTAAGATTCTGCCGTCGGTCGAGATCGTCACGACCTGCCAGGGCAGGAACTTGCCGCTTGCCATGAGCGCCGTCTTCGCCGCCTGCTCCAACCCGCCGCAGCAGGGGACCTCCATGCGCACGACGGTCACGCTCACGATGTTGTTCAGCTTGATTATTTCCGTAAGTTTGGCAGCATAATCAGCATCGTCGAGCTTCGGGCAGCCGATCAGCGTGATTTTGCCGCGCATGAAGTCTTCGTGCAGCCGCGCGCAGGCATAGGCGGCGCAATCGGCGCAGACCAGCAGCTTTGCCCCGTCGAAATAGGGGGCGTTGACCGGAACGAGCCGCAGCTGGCAGGGCCACTGCGCAAGGCGGGAGACCGCCGCACCGGGCGATGCCGCGGCGGGCGCGTCCCCGCTCCGGTCAAAGCGGGCGAGACGTTGGCCGGGGCAGCCGCCGTGCGCGTGTACGGCGGGCGGCGCGTTCTTCTTCGCTTTGGCGGCCAGCACCGCCGCCTCGTCATAGGCGGCAGCCTCCCGCTCGACGAAGGTGATTGCGCCCGTCGGGCAGGCGGGCAGGCAGTCGCCGAGGCCGTCGCAGTAGTCGTCACGCAGCAGCTTTGCCTTGCCATCTACCATGCCGATGGCGCCCTCGTGACAGGCCGCGGCGCAAGCGCCGCAGCCGTTGCATTTCTCTTCATCAATATGAATGATTTTCCGAACCATGTACAGTTCCTCTCTTTCATCGGTGTGCCTCCAGTATACAGCGGCACGCGCGCAAATTCGGTTGCAAAAGCAACGAATCGCAAATAAAAGCGAAAAACCTGTCCGATATGATTATACGCCGCCGCGCACCCGTTGTCAATCCGGCGATTTTTTGCCGAAAGCCTTGACAAAACGTCGGCCGTGTGCTACCATGAACAAAAGACCATGACGAAAAAACAGTAGGCAGCATAGCGCCGCAGAGAGAAGCCGGAAGGTGCAAGGCTTTGGCGGGAGGCTGGCGAACCCGTTTTCCGAGTCTGCGGCGATGAGCCGCACGGTGCGTCCGTTATCGCGCGGGCGGCATTTGCCGCGATGAGTGCGGAGAGCTTCTCCGAATTCGGGTGGTAACACGGAGCCTTTCGTCCCGAGCCTTGACGGCCGGGGCGCTTTTTATTTTCAGTCATATTTGAATTTTTGATATATATCGGAGGCAACACTATGAAACTCAGCAAGCTTGTCGGCGACCGCTTTAAGGAAAAGCCCGCCGGCGCCGTCATCGACAGCCACGCGCTGATGCTGCGCGGCGGCTACATGAAGTTTGTGGGCAGCGGCATTTTCTCGCAGTTCCCGCCGCTCTACCGCATCACCGCCAAGATCGAGAAGATCCTGCGCGAGGAGATGGACAAAATCGACGGACAGGAGGTCCTCTTCCCCGTGACGATGCCCGCATCGCTCTGGGAGGAATCCGGCCGTTATTCGAGCATCCAGTCCGAGCTGCTCCGCTTCAAGGACAGAAACAACACGCCGATGGTGCTCGGCATGACACATGAGGAAGCCGCCGTGCAGCTTGTCCGCGACTATGCGACCAGCTACTCGAAGTACCCCTTCATGATCTATCAGATCCAGACCAAGTTCCGCGACGAGGCGCGCCCGCGCGCAGGCATGATCCGCGTGCGCGAGTTTACGATGAAGGACGCCTACTCCTTCCACACCTCGCAGGCCGACCTCGAGGCCTACTACGACCGCTGCCACCGCGCTTACGAGCGCATTTTCGCCCGTGCGGGCGTTCCCGAGGTCGTCTCGGTCAAGTCCGACTCCGGCATGATGGGCGGCAGCGTGTCGCATGAGTTCATGCTGCTCACGCCGATCGGTGAGGATACGCTGGTCATCTGCCCCGAATGCGGCTACAGTGCCAACATGGAGGCGGCGGACTGCATCGTCGCAAAGCCTGCCGACGAGGCGGAAGCGCCGCTCACCCGCGTTCATACGCCCGGCGCACACACCATTGAAGAGGTTTGCGCCCAGCTCAATATCCCCGTGGAGAAGACCGCAAAAGCCGTCGTCTACCAGGAAAACCTGACCGACGACTACATCATCGTCTTCACGCGCGGCGATCTCGACGTCAACGAGACCAAGCTGCGCAACTTCCTCGGCAAGGAGATCCACCCCGCGCTGATCACCGAAGAATCCGGCATCGTCGCCGGCTTCATCGGCGCGCACGACTTTAAGGGCAAGGCGACGCTCTGCTTCGACCGCTCGCTCGAGGGCGCGAAGAACCTCGTCTGCGGCGCAAACGAGGTGGACTACCACTACACCGGGTTCAACGCCGAGCGCGACTACGGCAAGGTCGAATACCACGACCTCTCCAAGGCGATTGCGGGCGGCATCTGCCCGAACTGCGGCAAACACACGCTGACCGTATCGAACGGCATTGAAGTGGGCAACATCTTCCAGCTCGGCACGAAGTACACGAAGACGATGAACATGACCTACCTCGACGAGGCAGGCGAGAGCAAGAACCCGATCATGGGCTGCTACGGCATCGGCGTCGGCAGACTTGCCGCGTCGGTCTGCGAGGCGCGCCACGACGACTACGGCCCGATCTGGCCGATCACGATCGCACCCTGGCAGGTGCAGCTCTGCTGCGTCCGTGCGGATGACGCCGCCTGCAAGTCCTTTGCGGACGGGCTTTACGCCGCCATGCAGAAGGACGGCATTGAAGTGATGTACGACGACCGCGACGTGCGCGCGGGCGTCATGTTCTCGGACGCCGACCTGCTCGGCACGCCGGTGCGCGTGGTCGTCAGCCCGCGCAATATGGGCGAGGGGCTTGTCGAGATCTCGACCCGCGACAAGCAGGTGGACATCAAGGTTCCGAAGGAGGAAGCGCTCGACGCCGTGAAGCGTGTTGTCGCCGACCTGTTTGCCGCGATCGACGCAAAAGTACCCGAAAGCATCTGACACTTGCCGATAAGGAGGTCTGCATGAGCAACATCTGGCATGACATGAACCCGAAGCGCATCACGCCGCGCGACTTTGAGTGCGTGATTGAGATCACCAAGGGCTCGAAGAAGAAATACGAGCTGGACAAGGAGTGCGGGCTCTTGCGGCTCGACCGCATCCTGTACACCTCGACGCACTACCCCGCCAACTACGGCTTCATTCCCCGCACCTACGGCGACGACAACGACCCGCTGGACGTGCTGGTGCTCTGCTCGGAGTCGATCGAGCCGATGACGCTGGTGCGCTGCTATCCCATCGGCGTCATCTCGATGATCGACAACGGGCGCAACGACGAGAAGATCATCGCCATCCCGTTCAGCGACCCGACCTACAACCAGTACAAGAGCATCGACGAGCTGCCGGCGCACACCTTTGACGAGATGCGGCATTTCTTCAGCGTCTACAAGGCGCTGGAGAACAAGGAGACCGCCGTCAACGAGGTGCTCGGCCCGGACGAAGCCGTCAAGATCATTTCGGACGCAATCATACACTACGTGGACACGTTCTGCAAGTAAAGCAAAGGAGAACCCATGACTTACATTGCCCTTCTCGGGCTGGGCGTTGTCGGCAGAGGCACGCTCGACCTGCTTTCCGAAAACCGCGATATGCTTGCCGCCCGCCTCGGCGACGAAATCGAGGTCAAATACATCCTCGATCTGCGCGATTTTCCCGGTACGCCGTTTGAATCCAAAGTCGTCCACGACTTTGACGTCATCCTGCGCGACGGTGCGGTGACGCTCGTCGCAGAAATGATGGGCGGCGCACACCCGGCCTATGACTACACCAAGGCCTGCCTTGCGGCGGGCAAGCACGTCGTCACCTCCAATAAGGAGGTCGTCGCCACGTTCGGCGAGGAGCTGTTGCAGATCGCACGCGCACACGGCGTGAGCTACGCATTTGAAGCGAGCGTCGGCGGCGGCATTCCGATCGTGCGCCCGCTGGCCAACGACTTTCTGTCAAACGAGGTCGTCGGCATCTCCGGCATTCTGAACGGTACGACCAACTATATTCTCACCGAAATGACGGCGAAAGGCCGCAGCTTTGCCGATGCGCTGGCGGACGCGCAGGCAAAGGGCTACGCCGAGAAAGATCCGACCGCGGACGTGGACGGCATCGACACCTGCCGCAAGATCTGCATCCTCACCGGCATTGCCACCGGCGTCCTGCCGGATGCGAAGACGGTGCGCACCGAGGGCATCCGCGGCATCGAAAAGGACGATGTCGCCCTGCTTGCAAAGAGCGGACGCGCCGTCAAGCTGCTCGGCCGGATGCAGCGCACGGACGGGAGACCCTGCCCGATCGTCGCGCCCTTTGTCTGCCCGGACGCAAGCCCGCTTGCCCATGTGAACGACGTGTTCAACGGCATCATGGTGAGCGGCGCCTCCCTCGGCGACACGATGTTCTACGGGCGCGGCGCAGGCGCCGCACCGACCGCGAGCGCCGTGGTGACCGACATTGTCGCCACCCTGCGCGACGGCGCGGGCAGCTTTGCCCCCGTCTTCACGGCAGTCACTGCCGAAAACTGCGCGTCCTCCGCCGCCTTCACCTGCCGCCGCTATGTCCGCTCCTCCCTCTCCGAGGCGACGCTGACGGCCAAGCTCGGCACGCTGACCACGCTGGACGGCGGCGCGTATATCACCGCGCGCGCTTTCTCCGAGGCGGAGTTTGACGCCATCGCCCCCACGCTCGGGCTGATTTCCACCCTGCGCGTGCTGTAAACGGCAAAGAGAAAACAGGCAGAAGTCAGGGATGGACTTTTGCCTGCTTTTTGTATGGGTGCAGCAACGGCGGGAGCAAGCCCCCGCCCTACGGCATAAACTCGGTTTTTGCTATCATTTTCAGCCCCCTCGGTGAGGGACGGCGTACGAGACGCGATGCGTCTCGCGGAGTTTTCCCGATGGGAAAACATCCTCCACCGACAGGTGACTGGGGGAGTTTTGCTCTCTGCAAAAAACTCCTTCCACCGCAAGCGTGATGTTTCCCGTAAGGGAAACTCATTGGAAACGCTTTGCGTTTCCGTCCCCGTCTCCCTCAACGAGGGAGGTAAAAGTTAAAGCGGCACAGATGCCGCATCTTTCGGCTCTCCTGCACAAGGGAGGCATAGTTAGAGCGCATCACCGTTGCCGCATATACTGCTATCGAGCAATGCTCAAAAACCATATGCGCATCGGCTGCCGATGCCGAAAGGTTTATCATGTATCTGACCGATATACGCGGATTTACCGCGGAGGAGGGCGTGCGCCTGTATCGGTTTGACAAGGCCGATACGGAGGCGGCAGCAAAGCAGCTGGCCGTCTCGGGGCGGCTGCCCGCGCTCTTTACACTCTGCGGCGGCGACCTCGTCGTCGGCGCCGCGGACGATACGCCGGGCGCGCCGCCCTCTCCGCTCTGCAAGTTCACCATCCACGGCATGGGCCTGTGCGGCGACAAGGGTCTGACGCTCTACTTTGCACGGTTCTGCGCGAAATACGGCATTTCCCCGCTGTTCGTCACCCTGTCCGATATGGCGCTCTCCTTTTTCGCGGCGGCGGAGATGCGCGATTTCATTCTCGATGCACTCTGCGCATACTTCCCGATCTGGGCATAGAACGCATCGTGCGCCGCGAAGATTTCATCAGCGCCTGCCGTCACCGCCGCCATGTTGACAAAGAGCAGCAGGCAGATGACGGTGTCCGACAGCGTCCAGACCGCCGCGGGCGCGGCAATCGCCCCGCAGAGCTGCGCCAGGCAGTAACAGACAAGAAACGCGCCGCGCGCGCCGCGTCCGCCGGTGAAATACCCAAGGGACGCCATACCGTAATAGCCGTAGGCCACGATCGTTGCAAACGCAAACAGAAACACGAACGCGAACATCAGCAGCGGCGCCCCTTTCCCGAACACGGTGGCAAATGCCGCCGTACACAGACGGACGCCCGCCGCGCCGTAGACGGCGAGATCGTCGCCGAGCGATGTCAGGATCGCAAGCGCGGTGAGCGTGCAGAGCAGCACCGTATCGCAGAACACCTCCAAAATACCGAACAGTCCCTGCCTTGCGGGGACTGTTTCTTTTGTCTCGGCATGAGCGGCGGCCGCCGTGCCGCAGCCCGCCTCGTTGGAGAACAGCCCCTTGACGATGCCCTGCCGCAGCGCAGGCGACAGGAGAAAGCCGACAAACCCGCCGGAGGCCGCCGCGGGACGGAATGCCCCCGCGAAGATCGCGCCGAGCGCGGCCGGGAGATTTGCCGCATGGAGGACGATCACGCCGAGGCTTGCCGCGATATAGCCGGCCGCCATCACGGGCACGACCACGGCGGACAGGCCGAACAGATCGACGCCGAAAAAGAAGATCAGCGCGGCGGCGATCGCAAGGACGAGCCCGGTGGCAAGCGGCTCGACGCCGAGGCCTGCCGCCGCCTCGGCGATGGCACTGCTCTGGATCACACCGCCGACCGCCACGCTGTCAAACACGAGCAGCCCGGCAAACAGCGCCGCCGCCCCGCGCCCGAGCGCCGCGCGGATATAATACGGCGCGCCGCCGACGGTCTTGCCGCCGCGCGTCTCCCGATGCAGCATTCCAAGGATGATCTCGGCATATTTGAGCGACATGGTGACAAACGCCCCCACCCACATCCAAAAAACCGCGCCCGCGCCGCCGAGCGTAAGTGCAACGGCGACACCGGATATGTTCCCCACCCCCACCGTGCCGCCGAGCGACAGCAGCATCTGCCGGACGCCGCCGTGCGGCAGCGCGCGCAGCGTGCGGAGCGGATGCAGCAGGTAGAATGCGCGGAAGCGCGCCGTGAACGCCGCGCCCGACGCAAGAACGAGCAAGGCGGCGGCGATCGACAAAAAATATTGGTTTACGCCGTCAAGTGCTAAAATCAAACCGTGCATAGGCGACCCCCTCCGCGGAAAATATATGCCGCGGCAGGAGCGTCGATACCCCCGTAAAAGGGCAAAATCATGATGTTATGTGAAGTTTTTGCGAAATTTTCATTTTTTTCAGAAAAGGACTTGATTTTTCATTTTTCTATGATACAATATACCATAGTTAGCACTCAGACATACCGAGTGCTAAACTTCAGCAAAAATTTGCCCCGTCAAGGGCTTTATGTATGGAGGTACATCATGACACTCAAACCCCTTTCCGACCGCGTGGTCGTCAAGATGGTTGAACTGGAGGAAACCACCAAGAGCGGGATCATTCTTCCCGGCAATGCGAAGGAAAAACCGCAGGTTGCGGAGGTCGTCGCCGTCGGTCCGGGCGGCAAGGTGGACGGCAATGACGTCGTCATGACCGTCAAGGTCGGCGACAGAGTCATCACCAGCAAGTATTCGGGCACGGAAGTCAAGCTCGGCAACGACGAGTTTGTCATCGTAAGACAGGGCGATATTCTCGCCACCATTGACTGAGGGAGGTAAGCTATATTATGGCTAAGGATATTTACTACGGTATTGAAGCAAGAGACGCGCTGGTCCGCGGCGTGGATAAACTCGCAAACACGGTCAAGATCACGCTCGGCCCGAAGGGCAGAAACGTGGTGCTCGACAAGAAGTACGGCACGCCCCTGATTACCAACGACGGCGTGACGATCGCGAAGGAGATCGAGCTGGAGAACGCAGCCGAGAACATCGGTGCACAGCTCGTCAAGGAAGTTTCGGCGAAGACCAACGACGCGGCAGGCGACGGCACGACGACCGCTACCCTGCTGGCGCAGGCCATGATCCATGAGGGCATGAAGAACGTCACCGCGGGCGCAAACCCGATGGTGCTCCGCAAGGGCATCGCAAAGGCGGTTGACAAGGCGGTTGAGACGCTGGTTGCCGACTCGAAGAAGGTCAACGGCTCGTCCGACATCGCGCGCGTCGGCACCATCTCGTCCGGCGACGAGCTCATCGGCAAGCTGATTGCAGACGCGATGGAGAAGGTCACGGCGGACGGCGTCATCACCGTGGAGGAATCCAAGTCGGCGGAGACCTATTGCGAGGTCGTCGAAGGTATGCAGTTTGACCGCGGCTATCTCTCGCCCTACATGGCGACCGACACCGACAAGATGGAAGCGGTTCTCGACGACGCCTATGTGCTGATTACCGACAAGAAGATCTCCAACATTCAGGAGATTCTGCCCCTGCTCGAGCAGATCGTGCAGGCGGGCAAGAAGCTGCTTATCATCGCCGAGGACGTCGAGGGCGAAGCGCTCACCACGCTGGTGCTCAACCGTCTGCGCGGCACGTTCACCTGTGTTGCGGTCAAGGCGCCCGGCTTCGGTGACAGACGCAAGGAAATGCTCCAGGATATCGCGGTTCTGACCGGCGGCGAGGTCATCACCTCCGACCTCGGGCTGGAACTCAAGGACGCAACCGTGGCACAGCTCGGCCGTGCGCGCCAGGTCAAGGTCAACAAGGAAAAGACCATCATCGTGGACGGCGCGGGCGCAAAGGACGCGATCGCGGCAAGAGTGGCGCAGATCCGCAGCGAGCTTGCGGCATCGACCTCCGAGTTTGACAAGGAGAAGCTCTCCGAGCGTCTTGCCAAGCTGGCGGGCGGCGTGGCCGTCATCAAGGTCGGCGCTGCAACCGAGGTCGAGATGAAGGAGAAGAAGCTCCGCATCGAGGATGCACTCAACGCAACCAAGGCGGCCGTTGAGGAAGGCATCGTCGCAGGCGGCGGCACGGCGTATATCAACGTGATCCCCGCCGTTGCAAAGCTGGCGGCCGAGACCGAGGGCGACGAGCGCATCGGCGTCAAGCTGATCCTCAAGGCGCTCGAAGCACCGCTGCATCAGATCGCGGAGAACGCGGGCCACGACGGCGCCGTCGTTGTAGACAAGGTGAAGAACAGCGGCAAGCCCGGCTACGGCTTCGACGCGTACAACGAAGTCTATGTCGATATGGTGGAGGCCGGCATCGTTGACCCGACCAAGGTGACGCGCAGCGCACTCCAAAATGCGGCGTCCATCGCCTCCACGGTGCTCACCACCGAGGCGGTCGTTGCCAACCAGCCCGAGCCCGAACCGGCAGCTCCCGCAGCCGGCGGCATGGGCGGCATGTATTGATTGAAAACAAATCGGTGAAAAATACCGCAGGCGTTTCCGCCTGCGGTATTTTTTCATCCTTCTCTGTTCTGTCCGATTTATCGGACAGATAAAATGCTACAATGCAGATGTAGGGAGGGATGCATATGGTTGCGGCAAGAGAAGTTCGCCGCCGCGCCGCGCAGGTTCTGCGCGAGTACGGCACGGGCGATCCGTTTACGCTGGCGCGCGAGATGCACATCGAGATTCTGGTGCGCGAGCTCGGCACACTGAAGGGGTTTTACAAGGATGTCTACGGCGCGCCGTTCATCTTTCTGTCCCGCCGCCTGACGCGCGGCGAGGCAAGGCTGGTCTGCGCGCACGAGCTGGGGCATCATCTGCTGCACCGGCAGTTTGCGGCGTTCGGCTTTGAGGAGGTCTCGGTCTTTTCACCCGCGTCACGGCGCGAATACGAGGCCAATCTGTTTGCGGCGGAGCTGCTGCTCGATACCAAAGAGGTGTTCGCCGCGGCGCGCGCGGGCTATACGGCCGAGCGGATCGCGGCAGAGCTCGGCGCCGATGTGCGGCTGGTCGAGCTGAAGCTCGCATCGATGGGGCTTTCAAAAAAATAATCGTAAAAATTGTGTTCTGCTCTTCTCTGCGCCGCGAAAATGTGGTAAGATAGAGAGGATAGGACGGTGAAGCCCCGATGAATCAAACGCTGAAAGCGCCCGCCGAAAGCAAGCTGCCGCATCGGCTTGCGGACGGCTGGAACAGCCTCACATACCCGGCCGAAAACGGCCTTGCGCTTCTGTATCAGCTCTACA
Source organism: uncultured Eubacteriales bacterium (assembly GCA_934467415.1). GTDB lineage: Bacteria > Bacillota > Clostridia > Oscillospirales > CAG-272 > UMGS902. The sequence goes on from CAKSLQ010000002.1 coordinate 79,846, forward strand.
TACCGAAAGACCTCGATCCCGCGCGGCGCTATCCGCTGATCCTCTACATGCACAGCGCGGGCGTCCGCTGCGACGACAATTCGCACATTTACACGGGCGAGGCGAAGTTTCTGCGCAATCTGGAGTGCGGCGCATACCGCGACGACGTGATCGTGCTGGCGCCCTGCTGCCCGAAGACCGACAAGTGGGTGGACGTCGAGCGCTGGAACTGCCTCGAATTTGACGCGTCGATCCTGCCGCAGAGCCGCCGCATGGCGGCGGCGATCGAGCTGTTTGCCGACGCACTGGCAAGTCTCCCGGTTGACCGCACGCGCCTGTCGCTCTACGGCATGTCGATGGGCGGCTTTGCCGTCTGGGACATCCTCGCGCGCTATCCGCACACCTTTGCCGCCGCCATCGTCGCGGCCGGATGCGGATCGCCGTCGAGCGCCGCCGGAATCGCGGACGTGCCGGTGCAGATCTTCCACGGGACGGCGGACGGCGCCGTGCCGTTTGAGAGCGCGGTGCGGATGCGCGATGCACTGATCGCCGCGGGCGACCCCGAGGTCAAGTTCACCGCCTTCGGCGGCGCGGGGCACGGCATCTGGGTGCGCACCGCCGACACCGACGGGCTGTACGACTGGCTGTTCCGTCAGAAACGAAAGGAGAAGGACGCATGAAGCTGGCGATACTGGACGCCGCCACGCTCGGCGAGGGGCTGGACTTCGGCGTGCTCGACCGCTTCGGCGAGGTGGTACGCTATGAAAGCAGCACGCCGGACGAGGTCCGCACCCGCATGGCGGACGCCGACATTCTGCTCATCAACAAAATAAAGATCAATGCGGATAACCTTGCCGCGGCGAAAAAGCTCAGGCTGATCTGCATTTTCGCCACCGGCTATGACAACGTGGATCTTGCCGCCTGCCGTGCGGCGGGCGTCGCGGTCTGCAACGTCAAGGGCTATTCGACGCACAGCGTCGCGCAGCTCACCGTGCTGATGGCGCTGACGCTCACCGAAAAGCTCGGCGCATACACCGCCGCCGTCACGAGCGGCGAATACCAAAGGAGCGGCGTGGCCAACAAGCTCTCGCCCATCTATCACGAGCTTTGCGGCAAGACCTGGGGCATTGTCGGCGCAGGCGCGATCGGCGCGCAGGTGGCGCGCGTGGCCGAGGCCTTCGGCTGTCGGGTGCTTGCCTATAAGCGCACGCCGACCGACGCATTTTGCTGTGTACCGCTCGACGAGCTGCTCGAAAAATCCGACATTGTATCCCTGCACACACCGCTGAATGACGGCACGCGCGGTCTGATCGGCGCGCGTGCGCTTTCGCGGATGAAGCCGGACGCGATCCTCATCAACGTGGCGCGCGGCGCGGTCACCGACGAGGCCGCCGTGGCCGACGCGGTGCTCGCGGGAAAGCTCGGCGGCTTCGCCTGCGACGTCTATTCGGCCGAGCCGTTCGGTGACGGGCATCCGTTTGCGCGCCTTGTCGGGCGCGAGAATGTCCTGCTCACGCCGCACATGGCGTGGGGCGCGCTGGAGGCGCGCATCCGCTGTCTCGACGAGGTTGTAAAGAACATCGACGCATTTCTCGGCGGCGAGACCCGCTGCCGCGTGGATTTATAAGGAGGAGTTATGCTGAACGACGATTTTATCACCCTGACCATTGCCAAGCAGAAGAATATCGCGCTGATCGCGCACGACTCCAAGAAGGCGGAGATGATCGACTGGTGCCGCGAAAACCGCGAGATTCTCTCGCGTCACTTTCTCTGCGGCACGGGCACGACCGCGCGCATGGTGACCGACGCCACCGATCTGCCGGTCAAGGGGTACAACAGCGGCCCGCTCGGCGGCGACCAGCAAATCGGTGCCAAGATCGTGGAGGGCCGCATTGACCTCGTGATCTTCTTCTCCGACCCGCTGACTGCGCAGCCGCACGACCCGGACGTCAAGGCGCTGCTCCGCATCGCGCAGGTCTACGACATCCCGATCGCCAACAACCGTGCGACCGCGGACTTCATCATCCAATCGAAGCTGATGAACGAGGAATACGAGCACACCGTCATCAACTTCTCCAAAAATATTCAGAATCGGGCAAAGGAACTGAAATGAGCATCATCAACTTTGAATGTGACTACACCGAAGGCGCGCATCCGCGCATTCTCGAGCGGCTGATCGCCACCAACCTGGAGCAGACCAGCGGCTACGGCAACGACCCCTATTGCGCCGCGGCGCGTGAGAAGATCAAGGCGGCCTGCGGCACGCCGGATGCCGACGTGCATTTTCTTGTCGGCGGCACACAGACCAACACCACCGTGCTCTCCGCGATTCTCCGCCCCTATCAGGGCGCAATCTCGGCGGACGAGGGCCACATCGCCGTGCATGAGACCGGCGCGATCGAGGCGACCGGGCACAAGGTGCTGACCCTGCCCTGCACAAACGGCAGGATCACGGCGGCGCAGATCGACGCCTGCGCCGAGGCGCACTACACGAGCGGCACGAGCGAGCACGCCGTGCAGCCCGGCGCGGTCTATCTGACCTTCCCCACCGAGTGCGGCACGATCTACACGAAGGACGAGCTGACCGCCATCCGCCGTGTCTGCGACAAATGGAATCTGCCCATCTACCTGGACGGCGCGCGTCTCGGCTACGGCCTTGCCGACCCGCGCTGCGACCTCACGCTGCCCGAGCTGGCCGCCCTCTGCGACGTCTTCTACATCGGCGGCACAAAATGCGGCGCGTTCTTCGGCGAGGCGGTCGTCATCCGCAACGATGCGTTTAAGAAGGATTTCCGCTACTTCATCAAGCGGCACGGCGGCATGTTTGCCAAAGGGCGGCTGCTCGGCATCCAGTTTGACACGCTGTTCACGGACGGACTGTATTTTGACATCTGCCGCCGTGCGGTCACGCAGGCGCTCCGCATCCGCGAGGCGTTCGCCGCGCGCAGCATCGACTTCTTCGGGCAGTCGATGACCAATCAGCAGTTCCCCATCCTCACCGAGGCGCAGCACACCTATTTCAAGGACGCGGGCTATCTGCCCGAATACTGGGGGCCTGCCGCGGACGGAAAGCGGATTGTCCGCTTCTGCACCGGCTGGGCAACGAAGGACGAGAACGTGGAAAGGCTCATCGCCGATATTGCAGGCATGCCTGCATAAGCGCGGGGGACGCCTTCGGCTGCGGCGGGAGCATGCCCGCTCCGCGATGCTGTTTTTCTGCTCCGCAGGGGCGGCCGACGTTCATCTGCAATATACAAGAAAGCCGTGTATGTGCTACACGGCTTTCTTTTCGTTATGGTGTCTTATTTCTGTTCGTCCTTTGCGCCGTACAGGCGGGCCAGCGCCAGCTTGTAGCCGTCGCTGCCGTAATTGAGCGCCTTGTTGACCCGGCTGATCGTCGCGGTGCTGGCACCGGTCTCCCGCTGCACATCGCTGTAGACGCGCCCCTCGGTCAGCATCCGCGCCACGGCAAAGCGCTGGGACAGATCCTGCAATTCCTTGATGGTGCTGACATCCTCAAAAAAGCGGTAGCATTCCTCTACCGTTTCCAACGCCAGAATGGCGCGGAACAGCTCGTCGGTCTCGGGATTTTGCAGCTTGCTCATGGCTTTCCTCCGTTCAAGCGAACTTTACTTTATAATTGTACCGCTTTAATCCGATAAAGTCAAGGGTTTTCCCCGATTTCCGCGTGGAGGGTGAACCGATTCTTCCGGAAGGAAATCAGCCCGTCCTCCCGCATCCCGGACAGCGTGGCGGAAAGCGCGCTGCGCTCGACCGCGAGGTAGTCCGCCATCTCCTGCCGGTTGAAGGGGATGTCAAAGGTGTTCTTTCCCGTTTCCGCGGCGACCTCGGACAGATAGGACATCACGCGGGCGCGGGTCGTTTTGCCCGTGATGTGGCGGATCTTGTCGGTCAGCGTGATGTTTTTGCGCGCCAGCACAAAAATCAGATTGCGCAGCAGCGCCGCATGCCCCGCGCAGGGCGACGGGCAGACCTCGAGCAGCCTTTGGCTGTCAAAGAGCAGGACACGGCTCTCCCGCCTGGCCAGCACCGAAACCGGCAGCACGGGAGCGGCGCCGAGCGCAAACGCCTCGCCGAACACCTCCCCGGCGGCGGCGACGGAGAGGATGGATCGGTTTCCCCAATAGTCGTCGTGGACGATGTGGACTTCTCCCTCCAGCACTGCGCCGATCCGGCGCGGCACATCGCCTGCGGCAAACACCGTGCCGTCGCGCGGCACATCGCGCAGCGTCGGCGCAAGGCAGGCCAGCAGCGCGTCGGCATCCGCCGGCGCGATCCCGCGAAAGAGCGGCGTGGACAGCAGCGTCTCTTTTTGTGTATCGGTCATCGTTTGGCCTCCTTACAGCTTTTGTCGGCGCTTTTGTCTACATTGTACCCCATGTACATGCAGATTGCAAGCAAAAACGCAAAAAAGCGGAGCGCCGCAGCACTCCGCTTTTTTGTTGAAATTCGTTCAGTCCAGGATGTCGCGCCAGTCGAGCTCGCCTCTTGCGCCGGTAAACGTATTGATAAGGCCGCCCTCTACAACGGTCGGTTCTCCCGTGCCGCCGCTGGCCAGCAGAACATCGTTTGCCGCAACTGCGATAAGCTCCAGCTTCGGCTGTTCGTACTTTCTGTTTTTCATCTCAGTTACCCCTTTCAGCCAATGATCCCGTTTACGGTGACGGCGTCGATCGGCAGAACGATTCGCACACCGCCTGCGAGATTGACATATGCCCATGCGTAGATGCTTGTGCCGAATGCGTCCCTCGGGATGTTCACGAGGTCAACCGCATAGGACGTCGTACCCTCAAATGCATCGGTCAGCACCGCGGACTTCGCGTTGACGGTTTCCGCCGTCTGTGCAATCATGATGCCGTAGCTCTCCACCGCGGCTGCATCATCCGTTGTCAGATTGGTGATGTAGCGAACCGTCGCATTGTCGGTCGAGTAGATCGCCGCGGACGGCATTTCTCCGGCAAGGTCAACGGCGATGGCGTTCACGCTGTTCATCGCGCCCGCGCCGGGCTTGTAATAGTTGTTGGAATTCGTCGGCGCGGCAGGGCTCTTGCCGACGATGACCATGGCATAATCGGCGCCGGGATTTCCGTCTGCATCCTGCCCGTCCGAGGTCACAGTGCCGCCGTTATAGCAGCCGGTCACTTCGATGCCGTTTGTGTGTGTACGGCCGAGAATGCCGCCCACGCCCTGATAGCCGATGCCTTTCGTGAAGTTCGAGAAATCCTTGCCCTCGAGCTTGGCAAATGCGACGCGGCCGAGGTTGATGCAGCCCGAGAAAACGTGGTTGGTCGCCGCCTTGACACTCAGGTCAAAGCCGGCAATACCGCCGACATCCGCATAGCCGTTGCCGTCGCCGATCGTCGCCGTGACGCTGCCCGTATTGACGCAGCCCGTCACCGTGACCGAGCCGCTCGTGATGTCCGAACGGCCGAGAATGCCGCCCACACATTTGGAGCCGGTCACTTCACCCTCATTGCGGCAGTCCGTGATGACGAGCGTACCCGTCTGCGTGCTGCCTGACGTGACCGTACCCGCCTTGGGCGCGCCGCCCGCATGGCCGATCACGCCGCCGACGCCGTATGCCGTTCCCGTACCCGTGTAGGTCACGGTGCAGCGGTTTGTGCAGTTTTCAATCGTGGCGCCGGATGCAACCAGCCCAACGATGCCGCCGACATAGGCGCCGCCCGAGGTGACAGCCCCTTCAACAGTCAGGTTTCTGATCACGGCCGGCGTTGCAATTCTGCCGAACAGACCCCAGTAGTTTCCGGTATTGCCGTCGGCCGGGGTAAGGGTAAGGTTGTAGATTTTGTAGCCGGCGCCATCAAACGTGCCTGTAAATGCATTGCCCGCGTTTGCGCCGATCGGACGCATGTTCGTGATCGCCGACATGTCGATGTCCCCGGTCAGGCGATACTTGGCAGCGCGTGCGTCGTTGAAACCGTCTCCCTTGTCGGCAATCAGCGTTGCCAGCTCGTGCATTTGATCCGCAGTCGAAATCTCGTAGACGCCGTCGTCTGCAAGTGTGCCGACTGCACCCGCCGCAAACGCACATGCGCAGATCAGCGCAACGGCGGTCAGCAGCGAAACAAACAGTTTCTTTTGCATGATTTTCCTCCTGTATTCGATGATGAAATAATGCCCGATCTGCCGCATTCCCCGCAGAGTCATGCGCAGAATCTGGGAATCCTGTTTTCATTATACCAATCCGGAAGGATAAAGCAATGCCATAAGCGATACATTTTTTGCACAAAGCGAACAAAAAGGCCATGCCGCAGCATGGCCTTTTTGTTCATTTCAAAGCGGCCGCGTGGAGACCTCGCCCGCGGCGAGGCTCTCTTCGCTGCCGTCGGCATAGATCACGCGCAGGCGAAAATCGCGGTCGATGCCGCATGCCGTGGCGGGAATGCGCGTTCCGCCGCGCAGCACCTCGATCTGCCGTCCGGTGAGCAGACTGCGGGAAACATAATCATCGTAGAACGGTTTCTCGCCGAGATGCGGATAGAGCTTGAAAAATTCGTCGATCACGGCAGCGGCAAGCGGCGCACGCAGCGCTTCCCCGCCCATCTCCGTGAGCGCGCCCGCGATGTCCGCAAGCTCGGGCGGAAAGCCGCCGACGGGCGGGCAGATGTTGATGCCGATACCGAGGATCGCGTAGCGCAGACCGCCGTTTTCGAGGTCGAGCGCGCCCTCGGTGAGGATGCCGCAGACCTTTTTGCCGTTTACATACACGTCGTTGACCCACTTGATCTGCGCCGTACAGCCCGCCACGCGCTCAACGGCGCGGGCAACCGCAACGGCGGCGGCCGTGGTGATGAGCAGCGAGTCGTGCATGGTCAGCGCCGGGCGCAGCAGAATGCTGAGGTAAATGCCCGTCCCGGCGGGGGACAGAAAGGACTTGCCGCTGCGGCCGCGCCCGGCCGTCTGCCCGGCGGCGGCCACGACGGTTCCCTCGGGCGCACCGTCCTCGGCAAGCACACGCAGGCGCGTATTGGTGGAATCGGTGGTTTGCAGGGCGGTGAGCGAAATGCCCGGGGTGTGCAGATGCGCCGCAATCGCCGCCGCCGTGAGCCGACCGCCGTCGGCGCGCAGCGTATAGCCGCCGCGCGTCACGGCGTCAATCTCATACCCCTCGTCGCGCAAAGCGCAGATGGCCTTCCACACCGCGGCGCGGCTGACGCCCGCTTGCGCGGCCATCTGTGCGCCCGAGACCGCCCTGCCCTGCGCGGCGGTGAGGCAGGCGAGGATCGTTTCTTTCGTCGTCATGGGACGCTCCTTACAGCGTAATCACTTTCTTCAGACGGCGGACAAGCACCGTGGCCAGCGCCATCTTGATGAGGTCAAACGGGATGAACGGAAACACGCACTTCGCCATGATCGCGAGGAACGCCGTATCGCCGCCCCTGCTGACCGTCAGCACATAGAACCACACCGTGCCGAACAGATAGCAGACCGCGACGCCCGCGCACATGGAGAGAAACAGCGAGACCGCGCTGCTGCCGAACACGCGGATGAGCAGCCCCGTGACCAGCGCCGCGAAGAGAAAGCCGACGAGGTAGCCGCCGGTCGTCCCCGCGAGGACACCGACGCCGCCGCGGAAGCCCGAGAAGACGGGAACGCCGCAAAGCCCGAGCGCAAGATAGAGCGCCACCGACGCAAGCCCGCGCCCGGTGCCGAGCAAGCCGACCGCCACCATGACGGCAAAGGTCTGCATGGTGAACGGCACGGTGCCGGGGACCGTGATCCAGGTGCAGACGGCGATGAGCGCCGCAAAGAGCGCGATGTAACAGAGATTTTTGACTTTGGTATGCATAAAAAGGCCTCCGAGAAGTTTTCTCCATTGTAGCAGAAAGTAAAAGAATTGTCAACCTTAAATCAATAAAGGTTGACAATTCTTTTATTGCTTTTCGGAATCCTTTTTCGGCAGGTGCTCCCGTGTGCCGTCCGGACGGACGATCACGGTATTGTCGAGCTGCTTGCCGAAGGAGGCACGGATCTCGGCGATGTACTCGGCGCGCAGCGCCGCCTGTTCATCCAGTTCCTCCCGGCTCAGTTCCTCGAGCTTGGCCTTTCTGGCCAGCAGGTTGATGCGTTCCAGCTTGCCTTTTTCCATGCCGTCAGCCCTCCGTCTCTTTGAGGAAGGCCTCGATACGGTTCAACGCTTCCTCCAGATGTTCGATCGAATACGCATAGGAAATACGGGCAAAGCCCTCGCTGCCCTCTCCGAAGGCACTGCCCGGCACGATGGCGACGCCGTGCTCGTTGATGAGCCGATCGCAGAATTCCTCGCTCGACATGCCGTAGCCCCTGATGCAGGGGAAGACGTAGAACGCGCCCTCCGGCTCAAAGCAGGGGACATTCATCCGGCGCAGGCGGCCTGTCACATAGGTGCGGCGGAAGTTGTACTGCTCTTTCATGTATTCAATGTCCGCGTCGCCGTGGTTGACCGCCTCCACACCCGCAAACTGGGACGCGGTGGACGCGCACATGATGCCGTACTGATGCAGCTTCAGCATCTGCTTGATGATGGGCGCGGGCGCACAGGTATAGCCGAGCCGCCAGCCGGTCATGGCGTAGGCCTTGGAGAAGCCGTTGACCACGATGGTACGGTCCCACATGCCGGGCAGCGTGGCGATCGAGCAGTGCGCCTGCCCGTAGGTCAGCTCAGCGTAGATCTCGTCCGAAAGCACGAGCAGGTCGCGCGAGAGCAGAAGCGGCGCGATGCGTTCCAGATCCTCGCGCGTCATAATCGCGCCGGTCGGATTGTTCGGATAAGACAGCACCAGCATCTTGGTGCGGGGCGTGAGCAGCGGCCCGAGCAGCTCGGGTGTGACCTTGAATTTGTCCTCCGCCCTGGTATAGAGCGGCACGGCGATGCCGCCCATCATCTCAATCAGCGGCGCGTAGCAGACAAAGCAGGGTTCGGGCACGATGACCTCATCGCCGGGGTCGATCGCGGCGCGGAAGGCCATGTCGATGGCTTCACTGCCGCCGACGGTGACGAAAATCTCATCCTCGGCCCGATAATGCAGGCCGAAGCGGCGCTCGAGGTAGGCGGAAATGCCCGCGCGCAGCTCGGGAAGGCCGCTGTTGGAGGTGTAGTAGGTCTTGTTTTTGACAATCGACTCCACACCCGCGTTGGAAATGTGATACGGCGTCGGAAAATCCGGCTGGCCGACGGTGAGCGAAATCACGTCCTTGCGTCCGCTGAGCATATCAAAAAACTTGCGGATGCCGGAGGGCTTGATCGTCTGCACCTTGTTTGAAAGCAGTTTTGAATAATCCATCAGTTGCAGTTGCCTCGCTCGTCAAAATTTGCGGGGCCGTAAATGACGCCCTTGTCCTTGTACTTGCGCAGCACGAAGTGCGTTGCGGTGGAGAGCACCGCCTCCAGCGGCGCGAGCCGCTGTGCGACGAAGAGCGCGACCTCGCGGATGGTCTTGCCCTCGAGAATGACGCAGAGGTCGTATGCACCCGACATCAGGTAGACGCTCTGCACCTCGGGGTAGTTATAGATGCGTTCGGCGATCGCGTCAAAGCCGCGGTTGTACTGCGGCGTGACCTTCAGCTCGATGAGCGCGGTGGCATATTCGCGGTCGGTCTTGTCCCAGTCCACGATCGCCTTGTAGCCGAGAATAACGCCCTCGTTTTCAAACTTTTCGATCATATCGCGGATCTCGCCCTCTTCCTTGTCCAGCATCAGGGCGATCTGCTTTGCGGTCAGGCGGCCGTCCGCCTCCAGCATTTCAAGAATCTTTCTGTCCATTCCGTGTACCCGGGAGAGGATTCTCCCTTTTCCTTTCTATCGTTTCGGTGATCTTCTCAAGTGAAAGGCCGTATTTGTCGGCGATGTCCCTGGCATAGGACTTGCCGTCCGGCTTCATGCGTAAAATTCTGAACGAGCGCCTGCCGCCCGCCTCGATCTTGGCCACGAGGGTATCTATCTTCGAGCCGCCGAAGGCGGCGGCCTCCGCGTTCAGCTCATCGACGCGCGCGGCCAGCGAGTGCAGATGCGTGGAAAACACGGTGCGGCAGCCGACCTTGGAAAAGCCGAGCAGCACCTCGGCCGCAATGTAGGAGGCCTCAAACGCGCCCGTCGAGGACAGCGATTCATCGAGCAGAACCAGCGAATCCGCCGTGCAGTGGGCGAAAATGTCGCCGAGACGGGCGCACTCTTCACCGAGCCTGCCCTTGTCCACGGTGTCGCCGCTCTCGGTCGGAAAGTGCGTGTAAATACCGTCGGCGGGCGCATATACGAATTCACGCGCGGGGACGAGCAGACCGAGCTGGCAGAACGCCGCCGCAAGCCCGACCGCGCAGGTGATGACGCTCTTGCCGCCGCGGTTCGGCCCGGTCAGCACATAGATCATGCCGCTCTCGTCGAAGGTGAAGTCGTTTTCCACGCTCTCGTCCTCGATCGCAAGCGCCACGGCGGGGTTGTACAGCCCCTTCGCGCGGAAGGTGCGCGGCACGTCCGACAAGGTGGGGGTGCAGAGCGGCAGCCCGCGCGACCGCAGGCTCTCCATCAGCCGCACGGCACAGATCATGAATTCGATCTCGGGCATGACCTCGAGCAGGAAATTGGCGTTATCCAGCACATAGGCCTGCACGATCTTTTTCCATGCGCGCACCGAGCCCTTGAAGATGTCGTTGATCGCCGCGCTGAGCGCGATGCTCATCGCCGTCTTCTGGTTGTCGTTCTGCCCCTTGGCAAAGGGCGCAAGAGGGGCTGCGAGCGTATATTCGTCGTTGGCAAAGCTCATGCGCAGAATCTTGTCGATGGTGTCGCCCGACTTGAAGGGGCGGGGATTGACGGACAGCACGCCGCATTTATCGGCGCGGAGCGTGGAATCCAGATTGACGCCGATCGTGACGCTTTTGATGTCGCGCACGCGCACGGTCAGCTCGCGGAGCTTCTCGTTCAGCTCCTTGTAGTAGTCGCTCTCGGTCACCTTGCGGATATACGCGGCAAGGTCGCGAAGCGCCTTGCTCGTCAGCTTGTCCGCGATCGGCGCAAGCCCCTCGTGCATGGTCTCCATGGCGGAGATGTAAAGCTCGATCTCGGAGAGGGAGAGCAGATATTCATCGGTCGTCCGTTCGTTCGACGCGGACATGCGGCGCAGCTCGCCGATGTCGGAGAGAATGGGCAGCACGCGGACGAAGGTCTCGGCGATCCCGGGGTTTTGCAGCATGTCGCGGAAATTTTCCGCGCGGTAGGCGATGACGGCGGGGTCGGACGTGAAATAGTCGGTGAGCACGCTGTTCTTCAGTTTGATGAGCGCGGAAAGCCCGATGCTCTCCGCCGTCTCGGCGGACACATGCGGGCGCGCCTGCGCTGCCGCGTGTGCCTCGCGCGAGGCGCGCGACGGGTACAGCAGACTGAATTCAAACTCTTCCATAATAGCCTCCCTGCCGAATCCTTGAACTTATAATACATCAGTATACCATAAGAAGCCCATGACGTCAAGATTTTGCGGGACGGATTTTCGGATGTCATGCTTTTGCCGCCGCCCGCATAGGCTTTACGAGAACAATGCGGAGGGAAACACATGACACATACGGAACATGCGGAGCTGCGCCGCCTCACGCGCAGTGACTTCGATTACGACGCGCTGATGGCGTGCGCCCGGCTGCTTTCGGCGGCATACCCGTTTCTCGGCTTCAGCTACCTCGGGGAGAGCGCGGCCGGGCGCGGCATTCCGCTCTTTTCGCTCGGCGAGGGCAAAAAAGAGGTCTACTACATCGGCGTCCACCACGGGGCGGAACGCATCACGGGCGCGATCCTGGTGCAGTTTCTCCGGGAGCTTTGCGCCGGCATCGCGCAGGACGCCGTGCTCTTCGGCGTAAACCTTGCCTATCTGCTCCGCAGCCGCACCCTGTACATTCTGCCGATGCTCAACCCGGACGGCGCGCAGATCGCGGCGGGCAAGGCGGACAAAGACTCCCTGTTTTATCCGCGGCTCGTCGCCATGAACGGCGGCGCCGAGGACTTCACGCGCTGGCAGGCGAATGTGCGGGGCGTGGATCTCAACCACAACTACAACGCGGGCTTTGACACCTACAAGCAGCTGGAGCCTTCGCTCGGCGTCACGGGCGCCGGTCCGACACGCTTTGCCGGGCCTTCGCCCGAGAGCGAGCCGGAGGTCGGCGCGCTTTGCAACTTCCTGCGGTTCAATCACCCGACCGCGCTGATGACCCTGCACACGCAGGGGCGCGAAATCTACCATACCGCGGGCGGAAAATGCCCGCCCGGCGCAGGCGCGGCAGCCAAGCGCCTTGCCGTTCTGACCGGCTACCGCCTCGCCGAGCCGTCCGGCGGCGCCGCCTACGGCGGTCTCACGGACTACTGCATCGCGGCACTCGGCATCCCCGCCTTTACGCTGGAGTGCGGCAAAGGGCAGAATCCGCTGCCGCCGACCGACGCGCCCGTCCTGTACGGCGAGATCCGCAAAGCGCTTTTCGGCTTCCCGCTCCTGTTCTGAACGCACCAACTCTTCCATTCCTTCATATAAAATAATGCGGGGGTTTCTGCTCCCGCAGCGTCCGCAGACGCTATCACAGATACAAAATGGGAGAACATTATGGCGCAATTTACAAACCAGGCGCGTTTGTCCTATAACGATACCGTTGTCAACTCCAACATTGCCGTCGGCGAGATCCGCGACTTGCTTTCCGCATCCAAGGACGCGCTTGCCGGCACCTATCGTGCAGGCGACCGTGTGACCTATGTCATCAGCATTGTCAACACGGGCAGCACGGCGCAAAGCGGTGTGACGGTCACGGACAATCTCGGCGCCTATACCTTCGGCACGGCGACGCTTTATCCGCTGACCTATGCGGAAAACAGCATGCGCGTCTATGCAGGTGGCGTGCCGCAGGCCGCCCCCGCCGTCACGGCAGGGCCGCCGCTTGTCATTTCGAATTTGACCGTCCCCGCGGCAAGCAGTCTCCTTCTGATTTATGAGGCTGTCGTCAACGGCACGGCTCCGCTCGGCGCGGAGGACAGCATCGTCAACACGGCAACCGTCAGCGGCGCGGGACTTGTCACGCCGATCACCGTCAGCGAAACCGTCAATGCTGCCGTCGGTCCCGACCTGACCATCACCAAGAGCATCGAGCCGGTTCCCGTCAATGCAAGCGGAACGGTCACCTACACCTTCGTCATCCGCAATTACGGCAATGCACCGGCAGCCGCCGCAGACAATGCCGCCGTCACCGACACCTTTGACCCCGCACTGTCGAACCTTGCCGTCACCTTTGACGGCGCCGCATGGACAGCGCCCGCCAACTACACCTATACCGGCAACGTCTTCGCGACCATTCCCGGCGGAATCACCGTGCCCGCCGCCACCTATACCCAGGATGCGGCGACCGGCGTATGGAGCGTCACCCCCGGCACGGCAACGCTCCGCGTCACCGGCACCATCTGAAGCAAAGCCAATCCACAAAAAACGACCGTCGGGCAACCGACGGTTGTTTTTTATGAGAGGGCGCGCAAGCGGCGGGAGACCGTCGGCGCCCTACGGAATGGCCAAACGGGCGATTCGTGAATCGCCCCTACGGGTTTGCAAAGAAACCGCAACCGATAGGGGGCGGCACTACAGCCGCCAGACCTGCGGATTTGGATGCAGAATCCGCGCTCGGGCGAGCAGCCGTATACCCATACGGCAAGCGACCGAACGCAGATAGAAAAATCGGCACGGTTGCCCGTGCCGATTTTTCGGTCTGCGCCAAAGGCGCAGGTCTTATTTCTCGATGGTGCAGTACATGAAGTACTTGTAACCCAGCGGGTTCGAGAAGAAGCCCTTGACGGAGTCGTCGAGCATGTAGATGTCCGTGTAGAAGTACAGCGGAACGATGCAGCCCGTCTGCATCAGCAGGTCTTCTGCTCTGTGCATCAGCTGATAACGAACAGTGTTGTCGGTGCAGGACTTGATGAGCGAAATCAGCACATCGTAGGTCTCTGCCCAGGTGCCGTTCTCAACCTTGACATCGTAGCCGAGGTCGGTGAGGTCGAGCTTGTACATCTTCAGCGCTGCATGATCACCCTTGCCGAACTGGACATCGTTGTTGCCCGAAGCGGTTACCCACATGTCGAGGAAGCAGATCGGGTCGTTGTAGTCAGCGAGCCAGCCGTTGCGTGCGATCGAGTAATCGCCGTTCTTACGGGTGTTCAGGAACGTGTTCCACTCCTGGTTGACAAGGTTCATCGTGATGCCGACGCCGGCAACCGCGCTCTGGAGGTACTCACCGATTGCCTTGTGGCCTTCGCTCGTGTTGTAGAGGTAGGTCAGCGTCGGGACATTGGTGAACTTACCGGTTGCTTCGTCATACTTGTAGTACTTCTTGAGGATCTCAACAGCCTTCGTGAAGTTGGACTCCAGCGCATCCTCGGATACATCGTAGTAGCCGTCGTACTCCGCGCTCGAGCCTGCGTTCTGATAGAACTGGCTGCCGTCGGCATCGGTCATACCCATTGCAACGAAGGACGATGCGGGAACCTGACCTGCCTGACCGATCTCGTTGACGATGTAGTTGCGGTCGAAGAGGAGGCTGATCGCATTGCGGATCTCTTCCTCGGCTGCTTCCTTTGCCGCGCCGGTCAGCGTGCTGTCGGAGGGCAGGATGCTCTCGTTGATGTTCCAGCAGACATAGTAAGTACCGATCTGGCCTGCAACAACAAACTCGGTCGGATACTTATCCTTGAGTGCGGCGATCTCGTTGGTCGGCACATCGTCGATGAGCTGCCAGCTGCCGTTCTCGAAGTTGGAGAGCATGTTGTTGTTGTCATCGGAGAGGTAGAACTCGATCTTGTCCATCGTGACTTCAGCCGCATCGGGGTGATCGGGGTTCTTCTCCAGGGTGATGACGCTGTTGTGCGTCCAGCCGGTCAGCTTGTACATACCGTTGGAAACATAGGTGGAGGGATCGGTTGCCCAGTTTTCGTTGGCAACGACATCCTCACGGACGGGGTAGTATACCGGGAATGCGAGCAGCTCGTTCCAGTATGCAACCGAGTTGTTCAGCGTGACCGTCAGCGTCTTTTCGTCGGTAGCGACAACATTCAGCTTTGCATCGGGGTTGACGAAGTTGCCGTCGGCATCGGTCTCCCAGATGTCGGCATAGCCGTCAACGACCTCATACATGTACGCATAGTCTGCTGCGAGAGCGGTGGATGCGGCACGGTTCCAGGAGAACACGAAGTCGCCCGCGGTGACATCCTTGCCGTCGCTCCACTTCAGACCGTCACGGAGCGTATAGGTGTAGGTAACGGTGCCGTCCGCGTTGGTAACGCCTTCGGTCAGCTCCTTCGCTGCATCTGCAACGATCTCGAGCGTGCCGTCATCCTTCTGCGCCCACTTTGCAAGACCCGAGAACAGGTGAGCAACGAGGGTTGCGCCGTCAACAGAGGAGTTGAGGGCAGGGTCAATGGTGTCCGGCTCGGAAGCCAGGCAAACTGCGATGGAGGTAGCCGCAGCAGGATTTACGACCTCTCCGCCGCTCGCCGTCGTACCGTTTGCATCGGTCGTCACGGCAGGCTTATTGCCGCAGGCTGCAAAAGAAAGCAGCAGCATCGTGGCAGCAAGCACCAGTGCGAGAATTTTTTTCATGATAATTCTTCCTTTCAGAAATTTTTTCAAATATCCGCCCGCAAGCGGACGGTATATGAACGAAATTTTGAGCCGCCTTTACGAATTGATGTCGGCGGTGCGGTGGCAGGCGACGAAATGCCCCTTCGAGACTTCCTTGAAAGCCGGCATTTCGGCGGCACACTGCTCGGTCGCGTAGCGGCAGCGTGTGCGGAACGGACATCCGGAGGGCGCGTTCAGCGGGCTGGGGATATCGCCGGTGAGCACGATGCGCTTGTTGGCACGGGCCACCTTCGGGTCGGGCACGGGGACGGCCGACAGCAGCGACTGCGAATAGGGGTGCAGCGGGTGATCGTAGATCTCCGCCGCGTCCGCCAGCTCCACCATCTTGCCGAGGTACATGACCGCGATGCGGTCGCTGATGTGCCGGACGACAAGGAGGTCGTGCGCGATGAACAGATAGGTCAGCCCCAGTCTGTCCTGGAGGTCGTCAAACATGTTGATGACCTGCGCCTGAATCGAAACGTCCAGCGCGGAGACCGGCTCATCGCAGACGATGAACTCCGGGTTGACCGCGAGCGCGCGGGCAATGCCGATACGCTGGCGCTGGCCGCCCGAAAACTCGTGCGCATAGCGCGACGCATGTTCGCTGTTGAGGCCGACATGATCCATCAGCTCGAGAATCTTCTGGTTGCGCTCTTCCTTCGAGCTGTAGAGCTTGTGTACATCCAGCGGCTCGCCGATGATGTCGGCGACCGTCATGCGCGGGTTCAGCGAGGAGTAGGGGTCCTGGAAGACCATCGTCGCCTTCTTGCGGAATTCATGGATATCCGCCTTGGACTCGATCTTCTTACCGTCGAAGATGATCTCGCCCGCCGTCGGCTTATACAGATGCAGAATCGTTCTGCCGACCGTGGTCTTGCCGCAGCCGGACTCGCCGACGAGGCCGAGCGTCTCCTTCTTGGCAATCGTGAAGGATACGCCGTCCACCGCCTTGAGCGGCTTCGACTGGAACATCCCCATCGGAATGTTGAAGTATTGCTTTAAATCCCTGACTTCGAGCAAGGGGCTTTCCTTGATTTCAGGCATCTGCTTCCCCTCCCTCGGCAGTGATCTCGCCTTTTTCAAAGGCTTCCTTGACATTCATCCAGCATGCCGCCGCGTGATCGTCGTTGATGATCATCCGCTCTGCGTTCGCGCGCAGGCAGATCTTCATGGCGTTGCCGCAGCGGGGGGCAAACGGACATCCCTTCGGCATGTTGAGCAGGTCGATCGGCGTACCCGTGATCGGCCGGAGCTTTGTGCCCGCAGTATGCGTCGTCGGAATGGAGCGCAGCAGGCCCTTGGTATACTCATGATGCGGATTGTAGAAAATTTCATCCGCCGTGCCCTGCTCGCAGATCGAACCGGCATACATGACGATGACTTCGTCGCACATCTGTGCGACAACGCCGAGGTCGTGCGTGATCATGATGATCGCCATGCCGAGCTCTTTCTGCAAGTCCTTCATCAGCGACAGGATCTGTGCCTGAATGGTCACGTCGAGCGCCGTGGTCGGCTCATCCGCGATCAGAATATCCGGCTCGCACGCAAGTGCCATGGCAATCATCACGCGCTGCCGCATACCGCCCGAAAACTCGAACGGGTACTGCTTCATACGCTTTTCCGGCTCGTTGACATTGACCAGCTTCAGCATCTCGACGGCACGGGCACGCGCCTCCCGCCGGTTGCGGTTGGTATGCAGCAGGATCGCCTCCATGAGCTGGCGGCCGATCGTGTAGGTCGGGTTGAGCGAGGTCATGGGGTCCTGGAAAATGATCGAAATTTTGTTGCCGCGGACGGTCTTCATGACCTTTTCGCCCGCGCCGACCAGCTCTTTGCCGTCCAGCTTGATCGAGCCGGAAACGATCTTGCCGGTGCCGGCGAGAATCTGCATGATCGAATACGCTGTGACCGACTTGCCGGAGCCGGACTCGCCGACGATGCCGAGCACCTTGCCGCGGTCGAGGTTAAAGGACACGCCGTTGACGGCGCGGACTTCGCCCGCATCCGTGAAGAAGGAGGTGTGAAGGTCTTTGACTTGGAGCAATTCAGACATCTTGTTTTCCTCCTCAATTATTCAGTTTCGGGTCGAACGCATCGCGCAGACCGTCGCCGAACAGGTTGAGCGACAGAACGATCAGCGAAATGACGACCGCGGGAATGACCAGGCGATAGGCATACGAATTGATGCCGTTGAGCGCGTCGGACGCAAGCGAGCCGAGCGAGGGCATCGGCGCGTTGACGCCGAGGCCGAGGAATGACAGGTAGCTCTCGGTAAAGATCGCGCTCGGGATCTGAAGCGCCGTGGAAATGATGACGACGCTGATGCAGTTGGGCAGCAGGTGCTTGCGGATGACCCAGCCGCCCTTGGCGCCGGTGGCGCGTGCGGCGAGGACATACTCCTGCTCGCGCAGCGAAAGGATCTGGCCGCGGATGAGGCGCGCCATCGAGACCCAGTACAGCACGGCGAAGACGATAAAGAGGCTGATCATGTTGCTGCCGAGCTTGCCGAGCGCCGTGCCTTCCAGCAGCGGGTCGAGCACGCGGCCGAGTACCGAGGCCAGCAGAATGACCATCAGCATGTCGGGCAGCGAGTAGATGACATCGACGATGCGCATGATGATTATATCGACCTTACCGCCGCAGTAACCGGCAATCGAGCCGACCAGCATACCGATAATCAGAACGATGATGCTGGCGAAGAAGCCGACGGCAAGCGAAATGCGCGTGCCGTAGACCACACGGATAAAGTAGTCTCGTCCGGAGGCGTCCGTGCCGAAGACGTGCGGGAAGACCTTCTCCCCTGCCTCGATGGCTTTCAGCTCGGTCTTGCCGTACTGGAAGGGCGCAAGGTTGTTGTACGAGGAGTCCACCGGCTTGCCGGGGCGGACACCGAGCATGTTGTCGTAGGAATAGGGCCAGAACATCGGAATGATGATCGACGAGAGCGTGATGAGGAAGACCACGATCAGGCTGATCGTGGCGATCTTATTCTTCAGAAGGCGCTTGACACCGTCCTTGAAAAACGTGGAGGACGGACGCATCTGCACCAGGTATTCTTTTTCGGCGTCGGTAGCGGGAATAAAGTCGTCCATATCGACGTGCATACTGAAAGGTTTCTTTGCCACTTTGCTTTATTCCTCCTACTCAAGCGTAATGCGCGGGTCAACGACCTTGTACAGAATATCGCTGATGAGATTCATGATGACAATCAGCGACGCGAGGACAATGGTCGTCCCCATGATCAGCGGGTAATCGCGGTTGTTGATGCTGTTGACAAAGGCGCGGCCGATGCCCGAGACCGAGAAAATCTTCTCGACGACGAGCGACCCGGTGACGATGTAGGCCAGCATCGGGCCGACATAGGTGATGACCGGGATCAGCGAGTTCTTCAGCGCATGGCCGAAGATGATGCGGAAGGCGGGTACGCCCTTGGCGCGCGCGGTGCGGATGTAGTCCTGTCCGAGCACGTCCAGCATGGACGAGCGGGTCAGGCGCGTGATGTATGCCATCGGCGAAAGCGACAGCGTGATGATCGGCAGGATCAGGCCCTGCGTCGTCGCGCCGTTGGCGGGCAGCAGCTTCCACTTGACCGCGAACAAAATCAACAGCAGTGAACCCATGATAAAGGAGGGCATCGACACGAGCGCCGTGGTAATCACCATGATGATCTTGTCGATCAGCTTGTTGCGGCGGAGCGCGGCGACTGCGCCGAGCACAACGCCGACGACCAGTGCGATCGCCGCAGCGATGACGCCGAGCTTTGCCGAGACCTTGAGACCGTCGCCGATGATGTCGGTGACCTGGCGGCCGCGCTGCTTGGTGGAAGGACCGAAGTCAAACTTGGTGACAATATCCTTGAGATACGTAAAATACTGCTCCATCAGCGGTTTGTCAAGGCCGTACTTGGCCTCCAGCTGTGCCGTGACGGCAGGCGTCGTCGCCTTCTCGGACATGAACGGGCCGCCGGGAACGGCGTGCATGATGAAGAATGTCGCGGTGATAACAACCCAGACCGTGAGAATTGCAAGTCCGAGGCGTTTCAAAATGTAACCTAACGTTTTCGCGCTCATTTAAAACCCTCACAAATAAACTCTTCGATATACCATAGGCAATACGAACACGCAAGCTGGTATAAAAATATATACGTTAAATATACCACAAAGCGACGCAAAATACAAGATAAAAAGCGTATTTTTAGCGATTCTGCACAGTTTTTCGGTCTTGTGCAGCCTCTTGCGCAGGCAGTTGAATGCAAGCGGCGCTTTCTGCCCGTTCGAAAACGGTTAATCTATTATACAAATGATATGCTTTTTTGTCAAGTGAAAATGCAGGAAATACGCTTTGTTATATGCAGCAGCCGCACAAGCGGACGCTGAAAAAAGCACCGGAAAGCCGTGCTTTCCGGTGCTTTTTGGGAAGTTCCGTTTATTCGTACATTTTTTCGCGCTTCTTTTTTACCGACTTGCGGTAGAAGACAAACGCGACGATCGCGACGACGATGACAGCCGCGATAATATAGACCGCAGCGCCCATGCCGCCCTCCAGCATCAGCTCTTCCCACATGGTGTTGATGGTGTTCAGCGTCTCGGCGTCGAGATTGTGATAGCTCATCTTGTTGTAGTTGGCGCCGAAATCGAAGTCGGCGGGATAGAGGATCTCCATCGCCTCGTCGCCCATGTCCTCGCGATAGGTTTCGCTCTCGTAGACCGCCGCATTGGGGGATGCGTAGCAGACGACCTCGGCGTTGGCCACGGCGATCTCCTCGGACAGCGAGAAGTTGATGTAGGCCTCGGCGAGATCCTTGTTCGCCGCGCCCTTCGGGATGCAGTAGGCATCGACGAAAAGGTTGGTGGCGAAGTCTCCGTTCTTATCGGTGGGATAGTAGAAGCCGAGCTTGTCGTTGTTTTCGACCATCGAGAGATAGTCGCCCGCATAGTAGGCGGCAACGGCGGCTTCCCCGCCCTCCATCTTGTTGAAGACCTCGTCCATGACGTAGCCCTGGAGGATCGGCTTCTGCGCCTTCAGCGCGTCGAGCGCCGCCTGCCAGTCCGCACGGTTCGTGGTGTTGACGTCGATCCCCGCGCGGTACATGGCCGAGCCGAACGCGTCGCGCGAGTTGTTGAATTGCAGGATCTTGCCCTTGTACTTCTCGTTCCACATCAGGTCCCACGTGCCCGTGTCCGCCTCGTCCACGACCGTCGTGTCGTAGATGATGCCGACCATGCCGTAGGAGAACGGCACGCTGTATTCGTCATTTGCATCGTAGTACAGCCCGCGGAAGTTCTCGCTGATGCCCGCATAGTTCGGAATATTGTCGAAGTTGAGCTTTTCCAGCATACCCTCGTCGATCATGCGCGCGATCATGTAGTCGGAGGGCAGAATCACATCGTAGCCCGCCGCGCCGCTCTTGAGCTTGGCGTACAGATCCTCGTTCGACGCATAGGTCGTATAGACGACCTTGACCGTCTCGCCGTAGGTCTCGGCATACCACTTTTCAAATTCGGCGTTGACATCGAGCGTTCCCTCGCTGCCGTCCGAAATGTATTCGCCCCAGTTGTAGACGTTCAGCACGCGGTCGGCGGCGAAGGCCGAGAGAGAAAGCACAGCGCTGAGCGCAAAGAGAGCGGCCAGTGCCGCAAAGAATCTTTTCACTTGGTTACCTCCATATGTGCGGGTGCTTTTGTGCGGCTCTTCTTCTCACTCTTGCTGCCGGCAAGGTTGGAGAGGATGAGCAGGGTCAGCACCGCGATAAAAATCAGGGTGGACAGCGCGTACATATCCGGGGTCACGCGCTTCTTGGTCATGGAATAGATGCGGATCGGGAGCGTCTCAAAGCCGCTGCCCGTGGTGAAATAGCTGATGACGAAGTCGTCGAGCGACAGCGTAAACGCCATGATCAGACCCGAAACAACGCCCGGCATGATCGACGGCAGCTCCACCTTCCAGAACGCCTGCATCGGTGTGCAGCCGAGGTCAAGCGCCGCCTCGGTCAGATGCTTGTCCATCTGCCGCAGCTTCGGCATGACGGACAGAATGACGTAAGGCAGATTGAAGGTGATGTGCGCGATCAGCACGGTGACAAAGCTGAGGCTGGCCGCGCCCGCGAGCCTGACGCAGACGAAGACGAACAGCAGCATCATCGAGATACCCGTGACAATATCGGGATTCATCATCGGGATGTTGGTGACAGTCATGATCGCGCTCTTTGCCGCACGGCTCTTCAGCTTGAAGATGCCGACGGCGGCCACCGTGCCGATGATCGTGGCGATCAGCGAAGACGTCACCGCAAGCACAAGTGTGTTTTTCAGTGCGGCGAGTGTCGCACCGTCACGGAACAGCTCGCGATACCAGTAGGTCGAGAAGCCCGCAAACACGCCGGTGGAGTTGATCGAGTTGAACGAAAACAGCACCATCACGGCGATCGGCGCATAGAGGATCACAAAGATCAGCGCCGTGTATGCCTTGGAAAGCGGTTTCATGCGACGAGCCCCCCTTCCTCTTCATCGGAATAGCGGTTCATCACCGCCAGCGAGAGCAGAATCAGCACCATCAGCACCAGCGACATCGCCGCACCGAGGTTGTAGTTGTACGCGCTCTGGAACTGGCGTTCGATGACGTCGCCGATGAGCTGAAACTTGCCGCCGCCGAGCTTCTGCGAAATGTAGAAGGTACTGACCGACGGCACAAACACCATTGTCACGCCCGAGACGACACCCGAGCGGCTGAGCGGCATGATCACCTTGAAGAAGGTCTGCATCGGCGTGCAGCCGAGGTCGGCGGACGCCTCCAGCAGGCGGTTGTCCAGCTTGGAAAGCACGGTGTAGATCGGCAGGACCATATACGGCAGGTAGTTGTACACCATACCGAAGATGACCGCGCCGCCCGTGTTGATGATGTGCAGCGGGGGCAGGCCGATCCGCCCGAGCAGCGAATTGAGGAATCCGGTGTCCTCGAGGATCGCCATGATGGAGTAGGTGCGGATGAGGAAGTTCATCCACATCGGCAGCATGGTGAGCATGATGCAGATCTTCTGCGAGCGCGGCTTGGCGCGCGAAATCGCGTAAGCCAGCGGGTATGCCACAAGCAGGCAGATCGCCGTTGCCGCAAGGGCAAAGCAGAGGCTGCGCGTGAAAATGTCGAGATAGCTTGCGCTGCCCAGCTCCTTTACGTTGTTCAGCGTGAATGCGCCGGTCTTGTCCGTGAACGCATAATAGAAGACAAAGGCGAGCGGCGCCAGAATGAACAGGACCGACCAGACGACATGCGGCGCGGCCATGAGGCGCGCCATCAAAGACTTATTGTGCATCCCCCGCACCGTCCTTTTTGCCGTCGGCACTGTCCATCTCGTCAAAATAGGTGGAATAGTCGCCGTAAAGATCGGAGTACTTCGACTTCTTCATGACATGGATCTCGTTCGGCAGGATGCGCAGGCCGACCTCCGTGCCGGGCGCGGCATAGTCTGTGGTCTGGATCATCCATTTGAAGCCCGCGACGTCCACGATGATCTCATAGTGTACGCCCTTGAAGGTGACGGTATCCACCGTGCCGCGAATCGGCACGCTGTCGACGTCCACCATGTCCACGTCCTCCGGACGGATGACCACGTCCACGGGCTCATCCTTGGCAAAGCCGCCGTCCACGCACTCCAGTGTGTGACCAGCAAACTCGACCAGCTTGTCCGCGTGCATGATGCCGTCGAGGATGTTGCTCTCGCCGATAAAATCGGCGACAAAGGCGTTGGCCGGTTCGTTGTATATATCCTCGGGCGTCCCGATCTGCTGGATCACGCCGTTGTCCATGACAACGACGGTATCGCTCATCGAGAGCGCCTCTTCCTGATCGTGGGTAACATAGACGAATGTGATCCCCATGCGCTGCTGAATCTTCTTCAGCTCGGTCTGCATCTCCTTGCGGAGCTTCAGGTCGAGCGCGCCGAGCGGCTCGTCAAGCAGAAGCACCTTCGGGTCGTTGGCCAGTGCGCGTGCGATGGCGACGCGCTGCTGCTGTCCGCCCGACAGTTTCTCGACGCTGCGCCGCTCAAACCCCTCGAGGTTGACGATCTTCAGCATCTCCTTGACCTTGACTGAAATCTCCCGCTCGCTGCGTTTGGCCAGCCGGAGCGCGAACGCGACGTTCTCATACACGTTGAGGTGCGGGAACAGCGCGTACTTCTGGAATACCGTGTTGACGGTACGCTTATAGGGGGGCAAGTCGTTGATGCGCTTGCCGTCGAAATAAACATCGCCCTCGTCCGGCGTCTCAAAGCCGCCGATGATCCGCAGCGTGGTCGTCTTGCCGCAGCCGGAGGGTCCCAGGAGCGTAACGAATTCCTTGTCGCGGATATAGAGGTTGATGTTTTTCAGCACCGCTGTATCCTCGAAGGATTTCGACACATTTTTCAGTTCGATAAGCCTGCTCATTTTCTTAGAGTTTATACACATCCTTTTTAACCGATTAAACACGCGGCGGCACGTCTTCTGCCCCGCGTGTTTGCGTCGGTAATCATTATATAAAAAACATCTGTAAAATGCAATAGGTTTCCACAAAAATATTTGCAAATTTTTCACGAAAAATCGCGAATTTCTGCAATTTTTCAAAACGAGGCTCGAAATTTTTGAAAAAATGTTGATTTTGCTCAAAAATTCGCCGAAATCCTCGGTTATCCTCCGTTTTTTGATGAAACCGCAAGGCCGCCGCTCTTTGCCGCGACCGTGAGCAGATAGAGGGAAAACAAAAGCGCGTACAGTCCCTGCCCCGTCGTCAGAAGACGGTAGGAAGCGGCGAGAAAAACCGCCAGCGAAAGAAAGAGCGACACCCCCGCCGCCGCCCGTGCCGCCCGGCAGGGGTCCCACACCGCGGCAAGCGCAAGATACAGCAGCCGTCCGCCGTCCAGCGGCAGCGCGGGCAGCAGATTGAAGAGCGCGCAGAAAAAATTCAGAAGGCCGAAGGCCGCAAGATCAATGTCAAAAGCCGCATACAGGCCGAAGGCGAGGAGGGCGCAGAGCAGATTCGCGCCGCTTCCCGCCGCCGCGGCCAGTGCTTCCCCGCCCGTCGAGAGCGTGCTCTCGTCCATCTCCAGCCGCAGGCCGAACGGCGCGGCGCGGAAGTCCCGCAGTCTGCCGCCGACGGCGCGCAGCACAAGAATATGCGCCGCCTCGTGCAGGCAAACCGCGGCGGCCAGCGGCAGCATCAGCGTCCCCGCGGCGGTGCAGGTCAGCACGGTCGGCAGGATGCAGAAAAAGATACCGCACGCGCGGCGGCAGAGTCTACCGCAGGTTCGCATAGATCCGGTTGTAGCGCAGGATATATGCGTCGGCCTCGGCCTGCACCCGTGCATCCTCCTGCGCCGCGTTTGGCAGATCGGCGGTATCGGTCTGCTCGCTGTCCGCGCGGTCCGGCATACCGAGAAATGCGGCGACCGCGTCATTTTCGCCGAGGAAATGCCGCGCGGCGCTTGCCGCCGCAGCCAGCGCGCCGTCCGCCGTTTCGCTTTCCAGCCTGTCATACATCTGCACGGAGAGCGCAAACACCGCACAGAGCGCCGCCGTCAGAATGCAGAGCGCCATGCCCTCGCGCCCGATTCGAAACCTCACACGATCACCGTCCTTCGCGCTTTCATTGTATGCGGAAGACGGTGAAATTATAAGCCGCCCGCAAAAACCCAAAGGCGGCATAAGCCGCCCTCTGTGCAAGCGCTTATGCCGCCTTTTTCAACTTGAAAAGGTTGAGTTGTGAGAGAATGATGCCGACGAACATGAGCGCGCAGCCGATATAACCGCGCACGCCGAGGTTCTCATGCAGAATGAAGAACGCGCCCACGGCCGCGAAGACCGACTCGGTGCAGAGGATGATGGACGCAAGCGTCGGCTCCGTTCCGCGCTGGCCGATGACCTGACAGGTATACGCGACGCCGGAGGACATCACGCCGCAGTACAGCAGCGGAACGGCTGCCGTGCGGATCAGCTCAAGGCTGACCGTCTCGCGAAGCGCCAGCGCAAAAATCACGCACAGGATGCCGCAAACCACAAACTGCGACAGGGAAAACTTGATGGCGCTGGTGTTCGGCGACAGCTTGTCGATCGCAACGATGTGCGCCGTCCAGAACAGCGCGCCGACCAACGTGATGAGATCGCCGGGCTGAAATGCGGTGTCCCCGCTCTGAAAGCTGACAAAATACAGGCCGAGGACGGCAACCGCCGCGCCGAGCCACGCCTCGGGGCGCACGCGGCGCCGCATGAAGATGCCGCAGAACGGCACGAAGATCATATACAGGCCGGTGATGAAGCCGGTCTTGGCCGAGCTCTGCGTGGCCTGCATACCGAGCTGCTGCAAGGTCGTCGCCGCAAAGAGGATCACGCCGCAGACCGCACCGCCGCCGAGCGTGCGGCGCAGCTTCTCCGCATTGTGCGGCTCGCGCTCGAAAATCAGGATAACCGGCACGAGCGACAGCGCCCCGATGGCGTAGCGGATCGCGTTGAACCAGAATGCGCCGAGCGCATTGCCGCCCTGAAGCTGGAACGGGAACGCAAAGCCCCAGATGATGGCCGTGAGAAACAGAATGAGAATGTATTTGAGCTGATTTTTCTTCATACCGATATGCCTTTAGCCGCTGCGGCGGCCGCCTCTCGCAAAAGATACCCCTATTCTATCCGCTTCGCGCGGCTTTGTCAATTCCCGCACCGAAAAATCGGGAAAAGCGAAAAAAGCACGGCCTTTCGACCGTGCTTTTTTGTGTAAAAATGCAGTTTTGCAGCTTACTTGGAAGCTTTATCGGCAGCCGCCGTGGGGACAAGGCGAATGATCGCCATCTCCGCCGCGTCGCCTCTGCGAGGACCGATCTTGAATATCTGCGTATAACCGCCGTTGCGATCCGCATACTCGGGTGCGATCGTGTCGAACAGCTTCTTCACAACGCTTTCCTTCGTGATGAATGCAAGTGCCTGACGGCGGCTTGCAAGGGTATTCTTCTTGCCGAGCGTGATCATCTTTTCGGCAAGAGGCTGCACTTCCTTCGCTCTGGTGAGAGTCGTCTCAACAGAACCGTTCTCCAGCAAATAGGTTACCATGCCTCTGAGCATTGCTTTTCTATGGTCAGTCGGTCTGCCGAGCTTTCTGGTTCCGGGCATTGTAGTTCCCTCCTTATCGTATTTATGGCGCCGATGCGCCGTGAATTACTCTTCCTCGTGCTTCAGCTCGAGGCCGAGTCCCTGCAGCTTGTGGATAACTTCCTCAAGCGACTTCTTACCGAGGTTCTTGACTTTAATCATTTCACTCTCGGTACGGTTGGTCAGATCCTCAACCGTGTTAATGCCCGCGCGCTTCAAGCAGTTGAAGCTGCGCACGGACAGGTCAAGATCTTCAATGGTCATCTCAAGAACTCTATCGCGGATGGTCTCCTTGCGCTCGACCATGATCTCGGTCTTCTTTGCCTCGTCTGACATGTTGACAAACAAGTTGAGATGCTCGTTGAGTATCTTGGCGGCAAGCGAGATCGCTTCCTTTGCGGAGATCGTACCGTTCGTCTTGACATCCAGCGTGAGCTTGTCATAGTCCGTAATATTGCCGACACGCGTGTTTTCCACGGTGTACTGCGCCTTATATACGGGCGTATAGATCGAATCGGTGAAGATCAGCCCGATCGGCGCGCCGGTCGGAACGGATGCGTTGTACGCCTGCTTATTCTTCTCCTGCGAAACATAGCCGCGGCCGTGATCGAAGGTCAGCTCCATGTAGAAGCGGGCATTCTCCACAACGGTGGCGATATGATGCTCGGGATTGAGGATTTCAATATCAGCGTCGGATGCGATGTCGCCCGCGGTGACCTCGCACGCGCCCGTGACATCAATGACGACCGTCTTGGGCGTCTGCGAATAGAGCTTTGCCACGATGCCCTTGACGTTGAGTACGATCTCGGTGACGTCTTCCTTTACGCCGGACACGGTCGAGATCTCGTGCAGAACGCCGTCGATCTTGATGCTGCAAACCGCAACACCGGGAAGCGAGCTGAGAAGCACACGGCGCAGCGAATTGCCGAGCGTCGTGCCGTAGCCGCGTTCCAGCGGTTCGACAACGAAAGTACCCTCGCTGCCGTCTTCGCTGACATCAACCATGCTGATATTGGGCTTTTCAATTTCTATCATTTCGTACCCTCCTTGAAATCAAATGATGCAATTGTTCTTTCGTGCCCCATAGGGGGTTGGGAATTTGCACTGCATATATGCACGCCCGAAGCGCCGCTCCGATGCGCACATACATCGGAGGCGGTATTACTTGGAATAGAACTCGACGATAAGCTGCTCGTTGATCTCGAAGTCGATGTCTTCCTTCGTGGGAAGCGCGACGACCTTTGCAGTGCCGTTTTCCTTGTTGACGTCAAGCCACTTCGGAGAAACGCGCGATGCAAGACCTTCAAGAAGCTCCTTGATCTTTGCACTGTCGGTGCTGTTGTCGCTGACGGTGATCACATCGCCGACACGGACAAGCAGCGAGGGGATGTTTGCCTTCTTGCCGTTGATGCGGAAGTGATTGTGCAGAACGAGCTGACGTGCCTCGGCGCGGCTCTCTGCCATACCCATTCTGTAAACAACATTGTCAAAGCGGCACTCGAGGATGGTGAGCAGGTTTGCACCGGTCATGCCTTCCTTCGCGTCTGCCATGTCAAAGTAGTTTCTGAACTGCTTCTCCTGGACGCCGTAGTATCTTCTGACCTTCTGCTTCTCACGGAGATGCATGCCGTATTCGCCGACCTTCTTGCGTGCGTCGGCGTGCTGGCCGGGAACCTTTGCTCTGCGGTCAAGCGAGCACTTGCCGGACGTGCAGCGTTCACCCTTCAGATACAGCTTTACGCCTTCTCTGCGGCACATTCTGCAAACGGGGCCTGTATATCTTGCCATTGTATTATACCTCCTTCAATCATTACACGCGTCTGCGCTTGGGCGGACGGCAACCATTGTGCGGGATCGGGGTAACGTCCTTGATCAGCGTGATGTCGAGACCGACGGTCTGGAGCGCGCGGATCGCGGATTCACGTCCCGAGCCGGGACCCTTGACATAGACCTCAACGGTCTTCATGCCGTGGTCAACGGCAATCTTGCCTGCCTGCTCAGCAGCAGTCTGTGCTGCGTAAGGAGTGGACTTTCTCGAACCCTTGAAGCCAAGCTCGCCTGCGGATGCCCACGATACGGCGTTGCCTTCGGTATCGGTGATCGTGATGATCGTGTTGTTAAAGGTAGACTGGATATGCGCTGCGCCTTTTTCAACGTTCTTGCGCTCACGGCGCTTCTTGATAACCTTTTTAACTGCCTTAGCCATCTTTCGTTATCACTCCTTTACTTCTTCTTGTTCGCGATGGTCTTTGCGGGACCCTTGCGCGTTCTGGCATTGGTCTTGGTGCGCTGTCCTCTGACGGGCAGGCCCTTTCTGTGACGAATGCCGCGGTAGCAGTTGATTTCTACCATGTTCTTGATGTTGAGCGCTACATCGCGGCGAAGGTCGCCCTCAACGGTGTAGTGCGCTTCAATCTCATCACGGAGCTTCGCGATTTCAGCCTCGGTCAGATCCTTTGCACGGGTATCGGGATTGATACCGGTCTTTGCAAGGATCGCCTTCGCACTGGTCTGTCCGATACCGTAAATGTAGGTCAGCGCGATCTCAACACGCTTCTGATTTGGAATATCAACACCAGCTATACGAGCCATTTGTGTAATCCACCCTTTCTTTGGTTTCTGTCACTTGGACAGTCTTGGTATAATGGGATCTGCTTAGCCCTGCTTCTGCTTATGCTTGGGGTTTTCGCAAATTACCATTACTTTACCTTTTCTCTTGATGATTTTGCACTTTTCGCAAATCTTCTTTACGGAAGGCTTAACTTTCATTGTTTATCTTCCTTTCATAATGGTTTGTTTATTTCACGCGCCAGGTGATGCGCCCCTTGGTCAGGTCGTATACCGAGACCTCGACGGTCACCTTGTCACCGGGCAGTATTCGGATATAGTTCATACGGAGCTTACCCGAGATGTGGGCATTTACGATATGCCCGTTGGGAAGCTGCACTTTGAAGTTGGCATTCGGCAGAGCCTCAATGACCACACCTTCAAATTCCATTACGTCATCCTTCGGCAGAATAATCCCTCCTTGCCTCAATCTCATAGTCCGCTATACGCTGACGGAGCGTTTCATCGTCGCACGGGATTTCGATCCGTGCACCGGTGAATTGCAAATGCTTCAGCCGCTTTCGCTTCGGTTTATCCAGCCGGCGCAGGTCTCCGTTTGCCAGAAGAACAAAGTCCTCGCCGCAAACGCCGACCACGCAAAACAGCCGTTTTCTGTCCCTGCCGCACATCGAGTACGCAAGGCAGCCGACACAGTTCTCACACATGGGCATCCGTCAGAATGATCGGTCCCTCGTCGGTCAGCGCCACGGTGTTTTCGTAGTGCGCCGACAGCTTGCCGTCGGCGGTCTTGACCGTCCAGCCGTCGGGAAGCTCAAGCACCTCGGGGACGCCTGCGTTGACCATCGGCTCGATCGCAATGACCATGCCGGGATAAAGTCTCGCACCGCGACCCGGTGTACCGTAGTTCGGAACCTCGGGCGATTCGTGCAGCTCATGCCCCACGCCGTGCCCGACATATCTGCGGACGACACTGAAACCGTTTTCCTTGACATAAGCCTCCACAGCCGCGCCGATATCGCCGATGCGTAAACCGGCAGAGACTTGTGCAAAACCCTTGAAGAAGCTCTCTTTCGTCGCTTCAATCAGGTGCATGGCCTCCGCGCTGACCTTCCCGACCGGGAACGTCCGCGCACTGTCGCCGTGGAACCCGTCGATAAACGCGCCCACGTCAACCTTTACAATGTCGCCCTCACGGAGGATCCGATCCTTCGAGGGAATGCCGTGAATGACTTCGTCATTGATGCTGATGCAGGCACTGCCGGGGAAGCCGCCGTAGCCGAGGAAGGACGGTACAGCGCCGCACTTCACGATGTAATCGTGAATCACGGTGTCCAGAAATTTCGTGGAAATTCCGGGCTTCACGTGTTCCTCTGCCACGAGCAGCGCCTCGGCGGTAATTCTGCCCGCCGTGCGCATCTGCTTTAACTGTGCTGAATTTTTAAGCTGAATCATCTTATACTCCGATTGCCTGGAAGGTCAGCGCCGTAGTGTCCTCCAGCTTCTCCTGACCGACGACCGTTTTCAGAATCCCCTTTGCCGCATAGTAATGCTCCAGGGGTTCGGTCTCGGTGTGGTAGACCGCGAGACGGTCACGAACGACCTCGGGCTTGTCATCCTTGCGGATGGTCAGCTCGGCGCCGCACTTGTCACACTTGTCGCCCTTTGCAGAAGGATTGAACAGCGTGTGGAAGGTAGCGCCGCAGGCCGGGCAGACACGTCTGCCGATCATGCGCGAGACGATGGTCTCGTCACTGACGCTGATGTTCAGCACCAGGTCAATGACGATACCCATTTTGTCCAGCGCCTCCGCCTGCGCGATCGTGCGCGGGAAGCCGTCGAGAATAAAGCCTTTTTTGCAATCGTCCTCAGCCAGACGTTCACGGATGATGCCGATGACCACTTCATCGGGAACCAGCTTGCCCGCCTCGATATAGCTCTTGGCGGCAAGCCCCATCTCCGTCCCCTCCTTCAGCGCCTTACGAATGATCGCGCCGGTGGAGATCGTCGGGATGCCGAGTCTTTCGGATACGAGTTCTGCCTGTGTGCCTTTACCGGCACCGGGAGCACCCAGAAATATGATCTTCATGCTTTACCTCACTTGAGAAAGGCTTATTCCAGGAAGCCCTTGTAGTGACGCATCGTCATCTGTGCCTCGATCTCTCTCGTGGTCTCCAGTGCGACGCCGACCACGATCAGCAGCGAAGAACCGCCGAACATGATGCCCTGGAACGTCGATTTGGAAATCATCGTGAGGATCATCGGGAAGATCGCGATGACGCCCAGATAGATCGCGCCGATCAGCGTGATCTTGGACAGAATCTTGGAAATATAATCAGAAGTGGGTTTGCCGGGACGAATACCGGGGATGAATCCGCCGTTCTTCTTCAGATTATTCGCCACTTCAACCGGGTTGAACGAGATCGCGATGTAGAAGTACGCGAACGCGATAATCAGGATGAAATAGATAATAATATAAACGATGGAGGTCGGATCCGAGATGTTCTTGAAGAAGCTGTAGACGCTCTTGCCGAAGCCGGCAGCCGCAGGCTCCTTGATGAACATCATAACGGTTGCGGGCAGCGAGCAGATCGAGGAAGCGAAGATGATCGGCATGACACCGGTCATGTTCAGCTTGATCGGCAGCACGGAGCTTTGGCCGCCGTACATTTTTCTGCCGACCACGCGCTTTGCATACTGAACGGGGATCTTGCGCTCGCTCTCCGTGAGGAAAACGACAACGCCGACCAGCGCGATCATGAATACGACGATGCAGAGGATGAAGAGTACGCCCCAGAGAATGCCGAGGCCGCCCTTCTGCATCCAGCCGTAACCGGTGTTCCACATGGTGCGGAACATCGAGGGCAGACGGGAAATGATGTTTGCAAAGAGGATCATCGAGATACCGTTGCCGATACCCTTTTCGTCGATCTTCTCAGCAAGCCACATGACCAGTGCTGCGCCCGCGCAGTAGCAGGCGATGATAACGACTGCCGTGAATGCGCCGGTGTTGGTGACCGCATTGTAGTTCTTCATCAGCATGTAGTAGCCGAAGCTGGTGACAAGCGCCAATGCAACGGTTACATAGCGGGTGATGCTGTCCAGCTTCTTTTTGCCCTCTTCGCCTTCCTTGGAGAGCTTTTCAAGCGCAGGGATGGCGATGGCCAGCAGCTGAATGATAATGGATGCATTGATGTAGGGAGATACGCCGAGTGCAAACAGGGTTGCCTGCTCGAGCGCGCCGCCCGACAGAAGGTTGAGATAGTCGAAAATGGAGCCGGTGCCGAAGACGTTCTCCATGCCGGTCTGAATGTACGGCACGGGGACGGCAACGCCGACGCGATACAGGAGAATGATGAACAGGGTGAACAGAATTTTGTTTCTCAGATCAGGGATCTTGAACGCGTTCTTAAATGTCTGAAACATTTATACCACCTCTGTCTTTCCACCTGCTGCTTCTATCTTTTCCTTGGCACTCGCCGAAAAGATTGCTGCTTTCACAGTGATTTTCTTGGCAAGCTCGCCTTTGCCGAGAACCTTGAGCGCGCCCTTGGGCTGGCTGACGACGCCTGCATCCGCAAGCACTGCCAGATCCACAACTGCGCCGTCCTCAAAACGGTTCAGAGCCTCTACGTTCACAACGGAATATTCCTTTGCGAATCTGTTGTAAAATCCTCTCTTCGGAAGCTTTCTGTAAAGAGGAAGCTGTCCGCCTTCGAAGCCCGGTCTTACGCCGCCGCCCGAGCGTGCGTTCTGACCCTTGTGACCCTTGCCGGCGGTTTTTCCGTTACCGGAACCGGCACCTCTGCCCTTGCGCCATGCAGGCGTCGTCGAGCCGGGAGCCGGTGAAAGTTCATGAAGTTTCATGATGATCCTCCTTTGTTTGATTCTTTGTGTACGATTCAGTTCCGCAGAACTTAAACCGTCTCAATCTTAACAAGGTGGGACAGTACCTTTACCTTGCCGCCGAGTACGGCATCGTTATCGTGAACGATGCTGTCACCGATTTTGTTGAGTCCGAGCGATTTTGCGGTTGCCTTCTGGTTCGGCTTTGCGCCGATCAGGCTTTTTGTAAGAACAACTTTAACCTTTTCCATGAAAACTACCTCCTTATGCCTTGATGTCGTCCACGCTCTTGTCGCGGATAGCAGCAACCTGCTCTGCGGTGCGGAGCGTCTTCAGACCTTCAAAGGTGGCCTTGACGACATTGGTGGGATTGTTGGAACGGAGGCACTTCGCGCGGATATTCTTAATGCCTGCAAGCTCGAGCACGGTACGGACCGCGCCGCCTGCGATGATACCGGTACCGGGAGCAGCCGGCTTCAGCAGAACTCTGCCTGCGCCGAACTCGCCGATGATCTCGTGCGGGATGGTGGAACCCTTGCGGGAAACGGTGATCATGTTCTTCTTTGCATCTTCGATTCCCTTGCGGATCGCATCCGGAACCTCGGCTGCCTTTCCGAGACCGTAGCCTACGCGGCCGTTCTTGTCACCGACGACCATGATCGCAGTGAAACGGGCAATGCGTCCGCCTTTAACGGTTTTGGAAACACGGTTGAGGGCGACCAGGCTCTCGCTGAATTCGCTGTCCTGCTTCGCCGCATCGTTTCTGTAAGCCATGTTTTTTCTCCTTAAATCTGTGATTGAAAATAAATTTCAAACCGTGTACAAACCGACCTCAGAACTTCAGGCCGCCCTCGCGAGCGCCTTCAGCCAGTGCCGATACACGACCGTGATAGAGGTAACCGCCGCGGTCGAAAACGACGTTGGTGATCCCCTTAGCGACTGCTCTCTCGGCAATCATCTTGCCGACTTCGGTTGCAGACTCCTTGTTTCCGCCGTGCCCCTTGAAATCCTTTTCAAGGCTGGAAGCGGATACGAGGGTCACGCCCTTGACATCATCAATGATCTGCGCAGAAATGTTCGCGTTGGAACGATAAACGCAAAGGCGAGGCGTTTCTGCCGTGCCGGAGATCTTGCCTCTGACTCTCGCGTGTCTCTTGAGACGCTGCGCGTTACTGTCTTTTCTTGAAACCATCTGTGTCCACTCCTTTCATTATTTACCGGTCTTACCGGCCTTACGGCGAATGTGTTCGTCCGCATATTTGATACCCTTACCGAGGTAGGGCTCAGGCGGTCTCTTCTCGCGGATCTGTGCCGCTGCCTGACCGACTGCCTGACGGTCGATACCGTGTACGATGATGGTGTTGGCATCCGGGATCTCATAGGTGATGCCGTCTGCTTCCTCAAAGTATACGGGGTGCGAATAGCCGAGCGAAAGCGTGATCTTCTTGCCGGCCTTCTCGACCTTGTAACCGACGCCGTTGATCTCGAGCTTCTTGGAATAGCCCTCCGTGACGCCGTGTACCATGTTGTTGATGAGCGCTCTCGTCAGACCGTGAAGCGCCTTGACTTCCTTGTCCTCGGAGGAGCGGGTAACGATGACTTCGTTGCCCTCAACCTTAATGCCGAGGCAATGTGCGAAGCTGTCCTTCAGCTCGCCCTTGGGTCCCTTGACCGTGACCGCGTTGCCCTCGCCGACAGTAACGGTAACACCGGCGGGAATTACAACGGGCATTCTACCGATTCTTGACATATCCGTATCCCTCCTTGATTACCATACAAAGGCAAGCACTTCGCCGCCGACATTCTCTTTGCGAGCCTGTCTGTCGGTCATGATGCCCTTGGAAGTGGAAACGATCGCAATACCGAGGCCGTTCATGACCTTCGGCATATCCTCGCAGTTCGAGTAGATGCGGAGACCCGGCTTCGATACGCGGCGGAGGCCGTGAATGACCTTCTGCTTGCCGACGTACTTCAGCGTGACGCGGATCACGCCCTGCTTGCCGTCTTCAATGATCTGGTAGCCCTTGATGTAGCCCTCGGAAAGAAGAATCTCGGCGATCGCGCGCTTCATGTTGGATGCAGGAATGTCCACCGTCTCGTGCTTTGCGTCGTTCGCATTTCTGATGCGGGTGAGCATATCTGCAATAACGTCTGAAATTTGCATTTTAATATCCTCCTTATGCAAGTTAAGTTCTTGCTGCCGGGCTTTGCCCGACGGCTAATCGGTGGTTAAAGCGGAAACCGTGCTCCGCTTTCCTTCCGATAAGATGGGAGATTTACCGGCTGACGCCGGACGGTTTTTACCAGCTTGCCTTCTTTACGCCCGGGATCTCGCCCTTGTATGCGAGCTCACGGAAGCAGATACGGCAGATGCCGTACTTGCGGAGATAGGCATGGGGACGGCCGCAGATCTTGCATCTGTTGTATTCTCTCGTCGAGAACTTCTGCGGTCTCTGCTGCTTCAGGATCATAGATTTCTTTGCCATTGTTCAGTCCCCTCCTTATTTCGCAAACGGAGCGCCCATCAGGGTGAGCAGCTCTCTTGCTTCTTCGTCGGTGTTTGCGGTGGTGACAAAGATGATGTCCATACCGCGAACCTTCTCGACCTTGTCGTACTCGATCTCAGGGAAGATCAGCTGTTCCTTCAGACCCAGTGCATAGTTGCCGCGGCCGTCGAACGCGTTGGGGTTGATACCCTTGAAGTCGCGGACGCGGGGCAGCGCCAGGTTGAACAGCTTATCCATGAACTCGTACATATTCTCGCCGCGAAGCGTAACCTTGACGCCGATCTTCACGCCCTCACGGAGCTTGAAGTTTGCGACCGACTTCTTCGCGTAGGTCGGAACTGCCTTCTGGCCGGTGATCATCGTGATCTCCTCGATGATGTTGTCGATGACCTTGGCGTTTTCCTTTGCATCGCCTGCGCCGACGTTGACAACGATCTTGTCAAACTTCGGGATCTGCATGGGGCTCTTGTAGTTGAACTTCTTCATGAGTGCAGGAGCAACATCGTTCTTATACATTTCAGCATATCTGGACATGACTTACTGCACCTCCTTAAAGTTCAGCGCCGCACTTGACGCAGACACGGACCTTCTTGCCGTCCTGGGTCTTGTGTGCAGCTCTCGTGGCCTTGCCGCACTTCTCGCAGAAAAGCTGAACCTTATCTGCGTAGATGGCGCCTTCGACCTTCAGAATGCCGCCTGCTTCGCCCTGCTTGCGGGGCTTTGCATGCTTGGTGACGACGTTTACGCCGTCAACGATGACTTTTCTCTCTGCGGGAGAGACCTTGAGAACTTTACCCTTCTTGCCTTTATCGTCGCCGGATATAACAACAACGGTATCGTCCTTCTTTACATGAAGTTTTTCTGCCATTTTGTGTTACCTCCTTCGATTAAAGTACTTCGGGTGCAAGCGAGAGGATCTTCAGGAAGTCCTTCTCGCGAAGCTCTCTTGCGACAGGCCCGAAAATACGGGTACCCTTCGGGGTATTGTCGTCCTTGATGATAACGGCTGCGTTCTCGTCAAACTTGATGTAGGAGCCGTCCGCACGGCGGAGACCCTTTACGCTTCTGACAACGACTGCCTTAACGACTTCGC
Organism: uncultured Eubacteriales bacterium; assembly: GCA_934467415.1. Taxonomy (GTDB): domain Bacteria; phylum Bacillota; class Clostridia; order Oscillospirales; family CAG-272; genus UMGS902. Next base: position 116,594 of record CAKSLQ010000002.1, read on the forward strand.
CTTTTTTAACAACACCGCCCGGCGCTGCCTTCTTGACGGCGCAGACCACGATGTCGCCGATGTTGGCGTATCTGCGGCCCGTGCCGCCGAGTACGCGAATGCACATCAGTTCCTTCGCACCGGTGTTGTCGGCAACTTTCATTAATGTTTGTTGCTGAATCACTTAACGTATCCTCCTTTTTCAGCAAGTTCTTTGACCTGCCTACTGAATTTCCGGCTATTATTTAGCCTTCTCAATGATAGATACAAGTCTCCATCTCTTGGTTGCGGAAAGAGGTCTTGTTTCCATAACGGCGACCTTATCACCGACGCCGCACTCGTTCTTCTCGTCGTGAACATGAAGCTTCTTCGTGGTCTTGACGATCTTGCCGTACTTGGGATGCTTGATGTTATCTTCGATAGCGACGACAACGGTCTTGTCCATCTTATCGCTGACAACCTTACCCACTCTTGTCTTTCTAAGGTTTCTTTCCATCTTCATTCACCCCTTATGCATTCTTCTCTTGAAGAACGGTCATTACGCGCGCGATGTCCTTCTTCACATCCGAGATCTTGTGCGGATTGTCAAGCTGGTTGATCGCATGCTGGAAACGGAGATTAAAAAGCTCGCTCTTCAGCTCTTTGAGCTTTGCCTGGAGCTGGTCGGCAGTCATGTCTCTGAGTTCTGTAACCTTCATGGCTTATTCCTCCCCAACTTCTTCTGTAGTTTCCTTCTTCATGAACTTGCACTTGATCGGAAGCTTGTGACCTGCAAGACGCATTGCCTCGCGGGCGATATCCTCAGTTACACCGTCCATCTCGAAGAGGACTCTGCCCGGCTTAACGACCGCGACCCAGTACTCGGGCGAGCCCTTACCGGAACCCATTCGGGTCTCGGCCGGCTTCTCGGTGATCGGCTTGTCGGGGAAAATCTTGATCCAGACCTGACCGCCGCGGCGGATGTAACGCGTCATCGCGATACGGGCAGCCTCGATCTGGTTGCTGGTGATCCATGCGGGTTCGGTGGCAACGAGACCGTAAGAACCATTCGTGATGGTGTTACCGCGCATTGCCTTGCCGGTAAGTCTGCCGCGGTGAACGCGACGGTACTTAACTCTCTTCGGCATCAACATTATCGGTTGCCCCCTTCCGTCTTATTTCCGTTCGGATTCGGATTTCTTCTGCCGTCGCGCGGACGGTTGTCGCGTCTGTCTCCGCCTCTGTTATCGCGTCTGTCGCGATTGTCGCGGCGGGGCGGACGTCTGTCGTCACGCGCCTGTGCCTGACGGTTGACCTCGGAGAGCACCTCGCCGCGGTAGATCCAGACCTTGATGCCGATCTTGCCGTAGGTGGTGTTTGCTTCCCAGAAACCGTACTCGATGTCCGCACGCAGCGTCTGCAGCGGAATGGTACCCTCGTGGTAGTGCTCAACGCGCGCGATTTCCGCGCCGCCGAGACGACCGCTGCAGGTGACCTTGATACCCTTTGCGCCGAGACGCATCGTTCTGCCGATGGCCTGCTTCATAGCACGGCGGAAGGAGGTTCTCTTCTCAAGCTGGAGCGCGATGCTTTCCGCAACGAGCTGTGCATTGAGATCGGGGCTCTTGACCTCGACAACGTTGACAACGACGTTTTCAGCCGGCATTTCGAGAACGCCTGCGATGTCGAGCTTCAGCTTGTCGATTTCCGCGCCGCCGCGGCCGATGACAACGCCCGGCTTTGCGCAGTGGATGAAGACCTTCACGCGGTTGGCGTCGCGCTCGATCTCGATCTTCGGCACGCCTGCGCCCTGAAGCTTCTCCTTCAGATACTTTCTCAGCTTATAGTCGGATACGAGCGTGTCGCCGAAGACTTCGTCCTTCGCGAACCATCTCGAATCCCAGTTTTTGATTACGCCCACACGGAGACCGTGGGGATTCACTTTCTGACCCATCTGTTCGTTAACCTCCTTTTACTCAAACTCTTTCCTTGACGGTAATGGTAACATGGCTCGTTCTCTTCAGGATTCTGAACGCTCTGCCCTGTGCTCTCGGCATAATCCGCTTGAGGATCGGACCGGGGCATACGAAGCATTCGGAAACATAGAGCTTGGATGCGTCCATGTTGAAATTGTTTTCTGCATTTGCGACTGCACTTCTCAGCAGCTTGGTGAGATACTCGGATGCACTCTTGGGGGTATTCTTCAGAATAGCCATTGCCTGTGCAACATCTTTGCCTCTGATGAGGTCAAGCACGATCTTCACCTTTCTGGGAGAAATTCTCGCATATTTAAGATGCGCTTTTGCTTCCATTTAAGGCTTTGCCTCCCTTCGCTTTTATGCGATCTGAAATTTTTGATTATTTGCCGTTGTTCGAGGTCTTAGAACCTGCGTGACCCTTAAAAGTTCTGGTAGGTGCGAACTCGCCCAGCTTGCGTCCGACCATATCCTCGGTAACATATACCGGAATATGCTTTCTGCCGTCGTGTACAGCAATCGTATGGCCGACAAACTCAGGGAAGATCGTAGACGCACGCGACCAGGTTTTGAGAACCTTCTTTTCGCCCTTTTCGTTCATAGCAACAACTCTGTTGTAGAGCTTTTCTTCAACATAGGGCGCCTTTTTAAGACTTCTGCTCATTTACTGTGCCTCTCTTTCTGCGTTATTCGCCATTACTTGCTGTTTCTGCGCTTAACGATGAACTTGTTCGTTCTCGCCTTCGTGTTTCTCGTCTTATAACCCAGAGCAGGCTTGCCCCACGGGGTTACAGGACCGGGACGACCGATCGGCGCACGGCCTTCACCACCGCCGTGCGGGTGGTCGCAGGGGTTCATGACCGAGCCGCGGACGGTAGGACGGATGCCTCTGTGGCGGGTCTTACCTGCCTTACCGACCTTCACGGTGTCGTGCTCAATGTTGCCGACCTGACCGATCGTTGCCTTGCAGTCGAGGCGGATGATGCGAACCTCGCCCGAGGGAAGTCTGACCTGCGCAACGCCGTCTTCCTTCGCCATGAGCTGTGCAGCACAGCCTGCGCTGCGGACGAGCTGACCGCCCTTGCCGGGGTAAAGCTCGATGTTGTAGATAAAAGTACCGACCGGGATGTTGGCCACGGGAAGCGTGTTGCCCGGCTTGATGTCCGCGTCGGCTGCCGAATAAACGACGTCGCCGTCGGTCAGACCTACGGGAGCCACAACGTAGCTCTTCGTGCCATCCTCATACTCGAGAAGCGCGATGTAAGCGGTTCTGTTCGGGTCATACTCAACGCCGATGACCTTTGCAGCACCTTCCGTCTGACGCTTGAAGTCGATGATTCTGTACTTCTGCTTGTTTCCGCCGCCCTTGTGACGAACCGTGATTCTGCCGTAGCTGTTACGGCCGGAGTTCTTCTTCTTGATGACGACCAGGCTCTTCTCGGGGGTGAACTTCGTCAGCTCCTCGAAGGTCGGCACCGTCATACCGCGGCGGCCGTTCGTTGTCGGCTTATACTTAATAGTAGGCATTCTGATCTATCCTCCTATTCTCAGTTCATGCTGTCGAAGAACGCGATGGTCTTCGACGAAGGCTTCAGCGAAACGATAGCCTTTTTCCATTCGCCCGAGTAACCTGCGTGAACGCCGAGTCTCTTGGGCTTCTTCTTCATGCTGATCGTGTTTACGCTTGCGACCTCAACGCCGAACATCTCCTCGATCGCTGCTGCAATCTCGGGCTTCGTCGCGTCGGGCTGTACCTTGAATACATAACGCTTGTCGGCAAGCATATCCATGCTTCTCTCAGTGATGATAGGCTTAATGATAATGTCCTGTGAAAGTTTCATTATGCATATACCTCCTCAATCTTCTTAACAGCAGCCTCTGCTACGACGAGCGTATCGCAGTTCAGGATGTCGAAAACATTGATGGAGTTGTAAACCGTGGTGTTGACACCCTCAATGTTGTCGCAGCTCTTGACGACCTTTGCATCGACCTCGGGGAGGACGATGAGGGCCTTCTTGTCGGCGCCGATCGCGTTCAGCATACCGACCATCGCCTTCGTCTTGAAAGCGTCGGCCGCGATGTTGTTCACAACGATCATCTTGCCGTCTGCGACCTTGGAGGACAGTGCGCTGAACAGTGCTGTTCTTTTGGTCTTCTTCGTAATGGTGATTCTGTAGCTGCGGGGCTTCGGGCCGAGTGCTACACCGCCGTGCGTCCACTGCGGCGAACGCGTGGAACCCTGGCGTGCTCTGCCGGTGCCCTTCTGCTTCCAGGGCTTCTTGCCGCCGCCGCTGACCTCGGTGCGGGTGAGCGTGGACTGCGTGCCCTGTCTCTGGTTTGCCAGATAAGCCTTTACAGCGGTATGGAGGACAGCGCCGTTTACTTCCGCGCCGAACACTTTATCGCTGAGCGTGAGCGTGCTCACTTCCTTACCGGACATATCAACAACTTTAATCGTAGGCATTGTGTTTTCCTCCTTCCGTTATGCTTTTACCGAATTGCGGATGAAGACGATACCGCCCTTGGCACCGGGAACGGCGCCCTTCACGGCGATGATGTTCTTCTCTGCGTCGATTTTGACAACAGCAAGGTTGAGGACAGTAACCTTCTCGTTACCGTACTGACCTGCCATCTTCTTGTTCTTGAAGACTCTCGACGGGGACGAGTTTGCACCCATCGAACCGACCTGACGGTGGATAGGACCGGTACCGTGCGTCATACGGAGAATGTGGTTGCCCCATCTCTTGACCGCGCCCGAATAACCGTGGCCCTTCGTTATACCCGTGATGTCGACCTTTTCACCTGCGGTGAAGGTATCGGCTGATACAACGTCGCCGACGTTCATTTCGGAAGCGTTTTCGAGTCTGAACTCCTTGAGGTGCTTCTTGACCTCGACGCCTGCCTTCTTGAAATGACCGATCTCTGCCTTCGTCATGTGCTTTTCCTTGACTTCTCCGAACGCGAGCTGAACTGCGTCGTAGCCGTCATTCTCGACCGTCTTCTTCTGTGCCACCGTGCAGGGGCCGGCTTCGATAACGGTCACCGGTACAACGCTTCCGTCTTCAAGGAAGATCTGGGTCATACCGAGCTTCTTGCCAATAATGCCTTTTTTCATTTTCTCCTCCAGCTATTGGTTGACGTTTTGGATTTTCGGTTGCCCGATTACGCCAACTTGACCGATTGAGTACTGTTTCAGATGATCTCGATCTCGACGCCCGCGGGGAGCTCGGTCGCAGCGATTGCTTCGACGACTGCCTTCGAGGGCTTCATGATGTCGATCAGTCTCTTGTGCGTGCGCGTTTCAAACTGCTCACGGCTGTCCTTGTACTTGTGCACCGCGCGAAGGATCGTAACGATTTCCTTCTCCGTGGGCAGCGGTACGGGACCCGAAACGGTCGCGCCGCTTCTCTTTGCCACGTCCACGATCTTCTCTGCCGCCGTATCGATCAAAGTGTGGTCGTAGCTCTTCAGTCTGATTCTGATTTTCTCATTGACTGCCATTGTTTTTGCCTCCTTCTAAATAATTAGTGGGGCGATCCGCTCAACACTGTGCCGTGCGTTTCAAACATTCCCTTTGTAAACCCGGCACTCACGCGCCGTCTACGGCAGACGGAAAGCGCAAATACCGGCAAGAGAAGCCCGCACCGCACGGTGCAAAGCGTCAATCTTAATTCGCCCGGTTATCGGACATACTCCACGAAAATTCCCCGCATACTGCGGCAACCTCTCGCTTCATCGCACATCAAGCCTTTTCATTATAGCCGAAGACAAAGAAAAAAGCAAGGATTTTACAAAATAAATCGCATTTTGCGCCCAAAAAATTTGCAGAAATTTTGAGCCCGTTTTTGTGCATGTTGACGAAAGCGGGTGCAGGCTTTCCCGCGGCATACATTTTTTTCGGATAGGTCTGTTATTTCGCGGCGCTTTGTGCTAAAATAGGAATTGTCTACAAAACCCCGAAAGAAGGTTCTTCCGATGAAACGAACTGTCCCGGCGCTGTACTTTTTTGTGACCGTACTGCTTTCCGCCGCGTTTACCGTCCTGCGCACCTGTATGCTGCTCGGCGGCTACGACTATGAAAACGGGTTCTACACGAGCCGCGCGCAGCACGCCGTGCTCGGCTATGGCCTGCTGGCTTTCACCGTTCTCTTTTTTGTGTGCGGCTATATATATAATAAAAAGGAAGAAAAACGGCTGACCCGCCTGCCGCAGACCGTCGCCACCGACGTGACGGCCTTTCTCGCGGGCGCCGTGCTCGTCGGCTATGTGCTCTACAGCTTCACGATGTTTGCGGTGCTTGACCGCATCGTCGTGGCCGATGTTTTTCTCGGTGTCTTCGCCCTGATCGGCGCGTTCTACTACTTCACCGAGAGGCAGTACCGGGAGAAGCGCGCGGACTTTCGCGCCCTGCTCTGCGCCTCGGTTGCGCTTGCGCTGCTCGTCATGATCTTTGATCTCTACTTCGACGCGACGGTCTCCTTTGCCGACCACAGCGTCAAGCTCGCCTTTGCCGCCGCCATCTTTTTGGCGCTCACCCTGCTGGCCGAGGCCAACTTCCGGTTGGAACGCCCGGACGCGTTCCGCAGATACTTCTGCTATGCGCCGACGGCGATCCTGCTCTCGATGACGCTGGCGATCCCCGACCTCATTGCGGCCGCCGTGCATCACCGGGCGCTTGTGTCCGACCTGTATTACGACATCCTCATTTTCGCCATCGGGCTGCACCAGGCGGCGCGGCTCGGCACGATGGCATTTGCCAAGGAGAACTGATCGATGGAAAAGCTGCTTGTCATTGACGGAAACAGCATCATCAACCGCGCTTTTTTCGGCGTGCGGCCGCTCACCACGCGCGAGGGGCTGCACACCAACGCCATCTACGGGATGCTGAATATCATCGAAAAGCATCTCGGCGCGCTGGACCCAACCTACGCCGCGGTTGCCTTTGACCTGAAAGCGCCGACCTTCCGGCACAAGATGTACGCCGACTATAAGGCAGGCCGCCGCCCGACGCCGCCCGAGCTGCTCGAGCAGTTTGCCCCCGCCAAGGAGGTACTGCGCGCCATGGGCTTCACCGTCGTCGAAAAGGAGGGCTTTGAAGCCGACGACCTCATCGGCACACTGGCAAACGCCGCGGCCGACGCGGGCAAGGCGGCCTACATCCTCACCGGCGACCGCGACGCGCTTCAGCTGATCCGGGACGACATCACGGTGCTGCTGGCGACGAACACCGAGACGATCCACTTTGACCGTGCGGCGTTCGTCGAACATTACGGCGTATCGCCCGAGCAGTTTGTGGACGTCAAGGCCATCATGGGCGACAAGTCCGACAACATCCCCGGCGTGGCGGGCATCGGCGAGAAAGGCGCACTCAAGCTGATTGCCGACTTCGGCAGTCTCGATGAAGTCTACGCCGCGCTGGACGCGACCGACAAGGTGAGCGAAAAGCAGAAGGAAAAGCTGCTGCTCTCCAAGGAAGACGCGTTCCTCTCGCAGTCGCTCGCGCGCATCGACATCCACGCGCCCTGCGGCGTGACGCTCGAGGACACGCGCCGCGCCGAGGTGGACAAGGCGGCGCTGTACGATCTGTTTACCAAACTCGAATTCAATGTGTTTTTAAAGCGCATGGGGCTGACCGACGCGGTCAAGCTGAAGAATGCCGACGCGCTCGAAACTGTCGCGCTCGAACCCGCGGCGCTCTGCGGCGTGCTTGCCGACAAGCGCTTTGCCTTTGCCCCCTGCGGCGACGAATTTTGCTTTGCCGACGGCGAAAAGCTCTACCGCACGCTGCCCGACTACGCCGCGCTGCGCCCGCTGCTCACCTCGCCGCACCTGATTTGCTATGATCTGAAGGCGCTCTGCGCCGAAACCGCGCCGCACGGCTATCTGCCGAGCGAGAACGCCTACGACGTGATGCTCGCCGCCTACGCCATCAACGCGGGCGAAGGCTCGTTTGCGCTCGATCGGCTGGCCGCCGCCTACGCAGGCGAAGCGCTTGACGCGGACGCGCCCGCCGCGCCGGTGATTTACCGCATCTATGAGGCGACCGTGAAAAAGCTGGCGGAAGACAAGCTGGACGCGCTGTTCTACGATATGGAGACGCCGCTCTGCCGCGTGCTCTACGAGATGGAAAGCACGGGCTTCAAGATTGACCGCGCGGGGCTTGCCGCCTACGGCGAACAGCTCACTTCCCTGCAAGAGCAGTTTGAGGAGCGCATCTACACGCTGGCGGGCGGAGAGTTCAACATCAATTCGCCGAAACAGCTTGGCGAGGTGCTGTTTGAGCGCCTGCAGCTCCCGGCGGCGAAGAAAACCAAGACCGGCTACTCGACCAATGCCGAGGTGCTGGAAAAGCTGCGCCCCTATCACCCGATCATCGACGAGGTGCTGGAATACCGCAAGGTGACCAAGCTCATCGGCACCTATGTCGAGGGGTTGCTCAAGGTGGCGGACGCGGACGGACGCATCCACACCAGCTTCAAGCAGACCGGAACGGCGACGGGGCGACTCTCCTCCGCCGAGCCGAATTTGCAGAACATCCCGATCCGCACCGAGGCGGGACACGAGCTGCGCCGCTACTTCATCCCGCGCGACCGCGACCATGTGCTGATCGACGCGGACTACTCACAGATTGAGCTGCGCCTGCTTGCGCACATCGCGGGCGATGAAACGATGATAAACGCCTTTCTCTCGGGCGAGGACATTCACGCATCGACGGCATCCGCCGTCTTCGGCGTGCCCCTCTCCGAAGTGACGCCCGAGCTGCGCAAGCGCGCCAAGGCGGTCAACTTCGGCATCGTCTACGGCATCGGCGACTACAGCCTGTCGGTCGATCTCGGCATCACGAAGAAGCAGGCGGGCGAATATATCGCAAACTACCTGGCGCGCTTCCACGCCATCGACAGCTATCTGAAGGACACCGTCCGCATGGCGTATGACCACGGCTTTGTCGAGACGATTTTCGGCAGACGGCGCTACATCCCCGAGCTGAAAGCCTCCAACAAGATGATGCGCAGCTTCGGTGAGCGCGTCGCGATGAACAGCCCGATTCAGGGCAGCGCCGCCGACATCATCAAGATCGCCATGGTGAACACGCGCAACGCCCTCGCCGCCGCAAACATCGACGCGCGCCTGATCCTGCAAGTCCACGACGAACTCGTCGTGGAAGCCGCGCGCACCTGCGCCGACGAGGCCGCCATGATTCTCCGCCGCGAAATGGAGAACGCCGTAAGCCTCTCCGTCCCCCTGTCCGTCGACCTCACCGTCGGCGATACATGGTATGAAAATAAGTGAACACCAAAAGAACCGCCACCCTGCCGGGTAGCGGTTCTTTTGGTGGCCTAAAGTGTTAAGAGTCCAGATTGATCCACAAAGCGGGGCGAACAGCATTTCTATCGTAATTGACAGAGTAGCCGAACTCGCGGATGTCCCCGCCGCTGCTGACACCGGCTGCATAGTTATAACCACCGCCGGGCGACCGCAGCCACCACCGGCAGGTACCTTTGTCACCTTTAGTGTAGCCAATGCTAGTCAATGCGCCATTTTCCTTTGCATAGGTGGACGGAACGCACTCTCGTGCTGCATCACTGTCGAAGTATCGATTCACCTCATCGATGCTGAGCAGAAATACCTTATCCATCGTTGCATTGCCGGGATCTGTACTGAACATCAGATTTTTGTCGGGGAGGGCATTTGTATCCGCTATCATCGCCTGCTCTACCGAGCTAAACGCCATATTAAAAAAAGTGTCATTCAGCCATTGGCGAAGCGAGCAAGTCTCCCATGTGATATTAACCATCAAATAGTTGTAGGGCTGACAGTCAAGTGCTTTGTCACTGATTACAAGAATCCTGTTATTTTCTTTCGCCAGTACCAGCCACGCAATGTCTTCCTTGCCATTGGAAGTATTGTTATCCTGCTCATATGCGCCAAAGTAAACTTTGCAGCCGACCTGCGCTACTTGCAGTAGCACGTCCTCACCGCACAGCGGTATAATCTCCTCCAGTTTTGCCTGTGCATCTGCGCGATTCAATCCTCTCAGCAGTACAAAAGCATCGACATAATCTTGTTGTTCTGCCAACTCAATCGCACGGTTATACCGTTTTTCAGAAATCATTTCATCCTTGCCGACTTCATTCAGCAGCGCGTATGCTTCGTCATACTGTTCTGCATCCAACAATGCTATTGCGCGATTGTACTTGCTTTCGGAAATTGCCTTTTCATCGCCTATATCTTTGAATAACTTATATGCATCGTTATATTTTTCCTGCTCAAGGCATGCCTCGGCACGGCTTCGCTTATTTGCAATAATCGCGTCGTCATCCCCAAGCTCTTGCAAAATTGCATATGCGTCCGCATAGTCGCCGTTTGCAAGCATTTGATTTGCTTTCGAGCGTTTCAATGCCGGTGAAATGAGCGTGACATACAGGATTGTGAAAATGATGACCACCGCCGCAAAAACACCGAATATCGCAAGTGCTTTGTTCACTTGTTTTGCACGCGCCTCGTCTGCCGCCTGCTTTTCCGCATAAGCCCTTTCGCACAGGCGCTGTTGCTCGTCCGCATCCCGAAAGCCGGATATGGATTTGAATGCGTCAATAGCCGCCTCGTAATTGCCAACTTTCCATTCGTTCTGTGCGCGGTCGTATATATCTTCCATATAAGCCGTTGCCGCCTTTTCGGCGCATTGCTCCGCCAGCGCATCTGCATCCTTATACCCCGGAATGCTTTTGAACAGTTCTGCGGCGTGACTGTAATGATCCGATATCCACTCAAATTTCATCAAATCCATTGCGCGCTTATAGATGTCGGCAAGTCGCGCATTTTCGTTGCGCTCGTTGATATGGTCGATATAGCCTTTGAGTGTGCTTGCGAGCTTTTCATTGCCGAAGCGGACGGCCTTCTGATAGTTATTGTTGCCGTCAAACGGCTCGGCAAGGTCGGCGAGGTCTTCCTGCTTTTTGACATTGCGTTCCGCCATCAGCTTGCCGAGGTAGGCTTCGGCGCACTCGGGGTCGAGGTCCAGCACCTTCTCGCAGTAGGCGTCCGCCTCCTGCCAGTTGCCGTCCTCGAGGAACATAAACGCGCGCTTGAGCAGCGGTGCGGTAGACGCATTCGCACCGGTGACCACAGTCTCCTTGACCACAGTCCTCGCTTTGGGTGCGTCGTTCCCGGTCAGCTTTTTGATGCCGCGGATGAGATCCTGCATAAAGCCGAGCTTGGACATATCCTGCGCCTGCAGATGCGAGAATTCCTCCGGCAGGTCGTAGGGATCCATATCCTTGTAGGCGGGGATGAGAATCTTCTTTGCGCCGCCCTTGATGAGCGCGAGGTAGCGGCTCCACTCGTTTTTGACCCAGACCGCATTGAAATAGGCTGGCTTGGTACCGAGGACGACCATCACCTTGGCGCTGTTCAGCGCGGCGAAGATATACGGCTCATAGGCGGAGCCGAGCTTATCCTCCAGCGTGATGCGGGCAAAGAAGACCTTGAAGCCCTCTCCCGTCAACTGATGATAGAGGTCGTTTGCCAGCACGCTGTCGGGCGTCCGTCTGCCGTTTTCATCGGTCTCCTTATAGCAGATGAAGACATCAAACGGTTCCTCCTTCTGCGAAATGGCAAGGATGCCTTTCTGAATCTCGTTGATCGTCTTCGCCTCGGTCTCGTAGACCTCGCGCTGCGCCGCATCGGCGTTGGCGATGGCGGACTTGTAGTCCTCGTCGTCAAAGATCGAGGTGTACTGCGCGCGGTTGACCGTGGGAATGTGCTTATGCGTCTGCGGATCCTCGACATACTCGATGCCGTAGCGGCAGAGGACGAGCGACCAGTACGCCTCGGCGTCGGTGTTATCCTCGCTCAGAATCTGCTCGTAGATGCCCGCCGCCTTGTCAAACTCGTTGTTGCGGCGAAAGTGCCCTGCGCGATCATAGAGGTTGGCGCGCTTGTCGTCGTCGAGGCGCGGCAACGTCTGCCTGGTGCCGCAGTATTCGCAGGTGGCCACGGTATCGCCGGGGGCAAACTCCAGCGTGCCGCCGCACATTTTACATTTGAAAAGTGACATGTCCGTAGCTCCCTATTTCAACGCCTTGCACTTGCTGCCGCGTTCCTGCATAAGCAGAACCAGCGCATCGGCGGCTTCGTCCACGCCTGTGCCGGATGTGACGGCGGCGGTGAAGGTCTGCATCTGCGCCGCGATCTTTGCCTCGATGTCGGCAAGGGCGGGGGCGCTCATCGGATCGCTGTAGCGGATCGCCTCGTACACCTTTTTGCAGGCGTTTTTTGCCGCGTCGCCTTGGGCGCGGGCGCAGAGATTCTCCGCATCGACGGTGAGGTTTTTGATAAACTGCGTCTGCGCTTTGACCTTCTCATCCACGCCTGCGACGAGCTCCGCCGCGGCGGCTGCCTTGATGACGGCGACCGCGCAGAAGACGAGAATCAGCAGGCAGACGAGCGCGCCGACCCAGTTCGGCAGATCGGGCACGGTCATGCACAGCCCGCCGCAGACCAGCGTGAGCACAAGCCCGGTGTAGCTGACCGTGACAAGCGGCAGATTGTAGAACAGTTTCTGCGCATTTTCGGCTTTCAGCGCGAAATGGGCGCAGACGAGCTGTCCGACAAAGGCGACCGTGATGCCGATGTACCCTGCCCAGAATGCCCCGCCGAATTTGTCATATTCACCGACGAAGCGCGGGGAAACAAATACAAGCAGATTGAACAACACAAACAGCAGCGCCCACGCGGCTGCGTAATACCTGAATCCTTTTTTCATGATGAACCTCCGTCACAGCAGGCTGGCCAGCAGCTTTGCCTTCATATCATTATATTCCGCCTCGGAGAGCAGCCCTGCCTCCTTCATCACGGTGAGCTTCTCCACCTTTGCCTTGAACGCCGCCATATCGTCGGCGGGCGCGGGCTGTTCCGCCTTTGCGGGTTCTGCCGCCGCATGCATCGCGTCGTTGACCGCGCCGCCGACCATACCGCCGACCGCGCCGCCGACACCCGCCATGGTGCCGAGCCCGACGCCCATATTGGTAAACTGCCCGACCGCCTCGTTCTCTGCGACCTTCTCGGCGACATCAAAGCCGCGCTCCTGCGCGTAGGTATAGCCCTCCTGCGCGCGCTTGGTCGCCTGCGCCTGCGAATCAATGACGACCTTCTGCGCCTCGGTCTGCGCATAGATCAGATCGGTCTGCTGGCGGAGCTTTGCCTCGGCGATATCCGCATACTGGCGGAAATGCAGCTCCTTGAACTTCTCATACTGCCGCTCGCCGTCCGGCTTGACCACCGTGGTGACGAAGAAGCGGTCAAGCGCGATGCCGTAGTCGGCGAAATCCGGGATCAGCAGCTTGTGCAGCGCCTCGGAAAAGGCGGCGAGATGCTCGTCGATCTCAAAGATGTTGACGGAGTCCGCCTTGATGACCTGCGCGATATAGGTCTTGACGCGCGTCATCAGAAAGGCGCGGAAATACCCGGCAAGCTGCTGCTGACTAAGCCCGCTCTCCGTGCCGACCAGCTTTACGAGCAGCTTGCGGCTGTCGGCGGCGCGCAGGCTCATCTCGCCCGATGCGCCGATCGAGATGGGAAAGCCGTAGGTCGGCTCGATGTACTGAATTTTGGAATCCGTGCCCCATTTGATGCCCATCTGCACGGTCTTGTTGACAAAATAAACCTCGCAGTGAAACGGCGTTGTATCGCCGGTGGCGCGGTTCAGAAATTTCCCGATTTTCGGGATATTCTGCGTCTCCAGCGTATAGCGACCCGGCCCGAACAGGTCGAGCGCCTGCCCGTTCATCATGAAGATCGCTTCCTGCGATTCATGGACGATGAGCTGCGTCAGGCTGTTGAAGTCTTCGCAGGGATGCTTCCACACAAAGGTGGAATTGTCCCCTTCGTATTTGATGATGTCTGCAATCTGTGACATGAGATGCCCCCCCTTGAAAATAAAAAGTGCGGCTACCGAAGCAGCCGCACAAAAAACGCAAACTCCGATAGTCGCCAAACTATATGATATGTAAGCACTTTGTTTTCACATGTCCGTGGAATTTGCATTTTTATCAAATTCTGAACATGTTGAAAAAGGGCAGACTCCTCCCTTGCAAAAGTGCTTCCCGTTTCTTTGGATATTCATATAGTTTGGCAATTCCATTTTACCGCAAGGGGCGCGCAAAAGCAAGATGATTTCCGAAAAAAGTAGGAATTTTATCAAAATTTGCATGATGTTGCTATTGAAAAAACGGTACATCCCGCAGGGGGTGTACCGTTTTTTACAGATGAATTATTCCGGCAATTCGATGGCCAGGGCATGGTTGGTATAGCGATTGTCGTCGGTGACCTCGCGGAGGACACGCACGAAGGCGGGCGGTGTGACCGGGGTATCCTCGCGCGGCAGTTCCACCTCGAGAAACGCTTTGTCCGACCAGAACGGGAAGACGTCGATTTCCCAGACAAAGCCGCCCTTGCGGACGCAGTAGCGCGTCTTTTCAATCGTGCGGCAGGCGGGGTCGGCGCGGCGCAGCAGTTCGTCATATGCGGCGCGGTCGATCGTCTCCTCGAGTTCGATGCGTTTCATCGCATTCAGTTTGACCTTGGTGTTGTGCGTGTAGGTCGTCACGCCGCCGCGCGTGCGGGCGCGGACGCGCTCGCTGACGCCCTTCTCCGCGACAAGATAGGTCTGTGAGATGGCAGAGACATCGCCGTCCGCCAGCGCGGCAAGCCGCGCCGTGTCGGGGTATTCGATGAGAAATTTGCGCTCGATCTCGAGCGGCGCGCCGTTTTCACTCTGCATCCCGGTTTTCCTCCAGATAGCGCTCCATGCGGCGATAGAGCATTTTTGCATCGCTGCACCCGAGCCGCTCCGCCGTCTTCACGCATTCCATCGCATAGGTGCGGTCGGTCGGCGTCCCCTCGCCGTTGAAGGCGCAGATGCCGACGTGCATCCAGCCGTAGGCGCTGCCCGCGTCGGCGGCGCGCTTATACCAGGCGAACACCTTTTTCGGGTCGGCGGGCACGCCCTTGGCGCCGCGCCAGATCGACGCCAGCGTCAGCATCGCATCGACATTGCCGCGGTCGGCGGCGCTCTCGAGCAGGTGCACGGCGTCGATGGCGTCCGGCTGCATCCCCTCGCCGTTGAGGCGGCAGATGCCGAGCTCGTAGAGCGCGCCGGGATGCCCTGTTTCGGCCGCCTTTTGCAGCCATTTCACCGCCGCGTCAAAGTCCGGCAGGCCGACCGCGCCCTCCATCGCCATCATCGCGGCGGTGTACTGCGCCTCGGCGTCGCCCGCCTCGGCGGCGTCCAGCGTTTTGCGGAACTGCTCGACCGTCTCGGGGGACGGCGCGTCTACAGGGCAGTTGCCCATGACAAAATCGCGGTAGGCGATGTCACCGAGCGGAATCCCGTTCTCGGTCAGGTAGGCATATTCGTTGACGCGGTCGAGCATGTCGATGAGCAGGCGGCGGTCATCGCCGCTCTTTGCCGCCAGCATCATGCCGGTCAGCAACTCAATGTCCTTTTCCGGGATGCAGCTCAGCTTCTCCGCAATTTCGGTGCTTGTCATGCTTTTTCTCCGTAAAACAGTTTTTCGATGCCCTCCGCCACGCCGTCCTCGTCGCCGTCGGTGCGCAGCGCCGCATGTGCATCCAGTGATGCGGGCGCGTGGTGCATGATGACGCTCTTTGCGGCATAGTCCAGCATCTCGATGTCATTCTCGCTGTCGCCGAAGGCGGCGGTGCGCTCGCGCGGGACGCCGAGCTTCTCGCAGAGCAGCGCCATGCCGGTCGCCTTGGAATAGCCCTGCTGAATGCCCTCCGCGTAGGTGGCAAATTCAATGCGCCGCAGCGCGGGGAAACGCGCGTCAAAATCCGCGGGCAGCGGGTCAAAGAAGGTGAGCTTGGTCACCTTCAGCTTGGCGGGATCGGCGAGGTACTTCTCAAGCGAGCGGGTCATGTCCACCGTCTCGATCATGCCGACGTCGCCGATGGTGTAGAGTTTGTCCACGCCCTCAAGGCAGAGCCGCTCATTGTGCGCCGCGGCATAGCGGCAGACGGCGCGCACCGTCTCGTCATCGACGAGCGAATTGTGCAGCACGTGGCCGCCGTACTCCACATAGGCCGAGCCGCAGATATAGCCGTCCATGTGCAGGCCCGGCGGCAGCGCGTGCAGCATCATGGAACGGCTGCGCCCCGTGTTGATGAACACCTTGTGTCCGTCGGCGCGCAGGCGGTCAATCGCCCTGAGATTTTGCGGCGAGATGCCGCCCGGAAAGAGCAGCGTGCCGTCAATATCGAAAAAAACAAGCCAGGGTTTCATCGTGTTTCAGCCTCCGTCGGGTTCAGGGGCGTTTCGGTTTCGTGCGCCGTGCGTGCAAGCGCCGCGGCGGCGTGTGATGCGTTCATCTCGCGGCAGAGCGCGTCGTAGACGGCCTGCAAATCGCGCACGCGGGCGCGGCAGGCGGCGCAGTCGGCCAGGTGCGCGTTGACTGCGGCGGAGAGCGCCAACGCCTTGACACTCAGCGTGTCCATCGACACGAACGCAATCAAATCATTCAGATTCGGATGATCGTTCATCGCAATTTCTCCTTCAGTCCCGAATTGATACGGTTCACCCAGTCACTGATGGACGCTTTCGCGCCTTTCTTCATAAAAAAGTCGGCATAAACCATGTCGCCGTACCGGACATCTTTACTAAACGGCGCCGCCAGCATTTTTCGCAGCCGCGCATCGGCATCCGCGCTGATTCTCAGCCACGGAATGCGCGCCGACGCCGCCGTGACCGACGTCCACATCTCGGCGAGCGTCATCTGCGCGTAGGCGGAGATCAGCAGCTCGTTGGACCGGATCTTCGTCACGTCCGCCGACAGGATCAGCACGGCCTGCGCCACCCAGGTGATGATCTTGTAGACCTGCACGTCCATGTCGAGCACCCGCTCGAACGCGGCGCGGAGCATGTCGGTGCTCTCGTCGGGCTCAAAGGGCAGCCCGGCGTCCGGATCGGCAATCTGCAAATACGGCGCATCCTCGTCGTCGGGGTCGGCGTCGAGCGCGACGGTCGGCCGCGCCGCCGCCGAGCGGCACTTGTCACGGCAGATGTTGCCCGCGACGGTGTACATCCAGCGGGCAAAGCCCTCGGGATCGTTGTTGAGCGTATCGCCGCGGTACAGAAAACTCGGGACCGTGCATTTAATCAGGCGTATGTACACCTCAGAGAGCAGATCCTCGGCGGTGCAGCAGCGCGCAAGCGCGGGGGTGGACACCACCTTGCGCTCCAGCTTGCGCAAAAGCAGGCGCTCGGCGACGGCGCACAGCGTATCGTACCGTGCCGGTTTTTCCGCCGTCATCTCGTGCACGAGCCGGTCAAATTCCTCTTGCGTGATCGCAGTCATCGTTTTCTCCATCAGACGCCGAAGCCCATACGCTTCGGTTTTTTCTCCATCATCGCGGCAAACTCGCGGTCGCTGCCCGCCGCGCGGAAATCCTCTTTTGTCAGCACGACCGCGTCCGCGCCCGCAAGCCGCGCACGCATCGCCGCCTTGCCGCAGGTGCGCTCAAACAGGTTGCGCACGAAGCGCGCGTTGCTGAAGCTCTCGCTCTCCAGCACCGCATCCGGCAGCGCATCGAAATAGGCGCGCACCGCCGCGGCAAAATCCGCGGCGACGGCGACCTTTTCCCTGCAGAAGCGCAAGAAAATCTCGGCGAGTACCGCGCGGTCGTAGTCGGGGAACTCGATGACATAGGGCATCCGGCTCTCGAGACCGGGGTTGGCGGCAAGCAGGGTCTCCATCTCCCCGGGATAGCCCGCCATGATGACCACGAAGTCGTCGCGATGGTTCTCCATCTCGGCGATCAGCGTGTCGATTGCCTCCCTGCCGTAGGCGTCACCGTCGCGCTCGCCCCTGTAGAGCGAGTAGGCCTCGTCGATGAACAGCACCGAGCCGTAGGCCTCGCGGCAGATTTCCGCCGTGCGCGGCGCAGTCTGCCCGAGATACTGCCCGCAGAGGCTGCGCGCGGCGCACTCGAAGAACGCGCCCTTCCGCAAAACGCCGCGCTCCGCCAGCAGCTTGCCGAGCGCGCGGGCGACCGTGGTCTTGCCCGTGCCCGGCTTGCCGACGAAGCGCATATGCAGCGTCGGCTGCTCCATGCCGTGGTTCTTGGCATATTCGATCTGTGTGACGATCTCCTCAATGCGGGTGCGCACGGCCTCCATGCCGACAAGCCCGTCAAGGATCGCCTCGCCGCTGCGCGTATCGTACCCGGCGGCGGCGCCGAGAGCCCCGATCTCCGAGAGCTTGATCTCGCTGTCGTCCGTCCCGTCCGCCGCGTCGAAGACCTGCTTTTCATAGATCATCTCGCGCACAATCTTGTTGACGGTGTTGAGGCCGTAGAACGCACCGTCCGCGCGCTCACAGCCGACCAGCGCGTCAAACACGCAAAAAGCGTCGTCGGTCATGGTATAACCGGCGGCGGCAAGCGAACGGCGGGCGCATTCCCGCAGCTCGGCCAGCGAAAGCGGCTCAAAGGTGACGGTCCGCACCGTCAGGATGTCGCCGAGCGAGCGGCGCACATTGTCCAGCGCGTCGTCCTCGAGGAGCGGCACGCGGAATACGACGATGTTGTCGGTGGCGTAGTCCTCGATGCGCGCAAGAAAACACTTGAAGGCCGCGTCACGCAGGCGGTTCAGCCACGCGGTGATGTCCACGCAGATGATATGTCCGCAGCCGAAGCCCTCGGTCACAAGCGAGCAGAGCGTGTCGGCGTCGATCTCCTTGTCGGGCAGACAGGTCGTGCGGATGCGGTCGCCCGCGCCGAAGCGAAACAGCCCGGTCTCGCAGAGCAGCTCGGCAAACAGGTCAAGTGCTGTCGAGAGACCGCGCCCCGCGTCAATGGAAAAGAGGTAGCAGCGATTGCTGAAGACATCGTAGGTCGCATGGCGCTTCACCAGCGGCGCGACGCTGTACAGCTCGTGCATCAGCCGCTTGTACTCGGACGAGCCGACCAGCGCGTCAATTTTGTCAAGCGCGCCGGACTGCTCGGGAGCGGCCGGCGTCACCGTGAGACGCAGCTCGGCCGCATTCGGCAGCGTCGCAAGCCATGCGCGCAGCGCCTCTGCGGCCGCGGCATTTTCCACCTCGGCGCAGACATGCGTGAGCGACTTTGAGCGGACAAAAAATCCGCCGTCCAGCACCGACGCCGCCCCCTCGATCAGCCGGTCGATCCGCGTGCGGTCGCCGTCCAGCACAATGTCGGGGCGGACGTTCAGCTCGATTCTGTACTTCACGGTTTCCTCCTTACTCGGCGGTCGGAATAATCGTGTTTGCCCAACTG
Source organism: uncultured Eubacteriales bacterium (assembly GCA_934467415.1). Taxonomy (GTDB): domain Bacteria; phylum Bacillota; class Clostridia; order Oscillospirales; family CAG-272; genus UMGS902. Next base: position 135,841 of record CAKSLQ010000002.1, read on the forward strand.
CCTTTCTTCAAAAGATAGAAAGCGATACAGAGCTTCATGACGTCCGCAAAGCGGACGGCAAGGTAAATGATTTCAACGGGAACGGCGGTAAACGTGCAAAGCAAAAAGGCGATCGGCACCGTCACCAGCCAGGAAAAGCCGCAGTCGAAGGCAAAGGTCGTCCAGGTCTTTCCGCCGCTGCGAATGGCGAAATAGGATGCATGCACCAGCGACTCAAACGGCATGGCCAGCCCGCCGAACACCAGCATCCGCGCGGCGGTCGCGCGCACCTCGGGCTCGGTGTTGTACAGCTCGGGGATCAGCCCGGAGCAGGCAATCAGCAGCGCACCCATCACAAGATGAATGACCAGTGTGACAAACATCAGCTTGCGGTTCATATCTATGGCGCCTGTCCGGTTGCCGCTGCCGAGCTCCCGCCCGACCACAATGGAGATGGCCGCGCCCATCGCAAACATGATGATGCAGAACAGATTCCAGACCGTGGTCGTAATGTTGGCGGCCGCAACGGCATTGAGGCCGCGGGCGGCATAGCAGCTTGTCACGAAGGTCATCGCAAGCGACCACAGCACCTCATTGAGCATCAGCGGCGAACCGGTGACGGCGATGTCGCGCACCAGCCGCGCGGGAATATACATCGAGCGATACGCGCCGCGAATGAACTGAAACCGCTTCCCGTTCAGATGCGTATACAGCATAATGACGCCCAGCTCAATGAAGCGGGAGGCCGTGGTTGCGATCGCCGCGCCGCGCACGCCGAGCACGGGAAAACCGCACTTGCCGAAGATGAGCAGCCAGTTGAAGGTCATGTTGAACGCAATGGCAACCGCGCCCGCCAGCATCGGCACCAGGGTCTCGCCGTTCTCGCGCAGCGTACCCGCATACGCCTGAATCAGCGCGAACGGGAGGATGCCGATGAGAATAATGTCGAGGTAGTCGCGTGCATACCGGAGGACGACCTCCATATCCATGCCGCGATTGGCCTCATTGTCGAAGAAGCGCAGGATCAGCGCGTCGCCGAAGAAATAAAAGACGACAAACGCAATCACGGTCGCCGCCGTGCAGAACAGCAGCTTGAAGCGAAAGACCTCGCGCTGCCCCTTCCAGTCGCTCGCGCCCGCAAACTGCGCGCCGAAAATGGACGCGCCGGAGACGCCGCCGAAGATCGTCATATTGAAGACGAAAACCAGCTGATTGGCAATGGCGACGCTGCTCATCGGCGTTGTGCCGAGCGCACCGACCATCAGATTGTCGGCGAGGCCGGCAAGGTTCGTCAGCCCCTGCTGAATGATAAGCGGCAGAATCAGCGCGAACAGCATTCTGTAAAACGCGCGGTCGCCGATGTATTTTTGTCTGAAGTTCATGGATAAAAACTGCCTTTCGTCAGAAGTGGCTGCCCGAAAGGCAGTCCTTGCGGGTCAGCGGATCATTTCGTCCTGCTTGCCCGAAGATTTGTGCGCGCGGATCACGCCCTCGATCTCATCGATGCTGCTGGCAGGCAGATCGCCGAGGATGGTATTTTTGATCGCGGAGAGCGCGTTGCCGACCTCGAGCGCACGGCGCACGTCGCCGCTCTTCACGAGGCCGTAGAGCACGCCCGCGATATAGGCGTCGCCGCTGCCGATGCGGTCGATGACCTCGATGCCCATGTACGGCGGCTCCTCGTAAAACTCGTCCTCAAACAGAATTTTCGAGCCGAAATTGTGGCGCATCGGGCTGACCACCTCTCGGCGCGTGGTGGCCACCATCGTGCAGCCGTAGTCCTTTGCATAGCCGCGCATGATCTCCTCCAGCGTGCCGGTGCGCCCGAGCATACGGCGCGAGGTCTCCTCCGAGACGAACAGAAAATCAACATACGGGAAGACCGACTCGACCACCCGCTTTGCCTCCTCCTCGCTCCAGAGCGTGGCGCGGTAATTGACGTCAAACGAAATCTTCGCCCCCGCGGCCTTGAAGCGGCGGATCGCCTCAATGGCGGTTGCGCGCAGTCCCTCGCCGATGGCCAGCGAGATGCTGCTGACGTGGAAGATCTTCGTCTTATCATAGATGTCTGCGGGGATCTCGTCGATGGTCAGCGTGGTCGCCGACGAACCGGCGCGATCGTAGATCACCGCCGATTTGCGCGGATACGCGCCGGTCTCGGAATAGTAAATGCCGAGGCGCTTGGTGGGCGAGTCGTCGTAGACGATGTAGTCGTCGCTCACGTCGCCGTAGCGGATGCGGTTGCGGATGAAGTGCCCCATCTTGCTCGACGGCAGCTTAGTGAGCAGCGCACTGCGCGCGCCCAGCATGGCGGCGCCGGAGGCAACGTTCAGCTCGGTGCCTGCCGCCTCCTTTTCAAAGATCTCGCACTGTGAAATTTTCTCCTTGTTCGGTGCGGACAGGCGAAGCATGACTTCGCCGAGGCCGATGATGTCAAATTCGGTATCCGGTTTCAGATTCAGCATGAAAATCCCTCCTAATACTCTTGATTCTCTTTCAAAAGGCGGCGCATATAGGCAAAGGTCTTCTCCTCCCCCTCGTCCGCCAGCATGGTGAGCAGACGCTCGCAGAGGTCGGAGGTCTCGGGGTGGATCACGCGGTGTGTCTTGCCGTGGACGAAATAGTCCAGCGCCGATGCGTCGGTGTACTTGTCGCCGAGATAGATCCGGCTTGCCGCCATACGGTCGCAGACCATCTCGATCACATAGCGCAGCGGCATTTTCACCGGGCCGACGCGCCGCTCGACGGGGTTGTAGTCCGACCAATATTCAAAGTGATGGCGGTTGCGTCCCTTGTGGTGCAGCCACGCGGCGGAATAACCTTTGTCCGCGCGCTCCAGTTCGTTCGGACTGCGTGTACCGACGTAGTATTTCACGCCGGGGATAAACTCGGTCGGCGAATACTTGGACAGATCATGCCGCAGCCCCTGCCACAGGATGCCCGCGCGGCGGCAGTTGCGGATGACCGCATGGCGATGCTTTGTGATGGTTCTGAAATGGCCGATGAGTTTGTTCATGTGTGTTCCCTCGAAAATTTATTGCGCAGACTGCAAAATGGCGTCGGCATGTGCATGTTCAATGGCGCGGCGGACATGTGCGGATACGCCGGTGCATTCCGCCGTCACGCCGGAGGCGCGCAGGCTTTCGCACAGCTCGGCGACCGCGCCGATCACGGTGAGGTCCGCATAGGACACGCCGGAAAAGTCAAAAATGCAGGTCTCGGTGCCCGCGCGGTTGGCCTCGACCGCAGCGCGGAGCGTGTCGGCAAAGGCGAAATAGCAGTTGCCGCCCATGCGAAAGGTGACGGTGACGCCGTCGCGCGCCGCGTCTACCGTGGCACGGCAGAGGTCGCAGAGCAGGAGCACAAAGGCAAGCCCGACGCCGATCAGAATGGCGTAGGTCAGGTCAAGCAGCACGGTGGCCACACAGGTCACCGAAAATTGCAGGATTGCGCCGACATGCCGCGACGTGAAGTAGGAGCGGATCGTCGCCCAGTCGTTCATGCGGAAGGCCGTGACGGCCAGCACGCCCGCCAGCGCGGCATACGGCACTTTGCCGATCGCGCCCGAGAGGACGAAGACGCAGGCGATGAGGAACAGCGACTGGAACACCGCGGTCAGCCGCGTTTTGCCGCCGCTCTTGACCGCCACGCTGGTGCGGGCGATCGCCGCCGTGGAGGGAACGCCGCCGAAGAACGGGATCGCCATGTTGCCGATGCCCTGTGCCACCAGCTCCACGTCCGAGTCAAACGGCTCTTTCTTCATCGCGGCGGCGCAGGTGCCGCAGAGCAGGCTCTCCACCATGCCGAGCAGCGCGATCGTCACGGCGCTGCCCGCCACGTCGCCGAGCATCTCGGGCGTGACGGCGGAAAACTCCAGCTTGACCGAATTGACGAGCGAGGACGGGATCTGCCCGATGGTGCGCACGCCGGGGTTCCAGAAGACGCCGACCAGCGTCACGACGATGATCGCCGCGAGGCTGCCGGGGATAAACTTTGCCGCCTTCTTCGGGTAGAACGCCATGACCAGCACGGCGAGCATCGAGAAAAGTACGGCATAGGGATTGATTTTGTCAAGGGTGTCGGTGAAGAAGTAAATCACCTTATCCAGCGTCGTTTCGCCCGCAAGCGTGACGCCGAAGAAGTTGCCGAGCTGGCCGAGCGCGATGACCACCGCGATACCCGAGGTGAAGCCGACGACGACCGGGCGCGGGATGAAGCGGATCAGCCGCCCGAAGCGGCAGAGCCCCGCAACAAGCAGGATCGCCCCCGCCAGAAAGCAGGCGAGAAACATGCCGGAAAGCCCGTATTTGCCGGAAACGATGCCGCCGAGGATGACGGTCATGGCGCCGGTCGGGCCCGAGATCTGAAAGCTGCCGCCGCCGAGCAGGCCGCTGACGATGCCCGCGACGATCGCCGTGATGAGACCGGCGGAGACGCCGATCGCGGCGTATTCTTCGCTGACGCTCGCCGCGCCGAACGCGAGTGCAAGCGGGAGTGCGACGGCACCCACCGTGATGCCCGCGACAAAGTCGCTGAGCAGCGACGACGCGCCGTAGCCGCGGAATTCGTTTTTCAGGAGTGTGAGATAGCGTGTGATGAGCAGGTTCTTTTTCGACGAATGTGCCATAATTGTTTTCGCTTTCCGTTGCGGATGCGCAACAGAAATATTGTAGCACAGATCATATGCAAAAGCAACATTTTTCGCGCTTTTCAGCGGTTTTTGCGCGGCGGCGTCAGGCAAGCGGCGCAAGCCGTTTCAGCACATCGTCAAGGAAGCGATCCGGGTCGGTTTTGCAGAAGGAAAAAGCATCGGCGGCGTCCGAGGCGACGGCGAGAATGAAGTCGTCTGCGTGAAAGATGCGCGCCTCCGTGTTGTCCGCCGCCTTGCCGCCGTGCGACGCGGCAAAGGCCGCCGCAAGCGGCGTTCCCGTGCGCTTGGCCTGTGCCTCGCGGCGCGTCCAGACCTCAAAAAAGCGGTCGTCCGCACCTGCGCAGTACGCCTGCTCTTCCGGCGTGAAAAAACGCTCCGCGACGCCGCGCGGCGCTTCCCGAAGGCGTTCGATGTCCGCGCCGACCACAGTCGGCGAGACCGCAACGGCGACCGCGCCGTCCGTGTGCGCGATGCTGAAGCAGAAATCGGGCGCGCCGACAAGATACGGCTTGCCGTCGGCCGCCGCGGCGAAGTGCAGATCGCCGTTTTCGCGATCGAGCGCGCGCACGGCAAGATACCGCACGGCGGCAGCCGCGAGCAGTGCATTTTCACGGTCGCCCGCGCGGCGCAGCGCGGCGATCTTTGCCCGCCGTGCCGGGGAGACGCGCGCGCACAGTGCGTCAAAGGCCGCAGACGGCAGGCCTGCGCCCGTCGGCAGAAAATACAGCGTGTGTTCCATCGCGTCTCCTCCTGCATTTATCATTATCTACAGTATAGCATTTCCCCGCCGCAGGGTCAAGCTTTCTTTCGGCGGCAAAGACGCCGCCCGCCGCAGCCGCCCGCCGCAAAAGTATTTTTGCAAAAACGCAAAAAAGCATTGACAATTCCGGATGTGCTTGCTATAATAGTACTGTTGATGCTTCATCAGCATATTCCTCCTTAGCTCAGTCGGTAGAGCGCATGACTGTTAATCATGATGTCGTTGGTTCAAGCCCAACAGGGGGAGCCAAAGAAAAGACCACCCGAACCGGGTGGTCTTTTTCAGTGAAATAAATCCCTGCCGGGATTTGCGATATGCCTATAGGCGCGATATACGCCTTCGGCGTGCGATATGCCTGCGGGCGTGAGGGGATTTATTTCATTTCGCATTGCGCCGCAGGTGCAATATTTCACCGTGCGCCGTGGCGCACGATTTCGCATGCGGCATCGCCGCATATTTCGCGCAATGGCGGCTGCCGCGCAGACGCCGACAAGCCCCAACGCACGGACAACTTTTCTTTTTCTTCTCTCTGCAAGTCACCTCATCCGTCACGGCGACGTTGCGCCGTGCCACCTTCCCCCATTGGGGAAGGCATAGATAGAATGGTATGAATGCCTGCATTTTTATTCACTAATTCAGACTTGAAAGGAGCACCCATGAAACACATCATTACCGGCATCCTGATCCTCTCGATTCTCTGCGCATGCCTGCTTGCCTGCACCAATACCGGAAAAACCAACATGCCCGAAAATACAACCGAAGCCGCGGCATCGGAAAGCCCGGTGCAGACCGATACGGATGCCGCATGGAATGCCGTCGGCGGCAGCGAGAATCCTTACAAAGAGCTATACGGAACAGCCGTCAGCGGATTTTTGGTTGCCGAAGGCACATTCACAAGAGTAAGTACATATTATGATGCGGAAAACCAGGCAAAATGGTACAACGCGCTGGATTCTTATGATGCGAAAGCCGCAGGTGTGCCCCTGCTTGTGTATCTGATCCGGGAAATGAGAATCACGAGAGCAGAGTATATCCATTATTTGGATGTGATCGGCACTGCCTATACGGACAGCGTGCTGGATATCCTGTTTTCGGCGAACGACGATCTGATCAACGAGACCTTCCACAGCCCTTTGACCCTGTATGACGACGGGAACATCTATACCGTATATGATCTTGCCGCGATGGAAGACGGCAATGCGGGCATCCGCCGGTTCCCGGAAGAGAAAATCGCGGAATTATACGAAAACATACAGTTATTCAATGCGCAATACCATACGTCAATTCCCGAAGAAGCGGCGGGAATCTATCCCGAAATGGCGGTGATTGCGTCGGGCGCAGCCGTCTCCGGTGATGCAACCCAAGCAAAATAAGGCGAGTACCCCGGCTGACTTCGTTTACTTCCGCTTTAATATCCGTTCGAGCGCGGCGGGGTCAAGCTGATTGACCGTCTGAAACACGCCGCCGTAAAATACCGCCCAGTTGTTGAACACGCAGGGGAGCGATTTTGCCGCCGCGAGACTGTCCACCTCGACAAAGCGGGCAGGTATGCCCTGCTCTGCGCAATATTTCTGCAAGACCGCGACGCGCGCAGGGATGAACGGACACTGCATGTCGTAGTACACGACCAGCCCCTTGTCGTCAATGCGCTGCGTCACGCTCGGGGCAAAGCGCGGCTTTGTTCCGTCCAAGCTGAGCGCGAGCAGCTCGTAGCCGTCGGGCGTCGCATCGACCGTTTCGAAGCCAAAACGGCGTGCAAAGCTCTGGTCGGAAAGCCATGCCTTCTGCTTCTGTGCGCCGAGCATGCAGACGCCGGACTTCCCTTGCCGCCGCGCGTCCTCGATGCAGGACGCAAGCAGCGCGCTGCCGTAGCCATGCCCTTTTTGCGTGCTTGCCACCCACAGGCAATAGATATACAGCCAGTTGTCCCCGACCACCGGTACCCACGCGGTCTCCAGCGGCGCGTATTCGATGAACACGCAGTCCTTCACGTCCAGCTTGCGGAAGACGTGCCCCTCGGGCAAACGTGCGGACAGCCACGTGCGCTTTGCCGCGATGCCGGGATTCGGCTTTGCACGGATGATGCAGCACAGATATTCGTTTGCAAGGTTCTCGGGCGTCAGGTCGATATAGGTGTCGGGCATGGTTTCTGCCTCCTGTCAAAGGATATGTAACGCATGTTATTTTACTATGCGAAACAAACGCTGTCAAGCGATGTAAAAAGCGCCCTCTTTCGAGAGCGCTTTTTGCTTTATTGCAGTTTTTCCACCGTACCGATGAAGACGGGGGCATTGCCGTTTTCGCAGTCGATGAGCAGGTAAACAAACGGGCGGTCGAGAATGACCTCCTTCGGCTCCTCCGGCTCAAACATCGCGCACTCCGTCATTTCGACCACGGTGGCGGCGCCTGCCTTGGTGCCGCTTTCGTCCACCGCGATATAGGTCTTGTGCAGCACGCGGCTGATGCAGATGTTATTGTCTTCTTCCATCTCTGCCATGCCGGAGAAATCCGCGCGCGCCGGGTCAAACGCGTCGGTCATGCCAAGCGCGGCAAGCGCCTTGCTCATTTCCACGCTGTATTCGGTCTTGAAGCGCGGCAGTCCGGCGTTCACCGTCTCGGCGGTCATGCCGTCGAGCAGCGCGCCGAGCTTTTCGCCGTCGAGCGACGCAACATAGTCGGCAATCGACATGCCCTCGCGCGGCAGCAGCGCCGCAAACGCATAGCGCCTGCCCTGATAGTACTTGACGAAGCCGGTGGTGTCCGCGTCCGTGAGGTAGCGGGACTCCCCGGAATACATCATGTCCGCGTCCTGCTTGGTACCGTCGGCGGCGGTGAAGGTCGCCTTCCGCACCTCATTTTCGCGGTAGATATTCTCCCACTTGGCGTCGAGCGCAAGCGCGTTGACGAGGTACATCACCGCATCGGGCGGCACGCGGTCGAGGACGTCCTTGACGAGTCCGTCGGTGTGCTCCTCGATCCACTTGTTGATCGCCGCCACCGTGTCGTCGCCGAACGCGGTCTTATAGACCGCCGCGCCGTAGTTGGCGGTATTCCGCGCAAGGAAGGCATCGCGCACGCGCAGATCCTCGCGCACCCAGATGGAGTTGGCAATCTTCAGCTTTGCGCCCTCGCCGTCGCTGCCGAAGGCGGCAAGGTATGCCGCGACTTCATCGGCATTCATGCCGAACAGGTCTTCCATCTGCGCGAGCGTCTCGCCCGCCGCGCCGCCCGCCGTCATGCCGAGCGCGCCCAGCACCGAGAGCGGGGACACAAGCGTATTGCCGCCGCCGTAGCACGTCTTGAAGAGGTCAACGGCAAAGCGGTCGTAGGACGCCGTCGCATCGGCGGGGGCTTTTGCCGACACCGGCTGTACGGTCATATCGGTTTTAAGCTCTGTCGGCTTGCCTCTCCGTGTATCGGTTTTGGCGCAGCCCGCGAGCGGGGCAAGCAGGCAAAGGGACAAAAAAATCGCTGCAAATCGTTTCATGGTCATTCCCTCCGTTTCTGCTCTTTAGTCGCAGGAAGGAAGAAAAATCCTCATGCGTCTTTCGGTTTTTTTCACGAGAAAAGGCATCGCAAAAGCGATGCCTTCAGGTTTGATTTGGTTCAGCCGATGACGCGGACGCGGATCATGCCGTCTGCGGCGCGGAGCGCATCCGTGGTGGCCGCGGAGATCGCGCAGTTGGTGTCCACGATGGTGTAGGCATATTCGCCCTTGGAGCCGTTGCCGAGGTTCTCGATGTTGATGCCCTCTTTCGCCAGCAGCGTGGTGATCTGCGACAGCACGGCGGGGATGTTCTTATGCGCAAGGCAGATACGCGCGCCGCCGCTCTTGGGTACGGTGACCGTCGGGAAGTTGACGCTGTTTGTAATATTGCCGTTTTCGAGGAAATCGACCAGCTCTCTCGCCGCCATGACCGCGCAGTTGTCCTCCGACTCTGCGGTGGACGCGCCGAGGTGCGGGATGGAGATGACCTTCTCCGTGCCAATCAGCTCGGGCGTGGGGAAATCGACAACATAGGACGCGACCTTGCCGTCGGCAATGGCCGTCTTCATCGCGTCGGGATCGACCAGCTCCGCGCGCGCAAGATTGACGATGCGCACGCCGTCCTTCATCGCGGCAAGTGCCGCCTTGTTGATAAAGCCCTTGGTTTCCTTTGTCGCCGGAACGTGCAGCGTGATGTAGTCGCACTTGGCAAAGATCTCGTCATAGCCGGAGGCCAGCGCGACCGCGCGCGACAGATGCAAAGCGTTGGTGACCGACAGGAACGGGTCGTAGCCGACGACCTGCATGCCGAGCGAATGCGCCGCATTGGCGACCATGCCGCCGATGGCGCCGAGGCCGATGACGCCGAGCGTCTTGCCCGCAAGCTCGCAGCCGGCAAAGGCGCCCTTGCCCGCCTCGACTTCCTTTGCGATATCGGCGCGGTTCTCCACCGCTTTAGCCCAGTTGATCCCGTCCACGATGCCGCGCGATGCAAGCAGCAGCGCGCAAACCGCAAGCTCCTTGACGGCGTTGGCGTTGGCGCCAGGGGTGTTGAACACCACGACGCCCGCCTCGGCGCACTTCTCGACCGGGATATTGTTGACACCCGCGCCGCAGCGGGCAATCGCCAGCAGCTCGGGGTTCAGCGGCATGTCGTGCAGCTTTGCCGAGCGCACCATAATGGCGTCGGGCGCCGCCACATCCTCGCCGACAGTGTACTTGCCGTCGAAAACGGCAGTGCCGACCTTGGCGATCTTATTCATCAGTTTGATATTCATAGTATGAAATGTTTCCTCTTATTAATTATTTCTTCGGGTTCTCGGCCGCGAACTTCTTCATGAACGCGACGAGCTTCTCCACGCCCTCGATGGGCATGGCGTTGTAGATGGACGCGCGCATACCGCCGACGCTTCTGTGCCCCTTGAGGCTCTTGAGGCCTTCCTTGGCCGCGTCTGCGGCAAACTTCTTGTCCAGCTCTGCGTCGCCGGTGACGAACGTGACGTTCATCATCGAGCGGCTCTCCTTTTTGACGGGCGCGATGTAGTAATCCTGCGAATCGAGGTAGTCATACAGAATGGCGCTCTTCTTCTCGTTGTACGCCTTCATGTTTTCAAGGCCGCCGACATCGTTCAGCAGCCACTCGTAGACGAGACCCGCGATGTAGATGGCATAGCAGGGGGGCGTATTGTACATGGAGTCGTTGTCCGCCATCAGCTTGTAATCGAGCATGGAGGGCGTGTCGGGGCGCGCGTTGCCGATGAGATCCTCGCGGACGATGACCACGGTGAGACCGGCGGGCGCCATGTTCTTCTGCGCGCCGGCATAAATCAGGCCGAATTTGGTCACATCGACCGGCTCGGACAGGATGCAGGAGGACATATCGGCCACCAGCGGGATATCGCCGGTGTCGGGGATGTAGTTGAACTTCGTGCCGTAGATGGTGTTGTTGAAGCAGATGTGGACATAATCTGCGTCGGGGCGGAAGCTCTCCCGCGTGGTGGCGGGGACATAGGTGAAATTGTCGGCGGCGGAGGTTGCGGCGCAGACGGCATCGCCGTACTTCTGCGCCTCCTTGAACGCCTTGCCCGAGAACTGACCCGAGACGATGTAGTCCGCCTTGCGGTTTTTGTTCATCAGATTGAGCGGAACAGCAGCGAACTGCGTGGACGCGCCGCCCTGCAAAAAGAGGACCTTGTAGTTGTCCGGAATGTTCATGAGGCGGCGGAGATTCTTCTCGGCGGCCTTGATGATGGCATCGTAATCGGAAGATCGATGACTCATCTCCATTACTGACATTCCGCTGTCGCCGTAGCAGACAAGCTCGTCTCTCGCTTTTTCAAGCACTGCCAGGGGCAGCATCGAGGGACCGGCGGAAAAATTAAATACTCTTGACATGGTGCGTCACCGACCGCATTTTTGCGGTTTCCTTTCTTCCTTTTTGAAATTCGCATTCTTTAGCGCGCTAAAGCAATGTGCCTTTAATTATACTAAAGAATATGCAGCCCGTCAAGCGAAATCCTGCACAAAGTTTGAGGTTTTTCGCATTTTTCACATCTGACGAAAAAAGAAGTGCATTTTACGCGAAAATGCACTTCTTTTTTGTTGATTATGCCTTAATTGCCGTGCTCGGCAAGCCATGCGTCCATGCGCGCGTTCAGGCCCTTGTCGGGCGGGAAGGTCGCGTCGGCGGGCAGAACCGCAAACTCCGCCTTGAGCGCGTCGTGAATCGGCGTCAGATCGCTCTGCTTCATCCCGCAGATGCGCATCACCTTGGAGTTGTCCACGATGCGGTCGTACATGCGGTCGTATTCCAGCTGCCAACGCGCGTCGCGCATCGGATGGTCGGGGTTGACCATGCGCAGATATTCCATCTCGTCGATCCACTCGACCTCGAGGCCGATGAGTTCCTTATAATAGGAAGCCACCTCGTCCCAGGTGTGGTGCTCCGCGGTGGAAACCGTGATACGCTCGCAGTATGCTTCGGGGTTGAACAGCAGGCGGGAGATCATCTTTTCCATATCGCCGGCCCAGGTCATGGTCGCCTGTACATAGCGGGCGGGTGCGGGCAGCAGCAGCTTCTTGCCTTCGCGGGCGCGCACGACAACGGTGTTGGCCTCCATGGTCACCAGCTGATAGCGGCGCTTGGAGAAGGTGATCGCCGGGCGGATGGCCGTCCAGTTCTTGTAGGACGATGCCGAGAGGATGTCCTCCTGACGCGCCTTCGCCAGCGCGTAGGTATCGGTCTCCAGCATTTCCTTGTCGTCCGAGACATCGAGGAGGCGCGGTGCGCTCTCGGTGATCGGGTGCTGTTCGTCCGCATAAACGCGATAGGACGACAGGTAGATGTAGTGCTTCGTGTTGTCCAGCAGCAGCTTGTACCGCTTGGTAAACAGCTCGGTCGAATAGATCATGAAGTCCACGATGCCGTCGTAGCCGCCGTTCTCGAGAATCGGGCGGATGACGTTTTCATCGCGTGCATTGCCGACCGTATAGGTCAGATTCGGGTCATCGGATTTGATGTCGTCCAGCGACACGACGTCCACATGATATCCCATGCGGAGCAGCTCGGGTACGAGATAGACGCCCATAGCGCCCGTACCGCCGAGCACAAGAATCTTCTTCTGATTTTCCATTATGAAGCCTCCTCTGTCGGATTCTGCCCTTATCATAGACGCTTGACAGATAAAAAGCGATATGCTATACTGCAAATAACCGCATAAAATTCTGCAAAACTTTTGCTTTTTTTCAAGGAAATCTGCCATGGATAACATAATGCTCTGCAAATCCTTCTCCTTCCGTGAATTTCATTTCACCCGCACGCACCACACCGACGCCATGTGCGGCACGGTCTGCCATCACATCGGCTATATCAAGGCGGGGCGCGCCGAATTTGTCACCGAGGAACGCACCTACCGCTTTGCGGCGGGGGATGTATTCTACACACCGCCCGGCTGCCGTTATCATTCCTACTGGTACGGGCAGGACGGCGACAGCATCGTCTACGATGCCTATGCCTTCACCTATCTGCCCACGACGCAGAACACCGCCTTTGCCCTGCAAAAGCTGAATCCGAACAACGACGCCATGGACATGCTGCGCCGTCTCTCCGCGAACAAGCGGACGGACTGCACGTCGGCCGGGCTGCTGTATGCCTTTTTCGGCGCGTGTATGCCGCACATGGAGCGGCTCGGACAGCATCCGAAGCAGGCGGTCATCGACCGCGCACGCAGCTATATCCGCGCCAACCCGCGCTTCCGGATGCCGGAGCTGGCCGCCTACTGCCGCATCAGCGAATCCGGGCTGTACGCCGCGTTTCGCGCCGTCACCGGGCACACACCGGTGGAGGAAAAGCACCGCATCCAGATCGAGCTTGCAACGGGTATGCTCGAGGCGACCGATCTCTCGGTGGAGGAGATCAGCGACCGGCTCGGCTTCTCCTCCCCGGCCTATTTCCGCGCCGTTCTGCGGAAAAGCGTCGGGAAAGCGCCGCGCGACATCCGCCGCGCCGCGCAGAAAGAACAGATATAAACAGCACGCGGCCTTCCGATCGGAAGGCCGCGTGCTGTTCTCTTTTCGGGCCGCGCTTTTCACTCTTTTTACTGCTGACGCGCTTCGTCCTCGCGCGGGCGGAACAGGAGCGAAATGCACCAGATGCCCGCCAGCGCCACCAGCGTGTAAACGATGCGGCTGACCACCGCCGCCTGCCCGCCGCACAGCCATGCGACAAAGTCGAAGCCAAACAGGCCGATCGCGCCCCAGTTCAGCGCGCCGACGATCACAAGGATCAGCGAGATTCTGTCGATTACCATAATACTACCCTCTTTGCATTCGGATTTGGTACAACTATTATGCACAGAAAGATCGCATTATAGCAGAGGAAATTTTTACTGTTTATTTTCGAGGATCAGCGCGTTTTTGCCGTGCAGCGATTCGGGCGACTGCCACGTCGAGACCGGCGCGGTCAGGCGGTTCAGCGCGGCGATCCGCTCCGGCGCGGTGTGATTCTCCTTGGCGACCGTCCACAGGCTGTCGCCGCGCGGATAGATCACCGTGAGCGGATAGGTGCTCTTTTCAACCGGCTTTGCCGCCGTGAAATCAATCGCGCCGACGATGCTGCGCTCGCCGCGCACCGTTCCGCAGACCGTGAGCGCCACATCCGCGTCGCAGACGAGGTTCTCGCCGTCGATCCGTGCGCGCAGGTCGGCAAGGCGCGCCGCTGCCGTTACGGTCATCCCCGCAGGCGTTTCGGCGTCCAGCGTCAGCCGGATCGGGATCGTCCCCTCTCCCGCCGTGATGCCGTCCGCCGTGTGGCAGATCACGTTCAGCGCACAGCGCCCCGTGACCGTGACCCGCCCGTCCGCAGCGGCGACCTCATCCGCCGTGACCGTGCCGGACGCATCCAGCACGCCGTCCGCGCCGCCGAGTCCCAGTGCGGCAAGCGGCAGACTGCCGCCCGCACCGTACACACCTGTGCGGGCGAAAACAAGGCGCGCCGTCGGCAGCGTCCGCATCTCGACCGTTCCGTCTGCGCATTCGGAAAAGGCGTCGGCCGTGACCGGGATGCGGCGCGGCGTATCCGTGCGGCAAAGCAGGCTGATGCTGCACTCCACATAGATATTGCCGCTGTCGGGCTCCCTGCCCGCCTCGGTGGAGAGCACGTCGGCAAAGGCGGTGACCGCCGTCCCCTTTTCAAGCCCGGCGTCCAGCCGCTCCTCAAACGGGATCTTCCCGCGCAGCATCTTCGGCGTGCCGCCGTCAAGCACCAGCACCTTGGTGCGGCACTCCCCGCGCAGCGTCGCGCCGTCCGCCGTCGTGCGTACATCCGTGACGGCCGCCGTCGCCCCGCACCAGATTGGGCGTGCGTCCGCCGAGGGCATCCCGATGCTGTCGGACAGCTCCATGTCTGGCAGCTTGATATAGTGCGTCTCGATGCTGTCCGTCTCATCCCCGAGCATGTGCAGACCGTCGATCTTTTCCGGCGCGCAGCGCGGTGCGATCGCAGTCTCTGCAAGCACCTGCGGCTTTGCCGCAAGGCGCGTGCGGATGTTGATCTTGCGCGGCGCGCTCAGCCGATAGGTCAGCGCGTCCGCGCGCACGGCCGCCTCGACTTCGGGCGCAGTCAAGCCCGCGGTCGGGACGGCAAACTCATATTTCGACGGCAGCACCGCCGCGCTCATCTCGCCGTCCTCGCCGAGATAGAGCAGCGTGTGCAGCACATTCCCGCTCATCTGCGCCTCACTGCCGCTCATGTATCGCGCCGGCGGCAGAACATCTGCCTCCAGCCGCAGCACCTTCTGCACCTTCGGCAGATAGTCCGGCAGCACAAATTCCCCGCCGCTCTCAAAAAGCGGACTGCTCACGCTCACCGTCTGCTGCATCGTCTGACCGCCCGCGGCCAGCTCCTTTTTCTCGCTTGTTTCTGTTTTCATGTCGGTCTCCTTTGCTCGCTTGCCGTATTTTTCTACTGCATTGTATGCGTGCCGTCGGACGAACATGCAAAAAAGCGGAGCGCATCGCGCTCCGCTTTGAGATGATTGGCAAAGTCATTTGCTGTACAGCCCCATCGGCGAGGTTGGCTCATATCAGGCTTCCCTTGGGGGAAGCTGGCGCGTAGCGCCTGATGAGGGATTGCACAAAGCAAAGCATATCATGATGCTGTACCTGCTGCCTGCAGTCCCTCATCCGTCGCCGGTGATGTTTCCCGCAAGGGAAACTCATTAGGAACGCATCGCGTTCCGGGACACACTTCCCCACCGGGGAAGGCCAAGATACTCACCAATCCGATAGGGGCAGCACATATGACGCCCGCTTGTCCCCGCTTACTTGTTCGCAACTGAAAAGCGGAGCGCATCGCGCCCCGCTTCTCGTTTTTGCTTTACTTTGCTTTCTTTTCGGCAGTCTTTTCCGCCGCCTTCTTTGCCGGTGCTTTCTTTGCAGCGGGCTTTTTCTCGGCGGGCTTCTTCTCTGCCGCCTTCTTCGCGGCGGGCTTCTTCGCCGCAGCACGCTTTGCGCGCGGCTTATGCAGGGTGGCCAGCGCCGTCACATGATCGATATTGCCGTAGACCTCGATCTTGCCGGACATCACGGCGGCAAGCATATCCACCTTGCCGATGAGCGCGTCGATCAGATCCTTCGACTTCGCATAGATCATGGCGGTGTGGTCATGGTAATCATAGGGTTCAATGGCGAGATTTCCGCCGATGTACGCGATGTAGAACGCGCCGCCGCAGTCTGCGTCGGTCATGTTGACCTGTACCGCAAAGCTCTCGTTCAGCTTCGAGAGATCGGGCGCTCCAATCTTCTTTTTGATCTCTTCAAATTTTTCGATAAAAGTCATTTTCGGTTCTCCTTTCGTGTATGGCTTTTCCGTCTTCATTATACAACGCGGCAGGTCGCACGTCAATAGGAATCATTTGCCCCGTTCCTGCAAAATCGACGAAAAATCGTCATGCATCCGCGCATTTTCGACCGAAGTGCGCATTTTTCAAATTACGCAACTTTTTTGAAAAAGGATATTGACAAACAAAGCCGCTCATGCTATAATAACAAAGTCGCGTGAGAAACCCGCTGGTGTAGCTCAGCCGGTAGAGCAGCTGATTTGTAATCAGCAGGTCGGGGGTTCGAATCCGTCCACCAGCTCCATCGAGCCCGGTTCGCGCGAAACCGCATATGGGAGCGTTCCCGAGTGGCCAAAGGGGGCAGACTGTAAATCTGTTGTCTCTGACTTCGGTGGTCCGAATCCACCCGCTCCCACCAAAAAGCCCGCAAACCTTGTGTTTGCGGGCTTTTTCATTTGCGCCGCCCGGCGCAACTCCGTTTGCCCGCAGGGCAACTTCATTTCGTGCAATGCACGAACTCCCGTTTTTTGCGGGCGCAAAATGAAGCTGCAGCTTCGCTGCAAACGGTGTTGCCTGCGGCAAACGATGTGATGTTTGACATCAACGACGAGCCGAACTTCCCTTTTCTATCAAAATCAGCCCCGCGGATACCCGCGGGGCTGATTTTACTTTGTTTTCGGCAGGATGACGGTGAACGTCGAGCCTGCGCCCGGCGCACTCACAAGCGACACGCTGCCGCCCATGTATTCGACGGCGTGCTTGACAATGGAAAGCCCGAGCCCCGTGCCGCCCGTCTCTCTGGAATGGCTCTTGTCCACGCGGTAGAACCGCTCAAACACGCGGCTCTGCGCCGCCTCGGGAATACCGATGCCCGTGTCGGCGACGGTGAGCACGGCGTTCTTCCCGGCATCGCGCACCGTGACGGTGACGCTGCCGCCCTCCACGTTGTACTTGACCGCATTGGTGCACAGATTGGACAGAATCTCGCGGAGCAGCTGCGGTACACCGCAGACCACGACCGGCGCGCCGCCGAGCGTGACCGTGACGCGCTTCTGCTCGGCAAGCGATGAGAGCGCGGCGATCTCCGCCTTGGCCAGCGTATAGAGATCCACGTCCTCGCTCGGCATTTCGCCGTGCTCATCCAGCCGCGACAGGCGGATGATGTCCTCAATCAGCGAAACCAGGCGCTCCGCTTCGGCGCGGATGCGGCCGACAAACTGCGGCACGTCCTCCGGCTTGACAAGGCCGTTTTCCAGCAGCTCGGCGCTGCCGAGGATCGACTGGAGCGGCGTTTTCAGCTCGTGCGAGACATTGGCGGTAAACTCGCGGCGGCGGCTCTCGGCGAAGACCTTTTCGGTCACATCGACGATGAGCATCGCCGCGCCGACCGTTTCGCCGTCCGCCGTGATGCGGCTGATATTCAGCTCCCGCACCTTGCCGCCGCGCTCCACGCGCAGCTCGCTGTGCCCGTCGGCAAAGGCGGTGCGGATGGCGCTGTCGATCTCGTGCGTGCGATCCACCGTGAGAAAATCTTCCCCGACGCAGGTCTCGTCGGTCGAGAGGAATTCGGCCGCCGCGGAATTGACGCTGAGGATCATGCCCTTTTTGTCGAGCAGGACCAGCCCCTCCCGCATGTTGCGGACGACCGAGGAAAACTCGTTCTGCCTGCGGCGCAGCTCGGCGACCTGCGTATCAATCTGCCGCCGCTGCATCGCGATGTGCGTGAGCAGCGGCGAGAGCTCGTCGTACACATTGTTATCGAGCGGATGCTCGAGGTCGAGCGAATTCATCGGCTCGACGATCTTCTTCGACACGCGCTTTGCCAGCACCGCCGACAAAACCAGCGCGACGGCAAGCACGATGCAGATCGGCTGCAGCATCCCGACCACCAGCGACGGTACGGTCGCGTGGCTGACCGAAACGCGCAGCACACTGCCGTCCTCCAGCCGCTCGGCGCAGTAGATCGTGCGTTCGAGCAGCGTGGCCGAGGTGCGCACGCTCTCGCCGTAGCCGGTTGCCAGCGCGTCACGGATCTCGGCGCGCGCGGCGTGGTTTTCCAGCGTATCCGCGCTTTTGTTCGTGTCGTACAGCACCGTGCCGTCTGCGCTGACCCAGGTCAGGCGGCAGTTTTCACCTTTAAGCGCATTGAGATAGGCCATGCCGCCGGTCTCAACCGCCCCGGCCGCCAGCGTCAGTTCATCGCGCACGCGGGTCTTCTGCACGGCTGAAAAATAGTCATACAGCGCACCCATGATCAGCACGATCGAGGCGAGCAGCACGACCGCCGCCGCAAGCAGAACCGAACGGAAAATTTTCTTCGTCATGATAAGACTCCTATCCGTACCGCTCACACCTGCGCGTCGGCGGGCAGCAGCTTGTAGCCGACGCCGCGGACCGTCTCGATCCGATCGCCGTATGTACCGAGCTTCTGGCGGAGCGTGCGGATATGCATATCCACCGTGCGGGTCTCGCCGACGAAGCTCTCGCCCCACACCTCCGAAAACAGGCGGTCGCGGGTGAACACTGTCCCCGGATTTTCGAGGAACAGGCAGAGCAGTTCAAATTCTTTATAGGTGAGGACGACCGTTTCGCCGTCCGCCGTGACCGTGCGGGCCGTCCGGTTCACGCACAGCCCGCCGCAGCGCAGCTCCTGCGGTGCGTCCTCCGCGTGACAGCGCCGCAGCACGGCGCGCACACGCGAGACCATCTCCATCATGCCGAAGGGCTTGGTGAGATAGTCGTCGGCGCCGAGATCGAGGCTCTGCACCTTGTCATACTCCATGCCCTTGGCCGTCGCCATGATGACCGGAATGTCGCAGGTGGCGGGCGCGGCCTTCAGCCGCTTCAGGATCTCCACCCCATCCTCGCCGGGCAGCATGACGTCGAGCAGGACGAGCGACGGCTTCTCGAGGGCGATCGCCTCGAAAAAGGATGCGCCGTCCGCAAAGCCGCGCGCCGCAAAGCCGGTGGATTTCAGCGTATAGGTCTCGATCTCCCGGATGCCGGCGTCATCCTCCACGCAAAAGATCAGTGCCACGGTCATTCCCCCTTACCTTTCAGACTTCTTCGTTTTTATGCACGCCGGTGACCGAGAAGACCACCCACTCCGCGATGTTGACCGCGTGGTCGCCGATGCGCTCAAAGTATTTTGCGATCATGAGCAGGTCGAGCGCATACTCGCCGTCCTCCGGCTTCTCCGCGATCATGCGGATCAGCGAGGACTTGACCTTGAGAAAGTAGTCATCCACGACGTCGTCGTGCTTCATCGCCGCCTCCGCGATCGAAAGATCGCACTTGACGTAGGCGTCCACGCTCTCGGTGACCATCCTGATAGTCGCCTCCGCCATCTTGCCGATGTCGGCACAGTCGGCAGTGCTTCTGCCGCCGAGGAAGCGGATGATCTCGGCGATGTCGGACGCCTGGTCGCCGATGCGCTCCATATCGGTGATCATTTTCAGCGCGGCGGAAATCTGCCGCAGGTCACGCGCCACGGGCTGCTGCTGCAAAAGGAGCTTGAGGCAGAGCGCCTCGATGCTGTGCTCCATGCGGTCGATCTCACCGTCGAGCGGCACGACCTTTTCCGCCATGGAAAGGTCGCCCGTGGTGATCGCCTTGCCCGCAAGGGCAATGACCTCTTCACAAAGCGCGCCCATCTGCGTCAGCTCGCGGCTGAGCAGCGCAAGCTGCTCGTCAAATCTGCTTCTCATTATCCGAACCTCCCCGTAATGTAATCCTCGGTCCGCTTGTCGCGCGGCTGCTCGAACATGCGCTCGGTGCTGCCGTACTCGACGAGGTCGCCGAGCAGGAAGAACGCCGTATTGTCCGAGATACGCACCGCCTGCTGCATGTTGTGCGTCACGATAATTATAGTATACTTGTTTTTGAGCTCCATTGCAAGCTCTTCTATTTTGGAAGTGGAGATCGGGTCGAGCGCGCTCGTCGGCTCGTCCATCAGCAGCACGTTCGGCTCAACGGCGAGGGCGCGCGCGATGCAGAGGCGCTGCTGCTGCCCGCCCGAGAGGCCGAGCGCCGACTTCTTCAGCCTGTCCTTGACCTCGTCCCAGATGGCGGCGCCGCGCAGCGAGCGCTCCACGATGTCGTCGAGCTTCGCCTTCGACGTGATGCCGTGCGTGCGCGGGCCGTAGGCGACGTTGTCGTAGATGCTCATCGGAAACGGGTTCGGCTTCTGGAACACCATGCCGACCTCGCGGCGCAGCTCGCACACGTCGGTCGAGGGCGCATAGACGTCGATCCCGTTGTAGTTGACCGTGCCGGTGATCTTCACGCCCGGGATCAGGTCGTTCATGCGGTTGAGCGTTTTCAGAAACGTGGACTTGCCGCAGCCGGACGGGCCGATCAGCGCCGTGATGCTGTTTGGCTCGATCTCGATATTGATATTTTTCAGCGCCTGCGAGCTGCCGTACCACAGGCACAGATCTTCTACCGTAATGATGCTCATATGTTTCTCCGTTTCTTGAAATATCTGCCGACCAGCGTGGCGGCCAGATTGATGAGGACGGTCAGGATCATGAGGATCGCCGCGATGGCGAACGCGACCTCAAACTCGCCCTCCTCCTTGGCGTAGACGTAGAGGGCGACGGTCAGCGTCGCGCCCGCGCTGCCGAGCCCGTCGAAGAAGCCGTACAGCGTGTGGGCAAAGCCCGCCGTGAACAGCAGCGCCGCACTCTCGCCGAGGATGCGGCCGACCGACAGGATGCAGCCGGTGATGACGCCGTCCACGCAGCCGGGCAGCACCACGGTGCGGATCACGCGCCACTTCCCCGCCCCGAGGCCGAACGCGCCCTCGCGATAGCTCTGCGGGACGGTCTTGAGGCTCTCCTCGGTGGTGCGCATGACGGTGGGCAGGTTCATGATGACCAGGGTCAGCGCGCCCGCAAGCAGCGAGGTCTTCATCGAGAAGAACTGGCAGAAGATCAGCATGCCGACAAGGCCGTAGATGATGGACGGGATGCCGGACAGCGTCTCCGCCGCGTATTCGATGACGGCGACGAGCTTTTTGTTCTGCGCATACTCGGTGAGGTAGATCGCCGCACCCACGCCGAGCGGCAGGATGATGCAGAGCGTCGCAATGACGATATAGACCGTGCTTAAAATATCGGGCAGGATGCCGATGCGCTCGGTGAGGTAGCTGGGCGCGGTGGAGAGCAGCTCCCAGGTGATGTTCGGCAGGCCGCGCACCAGCACATAGACGATGAGGAACAGGACGAGCGCACAGGTGAGGAGCGCCGACAGCCCCATCAGGGCGCGCATCGCGCCGATATACAGGCGGCGGCGAAGCGATAATCTGTTGTTTTTCATGTCAATGCTCCTTATCGCGCTTCAAGAAGAAATTGAGTGTGGCGTTGATCAGCATGATGAACAGGAACAGCACCAGCGCGATCGAGAACAGCGCCTGCCGCTGAAGTCCGCTCGAATAGGACATCTCACTGGCAACCGCCGTGGTGAGAAAGCGGACGCTCTGAAAGAGCGAATCCGGCATGTTCGGCACGTTGCCGGACACCATCATCACCGCCATTGCCTCGCCGATGGCGCGGCCGACGCCGAGGACAACCGCCGCGGCGATGCCGCTCTTTGCAGCGGGCACCGACACACGGAAGTAGGTCTCCACCGGCGTTGCACCGAGCGCCAGCGACGCGTCCTCATACTCGCGCGGCACGGCTTCCAGCGAAGTGAGCGAGACCTTGATGATGGAGGGCAGGATCATGATGGCCAGCACAATGATCGCACAGAGGAGGCTGGCGCCGTCCGGGATGTCAAACGCCTTTCGGATGGCCGGGACAAGCACGAGCATACCGACAAGGCCGTAGACCACCGACGGAATGCCCGCAAGCAGGCTGACCGCGCCCTCGACGACCGCGCGCACACGCGGCTTTGCCGCCTTGGCAAGCCAGACGGCGGTGAAAAAGCCGATCGGCACGCCGATGAGGATGGCGCCCGCCGTGCCGTAGATGCTGGTGAGGATGAACGGCAGAATGCCGTATTTCGGCTCTGCCGCGGTGGACGCCCATTCCCGGCCGAAGAGAAATTTCGCAAGCCCGATCTCGCGGATGGCGGGGATGCCCGCGATCACGAGGTAGACCGTGATGAGCAGGACGCACCCGACCGTAACGAGGCCGAGGACAAGGAAAATGCCGTGAATGACATTCTCAAGAATCTTTCTGTTTTTCATGTTACACGCCTTTCTGCATGGGGAAAGGCGAACCCCGCCAAAATGGGGTTCGCCGTCCTCGGGGGAAGACTTAGGATGAAAGTTTCGGTTAGTGGATTGCGACCGCGCCCGCCTTGGCGATGAGCGGTGCAGCCTCGCTCGAGGTTGCGTAGTCGAAGAACTTCTGTGCCGCATCCGAGAGTTTCGTGCCGGTCTTGGTGACCAGGACGAACGGACGCTGGATGACATAGCTGCCGTCCTTGACGGTATCCTCGGTGGGGGTCACGCCGCCGACCTTCAACGCCTTGACGCTGTCCTTGATGGATGCAAGCGATGCATAGCCGATGGCGTTCGGGTTGCCGGCAACCGTGGTGATGACATCACCCGTGCTGGTCAGCTCCTGGCGATATTTGCAGGCGTCCTTCGTGTCCGTGATCGACTCGAAGCCGTCGCGCGTACCGCTGCCCGCCTCGCGGCCGATGAGGACGATCTCGCCGTCCGCGCCGCCGACATCCTTCCAGTTGGTGATCTCGCCGGTGTAGATCTTGGCGATCGTCGCGGTGTCGAGGTCGTCAACCGGGTTTGCAGGGTTGACGATGATGGCGATACCGTCGAGGGCCAGCACCGTCTCGGTGAGGCCGCTCTGCTTCTCGGCGTCCTTCAGCGCACGGCTGGAAAGACCGATGTCACAGCGCCCCTCGGAAACGGCCGTGATGCCCGAGCCGGAGCCGGTGGGGTTGTAAGTAAAGGTGATACCCTTGTGGTCAGCCTGGAACTGCTCGCCCAGCGCGCCGATGACCTTCTGCATCGAGGTGGAACCGTCGGTCGAAACCGTGCCGCTCTCGCTCTTGCCGCAGGAGGCGAGAACCGTCAGCGCAAGCAGCGCTGCAAGTGCAATACTGAGAATCTTTTTCATTGTTTTCAATCTCCTTTGTTGTTTCCTTTTCGTTGCTACGCCTACATAATATATCCCGAATGTAAAATGCAAAACCGCAGCATTGTAAAATCGGTGTAAAATGAGCAATCGAAAACCGAAAACAAAAAAGATGCCCGGAGGCATCTTCTTTCAGTGTGATGACAAAGTCCGGTTATCTTTTTCAGCCCCCTCGGTGAGGGACGGCGTGCGAGACGCATAGCGTCTCGCGGAGTTTTCCCGATGGGAAAACATCCTCCACCGACAGGTGACTGGGGGAGTTTTTACAAAAGAGCAAAACTCCTTCCACCGCTGACGCGGTCCCCCTCCCTCAATGAGGGAGGTAAAAGATAGCGCGGCTGCACAGATGAATGTCAGATTTGTCAGCAAACAAAAAAGATGCCCGGAGGCATCTTTTTTGTAAAAGGACGCGCGTTATTTCGGAACCGCGAAGGTCTTCATCACGGGGCCGATCAGACTGTAGTACCATGTGCCGTCCACCTTGGTGCAGTTCTGCACGGCGTAGACATAGGTCGTGCCCCTGACCGCCGTTTCGTCCGCAAAGCTCGTCTCGGTGGTGTAGCCGAGCGTCTCCCAGGTCTTTTCATCCGGGAGCTTGCGGAAGATCTTGTACTTCGTGACGGTCTGTGCCGCATTCCAGCTGAACCGCACCGCGCCGTCTGTGTAGGCGATCGACTTGATCGGGATTGCGGGCGCCGGGGCGGGTTTGCTCACCGCCGCGGAATGCACGCCGTACACGATGACCACGCCGGACTTCGTGTAGGCACGCGCCTTGTAGAAATAAGTCGTGCCGATCTCGACCGCCGCGTCCACATAGGAGGTCTCGCGCGTGACCTTGAGCGGCTTGAAGCTTGTGCCGTCGGTGCTGCGATAGAACTTGTAGCCGTATGCGCCGTCCACCGCCGTGACCGTGAGCAGGAGGCCGTTTGCGTCATTGTCCACCCGCAGCGTCGGCGCGGCGGGCTGCTTCGTCGTGATGGTCTGCACCACGGGGCCGATCGCGCTGTAGCAGTAGACGTCGCCGACCTTCGTCCAGTCCTGCACCGCATAGGTGTAGGTCTTGCCCGCGACGGCCGTTGTATCGGTATAGGACGTGACCGCAGGGTCTTTGACAAAGGCCAGCGTCTCCCATGCGCCGCTGCCCGTCTTGCGAAACAGCTTGTACTGCTTCGCCGTTTCACTGGCCGTCCAGCGGAGGCCGACCTCGTTTCCGTCATAGTACAGCGAGGTCATTTTGACCGACGGCGGGATCGCCTTGACTTCTTCGGTCGCCTCCGAGGCAAAGCTCGTCAGCGTGCCGTTTGCGGTATTGTTATAGGCTTTGTCGAGGTAGGCCTTCACCTTGTAGGTGTAGGTCGTGCCGATCTTGCAGGTCGTGTCGGTATAGGTCGTCGATTTGGTAGTGGCGATCTGCGTATAGCCGCCGCCCGCCGCGCGGAAAATCTTATACCCGGTCGCGCCGGAGACGGTCGGCGTGATGGTCAGCGTGATGCCGCCCTCGGGGTTGCTCGCCGCCGCGACCGTGGGCGTCGCCACCTGCTTCACCACAGTTTCCGCACCGCAGAGACAGCAGGATTTCACGAGCTTGATATACCCGCCCGTCACTTTCAGGGTCAGCGGCGAATACCCGTGGTCACCGCTTGCATGGTGATGCGCCGTTTTGACATAGCCTTTCTGCTGGCCGCCGTCCGACGCGGGCGTGCCGAAGCTCGGATAGCTGTAGGACGCGCCGAACAGGGTCTTCGTCGTGAAGTCAAACTTCTTGACATACATGTTGCGCTGCTTCCACCAGGAGGAATTGGCGGCAATATTCAGCGTGTTGTTGGCATGATAGTACATCCACCACTCGCCGTTTGCATCCTTGACAAAGCTGCCGTGGCCGGGGCCATACATGCCGTTCCCCGACTCGAAGACGGGTGTCGTGCTCTTGTACCAGTTGGCCTTGACCAGCGGGTTCGCGCCCTTTTTCAGCGTGAGCGCGCCGTAGCAATAATAGCGGCACCAGCTGCCCGACGCCGAATAAATCAGGTGCGTGACGCCGCCGTTTTGCAGGATCTGCGGCCCTTCGTTGATGGTAGGCAGGTGCTCGCTGCTGCCACGCTTCTCCCAGTCGTACTCCGGCGCGGAAAGCAGCACGCGGCTGCCCGTGACCGCAGAGGGAGACGTCATCTTCTGGATATAGAGGTTCTGCGCGACGTTATCGGTGCCTTCCCAGCCCGACCAGATGCAGTACACCCCCTTGTAGCTGCCGCTCGTGATGCGCAGGATCGTGCCGTCGATCGCCCAGCGGTCGCCGTCTGTCTCAATCTCGCCGACCATCTCGTAGTTGCTGAGCGCGTTGTCCGGTTCGGTCGCGCGCAGGACAAACATACGGTGATCCGGATTCTCTTTAATACCGCTGTCCGCACAGAAATAGATATACCAGCCCGCGTATTTTGCGCCGAAGTCGGACGCCTCGATATAGTGCAGCTCGGGCGCCCAGTAGTTATGCTTGGCGTTTTCGATGTCGGTCATCTGCGGCGTAAAGACGGTGCGCGACCGCTCGCCTATCTCGCCGAGCGGCACGCTGCCGCTCGCGGCGATCCGGATCCCGCCGCTGCCGACATAGCAGAAATAGTAAACACCGCCGCGCTCCACGACATAAGGATCGGGACGGCGCTCCAGAATCTTGTTGTCAAAGCGGGCATGCGCAAACGCGCTATCCGAAAAGCTCTGCGAGCCCGTGCGGTAGACCGGAAAGTCGACGATCTTATCCGCTGTGAGCACGGACGGCTTGTATTCCAGCAGCGTTGCGCCGACCGTGCCGCCGCCATCCACATTGCCGCCGAAGCTGCCGCCCGTAACGGAGACCGTAGCCGTACCGTATATCTGCGGCAGGCCGGCCGCGCCGAGTTCATTCACCTTGTTCTTTCCGAGTTTGAAGCCCTTCCTGAAGCTGCCGCCCGCCAGGCGCACCATCATATTGCCGCTGTACTTCGCCGTCGTCGTCAGAGACGCCGCCGGGAGCGTACCGTAGTTGCGGAAGGCATAAACCGTCTCTTCAAACACGGGGCTGCCCGCCGTGCCGAGGTAGACGCGCCCCGTGTGCACATTCATGCCCGAGGCGCTGACCACTCCGTTGAACGTGCCGCCCGAGATGCGCACGGTCACGTCGCCGCTGAGCTTTCCGAAGGCGGAAGTCTTGACGGTGCGGCGGTTGCCTCCCATCACATCATGCCAGGTGCCGCTGCGGATACAGACCGTGAAGTCCGCGGCGCTGCTGCCCGCGGCAAGCGTTGCCGGATTGTTGTAGCCGCCGATGACCGACGGATACTTGAAGTCGGACAATCCCGTCCCGTTTGTCACCGCCACGCCCGTACCGAACGAAAGGCTGTGAAACCGGCCGGAGAAGACGAGCCCGCTCTTTTCGATGCGCAGGTTCATCCGCTCAAAAACGGTATCGTTGGCAAACGCCATGTTGCCCGAGATCACGAGCACCGCGCCGCTCTCCCGATAGTCCGTCGTGCCGCGCACCGAGGTGTAGACCACCGTGCCGCCCGCGTCCGCCGGGGCAAAGCCGCTCGCGATCTTCACCTCGCCGCAGATGACGATCGTGCCGCCCGCCGTCATCTTGCTGTACGCCTTGCCGAGCGTCTTCAGCGGCGCGGCGGCGCTTGTGCCCTCGTTCGCGTCTGCGCCGCTTGTATTGCTGACGTAGAAAACATCGGTGCTGCCCGGCGCAAAGCCGCCGTTTTCGGCAGAAGCGCCGATACAGAAAAAGCAGGAGACGATCAAAAGCAGAATGCAGATATACATGCGCGTGTGTTTCATAACTTTCCCCCGTTTTCATATGTTTTGAACAAAAATTCATATTAAAATTTCTAATTTTTGTTCATGTTTTCATTTTATCACAAAGCAAAGTGAAAATCAAGTCCACAGACATGTAAAAAATGACTGTGTTCCCGTCAAATATATTGCATCTGTCGGCCGGACAAACTTCCCACATTTTCTTTCGTTTTTTTCTTCCCTTTTGCCGCGCAATGTACTATAATGTAGACAAGACGTGTCCGCATCGGCGGACGCCGAAGAAAGCACAGGTTACCCATGAAAGCCCGCACACAAGCCTTACATCTGCTGCACCGCTACGGCGGCGCCATTCTGTCTGCCGCCGCGGTCTGCGCGCAGAAAAACTATATTCAGCACGGCACGACCAGCGTCTATCTGCACTGTCTGAACGTTGCCTATGTCAGTCTGCGCCTCGCGCTCTTTTTCCGCCTGCGCCTGAGCTACCGTGCGCTGGTGCGCGGCGCGCTGCTGCACGACTATTTTCTCTACGACTGGCATGTGCCGAGCGAGACGCACCGCGGCCACGGCTTTACCCATGCGCGCACCGCGCTGCACAACGCCTCGCGCGATTTTACGCTGGACGCCGTGGAACGCGACGTGATCGAGCGGCACATGTTCCCGCTCAACCCCGTGCCGCCGCGCTATCGCGAGAGCGTGCTGGTCTGCCTTGCCGACAAAATCTGCGCCATCGGCGAGACGCTGCATCTGCCCGCGCCTGCGGCGCTTGCGCAGCCCCTTCCCGGGGGCACTGCCGCAAAGCCCCGAAAAGGAGGATATGAATCATCATGAAAGTTCTGGTTCTGAGCTGTAATACGGGCGAGGGCCACAACAGCGCCGCCCGCGCCGTGCGCGAGGAATTCTGCCGCCGCGGCACCTCCTGCGACATGGCAGACGCGCTCGGCATTGTCGGCGCGCCGAACTCGCGCGCCGCCTCCGCCACCTACGGCTCGATCATCACACACACGCCGCGCCTGTTCGGCGCGATCTACCGCGTGGGTGAGCTGTATAATTCGACCGGCATCCAGTCCCCGGTCTACTACGTCAATGCCGCACACGCCAAAAAGCTCGGCGCATTCATTGAGGCGGGCGGCTACACGCACGTCGTCGCCACGCACCTCTTTCCGCTGGAGACGCTGACGCGGATGCGCCGCGCGGGTACGCTGCATGTCCCCGCCTATGGTGTGCTGACCGACTACACACGCATTCCGTTCTGGGATGAGACCGACCTTGACGCCTGGTTTCTCCCGCACGCGGAGGTCAAGACCGACTGCATCCGCGCCGGTATGCCGTCCGAACGGCTCTATGTAACCGGGCTGCCGGTATCGGCGCGCTTTGCCGTGCCGATGACAAAAGCCGAGGCGCGCACGGCGCTCGGCCTTGCCGCCGATGTGCGAAGCATCCTCATCATGACCGGCGGCGTCGGCTGCGGCAATGCACCGCAGCTTGTCGCCGCGCTGCTCCGCGAGCTCCCCGCCGACGTGCGGCTGACCGTCCTTGCGGGGCGCAACGCCGAGATGAAGTGCGAGCTGGACAGGCTCTACGGTGAAAGCGGCCGCGTCACCGCCCTGCCGTTCACCGACCGCGTCGATCTCTGGATGCACGCCTCCGACATCGTCATCACCAAGCCGGGCGGCATCTCGACCACCGAGGCGGCCGCCAGCCGCACCCCGCTGATCCACACAGAGGCGATCCCCGGCTGCGAGACCAAAAACGCCGAGCTGTTTGAGCGGCTCGGCATGTCGATGTGGGCCAAGAGTGAAAATGACGCGGCGCGCTGCGCCGTTCTGCTGCTTGCCGACCCCGACCGTGCGGCGCGCATGACCGCGGCGCAGGCGGCGGGCATCGACCCGCACGGCGCGGCCAACGTCGCGGATCTTATGGAGCGCTTATGAAAGATTTTGCAACCGTACTGTTTTACATTGCGCTCGGCTTTCTGTCCGGCAGCATCTTCTACTGCCGCCTTTTGCCGATGCTGCTGATGCACCGGGATGTCTGCGCCCTCTCCCCTGACAAAAACCCCGGTGCGGCCAACGTCTTTGTCCACTGCGGCGTGCCGATGGGGCTGCTCTGTCTTGCGCTGGACATGGCAAAGGGCGCGCTTCCCGTAGTGCTTGCGCTGCGCGTCATAGACCCCGCGCGGCTCGCCTTTGCCGCCGTGATGGCCGCGCCCGTCCTCGGACATGCGCTCGGTGTGCTGAACGGCGGACACGGCGGCAAGTGCATCGCCGTGATCTTCGGTGTGCTGATCGCGCTGCTCGGCTTCACGCCGCTCGGCTTTGTGCTGGCGGGCATCTACATTCTCCTCGCCGGTATTCTCCGTGTGCGGCCGAACGGCAAATGCAGCGTTCTGACCTTTTTGCTGTTCGCCCTCTGCGCGCTCGGCATGGGAATCGTTTCGGGGCAATATGCCGTCACACTCGGCGCGGTGACAATCTCCGCCGTCTCGATCGTCTGCCATATGAAGTCTGCCGCCGCTCTGCACGCCGCGGAAGAAGCGCAAACCGAGACGCAGGACGCATAAAGCCTTCCACAACACAAAAAAGGCTGCAAAGCAATGCTTTGCAGCCTTTTTGTTTAGCTTATGCGCTCTGTTTATCCGCAAACTGGCTGTTGTAGAGATCGGCGTAGAACCCGCCCTTCCGCATCAGCGCCTCGTGGCTTCCGCTCTCGACGACGTCGCCGTCCCGCATCACGAGGATCAGGTCGGCATTCTTGATGGTGGAGAGGCGGTGCGCGATGACGAAACTGGTGCGGTCTGCGGTGAGCGTATCCATCGCGCGCTGGATGACCGCCTCGGTGCGGGTATCGACCGACGAGGTCGCCTCGTCGAGGATGAGCATCGGCGCGTTTTGCAGCATCGCGCGGGCGATGGTGAGCAGCTGTTTCTGCCCCGCCGAGATCGAGACGCTCTCGGATAGCACCGTGTCGAAGCCCTGCGGCAGCGAATGCACGAAATCGTCGAGGCCGCAGGCGCGGCAGACGCGCTCCAGCATGTCGTCGGTGATGCCGGTCATGTTGTAGACGAGGTTTTCGCGCACCGTGCCCTCAAAGAGCCAGGTGTCCTGAAGCACCATCGCAAACATCGAGTGCAGCGTCTCGCGCCGCATTTCGGTGGTGGGCACGCCGTCGATCATGATGCTGCCGCCCGTCAGCTCGTAGAAACGCATTAAGAGGTTGACCATGGTGGTCTTGCCCGCGCCGGTCGGCCCGACGATGGCCACCTTCTGCCCCGGCTTCACCGCGGCGGAAAAGTCCTTGATGATGACCTTGTCCGGCGAATCGGGGTAGCTGAAGCGGACGTGGTCGAAGCTGACCGCGCCGCGCACGGCGGGGACTTCGGCGGGTTTGTCGCTCTCGTCGGGCAGCTCCTCGCTGCCGAGGAAATCGAAGATGCGCCGCGCGGAGGCCGACGCCGTCTGCATATTGGTCATGCCCTGCGCAATCTGCGTGAGCGGCGATGTGAACAGGCGCACATACAGGATGAACGCGACGATCACGCCGAACTCGATCGCACCCGACAGCGCCAGCACCGAGCCGAGCACGGCGACCGCGACGTAGGCCGTGTTGCCGACGACGTTCATCAGCGGCTGCATCATGCCGGACAGGAACTGCGAGCGCCACTCCGCGTCGTAGACGTCGGCGTTCATGCCGCCGAAGCGCTGCTTCACTTCCGCCTCCGCGCGGGAAATGCGCACGACCGTCTGGCCGGAGTACATTTCCTCCACATAGCCGTTCAGCGTGCCGAGGCTCTCCTGCCGGCGCAGGAAGTACTTTTGCGAGCGTGACAGGATCAGCACCAGCACAAGCATCCCGAGGAAGGTGACGCCCAGCGCCGCCAGCGCCAGCCGCCACTCGGTGACGAACATCATGATGAGGCAGCCGACAAACTGCGTCGATGCGCTGATGATGGTGGGCAGGCTGTTGGTCAGTCCCTGCTGCAGGGTGGAGACATCGTTGGTGATGCGGCTGAGAATATCGCCCTGCGAGGTCGTGTTGAAGGTCTTCTGCGGGACGCGGTTGATCTTCTCGGAGAGGTCGGCGCGCATTCTGTAGGACATTTTCAGCGTGACCGTCGCCATGATATAGTGCTGTATAAAGGTGCAGACCGCGCTGACGATGTAGATACCGGCCAGGAAAATACCGATCTTCGCGATCGCGGCAAGGTCGATGCCCGTAAACAGGCCGTCCGACATGATGGTCGCGATGCGGCCGACATAGCCGGGGCCGACGATGGTGAGCAGTGCGCCGATCGCCGCCAGAACCAGTGCGGCGAGGACGGCGGGCACGCTCTTTTTCATATACCCGGAGGTGTCGGCCAGTGCGCCCTTGACGCTTGCCTTCTCGCCCTTACCGGCGTTCATACGGTAGCCGTGCATGTCAGCCCACCTCCTTTTCGAGTTCTTCCGCGCTCAGCTGCGAGCGCGCAATCTCCTGATAGACCGCACAGGTCTGCATCAGTTCCCTGTGGGTGCCGACGCCGACCGCGCGGCCGTGATCCAGCACGATGATCTGATCCGCATGGCGGATCGTGCCGATGCGCTGCGCCACGATGATCTTGGTCGCATCGCGCATTTTTTCGGCAAGCGCACCGCGCAGTGCCGCATCGGTGCGGTAGTCCAGCGCGGAAAAGCTGTCGTCGAAGACGAGGATCTCGGGGTCGCGCGCAAGTGCGCGGGCAATCGAGAGGCGCTGCTTCTGACCGCCGGACACGTTGCGCCCGAGCTGTGCGATCTTATGCGCCGCGCCCTCCGGCAGCTTGTCCACAAACTCCGCCGCCTGCGAAATTTCCAGTGCGCGGCGCAGGTTTTCGTCGCTCTCGGCGGCGCGGCTCCTGCCGAAGAACACGTTGTCGCGGATTGTCCCGGCAAACAGCACGGCCTTCTGCGTGACGTAGCCGAGCTTGCCGTACAGCGTGTCGAAATCGTAGTCCTTCACGTTCACGCCGTCGATCAGCACCTCGCCCGCCGTCGCGTCATAGAAGCGCGGGATCAGGCCGACCAGCGTGGATTTGCCCGAGCCGGTCGCGCCGATGATGGCGAGCGTCCCGCCGCGCTCCGCCTTGAAGCTGATGTCGTGCAGAACGTCGGCGGCCGCGTTCGGATAGCGGAAGGACACATGGCGGAACTCGACCGTGCCGGGCGCCTTTCCCGCCGCGGTGCTGCCCTCGGTCAGCGTGGAGCGGCGGTCAAGCACCTCGTTGATACGCTCGGCCGAGACCTGCGCCGACGGCAGCAGCATGAAGATCATGACCAGCATCATGAAGGACATGACCACATAGGTGGCATAGGTGCTGAACACCAGCACCTCGCTGAAGAAGGACAGGCGCGCCGCGCTGTCCGCCAGCGGGATACTGTTCAGCAGCGCCGCACCGAGCCAGTAGATCACGAGTGCAAGCCCGTTCATGCCGAGCAGCATGATCGGCTGCATGAAGGAGAACAGACGCTGGTTTTTCAGCTGCGTGCGCATCATCTCGCCGCTCGGCCCATCGAATTTCTCATTCTGATAGGCCTCGGCGTTGAAGGCGTGCACCACGTTGATGCCGGTCAGATTCTCGCGCGCCACGCGGTTGATCTTATCGGTCAGCTTCTGCACGATGCGGAAGCGCGGCAGGCAGACCGACATGATCGCCAGCACCGACGCGCAGATCACCACGACAAACGCCGCCGTCACCGCCGACAGCTCCCGGCTCTTGCCGAGGATCTTGATGATCGCCCACACCGCCATGATCGGCGACTTGATGAGCATTTGCAGACCCATGGACACGATCATCTGGATCTGCGTGACGTCGTTGGTCGTGCGCGTGATCAGACTCGGGATCGAGAAATCCTGCATCTGCGCGCAGTCGCTGTCGATGACGTGGCCGAACAGCCGCCCGCGCAGGGTAAAGCTGAAGCCCGCCGCGATGCGCGCGGAGAGGTAGCCGCAGATGACGGCCAGCACCGCGCTGCACAGCGTACAGCCGAGCATCTTGAACCCGACTGCGGCGATGTCCGCCGTGCGGCTGCCCTCGGTCTTGATGAGCGTGGTCAGCTCGGTCATATAGTCGGGCAGCGTCAGATCAAAATAGATCTGCCCGACAACGAAAACGGCGCAGACCAATGCCATCAGCCATTCCCGCTTTTGCATGTTTTTCAGCAGTTTAATCATAGCTTCTCCTTTTGTGCCGCCTCGCGGCAGATGCTTTTTGCGTTTTCGGCAATCGCGGCGATGCAGCGCCAAAGCAGCGCGCGATCCTCGTCGCCGAGCCCCGCCGTCAGGCGCGCACCGAGCGCGGCCTGCAGCTCCTGCCCGCGCACAACAACGGGCGCGGCCGCCGCCGTGACGGTCAGATGCATCACGCGGCGATCCTTTTCGTCGCTCCGGCGCGCAAGATACCCCTCGCCGACCAGGCGGTCGATGTGAAACGAGACGATCCCCGGCTTCATGTGGCGGTAAATACAGATGTCCCGCGCCGTATCGTACCCCGGATTGTTGGCCAGAAACAGCAGAATATCCAGCGCCGTCTGCGGCATACCGAGCTCGGCGCACAGCGGCTTCAGCATCGCGGCATACGCCTCCTCAAACGCGCGCACATACCCGTGCATCTGCACCGCGGTGCCGATCCTGTTCTTTGACATGGCAGCCTCCTTTTAATAGTTCAATTTTGAACATTCCAATATTAGCATACACACCTGCAAATGTCAATGACGGTTGTGTGAATCTTTGCGTAAAAAAGAGAATTCGCCGCAGATGCAGCCATCCGCGGCGAATTCTTACTTTTATAATTATATACGGACTTATGCAGCAGCCTTCTTCTTGCCGGTGAGCACCATCGCAACAAGACCGATTCCGAGGCCGACCGCGGCGGGAACGATCCAGCCGAGCCCGTTCTTGTAGAGCGGCAGGTACGCATTTGCAAAGTTGATGACCGGCTGCGCATGCAGCAGCGCGATCGTGCCCTCGGGCAGTGCGCCGAGCAGATCGAAGACGGCGGCAAACAGCGTAAAGCCGGTGACGCAGCCGTACACCACGCGGCTGTGGCCGAACAGGTTGCCGAAGAGGCCGAGCAGGATCAGCGTGATGGCCAGCGGGTAGAGGAACATCAGCACGGGGACTGCATACGCAATGATGGCGTCCAGCCCGAGGTTGGCGATGAGAAATGCGCTGAGGGTGAAGATCACTGCCCACGCCCGGTAGGAAAGCGCCTTCGGAAACAGCTTGACGAAGGTCTCGGAGCAGCTGGTGACAAGGCCGACCGCCGTCTTCATGCAGGCAAAGGTCACCATGATCGCCAGCAGGATCGCGCCGGGCTTGCCGAAGTAATGCGCGGCCACGCGCGCGAAAATTTCGCCGCCGTCCTTGCAGTCGGCATACAGCGTCCCGGTCTGTGCGCCGACCACGGCGACCGCGAGATAGATCAGCCCCATGAACAGGCAGCTGAACACGCCCGCCTTGACGGTGTACGCCGCGACGGCGCCCGGCTCCTTCACGCCGAGATCGCGGATGACGGTGATGACCACGATGCCGAACGCCAGCGAGGCCAGCGCATCCATCGTGTTGTAGCCCTCAAGAAAGCCGGCCACAAACGGAGACGCCGCATATTTGCCGGTCGCCGCCATCTCGGAGATGCTGCCCATGGGGCGGAACAGCGCCGCGGCGACGAGCGCCGCCAAAAAGACGAGAAACAGCGGTGTCAGCACCTTGCCGACCCAGGTGAGGATCTCGCCGGAATTCAGCGAAAGGACAAGCACCGCGAGGAAAAACAGGAGCGAGAAAACGACCAGCACCCCCTCGGTGTATGCGCCTTCACCCAACATGCTCTTCATGCCGATGGTGAAGGAGACCGCGCCGCAGCGCGGAATAGCGAAAAACGGCCCGATGGTCAGATAGAGCGCGCAGGTGAAGAAAACGCTGTAGCCGCGGCCGACCTTGCCGGACAGCTCAATCAGGCCGTCGCTGCGGCTGATGCCGATGGCGGCCACGCCGAGCAGCGGCAGACCTACGCCGGTAATCAGGAGACCGAGGAAGGCGATCCACATGTTCGCCCCGGCAAGCTGCCCCATATAGATCGGGAAAATCAGGTTGCCCGCGCCGAAAAACAGGCCGAACAGCATACTCGCGATGAGTGTCAGCTCCGTTTTCGTCAATTTTGTTTTCAAAAGTCATTCACTCCCATGTACAGATATCCATCAGTATACCTTTTTTGAGAGCATCTGTCAAGTAAAAGAAGCATATTTAACGCGACGGACGACAAGTTATGTTTTTAACGAAATGCTGTTAAATTTGTGCCGTTTTGATCGGATGTCCGCTGTTTTCCGCTCTGGCGCGGGCAGCGCGCCGCAAATCGCTGCGCCCGGTGCGAAAACCGCAAAAAAGTACGTTTCTCTTTTCAAGTCGGCGAAAATATGCTATACTGTACCCGAAAGTACTGCGCGGCGGCGCACGAATGAGGTGATTTTATGAATGAAGTCAAGGCCCCGAAAAAACCGCTGATCTACTACTACTGCATCGTGATGCTGGTTCTGCTCCTGATGAACCTGTTTATTGCCCCGCTGCTCCGGCAGGCGCGCATCAAGGAGGTAGACTACGGCACGTTTATGTCCATGACCGAGAATAAGGAGATCGGCGAGGTCGAGATCGAGGACAACCGCATCCTCTTTACGGACAAGGAGGGCAAGACGATTTATCAGACCGGTCTGATGGATGACCCGGGCAGAACCGAACGCCTGTATGCCTCGGGCGCGAAGTTTTCGAGCGAGATCGTGCAGGAGATGTCCCCCCTGCTCTCCTTCCTGTTCACCTGGATTCTGCCGATCGTCCTCTTCATGGCGCTCGGACAGTTCATGGCGAAGAAGCTGATGGACAAGGCGGGCGGCGGCGGCGCTTCCATGATGTTCAATATGGGCAAGAGCAACGCCAAGATCTACGTCAAGTCCTCCGACGGCATCAAGTTTGACGATGTGGCGGGCGAGGATGAGGCCAAGGAAAACCTGGCCGAGATCGTGGACTACCTGCATAATCCGAAGAAATACGAGGCCATCGGCGCCTCGATGCCGAAGGGCGTACTGCTCGTCGGCCCGCCCGGCACGGGTAAAACCATGCTGGCAAAGGCGGTCGCCGGTGAGGCGGATGTGCCGTTCTTCTCGATGTCCGGCTCGGAATTCGTCGAGATGTTTGTCGGCATGGGCGCCTCCAAGGTGCGCGACCTCTTCAGTCAGGCGAAGGAAAAAGCGCCCTGCATCGTCTTCATCGACGAGATCGACGCCATCGGCCAGAAGCGCGACGGCCGCGTCGGCGGCAACGACGAGCGCGAGCAGACGCTCAACCAGCTGCTCACCGAGATGGACGGCTTCGGCGGCAACACCGGCGTCATCATCCTCGCGGCGACCAACCGCCCCGAGACGCTGGACCCCGCGCTGACGCGCCCCGGCCGCTTTGACCGCCGCGTGCCGGTCGAGCTGCCCGACCTCAAGGGGCGCGAGGCGATTCTGCGCGTCCACGCCAAGAAGGTCAAGCTCGCGCCGAATGTGGACTTTGCGCGCATCGCGCGCATGGCCTCCGGTGCGTCCGGCGCGGAGCTCGCCAACATCATCAACGAGGCCGCCCTGCGCGCCGTGCGCGACAACCGCGCGGAGGCCACGCAGGCCGACCTTGAGGAAAGCATCGAGGTCGTCATCGCGGGCTATCAGAAGAAAAACGCCATCCTCACCGACAAGGAGAAGATGATCGTCGCCTACCACGAGATCGGCCACGCGCTGGTCGCAGCGCTGCAAACCGATTCCGCCCCCGTGCAGAAGATCACCATCATCCCGCGCACCTCGGGCGCGCTCGGCTACACCATGCAGGTGGAAGAGGGCGAGCATTACCTGATGAGCCGCGAGGAGATCGAAAACAAGATCGCCACGCTGACTGGCGGCCGCGCCGCCGAGGAGATTGCCTGCAAGACCGTCACCACCGGCGCATCGAACGACATCGAGCAGGCGACCAAGCTCGCCCGTGCGATGATCATGCGCTACGGTATGAGCGACGACTTTGACATGGTGGCGCTCGAGACCGTGACCAACCAGTACCTCGGCGGCGACGCGGCGCTTGCCTGCTCGGCGGAGACGCAGACCAAGATCGACATGCGCGTCGTCGAGCTGGTCAAGGCACAGCACGAAAAGGCCGTCCGCATCCTCACGGAGAACCGCGCAAAGCTCGACGCCCTCGCCAAGCACCTCTACGAAAAGGAAACCATCACGGGCGAGGAATTCATGGAGATCCTGCACAGCTGCGGCTGATGAAAGCAACAAAAAAGCAGACGGACATGTGTCCGTCTGCTTTTTTTGTTGTCTTGCGTCAAAGTAAAAAATCCATGCAAATCCGTAGGGCGGTGGCTCGCTCCCGCCGCGACTTTGTGCAGACTGCTTTTTACCTCCCTCGGTGAGGGAGGTGGCACGGCAACGCCGTGACGGAAGGAGTCTTGCAGAGAGCAAAACTCCCCCAGTCGCCTCTCGGCGACAGCCCCCTCACCGAGGGGGCTAAAAGGCGCAACCCCTGTAGGGGCGACTGCCGGATCGCCCGCTTCTCGTTTCTTTTCTACTTATACAACTTCACAAAATTCAGCCGCAGCGCGTTCATGACCACGCAGAAGCTGGATAGGCTCATCGCCGCCGCGCCGAACATCGGGTCGAGCATCCAGCCGGTGATCGGGATCCACACGCCCGCGGCAAGCGGAATGCCGATCA
This sequence comes from uncultured Eubacteriales bacterium, assembly GCA_934467415.1. Classification (GTDB taxonomy): domain Bacteria; phylum Bacillota; class Clostridia; order Oscillospirales; family CAG-272; genus UMGS902. The sequence goes on from CAKSLQ010000002.1 coordinate 173,689, forward strand.
CGTTGTAGATGAACGCCCAGAACAGGTTCTCGTGGATGTTGCGCAGCGTGGCACGCCCGAGGCGGAGCGCCGCCGCCGCATCCCCAAGACTGCTGCCCGTGAGGATGACCTCCGCCGCCTCGGCGGCAATGTCGGTGCCGCGGCCGATGGCAATGCCGAGATCCGCCGCCGTCAGCGCAGGCGCATCGTTGATGCCGTCGCCCACCATGGCGACTCTGCCCTCTTTTTTTAGCTCGCGGATCAGCCTCTCCTTATCGCCCGGCTTCAGATCGGCGCGCACCTCGTCGATGCCCGCCGCCGCGGCGACGGCTGCCGCCGTGCGCGCATTGTCGCCGGTCAGCATCACCACGCGAAGCCCCATGTGCTTCATGCGCGCGATCGCCTCGGCGCTGCCGGGCGCCACCGTGTCCGCCACGGCGATGATGCCGAGCAGGTTTTTGTCCGCGGCAAAGAAGATGGGCGTTTTCCCCTCCCCGGCAAGGCGCTCCGCCGCCGCCTGCATCCCGGCGGAGATCGGCGCCGCCGCGCCGACAAAGGCGGCGTTGCCGCCGATGAGTGTCTCCGCCCCGCGTGTGCCGCGCAGACCGTTGCCGGGCAGCGCGGTGAAGTTCTCAACCGCCGCCGCGGTGATGCCCTTTTCCCCGGCGTCCAGCAGGATGGCAAGCGAAAGCGGGTGTTCACTCTTTTGCTCCAGCGCAAATGCGGCGGTCAGCAATGCGTCCGCATCCGTGCCGTCGGCGGGCAGAATGTCGGTCACCGACGGCTTGCCCGCCGTGACCGTGCCGGTCTTGTCCAGTGCGACGATCCTCACGCGCCCCGCCGCTTCCAGCGCGGCCGCCGTCTTGAACAGGATGTTATTCTTCGCACCGACACCGCTGCCGACCATGATGGCCACCGGCGTGGCCAGTCCGAGCGCGCAGGGGCAGCTGATGACCAGCACCGTGACGCCGCGCGCCAGCGCAAAACCGAGCGTCTCGCCGCAGAGCAGCCAGACGACAAACGTCACCGCCGCGATCGCCATGACCGTCGGCACAAACACGCCCGCCACGCGGTCGGCCGCCTTGGCGATCGGCGCCTTGGACGCCGCCGCACCCTCCACCATGCGGATGATCTTCGAGAACGCGGTGTCCTCGCCGACGCGCGTTGCGCGGCAGTGCGCAAAGCCGGAGAGGTTGATGGTCGCCGCCGAAAGCAGGTCGCCCGCCGCCTTATCCACGGGCAGGCTCTCGCCGGTCAGCGCGGACTCGTCCACGGCGCAGCCGCCGTCCAGCACCTCGCCGTCCACCGGGATGCTCTCGCCGGGGCGCACGACAAATTCGTCGCCGACCTTGACCTCGGCGATCGGCACCTTGACCTCTTTGCCGTCCCGCAGCAGGGTCGCGGTCTTCGGCGACAGCTTCATCAGCGCGCGGAGCGCGTCGGTCGTCCTGCCCTTGGAGCGCGCCTCGAGCAGCTTGCCGAGCGTGATCAGTGTGAGGATCATCGCCGCCGATTCAAAGTAGAAATCATGCGACCGGAGCGGCTTGCCGAGCGCCATCAGCACGAGAATGCACAGGCTGTAGAGGAAGGATGCGCCCGCGCCGAGCGCTACCAGCGTGTCCATATTCGGCGCGCCGTGCAGCACGCCGCGCACGCCGCTCACGAAAAACTTGCGGTTAACGACCATGATGGCGAGCGTCAGCACCGCCTGCATCAGCCCCTGCCATTCCATGCTCTCCGCGATCGGCGCGGGCAGCGGCCAGCCCCACATCATGTGCCCCATCGAAATGTACATGAGGACGAGCAGCAGCACGACCGACACCGCCAGCCGCCGCACCATCTGCGGTGTCTCATCGGTGACGCCGCCCGCATTGCCTTTGTACAGTGACGCGCCGTAGCCCGCCTTCTTGACGGCGGAAATGACCGTAGACGGGTTGCCGCCCTCGACCGCCATGGAGTTTGTCAGCAGACTGACCGCGCAGTCGGTCACGCCCGGCACGGCGCGCACCGCCTTTTCCACACGCGCGCTGCACGCGGCGCAGCTCATGCCTTTTACATTGTATTGTTCCATGGATACCCCTCCTATTTCATCAGCTTTTGCAGGGTGGCCACCAGCTCGTCCACCGTCTCGTCCTTCCCTGCGCGCAGATCGTCCGCCACGCAGGTGCGGATATGCGTCGCCAGCAGCTCGCGGCTGAATGCGTTCAGCGCGGCGGTCGCCGCCGCCACCTGCACGAGAATGTCCGTGCAGTAGGCGTCGTTTTCCACCATGCCGCGAATGCCGCGCACCTGCCCCTCGATGCGGTTCAGCCGATGCGTCAGCTTCCGTATCTCCTCGGCGGAGCGTTTTTTCGTTTTATGCGAACAACAGCAGCAAGTTTCCATAGTATGTGCTCCTTTCGCTTTTTCTATCGTTTCTATCGTTGCGCCTTGATTATATACCCCCTATGGGTATTTGTCAAGTAAAAAAGTGCATAAAAAAAGACCGCCGAAACGGTCTTTTTCAGATTCAGTTTGCAAATTCTTCTATAGTACCCCACGGTTCATATGCCGCGCGGCTTTGCACCGTCGTGCCGAGCAGTTCGCCGCCCGCGCCGATACGGTATTCCACGAGATGCGACTTGATGAGGCAGGAGTTGTCGGCAAAATACTGCACTGTCGTGCTGTGCACGCCGTCCGTGACGTTGTGCCCGGCAAAGCGGTATGCCGCGTGGAACCCGCTCATGCCGCCGCTCACCGCCGCTACACCGTCTTTGTTGATATAGGAAAAGCCCTCGTCCCGCGCTCTGTCTGCGGGAATGCCGAGCACCCGCTCCGCCGTCGCGGCATAATCGGCAAGCGTCATCTCAACACCGTCCGCATAGTGCCAGACGATGAAGTTCTCCGGCTCGCGCGTACCCCAAGTGCCATAGTCGGGGAAATTCCAGCAGTGCTCAAACATGACAAAGTCCGAGATCAGCCCGCGGCAGTCTTCGCACGGAAAATCCTCGTCCGCCGTCGGGTCGTCTTCGAGGAACCGCAGCATCACGCCGAAATTCTCAAGGACCTCGGTGCGATAATCCCCGGGCGGCAGCGTGTCCAGGCCCGGCGCCGCCACGGTAAAGTCAAAGTACAGTGCGTTCTCCGCAGTTCGGATGGTGTAGTCCGAAATCTGCACGGCTGCAAGCTCGGGAAATGTCGGCGCGCTCACGCCGAGAAACTGCCCGATAAAGGCATACTCTTCGCTGTAGTCCCCCGTCAGTTGCAGGGCGTCCCAGTCGCGGATGTCGTGGATGGCAATCTCCGCAGGGTCGGTCGCGGGCGACGCCGATGCGAATGTGTCCGGCGTTGTTTCCGTTGTCACTTCGGGCGTCTCTGTCGGCGTCTGTGCACAGCCGGCAAGCAGAAGCGCGCAAAGCAGGGTGCAAAGCAGAATCGTGTAGGTTCGCATGGCGTTTCTCCTTCGGATTGGTAAGTTCAGTATACCATATAAGCCCTGCATAGTCAAGAAACGAAAAAAACGGCCGAAGCCGCTTTTTTCTTAGGAGGAAAATATGAAAAACATCCGCGAAGATGGGATCGTTTGGTTTGCGCGAACATGCAGGGCCGCAGGGGGAGAGCGGCGATGCATGTTCCCGTCCGATTCCAGCGCAAGCGGGCGGTTGTAGGCGGCATTCGTTGATGCCGCGGGGGGATTCCCTTTACGTCTATAAGGATACCAGAACAATGTGACAGAAATATGACGAAAGCAAAAAGGTTTTGCAAAATCTCACGAGCAGGCACGTGAGAATTGCTTTGGAACACGCAGTGGGCAGGCCCGTCATTCAGCGACCATCGGTCGCCCGCCTGCGCAAAGCAAAAACGGGCGACCGATGGTCGCCCGTTCAGGTTTGTAAAGAATTTGCGACGCACCATGCCGCTTATCGGGCGCCGCCCCCTGCTCCCGCGCGTTCGAGAAGCAAGCAAGACGAGGCGCAACGATGGATTGCGCCGCTTATCGGGCGCGCAAAGCCTCGGCGATGCGGCGCGCGGTGTCCCACACCGTCCCCCCCTCGGCACGCACCGTGATGTCGGCATACTTTTCGTAGAGCGGCTTGCGCTCGACATACAGATCGGCCAGCGTCATGTCGGCGGCGATGACCACGCCGCGGTCGCTGAAATTGGCCAGCCGCCGCTCGATCTCCGCCTCCGAAACCTCGAGATAGACGCACTTGCCGTCCGCCCTCAGGTGCTGCATGGCGCGGTCGGCATACACGGCGCTGCCGCCCGTGGCAACCACCGTGTCCTGTACCGCAAGCGTCGCCAGCACTTCCTCCTCATGACGGAAGAACGCCGCATCGCCCTCGGTGCGGATGATCTCCTGGAGCTTCTTGCCGCAATGCTGCTGCAAAACAAGATCCGTATCGCAAAAATGCAGGCCGAGCAGCTTGGCCAGCACGACACCAACCGTGCTCTTGCCGCTGCCCGGCATACCGATCAGAATAATATTCATCAGCCCAACCCCGTTCTCGAACGGTATTCCATCGGGGAAATACCGGTCTGCTTCTTAAATGTATTGGAAAAGTGATGGCTGTCTGCAAAATGCAGCATCTCGGAGATCGCCTTCACGCTCATATCGGTCTCCAGCAGCATGTTCTTCGCCGTCTCGATCTTCTTCTGAATAATGTACTGTTTCGGCGAGATACCGAACTCGTTTTTGAAGCAGCTGATGATATAGGACTTGCTGAAGAAAAACTTGTTGGCAATATCGTCCAGCCCGATGTTGGCCTGAATGTTGGAGTCGATGAAGTCGCGGATCTTGTAGGACGAAGGCGCCATCATGTCACACGCGGCATCACCCGTGAGCTGGTCGAGGATCCGCACCAGCAGTTTGAACACGCTCCGGTAAATCTCCGGCTTGTTGTTCTCGTCCATACGCGCGCACTCTTCGTAGATCGAGTCAAAGGTCTTGCGGCAGTTCATCTGCTTGATCACGATGCCGCTTTGCAGATTGTAGAGTTGCATCATCTCATTGAGGATGCGCCCGCCGACATTGATCCAGATCTTCGAATACGGGTTTTCGGGGTCGCAGTAGTAGCGCAGCAAATGGCGGCTCGACAGCATGTAGAAGTCGCCCGCGCGCACCTTGTAGACCTCGTGGTCGCACTCGACATACCCCTCGCCCGAAATGACGTATTCAAAAATGTAGATGTGCCGATAGAAATACCGCCCGTAATTCTGCCGGTCGATCAGATAACGCTTGTCCGGGTAGGTAATGCCCATCTTCTCGATGCAAAAAGGCCCCTCGTATTCCGAGTGCGGATTCTCATAGGCATATTTTTCGGTGCCAAAGCTGAAAATAATACCGTTTTCGTCGTGTCGCTCGTTCACAGCAGTCACCTCCGTTCGCGTAAAGGATGGATAAAGTGAAGAAAATTGTTTACCTTTTTCGCACGCGCAGCAGCAATGTCGAATAAAATGCAAGTTAAAATTCTCTTATTTTCAATACTATTATAGCCTGTTCATGCAAAAAAGTCAACCGTCATTCTACGCAAAACCGAATTTGACGTGCAAAAAGTTTAAAATTTCGGTCGAAAAATGCAGATGAATTTTTGCAAAAGGGTATTGACACGCAGCGGTGGATGTGGTAGAATAACAACGTTGCCGACAGGGGCACATGCCGGAGTGGCGGAATTGGCAGACGCCCGGGACTTAAAATCCCGTGAGGTAACACTCGTACCGGTTCAAGCCCGGTTTCCGGCACCATAATATCGCGGAGTGGAGCAGCCTGGTAGCTCGTCGGGCTCATAACCCGAAGGTCGTAGGTTCAAATCCTGCCTCCGCAACCAGAAAAACAAAAGCACCCATTGGGGTGCTTTTGTTTTTCTTTTTTGCATAGCAGAATTGATGCGTTGCGTTTCGGGTTTTGAGACCGACGAGCGGAGCTCGTTGGGTGAGCCTTGCGAGCGCCGCCGGTGGCGGATGAAGCGAGCAATGCGAAGCGCAGCGGTCGAAAAATCAAGGCACAGCCGCCGCAGATTTTTCGGGCACCGCAAGCGAGCAAACCAGGCGGAGCCTTGTGAGAAAAACCCGAAGGTCGTAGGTTCAAATCCTGCTCGACCCCGTCATGATCCAACAGAATATTTCCTGTTGACAAATTGACATTTTCGTGTATACTATTAGTAGACGCGCCACCAAGGCCTTTCGGAAACGCACTTGGACTTGTTCCAAGCCACTGTACCGTTGTCTTGGTGGGCGTTTTGTATATTGTGCGCCCCTCGAGATTCGAGGGCTTTTCTTTTCCGGTGCGGATGATTTCTTCTGCATATAAAGTGTAACCGTTGACCGGAACTTCTTGCAGAATCGTTTCGTTTCCCTCAACACTATGCGTCGGTGCAACGATTCTCGCCTGCCCATTCGCAATGGCAGACAGCGTCGCGACAATATCATCTTCCGTCACCGGGAGCTGTGCGCGCAGGGCTTCCAGGATAATATCGCCGTGTGCTTTTTTCGCATGGCGTATATGTTCGGTGTCTATGATATGCTTGCCGCCGGTATACTTTCCCCGGTAGCCGTCCCCATATGCACCGGTAAACTTGCTGATAGCTCTGTTTTCAACTGCACTGATTTCCGCGATTTCCTTTGTGTCCGTTTGCAAGCCGTTCAATGCTTGCTTTACGAAAGACTCAATTTCCGGCACATTTACAATTTCGCTTCGCGAACATTTTACGGTACCGCTTGCCGCTCCTGTTTCTGCAACCCCTTTTGCACGGTTCGCCGCTTCGGCAACGGCCGCATCCGCATTTTTGCGGCTCTCGTTGTACACCTTGTTCCACATCGCGGCGGCACGGTCAACCTCGCTTGTCCGGATGCCCAGCTTCTCGCGAATCCATGCAAACGCGCGGCGGATCGCCTCTGCAACCCCCGAGTGATGCTTCGTGACCTCCCGCGCCGTCTTCATATCCGAGAAAAGCACACGCATCGCGTAATCGGCAACGACTTCATCGGTCGCAGACTGCTTGTCAAGGCGGAGGTCCCGCATGTACTCGGAGACCGGATCAAGCCCGACCTTGCCGCCCTGCTCGCTTCTCTGCTGCATGAGAAACGCGAACCTGCCGCTTTGCAGATCCTTGTGCTTTTTCGGAAAATGTGCTATTATAGATTCAACAGCAAAGTCAGCCGCTTCGGTTTCGCGCGGTCCTGCCCGAATCGAGGCGGACGGCATCTGTAGGTTGAAACCGCGGAAAAACCGAACACACCGAGCCGCAGACCGAATGACATGCCGCCATGCATGTCTGCCGGAGAGTAAGAGGATTTGCGTATGAACAGCATTTTGAAAAGAATCAGGCAGAGCGACGCCTTTAACAAAGAAAACAGAATTCCCCGCGCAAAGGCTGTCCTGCTGATGAGCCTGTTTACCTTCACCTTTTTGGGCGCGGAGTTTTTATTTGTCGATATGATCTCCCATACCGTTTCGGGCGATCGCTCCGTGGCCGCCCAAAACTACGCGCTCGGGATCAGCGTGATCGGCTTTGTTCTTTACCCCCTTTTCTGTCGGCTCTGCAAGGGGAAGCTGCAATCGGCGGTTACCGTGGGTGCGGTGCTCCTGTCCGTTGTATGCCTTTTTGTGATATGCCGCCACAGCACATACACGCGCACGATGTGCATGGGGCTTTTGCTGTTTCCGATTCTCGGCGCCTTCGGAAGCGCCGTGTTCTACAAATCCCTCTGTCTTTTGGAGGACAACACCTATCTCGCACGGCTGGTGGGCGTTTCCTATATGCTCGGCGCTCTGCTCCAGATCGCCAACAACAATCTTGTCCATACAGCGACGCTTGAGGCGGGGATTCTTTCCGCCTTTATCCTGCTGTTGGCCGTCACGCTGATGCGGGCGGAGAGCAACAGCATCGTTCCGCCTTTTTCAAAAGAAAAAACAGACAAGGACGCCGGTGAAAGCGAAAAAAACGGCTTAAAGATCGCCGTTGTCCTGATCCTTTTCGTTGCGCTGCTGACCTGTATTTTCAGCACGCTGGATAATGCGGTCACCCTGTACCATGCAAACGGCGTGGTGAACATCGGGCAATGGCCGAGAATCCTGCTTGCGCTCAGCGGCCTTTTCGCCGGATTTTTGTTTGACATCGCCGAAAGAAAATATATGAGCATGGTAATGTACTGCGTGATGCTGCTGTCCGCAATCTGCCTGGTCATTCTTCAGTTCTCCGGGCCGTTTACGGCGGGGCTGATTATCTTTTACCTGTCCGCCGGATTTTTCGCGGTTTTCTTTACCGCTTCTTTCATGGAAATCGCCCGGTACACGAAAATGCCGGAGCTGTGGGCGGGGCTCGGCAGAGCCGTCAACAATCTGATTGCCGCCGCCATCACGGGAGGTTCCCTTGCTCTGCTGAATGCCGGCGATCAGATCGTCATCACCACCATTGAACTGGTCCTGTTTGTCCTCGCCAGCGTCGCCGCATTCATCTATACGAATATGAGAAGAAGCTTCTTTGAGAAGCCGGACGCGAAAGATAAAAACAGATTAAGCGACAGCGAGAGACTGCAAAAGCTGTCGGAACAATTCTCGCTGACGCCGAGAGAAGCCGAGGTGCTCGGGCTGCTGGTCAGCACCGAGGACGGCCTGCAGACGATCGCCGACAATCTGTATGTGTCAAGGCGAACCTTGGAGAGATATGTCTCCGCCCTATACGAAAAAACCGGGACAAGATCCCGCGTCGGGCTTGTGTCGCTTTACAACTCCATATAAAAGACGGCTTCCCTGCCTCCCGCCTGCGCGGGAGGCATTTTTTCTCTTGTTCGAGAAAAAGGCGGCGTTTTGGCTGCTTTTTAAGAATGGCGGAAGTCCGCCGCCCGTTTTTTGCAGGTTGGCGGACTTCCCTTATATACAAAACAGCCCTTTACCAATACAATGATAAGCAAAGACAGTCAGGAGGAATACCCAATGCAGTGCAACAGTCTATGCCCGACCGGCGGTCGGCGCGGTCTCTTATCTTTCAAAACATTGGCGGTCTTTCTGCTCGTGAGCATGGTGCTGTGCGGTTGTGCGAAAAAGCCGTCGGAAACGGACGGTTCCGATCCGGACACCTCGGTGAATGCTTCCGCGCAGGCGGATCCGATCCATCTTGAGCAGCTGCTCTTACAGGAGCGCGGCATACCATATGACCAATCGGACTACAAGACCTTTGTCGGCGGCGAGGGACTTCTCAACTTCGATACCGTTTTTACCGACACGGATCCGGCGGCCGCGAAGGGTGAGCTTTCAAGCGTTTTCCTTTCCGGCGGCAAGCTGTATAAATTCAGCACGGATTCCGCAATGCCGAACGGAAAAAACTGCATGGAGATATACAGTCTGCCGGATACGGCAAAGCCGATATATCTGCATTCCCGTGATTTCAACGGCGCCGATCTGGATGTGATTTTTTCCGACGGCAAACGATTTTCTCTTGAAGCGCCGTCGAACAACGGCCCGTATGCGGCAAAGGAATCGCAGTTTGGTATGATATACTTTGCGCATACCTATCGGTATTCCGAAGACGGAAAAACGCTTTCCGAGATACCCGATTTCAGAAGCAGGATAACCCGCTTCGACAGTCACACCGTAATAGCCGACGGCAAGCTTTACATCTATGCTGCAAAGCAGGACAAGGATGTAACAGCGGGAATGACCTCTTATTTTGATGACAAAAATCGCGGCGTTATCATATGGGAGGCAAACTGCGCGGCAATGTCGGACGGCGAAAAAATCATCACCCTGTTCAACGGCAATATCTTAGTGACGGACAAAGCCTTTTACAAGCTGGTTTACGACGCCGTCCCCGATGACAGCACGGATTATGCCGATAAGATCACCAACAGCGACGGCAGTGCGGCCGATCATCTGCCTAAATTCGGCGGCGGGAACAGATACCGGCTTAAGAAGATCGAGAAGCTGACCGCGCATTATGGCGAGATCGCAACCATAACCCATTCGGCGGCGATAACATATGATAATAAGATTTTGCCGCTTACCGAAATCATCCCGGCAGAGAACGAATACAGCCAATACAGCGCCAACAGTATTGAAATCCCGCCGGATATAACCAAACTGATGTACTGAACGGAGGAAGAACCATGAAAAAGTCAATCCGGGCAAGCGCGTTTCTTGCCGTTATTCTTGCCGCTGCAATATCCCTTGCCGCCTGCGGCGCTGAAACCGTTGTGAACGATGACGGCACAAAAACAAAAACAGAAGGCAGAGTCAAGATTACCGAAACGGCGGCAAAAGCCGTGCAGACCGAAAAGTACGAAACCGCCGATTTCAGCATGACCATTCCCAAAGGCTGGACGGTAACGGCCGGCGGAACAAATATCTACCACAGTATTCGGATAAGCGACCCAAGCGAGCCGCTCAATCAGATGTTTGTGCTGCTCAAGGCCGATGTGTTGCTGCACAGCCGGGCAGGCAAATATGCATGGCAGCAGAACTACAATATGGGCAATACACAGGCGGCGCTTTTTGCTAAGGCCGCCGTGCTGGAAAACCCGTCCACCGAAGGCTTTTTCAAAATATTTTCGCAGTATGCGGCATTTGCATCGGAGGTGGAGCCTGCTTATTCGGGATACACCTTCCCCCGGTTTGATAATTTTACGGTGACCGAACGTTATCCCTCTACCAGCCCGCTGAAGTCTTCCGCACTCGGCGATGAGCAGCTTCGCGCGACCTTCACGGATAACGGCAAAGAGGGTGAGGGCCTGTTTGCCGCCTCTGTCGTGGACTTCGGCAGTTTTATGATTTCCGACGGCAATGTGGTAGGCTATCAGCTTCAGGCGGTGGACGGCGGCTATTATATGGCGTACAATGTCGTTGCCGTTACCGCTGTGAAGGACGCCTTTATTGAGTGGGAAAGCGTGCTGACCGGCTGCTTCAAAACCCTGCAGTATTCCGACAGCTTTGTCAGCGCCGCCAATCAGGCAAGCAACGAAAAGGTCTCCCTTTCAAAACAGATCAGTCAAAACTTCAATGCGACCATGGACGGCTTTATGACCTCCTGGGAGGGTCGTAATAAAAGTCAGGATATTATGAGCCAGAAGCAGAGCGACGCGATCCTCGGCTATGAGCGCGTGTACGATACCGAAACCGGTGAAATATACAAAGCGACAAACGGCTTTACCGATGTGTATGACGGCAAGCGGTATCAGCCCGTGACCGACGACAATATGTATGCCGAGCCCATCAGCGGCTATATTGAAAAGCAATAACGATGCAAGGATGGTTTGCAACGAAACGGTAATAAAAAGGAGGCCCGATGATGACTGTGCAGCATTCCATTCCGCAGGACAGCAAAACAACAAAGAAAACATTGCCGTACAATCGGCAATATGTGATCTTCGCCGTCTATGAGGTGCTGGATAAAAACGGCGCCGTATATGAAAAGGCGGACACATCCACGATTCTGGCGGAGCTATCGGTATACGGCAATCGGAGCCGCTTTTCCGTCTCTGTAAATGAACAAGAAACGGGGACGGAGTTGTCCGTAACGATGATCCATCCTTGCGAGGGGCTTTCGGCTGCCGGTATCCGGCGGGCAACGACCGCCGTTGCCGACAGCGTCTCGCAGCACCTGGAAAACGAGCTTGAGATGAACAGGGTGTCCGCCAAAAAGCAGCCTGTTTGAACTTGCGGCGGCAATCCGATGAATCGTCATGCTGTTCATTGCCCTCGCTGTCCGTCTCCGGCATCGCAATCGAATCCTTGCCTTGTAAAGTAAAAAGGCGCTGAAAATTTTCAGCGCCTTTTTGCATTGAAGAAAACAATTTTCACGGCTTTACTCTATTCCGTCTTCTCGCCGAGGGCTTCGGCAAGGGTGCGCCAGCCGAGCATGGCGCATTTGACGCGGGCGGGCATGTGCGCGATGTCGCGCAGCGCCGACGCCTCCTCGAGGCTGTCGATCTCCGCCTCGGTCGCCTCGCCGCGGATCATGCGCATGAACAGGTCGGCATAGCGCAGCGCGTCCTCCTTCTTTCGTCCGACGATCATGCCGAGCATGATGTCGGTGGAGGCCTGCGAGATGGCGCAGCCGTCGCCGACGAAAGCGCCGTCGGTGATGACGCCGTTCTCAACCTTGAGCTTCAGGCTGATCTCGTCGCCGCAGCTCGGGTTCACGCCGTCGAGCACGATGTCCGCATCGGGCAGGTCGTGCTTGAAGTCGGGGTGCATATTGTGTTCGGTCAGAATTTCGTTGTAAAAGCTTCTACTTTCCATAGCCCATCCGCTCCCGGACAGTCGAAAGACTGTCGATGAATTTTTCCGCATCGTCGGCGGTGTTGTAAAACGCGAAGCTGGCACGCACGGTCGAGCGATAGCCGAGGTGTTCGAGCAGCGGCTGTGCGCAGTGATGCCCTGCGCGCACGGCCACGCCGTCCGCCGCGAGGATCTCGCCGACATCGTGCGGATGCACGTCGTCGAGCGTGAACGTGAGAATGCCGTTGTGCTCCTCCGCCCTCTCCGCGCCGAGCACATGCACATGCGGCAGGGCGCGCAGCTTCTCAAAGGCAAGGCGCGAGACGGTCAGCTCCCGCGCGTGAATCGTGTCAAAGCCGATGCTGCCTATATAGTCGATGGCGGCGTGCAGGCCGACCGCGCCCGCGGCGTTGCCCGTGCCCGCCTCAAACTTATAGGGCAGCTCGGCATACACCGCGCCCGTGCGCGTGACGCTCTCGATCATTTCGCCGCCCGTGAGAAACGGCGGCATTTTTTCGAGCAGTTCACGCCTGCCGTACAGTACGCCGATGCCCATCGGCCCGTAGAGCTTATGCCCCGAGAACGCGAAGAAATCCGCCCCCAGCGCCTGCACGTCCACCGGCATATGCGGCGTACTCTGTGCGCCGTCGCACACCAGCACAGCGCCCACGCGGTGCGCCATATCCGCGAGCGCGCGGATCGGGTTGACGCGCCCGAGGACGTTGGAGACCTGCGCAACAGCGACAAGCTTTGTCTTGTCCGTCATCAGCTTCTCCGCCTTGTCAAAGTCGATGCGGCCGTCCGGCTCACACTCGATATAGCGGAGCGCGGCGCCGGTCTCGCGGCAGACCGCCTGCCACGGCAGAAGATTGCTGTGGTGCTCGGTGATGGACACCAACACCTCGTCGCCCGCGTGCAGCTGCGAGCGGCCGTAGCTGTATGCCACGAGATTGAGGCTCTCGGTGGTGCCCCGCGTGAAGATGATCTCCTCCCGGTGCTGCGCGCCGATAAAGGCGCGCACGGCCTCGCGCGCGGCCTCGACATCCTCTGTGGCCGCCACGCTGAGCGCATAAAGCCCGCGCAGAGGGTTGGCATTGTGCTCAAGATAGAAGTTCCGCTCGGCGTCCAGCACGCAGGCGGGGCGCTGCGCCGTCGCGGCGTTGTCGATGTAGACCGTCTTATCCTGCGCGAAGATCGGAAAATCCGCCTTGTAGTCTCTCATGCGTCTTTTCCTCCCTTGTCGCCGAGGACGGCCTCAAGCGCCGCTTCCGCAGCGGCGGTAAACGCTTCGTCGTCCGCCATGCGGATCAGCCGCTCGATCGCGGCGCGCGACAGGATGGCCTGCGCCGCCGCGCGGTCGATGCCGCGGCTCTCAAAATAGAAGAGCGTGGCGGCGTCCAGCTCGCCGATGGTCGCGCCGTGCGTGCCCTCGACGTTTTCCTCCGCGCACAGGATCAGCGGCACGGTCTTGTTGACAGCGCCGTCGCCGAGCATCAGCACGGTCTCGTTTTCGCTGCCGACCGAATCCGCGCAGCCGCGCTTAAAGTCAATCGTGCCGCGGAAGACCTTCTTCGCCGCGTCGGCGAGTGCGCCGGACGCAAGAATTTCGCTGTTCGTCTTCCTGCCAAAGTGGTTGGCAACGATATTACAGTCCACGGTCTGCGTGCCGCGCCCGAAATAGGCGATGTCGGCCTTCAGCGCGCTGCCGTCGCCGACCAGCTCGGCGTGCTGATCGGCGTACAGGTCGCCGTCGCCGAGCAGAATGGTGAGGTATTCGATTTTCGCATCCGCTTCGCAGGTCGTGTGCGTTTCGGTGCGCACGACCGTACCGCCCGTCGGATGCTCCAGCAGCACGACCTTGGCATGTGCGCCCGCCTCCAGCGTCGCGTCGAGGCGGAAGGCCAGCGGATTTGCCGCCGTCAGCGTGACGAAAACCGTCACGTCGCCGCCCGCCGCCACTTGCAGGACAGCCGTCCGCGCGGTACATGCGCCCGCGTCGGCCACATCGAGGCGGAGCGGTGCGGGATGCTCGCCCGCCCCGACTGCAAGCATCTGTGTGGGAAACGCCGCCGCGGCGTCCCATTCGATCTCTGCCGCATTCACCCCGAGGCGGTTCCAGGTGCGGGTCGGCAGCTCGTTGATTCGGATTGTCTGTTTCATGTTCTCCCCTCCGTCAGCCGATGCTGCCCTTCATCTCCAGGCGGATCAGATTGTTCATTTCCACGGCGTATTCCACGGGCAGCTCCTTGGAGACGTTGTCCGCAAAGCCGCTGACGATCAGGGCGCGCGCGTCCTCCTCGCTCATGCCGCGGCTCATCAGATAGAACACCGCATCGCCGCTGATGCTGCCGATCTTGGCCTCGTGGCCGACCGCCGCATCCTTCGTGCGGATGTCCATCGCGGGCACCGTGTCCGAGCGGGAGTCGGCGTCCAGCATCAGCGACTGGCAGGACACCGACGACTTCGCGCCCGCGGCGCTCTTCTCCACGGTGACGCTGCTGCGGAACGTGCTGACGCCGCCGCTCTTGCTGATCGAGCGGGTGTTCATATACGAGCTTGTATGCTTGCCGATGTGTACGACCTTGGCGCCGGTATCGAGGTTCTGCCCCGCCCCGGCAAAGGTCACGCCGGTGAACTCCATCTTCGAGTTGTCACCCTTCAGCACGCTCATCGGGTAGAGGCAGCCGACGTGCGAGCCGAACGAGCCGGAGATCCACTCGATGGTCGCTCCCTCCTCGCAGAGCGCGCGCTTCGTGTTGAGGTTGTACATGTTTTTCGACCAGTTTTCAATCGTGGAATAGCGCAGCTTTGCGCCTTTTTTGACGTACAGCTCGACGCAGCCCGCGTGCAGGTTGGCGACGTTGTACTTCGGCGCGGAGCAGCCCTCGATGAAGTGCAGGCTTGCCCCCTCGTCCACGATGATGAGCGTATGCTCAAACTGCCCTGCGCCCTTGGCGTTGAGGCGGAAATAGGATTGCAGCGGAATGGACAGATGCACGCCTTTCGGCACATAGACGAACGAGCCGCCCGACCAAACCGCGCCGTGCAGCGCGGCGAACTTGTGATCGGTTGGGGGCACGAGCTTCATGAAATACTTCTTCACCATGTCGGCGTACTCGCCGGTCATCGCGCTCTCCATATCCGTGTAGACCACGCCCTCGGCGGCGACTTCGTCGCGCACGTTGTGATAAACCAGCTCCGAGTCGTACTGCGCGCCCACGCCGGCCAGCGACTTGCGCTCCGCCTCGGGAATGCCGAGGCGGTCGAAGGTGTCCTTGATGTCCTTCGGCACGTTCTTCCAGTCGTTCTGCATCCCGGTCTTCGGGCGGACATAGGTGGCGATGTGGTCGATGTCCAGTCCCTCGAGCGAGGGGCCCCAGTCCGGCAGGGGCATTTCGTTGTAGATCTGCAGGGCGCGGAGGCGGAACTGCTGCATCCACACCGGGTCATGCTTTTCCTTCGATAATTTGTCGATGATCGCGGGCGTCAGGCCGTCCTCCATGCGGTAGGCATCGTCCTCGGCGTCCCGGATATCGTATATACTGCGGTCGATGTCCTCGACCACGGTCTTTTCTCTGTTGTCAGCCATGGTGCACCTCGGTCAGCTCTGCCCGTTCACGGCGGCAAAGCCGCTCTCGTTGATCGCCTCGACCAGCTCTGCGCCGCCGTTTTTCACGATGACGCCGTTTTCCATGACGTGCGCCGCATCCACATGCAGCGCCTCGAGAATGCGCGTGCTGTGCGTGATGATGAGCAGCGAACCGTGTACGCGCTCCCGGTACAGGCGGACGCCCTCGGACACCGTGCGCACCGCGTCCACGTCAAGCCCCGAGTCGGTCTCGTCGAGGATGGCCAGCTTCGGCTCGAGCATCAGCATTTGCAGAATTTCGGCCTTCTTCTTTTCGCCGCCCGAGAAACCGACGTTGAGATCGCGCTCGGCATAGGATTCATCCATTTGCAGCAGCTTCATCGTCTCGGCGAGCTTCTTTTTGAAGTCCCAGAGGCGCAGGCGGCTGCCGCTCTTCTGCTCCAGCGCGCTGCGGATAAAGGCGGAGAGCGTCACACCCGGAACCTCCAGCGGATTCTGGAACGAGAGAAAAATGCCGCGCCTTGCGCGCTCGTTGACCGGCATTTCCGTAATGTCCTCGCCGTCAAACAGAATATGTCCGTCGGTGACGGTGTAGGCCGGGTTGCCCGTGACGGCATAGCCGAGCGTGGATTTGCCCGTGCCGTTCGGCCCCATCAGCACATGGGTCTCGTCGCGGCCGACCGCAAGATCGACGCCGTGCAGGATCTCACGGTCGCCGACGCTGACATGCAGGTTTTCCACCTTCAAAAGCTGTTTCTTGTTCATTGCTCTGTTTCCTTCTTTTCCGCTGAATTGGTATCGGTGCCGCAGGCGGGCGTATTCCGCTTGCTCTCAAGCAGATCGCCGAGGGTGTAGCCGTCGATGTAGGCATTGATGCGTTCTTCCAGCCCCCGCCAGAACGGGAGCGTATAGCAGGTGCATTCCCCGCCGCATTTTTTGCCGTCCTCGGTGAGGCAGGCGACCGGCACAAGCTCGCCCTCGGCAGCGCGCAGGATCTCGCCCGCCGTGTAGGTCTCGGGCGCGCGGCGCAGCTGATAGCCGCCGTCCTTGCCGAGCGTGCTCTCGACAAGCCCGCTCTTGCAGAGTGCGGTCATGATGCTCTCGAGATACTTGACCGAGAGGTTTTGCCGTGCGGCAATTTCCTTGAGACGGATATTCCCGCCGCCGCGCTGCTCTGCCATATCCAGCATCACGCGCAGGGCGTACCGTCCCCTTGAGGAGATCATCATAATACGTTTATCCTTTCCGGATTTTTAATTCCTACTGTTTCACTGGGCATTATACAACGACCTTTGCCGAAATGCAAGAGGTTTGCCGCAATTTCCGCAAAAAAATGCGGCCGCCGCAGGGCAGACCGCATGTTTATTTGAATTTTTCGCGCAGTTTTTCGCAGATGGCCTTATAGCGCTGCCGTGAGGCCGGGAGCCGCACGCCGTTTGTCAGAAAAACTTCCTCCGGCGTGACGGCGCGGATGTGATCCGCATTGACGGCAAAACTGCGGTGCACAAAGACAAAGTCCGGACAGTTTTCGCCGACGAACCCCCGGATTCCCGCGTGGACACGGTACACCGTACCGTCCTCGCAGTGGATGAGGAGGCATTCCCGCGCGGCCTCGATGTGCGTCACCTGCCGCATCCCGATCATATGGCAGGTGTAATCCGTCGTCATGATCTGCAAAAAGCGGTTCTGCGCCTGCAATTTCTGCTGTACATAGTCGTAGTTGCGGCGGCTGGAGGCCAGCGGAAACGCCTCGTCCGGCTCCAGCGTGTGCATCACGTTGGACACATGCATGTGGGAAATGCGCAGACCCGCCTCGGTCTGCTTCCAGAGAAACGAGGCGCGCTGCGGCTCCTGCGTGTACAGCTGCTCGTTTCGAATCGTCCAGATGTATTGCCCGAGGCACAGGCAATAGTCGGCGCCGCAGTCCGCAATGTCCCAGCGCCCCTCCGACACGCGGCAGGGCAGGATCTCCGGCCGCACCCGTTCCAGCGCAGCGGCAACCTCCGCGCGCCCGCGGTAAAACTGGTCGGCCGCCGCGCCGATCCAGCTCGCATCTTCATCCAGCAGCGGGAGCAGGCGGTCGGTCTTGCCCATGTACCATTCTTCCACAATGAGCTGCGTGTTCTCCAGCGCTTCCCTTTGCAGCTCGTGTTTCATGCATCCGCCTCCTTTTACACTTTCTGTATTGATTATACCGTACTTGCCTGTATTTTTCAACAAGTGTTCAACGAAATGCCGTATTTGTTCAACGAAATGCAGCATTTGTGCAAGGTATGCACACCGCGCCGATTTGGAACGGCCTCATATAAATTTGGAACTTGTCCGATTTTCCCTGCGGCACTTGCATTTTCCGCACGGAATCAATATACTGTCAATGAGCGCTTCGGCGCAATTCACTTTTTCGGAGCTTTGCATGTACAGCTTATTACTCGCCGTCATTTATCTCGCCTTCATCAGCCTCGGGCTGCCGGACTCCCTGCTCGGCGCGGGCTGGCCTGCGATGCAGCAGGTCTTCGGTGTGCCGCTTTCCTCGGTCGGCATCGTCTCCATGATTATCTCCGGCGGTACGATCCTGTCCAGCCTGCTGTCCGAGCGCATGGTCAAGCGGTTCGGCACGGGCAAGGTCACGGCGGCCAGCGTGTTTCTGACCGCGGCGGCGCTGTTCGGCTTTTCCTGCTCGACAAAATTCGCGCTGCTCTGCGTGTGGGCCGTGCCCTACGGCCTCGGCGCAGGCGCGATCGACGCGGCACTGAACAACTATGTCGCCATGCACTATTCCTCGCGCCACATGAGCTGGCTGCACTGCTTCTGGGGCGTCGGCACGATCGTCAGCCCGATGCTGATGAGCTATGCCCTCACACACACGGTATGGAACGACGGCTACCGCTTTGTCGCCTGCATCCAGAGCGTCATCGTCCTGATCCTGCTCTGCACGCTGCCGATGTGGAAGCAGCCGCAGGGCGTCACCTCCAATGTCGGTTCCTCGCGCGTCCTCGGTCTGCGGCGCACACTGCGCATCCCCGGTGTCCCCTGCCTGCTTGCCGGATTCTTCGCCTACTGTGCCGCCGAATCGGCGGCAATGCTGTGGGCCAGCAGCTATCTCGTGCGCGTACACGGCGTCACTGCCGAGCGCGCCGCCGCATTTGCCTCCCTGTTCTTCATCGGCATGACGGTCGGGCGGTTCCTCTCGGGCTTCATCGCCGAGCGGCTCGGCGACCGCGGCATGATCCGCCTCGGCATCGCCGTGGCGCTCTGCGGTGCGCTGCTGCTGTTTCTGCCGTTCGGCGAGCTTCCCGCCACCATCGGGCTTGTGGTTACGGGGCTCGGCTGTGCGCCGGTCTATCCGAGCATCATCCACTCCACGCCGCAGCATTTCGGCGCGGAATACTCGCAGGCGATCATCGGCGTGCAGATGGCCAGCGCCTATGTCGGCTCCACCTTCAGCCCGCCGCTGTTCGGTCTTGTCGCCGAGCGTACCACGCTATATCTGCTCCCCGTCTGGCTGATCGCGTTTCTCGTGCTTTCGCTGTGCCTGCTTGAAAAGGCCATGCGCGAAGGAAAATAAAAGCGCCACACGCTGGGAAAACGCCGTAGGGACGGCCATCGACCGCCCGCCTGCCGGGGAGCAAAAGCAGGCGACCGATGGTCGCCCCTACATTGTATTTCAAACGACACAAAAAACGGCTGCCGTGTTTCGGCAGCCGATTTTTACATTTTTTTAATCTCTTCAATCAGGCGCGGGATGATCTCCGCCTCATCGAGCTTGCCGACGATCTCGCCGTGCCGGATGAGCACCGCCTCGCCGCGGCCGCCCGCGATGCCGATGTCGGCCTCGCGCGCCTCGCCCGGCCCGTTGACCGCACAGCCCATCAGGGCGACGGTCACCGGCTTATCCATCACGCCCGCCGCCGTCGCCGCGTCCTCAAACGCGTGTGAAAGCGCGATCAGGTCGATCTTGGTGCGGCCGCAGGTGGGGCATGAAACGATGTTCAGCCGTTTTTTCGTATCAAAGCCGAGCGCAAACAGGATGTCGTGCGCGGCGGCGACCTCGTCCACCGGGTTTTCGGTGAGCGAAACGCGCACCGTATCGCCGATACCGCGCAGCAGCGTGCCGCCGATGCCGACCGCGCCCTTGATCAGTCCCATGCGGCCGCCGCCCGCCTCGGTCACGCCGATATGCAGCGGGTAATCGGTTTTTTCGGCGAGAATCACGTTGGCCTCGGCCATCGCGGAAACGTCCGAAGACTTGACCGAAAGCACAATGTCGCCGAAGTCAAAGCGCTCGAGCAGCGACGCATGATAAAGCGCGCTCTCGGCGAGCGCCTCCGCCGTCGGCGAACCGTATTTTGCGAGAATTTCCTTCTCCAGCGAGCCGCCGTTGACGCCGATGCGGATCGGTACATGATGCGCCCGGCAGGCGTCGGCAACCGCTTTGACGCGGTTCTCGTCGCCGATGTTGCCGGGGTTGATGCGGATCTTGTCCACGCCCGCGTCCACGCAGGCCAGCGCCACGCGGTAGTCAAAATGGATATCCGCGACAAGCGGAACGGTGATCCCCGCCTCCTTGACGGCGGCAAAGGTCTTTGCCGCCTCCACGGTGGGCGCGGTGATGCGCACGATGTCACAGCCCGCGTCGGCAAGCGCGCGCACCTGTGCGACGGTCGCCGCGATGTCGAGCGTGTCGGTATTGGTCATCGACTGCACGGCGATCGGGCTTTGCCCGCCGATCGTCACGCCGCCGATGCGGATCCCGCGCGATGCGCGGCGGATCGCATTGTATTTTTCCAGCATCAGAAGCCGCCTCCGAACAGTTTTGCAAAATCCTTGAAAGTCACCAGCACCATCAGCCCGAGCAAGAACACGATGCCGACGAAATGCACCACCGCCTCATACCTGGCGGGGACTTTCTTTCTGAAAATCATCTCATAGAGGATAAACACCAGTCTGCCGCCGTCGAGTGCCGGAAGCGGCAGGAGGTTGACCACGCCGAGGTTCATGGAGAGAACGCAGAGCAGGTACACAAACGAGCCGCCGCCGCTCTTGGCGGCATCGCCGAGCGCCACCGTCACGCCGACCGGCCCCGAGACCGCGTCCATGCTGACCCGGCCGAAAATCATATCGAGGAGCGAGTCCCAGATCATCTTGACCGTGGAAAAGCTGCGGACAAAGGTATGCTTCAAGAGATTGCCGAAGTTTTTCTCCTCGGCAAGCACCTTGAAATCCACCGTGCCGAACAGCATCCCCGACGAGGTCCGCGTGGGGAAGGTGACGTCGTGCAGCACGAGTTTCTGCCCGTCGCGCACGACCTCCACGTCGATCGGCTCATACCCCGCGTGTATGATCTCGTAGGCGACATCGTAGTAGACGCGCGTGCGCGTGCCGTCCACGCGGACAATGCGGTCACCGACTGCAAGCGCCGACGAGCTGACCGCGCCCTCGCGAAACTGCGCCACCACGTTGGATGCAAGTGCATCCTGCGACAGCACAATGCCGAACATCAGCACAAAGGCGAGCAGAACGTTCATAATGCCGCCCGCCGCCACGATGAGGAACTTCTGCCACGGACGCTTCTCGGCGAAGGAATCCGCGCCGTCGGCCTCCTCGTCCTCACCCTTCATGCCGACGAAGCCGCCGAACGGCAGCGCCCGCAGGTTAAACGCCGTGCCGCGCTTGTCGGTGACGCCGCACAGCCGCGGCCCCATGCCGATGGAAAACTCCTCGATTTTCACGCCTGCGGCGCGCGCCGTGAGAAAATGCCCCAGCTCGTGGAGCAGAATCATCAGGCCGAACGCGAAAACGGCGATCAGAATATACAGGATGGTTGTCATTGAACTCCTTTTGCGGCAAGCACGCGCGCGCGCACGTCGCTGTCCGCGGAAAATACATCTTCGACCGTAAAGTCGGACTTATTTGCAAAGCCGTCCATCGCGGCGGCAACCGTCTCGGCGATCTCGCAGAAACGGATTTTGCCGTCGAGAAACAGCGAGACGGCCGCCTCATTTGCGGAGCTGAGCACGGCGGGCATCAGCCCGCCCGTCTCGATCGCGCGGTAGGCCAGCCCGAGCAGCGGAAAGGTCTCGGGGTCGGGGCGCCGAAAAGTGAGCGTGCCGACCGAAAACAGATCGAGCGGCTCAATCACGGCGGGCAGCCGCGCGGGATAGGTCAGCGCATACTGCACGCACTCCCGCATGTCGGGATGGCTCAGCTCGGCAATGACGGCGTTATCAATATATTCCACGGCGCTGTGGATTATACTCTCGCGGTGTACGACGACCGTGACCTGCGCGGGGCTGACGCCGAAGAGGCGCACCGCCTCGATGACCTCGAGTCCCTTGTTCATCATGGACGCGCTGTCCACCGTGATCTTCGCGCCCATCTTCCAGGTGGGGTGCTTCAGCGCGTCGGCAAGCGTGACAGCCTCCAACTGCGCCTTTGTATAGCCGAAGAACGGGCCGCCCGATGCGGTAAGCAGCAGGCGCTTGACCTCGCCGTGCGTGCCGCAGTGCAGGCACTGGAAGATCGCGCTGTGCTCGCTGTCCACGGGGATCAGCTCGGCGCCGCCCGCTTTCACCGCCGCGTCCACGAGGTTCCCGGCGGCGACGATGGACTCCTTGTTCGCCGTAGCAATGCGCATCCCACGGCCGGCGGCGGCCAGCGTCGGGGCAAGCCCGGCGAGACCGAGGATCGAGTTGACCGCCGTTTTCGCGTCGGTCTCGCCGATCACGCGGAGAATGCCGTCGGCGCCCGCGTAAACTTCGGTGTCCGTGTCGCGCACACGCACGGCAAGGTCGCGCGCCGCGTCGGCATCCGCCATGGCACAGACGCGCGGGTTGAAGCGGCGGATCTGTTTTTCCAGCTCCGCTGTATTTTTGCCGCCGGTGAGCGCGTCCACGCGCACGCCGAAGCGGTGGCAGACGTCCAGCGCCTGCCTGCCGACCGAGCCTGTGGACCCCAGCACCGCGACCGGCGGAATGGTGTATTCTTCGATCATAATGAGCCTCGTTTGCTTAGCGGAAAATGGCAAAAATCTGCGGATCGGAAAGCAGGATGTACATCACGGGCGCGATCGCAATCACGCTGTCAAAGCGGTCAAGCACGCCGCCGTGACCGGGAAACAGCCTGCCGTAGTCCTTGATGCCGCTGTTCCGCTTGAAATAGGATGCAATCAGGTCGCCGAGCTGGGAAATGACCGAGAGCAGCGCGCCGCAGATAAAGAGCGACAGCACATGCGGGCGGGCGACCTTGTAGAGATTGGCGTACAGCACGCCGCAGCCGACAAACAGCGCCGCCGCAAGCAGCGTGCCGCCGATCGCACCCTCCACCGTCTTCTTCGGGCTGACGGCGGGAATGAGCTTGTGCCGGCCGAAGAAATAGCCCGAGAAATAGGCAAAGATGTCCGTGCCGAACGCCGTGACGATAATCATGATGAGCAGAAACAGCCCGTGCTCAAGGTCACGCGCGGCGAGCAGGCAGGCAAAGCCGCTCGAAATATACAGCGTGCCGACCACGGCCTTGGCAACCTTGGAAAAATCGGATCTTTCACTTGTGAGCATCGCATGGACGAGCATGTAAAACGTGTACACATAGGTCACGCCGAAGAAGAACATCCAGTGTCCGTTCAGATACCGCGCCATCAGCGGCGCGGCGGCGGCCATAAGATAGCTCGGGATCGCAAAGCCGTATGTCTTTTCGATGCCGATGCAGCGCAGGTATTCAAACACGCCAACAAGCGCCAGCAGCACGATCGCCGCCGAGAGTGCGGGCGTGTCCGACCAGATGAGAAACGGAATTGCAGCGATGACCATGCACACGCCCGTGATGATTCTTGTTTTCATTCATACCCCTCCGTAGCGGCGTTTCCGCTTGTAAAAGTCCGCAACGATGCGGTCGATCTCGTGCGGCGTCAGATCCGGCCAGAGCGTGTCCGTGAAGTACAGCTCGGCATACGCCGCCTGCCAGAGCAGAAAGTTGGACAGGCGGATGTCGCCGCCCGTGCGCACAATCAGATCCGGGTCGGGGCAATGCGCCGTATAGAGCGCGCCCGAGATGTCATCCTCGGTCACATGCGTCTTCCCCGCCGCGATCAGCGTGTTGGCGGCGTGCGCGATCTCGGCGCGCCCGCCGTAGTTGAGCGCGATGTTGAGCAGCAGATCCTTGCCGCGCGAAATGCGCTCGGCATTTTCGATCTTGGCCTGTATCTCCGGCGGGAAGATGGACATGTCGCCGAGAAAGACCAGATGAATGTTGTTCTCGTCCATCGAGGCGACTGCGTCGTCGATATAGTCCGACAGCAGCCCCATGATGGCGTCCACCTCATGCTTCGGGCGCTTCCAGTTCTCGGTGGAGAAGGCATAGACCGTAATCATCTTCACACCGATGTCGCCGCAGTAGCGGATGATCTTCTTGAAGGTCTTCGCGCCGTTGACATGCCCGTACTCGCGCGGCATGGAGCGCTTCTTTGCCCAGCGGCCGTTGCCGTCCATGATGAACGCGATATGCCGGAGGCGCTCGTCCGCCTGCATGTGCGGATGCGGAAGCGCGGGCTTATTTTTGCCGAATAAAAACATCGTCTGTCCTCGCTTTATCGAAAATGCCGAAAAATCGCAGAAAGGGACCGCCGCACGCAAATGCAGATGCGACAGCCCCCGAAATGTCAGATCGCCATGATTTCCTTGTCTTTTTCTGCGGAAATTGTGTCAACCTCTTTGATAAACTTGTCGGTGAGATCCTGCACCAGCTTGTCGCTGGCCTTGGCCTCATCCTCGGTCATGTCGCCGTCCTTCTTCATCGCCTTGGTCTTGTCGTTGGCCTCGCGGCGGACGTTGCGGATGGCGACCTTTGCCTCCTCGCAGAGCTTTGCAACCTGCTTGGTCAGCTCTTTTCTGCGCTCCTCGGTCGGCTGCGGGAAGGCGAGGCGGATGACCTTGCCGTCGTTTTGCGGCGTCAGCCCGATGTCGGAGGCGAGAATCGCCTTCTCGATGTTCTTCATCGTCGATGCATCCCAGGGGGAGATCACCAGCGTGCGGGGATCGGGCACCTGGATGGCAGCCATCTGCATGATCGGCGTGGGTGTGCCGTAATAGTCAACCGTGACGCGCGAGAGGACCTCGGGGTTTGCCTTGCCGGCGCGGACCGTGTTGAGGTTCTGGCGCAGCGATTCGATCGACATTTTCATCTTGTGTTCAAATTCTTTGGTATCCAGTTTCATAGCGGAAAATCCTTTCTGAATTTATTTTACGATCGTACCGATCTCTTCGCCCATGACGGCACGATAGATATTCTCGGGGTCGTCCAGTCCGAAGACCAGGATCGGAATGTGGTTGTCCATGCAGAAGGAGGTCGCTGTGGAGTCCATGGCGGCGAGGCCGCGGGACAGAATCTCCTGATAGGTGATCGCGTCGATCTTGGTGGCCGTCTTGTCCACGCGCGGATCGGCGGTGTACACGCCGTCGATGTTCTTGGCGAGCAGCACGACATCCGCATTGATCTCGGCCGCACGCAGCACGGCGGCGGTATCGGTCGAAAAATACGGCGAGCCGAGGCCGCAGCCGAAAATCACGACGCGCCCCTTTTCAAGGTGGCGGACGGCGCGCGCGCGGATGTACGGCTCTGCCATGGCGCGCATCTCGACGGCGGTCATCACGCGGGTGGTGATGCCGGCGCGCTCAAAGGCGTCCTGAAGTGCCAATGCATTGATCGCGGTGGCAAGCATCCCCATGTAGTCGGCGCGCGCGCGATCCATGTTCACGCCCTGTCTGCCGCGCCAGATGTTGCCCGCGCCGACGATGACGCCGACCTCGACACCGGCATCGACGCACTTTTTGATGACCTCGGCGATCTTATCAATAAACGCATGGTTGTAAATCCCCTCTGCGCCGCGCGCCAGTGCCTCGCCCGAGAGCTTGAGCAGGACGCGCTTATACTTTACTTCTGCCATAATGGAATCCTTTCCGATGGATAAACATTTTTATCATATCTATTTTATACGATATGCAGCGATTTGTAAACCTTTTTTTGCAGATATGGCAAAAAACCTTGCGGGGGAGCATTCGGCTCCCCTGTGCAAGGGGTGAGCTGTACGAGACGCAAAGCGTCTCGCGGAGTTTTTCTTCGTCGGCTGAACACCGACGATTTCGCGAGCGAAACCGAAAAACATCCTGACGAAGTTGACTGAGGGGTTGTACCTTTGGCTCTGCAACAATCCCTCCGGCACGCTTCGCGTGCCACCTCCCTTTGCACAAGGGAGGCTTAATTACACTCAGAAGAACGTATACTGGTTCGTTTCGCTGAGGTTTTTCAGCGCGCCGCTCTGCGAAAGGATCTCGATGACGCTCTTGTTCAGCTTGGCGCGCTCACGCAGCTCCTCGATTGAGAAGAACTCGCCGTCGGCGCGCGCCTCGACGATCTTCTGCGCCGCGCCCTCGCCGAGGCCGCCGAGCGCCGCGAACGGCAGGCGGATCTTGCCGTTTTCGGGCAGGAACGCCGTGGCATCCGACTTGTAGAGATCGACGGGCAAAAAGACCACGCCGCGCGCCAGCGCCTCGCGTGCAAGCGACAGCGCCGTGACGGTCTCTGCTTCCTTCTGCGTGGCGTCCGGCTTTTTGGACAGCTCCTCGATGGTGGCGCTGACCGCGCCGCGGCCGCGCATGACGATATCGCCGTCGAAGCCGCCCGGCGCGACCGTAAAGTACGCCGCATAGAACTCCATCGGATAGTAAATCTTGTACCACGCAAGGCGGATCGCGCTCATGACATAGGCCGCGGCGTGCGCCTTCGGGAACATGTATTTGATCTTCTTGCAGGAGGCGATGTACCACTCGGGCACATCGTGCTTCAGCATCTCCTCCTCCCACTCGGGCTTGACGCCCTTCCCCTTGCGGACGGCCTCCATGATGTCAAACGAGAGCTTGTTTTCCAGCCCGTGGCGGATGAGGTAGAGCATGATGCCGTCTCGCGTCCCCACGACCTCGGAAATCGTGCAGGTTCCCGCCTTGATGAGATCCTGCGCGTTGCCGAGCCACACGTCGGTGCCGTGCGTCAGCCCCGAGATCTGGAGAAGGTCGGCAAAGGTCTTCGGCTTGGCGTCCTCGAGAACGCCCTGGATGAAGCGCGTCCCCATCTCAGGCAGCCCCAGCGTGCCGAGATTGCAGCCGATGTCGTCGGGCGTGACACCGAGCGGCGCGCAGCTCTCAAACAGCTCGTAGGCGGCACGGTCGTTCATCTTCACGTCCATGACGCTCGTGTGCGTGTAGCGCTCGAGCATCTTGTACTTGGTCGGCATATCGTGTCCCAGCTCGTCCAGCTTCAGAATGGTATCGTGCAGATACGAGAACTGGAAGTGCGTGGTGACGATGTTGGAATTGGGGTCGTCGGCCGGGTGCTGCACCGGCGAGAAGTCGTAGATGCTGTACTCCTTCGGCACGACGATGATGCCGCCGGGGTGCTGCCCCGTGGTGCGCTTGACGCCGACGCAGCCCGCGATCAGGCGATCCGCATCCGCGCGGCAGAGCGCAATGCCCTTTTCCTCGAGATATTTTGAGACGAAGCCGAACGCCGTCTTCGACGCCAGCGTGCCGATCGTCCCCGCGCGGAAGACGTTTTCGCTGCCGAACAGCTCCTCGGTGTACTTATGCACCTTGCCCTGCACATCGCCCGAGAAGTTGAGGTCGATATCCGGCGATTTGTCGCCGAAGAAGCCGAGGAAGGTCTCAAACGGAATGTCGTGTCCGTCGCCGCGCAGCGGACCGCCGCAGACCGGGCAGGTCTTGTCCGGCAGGTCGAAGCCCGACCCGACCGAGCCGTCGGTAAAGAACTCGCTGTACTTGCACTTCGGGCAGACGTAGTGCGGCGGGAGCGGATTGACCTCGGAGATGCCCGCCATCGACGCGACAAAGGACGAGCCGACCGAGCCGCGCGAGCCGACGAGATAGCCCTGGCTCTCGCTGTAGGCGACCAGCTTCTGCGCGATGATGTAGAGCACGGCAAAGCCGTGCTTGATGATGGAGTCCAGCTCCTTTTTGAGGCGGGCGGACACGATCTCGGGCAGCTCATCGCCGTAGAGCGCGCGGGCGTGCTCCCAGCACATCCGCTGCAAGTCCTCCTCCGCGCCCTCCATGTTCGGCGTATACTGCCCCGTCGGGATCGGGCGGATCTCCTCGATCATGTCATTGATCAGATTCGTGTTTTCGACGACCACCTCGTAGGCAGTTTCTTCTCCGAGATAGGAGAACTCCTCGAGCATCTCCTCGGTGGTGCGCAGGTAGAGGCCGACATCCTTGTCCGCGTCCGAAAACTTCAGGCCGGAGAGCAGGATCTTGCGGTAGATCTCGTCCTCCTTGTTCATGAAGTGCGCGTCGCAGGTGGCAACGACCGGCTTGCCGAGCTTTTTGCCCAGCGCGACAATCCTGCGGTTGAGGTCGCGCAGCCCCTCGTCGTCCGCGACCTTGCCCTCGGCGATCAGAAAGCGGTTGTTGCAGATCGGCTGGATCTCGAGGTAATCGTAGAACGAGGCGATGCGCTCGATCTCGTCCTGCGGCTGCCCGTCCAGCACGGCGCGGAACAGCTCGCCCGCCTCGCACGCCGAGCCGATGATGAGGCCGTCGCGATACTGCTCCAGCACGGTCTTCGGGATGCGGGGATTGCGGCGGTAATATTGCAGATAGCTCATCGAGACGAGACGATACAGGTTCTTCAGCCCGACGAGGTTTTTGACCAAGATAATCTGATGGTAAGTGCGCAGATTCAGCGGGTCGGCGCTCGCCTTCATGACCTCGTTGATGCGCCCGAGGTCGGAAATGCCCTCGTTCATCAACTGCTCGGACATCTTGAAGTAGATCATCGCCAGCATCTCCGCGTCGTCGCAGGCGCGGTGATGGTTGAAGTCCCCGAGGCCGTAATGCTCGGCGAGGATGTCCAGCTTGTGCTTCTTGAGGTCGGGGTTGGCAAAGCGGGAGAGCGCGACCGTGTCGAGATAGGGATTGGTGAACGGAATTTTCAGCTTCTCGGCGGCGGCGCGGATGAAACTCGTATCGAAGTTGGCGTTGTGCGCGATCAGCATCCGGTCGCCCGCAAATTCGAGAAAAGCGGGGATGGCTTTATCAATCGTCGGCGCGTCGGCCACCATCTCGTCGGTGATGCCGGTCAGCTCGGTGATCTTTTCCGGGATGGGCATCCCGGGGTTGACAAAGGTGTTGAAGCGGTCCAGCACCTTGCCCTCGCGGATGCGCACCGCGCCGATCTCGGTGATGCCGCAGTTTGACACCGAGAGACCGGTGGTCTCGATGTCGAAGACGACAAACTCGCTGTCCAGCCGCTTGTCGCAGCTGCCGTGGAGCGCACGGGCGGTGTCGTCCACGAAGTAGGCCTCCATGCCGTAGATGACCTTCACGCCGCCCTGCTTTTCGGCGGCGAGCATCATCTCGGGGAAGGACTGCACGTTGCCGTGGTCGGTGATGGCGATGGCGGGATGGCCCCAGCGCTTCGCCGCGGCAATCGCATCGGCGGGGTCGATGATGGCGTCCATCTGCGACATGACGCTGTGCATGTGCAGCTCCACGCGCTTTTTCTCGGCGCGGTCGGCGCGCAGCACGGCTTTGATCTCCATGATGTGCTGCGGGCGCATGATGTTCTCGCCGAGAAAATCGTCGGCGCGCACACGGCCGTAGACGGCGTAGCACTTGCCGATCTTCATATCGCCGACAAAGCCGGCCTCCTCCTTCGGAAACGCGGCGCGCAGATAGATGGAGGAGTCGCCGTCCGTGATGCCGATCGTAACGTTGGTCTTGTCGCCACGGCGCGTGTCCTTGGTCTCGATGGAGAAGACCTTGCCCATCACGAGAAAGCTGCCGGTGCGGGACTGCAATTCGCGCATCGCCGTCGGCGTGTTGAAGGTGAACTCGTCGCCGAGGATCTGCTTCGGCTCGCTTGTGTCAAAGGTCATGCAGCCGCTGGTGAACAGGCAGTCGCCCAGCTGAGACGCGCCGTGTTCCTCCTTCGAAATGGTGGCGACGACGGGGCCGCGCGGCGCTTTTTCCTCCGCGGCGGGCGCGGGACGCGGCATGCTGCGCTCGGCCGCGAGGGCACGGCGGACATCATCGTCCATGCGGCGCAGCTCGTCGTCGAAGATCTGCCGCCGAATATTCTGCACCTCGGCGGCGTCGCCCTCTTTGATTTCAACTTTGTAGTCCAGCCCGAACTCGCTCCTGATGATCCCGGCGATGACGTCCGCGGTATGCGCCGTATCGAGGATCCCGATGCCGCCCATGCCGAACGGAATGCCGATCTCGATCCTCCCGTCGTCGACGCGGACGTCCGCATAGCCGAAAAAGCCCTTGGAGACCGTGCCGACGCGCTCGGTCTCGAGAAGGACTGCGGGCATATAGGACTTGTCAAACAGCTTTGCCGGATAGTGCGGCAGAATGCGCATCGAATTCAGCCGATAGGCCGCTGCAATGCCGCTCTCCGCGGCGTACAGCTCCCGCTTGTCGATCAGCGCGGCAAAGTCTGCGCGGATCTCCGCCATGCGCAGCGCCTTATCCGCGCGCAGCGAAATGTTTTCCGCCGCGTCGAGCAGCTCGTGCTCGCGCGCGGACGGGGTGTATTTATCGAAAATCTCCAGGATCTTTTTGGCCATGGTTCTACCGTTACTTTATAAAATTGATGACGCCGTGCAGGTTGCGGATCTCCACCGCACCGTCGGTGCGCTTGTACTCGCCGTCGAGCGACCATGCGGTCGGCTCGGACGGGGTCACGGTCAGCGAGGACGCCTTGAAAAACGCAAAGCGGTCGTTGTCAAAGCGGCTGTTTGTGAGCGAATTGATGATGATGCTGAGGTCGCCGATCATCTTCGGCATTTTGATGAGCAACACCTCAAACATACCGTCGTTGAGCGAGACCAGCTCATCCTTCAGCTTGACGATGCCGCCGAAGGATTTGGAATTGGCGATCGCGCCGAAAACATAATCGTCCTCCAGCGTCCGATCGTCCGCCGCCAGCTTCACATGGTAAGGCTTGATGCTGGCAAGGTCCTTGATGCCCTCAAAAACATAGGCCGCATGGCCGAGTACGTTCTTCATATCCTGCGGCACGGAATACGAGGTTGCCGTGAACGCGCCGAAGGACGCGATATAGGTAAAATAGCTGTCGCCGAACTTGCCGATGTCAAGCGGCAGCGGCAGCCCGTCCGCAATGGCGTGTGCCGCCTTTCTGATGTCGGTGGGAATGCCCATGCTGGAGGCAAAATCGTTGGTGCTGCCGCAGGGAATATAGCCGAGCGGGATCGTCACGCCCGCATCCAGCATGCCGCTGATGGTCTCGTTGAGCGTGCCGTCGCCGCCGCAGCAGACGATACGGTCAAATTCGCCGCCGCGCGCCGCAAATTCCGTCGCGTCGCCGCGCCGCCCCGTGACCATGACCGTTGTGGCAAAGCCGCCCGCCGAAAATATCGAGATCACGTCAAGCAGCAGGGGGCGCAGACGCTTGGTCCCCGCCACGGGATTGACGATCATCAAAAGTTTCTTTTCCATGTCACAACCTCCGAAAAACCGGATTCTTTTTCGCCGTGCCTACAGTATAGCACAGATTTTGTTTTTCGACAATGCCTTCACAAAAAATCAGTCGGCCTCCGCAGGCGCGTCGAGCAGCAGCGCGACCTGCGTGATGAACTTGTCCGGATCGCGGTGCTGCGCCGGCCCTTCCATATAAATATGGCGGCAGAGGCCGCGGTGCCGCAGTCCCTGCGCCGCTGCGGCTTCCAGCAGCTGCGCGCGCATGACGGGCAGACCCGCATAATCGCCGTGGAGCGTGGCGCGCAGCACGGGCGCGGCCGGCAGGGCGCGCACATATTCCCCGGTGCTGCCCGCCGGGATCGCAATGCAGTAGGTGCAGAGGTCCGGGTCCTTCAGCGGGAACTCGGTGAAGAACATGCGCCTGCCCGTGTCCGAGCCGTACTGCCGCATCGCGGCGGGGATCACCTCGCGCAGCTGCGCCTTGCGCTCCTCCACGGTCGGCGCACGCAGTGTGCGCGCATAGACCGTGACGGCGGGCAGCAGCACGCGCGCGGGCGCTGCCTTCTCCCCGTTGACGCGGGCACGCAGCTTTTCAATGCTGAGGTTCAGCTCGTCGCGCATGGCCTCCAGCCGTGCGATCAGCGGCACAAGATCGGTCTCATCCGCGAAATACGCATGGATCTCATCAAGAGACAGCCCGAGATTCTGAAAAATACGGATTGAGCGGATACGGGTGAGCGTATCGGTGGTGTAATAGCGGTTGCCCGCCGTCCCCTCCTTGACGTCCGGGACGATCAGACCGCGGTCCTCATAGTTTAAGATCATGCGGCGGGTCAGGCCGAGCGCCGCGGCGACCTCGCCGATTGTGAGCAGCTGTTCTTTCGGAAAAACATTTTTCATTTTTTTATTAAAACCCCTTGCATCGTACATCAGTGTACGGTATATGATACAGTATAGCAGATTGCGGGCGCGGCTGCAAGCAGAATCTTGCCGAAATCGTCCCGGATCTGAAATACACACTTTTCCCAAGGAGACATACCCATGAAAAAACTGATGTCCGTGCTGCTCGCGGCAGCCCTGATGCTGACCGCCGTATTTGCTTTCACCGCCTGCGGCGACACGGAAGAAGCACCCGATACGGGGAGCACCGAGAGCACGCCCGTATCCGAAGACGCGACCGAGGCAACCGACGCGACCGCAGATACCGCAGAGACGCTGGAAGACGGCTCGGTCTTCCCGGCAGCCCTTTCCGAGGCGGCTGCATACGCCATCCCCGACCTCTCCTACACCACCTGGACGCTGTCCGGCGGCATGGCAGACGGCAAGGAGATGGAAGCCGAAGATGTGGAGAAGCTGCTGGCGACCATCGGCGGCACGCTGGAATTCTCGTTCTTTGAAAACGGCGAAGTCGATCTCGACCGCGCCGACAAGACCTATGTCGGTACTTACACCGCTCTGCTGGACGGCTATGCACTCGACCTCGTCTTTGACGGTCTCGCATACTACGCCGTGATGACCGATGTCGAAGGCACGGCCGTGCTCGTCATCTCGCCCAAGACCAACTCCGAGATCGCGCTCTACCTGACGCAGATCGAAGTCGGCTGACCAAAAATAGATACCTCCTCCAAATCCGGCGGCACACAACGCCGGACAGGTATAAAAAAAGAACGTTCCCGCGGGAACGTTCTTTTTTTGCATTTATTCTTCCACGGCCGCCTTCTGCGTGTTGATGGCGCGGATGACTTCGGGCGGGAACTTGGGATGGCGATCGTAGGTGTAAAGGCCGTTGACCTCCTGCTCCACGTCGGTCAGCTGCGTATAGCAGAACGCGCTGATCGCGCGGTTCTCCAGCAGCGCGGTGACCAGCCCGCGGTAGCGCTCGATGAACTCCGCCTCGCTCTGCGGCCGGTTGCCGTAGCCCCAGCCGCCCTCTGGATGTGCGGGATTCCACCAGATGCCGCCGAACTCACTGACAAACGGGGGCTTTCCGACATGCTTGCCGAGGTTGTTGACCGTGACGGCTTCGCCGCGCTCAAGCGGCAGGTAGCGCGCACGGAAGGTCTCGGGGTTTTGGTCGTAGTCGTGGACGTCGAAGATGTCGGACAGCGTACCCTGATGCGTCCAGCCGGAAGCGTCGATATAGATACGGTCGGGGTCAAAGGCGCGGGTCATATCCGCAAGCTCACGGACAAGGTCGCGGTCCTGATCCTTCTGCGTCTCATTGAGCGGACACCAGCCGATGATGGCGGGATGGTTGTAATCCCGCTCCAGCACCTCGCGCCACTCGGGCAGGAAGCCTCTCCATGCCTCGGGGCGCGAAATGTCCAGCCCCCAGTTGGCATGTTCGCCCCACACGATATAGCCGAGGCGGTCGCAGTGGTAGAGGAACAGCGGCTCAAAGACCTTCTGATGCAGGCGCGCACCGTTGAAGCCCATGTCCAGCGAGCGTTTGATGTCGGCAACGAGGTCCGCCTCGGTAGGCGCCGTGTAGATGCCGTCCGGATAGAAGCCCTGATCGAGGATCAGACGCTGGTAGACCACCTTGCCGTTGATGTAGGTGCGGTTGTTCTTCCACTCGACCTTGCGCATACCGAAATAGGAATGCACAAAATCGCCGCCCCCGAGTTCAAAATCGAGGTCGTAGAGCTGACCGTCGCCGACGTTCCAGAGGTGCAGCTCGTCGAGCTTCACCTCGAGCGCCGCGCTCTTGCCGCTGACGCGCGTCTCGGCCGTGCCGACGACCTTGCCGCCGAATTTTGCCGTCGCGGTGAGGGTCTTGCCGTCCGCGTTCTCGCAGACCGCCTCGACGAAGACGCTCCGGTTCTCCACCGAGGGGCGGCACTTGATGCGGCGGAGGTAGGCGTCCGGCATGTTTTCCAGCCACACGGTCTGCCAGATGCCCGTGGTGCGGGTGTAGGAGCAGCCGACCGAATGGAACTTGCGGCACTGCTTGCCGCCCGGCTGGTTCTGACTGCGCAGAAGGTCGGTGGCGCAGATGACAATTTTGTTTGCCCCCGCGGTCAGCGCGGACGTGATGTCCATCGCAAAGGACACATAGCCGCCGATGTGGCGGTCGATGTACTTGCCGTTGACGAAGACCTCGGTCTCGTAGTCGCAGGCGCCGATGTTGAGCAGCGTGCGGCGGCCGGCCGCCGTCCAGTCGGCAGGCAGCTCCACGGTGCGCATATACCAGACGCACTCCATGAAGTCGGTGTGCGCCAGCCCGGAAAGACGGCTCTCGGGGCAGAACGGAACGTTGATGACGCCGGAGAGCTTCTCCGCCTCATAGAGCTTGCGCTCCTTGCCGCTGCGGCCGTGGTCGATCTCAAACTGCCACTCGCCGTTCAGGTTCATCCAATCCTTGCGCGCAAACTGCGGGCGCGGATATTCGGGACGTGGGATCATAGATTCAAATCTCCTTTGATGCAAAATTGCATGGTCTGATGCTCCTATTATACAGGAATCCCATCTCCCCGTAAATACAAAATAAGCACCTATTTTTGCAGAATATCTGCATTTTACGCACGGCGGTCACCGCACCGCCCGTGCCGCCGTTTCAGTATGGATAGTGCGGCATCAGCTCGCCGAGCTTTGCCGAAGTGCCGTCGCGGTTCAGCAGGACCTCGATGTCCTTCGCGGTCGGCCCCATCTGCATCATGAACTCCCGGCAGGCGCCGCAGGGCGG
This sequence comes from uncultured Eubacteriales bacterium, assembly GCA_934467415.1. Classification (GTDB taxonomy): domain Bacteria; phylum Bacillota; class Clostridia; order Oscillospirales; family CAG-272; genus UMGS902. Next base: position 208,641 of record CAKSLQ010000002.1, read on the forward strand.
CATCACGCTGCCGTCCAGATACACCGCACAGACGTGTGTGATCTCGTATTCGCCGTGCGTGAACATGGTGGAGAGCGCGTTGCGCTCCGCGCAGAAGCCGAGGCTGCACGCCGTGTCGATGCAGATACCGGTATAGATATTGCCGTCCTTCGTCAGCACCGCCGCGCCGACACTGCCGACGCACATGTGCGGCGAAAGCTCGTGCGGGCAGACTGCCGCCTTTGCGGCATTGTAAAGTTTCTCCCAGTTTTCCGTCATTGTTTTTCTCCGTATGTAAATCAGTTTTCCGCGTCCGGGCGTACAAGCCGCACACGGAACGCGATGGCGCGCGGCGTCTCCATGCCGTCGAAGCGGATGGTGTAGCACTTTTCATCGGTGTCCGCCGCAAGCACCGTGCCGTCGCCGAATACCGCATGGCGCACCCGGTCGCCGACGGCAAAGGCCGCCGCCTGCTCCTCTGCCGAAAGCCGCGCAAGGCTGTCGGCAACGGCGCGCGCGGTCTCGCGGATCAGCCCCTCGCGCGGCTCTTTGGTGTAGGTCAGCGCATCACGGCCGATGTCGAGCAGGAAGCGCGACGGATAGCGCGAAGTGCCGTCGAAGTTCCAGCCGTCCGCCTCCGAGAGGTACAGCCCGCGCTCCGCGCGCGTCAGCGCAACGAAGGCAAGGCGGCGTTCCTCCTCCATGCCGGGCAGTGTGCGCACCTTGCGTGAGGGAAACACGCCCTCGTTCATGCCGCAGAGGAACACATAGGGGAACTCCAGACCCTTGGCGGCATGTACCGTCATCAGCTTGACGCGGTCGCCGCGCGCGGCGGTGTCGGTATTCGTCATGAGCGCCACACGGGCAAGATACGCCTCCGGTGTGCTTTCCTCGCCGCAGGTTGTCTCGTACTCGTAGATTGACTGCTTCAGCTCGGCGAGGTTGTCCAGCCGTTCCTGGCTGCCCTCGGTGCGCAGCATGGTTTCATAGCCGCTGCGGTCGAGCAGCTCGGAGAGCACCTCGGAGATCGGGCGCGCCGCCTGCCCCGCGGCGAAGGATTCAACCAGCGAGATGAACTGCCGCCCCTTGGTCGTTTTGAATTCGGGCGTGTCGATGTTGTCGCAGAGCGCCGTGTAGAGCGAGCATCGCTTCTCCGCCGCGTAGGCCTCGAGCCGCGCCATGCGGCTCTTGCCGAGATTGCGCCGCGGCGTGTTGGCGATGCGGCGGAAGGAGAGGTCGTCCCGGTAGACAACCATGCGCAGGTAGGACAGCGCGTCCTTGATCTCGGCGCGGTCGAAGAACTGCACCCCGCTGTAGATCGTGTACGGGATCTTTGCGGCGAGCAGCACCTCCTCCACCGCACGGCTGACAAAGTGCGCACGGTAGAGCACGGTCATGTCCCGATAGGGGACGCCCGCCTCGCAGAGCTTCTGCATCTCGCCCGCAATCCACTCCGCCTCCGCCGTCTGCGACACGGCAAAGTGGCAAAGCACCGGCGCACCGTGGGGCAGCATGGGGACAAGCGTCTTCTCGATGCGGAAGTGATTCTTTGCAATCAGCGCGTTCGCCGCCGCCAAAATCTCGGGCGTGGAGCGATAGTTCTGCATCATCATCACCGTTTGCACCTGCGGAAACGCGCGGTCAAACTCGGTGAGGTACTTCACGTTCGCGCCGCGCCAGGTGTAGATGGTCTGGTCGGGGTCGCCGACGATGAACAGGTTCTTGTGGTAACCGCACAGCACCTCCATCAGCTCGTATTGCAGGGCGTCGATGTCCTGGAACTCGTCGATCATGATGTATTCCAGCCGCTCCTGCCACTTGTGCCGGATGTCGGCGTGGGTGCGGAACAGGTAGAGCGAAAACTTGATGAGGTCGTTGTAGTCCACGCCGAAGCATTTGCGCGCCTGATAGAGATAACCGTAGAAAATGATGTCCGATGCGGTCGCCGCCGCTTCGTACCGCGCGCGCAGTTCGTCCGGCGTCTTTTCGATCACATCGAGGTAATAGTCGGGGTCTTTGAACAGCTTGCGGATCTCAATCATATCCCGCGCATTGCCGAAGGTCATGTCGCGCAGGGTCAGCCCGCGCTCCTCGTAGATGATGCCGAGCATCGCGTCAATGTCCGAATTGTCCAGCACGAGAAAGCTCTTCGGATAGCCGATCGCATGGCTGTCCTCCTGCAATACCGACACGCAGAAGCCGTGGAACGTGTTGATATACCCGGTGTCGCTGTCCCCGATCAGCGTGCGGATGCGCTGCCGCATTTCGCCCGCCGACTTGTTTGTAAAGGTGACGCAGAGAATGTGCCCCGGCAGAATGCCGAGTTCGCTTACCAGATAGGCAAAGCGGCGTGTGAGCGCGCGGGTCTTGCCCGAGCCGGCCCCCGCGATCACGCGGACAAAGCCCTCGGTCGTCGTGACCGCCTCGCGCTGCGCCGCGTTCAGCCCGTCCAATAAATCCTCCATGAGATGCACCTCCCTTTTGCACCAGTATAGCAGAACTTTGCCGAAAGCGCAAGACGCGAACGCGCCCCTGCCCCCGACACCGCCGTACAGGATACCCCCTTGAACACGCACCCTGCTCCCGAACCGTCGTATTTTAGGGCAGATGTACGTGGATTCCATGCCGCCGTATTTCCATACGGCAAAGGGAATCCGCGCGCAAGAAAAACAAAAAACGCAGGGCAAGCCCTGCGTTTTTCTGTTTTTTGTTCTGCACAAAAGACGGCGCGCACCCTGCCCCCGAACCGCCGTATTTTGATGCAGATGCGGCGGAAGTGCGGCGCAGGCGTATTTCCATACGTCGCGACGTGCTTCCGCCGCAAGATAACAAAACCGCACAGGTTTTCCTGTGCGGTTATTTGTTATCGTTCTGCGCAAAATACGACGGTTCTAATCTCAGTTGTTGACCATCTTGGAGATTTCATCCGCGAAATTCTCCTCGCGCTTCTGGATGCCCTCACCCTTCTCATAGCGGACGAAGCCGACAACGGCGATGTGACCGCCGAATTCCTTCGCGGTGGTGTCCACATACTTCTGGACGTTCATGGAGTCGTCCTTGACGTAAGCCTGCTCCAGGAGGCAGTTTGCCTCATAGAACTTGCCGATCTTACCGTCAACCATCTTCTCCTTGATCTGCTCGGGCTTCTTCGCGTTCTTCTCATCGTTGTCGATCTGCGACTTGATGATCTCGCGCTCCTCGGCGATTCTCGATGCGGGAACAGCCTCGCGGTTGAGATACTCAACCGGGTATGCAGCGGTCTGGAGCGCGATGTTCTTTGCAAACTCTGCAAAGCCGGCGTTGTTCTTCGCAGCATCGTCAGCCTCAAACTTGATGATGACGCCGATCGCGCCGCCACCGTGGATATAGGTGCTGGTCGTGCCGTCAACAACGACGAAGCGGCGGAGATCCAGCTTCTCGCCGATGGTGAAGATCATTTCCTTCACCTTATCTTCAACCGTCATGTCGGTATCCTTGTACTTGCAAGCCTTGAGTGCGTCTACATCGGCGGGCTTGTGTGCGATGATGGTCTCGAGCAGGCCGCGGACGAACTCACGGAAGCTCTCGTTCTTCGCGACGAAGTCGGTCTCGGTGTTGACCTCGATCATTGCGGTGGTATCGCCTGCGGTCAGAATGTCGATCAGACCGTCCGCTGCGATTCTGTCAGCCTTCTTTGCGGCGACGGCAAGCCCTCTCTCACGGAGAACCTTGATCGCCTCATCCATGTTGCCCTCGGCCTCGACAAGCGCCTTCTTGCACTCCATCATGCCGCAGCCGGTCTTTTTTCTCAGCTCGGCAACGTCTTTTGCGGTAATGTTAGCCATCTTTCTGCTTCCTTTCCTGTTCTGTAAAATAGGTTAAAGCCTTACGCCTCGACGGTCTCGGCGGTCTCGGCGGTCTTTGCCTCTTCGCCCTCAGCCTCGGGAGCGAAAGCCTCGCCCTGTCTGCCCTCGATGACGGCGTCGGCAAGGGTGGAGGAAATCAGCTTGATTGCGCGGATCGCGTCGTCGTTGCCGGGGATGATGTAGTCTGCATCATCGGGATCGCAGTTGGTATCGACGATTGCGACAACCGGAATACCGAGCTTCTTTGCCTCGAGAACGGCGATCTTTTCCTTTCTGGGGTCAACGATGAAGATCGCGTCGGGCAGCTTTTCCATGGTCTTGATACCGCCGTAGTTCTTCTCCAGGTCGAAGATTTCCTTCTGGAGTGCGGCGACTTCCTTCTTGGGGAGCAGGTCAAACGTACCGTCGGCAGCCATCTTCTCGAGGCTGTTGAGGCGGTTGATGCTCTTGCGGATGGTCTTGAAGTTGGTCAGCATGCCGCCGGGCCAACGCACGTTGACGTAGTACATGCCGGCTCTCTCTGCCTCTTCCTTGATGGTGTCGGCAGCCTGCTTCTTCGTACCGACGAAAAGAATGTTGCCGCCGTTTGCGGACAGGTCACGCACGAACATGTACGCTTCCTCAAACTTCTTTACGGTCTTCTGCAGGTCGATGATGTAGATACCGTTTCTCTCGGTGAAGATGTATTCCGCCATCTTGGGGTTCCATCTTCTGGTGTGGTGTCCGAAATGAACACCGGCTTCAAGCAGTTGTTTGATCGAAATAACAGACATAATGTCCCTCCGGTTTTTCCACCATACAGGCTTCGCCGTCAACCTTGCGGCACCGAACGGCGCTCCGCTCCGTATGTGTGTGTTGATTTATCTGCATACTTTTGCAGACTAAGATAGTATAGCACGCTTTTTCCGCCGTTGCAAGTGTTTTTGTAATTTTTTTCGATTTTTTCATTAAAAAAGAGACAGACGCGCGTCTGTCTCTTTTCGGATGCCGTTTCAGCCCCAGACATTCACCGAGCCGTCCTTGCGGAAGACCAGTGCGCTGCCGTTCAGATTGACATCCGTGTCTTCGGTCAGCCCCTCGGCGCTGGCCAGCAGAATATCTGCGGTTTGCAGGACGATCATCGTCATCTGCGGTACTTCATACTGTTTTTTCATCCGATTCACTCTCCCTTTGCAAAAAGCGTGACGCCGCTTGCGGCGCAGATGTCGCCGTCCAGCTCGACCGTGCGGCCGCGATAGACGGTCACCCCGTCAAGGCCGACCGCATAAGGCGTGATGCGGACAACGGTATCGGCCTCCGTATAGGCGGAGGTGTCAAACAGAAGGCGCGCGGTGTACAGATAAGCCGCGCCGAGATCGGTCGGCTTGCAGACCGACTGCACGTTGGCCGCCGTGGTCAGGCTGACGGCCGTATAAACCTTGTCGGTCTCCCTGGTCCCGGTCGTGTCCAGCGGCGACGCGCCGGTGCGGATCACGCGGTATTCCACGCCGACCGCCTTGTAGCTCAGCGCGTCGATGCCGCAGACCACGTCGATCGGATAATAAGACGTGCCGCCCTCGGTGACAGCCGCCTGCCCGACCACGGTGAGCATCTCGCCGAAGCGATCGTCATAAGCCGAAGCCTGCACAGTGTATTTGCCCGCCGCGACCGTCAGCGGCTCGCAGCCCGCCGCGCAGTATTCGGCGGCCACCGCCTCGGTGAAGCTGCCGCCCGAGACCGCGATGCGCGCGCCCGCGCCGTTTGCAAAGTTGCCCGCGCCGTTTGTGTCAAAATTGCCGCCCTTGACGGCGATCCGCGCCGTCTCGCCGCTGTTGGCGATGAGTGCGGCGGAGGACGCGGTGGTGACGTTGGCCGTCTCGATCGTGAGTCTGCCGTGATTTTCAACGGCGGAGACGGCGGCCGTACCGGTGTAGGCGATGCTGCCGGACTTGTCCGCGCTCGTGTCGGTGACGGTCAGCGCGCCGCCCGCTGCCACGGTCAGCGGCGCGGTGTTGCCCGCTGCGCTGAGCGCAAAGCCGTTCAGGTTCAGCGTGGCGGTCGTGCCTGCGGGAACGGTCAGCGCCGCCGGCACATCGGCAAGCAGGCGCACCTCGGCGCGCGCCGCCTGCAAAAACAACTGCATATGTTCGACATCGTCAAATGCGGACTGCGCATGCGTCATGTTATAGCCGAGCGGAAGCGCCATACCGTAGATCGGATCTTTTTCAATCATGTTTCCGTCGGCATCATAGAAATAGACTTGAATCACAATGGTGTCATCGTCATCCGCCGCGGAAGCCGGCAGCGCGAACGAAAGCGTCAGCGCAGCCATAGCCAGCAGGGCGCAGAAAAGCGCACCGATTCTCTTTTTCATTGCAAACTCTCCTTACTCTTCCCGCTTCGATTCCCGTTGTTTTTTCATCCTTGCAGGAATCATTCTCAGTTCTATTTATAGCATGCTTTTTCCGGGCTGTCAAGCGTCAAAAAGCATTTTCGGCGGCGTGCACAAAACGCCGCCGAATTGCGTCCGTTTTCTTGACAAATTCCGACATAAAGTACACGGGACTTGTTTTTATTCCTCGTGCGCACCTTGCCCGTGCGTCAGACTGCGGGCTATGCAAAGAAGCCGCGCTTCTTCTTTTTGTCCTTCTCCTTGCACTCACAGCGGCACTCGTCAACGGCGATGTCCACGAGGATCACATCGTCGCCGATGCGCACGATCCTGCACCACGGGATGACCACTTCCTCGTTTTTGGAGAGCCCGAGCGCAGCGCAGTCGCCGACGACCAGCGCGACGATGCGCCCCTCGCAGGTCTCAAACTCGATGTCGGTGACAAAGCCGAGGTTTGTGCCGTCCCGCACGTTGATGACGTCCTTCTGCCCGAGACTTGTGGTGGAGCAGCGTTCCGTAAAACCACCTCCTCTTGTTTGTTTGTATTGCTAAATCTATGTTTTTTTGCTATAATCAATGCAGGAAAGAGGTGTCCGCCATGTCTGTATGCCCGAAAACCACCGATCTTGCCGCCGTCCGTGCGGCGCTCCCGAAGCGGCCGGAGGCCGCCAACAAAGCGACCTTCGGCCGCGTGCTGCTGATCTGCGGCAGCGACGACATGCGCGGCTGCGCGGCGCTGGCCGTGCTGGGCGCGCTGCGATGCGGTGCGGGTCTTGTCACGCTGGCAAGCACACGCGCCGTGATCGATACGGTGTCCGCCGCCGTCTTCGAGGCGACCTATCTCGACCGCGAAACGGGCGATCTTTTCGCCGCGGCCGAAAAAGCAAACGCCGTCGGCTACGGCTGCGGCCTCGGACGCGGCGCCGCCGTCGGCGAAACGCTCGCGCGCCTGCTTCGCACACCCGGTGCATCGCTGGTCATCGACGCGGACGGGCTGAACGCGCTCGCCGCCGATCCGGCCGTCCTCAAAAGCGCGGCGCGCCCGGTGGTGCTGACGCCGCACCCGCTGGAATTCTCCCGCCTGTGCGGGCGCCCCGTGGCCGACATTCAGGCCGACCGCGCCGCCGCGGCTGTCGAATTTGCAAAAGCGTATTTCAATCCCGCATACGGCGGCGTGCTGCTGCTGAAGGGCGCGGGCACAATCGTGACGGACGGCGAGACCGTCCTCGAGAACCCGACCGGCTCCACCGCCCTCTCCAAGGGCGGCACGGGAGACACGCTCTGCGGCATGATCTGCGCGTTTCTCGCCGAGGGCGCGCGCCCGCTCGACGCGGCGATGATCGCCACCTATGTCCACGGGCTTGCGGGCGAACGCGCCGCCGGGATCTACTCCGACTACGGCGTGCTGGCAAGCGACGTGGCCGCCTTCGCCGCAAGAGTTCTGCGCGAAATCACGAAGTAAACCGTCTGTTTGACTTGATACGGAAAGGAGTCCTCATGCAGTTTGACCCCGTCTCCAAAAAGCTCCGCATCGACGCCTGCGAGCTCTGCCATACGGTGGTGAACCATGCAAGCATCGACCGCCGCGCCGCGCACATCCGCGAGGACGACGGCAAGGTCGATGAACTGCTCGAGCATCGGTACGGCACCAACTATCACAAAAAGCAGGCGCTCTGCCGCACGGTCAGCCGCGGCGGGCTGTTCTACGAGATCGGCGGCACCGCCGACGGCATCGCCCGCGAAAGCGGCAAGGTCACGGTCTGCGTCAACCGCCTGTTTGGCGACTACACCTCGAAGCTGGATACCGACCGCACGGCGGAAACCGTGGCGCTGGCCGCGCTCCTTGCCTGCATGGTCGCCGAGAGCGAGATGCTCGGCAGCGTCGCCTTCCGCATCACGTTCTTCCACAACAGCCGCGACATCCGCGTCATCGAAAAGAGCTTCTCCCGCCGCGAGCTTACCGAGGCCGTCGGGCGGCTGCTCGACCTGCACCGTCCGTTTGCCGCGCTGGAGGCCGAGCGCCTGTGCGTGCGCATTCCGAACTGCAAGACGCTGGCGTTCCCCTACCCGGAGATGCGCCCGCAGCAGCGCGACTTCATCGTGGAGACGCTTCGCACCATCGGCGGCGGCGGGAAAGCGCTGATCGAAGCGCCGACCGGCACGGGCAAGACGGCGGCGGCGCTCTACCCCGCCCTGCGCGCGCTCGGCGCGGGCATGATCGACAAGATCTTTTACTTCACTTCCAAAAATACCACTGCGCTTGCCGCGCTGGACGCGGCGCGGAACATGTCGGCCTCAACCGGCATCCGCGCCGTCCACATCACGGCCAAGGAGCGCATCTGCCCGGTCCGGCTGCGCGACCCGATGAAGTGTACGCCCGAGGTCTGTCCGCGCGCCAGGGGACATTACGGCCGCGTACCGGACGCCCTCGCCGAGCTTGTCCGGAGCGCGCACATCTACGACGCCGACACGATTGCCGAGGCGGCGGGCCGCCACAGCGTCTGCCCCTACGAGCTGTCCCTCGACCTCTCGGAGGCGTGCGACATCGTCATCTGCGACTGCAACTACCTGATTGACGAGGCGGCGTATTTCCGCCGCTATTTCGAGCCGGGTGCGACCGATGCACGCTATGTTTTTCTCTTCGACGAGGCGCACAATCTGCTCGACCGCGCCAAGGCCTGCTACGGCGGCGAGCTGCGCCGCTCCGAGATCCGCCGCTTTCTCGACGAGGTGCGCACCGTGCCGAAAAACGCGGTCTGCGACGCGCTTGCCGATCTGGAATTCTACATCGACAGTATGCGGGAGCTCTGCGCCGACAGCATGGAAGAGGACGACGCCGGGGCGGTTCACGGCTTCACCACCGTACACAGCTTTGACAAGCAGCTCTACGACCTGCTCGCCGCCTTCGACCGTGCGGCGGCGAAATACATCCGCTCCCCCCTCTGCGGCAGTCTGCCGGACCATCTGTATCTGCTGCACGACAAGGTAAAAAAGTACCTCACGGCGATGGAGCTGTTCGACCGCTGCTTTGTCGGCACGGTCACGGTTCACGGCGATGAGGTGATCGCGAAGATCGTCTGCATCGACCCCTCCGGGCAGCTGGCGAAAAAGACAGCGCGCGGCAGGGCCTCGATTTTCTTCTCCGCCACGCTCACGCCGCTCGACTACTACGCCACGCTCTACGGTGCGCCCGACGCGGCAAAGCTCAAGCTGGACTGCCCCTACGACCGCGCCAATCTCTGCGTCTGCATCATGGACAAGCTCAGCGTGCGCTATCAGTTCCGCTCGCAGAACGCCGCGGCCGTGGCCGACGCGATCATGCAGACGGTCAGCCGCCGCGACGGCAACTACATGGTGTATTTCCCCTCCTATGCGTACATGACCGAGGTGCAGACCCTGTTCAAATACAAGTACCCGCATATCCGCACCGTGGTGCAGGCCAAAGACATGTCCGAGCATGCGCGCCGCGGCTTTCTCGACGCCTTCCGCGCGGGTGCGCGCACGACGCTGGTCGGCTTTTCGGTGCTCGGCGGCATCTATGCCGAGGGCATTGACCTCGTGGGCGACCGGCTGATCGGCTCGGTCATCGTCGGCGTCGGGCTGGTGCAGCCCAGCGACGAGAATGAGATCCTGCGCGAATACTACGACGACAAATACGAGGCGGGGCGCGAGTACGCCTACATTTATCCCGGCTTCAACCGCGTCTTGCAGGCGGCGGGGCGCGTCATCCGCACCGAGACCGACTGCGGCGTGGTCGTCTTCATCGACGAGCGCTACGCCGAGCCGACCTACAAGGAGCTGATGCCCGCGCAGTACCGCACCGCCAAATTTGTCGGCGACACGCAGGCGCTCGGCGCCGTCCTCGACCGCTTCTGGGCGGGGAAATAAGCGCCATATTTCGGCTCCCCTGTGCAAGGAGAGCTGTCACCGGCAGGTGACTGAGGGGTTGTTTTTGCTCTGTAACAATCCCTCCGCCGCCGTCCGGCAGCACCTCCCTTTGCACAAGGGAGGCTTGGTTAGATTGCGCACGGCCGGCTCGGTTCATTTTCACGCAAAAAAGACCTGCACATGCGTGCAGGTCTTTTTCTATCCTTATTTTTCCCAGCCGGAAACGGCCTTTGCATAATAGGTGTTGATGACGGTGAGCAGGCGCTCGGCCGAGATCTTGTAGGAATCGTACATCGAGGTGAAATTCGTGTCGCGTGCCTGCACCATGCGGATGAGCTGCTTGTTGTACGGCCCGACCTGGTAGTAATACCCGATGTCAAACACGAGGTTATCAAAGATGATCTCCAGCATATCCGCCGACTCCTCGTCGCGCGTGCTCTGGCCGACCAGGTTGACGTCGTAGTAGGCGGGCGTGACGATCTGCTTGCCGTAATAGGCCAGCGCCTCGGTGACGATGCCGGTGCGCTCGATGTCCTTCTGGATGAGCGGCACGCAGATAAACTGCGAGTTGTAGGGCGCGACGGTGGTGTAATAATCCTGCTGCCCGGCGTTCAGTTTCGGGTACGGCAGGATGCCGAAGTCGCTCTCCATGCCACGCAGCTGCGGGATCCTGTCCATGATGTTCATCCAGAACAGCCCCTTGTCCGCCTGCCACATTTCGAGCGGATCGATCTTCTCGCGCTGATAGGTCAGCGCGTACTGCGTGTCGTAGATGATGGAAAAATACTTGTCGAGCGCGGCGAGCGTGGTCTCGTTGTAGAGCGTCAGCCCGATGGTGCCGTCCTCGGCGATTGTGCAGCAGCGCTGCCCCGCGGCGTTGACAATGCCGACCACCGAGTCGTCCCACACGAGAAGCCCGAAGCGGTCGTTTGCGTCCATCGTGCCGTTTTGGTCGAGGTCCTCGGTCACGGTCTTGCAGAGCGCACCGAAGGTGTCCAGCGTCCATTCGCCGTCGTAAACCAGCTGATATGGGTCGTCAAGGTCATACGCCTTGCGCAGATCCTTGTTGAACAGAATGACAAACGCGACATTGTTGTCCGACACGGTCAGCTCGCCCGTGGTGAAAAACATGACGCCGCGGACGGCAAGGCTTTCATTGGCGCGCTTGTCCCACCAGGACTTGGTGAGATCGATGCCCGGGATCGAGGCGAGGTCGTAGAGATAGTCGCTGTAGGCCAGCACCGAGACGTCGTAGCCCGCAATGAGCGCAAGGTCAAAGTTGCAGTCGCCCGCGTTTGCATCGGTGCTGAGCCGCTTGTAGCCGGGGCCGCCGCCCGAGGAATAGGCCTTCTCCACCGTCTCGCCGATTTTAACCTTGTAATTCTGCTCGACGAGGGCTTTGCGTCTGTACTGCGCGCTGTCCAGCGGCGTGGATGCATTCTCCTCCGCCGTAAAATCGGCATAGGCGACATTGCCCGCCGACAGAATGTTGAAGGCCTCGCCGCCGTAGTCGGCGGTCTCGGGCACGCCGAGCGTCTCCTCGCCGGTCGATGCCGGGTCGGAAGTCTCTGCGGACGCGGTGGTCACGGCCGGGGTCTTGTCGCCGCAGGCGGCAAGCGATGCCGCAAGCAAAAGGGCGGCGAGCAGAGCCGAAATCTGTTTTTTCATCTTCGTTTTCCGCCTCGCTTACTTCTTTTTCTTCCTGATGAGCAGGAAGCACAGTGCGCCGACGGCAAGGACAGCGACGCCGATGCCGACGATCAGGCCGACCGGTGCGCCGCCCGCTTCCGCCGCCGGTGCGGCGGTCGTCGCCGATGTTTCGGCAGGTGCGGTGGTTGCGTCCGTCACGGCGCTGCTCGCGGGTGCGGTCGTGTCCGCAGTCGTGACGGAAGTTTCAACCGATTCCGCCGTCCCGGCGGTGCTCTCCGCGGTGCTCTCCCCGGTTGCGGCCGCCGATTCGGCGGGTGCGGTCGTCTCCGCAGGTGCGGTGGTCACCGTCGTCTCCGCCGTGGTGGCTTCGGGCATTTTGCCGCCCGCAAAGGCGGCAAGCGCCGGGCCGTTTTGGCCGACCTGCCAGACTGATGCAAAATCAAATCCGGCAAAGCGCTCCGCCTTGCCTGCATCGGCGGCCGAAACCGCGGATGCCGCCATCTCGACGCAGATGGGGTTGCTCTCGCCGACGGCGGCGTCCGCACTGCCCGCGAGGTAGACCGCATTCGTCTCACAGAAGACCTCGCCCTCCGCCTTGCCCGCGATGCCGCCCGCAAGGCTGTCCGCCGTGACCTTGCCGCTGCTGTACGAGGTCAGGATGTCAAAGCCGTACCAGCGGCCGACCAGTCCCCCGGCACAGGCCGAGGAGGAGACCGCGCCGCGGTTCTCGCAGTCCTTCACCGCCGAACGTACATCCGCGCCGCAGCGGTTCTGCGAATAACCGATAATGCCGCCCGCGTGGGACGGGCCGCTGACCGCGCCGGTATTGAGGCAGCCGACGATCTCGCTTGCCGTCTTCGTTGCCTTATCCGAGCGGTTGATGTAGGCGGTGATGCCGCCCGCATGATGCGAGCTTTCGATTTTGCCGCTGTTCTTGCAGTCGAGGATGCGCACGGCGGCCGTCGCGTCGGTGACCGCCTCGATGCGCCCCGCGATGCCGCCGACAAACGGGTTGTTGGAGCCTTTTGCGCCGCTGTTGGCGCCCGTGAGGTTGCCCGTGTTTACACACGCCACAAAGCAGATCTCACCTGCCTCGGTGCGCACATAGCCCGCGATTCCGGCAAGGCGGTTGCGGTCCTCGGAGACCGACTGCACATCCGCGCGGTTCTCGCACCCGCTGACCAGCACGGCGGGCGACGCGGAGGAGGCCGTCTGGATGCGGCCGACGAGGCCGCCCGCGTTGCCGAGCGCGGAGGTGATCTCCGCGTCGCCCGTGCAGTTCTTCAGCGTGACCGTCCGCGCGTCGTAGTTGTAAACCACGCCGACAAGCCCGCCGACGTTGCCGGGTCCCTTGACCGCGGCGCGCGCCGTGCAGTTTTCAATCGTCGTGCCCGAGAGGGCGACGCCGCAGAGCGCACCCGTGCCTGGGTATTTATCGTCGATCTTGGTCTCGGCGTCGGTCGCGGCAAAGCTGTTTGCCACGCTGCCGTCCACCGTGAGGTTGCGGATCGCCGCACCCTCGCAGACGCCGAACAGACCCGCCGTGCCGTCCGCCCTGATGTCGATCTTCACGGTGTGTCCCGCGCCGTCAAAGCTGCCGGTAAACGGCGTCTCATATGTACCGATGGGGCTTTGCGCTTTGCCGGCGAGGTCAATATCCGCGCCGAGCTTGTAGCTGCCGCCCCATGCGGCGGGGTCGTTCATCAGCGCCGCGAGCGACGCCGCGTCCGAAATGACGGTTTCGCCCGCCGCCGCTGCCGCAAAGGCAAGCAGCAAGGCAAGGGTCAGAGCGGTCAGAATGCGAATGCCGATGTTCTTCATGATAGATACTCCTTTTCGGATTTGATCTTAACCGATGCGTTTTGCGGCGGCGCAGATGCGCGTGAAAATCACGCACGCCTCCGCGCGGGTGATGCTGTCGCCGGGGCGGTAACGGCCGCTGCCCGCGTCGCCGCCGACGATGCCCGCCGCATAGAGCTTTTTCACCGCCCCGTAGCAGTCAAGCGTCGCCGCGACATCCGGCGGCATACCGTCGCGGCGCGCCGCATAAACCTTGGCAGGGAGAACGGCGGCAAACACCGCCGCCATCTCGCCGCGCGTGATATTTGCATCGTAGGAGGCAAACTGCCCGCGCGCGACGATGCCGTAACGGATGCAGTATTCGACATACGGCACATACCACGCCTGCCCCGCATACGCCTTCGGTACGCTTGTACCGAAGTAGGCCGTGTGGATGTTGGCGGCGGCGGTCAGCGCCTGTGCAACCGTGAAGCTGCCGTGCGGCGAGAACGCCGACGCACTCGTGCCGTTGGCCAGCCCGTAGGCATAGGCAAGCCCGACGTAGTCAAAGAACCATTCGCCGGACTTCACGTCCGCGAAATTGTCCGTGTACGCGCGCACCCTGGCAAAGCGCGCGGGACTTTCCCGCAGCGCGGGCGCGGACGCGCCGGTCTTCCAGACGGTTTCAAAATCAAAGCCCGCGAAAGACGCGGGGTTTGCGAGATTGCTTGCGGCGACCGCCGCCGTATCGGTCGGCGTGCCGTGCTTGTCGCCCGCGCCGACAATCGACGCCGCGATGCCGTCCGCATAGCGCACATGCGAAATGCTGCACTCCGCGCCCTCGGTTTTGGCGATCAGCGCGCCTGCGGTGGGCGCGGTCACGCCGCCGAGCGAGATGCAGTCCGCAAGGTCAAAGCCATAGCCGCGGCCGATGAGACCGCCCGCAGCTTCGCCCGCCTCGACCGCACCCGCATTCAAGCAGTTTGACACCGCCGTGCGGGGAGACGCCGCCGCCCGGCTCTCGCTGTAGCCGACGAGACCGCCCGCCCACTGTCCGCCGCGGACGCTGCCGCGGTTCTCGCAGGCGTAAAGTGCGGTCGCGGTGTCGGTGCAGGCCGCCGCGCGATTGATGTAGGCGGCGATGCCGCCCGCGTATTTGCTGCTCTCCACCGCGCCGCTGTTTTTGCAGTTGACGAGGCGCAGCGCCGACGAGACGTCGCCCGTCAGCTCGGCGCGGCCGAGAATGCCGCCCGCAAACGGGTAGTCGGCAAGCTCCGCGCCGCTGTTCTTCGCGGTGATGCTGCCGGTGTTTTCACAGTTTTCGAGGAGGACAAGCCCTGCCTCGGCGCGGATGTAGCCCACAATGCCGCCGAGGCGGCTGCGATCCTCTGCGGTGAGCGTCTGATCGGCGGTATTGACCGAATTTGAAACGACCACGGCGGGGAATGCCGCCGACGCCGTGTAGATTCTGCCGAGGAGACCGCCCGCGTTGCCGCGGAGCGACTCGACCGCCGCCTCACTGCGGCAGCCGTCGATGCGCACACCTGCAAGCCCGAAGTTGTAGACCACGCCGCAGAGGCCGCCGACGTTGCCGTACCCCTTGACCGCCGCGCGGCTCGTGCAGTTCTCGATCGTCGTGCCGGAGAGGGCGATGCCGACGAGGCCGCCCGTACCGGGATAGCGCCCCTCGACGCGGGTCTCGGCCGTTTCGGCCGCAAAGGTGTTCTCTACGCGGCCGACAACCGTGAGGTTTCGCACCGCCGCCCCCTCGGTGACGCCGAACAGCCCGGCCGCCTCCCCGGCGGCGATGTGCAGGCCGGAAACCGTATGTCCCGCGCCGTCAAAGCTGCCGGTGAACGGCGTTTCGTAATTGCCGATGGGGGACTGTGTCTTCCCCGTGAGGTCAATGTCCGCCGTGAGCGTCCAGTCGCCGCTCCATGCGGCGGGATCGTTCATCAGCGAGACGAGCGCGTCCGCGCTGCCGATGTCCTTCGCCGCCGCGGGCAGCAGAAGGCAGAGGAAAATAGCAAGCAGAAGCGGGGCAAAGCCGAATTTTTTCATCCTGTTTCCTCCGTTCTCACTTCGCATCCACGCGGTCAAAGCCCGAAATTTTGGCGCGCAGCGGGGTCTTGTTGATGTTTGTCGTATAAACCGTGTCGAGCGGTGCGGGATGCCCCGAGCGGTTGCCGATGGCAACGCCGTCCGCGCCGACATAGTAGGGTTCGATAAAGGAATTGCGCTTCGACGAGGTGTCCTTGCCGAGGTAAGCGTGGTAGCACGCCCACTTCGTGCCGTCCGCGTCGGTCATATAGGAGGCGTGGCCGCAGCCGTTGACCGTTTCGGAGCGCGAGAAGACCGGCTCGGGATTCTTCACCCAGTTCTTCGCGTTGAGCGGATCGCCGCCCGTGAATTTCAGGTACCCGAGCTGATAGTAGACCGTCCAGTAGCCGCTGCCGGTGTACATGAGGTAGACTTCCCCACCCTCGCCGTAGACCGCCGCCGCGCCCTCGACCACCTTGGGATACCAGCTGCCCGGGTTTGTCGTGCTCTCGCCGTAGCCGCCCATCTCCCACTTGTATTCCGGCACGCAGATGATGGTCGGGTCGCCGACCGCCGTCCACGGGTTTTCAAACCGGATGATGTTGATGGTCTGGTGGAAGTCCGCCGTGCCGCGCCCCTCCTCGCTGACGTAGGTCAGATAGGGTACGCCGCCGATGCGGATGACCGAGGTGCCGCCGCAGAGCATGTCGCGGTTGATCTCGGGGTGGCTTGCAAAGTTCAGGCGGCGCGGCTTGTTCACCTCGCCGGTCACGGGGTCGCCCCAGCGGCCGAGCAGATTGTCGCCGTCGAGGCACTTGACCACATGCTGGCGCTGGTTTGCCGTCGTGCCGTCGTCGTAGGCGATGAACATGTACCAGCCCGCGTTCGCTTCGCCCACATCCGCCGCCGAGAAATAGTGGATCTCGGGCGACCAGAAGTTCTTGCCCTCGGTCGATTCGAGGATGGTATAGGGCGCCGCCGTCTTGATGTCCGCGATATTGGCCACCTTCATCAGGTTGATGGAGGTCGCGCCCGTGCAGGTGTAATAATAGAAGCCGTTGTAATAGAAGATGTACGGATCGGCGTTGTTCTGCCGCAGGTAGTTTGTAAATTCCAGCGTGCCGCTCTCCGCGCGGTCGAGGTCAACGCTGTCCGCCACATGCAGCGTACTCGTCATGTCGCCGCCGAAGTCCTGCGCACCGCGCAGATCCGTCAGGTGCCCGAACGAGCCGCCCTCGATGTTCAAGGTGAAATTGCCGTGCAGCGTGGTGCCCAGCCCCTTGGCGGGCGCGATCGCGCCGTGGATGACGCCGCCGCGCACCGTGACGGTCACATCGTAGTCCAGCCGGTAGCCCGCGCCGTCCTCCTCGTACAGTCCGAAGATGCCGCGCCGCACTTCACCGCCGTTCACCGTGATGTCCACGCTCCCGCCCGTGCTGCCGCGCGAGCCGCCCGCCACATAGCCGTGGATCGTGCCGCCGTTGATCGTCAGCGCTGCGTGTACCCCGCGCGTGATGAGCCGCGTGGTGTTATAGCCCGCGCGGATGTTGAACCAGTTGCCGCTGTTCACCGTGAGGTTTGTCGTATAGGAGGTGAAGAGGAGGTTGTGCCCGCCGACCAGTGAAATATACCCCGCGTTGCCGTCCGTGAGCGTGGTGTCCACATCGTCGCCGATCGTGAGCGGATAGCCCTTGGCGTAAATCGTGGATGTGCCGCCCGCGGTGAATGCAAGCGATTCCATACGGGTCTCGCCGCCGAGCGCGAGCGTGCCGTTCATGACGATGCATGCGCCCGCGGTGCGATAATCCGTCGTGCGGTCTTTTGCCGTCAGCGTCAGCTTGCCGATCTGCGTCCGGACGGTATAGGCGCTGCCCGGCGTATACCGCCCGCAGACCACCACCGTACCGTCGCCGCCGAGCAGCGCAATCGCATGGTTGAGGTCGCCGACGGGTGAAGCGGCGCTCCGTCCGTCGCCGCTGCCGCCATCGGCGAGGTAAATCACGTTGGCCGTTTCGCGCACGGCGAATTGTTTCGCCGCCCCGGCGGCCAGTGCGCTGTCCGCGCCCGCCTCGGTGAGCAGCGTGCCCTTTGCAAGATAGGATGCGGCCGTGAGCGCGCCGACCTTGGCCGCGCCGAGCTCCAGCGTGACGGCGGCGGTCTCGCCGCCGAGCGATACCGCGCCGACGCTGCCGCCGCGCAGAGCGATGCCGAGCGCGTCGGTCACGCAGTTATCCGCCGCCGCAAGGCGCGTGACACTGCCGCCCGTCACGGCAATCGTGACCGACTTCGCCGCCGAAGCGCCCGTACAGCGCAGCGTGTCGATGCTGCCGCCCGCAAGATACAGACTGTAGTCACCGGCGCCCGTGCCGACCGTGACCGTACCGTAGCTGCCGGAACGCACGATAAGCGCCGCGCGCGCACCCGCCCCGGCAAGGTCCACGCGGCCGTGGGCAATCACGCCGCCGCCCATGGTCAGCGTGCCGTCCGAAACCGTGAGCGCGAGGCTGCCGCTCTGCCGCAATGTGATGTTTTCAAACGTGAGGTCGCCCGCAAAGCGGAGCGCCGCATTCGTGCCGAAATTCAGCTCGCCGCCGTCCGCGCCCGTCACGATGACTGCACCGCCGAGGCTGCCGACGTCCGCCGCAAGATCGGCGTAGCACTTGCCCGTCACCACGATCCGGCCGCCCGTCTCCCGCAGCAGCCCGAACGCACGGGAGAACGAGGTCGGGTCATCCGCGCGCGTGCCGCCGCCGAATGCCGCCGGGGCGACATAGGCAGTCGCCAGATTCTCCACACTGTCAAAATCCTTTACAAACGCTTCGCGCTGCGCCGCCGTGCAGAGCAGCGTGTTCAGCGCAAGCGTATTTTTCGCGCCCGCCGCCGCATGGAGCTTTTTCACCGCGTCCGACGCATAGGTCACCGCAAGGCTGCCGACCCGGCCGCCCGTCAGGGTGACGGCGGCGTTGCCGACGACGTTGTTGACCGTGATGCTGCCGACCGTACCGCCCGCGACCGTGATCGCGGCGTCGCCGTTCAGGCGCCGCGTGCCGTCGCCGCCCGCCGACAGTGTGGCAATGCTGCCGCCCGTGACCGTCACCGCGGCGCTGCCCGCATAATGGTTATAAAGTGAGCCGCCGTAGACGTCGCGCACCGAGCCGCCCTCGATCGTGATGTACGCCGTGCCGGTATAGGTCATCGTGCCCGCGCCCTTGGTGCGGGTGAAGCCGCAGAGCTTGTAAAACGCGCCGCTCCGCACCGTGACGTGCGCATCGAGACCGGCGGCAAGATCGGTGCTTTCCGGCGTCTGATAGCCGCCGATGACAAAGGCATATTTTTCGCCGTTTTCCACCGTCAGCCCCGTGTCGAAGGTGAGCGGATTGAACTGCGCCGTAAACATCACGAAGTTTTTCAGTGTGATGCCGAGATCGCGGAAGGTCGTCGCACCCGACAGACGATAATGCGTCTCGCCCGCGACGTCGAAGATCAGCTTCGCGCCGGTGTCGCGCGCACCGTCCTTCGCCGTGATGACAATCTCGCCGTCATGCTGCGGCTCGGTATAGTGCGTGCGGATTGTATAATCCGACAGCAGAACGATCCGTCCGCCGCCCTTTACGGCGCCGATCGCCGCGTCCAGCGTGGCCAGTGCCGCATCCGCGCGCATCCCGCTGTTTGCATCGCTGCCGCGCGCCGCGTCGAGATAGACCGTTTCCCCCGCCGCCGAGATCGACCATGCGGCAAAGAGCAGCAGAAAAGCGGCAAAGCAGACCGCAAAGCGGCGTTTTGTCCTTTTGTTCATGCGTGTATACCATCCTTTCGGAAAAAGCGGACCGCCATCTGCGCGCAGAAAGAGGCGACAGCCCGCATTTCGGTTCAGCTTCAGTATAGCAAATCCGACACGCGCCTTGCAATGATAATTCCGATTCACTTTTGGCAAAACCGATTCTTTTTTAAAGCAAAACCCTGCCCGCGCAAAACGGGCAGGGCCGCCGTCCGCACGGCGAAAAAGAAAGAGAGAAGAAAGCGGATGTGCAGGCTCAGAAGTCAAGCGGGCGCGGCACGGTCAGATCGAGATTCTCGACCACGGCGTGCATCGCGCGCAGGAGCGGCTGCTCGCGCGACGAGAAGGTGTCGTAGCTCTCGACGCACAGCCAGCAGCAGACGCCGAGGTACGGCCCTATGGCGCGATGCAGGCGGCAGTAGCGCCCGCCGGAGAGGAACAGAAACGGCACTTTCAGCTCACGCTTCAGCGCGCGGATCGTGACGAGGTTCTGCATCAGCTCTTCCTCGGTGTCCGACCAGGTGACAAATTTGACGACGTCCGCGCCGCGGCTCTGCTGCTCGAGCGCGACCGCCAGCACCTCCTCCTCGGGCAAAAATCTGAAGATGTGCGAGGACATCAGCACCTGTCCCCCCATTTCGTGGACTTCGTCGATAAATTTTTTCTGTTTTTCGATCGCCGTGGGGTTCTTCGTCAGCTCCCCCGGCACGGGATCGAAGGTGTCGCCCGTGATGTCTATGAGCGACGCACCGCAGCGGAGCGCCAGCTTCAGCTCATCCAGCCGCGCCTCCTCGGTCATCTCATGGTTGTAGGCGCCGCGGTAGTTGGTGATGTAGAGCGGGCGGTCACCGAGGTGTGAGAACATCTTCGTCAGCGTCTCCTCGGTGCGGAATTCGGGCTTCAGGCGTTCCATCTGAAAGCCGAAGGCGTCCGCCCCGTCATAGATGGCGTTGTGTACATTGGTGACAAACTGCGTCGGCGTCTCGACGATGATCATATCGACGAGCGGCGGACGCTTGAAATCTGCAAAACTCGGTTTCATTCCGATGCCTCCGTATGCGCAGGGTGCGCGTGTTTTCTGCTGTTCGTCCGGGGCGGCGGCGACCCGCGCCATGCTTCTCCGCCCGCAGACGCACGGGCCGATCCGGCGGATGCGCCCCGTATCTGCAGTGTATCATCCGAAGCCGCCGTGCTGCAATGGGAAAAGCGACACTGTTTTGCAAAACATGATACTTTTTCTGTCATATCCGCCCGCGCATCTTGCGCCGCTTTAACAAAAATGATATAAAGGTTTCAAGGAGATCTCACAAACGCAAAGGAGTACGGAATGGACGCGATTGCAAACCTCGTTGTGACGAAATTCGGCAGTGTGGTCACGGTGGTCAACCCCCGCTTTGAGGAGCGCCGCATCACAAACCGCCGCACGCACGCGCTCTGCTTTGCCAAAAGCGGCAGAATGGTCTACTACCACGGCGGGCGCGAATTTGTCTCGGATACGACCCATGCGCTGATCCTGCCGATGGGGGCAACCTACACCTCCGCCTGCACGGAGGCGGGCGAATTTCCGCTGATCAATTTCTACGCAGCCGACACGTTTGCGCCGGACGGCTTTGTCAGTCTGGAGATCGCGGGCACCGAGGCCTACATGGCCGAGTATCAGAAGATGGAGAAAACCGCGCTCATCAAGCCGCCGAACGAGTTTCTCAGCAATATGAGGACCTTCTACGGCATTCTCAACCGCATCTACAAGGAGAAGCTGCACGCCGCCGAGGGCAAGAGCTACGACGTGCTGCGCCCCGCCGTACACTATCTCGAGGATCACTTCACCGACCCGGGCCTGACCAACCGGATGCTTGCCGAGAAGGCGCTGATCAGCGAGGTCTACTTCCGCCGCATGTTCCGCGAAAAGTACGACACCTCGCCGAAGCAGTATATCCAGAATCTGCGCATCAAGAAGGCGGAGAGCCTCTTGCACAGCGAATATCTCTCCGTCACGGCGATCGCCGAGCAGACCGGTTTTTCCAGTGTGTATCACTTCTCCCGCTCATTCAAGAAGGCCACCGGCTATACGCCGTCCGCCTATGCCAAGCTGTTCGGCGGCAGCGCCGACCCGATCTGACAGCGCCGCTTGTTCCGCTTTCCCGCACGACAAAAGACTTCCCCGGCGGAAGTCTTTTTTTGCTGTCGGATTCAAATTGACACGCACGGGGAAATATGGTATGATAGGGTATCTGATTCTACGGAGGAAATGCGGATGTACATCGTTGTGACCGATTGCGAATACCGCGCGGCGGTGAGCCTGGTGCAGGCGCTCGGCGAGGCGGGGCATACGCTGATCCTCTGCCATTCGCGCGACATGGCGACAGACCCGCCCGCGTTCCACTCGCGCTACGCGGCGGCGTGCCATGAGATCGACGCCAAAGTGGACGAACCCGCCTACCTCGACGCGCTCGAATCGGTCTGCCGCGCCTGCCCCGAAGTGCCGGTGCTGCTCCCCGCAGGCGCGAAAACCACGGTGCTCATCGCGCGTGAGCAGGCGCGCTTCGATACCTTTGCAAAGACACTGGTCGCGCCCGCCGCCGTGCTGGACGCCGCCAACGACAAGGAAGTCGTGCAGCGCGTTGCCGCCGAGGTCGGCGTGCCGACACCGAAAACCTATACGGGCGCGCCGGACGCCTTTCCCGTCATCGTCAAGCCGCGCTGCGGCGAAAAGCTCGGGCTGAAAGCCGGGAAGCGCTATGCCCGCGCAAACGACGCGGCGGAATTTGCCGCCGTCTACGCCAAGATGCAGGCCTACGATGACACGCCCGTGGTGCAAGCCTACATCGCCGGAGAGGGCGTGGGCGTCTGCGCCGTCTTAGACAAGGACGGCAATCCCGCCGCCGTGCTCTGCCACCGCCGCGTGCGCGAGTACCCGATAAGCGGCGGGCCGTCCACCTGCTGTGAGAGCTTCTACGACGCGCATCTCGTTGACGAGGCGCTCCGCCTGCTCCGCGCGCTGCATTTTGTCGGCGTGGCGATGGTCGAGTTCAAGGGGAATCCCGAGGACGGCTACAAGCTGCTCGAGATCAACCCGCGCGTGTGGGGCAGCTTCCCCATGACGCTGGCGGCGGGCAGCCGCTTTGCCGAGGTCTGGGCGCGTGCCGCCGCAGGCGAGCGCTTTGCCGCGCCGGACACCGACTATGTGCGCGGCAGACGGATGCTCTTCCTGTTGAACGACGCCGCCGCCTGCCTGTCCCTCCTCAAAAAGGGGCGCATCGGCGCGGCGCTCGGCGGGCTTCGCGACCTGCTGTCGCCCCGCGTGCGCGAGGCGCTCCGCCGGCGCGGCGATCCGAAGCCGTTCCGCGTCTATCTGAAAAATGCGCTGAAAAGGGGGCGAAACGCATGAGAGCCGACCTGCATGTGCATTCGGCGCGCTCGCACGACGGCGTGCTTGACCGTGCGGCGATTGCCGCCGCGGCAAAGGCGAAGGGCGTCGCCGCCGTCGCGCTCTGCGACCACGACAAAAGCCCGCAGGCGGGCGATTTTCCCGCCAAGGTCGAGGGCGGCGTGCTGTTCATCCCCGCCATCGAATACAGCACCGAGCGCGGGCATCTGCTCGGGCTGTTCCTCACCCGCCCCATCGCCGAGCCGCCCGCGGGCGGGCGGCTGCCGTTTGCCGACGCGGCGGCGGAGATCCGCGCGGCGGGCGGGCTTGCGATATTGGCGCACCCGTTTGAGCAGGCGGGCGATTTTCCCGCGCGGGCGCGCGAGATCGAAGCGCTGCTCCCGCACCTTGACGGCATCGAGGTCTTCAACAGCCGTGCCGACTACAAGCACGGCGGCGCGAACGCGGCAGCGGCACGGTTTGCCGCGGCGCACGGCATCGCCTGCGTCACGGCGGGCAGCGACGCGCATCGCGGGGCCGAGGTGGGGAACGCGTATATCGAGACAGACTGCCCCTGCACCGCCGACGCGCTCCGCGCGGCGCTGGCGGCGGGCGCAAAGCCCGCGGGCGTGCGCAGTCCGCGGCGGTACATTGCCCTCTCCCAGCTCACAAAGGCGAAAAAGCAGAAGCTCGGCGCGCGCCGGACGCTGAAGTCGGCGGCGCTCCTCTGCTATCTTACGATAAAGGATATGTTTCGGAAATGACACAGCTGATTGCACTGGCAAAACAGGTCAAGCGCCGCCTCGGCAAACTGGCAAAGCCGAAGCCGTTCGTCTCGAGGACCCGCCGCATCGAGCGGGTGGCGACGACCGAGCGCATCTGCGCCATGACCTTTGACGACGGGCCCTACGACCTGCCCTGCGAACCGGACAGCTTCGGCGGACGTTCGCTCACCGATGTGCTGCTGGACACCCTCGCGGCCTACGGTGCGCACGGCACGTTTGACGTGATCGGCGACACGAGCGAGAACTACCCAGACACCTGCGGCGACGCGGGCACACCCGCATGGGGCGGCGTCCGGTTCGACCACTACCCCGCCTACGGCAAGGACGCGCACGGCGGCGCCGTGCATGCGGGGCGGCTGATCCGCCGTATGCTGGACGAGGGACACCAGATCACCAACCACGGCTACCGCCACCTGCTCTTCGGCAAAAAGGCGTGGGTCTACGGCAAGCGCACCACGCTCGACGGCGCCGACGCGGTCCTCGCCGACCTTTCGCGGCTGGACAGCCTCATGAAAGAACAGTACGGCTACGCCATGACGATGGCGCGCCCGCCGCACTATGTGGACAACATCCGCGGCGGCTATACGTCCTACGACGTTTACGACGCGCTCGGCTACGCCTACATGGCGGCAAGCTTCGACGGCGCAGGCTGGCTGCCCGGCGCGACGCTCGAGGACGAGATAAGCGCCATGGTCGAGCCGATGCGCCGCGCGCTGGAAGCCGACCCGGACGTCTTCTGCGGGCAGATCATCTTTCAGAAGGACGGCTGCAACATGCTGCACCGCACGCCGGTCGCCTTCGCGCTGCCGAAGCAGCTCGAGCTGCTTAAAAGCTACGGCTATCGCGTGGTCAGCGTCGAAGAGCTGACAGAGCATTCGATGTTTGCCGACCTTTTGCCGACGCACCCGCTCTATGCCAAGGTTGCCGCGCTTGCGAAGGAAAAGCCGGTCGCCTACAGCGACAACACCGTGAAGCTCGGCCGCGCGATGACGAACCTGGAATTTGCGCACCTCGTCGCCCCCGTGCCGAAGACGGTCATGACGCAAAGGCAGAAGAACGAGGCCGCGGTCGGCTACGCGATTGCAAACGGCCTGCTCCCCTCCCCGCCGCATCGGCACGCGCCGCTCCGCCTGCCGCTCACCCCGGCGGCCGCCCGCCTGTTTGCAGCGCAGCCGAAATCCGCTCTGCGCGCCGATGTCTTTGCCGCGCTGAGGGCGAATGGATGAGCACTGCCCATACGCGCCGAAGGTCCGCCTGAAAAGCGGAAGAAAAATCAAAAAACGCTTGACACGCACCCATCCGTGTGATACAATAATCAAGCGTTGATTCTGCGGGTGTAGTTCAATGGTAGAATTCCAGCCTTCCAAGCTGGCCGTGCGGGTTCGATTCCCGTCACCCGCTCCAGCATGGCTTGGTTCGCTGCAAGCGCGCACCGCGGAATCAAACCTGCACCGATAGGGGTATAGCTCAGTTGGTAGAGCAGCGGTCTCCAAAACCGCGTGTCCAGAGTTCGAGCCTTTGTGCCCCTGCCAAAATAAAAGACCACCATTCGGTGGTCTTTTGTTTTCGTATGGGGATCCGCAAAGGCGAGCGTGTTTTCCCACGGAAAACACATAGCGGCGCCATGCGCCGCGTGAGCCATTTGTGCCCCTGCCAAAATAAAAGGCCACCATTCGGTGGTCTTTTATTTTCGTATGGGGATCCGCAAAGGCGAGCGTGTTTTCCCACGGAAAACACATAGCGCCCCGCGCGTGAGCCGTTTGTGCCCCTGCTATATTTAGGGTTCGAGGCGCAATATCGGACAAGATATTGCACCTCGAATTTTTTTGACTACCGGTCTGACAGCTTTTCGCTGTTTTGCGCCCGTATTTTCCCGTTTTTTTCGGATTTTTTATGTCAGTTTATATGTCAGAAAATATGTCAGCCGCAACATCCAAAAAAACGCCTAAGAAAGCCATATAAGAACGAATCTGCCGGCAGCCAAATGCTGTCGGCAGATTCGTTCTTATATGGCTGCGCACCGCTTTCTTTGTTTTTACCCCTTAACAGCGCTGTCAAGTTGACCGCCGATAATATATTTCTGCATAGCGAAATAAAATACCAAAATCGGCAAAATCATGAATAAACAGCCCGTATACGCAAGCGGAACATTGGGGATATTCATCATACCGCTGAAAAGTTTGCGGACATAGAGCAGCAACGTAAAGCGTTCTGCTTTTGTCAACACGTACATCGGCATCAGGTAGCTATTCCAGCAGCCGGTCAAAACACTGATAATTCGTGTGATTGTGATCGCCTTCAGCTGCGGGAAGATTACGCTGAAATAGGTTCGTATGACTCCTGCGCCGTCGATAGATGCAGCTTCATCCAGTTCGACCGGAATCATGCTTGTAAATGTCGTATAGAAGAACATGGTACTCGTCATACCAGTACCAGCGCTGAGCAGAGCAAGCCCGGGAATGCTGTTTGTGAGCCGCAACTTTACCATCAGCGAGTATGTACCCACCAAAAGAGCCGTCCCGGGAATCATCATAATCAGAACGTTCATCGTCCGTATGCTACGTACCACAAAACCGCTGGAGCGCGAAAGACCGTAACCTGCAAGGCTTGCAATCGGAATCAGAATCAACACATCCAGCACAAACAGCAGAATCGTATTCTTCAGGGCCGTCCAAAAGAGTGGATCCGACGCAATTCTGACATAATGGTCAAATATGGGATTCTTCGTTAATGCAAGCCGGGAACTCAAATCCTGATAGTCACGGAGCGAAACATTAATCAGTAGATACAGCGGAAAACAATATAGGAGAATCAGCAAAGCACTAATCAGAACAATACCGGCTTTCTGTGCGGCAGAATACTGTTGATTTATCACGTGCGCTCCTCCTCATCATCCAAATGGTTTCGCAAGTAATTGTTGATGGGCAACGCAATCAGCATAATCAAAAAGAACATGAAGACACCAACCGCAGATGCATATCCTGCTTTTTCATCGTCAAAATATAAAAGCTGAATATACTGTGACAACGACATGGTCAAGCGATTCGGTCCGCCCCCTGTCAAACCGACAACCAATTCATAGAGCTTCAAACCGTTGATCAAATTCGTAACGACGCAGGTTGTAATAGACGGAACCAATAGCGGCAACTTGACATGGAAGAAAGTCTGTACGCTACTTGCGCCGTCGATTCTTGCAGCTTCCACGTAGCTTGCTGGGATCGATTGTAGCCCGGCAAGATAAACCAGCATACAGAGTCCGACATACTGCCAGGTATTTGCAAGCGTAATGATCGCTACGCCTGCCCAGCTGTTTTTCATCCAGTAAATATTTTCGTGTCCGAACAGATTCACGATATCATTCAGAACGCCGTTGTCGAAAGAAAACATGGATGACAGAATCTTTCCCATGATAAACGCCGAAATCATAATCGGCATATAAACGATTGCACGAACCGCATTCCGTCCTCGAAATTTCTGATTGACAAACAGCGCAAGCAGCATACCGAGGACATTTTGCAGTAGGCAGCTACCAATACCGTATATCAGGGTGTTGAGCGTGGTTCTTGGCAGATAAGAATCTTTGAGCAGGGCGGCAAAATTCTCAAGCCCCACAAATCTCATATTTTTACTGTACCCATTCCATGAAAAAAACGCAATTCGGCTGCCGTTTAGCAACGGAATAAATACAAATGTAATCATCATCAGAATGCCCGGGATTGTGATGCACAGGAGCATTCTCTTTCTCTTTTTCTGCAAAATGGTTTCCTCCAGTCTTTACTCCGCCATTGCGTCCGGAACGGAAGCATCGGGAATACGGATATACCGTCTGAACAAAGGCATCAGGACTTTTTCCGCCAATGCCGTTTCAGCGGCAGGCAGAATAACTACAAGCGGGGGGTACAGGATGACTGCCGCCGCACAAACAGCCTGCAAAGCAAGCAAAAGCAAGGTCTGCGGAAAATGCGCAAAAGCCATGCGCATGGAAAGTGCGATTGCCTGTTTACCATTCAGACAGTAATGACCTGTCAACGGGTAAAAATAGCACTGTATACTCAAAAGCAAAAGCAGGCTCAATACGATCGGCAGCGCAGGAATCGGCGAGCCTTCGCGCGTGCTTTCCCACCAGAAAAACAGCAGGGCGGCATTCATCAGCGTCAGTACGGCTCCAATCGGCAACGCAATCCGAAGATTGTCCTTGCATGAGCGAAAGAAAACCAAAATAACCCGCCCTTCCTTACCGATAAGCACTTTTTCATAGGTGTGAAACAGTGCCGCACTGGTCATGCCGACTGTCAACACAGGGAATGAACAAACAAGCCACAGCAAGCTGAGGGTTACAAGATCTGCTGTGTAGTTGACCGCCCGAAGGGCGCCGTTGTTCAAATTTTTTTGTATCATAATCAAATCTTTGACCGCAGCATCCGAAGAAAGCAAAGACAACCGTCTTCACTTTCTTTCGAATACCGGTTTATGTAATTACAAATGTTATGAATCAGTTATGTGCTGCTGCGTACTTTTCGACATAATTCTCACGCAGGAATTCCTTGATTGCAACAAGGTTCTCTTTGGAATTATCTGCGTACAACATGCCGACAGCCACACCGAATACGCCCCACATGCCGCTCGGCATATACTCACGGTCCCACATATTTACATATTCGGAATTGGGATATTTTTCAAGCATAGCATACGCCGAATTTGCGCCGTAGTCGCTCTCGTCTCTCGGGATTGTAGAGATGCAAGAGATACCGGTATAGCTCTGTGCCACCGCACCGCCGTTTTTGGACAGGTAGGTCAGCCATGCGCGCGCTGCGTCCAGATTTTCTGTATCCTTGTTGATGCCGACTGCATAGCCTTCGCCGCCCGCAACATAGCGTTTGGCGGTTTTGCTGACAGACGGGAACGGAATCATGACAAATTCCGCATCCGGATTCAAATCATGCAACTGACCGACATAGCCGCTGTTGTTGGCAAAATAAAACAGGGACTTTCCGTTGGCAAGACGCTCAATCTCAGCGGTGCTGTCCATCGTGGAGCGATCCTCCCAGTATGCGCCCATATCAATCAGGTTGGAGAAGTAGTCAAGCTCAAGCATAATGTCTTCCCAATCCCAGGTGCCGTCCAGCTGTGCCTGCATGTTGCTGCTAAGCGCATCGTCATAGGTTGTAAAAGCGCCGGCAATGTGCGCCAAGTCTCCTGCCGACTTGTGGTTAACCATCGGAACAATACCTGCATCAACCGCCTTCTGGCAGGCTGCGGTAAAGTCGTCAAGCGTCTCAATGGAATAGACATCAATACCTATCGCATCGCAGGCCGTCTTGTTACAGACAACGGCCATAATAGACGATGAGATCATCAGCGCATATGCCGTGTCGCCCTCGCCGGTCAGAATGCCTTTTGCAAACTCATTTTCACTTTCGTACCATGGCTCGTTGTTGACCGGGTACAAATACTCGCCGTAGCGGATGCGAGACCAGCCATGGGTTTCCCAAACATCCGGCAACTCTTGCGATGCCATCCGCGTTTTCAGCGCGGACTCATAATCGTTCGCGTCGTAGGAGGTCAAGACAACCTCAATGCCTGTTTCTTGCTTAAACTGTTCTATCAACTTAACCAAAAGTTCATTTGATTTACCCGCCGTCTGGGTCGCCATTTCGATTTTCTTGCCTGACAGATTGTTTTCGGGTCCGCCGTTTTGCTTTGCGGGCAAGCAGGACACCAACGCAAAAAGCATTGTAAAGCAGAGGAATAGCGCGATTACTTTTTTCATGTTTTTCATTTTTGATTCTCCTTGTGTTTCAGATTTGTTTTGTTGCAAAATTGCTCATATTCTTGTGATTTCGCCTCTATGATTAGTATAAATTATGCAAAGAATGTTGTCATTGTAATATTCGCTTTTACAATTGTATAAATCAATTTCAAAGATTTACACTTCGACTCGTAGAAAACGCAATTATGCAATGCCCACATGTAGCAAACAGACAGCGAAACATGCGTCTTATATAGCCTTTGGCGCAATGATGTTTCTGTTGAAAGCTATATGTTGGTTGTTTGAAAAAAGCGTCTGCAACCGAAATGGCTGCAAACGCTTTGCTTTTAGTCGTCTTCAGAGGCAGGGTACCAAACTTACAACGTTCTTCCGGCTCAAGTATCCAACATAGATATTGAACAGCAATGCATTTCCACTGTGCTGAAGCAATTCTATTTATTCAACCGCCACTTCACCCTTTTTCCCGCTGAAGGCCACGCCATACTTATAAATTGTATTGACACCGGAGGCGGTCAGTTCGGCATCGTATTTCTTGTCGTTAATCTGCTGCAATGCCGTTTCAGACAGTCTTTTCAACTTCTCGTCGTCCAAATCCTTTTCGGCCTTCAGTTCAATCAAAATTCCGGGAAGCCGCTTCGTCGTGGGCTTCAACTGAATATCATAACGCCCGTCTCCGGATTCCCTGTTAGAGGTCAAGAAAGCGCCGCTCATCAAGGCACACAGGCCCAACATAAAGCCGTGATAGAAGTTCTCTCCGGCAGTGTCGAAGGAGCTCACGGACTGCATCAGCAATGTCTGAATCTGCGCTTTCAATCGAGCGTTGTCGCCGGAGAAGATGGCCTCCTGAATGGAAATTGCCGTGGACTGGGGAATCAGGTTTTCGAGTCGCTGCAAAATCTCCTTGTTATACACGAGAGAAATCTCTCGGTTGGGCAGAGCGACCTCGCACATAAAGTCCCCGTTGAAGGATGGCGTTGTTTTCAGCACCTTCAGAATCACAAATTGAATTACCTTGCTCATAAGTATAGCGCAAATCGCAATAGAAAGCGCAGGCGAAACAAGGCAAAGCCTCGTTTTCTTCTGTTTCTATATGTCAGAATATATGTCATTTTCAAAAGAATCGCGTATTTATGCGATTTTTCGGACTTTTTTCGCGGTCTCCAAAACCGCGTGTCTAGAGTTCGAGCCTTTGTGCCCCTGCCAAAATAAAAGGCCACCATTCGGTGGTCTTTTATTTTCGTATGGGGATCCGCAAAGGCGAGCGT
>CAKSLQ010000003.1 GCA_934467415.1 uncultured Eubacteriales bacterium
ATCTTAGGCTTCCCCCTTGGGGGAGAGCTGTACGAGACGCAATGCGTCTCGCGGCGTTTTTCTTCGTCGGCTGAACACCGACGATTTCGCGAGCGAAACCGAAAAACATCCTGTCGAAGTTGACTGATGAGGGGTAGCCATTCGCAGAATGGCGTATCAGCAGCACAGAACGAGACTACACAGACGGATGCTTGCGCATCCTACCCCTCATCCGGTGCTGACGCACCACCTTCCCCCAAGGGGGAAGGCTGAGAAGTGCGCAGCCTGTTTCCGTCCACGCTTCCCCTTTGGAGGAAGGCTTCCGGACAGTCGAGGACGCCGGTCCCTACAAAGCTTGTGTGCCTTTTCGGCTCCCGCGCTTACGCTCTTCTCCCCATTTCACGGGCGGCGGCGAGGGCGGGATGCCCCGCGATCTCGCCGGGGGCGGTCACGCCGCCTGCAAAGACACTGCCCGCAAAATGCGCCCGCGCAAAGCAGTCGATAAAGCCGCCCAGCCCCTCGATGGCGCGGGCGTCCACGCCCGCTGCGTCCTCGGCGGCCGCCGACAGCAGATACACGTCGGTGAAGCGGTAATCCGAGCCGAACAGCGGGTTGATGCGGTCGATCAGCGTCTTCATCTGCCCGCTCATCTCATAATAGTAGATCGGCGTGGCGAAGACCAGCACATCCGCGTCGTGGATCTTCGGCAGGAGGCTCCGCACATCGTCGTCGATCACGCAGCGCCCGGTCTTCTGACAGGCGAGGCAGCCGCGGCAGAATTCGAGCTTTTTTCCAC
Organism: uncultured Eubacteriales bacterium; assembly: GCA_934467415.1. Taxonomy (GTDB): domain Bacteria; phylum Bacillota; class Clostridia; order Oscillospirales; family CAG-272; genus UMGS902. The sequence continues at coordinate 776 of CAKSLQ010000003.1, forward strand.
AGAGCGAGACGATCTCCGCGTGGCTGCCCGCTTCGCGTGCGCCTTCGGCAAAGGCTTCGGCCAGCGCCGCGGAATTGCCCTTTCTGCGGGGCGAGGTGGAGAGGATCAGTATGTTTTTTGTCATGGTTCGGTACTCCTTTGCAAGCTTGATTCGGATTTTCATCGTCAGATTTCGGTGTCGGCGTCAAACCATTCGGTGTGCGCGTCCTCGCCCGGCACTTCGATGGCCAGGTGCGAGAACCAGCTGTCCGCGGCCGCGCCGTGCCAGTGCTTGACCCCCGCGGGGATGTTCACCACGTCGCCGGGGTTCAGGGACTGCGGCGCTTTGCCCCATTCGCGGTAGATGCCGCGGCCGCCGATGCAGACGAGGATCTGCCCGCCGCAGCGCGTCGCCTCGTGCGTGTGCCAGAAGTTGCGGCAGCCCGGCTCAAAGGTCACGTTGAAGATACTGACGCCCGATGTCGAGAGCGGCGCAAGGTAGCTCTTGCCGGTGAAATACTTCGCAAAACCGTCGTTCGGCGCGCCGATGGGGAAGAGCATTTCCCGTGCGTGTGCCTCTTTGGCATCCGCGGCGGGCGCTTCGCCCTCGTTCCAGACCTCTTTCGCCATGCGGAAGGCCGCCCAGGCCTTCGGCCAGCCGATGTAGAAGGCGGCGTGGGTCAGAATCTCGGCGATCTCGGTCTGCGTCACGCCGTTCTGCTTCGCGGATGCGAGGTGATAGGCAAAGGACGTGTCGGTCAGTCCCTGCGCGACCAGTGCCGCCACCGTGACGATGGAGCGGTCGCGCGCCGACAGTTTGTCGGTGCGGCTCCACACCTCGCCGAACAGCACGTCGTCGTTGAAATGCGCAAATGCGGGCGCGAACGTCCCGAGCGCGTCGTGTCCTGCGGTTTGTTTTTCTGCCATGATCTTGTCCCCCTGTGTTATATAAGAAACACATCGTTACTAAAAACGAATATAACATATAAATTGACTCTTGTCAAGAGGGAAAGAAACGGTTATAATAGAAATCACAGAAGATTCACAAAGAGAAATGCAGGTGACGCAGATGAACGACTTTATCCGGGCGCGGAGCGACGCGCAGAAGACGGCGCGCATGGACGAGATCAAGGCGGCGGCGGATGCGCTGGCGCTGTCGCAGCCCTATCCGACGATCACGCTGTCCTCGATTGCCGCGCAGCTGTCCTGGACGCGCGCCAATCTGTACAAATATGTGACGAGCAAAGAGGAGATCTATCTCGAGCTCTGCGCCGACAAGATGAACGCCTATTTCGCCGCGCTCACGGCGGCATTCCCGGCGGGGTGCGGCTATACGCGTGCGGTGTTTTGCGAGGTGTGGGCGGGCATTCTTGTCGCACACACCGATTACCTGCGCTATGCGGATATGCTTGGCTCAATCATCGAGAGCAACGTCACCGTGGAGCGGCTGGCCGCGTTCAAGCGGAATTATTACGACCGCGTCGCCGTGGTCAACGCGCGCTTCGGCGATCTGCTCGGCATCTCGGCGGCGGAGGCCAATTCGCTCTTTCTCGCCGTGCTGTATCATGCCATCGGCTATAACGGCATCTGTTACCGCAGCCCGCGCATCCGCGAGGCGCTCACCCTCGCGGGCATCACGCCCGCGCCGGTCGACTTCCGCGCCGAGCTTTGCCGGTTCATCGGCATTCTGACGGCAGGCTGCTGCACAGATGAAAGATGACAGACGCCTCATCCACCGCCGCGGCGGTGGATGAGGCGTTTCGGGTGAGGCGTCAGCAAAGCAAAAAAGCGGGAACGCTGTGCGTCCCCGCTTTTGCTTTGCTTACTGCTCGACGTCCTTCATCGAGAGGTTCATGCGGTTCTTCTCGTCGGTGCCGAGGTACTTGACCTTGACGGTCTGGCCGACCTCCAGCCTGTCCTCCACCTTCTCGATGCGCTCCTTGGCGATCTTGGAGATGTGCACCATGCCCTCCTTGCCGGGGGCAAACTCGACGAATGCGCCAATCGGGATGATGCGCGTGACCTTACCGGTGTAGATCGCGCCGACCGTGGGCTCAAAGACGATGCCCGCGATGATCTCCTGCGCGGCATATGCGTTGTCGCGGTTGACGGCCGAGATGTAGACCGAGCCGTCCTCCTCGATGTCGATCTTCGCGCCGGTGTCGGCAACGATCTTCTGAATGACCTTGCCGCCCGTGCCGATGACCTCGCGGATCTTGTCCACGTTGATCTTCATCGTGATCATCTTGGGTGCAAACTCGGAGACGTCCGCTCTCGGCTTGTCGATCGCGCGCAGCAGAATCTCATCAATGATGTAGTCTCTGCCGCGGTGGGTGACCGCCAGCGCTTCCTTGATGATGGCGGGGGTCAGACCGTCGATCTTGAGGTCCATCTGGATTGAGGTGATACCCTTGTGCGTACCGGCGACCTTGAAGTCCATGTCGCCGTAGAAGTCTTCAAGACCCTGGATGTCGATCATGGTCATCCAGCGCTCGCCCTCGGTGATCAGACCGCAGGAGATGCCGGCGACGGGCGCCTTAATCGGCACGCCCGCGTCCATCAGCGCCAGCGTCGAGCCGCAGACGGATGCCTGCGAGGTCGAACCGTTGGAGGAGACGACTTCGGATACGCAGCGGATGGCGTAGGGGAACTCCTCGACAGAGGGGAGAACCGGGAGGAGCGAGCGCTCTGCAAGCGCGCCGTGGCCGATCTCGCGGCGTCCGGGGCTTCTTGCGGGCTTTGCCTCACCGGTGGAATAGCCGGGCATGTTGTAGTGGTGCATGTAGCGCTTCTCGGTCTGGTCGTCGATGCCGTCCAGCTCCTGCTTGTCGTCCATCGAGCCGAGCGTTGCAATCGTGAGCACCTGCGTCTGGCCGCGGGTAAACAGGCCGCTGCCGTGTACGCGGTTGATGAGGCCGACCTCTGCTGCCAGCGGGCGGATCTCGTCGAGGCGTCTGCCGTCCACGCGCTTGCCGTCTTCGAGCAGCCAGCGGCGGACAATCTTCTTCTGCATCTTGTAGACCAGCTCGCCCATGACGGCGGCGATGTCGGGGTACTTCTCGGAGAAGTGCTCGACGATTGCGTCCTGGATCGGCACCATGCGCGCGTCGCGCACGTTTTTGTCGTCGGTGTCGAGCGCGGTCATGAGGTCCTTCTCGCAGAAGGCGAAGACCTCGTCAAACATATCGTGATCCAGCTCGCAGGAGGGGTAGGCAAACTTCGGCTTGCCGATCTCGGCAACGATGCCATTGATAAAGCCGAGCAGACCCTTGATCTCCTCATGCGCGAGCATGATGGCGTTGTACATGTCGTCGTCCGAGACTTCCTTTGCGCCCGCCTCGATCATGACGATCTTCTCCATCGTGGCGGCAACGGTCAGCTCCAGCGTGCTCTCGTCGCGCTGCGCCTTGGTGGGGTTGATGACCGGCTTGCCGTCCACCATACCGACGAAGACGCCGCCGATCGGGCCGTTCCACGGAATATCCGAGATGGAGAGCGCGATGGATGCGCCGATCATGCCGGCGATCTCATGCGAGCAGTCGGGATCGACTGCCATGACGGTCAGCGTGATGGCCACGTCGTTGCGCAGATCCTTCGGGAACAGGGGGCGGATCGGGCGGTCGATGACGCGCGAGGTCAGGATGGCCTTTTCGCCGGGACGGCCCTCACGGCGCAGGAAGCCGCCGGGGATCTTGCCCGCCGCGTACATTCTCTCCTCAAAATCGACGGAGAGGGGCAGGAAGTCGATGCCGTCACGGGGCTTTTCCGACGCGGTGGCGCAGGCCAGCACGACGGTCTCGCCGTAGCGGACGAGGCAGGAGCCGTTGGCAAGGCCGGCGAGCTTGCCGGTCTCGATCACAAGCGGTCTGCCTGCGAGGGTGTACTTGAAGACCTTGTAGTTTTCAAACATTTGCATATCCTCCAAAAAATATTTTTTCGGCGGACTGTGGGTTTAGCACTTAAATATGCTGCCCGACCCTGCCGGGCGGCATGTTTAATTGCTAATCCCGCCGCCGTAAAGAACATGAATAGGCTTCCCTTGGGGGAAGCTGTACGAGACGCGATACGTTCTTAGGCTTCCCTTGGGGGAAGCTGGCGCCGTAGGCGCCTGATGAGGGATTGATGAAAGTGAGACATCGCACGATGCTGTGCCGGCTGCCTGCATGCCCTCATCCGTCACGCGAAGCGTGATGTTTCCCGTAAGGGAAACTCATTAGGAACGCAATGCGTTCCGTGCCACACTTCCCCACCGGGGAAGGCTTGGAGTAACCCCGGCATAAAGAGAACAAACCGAAGCCGCGCCCGGCTTCGGTTTGCAAACTTCGATTACTTGCGCAGGCCGAGCTTTTCGACGATTGCGCGGTAACGCTCAACGTCCTTCTTCTGGAGATAACCCAGGAGGTTTCTTCTGTTACCGATCATCTTGAACATGCCGCGGCGGCTGTGATGGTCCTTCGGGTTGTTCTTCAGGTGCTCGGTGAGCGTGTTGATGCGGTTGGTGAGAATGGCGATCTGCACCTCGGGCGAACCGGTGTCGCCTTCGTGTACCGCATAGGTCGTGATGATGTCCTGCTTTTCGCTTTTCAGCATGGTTTTTCACCTCATAAGATAAATTCACCGATGACCGGGCGGCGGCGGGTGAAGCATCCGCAAAGCGGACAGTATCCGACCACTGAGTCACGGCGTTACGAAGACAATTATAGCACGGCTGCAATCATTTGTAAAGAGGTTTTTCGAATTTTTTCGCGTCCGGTTCTTTTTTGAAGAAAGAAACCGCGCCCGAGGCGATCAGCACGCCGGCGAAAATGCGGCGGAGCAGAGTGAGGTTGATGCTCTGTGCCAGCGTCGCGCCGAATGCGCAGCCGACCGCGCCGACCGCGCAGAGCACTGCCAGCCGCCGCCAGCACATGGGCGCGGTGCGCGTGTGCAGCAGCAGCGCAGCGGCGGCAGCGAAAATGAAGAAATACAGGTTCAGCCCCTGCGCCGAAAGCTGGTCCCGCCCGGCAAAGAGTGTGAGATAAACGACGTAAAGTCCGCCGCTGCCCACGCCCATACCGGCGAGCAGCGCGACGAGAAAGGTGGCAAACGGCATCGTGACCCTCCGAAAATCTATTTCAGCAGCATCAGCACGCCGCCGAGCATGACCACGACGGCGAAGAGCCGCTGCATCACCTGCTGCGGGATGCGGCGGAGCAGAGCAGCGCCGGCGAGGCCGCCGAGCGCGGCGGGGACGCCCACGCGCAGGATGTCCTCGGCGTCGAGCGCGGCGTTCCCGCGGTAAAAGTACAGCGACACGAGGCAGTAGAACGCGACCGCCGTGGAGGACAGCACGAGATTCTCCTTCGAGCCGCGCGCGCCGCCCGCCGCGCGCAGCGTGAAATAAAGCACGACCCCGCCGCCCGCGCCGAGCAGCCCGTTGAGAAACCCGGCGGTCAGAGCCCCGGCTGCCAGAATGCCGAGCTGCCGCCCCGAAAGCGCGCCGTCCGCCCGATTTGCCGGTATCATGGATGCATCCCTCCGTTTTCGCGTTTATCCGCACGGCCGCGCGGATAAAATAAGTCTTGAATTTCTCGCGTTTTTCTGCTATTATGTATTTTAGGAAGTTATGCGGTTTGCGCGGATGCGTTTGGCGGGGTGTAACTCTCTCGCAGGCTCCCTCTGACGAGGGAGCTGGCGCGTATGCGCCTGAGGGAGAGAGAACGGGCAGCAACACCGGTGCGCGTTCCCTGCACGGCGGTATCTCTCCCTCCGTCGGCTGACGCCGACACCTCCCCCGTCAGGAGGAGGCATGGATAGAGCGTTGCAAAACGAAGAATGATGCGGTTTGCGCGGACTTAGGCTTCCCTTGGGGGAGAGCTGTACGAGACGCAAAGCGTCTCGCGGAGTTTTCCCCGAGGGGAAAACATCCTGTGACTGATGAGGGATTGATGGGAGCAAAGCGGCGCACAATGCTGTGCCGATTGCCTGCACGCCCTCATCCACCGCTGACGCGGTCCCCCTTCCCCCAAAGGGAAGGCTCAGAGTCCCGACGCAGAATCGGAAAGGATATACAACATGGCTGAACGTAAAAACGGCACGGCAAAGCGTGCGCAGACGTCGAAACCGGCGGCAGCGCGCAAAACGGCCGACACGCCGAAGAAAAATACGGGAAATGCGCCGCAGAAGGCGGCGCCCGCACCGCGCCCCGTGCGCGACGAGAACGCGCTCTTGCACCGCGTCCTGCCCTACGTTTTCGTAGTATGCGCAGTTTTGGCCGCGGTATGCTTCATCGTGCCGAACAGCGGCACGGTCGGCAACGGGCTGAAAAAGGTGCTGCTCGGGCTGTTCGGCCCCTGCATCTACGCGCTGCCGCTCCTGCTCGTCTATTTCGCGATCGACTGGCGGAGCTGGGTCGCCGAGGGCGCGCACGTCATGAAAAGCATTTTTGCCCTCGTGGTCACGCTGTTCCTCGGTGCGCTGATTCAGCTGATCTCGATCGCGGTCGGCGCGGCGGACGGTGCTGCCGGCATTGTCTCGCTGTATAACGACGGCGCGAACGGCTTCGGCGGCGGTGCGCTCGGCGGCATCATCGGCGTCGGCATGTACCGCGCCTTCGCCGCGACGGCGGGCATCATCCTGTCGGCGGCGGTGCTTTGCACGTTCGGGCTGTTCCTGTTCGGCCTGACCCCGAAGAAGCTGTGGATCAATTTCCGCTATTCCGTGCAGATGCGCCGCGAGCGCCGCGCCGCCGCCGAGGCGGCCGGGAAGCGCGAGCGCGAATTTGACTACGAGTCCGGCGAGGAAACCGAGAATTTCGTGCCGCCGGAAGCGCTCCCCGTCCACACAAAGGCGGCGGAAAGGAAGCACGCTGCGCCTGCGTTTGACATCGGCGGCGTGGACGATCCCGTGGGCGGTCTCGCCGTGAGCGGGTCCGATCCGGTCGAGTCGCCCGACCCGCTGCTCGGCGTGGACGCGCCCACCGACACCGAGAAGACGGCCGAGATACCGGCCGCCGACCTGCCCGAGGCGGGCGGCGTCGCAATCGGCGACGCGAAAATCGCCGTGTCCGCACAGCCGCGCCCGCTTTACGATACGGCGGGACGGATCGACCTCGAAGCCATCTTCGTCGATCCCGCTCCGGCGGGAGCGGCGGCCGCCGTCGGCGACGCCGCCGACGCGCCCGAGACGGGCGGTATCGACATCGGCGACGCGCTCGGCGAGAGCGCGACGCGCGACTTCGCCGCCCCGGCGGAGAAAACGGCGGATATGGGCGATACGCTCGGCGTCGTGCGCGAGGCGGTCGGCGCACAGAGCGCGGCGGCCGTCCCCGTAAAGCCGGCAAAGCCCGCCTACCGCTTCCCGCCCGTGACCCTGCTGTCCCCGCCGGAGCGCAGGAAAAACGAGGACGTCGGCGCGGAGCTGCGCGCCAACGCGCAGAAGCTGATTGAGACTCTGCGTTCTTTCCACGTCAACGTCACCATTTCCAGCGTGTCGCGCGGCCCCACAATCACGCGCTATGAGCTGATCCCCGAGGCGGGTACGCGCGTGCGCTCGATCGCCAACCTCGTGGACGATATTTCGCTGTCGCTGGCCACCTCGGGCATCCGCATCGAGGCGCCCATCCCCGGCAAGGCGGCGGTCGGCATCGAGGTGCCGAACAAGGTGGTCTCCACCGTCGCGCTGCGCGAGCTGATCGAGGACAAGAGCTTCAAGGAGGCCAAGAGCCGCCTCACCGTCTGCCTCGGCAAGGACGTCGGCGGCGCGCCCATCATTTTCGACATCGCCAAGATGCCCCACCTGCTGATCGCGGGCGCGACCGGCATGGGTAAATCGGTCTGCATCAACTCGATTATCACGAGCATCCTGTATAAAGCCACCCCCGACGAGGTCAAACTGATGCTGATCGACCCGAAGAAGGTCGAGTTCAACATCTACAACGGCATTCCGCACTTGCAGACGCCGGTCGTCAGCGATCCGAAGAAGGCGGCGGGCGCGCTGCACTGGGCGGTCACCGAGATGGAGCGCCGCTATGAGCTGATCGAGGAGGTCGGCGCGCGCAAGATCGAAACCTACAACGAGATCGCGCGCGAGCGCGGCATGGAGGTCCTGCCCTATACCGTCATCATCATCGACGAGCTGGCCGACCTGATGATGACCGCGCCCGACGCGGTGGAGGAATCCATCTGCCGCCTGGCGCAGAAGGCGCGCGCCGCCGGTATGCACATCATCATCGGCACGCAGCGCCCCTCGGTGGACGTCATCACGGGTCTCATCAAGGCGAACATCCCGTCGCGTATCGCGTTCACGGTGGCGTCGCAGGTGGACTCCCGCACGATCATCGACATCGCGGGCGCGGAGAAGCTGATCGGCCGCGGCGATATGCTCTATTACCCGGTCGGCCTGTCCAAGCCGATGCGCGCGCAGGGCGCGTTCGTCAGCGAGGACGAGGTGGAGAAGATCACAAACTTCGTCAAGCAGGCGGCGGGCGAGACCGAGTACGACAGCGAGATCATCGAGAGCATCGAGCGCGAGGCGCAGACCATCGGCAATGCCGGCAAGAAGGGCGGCGAGGCGGCGGAGGACGCGGGCAGCGACCCGAAGCTCCGTGACGCGCTCGAGATCGCGACCGAATCCGGCAAGATCTCCACGTCGCTGCTCCAGCGCAGGCTGTCCATCGGTTACGGCCGCGCGGCGAAGATCATCGACATCATGGAGGCGCGCGGCTTTGTCAGCGCGCCGGACGGACAGAAACCCCGCGAGGTGCTGATCTCGAAGACGCAGTACCGCGAGATGGTCGTCAACAACGACGAGAGGCTGAACTGATGGAAAAGACAAAAGCAAAGCTGATTTCGATCGACGGGCTGGACGGCAGCGGCAAGAATACGCAGAGCGAGCTGCTCCGCGACCGTCTGCGCGCCGAGGGCCATACCGCCGAGGTCGTCAGCTTCCCGATGTACGGCGAGCCCTCCTGCTTTGCCGTGGAGATGTATCTCTCCGGCGCGCTCGGCGGGCATCCCGACGACACCGGCGCGTACCCGGCGGCCACCTTCTTTGCGGTGGATCGCTACATCAGTATGCGCACGGTCTGGGGCAGACTGCTTGAGACCAACGACTATATCATCTTCAACCGCTATACCAGCGCCAACGCCGTGCATCAGCTCTCCAAGCTGCCGCGTGCGGATTGGGACGAATTTCTCGACTGGCTTTACGACTTCGAGTTTGCAAGGCTCGGCCTGCCGCGCCCGGATCTCACGCTGTATCTGGTCGTCGAGCCGGAGGTGTCCATGTCGCTCGTGGACAAGCGCGGTGAGAAGAAGGACATTCACGAGACCGACGCCGCCTATATGCGCGCCTGCTACGAGGCGGGGCTGTATGCCGCGGCGAAGCTCGGCTTTGACAAGATCGGCTGCTGCGCGGACGGGAAAATCCTATCGCGTGAGGCGATCGCCGATGCAATCTATCATGAGGTGAAGAGACTGTGAAACGGACGGCTCCGGCCGAGAACGTCCGGATTGCGCGCGTGCGCGATCTGGACGCTGCCACGCTTCGCGCGGCGCGCGCTTTGCAGCACGCAGCGTTCGGCGACGACGCGGCGTTTCTCGACCGTTTGTTTGCCGCGGCGGCGGATGAACGGTATCTGTACATTCGCGCGGGGAGCGGCATCGCCGCAGGATGCTTCGTGTTCGGCGCGGCGCTGTATACGGGCGGCCGCACGGTGCAGGGCGGGTATCTGTATGCGCTCTGTACCGCGGCGGCCTATCGCGGCCGCGGCCTTGCGCATACGCTGCTCGGCGCGGCCGTGCGGTGCGCGGGGGAATTTCTGCTGACCGTGCCCGCCTCGCGCAGCCTCTGCGATTTTTACCGCCGCGTCGGCTTTACGCACGCGCTGTACGGCTGTGTGACGGTCGGCGGCGACGGTGACAGCAAAGCGCCGGTCGAAACGCGGCCGGGCGGGTATGCGGACGCGGTACAGGCCGCAAAGCTGCACGGCGGGCTGCTGCTGGCCGAGCCGCTGTTTGCACTCGCGCTTGCCGAGAGCGGGGCAGTCCCCGCCGTTGTCGGCGACGCGTTCTGTGCGGTGCGGGGCGGACAGCTCGCGGCCGCCATCGGCCTCCGGCCGAAACATCCGATTGCCGAAAAGGCGCTCCTGCGCAGCGGTTCCCCGCTGCCGACCGACGGCATCTTCGCGGATCTTCTGCTCGAGGTGTAATGATTCTGCCGGGGGGGAACGGGTCGTCGAGGGCGCCGACCCCTACCGGTCAGCGGGAAATCCTCACAAACTTGTAGGGCGGGGGCTTGCTCCCGCCGCAAGAAAAAACGGGTCGTCGAGGGCGCCGACCCCTACCGGTTTGCGCGGAATCTCCGCACACCGCACAGGCGGGGGCTCGCTCCCGCCGCATCACACAAAAACGACAACATCAACCGAAAGGATGGTTTTCATGGTTTACATTCTGCTTGCAGACGGATTTGAAGAAATCGAGGCGCTCTGCCCGCTTGACCTTCTGCGCCGTGCCGGCGTGGAGGCAAAGACGGTCAGCGTGACCGAGAAGCGGGTCGTCACCGGCTCGCACGGCATTGCCGTGACGGCGGATCTGACGGCGGAAAATTCGCTGTCCGATTTTGACATGCTGGTTCTGCCCGGCGGTATGCCCGGCACGACCCATCTGGATAAGTCGCAGTTCTGCGACGGCCTTCTGCGCGCCGCCGTCAAGAGCGACGCCTATATCGCCGCCATCTGCGCCGCGCCGATGGTTCTCGGCCGCCGCGGCCTCCTGAAGGACAAAGAAGCGGTCTGCTTCCCCGGCTTTGAGGGCGAGCTTGCGGGCGCGCACCTCTCCGACCGCCGCGTCGTCAGGGACGGCAAAATCATCACCGGCGTCGGCATGGGCGCGGCACTCGAATTCGGCCTTGCGCTGGTCGAGGTCTTCTGCGGCAAAGAGGCCGCGGATAAGCTCGGCGGCTCGGTTCTGGCGAAATGACGGCAGTCTGCGACACGGAAAAACCGTGTGCTGTGCCGACGGACGCGCCGAACCCGAAGACCGAACGCCGCCGTGCCGCGCGCGAACTGCGCGACGCCATGCCTGCGGCGCTGCGTGCCGAGGCGAGCGCGGCGATCTGTCGGCGGATCCTCGCGATGGCGTCCTTCGGGCTTTGCGACACGGTGTTCTGCTACAGCCCGGTGGGCAGCGAGGTCGATATCCGCCCGGTCATCGCCGAGGCGCTCGCGCGCGGCAAGCGCGTGGCGCTTCCGGCCTGCGACTATGTGGCCGGGGAGATGGAGTTTTACGACATCGGGAGCGGGATGCTCTGCGAAAACGGGCCGATGCACATCCCCGAGCCTTTGCCCGACCCGGCCATGCGGCTCACGCCCACGGCCGGGACGCTGATGCTGGTTCCGGGGCTGCTGTTTGACCGTCGCGGGCGGCGCATCGGCTACGGCAAGGGCATGTATGACCGCTACATACGGCGCTTCCCGGATTTTCTGCGCGGCTCGACCGCCGTCGGCGTGTCCTTTGCCGCGCTGCTCTCGGATACGCCGATCCCCTATACCGATTTTGACGTCAACCTTGCGCTGGTCGTGACCGAACACGGTCTCGTCTTCACGCGCAGGATCGAAAAAGCACCGAAGTGGGAGGTGCGGCATCGCCGCCCCGTCCCGCTGGTCGATCGCGACGGCAACCCGGCAAAGCAGCAGAAGCGCGCGTATTACAGCGCCGATTTTGTGCCGCCGGACGCCGGGAAGTATGCGCCGCCGCGCGCAAAGGAAACGAAGGAACCCAAGGAATGAAGCTGAAGCCTTATACCGCAGCACCGCTCGCGGCCGCAGCCTGTCTGTTTCTCACGCTGCTGTACGGCATGGTGAGCGCGGACGCGGATCTGCCTGCCGCATGGCGGCTGCCCGTGCTCGGCATCGCGCAGGCCGTCAGCTGTCTGCTGCCCGCCGTGCTGTATCTTTGCTGCTACCGCGATTTCAACGCGCGGCGGTTGCGCTTTGCGCTCCCGCGTGCCGAGAGCATTGGGACGCTTGTCCTGCTGCTTCTGTGTCTGCTCATCGGCAGCGCGATGCTCACGCTCGTGGGCAAGCGCCTCGGTCTCGAGAGCGCGCAGGCGGTCGGGACGTCCGGCGCGGCAAGTCCCGCGGCGACGCTGCTTGTTGTCTGCATCCTGCCCGCCGTCTGCGAGGAATTTCTTTTCCGCGGCGTGATCCTGTGCGCTTTTGAGGCGTGCGGCACACGCGCGGCGATCGTCGGCACGTCGATTCTGTTCGCCTTCGCGCACATGGATTTCGAGCGTCTGCCGCTCTATTTCTTCTGCTCGGCGGTGCTCTGCTTCGCCGTCTATGTCAGCCGTTCACTCTTCGCGGCGGTGCTGCTGCACGCGGTCTACAACGTTGCGTCGGTATACGCGGGCGTGTATCTGTCCTCGGTGGCGGCGCACCTGGAGAGCTTTGCGCTTCTGTTCATCGTGATGCTGCTCGCATTTCTCATCTGCGTGATCTTCACGCTGTCGGCGGCATCGCGCACCTACCGCGCCTATGCCGACGCGGGGCTGCCCTGCGATTACGCGCCGCAGCTGCGCGGTGCAGCGCGCTTGCGCGCGGGCGCGGCGGTGTATTTTTCACTGCCGTTTCTGCTCTGCACCCTGCTGTTTGCGGCCGTGGTGATCCTCGAGATGCGGTAGAACGCATGGATGGCGACCTGAAACGAATAGGTAAACCCATGCCGATTGGTATGAGATTTTATGCATTCCGTAGGGCGGGGGCTTGCTCCCGCCGCATCCGTTCGCATTCTGTTCAAGCCTTCCCCTTTGGGGAAGGGGGACCGCGTCAGCGGTGGATGAGGGCTTGCAGACTGCCTCCACAGCATTGTGTGAAGTTCAGCCTCCCGCAATCCCTCATCCGTCACGGCAATGCCGTGCCACCTTCCCCAAAGGGGAAGGCTTAGATACACCCTCGCTTTATCCCGATTCAGAAAAGGAAAATTCTATGGAAAACGATGCAAACAAGCGGCCGCGTCCGCGCCGCACGCCCGAGACGTTCGGGCAGGCCGATACCGCGCGCTCCGCACCGGCCAAGCAGCCGACTCCGGCACAGCAGCCGACTCCGGCGAAGCAGCCGACTCCGGCACAGCGTCCGACCCCGGCCAAACAGCCGACCCCGGCACAGCAGCCGACTCCGGTACAGCAGCCGACTCAGGCACAGCAGCCGACTCCGGCACAGCAGCCGACCCCGGCCAAGCAGCCGACCCCGGCGAAGCGCCCGACCCCGGCCAAGCAGCCGACTCCGGCACAGCGCCCGGCCGCGCCGAAACCGCCTGCGCCCGCCAAAGCACCGACCTCCGCAAAGCCGACCGCGCCCGTGCAGGACGAAGACAACGAAAAGACCCGCCTGACCAACGCCATGCCGAAGGCCGGGCTGAAAACGCCCGTGCGCGGCGCACCCGTCAAAAAGGAGGAGGCCTCCTCGACGGCAAGCGGCCTTTTCAAGGCGATCATTTACATGACCGCCGTGCTGCTTGTGTCGATCCTGCTGTCCTACGCGGTGATCGTCGTGGCCAACGATGTGTTCGCCTTTGTCAAGCCGGACACCGAGGTCGAGGTGGTCATCCCCGAGAACGCGACCGTGGACGACGTTTCGAATATTCTCGGCGATGCGGGCGTGATCAAATACCCCGCGCTGTTCCGCCTCTATGCCGAGCTGAAAAAGGAGACCGGTATCGACAAGGACGGCAAGAGCGTCTTTATCCCCGGCACGTATACGGTCAGCCCGATGGAAAACTACATGCAGCTCCTCGACGCATTCAAGGAGCAGTATGTGCGCGGCACGGTCTGGGTCACCTTCCCCGAGGGCTCGACCGTGGAGGACATCATCGACGTGCTGCTGGAGAACGGCATTTCCGACCGTGCGTCGCTCATCAGCGCAATCAACGACTATGATTACGGCCTCGATTTTGTCGATGCCATCGACATGTCGAACGGCCGCTATTACCGCCTCGAGGGCTATCTTTTCCCGGATACCTACCAGTTCTACACCGATTCGAGCGCCGAGACCGTCATCTACAAGATGCTCGTCAACTTCAAGAAAAAGCTGGCGTACATCGGTGACGACATGTGCGCCGAGCGGCTTGAGGAGCTGGGCATGACGCTGGACGAGGTCGTCACGCTGGCCTCCATGGTCGAAAAAGAGGTCAAGTACGCGGTGGACTACGAGACCGTCGCCTCGGTCTTCTACAATCGCCTGGCCGACCCCGCCAACTTCCCGCGCCTCGACAGCGACGCGACCACGGTCTATGCCATCCGCATGGCGACCGGCACGCGCCCCGAGACGCTGAGCGCCGAGGACATTGATTTCGACAACCCGTACAACACGCGCGTCAGCCGCGGCCTGCCGCCCGGGGCCATCGCCAACCCCGGCTATGAGGCGCTCTACTGCGCGTTCTATCCCGCAAAGACGAAGTATTACTACTTTGTCGCCGATACCACCGGCTACAATCTCTACGCCCGCACCAACGCCGGGCACGAACAAAACAAGGCAGAAGTCAAAAAGCATGCCGCCTCCGCGGTCATTGCCGGAAGTGAGGAAGAAACGTGATCGTCAAACCCGAAGAAACCACCGTGGCGTACCGCTGCCCCGAATGCGGCTGCGGCGTCAAGAGCATCGTCGGCATTTTTACGCTCTCCGCGTCGGCCATGCGGCTGAAATGCCCCTGCGGCAAAAGCTCGATGACCATCAAAAAGACCAACGACGGCAAGGTGCGCCTCAGCGTCCCCTGCCTGGTCTGCCGCCACGATCACGACTACGTTGTCAGCCGCGAGCTGTTCTTCAAGAACGAATTTTTCGAGCTGCCCTGCGCCCTCTCCGGGCTTGCGCTCTGCTGGATCGGCGACGGCAAGTCGGTGGCCGACGCGCTCACCCGCTCGGACGAGGAGCTCTCGCGGATGCTCACCGAGGCCGGCGCGGAGAATCTCGACGTGTTCAGACAGCAGCCGGATCGGAAGGAAGAGATTCCGGATGCGCAGGTCTACGACATCGTGCGCTTCATCGTGAAGGAGCTGGAGGCGGAAAACGCGATTTCCTGCCGCTGCAAGCCCGGCGAGGGCGACTATGACATCGAGCTGCTGGACGACAGCGTCTGCGTTTTCTGCAAGAACTGCGGCGCCAAGCAGTTTGTTTCCACCGCGTCGCTCGCCGAGGCGCGCGCGTTCCTCGATATCGACGAGCTGAAGCTGAAATAGGTAAAATAGATAAAAAGACGGGTTTTCCCGTCTTTTTGTCGTTTTCGCGCCATATTCCGCGCCCGTGAAGTGCGAACGGGTGGCAGGATATTGTAGCCGTTGCCTATTGCTTTTTGCGGTTCGATTTGATATAATAAGATGTATTTGTATACGCAATGCGGGAATTGCCCGCATTTGCAGAAAATTCAGGAGAAGAACATGAAAATTTCGTTTTCCCCGCCGGATATTTCCGAGCTTGAGATCGAGGCTGTTGCCGATGTGATGCGTTCCGGGTGGATCACCACCGGGCCGCGTACCAAGGAGCTGGAAAAAAAGATTGCCGCATGGGTCGGCACGCCGCGCTGTGTGTGCCTCAATTCGCAGACGGCGTGTGCCGAGATGGCGCTGCGTCTGCTCGGCATCGGCGAAGGTGACGAAGTCATTACCTCCGCCTATACATACACGGCGTCCGCTTCCGTGGTCCGCCATGTCGGCGCGACGCTGAAGCTGGTCGATATACAAAAGGACAGCTTCGAGATGGACTATGACGCGCTCGAGGCCGCCGTTACCGAACGCACCAAGGCGATCATCCCGGTCGATCTCGGCGGCGTCCCCTGCGATTACGACCGCATTTTCGACATCGTGGAGCGGAAGAAGCACCTGTTCAAGCCCGCAAACGAGATGCAGGCGGCGCTCGGCAGGATTGCCGTCTGCGCGGACGCGGCACATGCCTTCGGCGCGAAGCGCAACGGGCGCATGGTCGGCAGCATCGCCGATTTCTCCGGCTTCAGCTTCCATGCGGTGAAGAATTTCACCACCGCGGAGGGCGGCGCGCTCACCTGGCGCTCCATCCCCGGCATCGACGACGGGGAGATGTATCACAAGCTCCAGCTGCTCAGCCTGCACGGGCAGTCCAAGGACGCGCTCGCCAAGACGGAGGTCGGCGCGTGGGAGTATGACATCGTCGGCACCTGGTACAAGTGCAACATGACCGACATCGCCGCTGCAATGGGGCTGGCGCAGTTTGCGCGCTATCCCGCCATGCTGGAAAGACGGCGGGAGATCATCCGCCGCTATGACGAAGCGTTTCGCCCGCTCGGCGTCGAGACGCTTGCGCATTACACCGATACACATGCGTCCTCGGGACACCTGTACATCACGCGTGTGCCCGGCATCACGGCGGCACAGCGCAGCGAGATCATTCTGAAGATGGCAGAGGCGGAGATCGCCTGCAACGTGCACTACAAGCCGCTGCCGATGCACACGGCGTACAGGGCGCTCGGCTTCGACATCGAAAACTACCCGAATGCCTACGCGCATTTCGCAAATGAGATCTCCCTACCGCTGCACACCTGCCTCACCGATGAGATGGTGGCGTATGTCATCGACAAGTATGCACGCATCCTGCGGGAGTATCTCTGATGCGGCTCTGCGCATGGGAGGCGCTGCCCGCCGAGATGCGGACAGACGCGGTGCGGCATTACTACGACATCCTGCAAAAAAAGCGCGCCGGGCTGTTTTGGAAGCGCGCGTTTGACATTTTCGCGTCTGCGGTCATGCTCCTTCTGCTTTCGCCGCTCTTTCTGCTTTTGGCAATTGCCATCAAGCTGGACAGTCCCGGCCCGGTTTTTTACCGGCAGGCGCGCGTGACGCAGTACAACCGGCATTTCCGCATTTTCAAGTTCCGCTCCATGGTGCAGAACGCCGACCGCGGCTCGCTGGTCACGGTGAGCGGCGACAGCCGCGTGACGCGCGTGGGGCGCATGATCCGCCGCTTTCGCCTGGACGAGGTCAGTCAGCTCGTCAATGTGCTTGTCGGCGACATGACCTTTGTGGGCACGCGCCCCGAGGTGCCGAAATACACGGCGGCATATACCGACGAAATGATGGCGACGCTGCTGCTCCCCGCGGGCGTGACCAGCCTTGCCAGCATCTATTATAAGGATGAGGCGGAGCTGCTCGGTGCAGCGGCGGACACCGACAAGACCTACATCGAGCGGATTCTGCCCGCGAAGATGTATTACAATCTGAAAGCGATTGAACAGTTCGGATTCTTTCGGGACATCGGCATCATGTTTATGACCTTCTTTGCCGTCTGCGGCAAGGAGTACAAGGGCGACTATGTGGAGCCTGTCGCAGAGCCTGCCGCCGGGGAGGCGCAGGCGGCGGCAGAGACCGACGAGACGAGAGCGGAGAGTAAAGTATGAACATCATCGAGGTGCGCGCCGACGAAAAGGCGCTGCTCCATGCCGTCACGGCGGTACATATGGAGACCTTCCCCGGCTTTTTTCTCACCTTTATGGGCAAGGGCTTTCTGCAAAAGATGTACCTTTCCTATTGCGAATACGGCAAGGCGACGCTGCTTGCCGCCGTGGAGGACGGGCGCGTGCTCGGCTTTCTCGCCTATGCCTGCGACATGAGCGGGCTGTATAAATATATGATAAGGCACCACCTCTTTGCCTTCGCCCGGTACAGCGCGGGCGCCTTCTTCCGCAAACCGTCCGTGTTCATGCGGTTGCTGCGCGCCTTCCTCAAGCCGTCCGAGACGAAGCGGGAGGAGGCGTATGTGGAACTTGCCTCCATCGGCACGGCGCCCGCCGCCAAACAGCGCGGCATCGGCACGGCGCTCATCGACGCGCTGAAGGCGCGCGTGGACTTTGCCAAGTACGCCTATATCACGCTGGAGACCGATGCCGTAGACAATGAGGCGGTCAATCGGTTCTACCAAAAGAACGGCTTTACCCTTGCGCGCACCTACGAGACGCGCGAGGGCAGAAAGATGAACGAATACCGCTATCGGAAGGGTGACGCATGAAGCTCCTCTACATTCTGAATGTTGCCAATCAGGTGAACAACTTTTCCTATGCCGCGATGCTTGCGGCAAAAGAACTCGGCATCGAGTTCTGGATTGCGGGTAAATGGGGCTATGCCTCTGCGGCACAGCGCGAGGCGGACGCGGAAAAGTACGGCATTCACATCGTGCAGCTCGACCTCGACCGCTCGCCCTACAGCATGCGGAACCGCGTGGCGTACAAACAGCTTTGCGACCTTATCCGCAAGGAGCACATCGATGCCATCCACTGCAACACGCCGGTCGGCGGCATGCTCGGCAGGCTTGCGGGCAAAAAATGCAAAGTGAAAAAAGTGATTTACCAGGCGCACGGCTTTCACTTTTACAAGGGCGCCCCCCGTAAGAATTGGCTTGTCTATTACCCGATTGAAAAATGGCTTGCCCGTTATACCGACGCGCTCATCACCATCAATCACGAGGATTTTGAACTTGCGAAAGCAAAATTGAAATTGCGCAAAAAAGGCAAGGTGTACTATGTTCCCGGCGTGGGCATCGATGTGTCTGCGTACGCGACGGAAGAGAGCGTCCGCTCCCGAAAGAGAGCGGAAACGGGGCTTTCCGGCACGGAAATCGTGCTGATCTCCATGGGCGACCTGATTCCCCGGAAAAACTACGATACGGCGATCCGCGCGATCGCGGCGGCGGAGAACCCCGCGCTGCAATATCTGATCTGCGGCAAAGGCCCCGAGGAGGACAACCTCAAGGCGCTTGCAGAGCGCCTCGGCGTGGCGGGGCAGATCCATTTTCTCGGCTTCCGCTCAGACATAAAAGAACTGCTTGCCGCCGCGGATATTTTCCTGTTTACGACAAGGCAGGAGGGCCTGCCGCGCTCCATGATGGAGGCGATGGCGTCCGGGCTGCCCTGCGTAGCAAGCAGAATCCGCGGCAATACGGACTTGCTGGAGAGCACGGACGGCGGTTTTCTTTGCGATGCGGACGATGCGGCGGACTTTGCTGATAAGATCAAGCGGCTTGCCGCCGACCCCGCGCTGCGCGCCGAGATGGGCGCGCAGAACCGGATGACCTTGCAGAAGTTCAGCACCGCCGCCGCAAAAGACGCGCTCGAAGCAATCTACAAAGATAGTTTGCGGGGGGGGGGTAAATCTTGATACATTTATCCAATCCCTTGCAGACTATTTCCAGGGGCGGGAGAGAAAACGCACCGAACTCGGCATCGGCGCGGGGGACTTTGTCCTCGTCAGCGCCGGGCGGCTTGAGGCAAACAAGAATAACGGCACGCTGATACAGGCGCTGCATAAGGCGGCGCACAAAAACATCCGCCTGCTGCTTTGCGGAGAGGGCGAAGAGCGCGCCGTGCTTGCCGACCTTGCCGCATCGCTCGGCGTCGCCGACCGCGTGATCTTCGCCGGCAATCGGTGCGACATGCCGGACATCTACCATGCCGTCGACGCGCTTGTGCTGGCGTCGCACCGCGAGGGACTCTCGCGGACGGTGATGGAGGCGATGGCGTGCGGGCTGCCCTGCGTGGTGAGCGGCATCCGCGGCAATGTGGACCTGATCGCGCACGGCGAAAACGGCTTTGTCTGCGATGCGGACGACGCCGACGCCTATGCCGCGGCGATGGACGCACTGGCGGCGGACGGCGACCTTTGCCGCACCCTTGGCGCACACAATCGCGAAAAGGTGCGCGGCTTTGCCGTCGAGGTGGTCAAGGCGCGGCTTGCCGAGATCTACCGCACGGTACTTTTGAAGGAGAAAGAGCAGAATGAAGATATTGCATTTGCTGCAAAGTGACCGCTTCTCCGGCGCGGAGAATGTAGTCTGCCAGATTTTCGGGATGCTGCGCGACGCGCCGGACATCGAGATGGTCTATTGCAGCTCGGACGGGCAGATCCGCGAGGCGCTTGCCGAGCGCGGCATCCGCTTTATTCCGCTGCCGACATTTACGGTTGGAGAGATCCGCAAGGTACTGCGCGCCGAGCAGCCGGACCTGATCCACGCGCACGACATGCGCGCGAGTTTCTATGCGGCGCGCGTCTGCGGCAAAATTCCGCTGATCTCGCACATTCACAACAACAATTTCGATTCGCGCGGCATCTCACCGAAGTCTGTTGCCTATCTGTTAGCCGCGCGGAAGGCAAGGCACATTTTCTGGGTGTCGCAGAGTTCGTTTGACGGCTATGCGTTTCAGAGGCTGTTTGCAAAGAAGAGCACCGTGCTCTACAATATCATCGACCTCGCCGCCACCGAGGCAAAGATGCGCCTCGACACGGCGGACTATCCCTATGATGTGGCATATATTGGAAGACTGACCCACCAAAAAAACCCCGAACGCCTCATGCGCGTCTTCCGCCTCGTGCACGAAAAACTGCCGCAGGCGACCTTCGCCGTGGTCGGCACGGGCGACCTCGCCGAGGCGACGCAGGCGCTGGCAGCGGAATACGGTCTCGACGGCTGCGTGCATTTTCTCGGGTATATGCAAAACCCCTTGAAGCTCCTCCGCGACAGCAAGGTCATGGTCATGACCTCCCGCTGGGAGGGCACGCCGATGTGCGCGCTGGAGGCGCTCTCACTGGGTGTGCCTATCGTCAGCACGCCGACGGACGGGCTGCGTGATTTGATCGAGACCGGCAAAAACGGCGTCCTCGCCGACACGGACGAGGCGCTGGCAGACGGCGTCTGCGCGCTGCTTTGTGACGCGGACAAGCGGGCAAAGATGTCTGCCGCCGCCCGCGCGTTTGCGGTGCGCTACAACGACATGGATGCATACCGGGCAGCGCTGCTTGCGGTATACAGGGATTAAAATTCTGATGAGCGGAGCGTGCGCATGAGCATGAAAACGGCTTTTCTCGTGACCAACGGCAATATGGGCGGCACAGCAGGGGATGCGACCCTGATTCTGCGCCGTGCCAAAGCGATGTACGAAGAAAAAGAGATCTACACAAAGATTCTGCTGCTGGACCCCGTCCCGCAGGGGGATGTCAACCGCGGCGATTTCTACTATTCGATAGAGACCTGCGCATCCGCGGCGGCGCTGAAACAGCGCATCCTCGCCGAGTCGCCGGACCGGCTGATCCTATACGGCGATAAAATTCAGATGATGACGGCGGGGCTGCACCGCTTTTTGCAGAAGCACCGCCCGCAGACAAAACTCGTGCTGGACATCCAGGGCGCGGTCGAGGAGAAAAAAGAGTATGCGGCGGGATTCTTACGCCGCCATGTGGTGTACCCCGTCAGCAAGTGGTCGTTTCGCCACGCGCTGCGGCATGCGGACGCGGCGTTTGTCGTGTCCGACGAGATCCGCGACAAGTGCGAGCGCGCGTGCGGTTCCCGCGCGGGGCGGCTTTCGTATTACAAGGTGCGCTGCGGCTTTGAGACGCTTGCCGATGTCGCCGCCGTGCAGGCGTATCGCGCGGAATTCCGCGCGGCAAAGCACCTTGACGAGAGCACCCGCGTCTTCTGCTACAGCGGCTATCGCGCAGGTTGGCAGAAGGTGGAGGACATCATCGAGCATTTCCGCCGCTTTGACGCGGCATACCCCGACTGCTATTTTGCGTTTTTCTGCGACACCGACGCTTCGTTTGAGGCGCTGTTAAAAGAAAAGTTCCCGCGCGGCAACTACTGCGTGGAACTGCTGCGCCCCGAGGCGTATTTTAAGAGCCTGTGCGGCTGCGATGCGGGCTATATCCTGCGCGACTACAACGAGACCAACCGCGTCGCCTTCCCCAACAAGTTTTCGGATTATCTGAGCAGCGGGCTTGTCCTCGCGCTGAATCGGGCGCTGCCCGAGCCGATGCGCGTGATAGCGGCATTGCCCGACCACTATGTCGATACCGACACGGTGCTTGCCGACATCGACGGTCTGTTTGCCAAGCTGGACGCCCGCGCGGCGGACTATACCGGCTTTGTGCAGGCATCGCTCGACCTCGGCGCGCGGGAACTTTTGTACCGCGCGCAGGTGCGGAAACTGACACTGTAAGGAGTTTTTCCGATGCATATTGTTTTTTTGGTTGCCAACCTTGCGTGCGGCGGCGTGGAGCGCACGGTGTCCTATCTCAGCAAATACTTTGCCGAGGCGGGGCACGACACCTCCATCATCTGCATCTCGGACGAGCAATTCTACGACATTGACGAAAAGGTCAATTTGATCAAACTGAACATCGCAAGCGCGGCGGGCGGCCGTCTCGACCGCTATAAGAAGATCGTCGAGCGCTTTGCGAAGATCCGTAAAGCCGTCAGGGCGACAAAGCCGGACTGCGTCGTCTGCCTCGACGCGGAGATGCTGCGCTTCATCCGCCTGCAATACCGCTTCGGGCACTTCAAGTTGATCACCTCCGAGCGCACCAACCCGCTGATGAATTCCGAGCGGCAGCGCGCGGCGAAGTTTGCGTCCTACCGAAGGAGCGACGGCATCGTCTTTCAGACCGAGCGGGCGAAGAACTGCTTCCCGCCCGACATCGCGGCAAAGGGCGTCGTCATTCCGAACGCCGTCGGCAACGAATATGTGTTTCGGGCAGAGCCGCCCGCGGTGCGCCGTAAAGCGATCACGGCGGCAGGCCGCCTTTGCGCGCAGAAGGACTATCCCACGATGCTGCGCGCCTTTGCGCGCGTGCATGCGCGCCACCCCGATTTTGTGCTGGAGATCTACGGCGGCGGCGAGGACAGAGACGCGCTTGTGCGCCTTGCCGCCGACCTTTCGCTTGCGGGCGCGGTACAGTTCAAGGGTGCCGTACCGGACGCCGTCTTGCAGGTGGCGTCTTCGTCCTGCTATGTGATGAGTTCCACCTATGAGGGGATGCCCAACGCGCTGATGGAGGCGCTGGCAGTCGGCACGCCGTCGGTGTCGACCGACTGCCCGTTCGGCCCCGCCGAGTTGATTCGCGACGGCGAAAACGGGCTGCTCGTCCCCGTCGGGGACGACGCGGCGCTGGCAGACGCCGTTTGTCGCGTGATCGAAGACCCTGCCTTTGCCGCGCGCCTCGGCGATGCGGCAAAGGCTATCCTTGCCGAGCAGAGCATGGAGCGGATTTCACAGAAATACCTCGACTACATTCTGCACATCGCGCAAACCAAGTAAGCTCTTAGCAGAGCGGAAAAGGAGAATTTCATGAAAACCGCTGCCTTAAAGAAGACAGTCTCGACTTCGCCGTTCATACCAAGCCTCTGTATCCTCATCGTCCTGCTGTTTTTGCGGGACTTTGCCGGGATGCCGATTCCGTCCTTCCTCTTTCTGGGGCTGACGGTCATTGTCGCCGTACTTGCGGAGAAGACTGAGGTCATTGCCTATTGCTTTTGCTGCATTCCGACGCTGAACGCCTTTCAGACCAAATATGCGCTGTGGATCTGCATCATTATTTACTTACTTCGCTTCAAGCCGAAGAAGTTTGCCATCGCGCCGATGGCGCCGATTCTGTTTCTGATAATCTGGGAGGTTGTGCACGGCTTTGCGGGGACAACCTCGCTTGTCCAGGTGTTCCGCCTGTTCACCGAACTCAGCTTCTGCTGCTTTGTCATGGCGCTTGCAGCCGAGGACCTGGATTTCAACCGCATCATCCGCGCCATGTCCGCGGTGGCGGTCAGCGTCTGTGCCATTATTCTGCTCGGCCAGTTGAAGCAATATCATTACCAGGTCAGCGCACTGTTCTCCGGTACGTTCCGCCTTGGCTTCGGCGTGGACGAAACCCAGATGTCGGTCGGTTTCAACCCGAACTACCTCTCCTACATGTGCCTTTGCTGCATCGAGGGGCTTGCCTGCATCGTGTACAAGCATCAGCAGAAAATCGTGGATACGGTTTGCATTATTGCGCTGGGTATCTTCGGTCTTCTGACCATGTCCAAAAAATTCATTGTCTGCGCGGTGATATTCATCTTTCTGTTTGCCTTCGGCCGCAAGCGGAAGATTCGGACGCTGCTTGGCATCATGGCGATCCTCGCTGTCGTGTGGTTCATCTTCCAGAAAGGGTTTCCAACGGCGTATGAGGCATTGATGGCGCGCTTTGAATACGGCGATCTCACTACCGGGCGCGGCGACATTTTTGCCTATTTCCATGAGCAGCTCTCGCAGGATACAGGCTTACTGCTCTTCGGCGTCGGTTTGCAGGATTACCGGTACAAGCTGCTCACCCGCTATATGTCGAGTATCCCGCACAACGGCTTCCAGGAGCTGCTCGTGATGTGGGGCATCCCCGGTCTTATCGCTTTCGTTCTCTTCCTCTGGCTGATGGTTCGCCGCGCAAAACGGCTGAATCCCCATATCCGTTTCATCAACTATGTGCCGTTTTTGGTTATGCTGGCCAATGTGCAGGTTACGCAGATGGCGTCATCCAGCCTTGTATGCGTACTGATTGCCGTTGTGTATCTCTGCATGGTCACCGATCTGCGCCCACAGACAGGTATGCTCGGCATGAATGAGGAAATGACGGGAGCACAACATGTCGGCGAATGAAAACAGACTGAAAAAAGCCTTTTACAGCTCGGTGACTTCAGCTGTCTACCAACTTTGCGTGATTGTCTGCGGCTTTGTCACCTCCCGCCTGATCGTTGGCGCTTACGGCTCCTCCTGGAATGGTGTGGTCGCGTCAATCACCAAGTTTCTCGGGCTGTTCTCCATCGTGGAGGTCGGTATCAACGGCGCCACGCGCGTGGCGCTCTACAAGTCGCTGGCTGCCGGGAATGCGCGAGAGACCAGCGCCATTATCAACGCCAACGACCGGTATTACCGGCAGATTTCCTTTGTCCTTGCAGGCTATGTGCTGATGCTTGCCGCTGTGGTGCCGCTGCTGGTTAATGCCGAGATTCCCTATTTTGCCATCTTCGCGATGGTCATTATCATCGGCATCAGCAAGTTTGCGGAGAACTGCTTCGGCATCAACAGCAAGATTCTGCTTGCCGCAAGCCAGACCAACTATGTGACCAACAGCATTCAGGCGGCGGCGACGGTGATAAACGCGCTGCTCCTCGTGCTGATCGTGAAGACAGGCGGCTCCATCTTTGCCGCCAAGACCGGCAGCAGTGCGATTTTGGTAATCATCCCCATCCTGCTCTACATCATTTCGCATAAGATGTTCCGCATCGACAAGACGGTGCCGCCGGACGACCGCGCGCTGAAGGGGCGCTGGGATGTCCTTGCCAACTCGCTGTCCAATATCGTGCATGAGAATGTCGACGTCTTCTTCATCACGGTGTTCTGCGCGTCCACCGAACTGTCGGTGTACGCCATGTATTATGTGGTTGCCGACGGGCTGACCAAGGTCTTTCAGGTCATCACAAACGGGCTGGAGGCGGGATTCGGCAACATGTGGGCGCGCGGCGAGACCGACACGCTACGCCGCAGTTTGCGCCAGTATGAGTACATCATCTATGCGCTTGCCGCGCTGCTGTTCGGGTGCATGACCGTCCTTATCGTGCCGTTCATGTCGGTGTACATGCGCGGCATCACGGATGTAAACTATCTGCGCGTGCCGCTCGGCGTCAGCATCGCCGTGGCGCAGATTTTCATGAGCATCCGCACGCCGTATGTGCTGCTGGTACAGGCGGCGGGGCATTACAGGCAGGTGAAGGTCGCCGGGTATGTCGAGGCGGGCATCAACATTGTGCTCACCGCCGTGCTGGTGTTGCGGTTCGGCATCGTCGGCGCCATTGTCGGCACCATCATTGCCAATGTGTTCCGCACGGTCATGTACGGCTGGTATGTCTCAAAGCATATGATAGAGCGCAGCTTTTCGGAGATTGTCAAGCGCTTCTTATGGATGGCGCTTGTGTTTGGCATTGCGGTCGGCGCGTCCGCCCTTGCTTTGTCGGGGATAGCGGTCACCGGCTGGATGTCCTGGCTGCTGGCGGCGGCTGTCACTTTCGGCATCCATGCCGCAGTGCTTGTCGCGGCGTCTCTCCTTTTCTATCGCGACGACCTGAAAAACTGCATTTCGCTCTTCCGCCGCCTCTTCCGGCGGTAACTTCGGCAAATCCAATGCGCAGAAAGGCTTGAATCACATGGAAAACAAAGAACAAAGGGGCATCGGGCTATGCCTTGCCTTCAAGGGCGCCAATTACGGCGCGCTGCTGCAATCCTTTGCCACGCAGTATCAACTGGACAAGCGCGGCATCTATTCCGAGGTGCTGGATTACACGCGCGGCAAGACCAACAAGTATATTTTCTCGCCCGAGGCGTTTCTTTTCCTGTCCGTCAAAAAACTGTGGATGTTTTTTGACGCGAAGTTTGCAAAGCAGCCGGTGCTTGACGAGCTGCACCGCCGCAACAAGGCGGAGCGCGCCGAGATCGCAAAGGATTTCTGCCGCCGCAGACTGCACAACATCGTCAAGTTAAACGGCTATGACGAGTTGACGGCGCACGCCGCAACCTACAAAGCGGTCATGGTCGGCAGCGACCAGCTCTGGCCGCCGGATGTGTCCTTCTCCAACTATCTTTCGCTGATGTTTGCGCCCGCGGGCGTGCGGCGCATTTCCTATGCGACCAGCACCGGCGTTGCAAAATACCCGTGGTTTGTCTATCGGCAGGCGCGCGTCTTCTTAAACAAGATCGACTTTCTGAGCGTGCGCGAGCAGGCGGGCTATGAGATTATCAAGAAGATCACCGGCAGGGATGCCAAAGTCGTGTGCGACCCAACCTATCTCATTCCGAAGGCGGAGTGGGAGGAACTGATCGAGAAAAAGGAAGTCGTCGAGAGCGGCTATGTCTTCAGTTTCTTCCTCGGCTGCAACGAGAAGATGAAGCGGCTGGTGCGGCAGTATGCCGACGCGCACGGACTGCGCGTTGTGTGCATCCTGAGCAACGAGGTCGTCGAGGACGACAGTTTCTATGCCGACGAGATCCTCACCGGCAAGACACCGGAGGAGTTCATCAACCTCATTCGCCATGCCGAATGCGTTTTTACGGATTCGTTCCATGCGTTCACCTTCTCGGTCATCAACGAGAAGGAAGTCTATGTTTCCTACCGCGTCAAAAAGGGCGTGCGCCCGCGCAACCAGCGCATTGACAACATCGTGCGGAAGTTCGGGGTGGAAAACCGCCTCGTGAAGGACCCCGAGCACTATGTGTTTGACGACAAGCCGATCGACTACGCGCGGGTCACCGCCGCGGTCGATGCTTTCCGCGCAGAGTCGGCGGCATTCCTCGACAGCGCGGTTGTGGGGTGCTGACGGTGGAGACGCAGACGAAGAAAACCGCACTGTACAGCGACAAAGCCGATTGCTGCGGCTGCGGTGCATGCGCCGTCGCCTGTCCGCGCGGCATCGTGCAGATGGAGGCGGACGACGAGGGCTTTCTGTACCCGCTTCTGACGGATGCCGCGCGCTGCATCGGCTGCGGCCGATGTGACGCCGTGTGCCCGGTGCAGCACGCGGACGAGATCCATTCGCAGTTTACGAGGGCCTATGCCGGCTGGTGCGCCGACGGCAGCGGGGTAAACTCCGCGTCGGGCGGCGCGGCTTTCGCCCTTGCGCGGGCGGTGCTCGCGGACGGCGGCGTTGTCTTCGGCGTGCGGTATACCGACGACTGCCGCGCCGCCGTGTATACGCGCGTCGAAACCGAGGCGGCGCTTGCCGCAACGCGCACCTCCAAGTACATACAGGCGCGGAAAAACAAGGTTTACGCCGAGGTGAAGGACGACCTTGCCGCCGGGCGGCAGGTGCTGTTTATCGGTCTGCCGTGCGACACCTTCGCCGTGAAAAAATATGTCGGCGACAGCGCAGGGCTGCTCACCGTCTCGCTGATCTGCCATGGACCGACCTCCGAGCGGGTGCATGCCGCATACCTTGACGCGTTGGAGCAAAAGCAGCACAGCACCGCCGCGGACATCAACGTGCGCTATAAGAAGGACGGGCACTGGAAGCCGTACTACATCCGCACCCGCTTTGCAAACGGGGCAGAGACCCTGCAAAAGTTTCAGGCGACCGACTACGATGCGGCATTTCAGCAATTTAAGCGGCCGTCCTGTTCGGCATGCCGCTTCCGCAAGGACAAATTTGCCGCCGATTTGCTGATCGGCGACTTTCACAGCGCGGAGAAGGGCACCGATGCCTACAACGAGCAGGGCGTGTCCTCTGTTCTGCCGCTGACCGCTGCGGGCGAAGCGCTGCTGCGCCGCCTTGGCGATAGTTTTGTGCTGCGCGAGGTCGACCTTCGCCGCTCTGTCAGCCAGCGTGCGGTGCACAGTTCGGTGCCCGCCGTCATCGACCGCGCGGCATTTGCCGCCGCGCTTAACGAAAAGGGGCTGCACGCCGCCTGCCGCACGCCGGACATGCGGCGAAAACTGCGGGAAACGCGGAAGCGCCGCGCCGTCTTCTTTGTGAAGAGCACGGCGTACCGCGCGCTGAAGCGGCTGCATATCGTCAGGTAAATCTGTCAAGTAAAGGAGCCTTTTATGCTATCTCCGAATGTCAGACTGCAAAATCAGACCATCTTTGTCACCGGCGCGGCCGGGTTTATCGGCGCGAACCTGGTGATGGAACTGCTCCGTCGCGCGGGCGCTTCGGTCGTTGTCGGGCTGGACAATATGAACGACTACTATGATGTGTCCATCAAGGAATACCGCCTCGGCGAGATCGAGCGGCTGGCGGCGGCGCATCCCGGGACGGCGTGGCACTTCGTGCGCGGCAGCATCGCCGACCGCGAGACGGTGGAGCGCATCTTTACCGAATATGCCCCCGCCGTCGTCGTCAATCTGGCGGCGCAGGCGGGTGTGCGCTATTCCATCACCAACCCGGATGTGTATATTGAGTCGAACCTGATCGGTTTTTACAACATTCTCGAGGCGTGCCGCCGACATCCGGTGGAGCACCTGGTGTATGCGTCCTCGTCCTCGGTCTACGGCTCCAACAAGAAAGTACCCTATGCCGTGGAGGACAAGGTGGACAACCCGGTCAGCCTCTATGCCGCTACCAAGAAATCGAATGAGCTGATGGCACATGCGTACAGCAAGCTGTACGACATTCCGTCTACCGGCCTGCGCTTTTTCACGGTGTACGGTCCTGCGGGGCGACCGGACATGGCCTACTTCGGGTTCACCGACAAGCTGCTGCGCGGCGAGACCATCAAGATCTTCAACTACGGCAACTGCAAGCGCGACTTCACCTATGTGGACGACATCGTCGAGGGCATTCTGCGCGTGATGCAGCGCGCGCCGGAGAAACAGACCGGCGAGGACGGCTTGCCCGTCCCGCCCTACCGCATCTACAACATCGGCAATCAGAATCCCGAGAATCTGCTCGACTTCGTGCAGATTCTGCAGGAGGAACTGGTGCGCGCGGGCGTGCTGCCCGCCGACTATGACTTTGCCGCGCACCGCGAACTTGTGCCGATGCAGCCGGGCGATGTGCCCGTGACCTATGCGGACACCTCCGCGCTGGAGCGCGACACCGGCTTCAAACCCTCCACGCCGCTGCGTGAAGGACTGCGCCGCTTTGCCGCATGGTACAAGGAATTTTACAGGGTGTAAGGACAGACGCGAATGACAGCATTTGAACAAGATATTGTCGCCCTGGTGCGCGGCGCGCTCACGGGCGACACGCCGACGCTTTCCGCAGAGGCTGACTATGCGCGCATATTTGAATTCGGCAAGCGGCAGCAGATCATCTACCTGCTCTATGCCGGGCTCTGCCTTGTGGACGGCTTTGAGGAGAGTGCGGCAGGCATGGGCTTTTTGCAGGCGGCGTGCAGCGCGATGGCGGCAGGCGCCCGCCAGCAGCAGGAGATCGAGCAGCTGCGCACGGCGTTCTCCGCCCGGGGCATCGACTTCATACCGCTCAAAGGCACGCTGCTGCGCGCGCTGTATCCCACGCCCGAGATGCGGCAGATGGGCGACGCGGATTTTCTGATTCGGGAGGCGCAGGAGGAGGCGGCAGCCGAGGTGATGCGCGCGCTCGGGTACACGGGCGAGGCACACGAGGTGGTCTGGCAGAAGCCGGGGGTGCTCACCGTGGAACTGCCGCACGACCTCATTGCCGAAAAGCATGCCGACCTGCACGCCTATTATGCAGCGTACGACATCTGGGCGCACGCTAAACCGGTTGCGGGCAGTGAGTACCGCATGACGCCGGAGGACGAGTACATCTTCGACTTCCTGCATTTTGTCAAGCACTTCCGCACAAGCGGCGCGGGGCTGCGCCATGTGATCGATCTGTATCTGCTGAAAGCGCGCGGTCCGGCGCTCGATGAGGCGGTCCTTTGCGACTGCTTTACGGCGCTCGGCTGCATGGATTTCTACCGAAACATCTGCGCGCTTGCGGACTGCTGGTTCGGGCAGGGGACAGAGACTGCGGTGATCGGGCGGATCGTCTCGCTTTTGTTTGCGGGCGGCATCTACGGGGATGCAAAGACCGCAGAGCGCACCCGGCATGCGCACTATCGTGAGCAGTATCGGTTTGCCGGGGCGGCAAATTGGCTGCACACGGCGTGCCCGCCGCTCGCACAGCAGAAGAAGCGCTATCCTATCCTAAAGAAAGCGCCGTTTCTTCTGCCGTTTACCTGGATCTTACACGGGTTTGTCGTGCTGTTCCGCCGCCCGGCGACCATCGGCAGCGTCACCGACGCCGCAAGGAAGATTGACCGGGATACGGACAACGACCGCTTTGCCGAACTTGCGGCGGTCGGCTTGCGGGTGAACAAGGATACATTCTCAAAGAAATAAGACAGAGGAGATTCCATATGAAAATTGCAGTTGCGGGAACGGGGTATGTCGGGCTGTCGCTGGCGGTGCTGCTGGCGGGACATCACACGGTGACGGCGGTGGACATCGTCCCGGAGAAGGTGGAACTGATCAACCAACGCAAGTCGCCGATTCAGGATGACTGTATCGAGGAATTCCTGGCGACCAAGCAGCTTGATCTGACGGCGACGCTGGATGCAAAGGCGGCGTACAGCGACGCGGATTTCGTCATCATCGCGGCGCCGACCAACTACGACAGCAAGAAGAACTTCTTTGACACCTCGGCGGTCGAGGCGGTGATCGAGCTGGTGCTTGCCTGCAATCCGCACGCCGTCATGGTCATCAAGTCCACCATTCCGGTCGGCTACACGGCGTCGGTGCGGGCAAAGTACAACACCGAGAACATCCTGTTCAGCCCCGAATTTCTGCGCGAGAGCCGTGCGCTCTACGACAACCTCTATCCGTCCCGCATCATCGTCGGCACGGATATGGCAAATCCGCGCCTCGTCGAGGCGGCGCACACCTTTGCCGCGCTTTTGCAGGAGGGCGCGATCAAGGAGAACATCGACACGCTGTTCATGGGTTTCACCGAGGCGGAGGCGGTCAAGCTGTTTGCCAACACCTATCTGGCCCTGCGCGTCAGCTATTTCAACGAGCTGGACACCTATGCCGAGATGAAAGGGCTGAATACGAAGGAGATCATCGACGGCGTTTGCCTTGACCCGCGCATCGGCGGGCATTACAACAATCCCAGCTTCGGCTACGGCGGCTACTGCCTGCCGAAGGACACGAAGCAGCTGCTGGCCAATTATGCGGATGTGCCCGAGAACCTGATTGAGGCGATTGTCGAGTCCAACCGCACGCGCAAGGACTTTATCGCCGACCGGGTGCTGGAAATGGCGGGCGCTTATGCGGCCAACGACAGCTTCGACGAGAGTCGGGAACACCCGGTGACGATCGGCGTCTACCGCCTGACGATGAAGTCGAACAGCGACAACTTCCGGCAGAGCTCGATTCAGGGCGTGATGAAGCGCATCAAGGCCAAGGGGGCGACCGTCATCATCTACGAGCCGACACTGAAGGACGGCGAGACCTTCTTCGGCAGTGTGGTCGTCAACAATCTCGATGCATTCAAGGCGCAGAGTATGGCGATCATCGCCAACCGCTATGATGTCTGCCTCGACGACGTCAAGGATAAGGTCTACACGCGCGACCTCTACCGTCGGGACTGAGCACGCAAGAAAGCCCTGCAAAACCGTGGTTTTGCAGGGCTTTTTCCATGCGTGCTTTTATTTCGCTTCCGGTTCTTCCTTGCGCTTTTTCTGGAGCTTTGTGAAGACGCGGAGCACCGTGAAGATGGTGAGTGCGACGATCAGAAAGTCGATGACGCTCTGGATGAAGTTGCCGTAGCAGAGCGCGGTCTCCGCCGTGGCGACGCTGCCGTCCGCCGCGTAGACCGCCTCGCGGATGACCCACTTCCAGTCGGTCACGTTGAGGCCGCCGACAAGCAGACTGACGAGCGGCATGATGACGTCGTTGACCAGCGAGGACACGATCTTGTTGAACGCGCCGCCGATGACGACACCGACGGCCATATCGACAACGTTGCCTTTTGCAATGAATTCCTTGAAATCAGCAGAAAACTTACCCATATGTTCCTCCATGCGCGGCAGAGCCGCTTTTTTCTTCCCCTATTATAGTCGAACCCTGTCGGTTTGTCAAGGCAGATGAGAAAAAGACGCGTTCGCGGTTTGTATCTATTTTCACTTGCCGACTCTTGTGTGCGGATCCGATAGTACGGAGTGAATGATATCTTCAGCCCCCTCGGTGAGGGACGGCGTACGAGACGCGATGCGTCTCGCGGAGTTTTCCAGATGGAAAAACATCCTGAGGCGTGAGCCGACTGGGGGAGTTTTGCACGCTGCGGGACTCCTTCCGTCACGCTTCGCGTGCCACCTCCCTCAACGAGGGAGGTAAAACGCAGACGCGCGGGTTCCCGGTTCCCGACCGATATATTGAAAAAAAGGCGCAGATGCGCCTTTTTTCCATGGTAAAGGAGAACGGTGGACAGGGTCGGCGGGGCGGCATTTTCCGTGCAGGCTTTCGCCCATGCCGCCGTCGCCGAAGCGGCGCGTGCGCCGCCGGAACTACAGTTTTTCGCCCCCGCTTATACGATAGCACCGGGGCGGCGCGAAACAGCGCGGATTTTGACGCGCATGAAAATTTTTCCGTTAATTCATCGGAAGAATTCGACAAACGCGCGGAAATTCGGCCGTTGGCGTGCATCGGCTGTCGCCTTGAAGCCGAGCAGCGACACGTCGAGCGGGCAGAGCGAGAGCGCCATGCCGTGCGGCGTTTCCTCGACGGCAAAACCGGCGGCCGCGCTGACTTCGGCAAGCAGGACGCGGAGCAGCGCGGCTTCCCCGGCCGGGCAGGGCGAACCGCCGACCGCGTCGGCAAAGACCTGCACATTGCCGCAGGACGGGATGAAGCTGACGGCCACCTCGCGTCCCTCTGCGGCGCTGAGGCGAATCAGCAGCGCGAGGCAGAGCGCATAAGCGTTCGGCGGCACGCAGACCGTCACGTCACGTGGCAGCAATTCCACGCGGAAGTGCGCGCCCGCGTCGCCGAGCACCTCGGCAAAGCAGCTTTCAAACAGCAGCGTCAGCGCGCAGAGCGAACGCGGGACGGCGTTCGCCTTGGAAAAGCTCGTCACATCGAACAGCCCCTCCGCCGCGCGGGGCGCGGCGTCCACGCCGTAGCAGGCGCAGAGCCGGTCGAAATCCATGAAGAAATAATAGACCCTGCCGCCGAGCGTCACCGGCTTGACATAGACGTTTGCATCGTCGATGCGCAGAATGCCGCGCGGATGCGCCGCACAGGCGGTGCGGATCGCGGCAAAGCGGGCGTCGCGCCGTCGCACGCCGCTGCAAAAGAGAACATCGCCGCTCTCGGCGGCGATGAGAAGCGGAGGCAGATTCATCGGGAGGCCTCCGCGGCTGCGGCCGCCGCAGCGGTGTACGTGACCGCCGGGGCGGGACGCGCCGAGCAGAACTGGTAGCTTTGCAGCGACTTTGCGCGCAGGACGTCGAGCAGCTTTTCCTCGCTGCCCTCCAGCACGAGCCGCAGGCTGTACTTGGTGAAATAGAAGGCGTAGTCCTCGATGCTCTCGGCGAGCTTTTCGCCGCCGATGCCGTCCGCGCGCAGGGCGACCGACCAGCCGCCGCGCCCCGCGGCGGTGAAAAAGTCGGTGCAGACATCGGACGAGAGCGTGTCAAACGGCACGCAGAGCGCGACGGCACCCGGGCAGGCGGCCGCCAGCCGCAGAACATCGTCGAGGCAGTCGGCGTCCAGCCGGTCAAACACCAGCGTGATCTCGCCGATGCCTGCCGCCGCGTATTCTTTCAGCAGGGCGACCTCGTAGGCATAGCACACGTCGCGGATCTGCTCGTCTGCGTAGATCGAGCGCACCTCGAAAAGCCCCGTGATATTGCCCGCGGCAAGCGAAGTCATGGACGGCAGCGCCTTTGTGTCGCGCCCGAGCTTTGTGTCGGTCTCGGCGGCAAAGGTCGGCGCGCCGTCCTTGTAGAGCCAGACCGACGCATGTGCGTAGGGATCGTCGCCGCCCGTGAAGGCGGGCAGCGCCTCCGGCGTGACAAACTCGCCGTGTACGATGTGCTCGGCGATGGGGGAGGCGACTTCGGCCGAGAGATCGCTCGTCCCGGTGCGTTTGTGCGGC
The DNA here is from genome assembly GCA_934467415.1 of uncultured Eubacteriales bacterium. Taxonomy (GTDB): domain Bacteria; phylum Bacillota; class Clostridia; order Oscillospirales; family CAG-272; genus UMGS902. The sequence continues at coordinate 35,160 of CAKSLQ010000003.1, forward strand.
GCGGGTGCGGTCTCCGCCCGCCGCCCGAGGTAGGCGCCGAAGAGCGCCGTCGCGGCGAAGATCACGAGGATTACCGCAAGCCAGATGAAGAAATTCCGCACCGCACGGCGGCGGCGCTGGTCATATCGCTTGTAAACTGCCACTTAATAAATCTCCTTTGCATCGAGCGCACGGACATAGTCCGCCTCGGTCACATGCAGGCGCGCGGCGCGCTCGTCGATCATCGCATAGAACCGCGCGTTCTGGTACTGGGACTTCAGCTCGTCGAAGTGCGCGGTGATGTAGCTCTCGTCCTTCGGCAGGCGGAGCAGGATGTGAAAGCCGTCGCTGCTCTCCACGATGCCGCTGATTTCGCCGTCGGCGAGCGCGAACGCGGCCGCCTCAAAATCATCGGTCATTTCGCCGCGTGTGAAGTAGTAGCCGTCCGCCGGCATGGAAACGTCCTCGGAATAGCGGCCGATCAGCGTGGCAAAATCCACGCCGCCGCGGTAGGCGTCCAGCACCTCCTCGGCGATTTTGCGGTTGGCTTCGGCGTCCTCGCCGGGATCATTTTCGATGAAAATCTGCTTGACACGGACAAAATCATCGCCTTGCAGGATGGCGAGGATCGCGGCGTCGTCGCTCTCGATCGCGCCGTCCGCCGCCGTCATCGCGGCAAACAGCTTGTCCTCCGTGCCGTCCGCGCGCACGAGAAAGTCGAAGACCTGCTCGGTCATATAGTTGTTCTCCAGCTCCGCCGCGTAAGCGGATGCGCCGTAGTAGCCGCGCACGGCGTCGATGTATTCGATGGCGGATGCTCTGATGTCGCCGTCCGTGGGCGTGATGCCGTAGTCGGCGGCCAGCGAGATCATGCCGTAGAGGCCGCAGACCGCCTCGGCAACACGCGCGCGCACCGCGCGGTCGAGCGCGTCGGTCTCCGTTTCACCCGCGTCGTTTTTGTAGACGCCCTTCAGCTCGGCCTTGTAGTTCAGGTAGAAATAGCGGTAGAGGTCGTAGGTCACGGTGTAGCTCCCGGCGTAGAGCGCGGTTTGCCCGTAGCTTTCGCGGTAGGCGGCGTCGCGCTTTGCGCGGACGGCGCGCACGGCGGCGAAAACGCCGAGGGCGATCAGCACGAGTACGAGCGCCGCGGCAATGAGCCGGTATTTATTTTTATGAAAATCAATCATAACGGTCTCCGTGAGGTGATTTTGAGAGAAGCCTCCCTTGTGCAAAGGGAGGTGTCACGGCTTGCCGTGACGGAGGGATTGTTTTGTACGGAACAACCCCTCAGCCGCCATGCGGCGGCAGCTCCCCTTGCACAGGGGAGCCTTGTGTGCCTTCTTCCTTATTATCATACAATACTTCACCGCGGATAGCAAGAATTTGCGGAAAAAATCTTGACAAAGCCGGACGTGCGGGGTATACTGTTCGTTGTAATTTGAATTTGAATTTCAATTTCGATTTTGAGGAATGCAAAATGGGATACAATACAAAGCAGAAGAGCGCCGTGCTCGACTGTCTGGCGCGGCACAGAAACGAGAGCCTGACGGTGGACGGTGTGGTCGCCGCGCTCGGCGCGGAGGGCGTGAAGGCCGGGCGCAGCACGGTCTATCGCCACCTGGAGGAGCTTTGCCGCGAGGGGGCGATCAGCCGCTTTGCCGCCGAGAGCGGCAAGAGTGCGACCTACCGCGTGATCGGCAGCGAATGCGGCGACGACTGCCATTTTCATCTGATCTGCACCGCGTGCGGCGAGGTCTGCCACACGCACTGTCACGAGCTGGAGGCGCTGTTTGCCCACATGGCGGCGGCGCACGGCTTCTCGGTGGACGAAAAGAAGACCATGCTGTACGGCGTCTGCGAGAAGTGCCGGAAAAAAGGGGAGAGGGAAGTATGAGACGGTTTTTGACTTTGACTCTGGCGGCGCTGCTTGTCGGCGCGCTGCTTGCATCCTGCGGCGCGCCGCAGGCGGACGACGGCCGGGTGCAGGTGGTGGCCACGCTGTTCCCGCAGTACGATTTCGCAAAGAATATCGCGGGCGACCGCGCGGACGTGACGCTGCTGCTCGATTTCGGCGCGGACGCGCACACCTATGACCCCACGCCCGCCGATATTCTGCAAATCGCGCGCGCCGACCTGTTCATCTACACCGGCGGCGGCATGGAGCTGTGGGCGGAGAAGCTGCTCGCGAGCGCGGACATTGCCGATGCCGTTTCGCGCGGCAGTCTGCGCGTGCTCGACCTTTCCGCGACCGTGCCGCTGCTCCCCGCCGACCACGGCGGCGCCGAGGAAGAACACGAGCATGACCACGACGATGACCACGACCACGACGAATTTGATCCGCACATCTGGACGTCGATCGAAAACGCCGAGACGATGTGCGCCGCCATCGCGGACGCGCTCACGGCGCTGGACGCCGACGGCGGCGCGGCCTATGCCGCCAACCTTGCCGCCTACACGGCAAAGCTCGACGCGCTCGACGCGCGGATGCAGGCCGTGCGCACCGCCGCCGTGCGGGACACGGTCTGCTTCGGCGGTTCCTTTGCCTTTGCCTATCTCTTTGACGAGTACGACCTTGCGCACCGCTCGGTCTTCTCGGGCTGCGCCTCGCACACCGAGGCGTCCCCGGCGGCGATGCTTTCGCTGGTGAACGCCGTGCGCGAGACCGGCGCTGTCGCCGTGCTCTACGACAGCCCGTCCGAGGAAAAGACCGCCGCGGCCATCGCCGCCGAGACGGGAACGAAGGTGCTGCGCCTGCACGCAATCCACAATATCACGAGGGACGAGTACGACGCGGGCGAGGACTATCTTTCGCTCATGGCACAAAACATCGAAGTATTGAAGGAAGTGCTGGACTGATGGACGTGATCGTCTGCAAAAATCTGACCGTCCGCAACGAGCGGACGCTGGCGCTGGACGATGTGAGCTTTGCGGTGCGCAAGGGCGAGTTTCTCACCATCGTCGGCGAAAACGGCGCGGGCAAATCCACGCTGGTGAAGACCATCCTCGGCATGACGGCGCCCGACGCGGGCAGCGTGGAGATCGACGCCGGGACGGTCGGCCGCATCGGCTACATGCCGCAGCAGTCGAGCGCGCAGCGCGACTTTCCCGCAAGCGTGCGCGAGGTCGTGCTGTCGGGCTGCGTCGGCGGAACGGGGCTTTTGCCCTTTTACAGCCGCGCACAGAAGGCGGCGGCGCGCGCCAACATGGACCTGCTCGGCGTGACGCCCTTTGTCAAAAAGAATTACCGCGCGCTCTCGGGCGGACAGCAGCAGCGCGTGCTGCTCTGCCGTGCGCTCTGTGCCGCGGGCGAGGTGCTGCTGCTCGACGAACCGACCACCGGGCTTGACCCGCTGGTGACCAAGGAACTGTACACCACGATCAAGCATCTGTCACTCGAGCACGGGATGACCGTCATCATGGTCTCGCACGACGTGGACGCGGCGCTCCGCTATTCCGACCGCATCCTGCATCTGGCCACGTCGCTGAAGTTTATCGGCACGCCGCAGGATTATCTGACAACGCCGTTCGGCGCGGAGTTTTCCGAAGAGGGGGGTGTGCAGAATGGCTGAGCTGCTTTCGTCCGTCTTTTCACTGACCGTGATGCGCTATGCGCTCATCGTCGGCGTGCCGGTTGCGCTCTGCGCGGCGCTGCTCGGCGTGCTGCTCGTGCTGCGCCGCTATTCCATGATCGGCGACGGGCTTTCGCACGTCGGCTTCGGCGCGCTCTCAGTCGCCTATGCGCTGCACATGGCGCCGATGGCGGTGGCCGTGCCGGTTGTCATCCTTGCCGCCTTTCTGCTGCTCGGGCTGTCCGGCAGCCGCCGCCTGCGCGGCGACAGCGCGATCGCCGTGCTGTCCTCCTCCGCGCTGGCGCTCGGTGTCGTCGCCAATTCGCTGGCCGGCGGCAGCGCGACCGACCTTTCCGGTTACCTGTTCGGCAGCATCCTCACCCTGACCCGCGCGGACGTGATCCTCTCGGTCTCGCTTTCCGCCGTGGTCATCTTCCTGTTTGTCCTGTTCAAGAACCGCATCTTTGCCGTCACCTTTGACGAGCCGTTTGCCAAGAGCGCGGGCGTGCGCGTCGGGCTGTACAACGGGCTGCTCGCGCTGCTCATCGCCGTGACCGTCGTGGTCGGTATGCGCATCGTCGGCACGATGCTCATCTCCAGCCTCATCATCTTCCCGGCGCTCGGCGCGATGCAGCTGGCGGGCAGCTTCCGCGGCGTGGTGCTGCTCTCGGCGCTCATCTCGGTTGTCTCCTTCCTCTGCGGCCTGCTTTTTGCCGTGACGCTGCCCGCCGGGGCGACCATCGTGCTCTGCAATCTCGCCGCGCTGCTCCTCTGCACGGTTCTCGGCAAGGTCATAAAGCATTGACGAAAAACAGGCGCTTTTCCTGTGAAAAATGCCGAAATGGCAAAGAAGTCTATAAAATCTCATAAAGATTCTTGCATTTTTGGTCAAATGTGCTATAATAGATATATCAAGCGGGCGTTTTGCGCCCTGCATTAGGAGGAAAGACTTATGAAGAAATTTCTGGCGCTTGCGCTCGCGGCAGTGATGCTGCTCAGCGTTTGCCTCGTCGGCTGCGGCAAGAAGGATCCCGCAAACACCGGCGACACGCAGAAGACCGAAGACACGCAGAAGACCGAAAAGACCGAACAGACCGATCCCGCGGGCAAGGCCGATCTGGCTGCCGGCGACATCGCCGACAACATGACCTCGGCTGATGGCAAGTATGAGATCGCGTTCGTCACCGACGTCGGCTCGCTGAAGGACCAGTCCTTCAACCAGGGCACGTGGGAAGGCGTCAAGAAGTACGCTTATGACAACGACAAGTCCTACAAGTACTATCAGCCCGCAAACGGCGATAAGGCGACCGATGACGACCGCTTCAATGCCATGAAGGCAGCGGCGGACGCAGGCGCGAAGATCATCGTCTGCGCAGGCTTCCTGCAGGAGACCGCACTCCGTAAAGCAGCGGAGACCTTCCCCGAAGTGAAGTTTGTCTTCATCGACGGCTATCCGATCGGCTTTAAGAACGTTGCACCGATCTCCTTCCAGGAGGAGCAGTCCGGTTACCTCGCAGGTTACGCGGCTGTCAAGGAAGGCTACACGAAGCTCGGCTTCTCGGGCGGCGGCGGCGGCGAGAACCCCGCATGCTGCAGATTCGGCTACGGCTTTGTTCAGGGCGCGAATGACGCGGCCAAGGCAGACGGCAAGACCGTCGAGATGAACTACAGCTGGCTGTTCGGCAACACCTTCTCGGCATCGTCCGAGCTCCAGACCATGCTCAACGGCTGGTACACCAACGGTACCGAGGTCGTCTTCTGCTGCGGCGGCTCGATGTGCCAGTCCGCATTTGCGGCAGCCGCTGCAAACGACGGCGTCGTCATCGGCGTTGACGTTGACCAGTCCAGCCAGTCCGAGACGGTCGTCACTTCGGCAATGAAGGGTCTGTCCGAGTCGGTTATTTTCGCGCTTGACAAGTTCTATGCAGGCGGGTTTGAGGCCCTCGGCGATGTTTCCACCGTCCTCGGCGCTGCCAACGACGCAGTCGGTCTGCCGACCGCAACCTGGAGCTTCAAGAGCTTCTCCGTCGAAGATTACAACGCGCTCCTTAAGTCCATGAAGGACGGCAAGGTCACGGTGGACAACGACTATGCGAAGCTCGCGGCTGACCTGTTTGCAAATGTCAAGCTCAACATCGTTGAGTAAGTGATCCTGTAGAGCAGGAGGAATCCTGTAAGGCAGGGGGAGGCTCCGCCTCCCCCTGTTTTTGATAAAAGGAGCCTTCATAAGTTTATATTCCGGAGTAAAGGAAGCTTTTGCACGGCAGAAGCCACGGTTTGAATTATGGCACAGAATACAAATCAAAGTGACTACATCATCGAGATGCGGCACATCACCAAGGTGTTTCCCGGCATCGTGGCCAACGATGATGTGACGCTGACGCTGCGGCGCGGCGAGATTCACGCCCTGCTCGGCGAGAACGGCGCGGGCAAGTCCACGCTGATGTCGGTGCTGTTCGGGCTGTACCGGCCCGAGAGCGGCGAGATTCTCAAAAACGGCGAGGTCGTGAAGATCAATGACCCCAACGACGCCACCGCGCTCGGCATCGGCATGGTGCATCAGCACTTCAAGCTGATCGACGTGTTCACCGTCCTCGACAACATCATTCTCGGCGCCGAGACGACAAAGCTCGGCTTTCTGCAAAAGAAGGCGGCGCGCCGCGCCGTGACCGCGCTGTCCGAGAAATACGGCCTTGCGGTTGACCTCGACGCGAAGATCGAGGACATCACGGTCGGGATGCAGCAGCGCGTGGAGATCCTCAAGATGCTCTACCGCGACAATGAGATTCTGATCTTCGACGAGCCGACGGCGGTGCTGACCCCGCAGGAGATCGACGAGCTGATGAAGATCATGAAGGGCTTTGCCGCCGACGGCAAGTCGATTTTGTTCATCACGCACAAGCTCAATGAGATCATGGCGGTGGCGGACCGCGTGACGGTCCTGCGCAAGGGCAAGTGCATCGGCACGGTCAACACGGCGGACGTCACCAAGGAGGAGCTGTCCACCATGATGGTCGGCAGACCGGTACAGCTCGAGGTCGTCAAGGACGAATGTCACCCCGGCGCGCCGATCCTCGAGGTGCGCGGCCTGACCGTCCCCTCCCGCCTGCACAAGAAACCGGCGGTGAATAACGTCAGCTTTGACGTGCGCGCGGGCGAGATTGTCTGCGTCGCGGGCATCGACGGCAACGGGCAGGCGGAGCTGATCGAGGGCATCACGGGGCTTGACCGCATCACGGGCGGCGACATCAGGCTCTGCGGCAGGGAGATCACGCACCAGAGCGTCCGCCGCCGTGCGGACGCGGGCATGGCGCACATCCCCGCCGACCGGCACAAGCACGGGCTTGTGCTCGGCAACACGCTGGAGGAGAACATCGTGCTCCAGCGCTTCCGCGATAAGGAGTTTCAGAATCACGGCTTCATCCGCTTCGACGAGGTGCGCAGGTACGCAAACGAGCTGATCGAGCGCTTCGATGTCCGCAGCGGGCAGGGCGCGGTCACCACGGTGCGCTCCATGTCGGGCGGCAACCAGCAGAAGGCGATCGTCGCCCGCGAGCTGGATCGGAAGAAGCCGCTGCTGATTGCCGTGCAGCCGACGCGCGGACTGGACGTCGGCGCGATCGAGTCCATCCACGCGGCGCTCGTGCGCGAGCGCGACGCGGGACGCGGCGTGCTGCTCGTCTCGCTGGAGCTGGACGAGGTCATGAGCCTGTCCGACCGCATCCTCGTGATTTACGAGGGCGAGATCGTCGGCGAGCTGGACCCGAAGAAGACAACGCCCGAGGAGCTGGGTCTCTACATGGCGGGCGCCAAACGCAACGTGGGGGAGGACAAAAAACATGCGTAAACAGACAAGTGCAGCCGCCCCTGCAGTCAATAAAGAGGGCTTTCTCGCACGCGAGGGGACGAAAACCGTCATCGCGTCGGTCTTTTCCATCCTGATCGGCCTTGTCGTCGGCAGCATCATCATCCTGATTGTAGGCCTCACCACGCCGTCCATCTCGCTGAAGGGCGCGACCGAGGGGCTTCGGCTGGTCTTCATCGGCATCCTCAGCACCGGGCGTGACACCTCCGGCGCGCTGACCTTCGGCTTCAACCCGGTCAGCGTCGGCGATATGCTGTTCCGCGCCACGCCGATCATTCTGACCGGTCTTTCGGTCGCGGTCGCGTTCAAGACGGGACTTTTCAACATCGGCGCACCGGGGCAGTACCTGATGGGTACGGCGGGTACGCTGTATGTGGCGCTCTCGATCCCGACGACCGTTGTTCCGGCGGGCGTGGTGTGGTGTCTTGCGTTTCTCGCGGGCATCCTCGCGGGCGCGCTCTGGGGCGCGGTTCCCGGTATGCTCAAGGCGTTCCTCAACATCAACGAGGTCATTGCCTGCATCATGTCCAACTGGATCGCGGCAAGCCTCGTCACCTGGTTCTTCGACGTGAACAGCCAGCTGAAAAACGCCTCCGAGGCGGGCAAGGTCAGCTACATCTGCAAGACGACGGCAAACGGCGTCGCCACGCCGAAGATGTTCCTTGACAAGCTGTTCCCCGGCTCGCAGGTCAACGGCGGCATTCTCATCGCGGCGGTCATCGCCGTGCTGATCTGGGTGATGATGAGCCGCACCACCTTCGGCTACGCGCTCAAATCCTGCGGTGCCAACCGTTACGCCGCGAAATACGCGGGCATCAACGACAAGCGCTGCATCATCCTCTCGATGGCGATCGCGGGCGGCCTTTCCGGCGCGGCCGCCGCGCTCTACTGGCTGTCCGGCAACACCGAGTTCTTCTGGTCCACCTACCAGTCGCTGCCCACCGAGGGCTTCAACGGTATCCCGGTCGCCCTGCTCGCGGCCAACAACCCGATCGCGGTCATCTTCACCGGCTGCTTCATGTCGATGCTGAACATCGCGGGTCTCCAGATCAAAAATCTCACCGCGTACAACGAGTATCTCACCGACATCATCATTGCGATCATCGTCTACCTCAGCTCCTTCTCGCTGGTCATCAAGCTGATGCTCACCGGGCGGAAGAAGAAGGCGGCGGTCGCCGCGCAGGACGCGGCTGTCCCTGCGGATGACCGGACGGCAGCCATGCCGCCGGAAAGCGCGGCAGCCGAAAAGGAGGCAGACTGATGGTATTTCTGATTCAACAAACGATCAACTACGCCGTTCCGCTGCTGATCGTCGCGCTTGCGGGCGTATTTGCGGAGCGCAGCGGCGTCATCAACCTGGCGCTTGAAGGTATCATGGTGTTCGGCGCGTTTGTCGGCGCGCTGTTCATCCGCATCATGCAGTCGAGCGGCCTGTTTGACAAGAGCCGGGGGCAGTGGCTGCTGCTGCTGACCATGCTGGTCTGCGCGCTGATGGGCGCGGTCTTCTCGCTTCTGCTCTCCTTCTCCGCCATCAACTTGAAGGCGGATCAGACCATCGGCGGCACGGCGCTCAACCTGCTGGCGCCCGCGCTCGTTCTCTTCCTCATCAACGTCATTTCCCAGCAGAACAAGCTGGTCATCGACGGCGGCGCAACCACCTGGTTCATGATCAAGAAGAGCACGTTCGGCATTCCGAAGAACCAGGACATCGGGTTCTTCGGCGAGCTGCTGATCCACAAGGTCTACCTTTCGACCTATGTCTGCATCCTGCTCTTCATCGTGCTGTCCGTGCTGCTGTACACCACCAAATTCGGCCTGCGTCTGCGCGCCTGCGGCGAAAATCCCCAGGCGGCGGCCTCGCTCGGCATCAACGTCTACAAGATGCGCTATGCCGGCACGACCATCTCGGGCGCGCTGTCCGGCATCGGCGGCTTTGTCTACGCGCTCGCGGCGGCCGACGGCGCGGCGACCGGTGAGGTCGCGGGCTTCGGCTTCCTCGCCCTCGCGGTCATGATCTTCGGCAACTGGACGCCCTCGAACATCGCGGTAAGCGCCCTCCTGTTCGGCCTGTTCAAGTGCATCGCGGCGGCGTATTCCAGCCTGGATCTCAACGGCGACGGCGTGTACTGGCTGGCCGAGATCGGCATTCCCTCGCACATCTACCGGCTTCTGCCGTACCTCATCACGCTCATCGTGCTGGCCTTCACCTCCAAGCGCTCGCGCGTACCGAAGGCGGAGGGCATCCCCTATGACCAGGGCGCGAGGTAACGGAGGATATCATGGCAGACATGCTTATCATCGGCATCGCGGGCGGCTCGGGCAGCGGCAAAAGCACGATCGCGCGGCTGATCGCCGAGAAGTTCGGTGACGATGTGACGGTGCTCCGGCACGACGACTATTACAAAGAGCAGCACGATCTCTCCATCGAGGAACGTGCAAAGCAGAATTACGACTGCCCCGAGGCGTTTGACACGGCGCTGATGGCGGAGCACATCCGCGCGCTGCGCGAAGGAAAGGCGATCGACTGCCCGGTCTACGACTACATGGTCCACGACCGCTCCGACGAGACGCGGCGCATCGCGCCGCGCCCCGTGCTGCTCATCGACGGGATTCTGGTGCTGGCCGATAAGCGGCTGCGCGACCTGATGGACATCCGCATCTTTGTGGACACCGACGCGGACATCCGCATCCTGCGGCGCATCCGCCGCGACGTCAACAAGCGGCAGCGCACGCTGGAGTCGGTCATGGAGCAGTATCTTGCAACGGTCAAGCCGATGCACGAGGCCTATGTCGAACCGAGCAAAAAGTATGCGGACATCATCATTCCCGAGGGCGGACATAATCTCGTCGCGCTCGAAATGCTGGAAAACCGCATTCGCCACCACATCGACGCATAAGAGCAAAAAAGGCGCTCCCGCGGGAGCGCCTTTTTGTGTGCCTTACAGCACATAGAAATATACCGAGAAATAGTGCAGAATCGAACCGGCGAGGACAAACAGGTGCCAGACCGAGTGCATGTAGCGGATCTTCTTCAGCTTGTAGAAGATGATGCCAACCGTGTAGCAGATGCCGCCCGCCAGCAGGAGGATCAGCCCGCCCGGCTGCATCGCGGCGAGCAGCGGCTTGACGGTCAGCACGATGCACCAGCCCATCGCGACATAGAGGATCATCTCGATCTTGCGGAAGCGGTCCAGCATCACCGCGTCGAAAACGATACCGATGACGGCCAGCCCCCAGAGAATGCCGAACAGCGTCCAGCCGAGCGCGCCGCGCAGGGTCACGAGCAGATAGGGCGTGTAGGTGCCTGCGATCAGCAGGAAGATGGTCGTGTGGTCGAAGACGCGGAACACGCGCTTTGCACCCGCCGGGGCGAGCGCGTGGTAGAGCGTGGACATCGTGTAGAGGATAATCAGCGCTGCGCCGTAAAGCGAGACCGAGACCACGCCGTAGGCGTCGCTGACATGCGCCGCATGTACAATGAGCGTCACCAGCGCGGCAATCGACAGACCGGCGCCGACGCCGTGCGACACCGCATTGAAAATTTCTTCGCCGACCGTGTAGCGGGGGGCGGGTTTGTTGTTATTGGTCAATTTGGTAAACTCCTTTGCATCATCTTGTTTTCAAAACCATGTTACCACATTCGGAAGTCCGTGTCAAGAGAAAAAGCACTTTGCCGGCGGCAGGCCGTTGACAAAATCCGCGGGATAAAGTATACTGTTAATGTTGGATTATGACGAAACGGCGGGGAGGTGCGGGCATGAAGGCGTTTTCGATCACCTGGTATGAAAAGCTGCGCAAGCTGGACTATATCGTGCTGGCGGCAGTGCTCGTACTGACGCTTGTCAGCCTGATCACGCTGGCGGGCGCGGCCAACGACATCGGCACGAAGTATTTCTATGTGCAGCTCGGCGCGGCGGTGCTTGGCTTTGTCGCCATGGCGGTCATCTCCACGATCGACTATGAGGAGGTCGCGGACCGGTTTTCGGTGTTCCTCTTCGCGGTCGGCGTCCTGCTGCTCGGCGTCACGCTCCTCATCGGCACGGGTGACGGCAACAAGAGCTGGATCCGGTTTTCCTGGCTGCCCATCGGCATTCAGCCCTCCGAGTTTGTCAAGGTGCTGTACATCGTCTCGTTTTCCAAGCACATCAGCCTCGTGCGGGATAAGATCAACCACCCGCTCTCGCTTTTGAAGCTCGGCGCACACGCCGGGATCATCATCGGGCTGATCATGCTCCAGGGCGACCTCGGCTCGGCGCTGGTCTTCATGTTCATGACCGCCGCCATGCTCTACTGTGCGGGGCTCAGCTTCTGGTATTTTCTCGCGGCGGCGGGCGTTATCGTCGCGGCGGCGCCGTTTTTGTGGGAGCATCTTGCCGAGTACCAGCAGCGGCGCATCATCGCGGGCTTTCATCCCGAGAGCGATCCGACCGACAAGGGCTTTCAGGCGCTCATGAGCCGCCGTGCGATTGCCGCGGGCGGCTTCTTCGGCACGGGCTTTTCGGGCGGGACCGAATATCAGAAGGTGCCGTTTGTCCACACCGACTTCATTTTCGCCATCACCAGTGAGAAGTTCGGCTTTTTCGGCGCGCTGCTCGTCATTCTGATGCTCTGCGTGCTGGTCGTGCGCGCGCTCGTCCTCGCGCAGAAGCTGCGCGGCAGCTATGCCTCGACCATGTGCGTCGGCGTCGCCGCCGTGCTGATCGCGCAGTCGGCCGAGAACATTGGTATGTGTCTCGCGCGCCTGCCGGTCGTCGGTATCACGCTGCCGTTCATGAGCTACGGCGGCTCGTCCATGGTCGCCAGCTACTGTCTGATCGGCATTGTGCAGAGCATTAACGCCCATCGCGGAAAATATTTTTTCGAAAGACAAAAAAAGTAGTGCATTTTTCGAAAAAGTATGGTATACTGTATCGTGTGAGGTTCAAACGGGCGGCTTTGCCCGTCCTGCAAACGCCCGCACACACCCGTGACCTTACTTTCGCGCCCTTAGCTCAGCCCGGATAGAGTACCGGATTCCGATTCCGTTGGTCGTGGGTTCAAATCCCTCAGGGCGCGCCAGATCCGCTTTTCCCAAGCGGACATATGGGGCATTAGCGCAGTTGGGAGCGCACAACACTGGCAGTGTTGGGGTCAGGGGTTCGAATCCCCTATGCTCCACCAACAACAAAAGACCGCCGCACGGCGGTCTTTTGTTGTTGCTGTTACAGTCGGCTTCGTACCTCTCTCAAAAGCCGAACGGCTTTTGAGAAGCTTTGCGCGCTGACAAAGCAACAAATCTACAGAAAGCGGGGCGCAAAGCGGGGGTTACGAATCCGGATGCTTTTGCGGGTGAAAGCTCTTGCGCGTTTTCGCTGCGCGTGCTATAATGTGAGCAAACCGAAGACACGGAGGACTGTGATGAAACTGTTTTTGAGCGGCGGTGCGGCGGACGGCAACCCGGGCTACCAAAAGTTCCTTGACGCGGTGGACCGCACGAAGCCGATCCTGTACATCTGCTTTGCGGTGTCGCCGCGCAACCGCATCGCGCGCTATGCGGATTTTGCCGCGCGCATGGCGCGGGAGGGCATTTTTTCCACGCGGATGTGTGAGGGCACCGACCTGTTTGACACGGTGGAGCTGCGCACGTTCGGCGGCATTTTTTGCAGCGGGGGCAACACCTACCGCCTCCTCAAAGCCTTGCGTGAGCATGACGCCATCGAAAAAATCAAGGCGTATCTGCAAAGCGGCGGCGTCTGGTACGGCAGCAGCGCGGGTTCGGTCGTCTGCGGCGCGGACATTCAGCCGATCTGCTACATGGACCCGAATACGGTCGCGCTGCGCGACACGCGCGGGCTGAATCTCATCGGCGGCTGGTCCACCGTGGCGCACTACAATTCCTCGGCCGAGCCGGAGGTCAATGAAGAGTTCAACGCAGCCGTTGCCGAGTTGGCGCGGGACTACCCGAAGCTGCTGGCACTGCCGGAGGCCGCGAGCATCGTGGTCGAGGACGGCAAAATGTACATCTGCGGCGCACCCTGCCCCGTCTTTGAGGGAGGCGTGCAGACCCGCGTCCTCGCCGACGGCGAAGTGTTTGCCTGAGCGGCGCGATCTGCGGAATATAAAAAAGAGGGCTTTCGGATGAAAGTCCTCTTTTTGCTTTGCATTACACCTTTGCGAGGGCGCGGGCGGCCGCGGCCTCCTCGATCAGCCGCCGTTCGGAGAAGGGCAGCTTGCCGCCGCGCACGAGCTGGTACTGCTCGTGTCCCTTGCCGGCAAACAGCACGATGTCGCCGGGGGTGGCCTGTTCCACGGCGCGGCGCACCGCTTCGGTGCGATCCGGGATGATCTCGGCCGGGATCTTGCGCACAAAGGCCGCACGGATGGCGGCGCAGATGGCGGCGGGATCTTCATAGTCCGGGTTGTCCGCCGTGAGGATCGCCGCGTCCGCATATGTGCTGACGGCGCGGCCGAGTTCGGCGCGCCGCCCCTCGGTGCGGCCGCCGACCGAGCCGAGTACGCAGACGAGGCGGTGCGGCGCATAGGCGCGCAGCGTGGTCAGCGCGCTCTCGAGGCTCAGCCCGTTGTGCGCGTAGTCGAGGATGAAAACGGCGTCGAGCGGCGTTTTGACGATCTCGAAGCGGCCGCGCACATAGGTGTGCGCGAGCGTGTCTGCCGCATCGTCGATCGAGACGCCGAACAGGTGCGCAAGCGCGATCGCGCAGAGCGCGTTGTGCGCGTTGAACGCACCGGGCATCGGCAGATGCACGCGCCGCTTTGTGCCGAAATGGGTCAACGTAAATTCCACGCCGAGCTCGCCCGCCTCGCAGAACGGCGTGATCGCCGACGCGCGGAAATCGCCGGCCGTCGTGCCGAAGCTGCTGCAAAGCGCGGTGCAGCCGTCGAGCATGTAGGCGGTCTCGGGGTCGTCGGCGTTGCCGACCGCAAAGGCTGCGCCGAAGTCGGTGAACAGCTTCTTCTTCGAGTCGCGGTAATGTTCAAACGTCGGATGCTCAAACCCGCCGATGTGGTCGGGCGCAAGGTTGGTGAACGCGACGGCGTCAAACGGAATGCCGTACACGCGGTCGAGATAGAGCGCCTGCGAGGAAACCTCCAGCACGACGGCGCGGCAGCCCGCGCGGCGCATCCGGTCAAAGCAGCCGTGCAGTTCGAGGCTCTCGGGCGTGGTGTTCTTCGTGTCGAAATGGTTGCCCATGAAGTCGACGCCGTTTGACCCGATGTAGCCTGCGGGAATCCCGTTTTCGCTGAGGATGGCGGCGGTCATCAGCGCCGTCGTGGTCTTGCCCTTCGTCCCGGTAATGCCGATGACGGTCATGTTCCGCGCGGGGAAGCCGAAAAACGCCGCGCTGACCTGCGCCAGCGCGCGGCGCGTGTTGTCGGTGTAAACGACGGCGGCGTCATCCGGCAGCGCGAGCGCCGCCTCGGCCAGAAACGCGCGGCAGCCGGCCGCATAGGCGCGCGCGGCATAGGCGTGGCCGTCGCCGGTGAAGCCGCGGATGCAAACGAAAAGCGTCTCGGGCGCAGCCTCGCGCGAGTCGCAGACGACGCGCTCGATGTTCTCCCCGCCGTCGCCGACCATCTGCCGCACGGCGACGCCGGCGGTCTCGATCAGTTCGGACAGCCGCATCAGATGCCTCCCTCCGTGTCACAGAGCGTCTTGCCGCACGCCAGCACCGTGGCGCGCGCCAGCGCATCGACCGAATCCACAAAGCGGCTGCCGAGGTGATAGTCGCGCTCCAGCAGCGACAGCTCGGTGCAGCCAAGGACGAGAAAATCGCAGCCGTCGTCCAGCATACGGTTGGCCACGCGGTAGAATGCCCGCATGTCGGGGCGCCTGCCGCACTTGATCTCCCGATAGATGATGGCGGTGATGACCGCCTGCTCCTCGGGGGTGGGGGCAACGCATTCGATGCCGTGCGCCGCCGAGACGGCCGGGTAAGTCCCCGCTTTGACCGTACCCTCGGTGGCAAGGAGGCCGATCTTGCGCGCGCCCTTGGCCGCCGGCAGCTTCAGCGTCTCCTCGATGATGTTGAGCATCGGGATATGGACGCTGCCCGCGATCGCGTCGTAAAAATAGTGCGCCGTGTTGCAGGGCATGGCGATCACGTCCGCGCCCGCGCGCTCGAGGATCTTCGCGCTCTCCACCATGCGCGGCGTGGGATCGACCGCGCTTTTGCCGAGGATGAAATCCGTGCGGTCCGGCGTGTCGGAAAGGCCCGCGAGGATCACGTTGATGTGCTCCTGGTCGCAGGACGCTTTCGTCAGCGCGGTGACGCGCTCATAGAAGTAGACCCCCGCCATCGGGCCCAGCCCGCCGAGAATGCCGAGTGTCTTTGCCTTTTCCATGTGTACCTCCTCAGTCATCCTGCTTCGGACAGTAGGTCCTGTATTTTTTGTAGAAGCGTCTGCCGTGCTCGATCAGATACAGAATGCGCATCGGGTTGCGCACCACATCCCAGGCGTACCACATCGAGGAGGACTCCTTCTTCTGGCGGGACAGGCGCTTGGCCTCGGGCACGACCTTTTTGCTTGCGTACTTGTAGATGACGCCGCGCGGCACATAGTGCCAGAAATGCGGCTCGCTTGCCTCGGCATACGGAATGTCGCGGCAGAGGACGTAGTCCTCGATCAGGTATTTGGCGATGTTCAGCCCCGAGGACGTGATATAGTAGTTGCTTCTGCCTTGCCGCAGATTGATCTCAAAGACGTTCAGCGTGCCGTCGCGGTCGTCGTACTTGATGTCGAAGTTGGCAAATCCGCGGTAGCCGATGGCCTCGAGCAGCGCGCGGAATTTAGCGGTCAGCTCGGGGTTGTACTCGGTGATGATGGCGGCGTGATTGCCCAGCCCCTTCGGCGTATGCTCCTCCAGCAGCACATGGCCGAGGCACATCATCTTCACCTTGCCGTCCTTGCCGACATAGGCGGTCAGGACGCGCATGTTGGCGTCCGTACCCTCGATCCGGTCCTGCAAAATCATCCGTTCGGTATACCCCGCGTTGTAGATCTCGGCGACAATCTGCGCCGCCTCGGCGGGCGTGTCTGCCGTGTAGACCTTCTTCATGCCGTCAAAGGGGTGATGCCAGTAGTCGATGCTGGACGACGGCTTGACGATGATCGGATAGGCAAAGCCGAGCTTGTCCGCGGTGAGCGTATCCGCCTCGGCGGGTGCGTCCAGCACCACCGTCTTCGGGTGACGGATGCCGTACTTGTCGCACATCGTATAGAAATCCGCCTTGTCCGCCAGCTTCTGCATCAGATCCGCATGGATGTAGGGGATGATGTAGCGATCCTCCAGCTCCTCGCGGTGGCGGATGAGCAGCGCGGCGTATTCGTCGGTGCAGCCGAGTGCGATCAGCGTCGCGTCGCCGTGCCTCGAGGCAAAGTCGGCCATCGCCAGCATGAAGGTGTCATCCTGGTTCAGGTTCTCCACGCGGTGGAATTTCACAATCGAGGTGTGCTGCGTGATGCCGATGGCATAGCGCCCCATCGCGTGCGAGACAAGGCCATAGGCCTCGTGAAATGCACGCGCGACGTTATAGCAGTTCTGATCCGCGCCGATCAGCACGGGAATGACATTCAGATTCAAGTCTTCCATAATACTATCCTTACCCCGAACTCAGTTGTAGACCGGTAAAATAAAGTCGATGAAAAAGCGCTTGTACCAGACGAGGAAGGTGAAGACCGTCCAGATCTTGCGGCCGTTGTTGGCCTTGCCCGCCACATGGTCGTCGAGCAGACGGATCAGCGCGTCGGTGTCGAAGAATTCGGACGCAAACGCGCTCTCGAAATAGCGGCGCACGAGCTGCGCGTATTTCTCCTCGCGCAGCCACAGGCGGATCGGCACGGGGAAGCCCTTCTTCTTGCGGTTGGCCCATTCGTCGGGCAGCGTGCGGTTGGCCGCGTGGCGCAGGATATACTTCGTGTTTTCCTTGGTGATCTTGTACTTCGCGGGGATCTTCTCGGCCATCTTCATGACTTCCTTGTCGAGGAAGGGCACACGCAGCTCGAGCGAGTGCGCCATGCTCATCTTGTCCGCCTTGAGCAGGATGTCGCCCGGCAGCCAGAGCATCAGGTCGAGGTATTGCTTCTTGGTCAGCTCGTCGCGCCCCTTGACGCGCGCATAGATCCTGCCCGTGATGTCGCGGACGCGCTCGCCGTTTTTGTATTCGTCGCGCAGAACGGACTTGGCTTCCTTTTCGGGGAAGACCAGCGCCTGCCCGACGAAGTAGTCCTCGGGGCGTCCGCTTGCCTTGATGATGAAGTCGTGCCCCTTGAAGTAGGGCAGCGCCCGCGCCGCCCGCGCGGCGGCAATGCGCAGAAACTGCGGCAGCTTCTTGTATTTCCGCATCATCGGCGTCTCGTCGTACCACTCGTAGCCCGCGAAGATCTCGTCCGCGCCCTCGCCGGAGAGCACGACGGTGACGTCCTCGGCCGCCAGCTTCGCGAGGAAGTAGAGCGGCACGCTCGACGGATTGGACTGCGGCTCGTCCATGTGATACTGGATGGTCGGAAAGGCCTCGAAGCACTCGTCCGCCGAAATCATGCGGCGCACGTTTTTGATCCCGAGCCTGCGCGACAGCTCCGCGGCCTCGCTCGTCTCGTTGAATTTCTCATGCTCACCCTCAAAGCCGACCGAGAAGGTCTCCTCCGGCATGAGGCAGGCGGTGATATAGCTGGAGTCCACGCCGCCCGAGAGGAACGAGCCGACCGGCACATCGCTGATACGGTGCGCCTCGACCGATTCGTGGACGACGCGGTCCAGCTCCTCGGAATAGGCCTCGAAGTCGCCGTCCTTCGCCTCAAAATCCACGTCCCAGTAGCGCTCGGTGTAAAACTCGCCGTCCTTCCACGTAAAGAAATGCGCGGGCAGCAGCTTGTACACGCCGGCAAAGAAGGTCTCCTCGGTCGCGCTGTACTGGAAGGTCAGATAGGGCAGAAGCGCATTCTTATTGACGGCGCGCTCAAAGTGCGGGTGCGCCAGCATGCTCTTGATCTCGGAGGCGAAGATGAATTCGCCGTCCTTCGTCGTGGTGTAATACATGGGCTTGATGCCGAACATGTCGCGCGCGCCGAACAGCTTTTTTTTCTTCGTGTCCCAGATGACAAAGGCGAACATGCCGCGCAGCTTCTTCATAAGCGCCGGGCCGCCGTACTGCTCGTAGCCGTGCAGCAGCACCTCGGAGTCGCAGTGCGTGGCAAAGGTGTGCCCCGCCGCGATCAGCTCCTCGCGCAGGGACTGAAAGTTGTAGATTTCGCCGTTGTAGACCAGCACAAGGCTCTTGTCCTCGTTGTACATCGGCTGAGAGCCGTCCGCAAGGTCGATGATGCTCAGGCGGCGGAAGCCGAGCGCCATGTCCGCATCGGTGTATGCGCCCGCGCTGTTCGGCCCGCGATGGACAATCAGATCGGTCATGTTTTGAACGATCTCACGCTTATATTCGATTTTTCCGGAAAACCCGACGATACCGCACATAGCAAAATCCCCGTTTTTGAAAAAGTTTCTTTAACTAATATAGTATACCATATCAAGGCCGGACAATCAAGACGCGCGGCGGTTCTTTTTTGCGGGCGGCGCAAAACTTTTTTCGGAAAATTTGCAAAAGGACTTGACAACCGGCCTCCCGATTCGTATAATATAAAAGTGCTTGACAGCAAGTCAGATGCATCCCTCAGTATGACATCTTGCAGCATTTGCGAGAGTGGCGGAACTGGCAGACGCGCACGTTTGAGGGGCGTGTGGATTTCTCCGTACGGGTTCAAGTCCCGTTTCTCGCACCAGGGCAGGCATCTGCTTGCCCTTTCTTTTGAAAACCGGAGGTCGGAATGCGTACGTTCTTTGCGCTCAGCTTCAAGGGCAAGAGCCTGAAATGCGTGATTCTCGAGTCTCTTTTATATGCCTTGATCCTGGTTGCGGTCCGGGTGCTGACGTCCCTCCTTTTGGGAATTGGCTCTCTGCCCGGGGCGGCAAGCGTCGCGGTCAACCTGATCTGGCAGATCGTCCGTCTCTACTGCGTCGCGGGCATCGCCGTTGCCGTGCTTTACGCAACCGACTGCCTTGAGAAAAAGAAAGAGGACTGACGGTTTATAAAAATAATTTCGCAGCAATGCGTGATTATCATATGCGGGTGTGGCGGAATTGGCAGACGCGTAAGATTCAGGTTCTTATGGGGGCAACTTCGTGAAGGTTCAAGTCCTTTCACCCGCACCAAAAAACAAGGTATCCGTTCGGATACCTTGTTTTTTGCTTTGACGATGGAAAAGGACTTGAAGGGCGCGTGGTGAATGACTTGCCGGTGGCAAGTCAGAGCGAGCCACCGCCCGTCCGCAGACGGGCAAGTCCGCATCCCGCGCCGCGATGTCCTTCTACCCCCGAAACGATGAAAACAAAAGAAGACCGCCATCCGGCGGTCTTCTTTTGTTTTGGTGGACCATCAAGGGCTCGAACCTTGGACCGGCCGGTTATGAGCCGGCTGCTCTGACCAACTGAGCTAATGGTCCTTTTTTTCACATAGGATCATTATACCGATTTTTCTGCATTTTGTCAATAGGGGCGTCAAGAAAAAACGAGAAAAGCCGCGGCGCAATGCGGCTTTTTCCAAACGATGCGGGGATGGGGGCAATCAAACGCCCCGGGCGGTGCGGGGGGATGCGCCCGGGCTGCTGCATTTACGGTGCGGGGGGCTGATGCCCGATGGCGTCGAGGAACAGGAAGGTCAGCCCGATGTATACGGCGAGCGCCGCGGCGGCGAGGATGCAAAGCACCATGCAGACGACGCGCAGTGTTTTCTGCGCGCGCAGGAAAAGCGCCGCGAGGACCGCGCCTGCGGCAAAGAGGCAAAACAGAATAACGGCAGCTCCGAGTGTCATGACTTTTCCTCCTTATGTATATGCAGTCGGTTTCGGGATACTGCGGACGCTTCGGCGCCGCGCGGATGCGCGCCGTTTGTGCCGAAGACAAGAGGAATTTTTCTTCCTTATATCCATTATATCGGAATCCGCGCGAAAAAACAAGCATTTGACAAAAAAAGAGCGCCGACCGCAGTCGGCGCTCGGGCGGCGGGACCGATGCATCGTTTACTCGTCGTAGACGATGGTCATGGTGGCCGCCGAAATATAGTCGAGCGGGTTGACGCTCTCGCCGCCGACGCGCAGGGCAAAGTGCAGATGCGGCTCTTCGGCGACCTCGATCAGCGCACTGTCGCCCACCGCGCCCAGCACCTCGCCGCTCTTCACCGTGTCGCCCACCGAGACGGCCACGTCTGCGGCAAGGTTCTGATAGATGCTCTCGGCGTCGCCGTCGTGGCGGACGACCACCGTCGTGCCCATCATCGGGTGTGCGAAGACCTCGGTGACAATGCCGTCGGCCGCCGCCATCACGCCCTCGCCCACACCTGCGCAGATGTCAATGCCGTCGTGCGTGCGGTAGTCCTCCATCGTATTCGACCAGACCAGCGCCTCGACCGTGTAGCCCTTCGACACATTGCCGATGGTCGGCATAATGAAGACCGGGAGGCTCGGCACGGGCGCGTCCGCCTCGGCTGCGTTGCGCGCGGTCTGCGTCGTCCCGGCGGGGGCGGTGGTGGATGCGGGCGCCGTCGTGCCGGTGTTCGGCCGCACGGGCGAGGTGATCACAGGCAGGCGCGCCGTGGTCTGCACGGTCTGCGTGGTCGTCTTCGTGGCGGGGACGGTCTCGGCCGGTTTATTCCGCTTGCCGGCCGCCGTGGTCAGCCCGACGGCGACCGCCATGATGCAGAGGACAAGAATGACCGTCATGTATAAGACCTGCGCGGTCTTCTGCTCGCTTTTCTTTTGTTCCTTTTGTTCCATTTTCGTGATCCTTTCGCATGAAGTTATTCCTATTTTGGTCCGACCGGCCGTGTTTTATGCGTATGCCGTCGGCAAAAGCCCGAATTTAGCACACGATTTGCTTGTTTGCAAAAACTTCACAAAGATTTCACGGAAAAAATCGCAGAAACCCCTTGACAAAATCGTCGGACGGTGGTACATTTGAATCATGAATTAGCACTCACTTGTGTCAAGTGCTAAAATCACAGCGGAAAGGAGCGGGAAACATGGAAAGCGGACTCAGCCGCCGGAAGGAGCAGATCCTGCGCGCGGTCGTCGAGGCGTATGTCAAGGGCGGCGAGCCGGTCGGCTCGAAATACATTGCCGAGAGCCGGATGCCCAACTGTTCGCCCGCGACCATCCGCAACGAGATGGCCGAGCTGGAAGCGCTCGGGTATCTCGAGCAGCCGCACACCTCGGCGGGGCGCATCCCCAGCGAGCGCGGCTATCGGTTTTACGTCGATTGTCTTTCCGAAGAATATAAGAAGACAAAGGCCGAGACCGACTTCATGGCGGAGGCGCTGCGGGGAAAGCGGCACGAGCTTGACAAGATTCTTGCCGAGGCGTCGCGGCTTGCCGGCAACATGACCAACTACACGGCGATCGCGGTCCGCCCGCGCGCCGATATGACCAAGATCATCCGCTTTGAGGTCATGTACTACGACAGCAAGAACCTGGTGCTTGTGATGCTCTCGTCGTCGGGCGCGGCGCGGACGAAGAATCTGCGGCTGCCGTTCGATGTGCTGCCCGCCCAGGCGGCGCAGCTGGCGGCGGTGCTCAACAAGTACATTGCGGGGCACACCCCCGAGGAGATCACGCTTCCCGTGATGATGCACGCGGAGGAAGAGATGGGCAGCCGGGCGGCGCTGCTCTCCATCGCCATGAAGGAGATCTTCGGCGGCATGGAGGAGCAGGGCGGCGGCACGCTTGCCGTGGACGGCGTGGAGCGCCTCCTGGAATATCCCGAGTATGCGGACATCGGCAAGCTGCGCGGTCTGCTCGGCGCGATCGAGCAGAAGGAAGGCATCCTCGATACGATCTCGCAGATCGACGGCGACGATCTCGGCGTCGTGATCGGCAAAGAGAACAGCGAGGAGACCCTGAGCGATACGACCATGGTCGTCAAGAAGATCAAGAAGAACGGCAAGGTCGTCGGCGCGATCGGGATCATCGGCCCCTGCCGCATGGATTATGCCAAGGTCATGCCGATCGTCAGCGCGCTGGCCGAAAGCGTCGGTGCGGTGCTGAGCGACGAGCGGCAGATGCTTGAGGGTCCGAAGAACAAAGAATGAGAGGTAATACGGCATGGCTGAAGAAATAAAGAAGGAAAATACCGAAGAAGCCGCTCCCGAGGCGGCCGCCGAACCGGAAGAAAAGACCGACGGCAAGGCGAAGAAGAAGGAAAAAAAGCTCGAAAACGAGATTGAGGCGCTGAAAGCCGAGATCGCGAAGAAGGATGCCGAGGCGAAGGAGCAGAATGAAAAATATCTGCGCGTCGTCGCCGAGTACGACAACTTCCGCAAGCGATCGAAGGCCGAGCGCGAGAGCGTCTACACCGATGCGTGTGCCGATGTCATCGGCGCGCTGCTCCCGGTGTACGACAACATCGAGCGGGCGGCGGCGTTTGCCGATGCGGACGCGGAGAAGCTTGCCGAGGGCGTTCGTCTGACGGCAAAGAGCTTCGCCGACGCGCTGGAAAAGCTGGGCGTCACCGAGATCGAGGCGAAAACCTTTGATCCGAGCCTGCACAATGCCGTGATGCATGTGGAGGACGAGACCAAGGGCGACGGCGAGATCGTCGAGGTGTTCCAGAAAGGCTACAAGAAGGGCGACAAAGTTATCCGCTACGCGATGGTCAAATCAGCAAATTAGGCGGTGCGCAAAATCGCACGGATGCTTCGTTGCTCCTCACCGCCGAACTCGACGACCGCAAAGGTCGCCGTCGTCCGCCGGTTGCGGTGCGCCTCGCCCCGCACGATTTTGCATCACCGCGAAAACAGTGAGCGATAGCTTCAAAATAACAACACCCCCTCCCATCCGAAAGGTTTGGAAGGGTGCGGGAAACCTTTCCTTAAAAGGTTTCCCGAATAAAACAAAACTAACATTAAAAATTTTAAGTTTCCGGAGGAATTCATCATGGGAAAAGTAATTGGTATAGATCTTGGTACGACTAACTCTTGCGTTGCGGTTTACGAAGGCGGCGAGCCGATCGTCATTCCGAACCCCGAGGGTGCGAGAACCACACCGTCGGTCGTTGCATTCAGCAAGACCGGCGAGCGTATGGTCGGTCAGGTGGCAAAGCGTCAGGCCGTCACCAACCCCGACCGCACGGTCAGCAGCATCAAGCGTGAGATGGGCACGTCCTACAAGGTAGAGATCGACGGCAAGCAGTACACGCCGCAGGAAATTTCGGCGATGATCCTGCAAAAGCTGAAGGCGGACGCCGAGGCTTATCTCGGCTCGAAGGTCACCGAGGCGGTCATCACCGTCCCCGCGTACTTCACGGACGCACAGCGCCAGGCAACCAAGGACGCGGGTAAGATCGCGGGCCTCGACGTCAAGCGTATCATCAACGAGCCGACCGCGGCCGCACTGGCATACGGCATGGATAAGGAAGCGGAGCAGAAGATCATGATCTTCGACCTCGGCGGCGGTACGTTCGATGTCTCGATCCTCGAGATCTCGGACGGCGTCTTCGAGGTGCTGGCCACCGCGGGCAACAACCGTCTCGGCGGCGATGACTTCGATGCACGCGTCATGAACTGGATTGCCGACACCTTCAAGAGCGAGAGCGGCATTGACCTGCGCGCCGAC
Source organism: uncultured Eubacteriales bacterium (assembly GCA_934467415.1). GTDB lineage: Bacteria > Bacillota > Clostridia > Oscillospirales > CAG-272 > UMGS902. Next base: position 59,229 of record CAKSLQ010000003.1, read on the forward strand.
AAGATGGCGATGCAGAGACTGAAGGAGGCGGCCGAGAAGGCGAAGATCGAGCTCTCCGGCGTCGCTTCCACCAACATCAATCTGCCGTTCATCACGGCGGATGCAACCGGCCCGAAGCACTTCGACGCAACGCTGACCCGCGCAAAGTTCAATGAGCTGACCGCAGACCTCGTTGCCGCAACGATGGGGCCCGTCAAGCAGGCACTGTCGGATGCAAATCTGAAGCCCGGCGATATCGCAAAGGTGCTGCTCGTCGGCGGCTCGACCCGTATCCCTGCCGTGCAGGAAGCGGTCAAGAGCTTCATGGGCAAGGAGCCCTTCAAGGGCATCAACCCGGATGAGTGCGTCGCAATCGGCGCGGCGATCCAGGGCGGCGTCCTCGGCGGCGATGTCAAGGACATCGTCCTGCTCGATGTAACGCCTCTGTCGCTCGGTATCGAGACGATGGGCGGCGTCTTCAACCGCATCATCGACCGCAACACCACCATCCCGGTCAAGAAGAGCCAGATTTACTCCACCGCGGCCGACAACCAGACCTCGGTTGAGATCCATGTGCTCCAGGGTGAGCGCGATATGGCGGCCGGCAACACGACGCTGGGCAGATTCATTCTGGACGGCATCACGCCCGCACCCCGCGGCATCCCGCAGATCGAGGTCACGTTTGACATCGACTCCAACGGTATCGTGAACGTCACCGCAACCGATAAGGGCACGGGCAAGGAACAGCACATCACGATCACTTCGTCCACCAACATGTCCAAGGAAGACATCGACCGCGCCGTCAAGGATGCGGAGAAGTTTGCCGCCGAGGACAAGAAGCAGAAGGAAGCGGTCGAGGCAAAGAACCATGCCGACAGCCTGATTTTCCAGAGCGAGAAGACGCTGGCCGAGCTCGGCGACAAGGTCACCGAGGACGAAAAGGCGCCGGTCACCGCAGCGATCGAAAAGCTGAAGGAGACCGTGAAGTCGGGCGACACCGAGGCGATCAAGGCCGACACCGAGGCGCTGGAGAAGTCCTTCTATGCGATCAGCGAGAAGCTGTACGCGCAGGCGCAGAATGCACAGGGAGGCGCTGACGCCGGTGCAGGTGCACAGAACGGCGGCGCACAGACCGACGAAAACGGCAACACCTACTACAACGCCGACTTTGAAGACAAGACCGGCAAATAATCGGGCGTGAAAGGTCCCGAGCCGCAGGGCGCGGCTTGCGAAGCAAAACGGCGGCTTCCCCCTTGGGGGAAGCTGTCGCCGGAGGCGACTGATGAGGGGTAGGGCGCAGCCCGTCTGCAAAGACGGAACGACGCACCCCGGTCGCCCGCCCGGAATCTGCAAGCGCGGTTTTGCGGCTCGGATTTTTCGCGTATTTCGGACAAATTCATTTGAAATAAGAGAAGCACGATGGCAGACAAGAGAGATTATTATGAAGTGCTCGGCGTGGACAAAAGCGCCGATGCTTCGACCATAAAAAAAGCATACTATAAGCTCGCCAAGCAGTATCATCCCGATGTCAATCCGGGCGATAAAGAGGCGGAGAAGAAGTTCAAGGAGATCAACGAGGCCTATGCCGTGCTTTCCGATGCGGACAAAAAGGCGAAGTACGACCAGTACGGCCACGCCGCCTTTGAAAACGGCGGTGCGGGCGGCGGCTACGGCGCCGGCTTCGAGGGCTTCGACTTCGGCGACATCTTTTCCTCGTTCTTCGGCGGTGGCGACGGCGGCGGCTTCAGCTTCGGCGGCGGTTTCGGCGGCGGCAGCCGCGCGAACGCACCGATGCGCGGCGAGGATCTGCGCGTGCGCCTGACCATCAGCTTTGAAGAAGCGGTGCGCGGCTGCAAGAAGGAGATCACCTACGGCCGCGTGCAGCGCTGCGGCGACTGCGGCGGCAGCGGCGCAAAGAAGGGGACCGCGGCCGAGACCTGCAAGAAGTGCGGCGGCAGCGGTCAGGTCCGTGTCCAGCAGCGCACGGCGTTCGGCATGATGCAGTCCACGCGTCCCTGCGACGCCTGCCGCGGCACGGGCAAGACCATCAAGGATCCCTGCCCGAACTGCAGCGGCAAGGGCTATGTCAAGATCAACAAGACGATTGAGATCGCCATCCCCGCGGGCATCGACGACGGGCAGAGCCTGTCGATCGCCGGGCAGGGCAACGAGGGCAGAAACGGCGGGCCGGCAGGCAACCTCATGGTGCTGATTTCGGTCAAGCCGCATGCGGTCTTTGAGCGCGAGGGCAGCGACATCTACTGCGAAGTGCCGATCGCCTACTGGGAGGCGGCGCTCGGCGGCGAGATCGACATCCCGACGCTCGAGGGCAAGGAGAAGTACACCGTACCCGAGGGCACGCAGACCGGCACGACCTTCACGCTGCGCGGCCGCGGCATCAAGCGCGTCAACTCGTCGCTGCGCGGCAATCTGTACATCACCGTCAAGGTGGAGGTGCCGCGCGGGCTGAACGCAAAGCAGAAGGAGCTTCTGAAAGAGCTGGCCGAGAGCTACGGCGACAAGGTGGAGAGCAAGCGGCAGACCTTCTTCAAGAAGTTCTCCGATCTCTTCAAATAAAGGATAAGGAAAGCACGACATGGATATGCAATGGACACAGCTCCGCGTCACGGGCGCGGTGAAGGACCTCGAGACCGTCAGCGCCGTCATGAGTATGGTGAACAACTCGCTGATGATTGAGGACTACAGCGACGTGACGACCGACGGCATGTACGGCGCGCTGCTCGACGAGAGTCTCTTAAACGCCGACAAGACGCGCGCGGCGGTCTCGGTCTTCATCCCCGAGACGCAGAGCGTTGCCGAGGGCAGGGCGTTCATCGAGACGCACCTTGCGGCGGCGGGCATCCCCTATGAGATGGAGGTCGTCGGCTGCCGGGAGGAGGACTGGGCCGAGGCGTGGAAGAAGTATTACCACCCGATCAAGGTCGGCAGGATTGTGATTGTCCCCGCGTGGGAGGATTACACGCCCGCGCCGGGCGAGGTCACGGTCACGATGGACCCCGGCATGGCGTTCGGCACGGGGACGCATGAGACCACGCGCCTCGTCATTTCGATGCTGGAAAAGTATCTGAAGCCGGGCGACCGGATGCTCGACGTCGGCACGGGCAGCGGCATTCTGTCCATCTGCGGCTCCAAGCTCGGCGCGTCGCAGTGCGCCGCCTATGACCTCGACCCCACCGCGGTGCGCGTTGCCCGCGAGAACATCGAGGCGAGCGGAGCGAAGAACATCACCTGTGATGTGTCCGACCTGCTCGCGGACGTCGATCTTTCGGGCGGCAAATATGACATCATCGCGGCGAACATCGTCGCCGACATCATCCTGCGCATGACGCCGGACGTGGACAAATACCTCGCGGACGGCGGCATCCTGATTGCGTCGGGCATCATCTGCCCGCGCCGCGCAGAGGTGGAAGCCTGCTTTGCCGCGCATGGACTTGAGGTGTTCGACAGCCTGGTCGAAAACGATTGGTGCGCCCTCGCGGTGCGGAAAAAAGCATAACGCAAAAAGCCGTCGGTATATGCCGACGGCTTTTTTTGTGGGGTTGAAAGGAGAGGCAGGGGTCGGCGCGCTTTTTCGGCTCCCCTGTGCAAGGGGAGCTGGCGCGTGAGCGCCTGAGGGGTTGTTCCTTGGCTCTGTAACAATCCCTCCGCCGCCGTTCGGCGGCACCTCCCTTTGCACAAGGGAGGCTTGGATGGAACGGCAAGGATGCGGGCGATTCGTGAATCGCCCCTACGGGGGTGTGCTTCGTCCCCGTCCTCGCCGCGCTCCCCCTCCGTGAACGGGGTGTGACAACTGCCTGAAACTTTCTGTGTTTCCCTTGATAATTGTGCTGCAATCGTGTAAAATAGAGGAAGACATTTCGGAGAGGGGGAAGACGATGTTTGGGTATGTGCGGGCGCGGCGCGCCGATCTGCTCGTGCGCGAGGATATGCTCTACCGCGGCGTCTATTGCGGGCTTTGCCGCGCGATGGGGCGCTGCACCGGGCAGTGTTCCCGCCTCACCCTGTCCTACGACATGGTCCTCCTCTATCTCGTGCGCGCGTCGCTCGCCGGCGTCAAGCCGGACGTGCAGCCCGGCCGGTGCGCGGTGCATCCGTTTCGCCGCCGCCCGATCGCGCGGCGCGATGCGGAGCTGGAGTATGCCGCGCGGGTCAGCGCCCTTTTGGTCTACGGCAAACTTTGCGACGACCTCGCGGACGAGCGCGGTCTTCGCCGCTTCGGCAAGCGGCTGCTCGCCCCGGCGGCGCACCGGATGCGGAAGCGCGCGGGACTTGACGACCTGTACGCCGAGCTGTGCGCGCGGCTCGCCGAGCTGTCCGCCATCGAGGCGGAGAAGCGCGAGAGCGTGGATGCGCCCGCCGACTGCTTCGGGCGGCTGCTGGCCGCCGTGTTTGCGCACGGGCTCTCGGGCGACGCCGCGACGATCGCCTCGGCGATCGGCTACCGCACCGGGCGGTGGATCTATGCGGTCGATGCCGCCGACGATCTCGCCGAGGATGCGAAAAAGGGAAGCTACAACCCGTTTTTACTGTTGTACGGCGGTATGCCGGACGACGCGCAGCGCGCGCTGATGGAGAGCGCCATGCGCATTGACCTTGTCGAAATCGAAAACGCATGTGCGCTCATCCCCGAGAGCGAAACGCTCGCCGTGGTGCGCAACATCGCAGGCCGCGGCATGGCGGACGCAGCACACCGCGCCCTGCACCCCGCAGAACCGGGAGGAAAAGATGAACAGAAACCCATATGAAGTGCTCGGCGTGCGCGAAACCGCCACCGATGAGGAGATCAAGGAGGCTTACCGCGCGCTGGCGCGGAAGTACCACCCCGATAAATATATCGACGAGGGGCTCAAGGAGATGGCGACCGAGAAGATGAAGACCATCAACGAGGCCTACGAGGAGATCAAGACCCTCCGCGCCGGGAAGAGCGGCGCCGGCGCATACGGCAGCGGCGGCGGTTCCGGCAGTACCGGCGGCTACGGCAGCGGCGGTTCCGGCTATGGCGGCAGCGCCGACTTTGCCGAGGTGCGCCGCCTCATCAATGCGGGCGCATACATGCAGGCGGAGCGCATTCTCGATGCGATGGCCGCCGATCGCCGCGGCGCGGAGTGGCACTTCCTGCGCGGCTGCATTCTCCTGCGCCGCGGCTGGATACATGACGCGGCCAAATATTTCGACACCGCCTGCCGCATGGATCCGCAGAACGCGGAATACCGGAATGCGCGCCTGAACATCGAGCGCATGGCGCAGCAGGGCGGCGCGGGACACACCACGGGCACGGTCTGCGCCGACGACGGCTGCGGCTGCTGCGCCGATCTGATGCTGGCGGATTGCTGCTGCGAGTGCATGGGCGGCGATCTTGTCCCCTGTTGTTAGAATGAAGACGAACCGGACGAAAAAGCTCGCGTTTTCTGCGATTGTCACCGCGCTTGCGGTGGTCTTTCTCTATGTCGGCGCGCTGTTCGATGTGCTCGATCTGTCGGCGGCGGCGCTCGCGTCGATCTGCGTTTTGTGGATCATGGCGGAGTTCGGCACAAGGTGGGCGCTGGCGGTGTATGCCGCGGCGTCGATCCTTGCGCTGCTGCTGCTCCCCGTCAAGCTCCCGGCCGTGCTGTTTGCCGGGCTGCTCGGCTATTATCCGCCGCTCAAGGCGCTCTATGAGCGGAAGCTGCACGGCATTCTGCAATGGGCCGCCAAGCTGCTCACGCTGAACGCGGCCGTCTTTGTGATGATCCTCGTTGTGCGCTACGTCGCCGCCGAGGCGCTTTGGTTTGAGGTGCTGCTGCTCGTCACCGCCAACATCGTGTTCGTCATCTACGACATCGCGCTCACCCGTCTCATGCGTGCGTATGTGCTCGTCTGGCGCAAGCGCTTGCGGATCAGGTTCTGAGATGCAGTCCCGCGGGGCGCGCCGCCGCAAAAAAAGCGCAGACCGAACGAAGTTCCGTTCGGTCTGCGCTTTTTCAGTCTCTTAATAGGCGATGCCCTGGGCGATCATCGCGGCAGCGACCTTTTCAAAGCCTGCGATGTTCGCACCGGCGACGAGGTTCCCCTTCATGCCGTATTTCTCGGCGGCATTGTAGGAGTTGTGGAAGATGCCGGTCATGATGTGCTTCAGTTTTGCGTCCACTTCTTCAAACGTCCAGCTGTAGCGCATCGAGTTCTGGCTCATTTCGAGCGCTGAGGTGGCAACGCCGCCTGCGTTGGCCGCCTTTGCGGGCCCGAAGAGCACGCCCGCCTTCTGAAACGCCTCGACGGCCTCGGGGGTGGAGGGCATGTTCGCGCCCTCGGCCACGGCGATCACGCCGTTTTTGATGAGCAGGGCGGCTTCTTCGCCGTTCAGCTCGTTCTGCGTTGCGCAGGGCAGGGCGATGTCGCACTTGACGCTCCAGATGCCGCGGCAGCCCTCGACATACTTCGCGCCCTTGACGCGGTCTGCATATTCTCTGATTCTGCCGCGCTCGACCTCCTTGATCTGCTTGACGACGGCGAGGTCGATGCCGTTTTCGTCATAGATATAGCCGTTCGAGTCGGACATGGCGACGACCTTGGCGCCGAGCGCCGTTGCCTTCTCGTTGGCGTAGATGGCCACGTTGCCCGAGCCGGAGATGACGACGGTCTTGCCCGCGAAGCTGTCGTTCTTCATGCACTTCAGCATTTCCTCGGTGTAGTAGCAGAGGCCGTAGCCGGTCGCCTCGGTGCGGGCGAGCGAGCCGCCGTAGGTCAGCCCCTTGCCGGTGAGCACGCCGGTGTATTCGTTGCGCAGGCGCTTGTACTGGCCGAACATGTAGCCGATCTCGCGGCCGCCGACGCCGATGTCGCCTGCGGGCACGTCGGTATCCGCGCCAATGTGCTTTGCAAGCTCGGTCATGAAGCTCTGGCAGAAGCGCATGATCTCGCCGTCGCTCTTGCCCTTGGGATCAAAGTCGGAGCCGCCCTTGCCGCCGCCGATCGGCAGCCCGGTCAGGCTGTTTTTGAAGATCTGCTCAAAGCCGAGAAACTTGATGACCGACAGATTGACCGAGGGGTGCAGGCGCAGACCGCCCTTGTAAGGGCCGATCGCGGAGTTGAACTGCACGCGGTAGCCGCGGTTGACCTGCACCTTGCCGCTGTCATCCACCCACGAGACGCGGAAGAGGATGGCGCGCTCCGGCTCCACGATGCGCTCGATGACGCCGTTCTTCTCGTACTTGGGATCGGATTCGATCACCGGCTCCAGCGATTCGAGCACCTCGGTGACCGCCTGGAGAAATTCAGGTTCATTGCCGCTGCGCTGTTCGAGCTTGGCAAGAACGCCTTTCAAATATTCGTTTTTCAGCATGGTAGTAACCCTCCTGCAATATTTTCAGAACAACACTTTCATTATAAACGAGAAAAACCGCGATTTCAAGTGGTTTTGCAAAGATTTTTGCAGCATTCGCAAAAAAATTATGCAAAAAATTGAAGCTTGCGCGTTCGTGCCGCTTGTGATATAATAGAAAAACCGACAAAAGGGAGGGGACACGGATGCGGATCGAGGGAATGCAGAAGCTGACGCTGCTCGATTATCCGGGCAAGACGGCGGCGATCCTGTTTGCGCACGGGTGCGACTTCCGCTGCCCGTTCTGCCACAACGCGGGGCTGGTCACCCGCCCGATGGCAAACGAAGTTTCCGAGGCGGACATCTTTTCCTATTTATATAAGCGCCGCGGCCTGCTCGACGGCGTGGTGCTGACCGGCGGCGAACCGCTGCTGCAGCCCGACGCGGGAAAGCTGCTCAAAAAGATCCGCGCGCTCGGCTATGCGGTCAAGCTGGACACCAACGGCTCGTTCCCCGACCGTCTGGCCGCTCTGATCGGCGCGGGGCTTGTGGACTACGTCGCGATGGACATCAAAAACCGCCCCGAAAAGTATAAAGAGACCGCCGGGTGTACCGACGCACAGCTTGCCGCCGTGCGCCGCTCGGTCGAGCTGCTGCTGGAAGGGCGCGTGGACTATGAATTCCGAACCACGGTCACGGGCAAGCTGCACACGCCGGAGGACATCGGCGCGGCCGCCGCGTGGATCGCGGGGGCGAAGCGCTATTTTCTCCAGCCCTTCAAGGACTCGGGCGACCTCGTCGGCGACGGGGATTTTACCCCGGACGCGGCGGTGCTTGCCGACATGCTGGCGCGCGCCCGACAGTCTGTCCCGAACACGGAGCTGCGTGGGTAAGCGAGGCATCGATACACAATATATAGTGCCGTGTGTCAAAAAAATAATCAAAATATTGTGCTTTTTGAACATTGACAAGCCGTCTCATTTATGGTATGCTATGAACACTGACTGTAAAACACAGTGTGAATGCATCACAGGGGGACGGCTTTTATGTACCATGTAAAAAAGAGAGACAACAAAATTGTTGATTTTGACCTGTCGAAGATATCGAGCGCCATTCAGATGGCCTTCGAGGCCTGCGAGGTCAACTTTCATCCGAGCATCATCGACTTTCTGGCGCTTCGCGTCACCGCGGATTTTGAGCCGAAAATCAAGGACGGCCTGATTGCCGTCGAGGATATCCAGGACAGCGTCGAGTCGGTGCTGGTCCAGGGCGGCTACACCGAGGTGGCCAAGGCGTACATCCTGTACCGCCGCCAGCGCGAGAAGCTGCGCAACATGAAGTCCACGATCCTCGACTACAAGGAGCTGGTGGACAGCTATGTCAAGGTCACCGACTGGCGCGTGAAGGAGAACTCCACCGTCACCTATTCGGTCGGCGGTCTGATCCTCAGCAACTCGGGCGCAATCACGGCGAACTACTGGCTCTCCGAGGTCTATGACGACGAGATTGCACAGGCGCACCGCAGTGCGGACATCCACATCCATGACCTCAGTATGCTCACGGGCTACTGCGCGGGCTGGTCGCTGAAGCAGCTCATCCGCGAGGGTCTCGGCGGTATTCCGGGCAAGATGACTTCCGCGCCCGCAAAGCATCTGTCGGTGCTCTGCAACCAGATGGTCAACTTCCTCGGCATCATGCAGAACGAATGGGCGGGCGCGCAGGCGTTCTCCTCGTTCGACACCTACCTTGCGCCGTTTGTCAAGGCGGACAACCTGAACTATGACCAGGTCAAGAAGAGCCTCGAGGCCTTCATCTACGGCGTCAACACGCCGTCCCGCTGGGGCACGCAGGCGCCCTTCTCCAACATCACGCTCGACTGGACGGTTCCGAAGGATATGGAGTCTATGCCCGCGATCGTCGGCGGAAAGGATATGGACTTCACCTACGGCGACTGCAAGGAAGAGATGGACCTCATCAACAAGGCGTTCATCGAGATCATGATCGAGGGCGACGCCAACGGCCGCGGCTTCCAGTACCCGATCCCGACCTACTCCATCACCCGCGACTTCGACTGGTCGGAGACCGAGAACAACAAGCTGCTCTTTGAGATGACCAGCAAATACGGCACGCCGTATTTCTCCAACTATATCAACAGCGACATGGAGCCGAGCGACGTCCGCTCGATGTGCTGCCGCCTGCGTCTCGACCTGCGCGAGCTGCGCAAGAAGTCGGGCGGCTTCTTCGGCAGCGGCGAGAGCACCGGCTCGGTCGGTGTGGTCACCATCAACATGCCGCGCATCGCCTACCTGTCGGCGGACAAGGATGAGTTCTACCGCCGCCTCGACCACATGATGGATGTGGCGGCGCGCTCGCTGAACATCAAGCGCACGGTCATCACCAAGCTGCTGAACGAGGGCCTGTACCCTTACACCAAGCGCTATCTCGGCACGTTTGAGAACCACTTCTCCACGATCGGCCTCATCGGCATGAACGAGGCGTGCCTCAACGCGCGCTGGATCCGCAAGGACCTGACCGAGACCGAGGCGCAGGAATTCACCAAGGAAGTGCTCAACCACATGCGCGAGCGCCTCTCCGACTATCAGGAGCAGTACGGCGACCTCTACAACCTGGAGGCGACCCCGGCGGAGTCCACGACCTACCGCCTCGCCAAGCACGACAAGCGCCGCTATCCCGACATCATCACGGCGGGCGGCGACGAGGGCGCACCCTACTACACCAACTCCTCGCATCTGCCGGTTGGCTACACCGAGGATGTGTTCTCCGCGCTCGACATTCAGGACGAATTGCAGACGCTGTACACCTCGGGTACGGTCTTCCACGCCTTCCTCGGCGAGAAGCTGCCCGACTGGAAGGCGGCGGCCAACCTCGTCCGCAAGATCGCGCTGAACTACAAGCTGCCCTACTACACGCTTTCGCCCACCTATTCCATCTGCAAGCAGCACGGCTATATCGCCGGGGAGCACTTCGAGTGCCCGCACTGCGGCGAGAAGACCGAGGTCTACAGCCGCATCACCGGCTACTACCGCCCGGTGCAGAACTGGAACGACGGCAAGGCGCATGAATTTAAGGATCGCCGCACCTACGACATCGGCCGCAGCGTGCTGAAGCATGAGGGTGTGCTGCATCCCGAGGCGGCAGCCCCCGCGGCGGAAGCGGCCGACATGCCGGTTCGCCTCTTTGCGACGGCAACCTGCCCCAACTGCAAGATCGCGGCAAAGCTGCTCGACGAGGCGGGCATTCCGTATGAGAAGCTGCTCGTCGAGGAGAACCGCGCACTGGCGGAGTCGCTCGGCCTCAGACAGGCGCCCACGCTGGTCTGCGGGGACGCGAAGTTTGCGGGCGTTGCGGGCGTGAAGGACTTCCTCGCGCAGAAGGAAGCAAAAGTCCATGCATGACATTATCATCATCGGCGGCGGCCCTGCGGGGCTGACCGCCGCTCTGTATGCGCGCCGCGCCGGCAAGCGCGTGCTCATCATTGAGAAAGGCGGCTTCGGCGGGCAGATGACCTTCTCGCCGAAGATCGAGAACTACCCCGCGTTTCTGTCGGTCAGCGGCAGTGAGCTTGCCGACAAGATGGTCGGACAGGTGCTCGAGCAGGGCGCGGACGTCGAGGTCGAGGAGGTCACGGGCATCGAGCGCCGCGGCGGCGACTTTCATGTGCGCTGCGGCGGGAAGGTCTTCGCGGCGCGGGCGGTCATTCTGGCCACCGGCGCGCGCCATCGGTTGCTCGGCGTACCCGGCGAGGACAAGTTCCTCGGCGACGGTGTGTCGTTTTGCGCGGTGTGCGACGGCGCGTTCTACAAGGACAGGCATGTGATCGTTGTCGGCGGCGGCAATTCGGCATTGCAGGAGGCGCTGCTGCTTGCCGAGACGGCGGAGAAAGTCACCGTGGTGCAGAACCTCGACGAGTTTACAGGCGAGGTGCGGCTCTGTGAGCTGCTTGCCGCAAAGCCGAATGTCGAGACGATCTTCGGGCACACGGTGGTCGGCATCGCCGGCGAAGAAGCGCTCACGGGCGCGGAGGTCGAGGATGTACACACCGGGGCGCGCCGCGTGATCCCGGCGGACGGCGTGTTCGTCGCGATCGGGCTGGCACCGGACAACGGCGCGTTTGAAAACCTTGTCGCGCTCGACCGCGGCTATGTCGCCGCGGGCGAGGACTGCAAAACGAGCGCCGAGGGCATCTTCACGGCCGGGGACTGCCGCACCAAGGGGGTGCGCCAGATTGCCACCGCCGTGGCCGACGGCGCGACGGCGGCGCTTGCCGCCTGCCGCTACATCGACGGCGAATAAAACGAACCAAGCAAAAAGCCGCCTGCGGGCGGCTTTTTGAGAAAGAAAAGGAGACGTTCATGAAAACCGAAAAAGAGCGGAAGAAGGTCATCCGGGAGCTTTTGGATGTGACCGATCAGGAATTTACCGACGAGGAGCTGATCCATCAGCTGACCATGACCTCGGTCACCGAAAACGCGGATCGCGACGAGAAGATGACGCTCGGACAGCGCGCAGCGGATGCGGTCGCACGCTTTGCGGGCAGCTGGGCGTTCATTTTCAGCTTTATCGCCGTGATGGTGATCTGGATGATCCTCAACATCGTGATGGCAGAGCGCGCCTTTGACGCCTATCCGTTCATTCTGCTCAACCTCGTGCTTTCCTGCATCGCCGCCGTGCAGGCGCCGCTCATCATGATGAGCCAGAACCGCCAGGAGGCGAAGGACCGCGCTCGCGCCGAGAACGACTACCGCATCAACCTCAAGAGTGAGCTGATCATCGACGATCTGCACAAGAAGCTGGATCTCGTGCTGGAAAATCAGAAGAAGCTTGAGCGCAAGCTCGAGCAGCTCGAACAGCGGCAGACCGGCAAATAAGCATTTTGCGGCCGACACGGCAAAACAAAAGGACTTTCCGAACAGCGGAAAGTCCTTTTTGCATATGCTTATTTCCCGGTTGCGACGTAGCGGAGCAGGCGGATGACGTCGGTGAGCGTTGCGTCGTTTCCGCCGTTGACCATCGTGCGCACCAGCAGCAGGGCATCGACGAGGTCGATCTTGCCGTCGTTGTCCATGTCGCCGTAGCGGAGGTCGGGCGCGGGCGGCGCGTTCTTCTTCGTGCGGCAGATCAGGCAGGTCTCGCCGTCTGCACCGTAGAAATGCGTGTCGCCGCATTTGTCCGGCGTGTGGATGGAGACATCGCGCGCGGCCGAGGCCGCGAGCGGCGCACCGAAGATGGGGTAGGTCAGCGTCTTGCCGCCGACGCGCTTCGTCTCGGTGGTGAACTGCTGTGCAAAGGTGCGGCGTGCCTGCCAGAAGACCGGCGTGCCGTTTGCGTCGTTGCCGTCCTTCACCGAGGCGTCGGGCACGGCGTGGTAGTAGATCCAGTATGTGCCGTCAATGCTGTTCTTCACGAAGGAGGCGTGTCCCGTGCCGAACATGGCGTTCTCTTCGCTCATCTCAAAGACGGGGCCGTCGCTCTTCTGCCATGCGGACGCATCCAGCGGATTGTCACCGACCAGCGTCAGCATACCGAGGCAGTAGCGGCGCGTCCAGCTGCCGTTGGCCGAATAGACGATGTGCGCCGTGCCGTCGAGCACCAGCGCCTGCGGGCCTTCCAGCAGCGGGGAATTGCGGCGTTCCCAGCTCTCGGTGGGCGCCGCCAGCAGCGTGCGTGCACCCTCCTTCATCTTAGAGGGCGACTCCATCTCCTGGATGTAGATCTGCTGCATGTTGTCTTCCGCGGCGTGACCCGACCAGACGAAGTAGAGCTTGCCGCCGAGCTTCATGACCGTGCCGTCGATGGCCCAGCAGTCCTCGGCGGTCTTCAGCTCGCCGACCATTTTGTAGGTGCTCTGCGCATCCTCGGGGTCGGTGGCGCGCAGGACGTACATGCGGTGGTTTTCATCATGCCCGTCGTCGGCGGCAAAGTAGATGTACCAGCCCGCGTCCGCCGTGCCGACCTCGTCCGCCGAGAAGTAGTGGATCTCGGGCGCCCAGTATTCGTGCTTCGCATTGGCAATGTCGGTCATGGTGTTGTTGAAGACCTTGACCAGATTATAGGTGAAGCGGGAGAAGACCATCTCGCGGCTGGCCGACACGCTGATGCCGTTGCCGTCCGAGAACGCGATGTAGTACATGCCGTCCTTCTCAAAGACGAAGGGGTCGGGCGTGTCGCTGATCATCCCGGCAAAGTGCGCGGTCTCGGTTTCGGTCTCCGCCGCGGAGAGGTCGTTTGAGAACAGGAAGTTGTGGATATTTTCGATGTGGGGGCGGAGCATCGCTTCGGTCTCCGCCGAGCAGCGGATCAGCACCGTGCCCATCACGGAGCGGTTGAAGAGCTTCATATCATCGGCAAAGCTGCCGCCCGTGATGACCATGGTCAGATTTGCATAGTTGCGGAGACTGCCCGCGATCGTCGCGTTGGGGCCGCTTGCGATATGGTTGTTGAACTGACCGCCGCGGATGAGGAAGACGGCCTGCGCCGTGCCGTTGCCGCCAGCGTCCTTCGACGTGTCCGTCGGACGCGCCTGCGTGCGGCGGAACATGAAGAACTCGCAGTCGAAGACGCCGCCGGTGATCTCCAGCACCATGCGGCCGGTGTGGATGTTGGCGCCGCCGAGGCTGGCGTATTCGCCGCCCGAGCCGGTGAAGGTACCGCCCTCAATGCGGATATAGCTGTCGCCCGAGACCTTGCCGAGCACCTGCGCGGCGCTCGTGCGGCGGTTGCCGCCGTAGAAGCTGCGCCAGGTTCCGCCCGCAATGGTCAGCGTGAAATCCGCGTCCGCGTTTGCCGCTGTCAGCGAGGCAGGCGTATTCACGCCCGCGAGGATAATGGGATAGTGGAAGGTCGTTGCAGTCGCCGCCTGCTCGCAGCGGACGCCCGCGCCGAAGCCGAAGTTGTGGAACTTGCCGGCAAAGACCAGCGCCGACTTGGTGATGGCGAGGTCGATGTTGTCAAAATAGGTGTCGTTGGAGAATGCCATGTTGCCGCCGACCGACAGCTTGGCGCCGCCCGTGCGGAAGTCCGTGCCGCCGTACACCGAGGTGTAGAGCACCGCGCCGTTTACGGCGTCGGGGCTGTATGCCGTCGTGAGCGCGGTCGCGCCCGAGACGACGACGGTGCCGCCCTGCGGCAGCAGGCTCTGCGCCTTTTGCGGCGTGGCCACGGCGCTTTCGGGGGTCGCGCCGCTGTTTGCGTCACTGCCCGCCGTGCCGTCTACATAGACGACTGCGTCGCTGCCGGGGACAAACTCATAGGCACCGGCTGCCGCCGTCATGGTCAGGGCAAGCAGCAGGGCGCAGGCGAGCATCAACAGGGGTTTTTTCATAAAAACTTTCGCTCTCTTTCCTTAGGAACTTGCATTGCGCAGAATTGCGCTATTTTCTTCATTTTATCATATCTGCTTTGCAAATTCAACCGCCGCACACACAAACGGGGGACAAACTTTGTGCAGAATTCCGAAAATTTTTGCACCGAAAGAAGCCGTCCCGAAGGACGGCTTCGACCGTGCATACCGCTATGCACGGAACAGACGCCGCAGAAGCGCCCGCAGGGCGCGCGGCGATTTTACGGTGATGATCTTCATCGGGAACCCCCAAAAACGGGCGCTATTTGACCGAGAAGTACAGAAAACCGACGCCGATGATGACGATCGCCTCGATGACCACAAGCCACCCCGCGGGCAGGAAAAACGACGCCAGCAGCCCGACGCCGAAGGCGAGGACGGTCAGGCCGATCAGCTTGGCGGCGCAGCGCAGATTGTTCATGATACTCCCCCTCTCTCCCGTCTGTCGTCAGTATATGCGAAGCGCTTAAAAAGGTGAACCGCGCGTATGCCAGCCCTGCGGCATATACTGAAAACAAAGGCGCGCGTGTCACATTTTACCGGACAAAAATGCGCGCGGCGTGTTTACACAGCGCGGCGGCAGGGAAGAATAAACCTGCCGCGGATACGGCGAAATTCAGAAACGGAAAGGAATGATCTATGTGAGCGTGCGGCGCGGAGACATTTTCTACGCCGATCTCAGTCCGGTGGTCGGCTCCGAGCAGGGGGGACTGCGGCCGGTACTTATCGTCCAGAACGACGTCGGGAACAAATACAGCCCGACCGTGATCGCGGCGGCGATCACCAGCAAAATGAGCAAGACACATCTGCCCACCCATATCGACATCTACGCGGATAAGGTTGGGCTTGCGCGCGACTCGGTCATCCTGCTCGAGCAGATCCGCACCATCGACAAGCGGCGGCTGCGCGAGAAGATGGGACACCTCGACGAGACGGTGATGCGGGACGTCAACCACGCGATCTCCGTCAGCTTCGGCCTCGGCGGCAGCGGCGGGACTGTGTAAAAAAGTTTAACATCTCGGTGAATATTTGTAAGACAAATGTATTGCATTTTTCCTCGTCTTGCGGTAGAATAATGTTAAAGATTTAATTATCGGTAAAAGGAGAAGAAAAATGGCACTTGTAACGACCAAAGAGATGTTTAAGAAGGCTTACGAGGGCGGCTACGCCATCGGCGCGTTCAACATCAACAACATGGAGATCATTCAGGCGATCACCGAGGCGGCCGAGGAGCTGCGCTCCCCCGTTATCCTGCAGGTTTCCGCAGGCGCAAGAAAGTATGCAAAGCACGAGTACCTCGTCGCACTGGCACAGGCAGCGATCAAGGACACCGGCATTGACCTCGCGCTCCACCTCGACCACGGCGCGGATTTTGAGATCTGCAAGACCTGCATCGACGGCGGTTTCTCCTCGGTCATGATCGACGGCTCGCATCACACCTTTGAGGACAACATCGCGCTGACCCGCAAGGTCGTTGAGTATGCACACGCGCACGGCGTCGTCGTCGAAGGCGAGCTGGGCAGACTGGCCGGCGTTGAGGATGACGTCAAGGTTTCGGCTGCGGACTCGTCCTACACCCGTCCCGAGGAGGTCGAGGAGTTCGTCGAAAAGACCGGCGTTGACTCGCTCGCCATCGCCATCGGCACCAGCCACGGCGCATACAAGTTTACCCCCGCACAGTGCACCCGCAATGCGGACGGCGTTCTCG
This sequence comes from uncultured Eubacteriales bacterium, assembly GCA_934467415.1. Classification (GTDB taxonomy): domain Bacteria; phylum Bacillota; class Clostridia; order Oscillospirales; family CAG-272; genus UMGS902. Next base: position 75,594 of record CAKSLQ010000003.1, read on the forward strand.
TTCCCCCTCCGCTCCGCTTTGACATTCTCGAAGAGGTCGGCAAGAGACTGCCCGGCTTCCCGATCGTGCTCCACGGCGCATCCTCGGTCCCGCAGGAATACGTCAGAGAGATCAACGCCCTCGGCGGCAAGCTGCCGGATGCCATCGGCATTCCCGAGGAGGAGCTCCGTCAGGCAGCCAAGATGGCGGTCTGCAAGATCAACATCGACTCCGATATCCGTCTCGCGATGACCGCGGGCATCCGCCGCGTCTTCTCCGAGAAGCCGGACGTGTTCGACCCCAGAACCTACCTCAGCGTTGCGCGCGACGAGGTTCGCAAGATGGTCGCGCACAAGATTGAGAACGTGCTCGGCTCGGCACACACCCTGTAAGACAAACGGCGCTTAAATTTCCGTGATACTTCGTTGCTCCGCGGCGGCGAACTCGATGACCGACAGGTCACCGTCGTCCGCCGCCTGTGGTGCGCCTCGTCTCGCGAAAATTATAAGGCGCCGTTTTTTATTTTGACTGTCACCGCATCATATCTATATATAAGGAAAGAATCATGATTTATTCGGACAAGACCAATGTTTTCGGGCAGGACGTGGATCTGAACGGGCATCTGCGTCCGTCCGCGCTTCTGGCCAAGATGGAGGACGCCGGTTCGCGGCAGATGGCGGCGTTCCCGCCGTCCAATGACGATCTGCGCGCGCGCGGCATGGCATTTGTCATCAGCCGTCTGCTGCTGCGCATCGACCGCCCGATCTGTGAGGGTGAGGTCGCGGACGCGCGCACCTTCCCGACGACAAGCCGCGGCGTGTCCTACAACCGCTGCTATCGGATGTTCGTCGGCGACGAATGCGTTGCCGAGGCGTACACCTCCTGGGCGCTGCTGAACTTCCGCGAACATAAGCTCGTCCGTATCGGCGAGACCGAGCCGATCGGCGGGGAGCCGGAGCCGCCGCTTGATGTCGGCATTCCGGCGCGGGAGCCGTTTCCGCCCGCCGAGGCGTTTGAGACGGCGGCCGTGCGCGAGGTGCTGTTCAGCGATGCCGACCGGAACGGACACCTCAACAACACGAAGTACTTAAACTGGCTGTGCGATTTTGTGCCGGACATCGCGCACAAGACCCTGCACACCGCCAATGTCAGCTTCGTCACCGAAGCGCCGCTCGGCGAGACGCTCACGATCCTGCGCGCCGAGGCCGACGGGCGGTATTTCTTCAAGATGCAGCGCGCCGACGGCAAGCTCTGCTGCGAGGCCGTGCTCGGCTTTGCGGATTTGAAGAAGTGAAGAGGCAAGTCGGGCGGGGGGCTCGCTCCCGCCACGTCTTAGCCTTCCCCCTTGGGGGAAGGTGGTGCGTTAGCACCGGATGAGGGGTAGGATGCGTCAGCATCCGTCTGTGCAGCCTCGCTTTGTGCTGTAGAGACGCCGTCCTGACGGACGGCTACCCCTCATCAGTCAACTCCGTTGACAGCTTCCCCCAAGGGGGAAGCCTAAGATACAGTCGAATCTCCATTCCCCGCACACCCGCAAAAATTTTTGCGGGTGTGCGTTTTTTCGTGAGGAAAAAAGGCGCCGCCTGCGACTAAAAGGTACATACGGAAAAAGCAGGACACGCAGGTTTAATTTTCGCTTAATATTTCCTGCGGCATCTTGACTTTATGCAGACAATAGGATATAATGACTGTACTGTTAAAAATAGTACAGTTTGAAAGCGAAGCCATACACATGAACAGATGCAATTTCGGAAAGGAGGCGGAACGATGAAGCAGAGACGGGCGAAGCCGGAAAAGATACGGCACGACAAGCGCGAGCGCATCGACCGCTTCAAGACCTCCTTTTTTATCGCACCCTCCTTTATCGGCGCGGCAATATTCTTCATATTGCCGTTTTTCGTTGTCGGCTATTATGCGCTGATCGACAATCCGATCAGCCAGGAGTTTGTCGGCCTTCAGAACTTTGTCAATCTGTTCGGCAACGCGGCGTTCCGCACGGCGGCCAAGAACACGGCGGTGTTTGCCGCGGTGGCCGTACCGCTGGCGGTCGTGCTGCCGCTCTGCTTTGCGCTGATGCTGATGCGCAGGCTGCCGCTCGGCTCACTGTTCAAGACGGTGCTCATCAGCCCGCTGATGGTGCCCACCGCCTCGGTCGTGCTCATCTGGCAGGTGCTGTTCCACTACAACGGCACGGTCAATTCTTTTCTCGAGCGCTTCGGCATCGACAAGATCGACTTCTTCAAGTCGGACTACTGCCTCATCATCATCGTGCTGCTTTTCCTCTGGAAGAACATCGGCTACAACATGATCCTCTTCATGTCGGCGCTGGCCGCCATCCCCGGCGACATCACCGAGGCCTGTATGCTGGACGGCGCGGGACCCGTGCGCGTCTTCTTCCGGATCAAGCTGCCCTACATATCCTCGACCGTCCTGTTTGTGACGATCCTTTCGCTCATCAGCTCGTTCAAGATCTTCCGTGAGGTCTACCTGATGACCGGGCGCTATCCCTACGAGCGGTTGTATATGCTGCAGCACTTCATGAACAACACCTTTGAATCGCTGGACTATCAGAAGCTGTCCGCCGCCGCCATCATCATGTGCGCGGTGATGGTCGTTCTGATCGGTGCGCTCTTTCTCATCGACGACAAGCTGGGGAGGGATATCGAGTCGTGAACGCGAAATTTGTCAAGAAATTCGCCGCCGCACGGAAGACGACGGCGACGGCGCTCATCTTTATCTTCTTCCTCTTCATTTCGATCATCTTCGTCATGCCGACGGTGCTGACCTTCACCAACTCTCTGATGTCCAAGAGCGAGATCGCCGCCAACTACGGGCAGATCTTCTCGAGTGTGTCGGGCGACGCCAAGGTCTTCGTCTCCGCAAAGTCCAATCTCAAGCTGATTCCCGACATGGTCACCTTTGACCAGTATACCAACGTGCTCATCAAGAACCCGCAGTACCTCATCAAGTTCTGGAACTCGGTGATCCTGACCGTGCCGATCGTGGCGGGGCAGATCATCGTGGCACTGCTCGCGGCTTACGGCTTTGCCCGCTTCGAGGGCAAGATCCGCAGCCTCATCTTCTTTACCTATGTCATTCTGATGCTGATGCCCTATCAGGTCACGCTGGTGCCGAACCGGCTCGTGGCCGAATGGCTGAACCTCTACGACACGCGGTGGGCGATCATTCTGCCCGGTATTTTCTCCCCCTTTGCGGTCTTCATCCTGACCAAATTCATGCGCCGCATTCCGAACGCAATGATCGAGGCGGCAAAGCTGGACGGTGCGGGCGAGGTGCAGGTGTTCTGCAAGATCTGCGTGCCGATGTCCAAGGGCATTATCTATTCGGTCGCCATCCTCGTCTTCATCGACTACTGGAACATGGTCGAGCAGCCGCTCGTGCTGCTCAAGACCTCGGATATGCACCCGCTCTCGGTCTTCCTCTCGGAGATCAACTCGGGAGACGCGGCGCTCGCGTTTGCGGTGGCAAGCATCTACATGGTCATACCGCTGCTGACCTTCCTATACAGTGAGGACTACATCGTCGAGGGCGTTGCCTACGCCGGCGGCGTCAAAGGCTAAGGCAAACATTTCGTCAAAACAGGAGATACATATGGAAACGAACAAGCGGGGCTGGATCAAGAATCTCATCATCATCTTTCTCGTGCTGATCCTGATTTTCACCCTTTTCTCAAACACGTTCATGAACCGCTCGCTGCCCGAGGTCGCCGTCTCCAATTCCGAGAGCGGCACGATCACCACGCAGGTGAAGCTGACCGGTACGGTCAATGCAAACTCGGTCAAGTCGGTCACGCTCGAGTACGCGCGCAAGATCAATGAAGTGTTCGTGCGCCGCGGTGACACGGTCACGCCGGGCACAGTGCTTGCCACGCTGGTGGCGGGCGAGAGCACCGAGATCGACAACCTCGAGATCGCGCTCAAGCAGCTCCAGATCGAATACAAGAAGATGCTGGTGGAGACCGAGGACTCGATCACCACGCTGCGCTATCAGCTGGAGGACGCCGAAAAGGAGCTCGCCGAGCTGAACGACTTTCTCGCCGCGTATCCGACGGCCGACGCGCAGAAGCAGGCCTACGCCGATCAGATCAAGGTGATGGAAACCCAGATCAAGGCGTATGAGGACAAGATCGAGGCGCGGAACGAGGAGATCGATGCAAAGAAGGACGACCTCGACGCCAAGCAGGAGGTCATCGACGACCTGCAAAAGCAGATCAACAAGCTGCATGACGCCGGCATGACGCTGGAGAAGCTCGGCAAGGCCATCAAGGACGCCGAGCAGGACGTCAAGGACGCCGAAAAGGCGACCAGACGCGCAAAGACCGCGCTGACCTCGGCGGAGAGCGCTGCCAATACCGCATCGCTCCTGAGCGCAGACGCACTCAAGAAGCTGAACGAGGCCAACGCCGCACTGGAAAAGGCCGAAAAGACGCTGAGCGACCTGAACGCAAAGAAGAATTCGCTGGTGTCCGAGCGCGAGGCGCTGGATGCCCGCATTGCGGAGCTGGAGGCCAAGACCGACCGCACCGAGGCGGAGGAGGCCGAGCTCGCCGAGAAGAAGACCCGTCTTGCCGCCGTGCGCAGCGAGATCAGCGACACGAACGCCGCGATCGGGACGGCCGAGACTGCCGTGGCAGACGCCGAGAGCGTACAGACGGCAGCGGCCGCGGACAGTGAAAAGTATACCGGCCAGCTGCAAACGGCCAACAGCGCCCGCTCTGCGGCGGACGCCGAATACAAGAGCCGCCAGGCTGAGGAAAAGAGCGCGAAGACTACGCTGGACAACCTGAACGAGGGCTGGTCGCGCGCCCTGCTGGAGGACCGCCTTGCGGAGCGCCAGAGTGAATACGACGCGGTGGCCAAGGAACAGAAGCTGCTCAACAAGGACGTCGAAAAGATGACCAAGGAGAAGGAGAAGCTGACCAAGGAGAAGACCGAGCTGGAAACCGACAGCACGACCTTCGAGGAGAAGACCAAGAAGCAGGTCGAGCTGACCCGCTCGGTGGCGGACTGCAAGACGAAGCTCCGCATTGCCGAGGCGAACGGCGCGATCGACGGCGAGACCGAGGCGCTCAACCTCTCGATTCAGCGCACGAAAATTGCGCAGAAGCAGCGCGAGATCGAAAAGATGCGCGAGAAGGCGGTCTCCACCGAGATCAAGTCTACGGTCAGCGGCACGATCAGCACGCTGAACATGACGGCGGGCGATGAGATCGCCGCAGGCACGACGGTGGCCGAGATTGCCACCTCGGACGGCTACACGATGGAGTGCAGCGTGCCGAACGCCCAGGCATCCCGCCTGCGCGTGGGGCTTGTCGGCGAAGTGCAGTACTATTACTGGGGCGATAAGCCGACCGTCACGATTCAGACCATCAAGAATGACCCGAACAACTCGGGCAAGAACAAGATTGTCACCCTCACGGTGGACGGCGACGTCGCCGACGGCACGTCGCTCACCGTCACCATCGGCTCGCAGGGCTCGAGCTACGACTGCATCGTGCCGAACAGCGCAATCCAGGAGGACTCGGACGGCAAGTTCATCCTCGTCGTCACCTCCAAGTCCTCGCCGCTCGGCAACCGCTACTATGCACAGCGCAAGAACGTCACCGTGCTTGCCTCCGAGGCAACGCGCAGCGCGATTGACGCCTCGCTCTCCTGGGGCGACTATGTGATCACGGGCGCGACCGATGCGGACGGCAAGAAGATCCCGATCTCCGACGGTATGCAGGTCCGCATGGCGGAGAAATAAGGAGGACGACCTGTGAAGAAACGCTACATCGTTCTCGGCGCGCTCGTACTCGGCCTTGCGCTCATCGCGCTCGGCCTCGGCGCGGCGCGGCGCGGCGTCGTCGGTGACGACCGCAGGGATTTTGCCGCCGAGACCTTCCGCGGCGCGGCGGAGACGCGGTATGTGCAGCTTTCGCTCTATCCGAAGGAGGAGAAGCATCTCACGCCGGACGGTATGATGGCGGTGAAGAACGCGCTGGAGGCGTCGCTCACCGCGGACGGCATTTCGCCGCGCGGCAGCTATCTGCTGGTCGGCAGCGGCGAGACCGCCGTCACGCTGGCGCGCGAGTCCGCCATGGCGGACGGCATGACCTCGATCAACACCACCGATGCCACGGCAACCGTCTATTTCGGCAGCTGGTTCGGACTGCACCCCACGGTGCCGCAGAGCGGCGGCTTCGTGGACGCGGGCGAGACCGGCCAGGGCTACTGCGTGATCGACGAGTACACGGCGGCGCGCCTGTTCGGCTCGGTCGATGTGTGCGGGCTGGACATCACGGTCAACGGGTTTATGTACACCGTCACGGCGGTCGTCCCCGCCGACCGCGGCACCTACAGCGGCTATTACGGCTACACGCCGCGCGTCTGGCTCTTATACAATTCCCCCGCGATGCTTTCCGCGCGGCTGACCTTCACCTCGCTGGAGGCGGTGCTGCCGAGCACGACCACGGGGCGTGCGCGCAGCATCTTCCTCGAGGCGGCAAAGAGCTATTACGACGATGAGGGCGAGGTGGTGGAGAACACCGGCCGCTATACCCCCGCGCGGCTCTATCAAAAGGTGAAGGGCCTGACGAAAATGGCGGTCGCCGAGGGCGACACCTACCCCTACTACGAGAACATTTCGCGCATCCGGGAGACAAAATGCGCCATGATCCTCGTGTTTGAGGCGGTATGCTGGATGGGTGCGGCCGTCCTCCTTGGCGTACTGCTGTACATCTGGCTGCACCCACTCATCAAGCGGCACCGGGAACGCCGCGCTGCGAAAAAACTGCACGCCATCGTTTAACCGGGTGATCTGACCCGACAACAAGGAAAGGAAACGATATCATGAAGAGATTTACGAGAATCCTTGCAGGCGCATGCGCGCTGCTGCTGGCGACCGGTTCGCTTACCGGCTGCTTCGGCAGCAAAAAGAAGCTGCCCGATAAGCAGACCGTTGACCATGTCTACAAGTACGAGCAGCGGGAGCTGTACAAGGTCGCACGCCCGGACGATGACAAGGACGTCACCGAGCGCGAGGACATCTACAACACGCTTTCCGATGTCAACGGCTATATGTTCCTCGTCTGCCGGTCGGATAAGGACTACAACGAGCTCGGCTACACGCTGCACTACGGCAAGTTTGACGGCGAGGACAAGTCGATAGAGCTGCCCGTGGCCGAGGATGCGGACAGCTATATCTCCTACGGCAGTTTTGCGCGCTTTGAGGATGGCTTTGCCCTGGTCGAGCAGCGCAACATCCTCATCGACAAGGAAAACTATGTGTACGACCAGCAGTCCAATTTGCAGATCTACGACGAGAACGGCGTCTTGCAGTCGACCGTCGATCTGCGGAAGGCGTTCGGCATTCCGGACGACGGCTACATCAACGTCGAACGGGTGCTGCGGCATGACGATACGCTGTACCTGAGCTGTTACGGCGAAAGCGGAATGACCCTGCAGACGATGAGCCTCGACGGCACGCTCGGCAAGACCGTCCCGGTCTTCCCGGACGGCACGGACGGCTACATGAACAACATGTTCTTCACGGCGGACGGCAAGATGATCGTCTGCGCGGACATTTACGGCACGGACAGCTCAAAGCAGCTGATTATCACGCTCGACCTTGCCACCGGCGCGCGCACCGAGCTGGATACGAAAAACGACTACCGGCTGGGCAATTCGCTGTTTGCGGGCCCCGACGGCACCTTCTACTGCTCGGATCAGAACGGTATCTACACCGTTGACCCGACGACGCTTGCAAAGACCGAGATCCTCAACTACATCAACTCGGACTACATCTATAAATACAGCAATTTTACGATGCTGCCCGACGGCAGGATCGCCACCTTCAGAGGCAACTACAACCCGGGCGCCATGGCCTCGACCTACGCCGTCACCATCTTTACCAAGGTGCCGGACAGTGAGATTACGCCGAAGTACATCATCACGGTGGCGTCGGCGGGCTATGCCTACAATCTGCAGGAGCAGATCGTCAAGTACAACCTGGCCTCCGAGGAATACCGCATCAAGTATGTGGACTATTCGCAGTACAACACCGATGAGGACTACACGCTGGGGCAGACCCGCCTCGGCGACGACATCCTTGCGGGCAATGTGCCGGATGTGCTGATCGCCGACCAGCAGTTCTCGGTCTCGAAATACGTCAGCAAGGGGCTGTTTGCCGACCTCTACACCTTCATCGATAAGGATGAGAGCATGAAGCGCGAGGAATTCCTCGAAAATATCCTTGCCGGCTGTGAGATCGACGGCAAGCTCTATGAGATCCCGACCAACTTCTATATTCAGGGGCTGATCGGTCCGAAGGAGACGATCGACACCTTCCGGGACCTCACCATCCGGGAGTTTGTTGACAAGCTCTCCACCCTGCCCGAGGGCGTGACCTTCTTCCGCGACGGCGACATCACCCGCGAGACCCTGCTGCAGATGCTGTTCCTCACCAACTATCAGAACTTCATCGACCGCAAGACCGGCAAGTGCAGCATCAACAACGACGAGTGCCGCGCGCTGCTCGAATTTGCCAAGATGATGCCCGAAAAGAGTCTTTGGGACAGAGAAGGCTTCGATTCCTCCACGTTTGACTGGGACGCGTACAATAACATGTTCCGCGACGGCAAGGCGCTGGCGCAGGGGGTCTCCATCGGCGACTTCTCCGGCATCCGGGATTATGCCTACAGCTACGGGAAGGATACGGAGCTTGACTTCATCGGCTTCCCCGCGCCCGACCGTGCCGGCATGAGCTTCACCACGGCAAACCTCAAGTTCCTCGTCAGCGCAAAGGGCGCGTTCCCGGATGCGTCATGGGAATTCGTCAAGATTTTCCTTGCGGATGATTACCAGACCAACCAGTCCTGGGGCTTCCCGGTCAAGAAGGCCGCGCTCGACGCAAAGAAGCAGGCGATGCTCGACCAGATCAAGGAGAATGAGAAAAACCGGGACGAAGACGGCGACACGACGGGCGACGGCAACATCATCGGCGTGGCACGGGCGACGATGATCGACGATGTTTACTATGACGATGTTTACTATCGCCGCGAGGTGACCGCCGCGGATGTCGAGACGGTCTACGGCTATGCCTGCACCGCCAAAAAGCAGTTTGTCTATGACACCAGCCTGTTCGACATCATCAACGAGGAGGCTTCCGCCTACTTCGCGGGGACGAAAACACTCGACGAGATTCTCCCGCTGATGGAGAGCCGCATCACCATCTTCCTCTCCGAGGGAAGATAAAAGGAAATACAGTAAAAAATACGGCTGCGCCGGATTTTTCACACCGATAAGGGCGCGAGCGGTGCGCGAGACGCGAGTGAACGCCCTTGCCCCACTTCAAACGCTCGCCGTTTGAAGTGACTGTTTGTACGATGCCGCAACGCGGCATCGTACTTTGGTTTCGGGGGTACTTTAAGATTTTATTAAATTCAAAACATATAAAGGAGAACACACATGAACAGACGTATACGGATGCTTGCAGGCGCGCTCGCGGCGGTGCTTGCCGCCGGCAGCCTTGCCGCCTGCGGCGAAAAGAAGCGGAAGCTGCCCGAAAAGCAGGTGCTTGACCATGTCTACAAGTATGAGACGAAGACGCTTGCCACTTACGACGAGGTGAAGTGGGACGATGATGCCCAGAGAGATTTCAAGGGCTATACGGAGGTGCAGGACACGGTGATCTCACCGGCGGGCTATGCCTACCGCACCGTCACCGTGGACAAGGATTACAACACCACGGCGCAGTCCGTCTCCTTCGGCCGATTTGACGGCAGCGATCCGGTGACGGTGGACAGCGTCCTGCCGACCGGCAACGGCGACTCGGTCTACTTTTCCGTCACGGCGGTCGTGCCGGAGGGGCTCGCCGCTGTCATGGACGAAAACCGCGTGGTCGGCGAGCAGAAGGTTGACGGCGAAACGGTTCCGATCTACGAGCGAAAAACCTATCTGCGCATCTTCGGCTTTGACGGCGAAAAGCTGTCCGAGACCGAGATCACCCCGGCGCTGTTCGGGCTGGCCGACCCGGGCGCAAACGGCTATTTCGGCGTGGGAAACCTCATCACCGACGGCAAGGATCTGTACATGACCCTGCGCAGCGACAACACCGAGGCGACGGGCAAGCTCTTTCATCTCGGCGCGGACGGCAGCCCGAAGGAGCCGATCACTCTCGCGGACGGCGGGGACTATTACTTCCAGTCGCTCTATTTCTTCGGCGAGGGCAAGCTGTTTGCGTCCTACTATGACCAGAGCGGCGGCGGCTCGGCGGCGTTTATCCTGGATATCGCGACCGGCAAGAAGACCAAGGTGGAAAGAGACAGCTTCCCCGGCGGCTATGCGGTGCTCTACAACTCCTTCGGCGGTCCGGACGGCATGTATCTGTTTGACAGCACCGTCGGCGTGTACAAGCTGGATACCGACGCGATGACGCAGGAGATGGTCTGCAACTTCCTCAATTCGGATTTCATCTTCTCTTCGGGCAGCATGTCCTATTCCAATCTGCCGCTCGCGTCGCTCGGCGACGGCAGGTTTGCGGCACTGCGCAGCTCGACGAAAAAGGGAAAGACCTCGACACAGCTCAGCGTGCTGGAGCCTGCCGACCCCGCCGCGCTTCAGCCGAAGTACATCATCACGGTGGCGTCCGCGGGCTATGCGTACAATTTTGAGGAGCAGGTGGTCAATTTCAATCTCTCCTCGGACGAGTATCGTATCAAGTATGTCAATTACGGCACCTATAATACGACGGAGGATTACACGCTCGGCGTAAAGCAGCTCAAGGCGGACATCCTGGCCGGCAACGTGCCGGACATCCTGATCGCGGACGAGAGCTTCTCGGCGGCGGATTACATGAACAAGGGCGTCTTCGCCGATCTCTACACCTATATCGACAAGGACGAGACCCTGACGCGGGACAAATTCCTGCCCAACATCCTTTCGGCGAGCGAGCTGAACGGTAAGCTCTATGAGCTGCCCACTTCCGTCTACATCTTCGGCATGATGGGCGAGAAGTCACGGGTCGCCGAATTCGGCGGGCTGACGATGCGTGAGTTTGCCGACAAGGTCGCGGCGCTCCCCGACGGCGTGAAGTTCGTGCGCGATGGCGACAACACGCGCGACCAGATGCTGCGGATGCTGTTCTTCATCAACTATGCGGACTTTATCAACCGTGCCGACGCGACCTGCGATTTCGACAACGACGATTTCCGTGCGCTGCTCGAATTTGTGAAGACCGTGCCCGAAAAGTTCATGCAGGACGACCCGAATTTCAATTCGGATACCTTCGACTGGGACGCGTACAACAACATGTACAAGGAAGGCAAGGCGATCGCCCAGATCTCGGGTCTGACCGATTTCTTCGGCTTCGAGAACATGTCATACACCTTCGGCACGCTGGAGACCGACCTTGTCGGGCTGCCGTCGCGGGACAGAAACGGCTACGCCTTCAGCGCAACCCAGCTCAAATTCCTGCTCAGCGCCAAGAGCCCGTTTGCGGAGGAGGGCTGGAAGTTTATCCGGCAGTTCTTCACGGACGATGTGCAGACCTCGCTCGAATACGGCTTCCCGGTCACCGTGTCCGCGCTGAACGCGGCAAAGCAGGCGGCGCTCGACAAGATTGAGAAGCGCGCTGCCGAGCAGAAGGAAGGAACCGGCAAGGTCAACGGCTACATGGTCGGCGACAACGGCGTGACCATCCCGATCTACGATCAGGGCACGCGGTATGAGACCGCCGCGGATGTGGAGCACATCTACGACATTGTGATGTCCGCAAAAAAGCCGCTCGGCTATGATGAAAGCATCTACAATGTCATCATGGAGGAGGCATCGGCGTATTTCTCCGGCGAGAAGAGCGTGGAGGAGGTCACCAAGCTGATTAACAACCGGGTGGGGATCATCCTGACCGAAAACCGGTGACATTTGACCGGCGCAGACTGAATGGCGAAAGGGAAGTGGAATAAGGTTTTGCTGTCTGCATAGCTTCAAATATAAGTGGAAAAGCACCCGTAACGGGTGCTTTTCTCCATATTGGAGTTGTTTTTCGCGGATTCTGCATCCGCCTGCGCCGGTCAAGGCGGCGGGGGTAGGCGATGTTTGCGCAAAAGGAAACAAAGCCTTCCCCAGTGGGGGAAGGTGTCGGCGGAGCCGACGGATGAGGTGTTTCTCCTGCGCCGGGCAGACGGCGGGGTGGGGATTTTTTGCGGAAAGAAACGGGGACGCACATTTCCGGTAGGGGTCGGCGCCCTCGACGACCCGCGCTCACCTTAGTGCAGGCGGGTGATTCGTGAATCGCCCCTACGGGATTGCAAAGGTTTTCGCGCACCGCACACCATTTTCACCGTAGGGCGGGGGCTTGCTCCCGCCGCAAATGTACGCGGACAACTCTTTTTACCTCCCTCGGTGAGGGAGGTGGCACGGCAACGCCGTGACGGAAGGAGTCTTGCTCTCTGCAAAACTCCCCCAGTCACCTATCGGTGACAGCCCCCTCAGCGAGGGGGCTGAAAATATAACAACCATAGAGCGCCGTCTGCGCCCCTCCTTGACAACGGCATACGGATGCGGTACAATAGGGACATCAACAAAAAGAGAGGTGCGCGTATGCAGGGGCAGGACAACGACAAGCTGACGCCGACGGCCGAGCCGGGCGGGAAATTCTTTCGCCGGCTCGACAACTTCTGGTATCACAACAAGTGGAAGACCATCATCGTGAGCTTTCTGCTTCTGACGCTCATCGTCTGCGCCGTGCAGTTTGCGGGGCGCGAGGACGCGGACATCTACATCCTCTATGCCGGGCCGTACAAGTTCGGGCAGACCGACACGCAGAGCCTTGAGAGCGCGTTTTCCGCCGTGGCGGGCGACCGCGACGGCAACGGAAAGGTGCGCGTGGAGCTGATCGACCTCTATCTGATGTCGGACGAGCAGATTGAGGGCGCGGTCTCGTCCGCGCAGGTCGGCGGAGAGGGCGCGGTGGTCGTCAACTACGAGATGTTCAGGAGCAACCGCACCGCGTTTGACCAGCAGATTCTCGCGGGCGACGTGGTGATCTGCCTGCTCGACCCGTGGCTGTATGCCGATGTGCGGGCGGCGGACGGCTTTCTGCCGCTGGCCGACGCGCTGGGCTACACGCCGGAGAACGCCGTGGACGAATACGCCGTCCGCATCGGCGACACGCCGCTCGGCAGCTATTTTTCGGTGCTGCGCGGGCTGGATCGCGACACGCTGCTCTGCGTGCGCCGCATGAGCAGCTTCTCCTTCCTCAAGGGGCAGACCCGCACCGAGAAATATTACAGCTACTGCCTCGACACCTTTAAGAAGATTTTTACCTTCGAAGCGCCGACGGAATAAGCCTCCCTTGTGTAAAGGGAGTGTGTCCCGAAACGCAAGCGTTCCTAATGAGTTTCCCTTGCGGGAAACATCATCGCCGACGGAGGGATTGTTTTGTATGGAACAACCCCTCAGTCACCTGACGGTGACAGCTCCCCTTGCACAGGGGAGCCTGCATAGCAGGTTTACTCAAAGCCCCCGTTTTCGGGGGCTTTTCTCTTGCAAGGCGGGGCGAAACGTGTTATACTATTGAAGTTAAATTCATCAAACGGAGATTTCGGATGAAACGGGTTTTCGGCTACCTTGCCAAATTCAAAAAAGAAGCGATTCCGGCGCCGCTCTTCAAAATGCTGGAGGCGACCTTTGAGCTGCTTGTGCCGCTCGTCGTCAAGAGCCTGGTCGATGTCGGCATCAGAAATGCGGATAAGCCGTACATCTTTGGGATGTGTGGGCTCCTCGTGCTGTTTTGCATCATCGGCTTTGTCAGCGCGGCGACGGCGCAGTATTTCTCGGCCAAGGCGGCGGTCGGCGTCACCACGGAGCTGCGGCACGACATGTTCGAAAAGGTGCAGCGCTTCTGCCATGCGGAGCTGGATACCGTGGGCATCTCCAATACGCTCACCCGCATGACGAGCGACCTTTCTCAGGTGCAGACCGGCATCAACATGACGCTCCGTCTGCTCCTGCGCTCGCCGTTCATCGTCTTCGGCGCGATGATCCTCGCGTTCACGATCGACGTGCGCTGCGCGCTCATCTTCGCCGTGGGCATTCCGCTGCTGCTGGCGGTGGTATTTGCGGTCACGCTCGTCACCGTCCCGATGTTCCGCCGCGTGCAGAGCAAGCTCGGCGACGTACTCAAGTCCACGCGCGGCAGCCTCGTCGGCGCGCGCGTGATCCGCGCCTTCTGCGCAGAGGACCTCATGACGCGCGAGTTTGACGATGAGAACGACCTGCTCACGTCCATGCAGAAGAAGGCGGCACGCATCTCGGTGCTCTTAAATCCGCTGACCTACCTCATCATCAACGCGGCGGTCATCGTGCTGATCTGGACGGGCGCCGTCCGCATGGAGGCGGGGCTGCTCACGCAGGGCGCGCTGCTCGCGCTCTACGACTATATGTCGCAGATCCTGATAGAGCTGATCAAATTTGCCAACTTCATCGTCACGGTCACAAAGTCGGTGGCCTCCGCTGAGCGCATCGACGAGTTCATGGCGTCGGGCGACCCGCGCACCGTGCCGGATGCGCCGCGCGACGCGGACAAGCCGTATATCTCCTTTGACCATGTGTCCTTCCACTATCCGCGCGGCGGCGACGTGCTGCATGACATCAGCTTCACCGCAAACCGCGGCGAGACGGTCGGCATCATCGGCGGCACGGGCAGCGGCAAGACGACGCTGGTCAATCTGATCCCGCGCTACTATGACGCGACGGGCGGCGAGGTCGCCGTGGACGGCCTGGACGTGCGCGCCTATCCGGGCGACGACCTGCAAAGAAAGGTCGGCTATGTTCCGCAGAAGGCCGTGCTGTTCCGCGGCAGCATCCGCGACAATATGCGCTGGGGCAAGGCCGACGCGACCGACGCAGAGATCGTCGATGCAATCACCCGCGCGCAGGGCGAAGACATTCTGCGCGCCAAGGGGTCGCTGGACGCCGCCGTCGTCGAGGGCGGCAAGAACTTCTCGGGCGGCCAGCGCCAGCGCCTCACGATTGCGCGCGCGCTCGTGCGCAAGCCGGAGATTCTGATCCTGGATGACAGCGCGTCCGCGCTGGACTATGCGACCGACGCGCGTCTGCGCGCAACGATCCGTGCCGCCGAGAATCCGCCGACCACCTTTATCGTGTCGCAGCGTGCCGCCTCGGTGATGCACGCCGACAAGATCATCGTGCTGGACGACGGCGCGGCGGTCGGTATCGGCAGGCACGAAGAGCTGCTCGAGACCTGCCCGGTCTACCGCGAGATCTACGATTCCCAGTTCAGGAAAGGAGACGCCGCCGATGACTGACAAGAAGACGCTCCGCCGTGTGCTTGCGTATATCCGCGGCAGTCTCGGCAAGATCATTCTGACCCTGATCCTCGCGCTCGCCATCGTCGGCATGACGCTCTATGTGCCGATCCTCATCGGCGACGCGATCGACCTCTGCGTGGAGGGCGGCGGCATCGACTTTGCCGCGATCCTTGCGCTGCTTGCGCGCGCGGGCGCGCTGATTGCGCTCACGGCATTGCTCCAGTGGGTGATGAGCGTGCTGAACTCCAACATCACCTACAACGTCGTGCATGACATCCGGCGCGACGCCATCCGCAAGATCCAGGCACTTCCGCTCTCGTATATCGACGCGCATCCCGCGGGCGAGACGGTCAACCGCGTGATTTCGGACGTGGACACCTTCTCGGACGGCCTCCTCATGGGCTTCACGCAGTTTTTCACCGGCGTCATCACGATCCTCGGCACGCTCGCGTTCATGATTGTGCTCGACTGGCGCATCGCGCTGCTCGTCGTGGTGCTCACGCCGCTGTCGCTCTTTGTGGCGAAGTTCATCGCCGAGCATACGCACGCGATGTTCCTGGAGCAGAGCAGAACCAAGGCGGAGCAGTCGGCGCTGATCGACGAGATTGTCACCAATCAGAAGATTTCCATCGCCTTTTCGCACGGCGACGCAAACCTGGAGAAGTTTGACGAGGTGAACGACCGCCTCGCCAAATGCTCGGTGCGCGCGCTGTTCTATTCCGCACTGGTCAACCCGTCCACGCGCGTCGTCACCAACCTGGTCTACGGCGGCACGGCGCTGCTCGGCGGCCTGTTCTGCATCGGCGCGGGCGCGACCATGACGGTCGGCAGCCTCGCGGTGTTCCTGCGCTACGCCAACCAGTATACCAAGCCGTTCAACGAGATCTCCGGCGTCATCACCGAGCTGCAAAACGCCTTCGCCTGCGCGTCGCGCGTGTTTGAGCTGCTCGACGCCGAGGAGATGCCGCCCGAGACGGGCGCCGTCGATATGGGGACGGCGGAGGGCCGCATCGACTTCGAGGACGTTTCGTTCTCCTATGTACCCGAGCGGAAGCTGATCGAACACTTCAACTTCGCGGCGAAGCCGGGGCAGCGTGTGGCCATCGTCGGCCCGACCGGCTGCGGCAAAACGACGCTGATCAACCTCTTGATGCGCTTCTACGACGTCACGGACGGCAAAATCGCGGTGGACGGCAGGCCGACGGCCGAGATCACCCGCGCCTCGCTGCGCAAAAACTTCGGCATGGTGCTCCAGGAGACCTGGCTTCGTGAGGGGACGATCCGCGACAACATCGTGATGGGAAAGCCGGACGCGACCGACGAGGAGGTTGTCGCCGCCGCCGGGGCATCCCATGCGCACAGCTTCATTTCCGCCCTGCCGCAGGGCTATGACACCTACATCGGCGAGGACGGCGGCGCGCTCAGCGCCGGGCAGAAGCAGCTGCTCTGCATCACGCGCATCATGCTCTGCCTGCCGCCGATGCTGATCCTCGACGAGGCGACCTCGTCCATCGACACCCGCACCGAGATGAAGATTCAGCACGCGTTTGCCACGCTGATGCGCGGCCGCACCAGCTTCATCGTGGCGCACCGCCTGTCCACCATCCGCGAGGCGGACGTCATCCTCGTCATGCGGGACGGCAACATCGTGGAGCAGGGCACGCATGACGAACTGCTGGCCGAAAACGGCTTCTACGCGACGCTCTGGAATGCTCAGTTTGCAAATTAACGGAGGAAAAATATGATCGGCATTATCTGCGCCATGAAAATCGAGGCGGACGCGATCCGCGAGACGCTGACCTCACCTGTCTGCGAGACGGTGAGCGGCATTGAATTTACCCGCGGCAGCCTCCACGGCAAGGAGGTTGTGATGGCGGTCTGCGGCATCGGCAAGGTCTTTGCCGCCATCTGCACCGAGGCGATGATTCTGCGCTATGCCCCGTCGCTCGTGCTCAACAGCGGCGTCGGCGGCACGCTCACGCCCGCGCTGTCCATCGGCGACATCGCGGTGGCGACCTCGCTCGTGCAGCACGATATGGACACCAGCGCCCTCGGCGACCCCGTGGGGTTGATCTCCGGCATCAACAAGATCTATTTTGAGGCGGACAAGGACGCGGTCGCGCGCCTCTGCGCCGCCGCCGACAAGGTCGGCGCAAGGACGCTCTGCGGCACCATCGCCTCGGGCGACCGGTTCCTCGCCGACGCGGCGCACAAGCGTTTTGTCGCCGACACCTTCGGGGCGGTCGCCTGCGAGATGGAGGGCGCCGCCGTGGCGCAGGTCGCCTACGTCAATCACACGCCCTTTGCCGTGATGCGCGCCATTTCGGACAGCGCCTCCGGCGACGCGACGATGGAGTATCCGAAGTTCCTCGCGATGGCGGCGGCAAGGTCGCACGCCATTCTCGATGCGTTTCTCAAGGACTGAACCGAAAGAAAAAAACACGGACGGCTTGCCGTCCGTGTTTTTTTGTCAGAATAGCGTGATCGTCTCGGCGGTGACGGTGTAGTCAGCGGGCTTGCCGCTGCCGTCTCCGATGATGATCCTGCCGTCCTCGATGCGGTAGCGCTCGAGGAAGACGTGGCGCTTGGCGCCCTTTTCGCGCGAGAGGTAGGCGTGGTAGCAGATGAAGCGGTCGCCCGCCGCGTCCTTGAAGAAGGAGGCGTGGCCGCAGCCGAACACCTTGTCCGACATCGAGAAGATGGGCTCCTTTTCCTTCTTCCAGTCCTCGATCTTTTCGGGATCGCCATGAAGCGTCAGCTGCCCGAGCGCGTAGTAGGGCGTCCAGTAGCCGCTGCCCGAATAGGTGAGGTAGACCTCGCCGTTGTCGCCGTAAATCGCCGTGCCGCCCTCGACCACGCGCGGGCGGATCTTGCCGTCCTTGCCCATGCCGAAGCCGTGCATCTCCCAGTCCTCGGTGGGGCGGATGATGACGCGCGCCGTCCCGGCGGTGTAGGGGTTTGTGAGCTTTGCAAGGCGGACGCGCTGGTGGAAGTCCTCGGTCTGCCTGCCCACCTCGTCCACCCACATGGCGTAGACATTGCCGCAGGCGCGCAGAATCGTCTGCCCGCAGCACCATGCGGTGTTAAAATCGGGGTCAACGGGCGATGCAAATTTTTCGGGGACGTTCCGCGCGCCGGTGACGGGGTTGCCGTAGTGGGCGAACGGGGAATGCGGGTCCTCGCTTTTCAGCACATACATGCGGTGGTTGACGTTCTGCCCGTCGTCGCAGGCGATGAAGAGATACCAGCCCGCGTGCGCTTCGCCGAAGTCCTCGGGCGCGAAATAGTGAATTTCGGGCGACCAGAGGTCAAGCGACCATTCGTGCCCCGCCTCGGGTTCAAAGGCGACGATGCTTTCCTCGCTCTGAATCTTCGTCGGGTCGGCGGCGCGCCACAGCGTGATGCGGTGCCCCGCCGTGCAGCAGAGATAGAACTTCCCCTCAAACGGGAACATCCACGGGTCTGCGCCGCGGCAGATCGGGTTGTGAAAGGATATGGTTTTCATGTCGGTCTCCTGATGGAAGAATCGTCAGTCGGCGAGGAAGCGCAGCAGGTTCAGTATATCGGCAAGTGTGCCGCCCTTACCGTTCAGCACGTTTTGCAGGGAAAGGAGGGCATCCCGGATATCGCAGACGCCGTCGCCGTTGGTGTCGTAAGCCTTGTCATAATGCGCGCCGATGCGCAGGGTCTGCGTCACGCTGTCAAAGACGCGGCCGTCCTCGTCGAGAACATCCAGGCGGAAGACATATTTGCCGTCTCCCCACGGATTTGCAAACTGTGACGTGCCGACGAGATTGCCGGAAAGGTAGGGGGAACCGTCCCGATAGAGCTTGTAGGAAGCCGCACCCGAGACCTCCGAAATGGTCAGTGTGATCGTACCGTTTTTCTCCGAGATGCGCAGGGACGCCTTCGGTTCTGCGGCTGTGCAGAAGGCGGAAATCCGATAGACGGATTCTCCGTTTTCATAGGCGGTAATGAGATAATTATAATGTGTTCCCGGCACGACATCGGTGTCGAGGCAGGTTTTGTCCGTTGTGTTTGCCAGCACCTTGCCGTCATCATAGCGCTTGAACTCGTAAGAGTCGGCACTTCCGCTGTCGGTGATCGTCAGCAGGATGCCGCCGCCGACCGCGGTCTTGGCGGTTGCCGTCATGCGCGGAATCGGCACATAAAGGCGCCGCTCCGCGCTCGGCGCACTTTCAAAGCCGTCTTTGACAGCGGTCGCCGAATAGACATAGGTGTGTTCAAGCTCGATCTCGGTGTCAACCCACGAGGTGCGGTTTGCCTTGATCTCGGCAAGCAGCGTCTTTGTCGCCGCACCCTCCGCAGCATCGTATTTGTAGATACGATAGAGGGAAAAGCTCGTTGTGTCGGGGTGCGACAGAAGCAGAATCGCCACTTTTGAATCAGTGGTAATATCGACTTCCAGCGTCGGCGGCTCCAGCCGGACTTCTGCGGTCGCCTCGTCGGACGGCGCGCCGTAGTAGCGCGTGCCGCCGTGTTCCATGTAGGGAAGCGCGATGTAGGCGTATGCGGTGTTGGCCTCGGTCGCCGTGTCGGTATACGCTCGGTCGCCGCCGGTCAGATCCGTGAGCTTGACGAACGCGCCGCCGTCAACCTTGCGGCGGATCTCGCAGCCCTCGATCCCGTCCGCCTTGTAGGAGGCGCGCAGCAGGACACCGCCGTCGACCGGCTCGGCCGAGAGGGAGGCTGCGGCGTCGAGCGTGACGGCGGCATCAAAGCTGTCGTCAAACAGATCGAGCAGCGAGGACGCGGACAGCCGCGTGGTGAAGCTGACTTTCATCGAGGTATTGGCGGGCTTTTTGCCGTTTGCAAAGGTCAGCACGCCGTAGTTTGCACCGTTGAACTTGGTGTAGTCGATGGAGCAGGGCTCGATGTAGGCATTGCGGGCGGACGCCTTGTTTGAGCCGTTCGCATCGGACGGGTAGGCATGATAGACGGCGTAGAGCTTGTCCTCCGCGTCGCGCACGAAGAAGGCGTGTCCCGCGCCCTGCATCATGACGCCGGAATAGTGGTTTCCGTTTTTGTCATTGGCGCCGAAGACCGGGTTGTCGGTGTATTTGACCCAAGAGGAAGCGGATTGCGGGTCGCCGCCGTTCCAGGTGATCTGCCCGAGGCCGTAGTTCGTCCAGTAGCCGCTGCCGCAGTAGATGACGTAGACCTGTCCGTCCTTGCCGTAGAGCGCGGTCGCGCCCTCGACGACGGCGGGATAGTATTTGCCCTGCCAGTAGCCCGCGTCGATCTTTTCCCAGTACTGTGAGGGGTAGAGGATCGCCGTCGGCTCGCTTGCGAGCTGCCACGGGGACTTCAGTCTGGCGATCATGATCTTCTGGCGGAATGCGGCCGTGCCGCGGTTCTCCTCGGCGACCCACATCGCATAGATGCCCTTGTAGGCGCCGCTTTCAATGCGGAGAATGCTCATGCCGCAGGCCCACTCGGTGATGATGCTGCCGCTTCTGTCGAGGATGGGCTGCGACTTGTAGGTCGTGCCGTCCGTCGGATGACGGTACGGGCCTTCCGGCGTCTCGCCGTACTTCGATTTCAGCGCGACCATGCGGATGTTGGAGGAGTCGTCCCCCTTCTTGCGCAGAGCAAGGAACATATACCAACCGGCATAGTCCGCGCCGAAGTCGTCTGCATCAAAATAATGAAGCTCGGGCGACCAGGTGCCGCTCAGCTCCGTGTAGCCGAAGGTGTCCGTCGCCGTCGCGTCCTGCGCGCCGCGGTAGACGAGGTTCTGCGAGAGCGTCAGCGAGCCGAGGCCGTCAAGCGACGTGGAGCGAAGCAGCGCGATGTTGGACGAGCCGGTCATGGTGAGGTAATACAGGCCGTTTGCGTAGAGGAGGCAGGGGTCTGCCACGCCCGTGCGGAGCAGCGTGCCGGAAAGCGTGTCGGTGATGCGGTTCTCGATCACGCCGGTGAGCGACGGAGACAGGACGAGGCTCGTCCTGAGGCTGCCGCTGCCCGCGTATCCGTAGATGCCGGTGAGGCCGGAGAAGTCGCCGCCGAGCAGGCGGATCGTGCTCTCGCCGCGCAGCGTACCGCTGTCGAAGATCGACAGGCGGATCGTGCCGCCGATCCTGCCGCCGTTCACCGTCAGCGTGCTGTCGGCCGTGGATGCGGCCGAGCCGGACACCGAGAAGAAGCGGATGTTTGTGATGCTGCCGCCGTTTATCGTGACGTCAAACCGCGAGCCGGGCGCGCTTGCGCCCGCACCGCAGATCTGCAAAAATTCGGTGATGCTGCCGCCGTTTATCACGACGCTGCCGCTTTGCAGGACAGAACCCGTACCCGCGTTGCCGCCGCGTATGCGCTGCCAGGTGCCGCCGTCAACGGTCAGCCTGCCGCCCGTAAAGGCGGCGGAGGCGGTGTAGCCCGCCATGATGCTGGGGTAATAGTCGCCGGACTTCCCACAGGTGACCGTGTCGTAGAAATGCACGTCATGTCCGCCGCAGGGAATGGAGCGGTAAGTGCCGATGTTGTAGAAGCAGATGTTCTTGACGTCCATATCACCGTTCAGCGCCAGGTTGCCGTTCATCCGGAGCGTGTATCCGCCGCCGTCGATCGTGATGCGGGCGCTGTTTTGGGGGAGCGAAAGCGAAGAAGTCAGCGAAATGTCACCCGAAAACCGGATGGTGCCGCCGGTCGCGGCCAGGGTTGAAACCGCGCTTTCAAGCTCGGCCGGGGTGGAGACGGTGATGACGTCTGCCGCCGCGGTGAGCAGCGTGCAGAAGATGCAGAGAAATGCAAGGATGGCGAGGGCAGGAAGGACTTTTCTGACCTGATTCATGGTTTTCTCCTCAAAATTCGGTTTTAATCATTCTGCTTTTATTCTACGGTGACGCTCTTGGCAAGGTTGCGGGGCTTGTCGATGTCGCAGCCGCGCGCCGCCGCGACATGGTAGGCCAGCAGCTGGAGCACGGTGGCAAGCGGGATCGCCGCAAAGAGCGGGTCGCAGTCCGGGATGCAGAGCACACGCTCCGCCTCGTCCGCGGCGTGTTCGGCGTCGCGGCGGGTAATCAGCAGTACCCGGGCGCCGCGCGCCTTGACCTCGCGGATGTTGCTGATCATCTTTTCGTAGAGCGCCTCGTCGGTCGCAAGTGCGATGACCGGCATCTGATCGGTGATCAGCGAGATCGTGCCGTGCTTGAGTTCGCCTGCGGCGTAGGCCTCGCTGTGGATGTAGGAGATCTCCTTCAGCTTGAGCGAGCCCTCCATCGAGAGATAGTAGTCGAGGCCGCGGCCGATGAAGAAGAGGTCCTCGTAGTGTGCAAAGTCGGCGGCCGCCGCCTTGATTGCATCCTCGGTTTTCAGCGTCTCCTCGATGACGCGGGGCATGTCGCGGTAGAGCTTCTCGGTGTAGGCGCGCGCCTCCGCCTCGCTGAGGCGGCCGCAGAGCAGCGCCATGCGGATGGTGAGCAGATAGATCAGCGAGATCTGCACGGTGTAGGCCTTGGTGGAGGCGACCGAGATCTCGGGGCCTGCCCAGGTGTAAATCACATTGTCCGCCTCGCGCGCGATGGACGAGCCGATGACGTTGACGATGCCGAGCGTGTAGGCGCCGCGGGATTTTGCCAGGCGGAGCGCCGCCAGCGAGTCGGCGGTCTCGCCCGACTGGGAGATGATGATGACGAGGTCGTCGGGCGTGAGGATCGGGTCGTTGTAGCGGAACTCGGACGCGATCTCCACCTTGACGGGGATGCGGCAGAGGCGCTCGATCGCCGCCTTGCCGACGAGACCGGCGTGCATCGCCGTGCCGCAGGCGACAAACGTCACGCTCTTGGCGCGGCGCAGCCGCTCGTCCGAGAGATGCTCACCCTCAAAGTCGGGCAGCATCCCCGCGATGCGCGGGTGCAGCGTCTTTTCGACGGCGGCGGGTTCTTCGTTGATCTCTTTGATCATGAAGTGCGGGTAGCCGCCGCGCTCCGCCGCCTCGACCGACCAGTCGGCGGTCATCATCTCGGGGTGCAGGGGGCGCTTGTCGATGTCCATGATCTCGATGCTGTGTGCCGTGACGACCGCCATTTGCAGGTCGCCGAGCGGATAGTAGTTTTTCGTGTGGCGCAGCACCGCCGCGATGTCCGAGGCGATGAAGTTTTCGCCCTCGCCGACGCCGACGATCAGCGGATTGTCTTTTTTGATGGCGTAGAGCCGGTCGGGCGTGTCGGCAAACAGCACGGCGATGGCGTAGGAGCCGACCATCTCGCGCATGACGGCGGAGAGGGCGCTCAGGTGGTCGCCGCATTCGCGGTAGCGCAGGTCAATCAGCTTTGCCGCGACCTCGGTGTCGGTCTCCGAGGAGAAAGTATAGCCTTTTTCAAGGAGCATTTTGCGGAGCGCGGCATAGTTTTCAATGATGCCGTTGTGGACGATCTGCACCCGTTCGTTGCCGTGGGGATGTGAGTTTGCGTCCGAGGGCGCGCCGTGTGTTGCCCAACGGGTGTGCCCGATGCCGACCTGCGCGCCGGCAAAATTGCCGACGGCGGCGAGCTTTGCCTCGAGCGCGGCGACCTTGCCGACCGCCTTGGTGACCTCAATGCCGCCGTCTTTGTAAACCGCGATGCCCGCGGAGTCGTAGCCGCGGTATTCGAGCGCGTGCAGCCCCTCCAGAATAATCTTCGCTGCTTCCTTCTGACCGATGTAACCGGTGATTCCGCACATGGTATGACACAATACGGCATACGGGCGCTCATCCCCCGCTGCCGTCTCAATTCTTAAAGTATTCTGCGTATCCTCCGTGTTGTCGGACGGTTACCCGTCGGTTTTGCCGGAAGATGCGGCGGCAGTCCGCCGTCGGAGCATCCGCCGAATGGGCAGGCGAGCCTGCCGCTCTCGATAACTCCGATCCTCGTTAACCGCGCGGTGCGCGGTCTGGCGCTAAAGGCGCGGCACATGTGCCGACGCCCTTTTCATGAGCGTATATTTTCTGCGGCTCCGCCGCGGAAAAACAAAATATGAAATCCCGTAAAAAAGACGGCTGTGCCGGCTTTTTTACTCCTTAAAGGGCGGCGCGGCTGAGCGCACGCGAGTGAACGCCCTTGCACCAGTCGAAAACCTCGGTTTTCGACTGAATCGTCAGTATACCTTCAGCTTCTCCTCGATCCGCTCGGCGACCTGCCGTGCGATCGCCTCGGTGAAGGCCTCGTCCTCGCCCTCCGCCATGATGCGGATCAGCGGTTCGGTGCCGGACGGGCGCACGACCAACCTGCCGCGGTTCCCGAGCTTTTCCTTGCCCTCGTCGAGGATGGCGCGCACATCGTCGTCGGTGTAGAACGCGAGCTTTGCCGCGTCGCTGGTGCGGATGTTGACGATGAGCTGCGGGTACTTGGTCATGACCGTCTTCAGCTCGGAAAGCTTCTTGCCGCTGCGGTGGATGTGTGCCAGCAGCTGCACGGCCGAGAGCTGACCGTCGCCCGTGGTGGCGAAGTCCTTGAAAATGATATGCCCCGACTGCTCACCGCCGAAGACATAGTCCTCCAGCAGCATCTCCTCCAGCACATAGCGGTCGCCGACCTTGGTCGCCGAGAAGCGGATGTCGTTGGCCTCGCAGAAGCGGATGAACCCGAGGTTGGACATGATCGTGCCCACCACGGTGTTGTTCTTCAGTCTGCCGCGCGCCTTCATGTCCAGCGCGAGGATCGCCATAATCATGTCGCCGTCCACGACCTCGCCGTTTCCGTCCACGCAGAGCACGCGGTCCGCGTCACCGTCAAAGGCAATGCCGATGTCCAGCTTCTTCTCCTTGACGCAGGCAATCAGGTTTTCGAGGTGGGTCGAGCCGCAGGCGGCGTTGATGTTGGTGCCGTCCGGCTTGTCGGAGAGCATCACGCAGTTGACGCCGAGCGAGGTGAACAGCTTTTCCGCCGTGCGGGAGGCCGAGCCGTTCGCGCAGTCGAACGCGACGGTCAGCCCGTCGAGCCGCTCGTCCGTCGTCGATGCGACAAACCTGATGTACTCGTCGATCGCCTCGGGCTTGTGGATGATCTTGCCGATCTTCGCGCCGGTCGCCGGCTTCGGCATCGGCACTTCGCCGAGCACCATCGACTCGATGTTCTCCTCCAGCTCGTCGGCGAGCTTGAAGCCGTCGGCGTTGAAGACCTTGATGCCGTTGAACTCAAACGGGTTGTGCGACGCCGAGATCATGATGCCCGCGCGCGCCTTGCAGCGGCGGGTGAGATAGGCGACGGCGGGGGTCGGGACGACGCCGAGGTTGATGACGTCGTAGCCGACCGAGAGAATGCCTGCGGTCAGCGCAGAGGCGAGCATATCCGAAGAAATGCGGGTGTCCATGCCGAGCAGGATGGTCTTTTTGGTATTGCTTTTGCTTTTTGCCATGCCGATGGATGCGGCAACGGCGCGTCCGGTGGCGACGGCCAGCTCAACCGTGAGCTTTTCGTTGGCAACGCCGCGGATGCCGTCTGTTCCGAAGAGTCTTCCCATGGGGATCTTCCTTTCGTTTAACTGTTAACTGTTTTCTTTGAGGACAATGTTGTCGGCGGCCTTGTAGATGCTGTCCGCCATGATGACGCCGCGGACGCGCGAGAGCGGATAGATGTTGGTGTGCTTGCCGATGATCGTGCCGGGGTTCAGCACGCTGTTGCAGCCGACCTCGACAAAGTCGCCGAGCATGGCGCCGATCTTGTAGGCGCCGGTCGCGGCGGTCTCCTTGCCGCAGCGGATGACGATGTTTGTCCGGTCGCTCTTGACGTTGGAGGTGATCGAACCGGCGCCCATGTGCGAATGCCAGCCGAGGATGGAGTCGCCGACGTAGTTGTAGTGCGGGGTCTGCGCATCGTCGAAGATGATGGAGTTTTTGATCTCGCAGGAGTTGCCGAAGACCGCGTTCTTCCCGATGATGGCGCTGCCGCGGATGAACGCGCAGTGGCGGATCTCCGCGCCGTGGTCGATGATGCAGGGCGCGCCGATGTACGCGCTCGGGAAGACCTTGGCGTCCTTCGCGATCCAGACGCCCTCCTCGGGGTGGTCGTACTCGTCGGCGGGCAGGGTCGCGCCGAGCTCGAGAATAAAGGCTTTCAGCTCCTTCAGCACTTCCCACGGGTAGGTGTGGCGCAGAAGCAGATCCTTGGCGATGGTGTGGTCGAGGTCGTACAGCTCGCTGATCGAAGGAATGTTGCTCATCTGCGTTCCTCCTCCTCAATCGCCGCGATCATGTCCACGCGGGTCTGGTGGCGGCCGCCCTCAAAGGCTGCGCCGAGAAAGGCGTCCACGAGGTCGCAGGCCAGGCCGTAGCCGACGACGCGCGCGCCGAAGCAGAGAATGTTCGCGTCGTTGTGCGCGCGGGTCATGCGCGCCGAGAAGGTGTCCGAGCAGCAGGCCGCGCGGATGCCCTTAAACTTGTTGGCGACCATGCTCATGCCCACGCCCGTGCCGCAGACGAGAATGCCGCAGGTGTCGGCGTCCGCGTCGCGCACCGCTTTGGCGACCGCCGCGCCGTAGACCGGGTAGTGGCAGGAGGCGTCCGAGTCGGTGCCGCAGTCGGTCACGTCGTAGCCGTCCGCGATGAGTTTTTCCTTGATCTGTTCCTTGAGGTGGTAGCCGGCGCTGTCCGCGCCGATGATGATGTGCTTGAAGATCATGTGTGCAAACCTTTCCTAAAATTTATACAGCATTCATTTGCACGGCGCCGTTTCGTGCGCCGCTTTTTCCTTTTCCAGCCGCTCGCGCTCCGCCTGCGGCAGCCGCAGGTAGACCGGGGCAAATTCCGCGTCGGTCACGGTCTCTCCCGCGCGGTACATCGCGTAGGCGACAAGCCCCACGCTCTCGCCGTCGGCAAGGCGGCGGTCTTCGGGGCAGAGCTCGACCGGCAGCCCGTCGAAAAAGGGCAGGGCTGCCGCCGCGCCGTCGCCCACCAGGGTGACGTGCGGATAGGCGGCAAGCGATGCCGCGATCTCCTCGCCGCTCTTGGCTTCGTCCGGGGTGAGGCGGGTGACCCTGCCGCCTTCCACGGCGAACGTTGCGGTGTAGAACTGCCCGCGCCGCGCGTCCATCAGGGCGCAGACGGTGCCGTCCGCCGCGCGCAGGTTATAGGCCAGCGCTTCGAGCGCGCTGACGGCGCAGCAGGGCTTGTTTCTGCCGAAGGCGATGCCTTTGAGCGTGGCCGCGCCGATGCGCACGCCGGTGAACGAGCCGGGGCCCGCCGAGGCGGCAAACAGGTCGATGTCGGCAAAGGTCAGCCCGGCCTTTTTCAGCAGCTGCTCGATGGCGGGCAGCAGGGTGGACGAATGGGTCATGGCGTCGTCCGCCGCCGCTTTGCAGAGCAGACGGTCGTCGTCGAGCAGGGCGGCCGCGGCGACCTTGGCCGCGGAATCCAGGGCGAGTATTTTCATGATATGCAAAAGTCCTTTCGCGTGTGCGGTTCGCGTGTGCGGTCAGAGCGCCGCGCCGTCCGGCAGGGTGAGGGTGATGCGCCGCCCGTCCGCGCCGTCGGTCTTCGCGATTTCGACGGTGATGCGGTCATCCGGCAGCGCAAACGGGATCTTCTCACTCCATTCGCAGAGCAGGTAGCCCGCGTCGAGGTAGTCGTAGTAGCCGGTGGAATAGAGGTCGTCCTCCCCCTCGATGCGATAGACGTCGAAGTGGAAGACCGGGATGCGCCCGCCGCGATATTCGTTGACGATGGTGTAGGTCGGGCTTTTCACGCGGGCGTCCGGCGCGAGCGCCGAGACAAAGCCGCGGACAAAGGCGGTCTTGCCGACGCCGAGGTCGCCGGAGAGGGCGACGAACGCGGTCGGCTTTCCGGCCGTCAGCAGCCGCTCACAGAGTGCGCGGCCGGCGGACTCGGTTTCCGCCGCTGAGGCGGTGGTATAGACGGTGGTCTGCGCCATGCGCGCTCCTTTCCGCGGCAGTTCCGCAAAGGTATACTCATACTACATTATGATAGCATATCCGGCGGGAAAAAGAAAGCACTTTTCACACTTTTGCTGTGTTTTTTATACCATAAATTTAAATGCATCCGCAAAAAAATGAAAAACACGCCGCAAAAATCGCAAAAGTTCTTGACAGACGCGGCGGGGCTTGCTATAATAATTTTACCTCTGTCAAGGAGGGCTTTTTCGTCGTGCTCTTGCACGCGCGCTTATTCCTTCGGCGCAAAAGCCCCCGTTTGGAGAGGGAGGTACGGCGGCTATGCCGCAGACGGGCGCATGCCCGAAAAACAAACAGGAGGTGCCGATATGAGAGTAAAAATTACCCTGGCGTGCAGCGAGTGCAAGCAGAGAAACTACGAGACCAAGAAGAACAAGAAAAACGATCCCGACAGACTTGAGATGAACAAGTACTGCCGTTTCTGCAACAAGCACACGCTCCACAGAGAGACGAAGTAATCGGGAGGACGACAAAATGGCAGAAGCTACGAAAGAAAAGAAGCCCGGCCGCGTTGCGAAATTCTTCCGCGACTACAGGAGCGAACTGAAGAAGATCACCTGGTGCCCGTTCAAGTCTGTGAAGACCAGCACCGCGATCGTTGTCGCTTTCACCGTCATTCTGGCGGCGATCATCGCCGTTCTTGACCTCGGATTTTCTTCCGGCGTCATCGCACTCGGACGTCTGTTCTGAGCGGAGAGACAAGCATGAGCGATTTCGATGAGATGAATCTCGGCCCGAGGTGGTACGTTGCGCATACCTACTCCGGATACGAGAACAAGGTGAAGACCAATCTCGAAAAAATTATCGAAAACAGAAATCTCGGTCACCTGATCTATGAGATCAGGATCCCGACGGAGACGGTCATTGCGACCACCGACGCCGGTGTGGAGAAGGAAACCGAGCAGAAGCTGTTGCCCGGCTACGTTTTCATCAAAATGACGATGACGGACGAAAGCTGGCATGTTGTGCGCAATGTTCGCGGCGTTACGGGCTTTGTAGGCCCCGGCTCGCGTCCCGTTCCGCTGACGGACGACGAGCTTGCCATCATGCAGGGTGGCGAGGCGCATCGCGAAAATACCTTCAAGGTCGGCGACATGATTAAGATCGTGCGCGGCTCGTTTGAAGGCTTCAGCGGCAAGATCTATGATGTTTCCGAGGACGGCGCAAGCGTCACCGTGCTGGTCAACACCGGCAAGCGCGACATGCCCGTCAAGATCGACGTCGGCGACATTAAGCTCGCAGACTGAACATCAGGATGTTTCGCCCTTTGTCAAAGGGCAGGTGGGAGAGGAAAAATTCTTGATTTCCTCGAGTAACCACATTTGGAGGTAGTTAAAATGGCAAAGAAGATTTCCGGTTACATTAAACTGCAGATCCCGGCCGGCAAGGCAACGCCTCAGCCGCCTATCGGTCCTGCACTCGGTCAGTACGGTGTTTCGATCCCGAACTTCACCAAGGAGTTCAACGAGAGAACCAAGAACGACATGGGTCTGATTATCCCCGTTGTCATCACGGTTTACGCTGACCGTTCGTTCACGTTTATCACCAAGACCCCTCCCGCAGCCGTTCTGATCAAGAAGGCTTGCGGCATTGAGACCGCTTCGGGCACGCCGAACAAGACCAAGGTCGCGTCCCTCACCAAGGAGCAGGTCAGAAAGATCGCAGAGACCAAGATGCCCGATCTCAACGCAGGCTCGATCGAGAGCGCGATGAGCATGGTGGCAGGTACCGCTCGCAGCATGGGCGTTACGGTTGAAGACTGAGGAGGGTATCGACGATGACTGGAAAGAAGTATATTGAAAGCTCGAAGCTGATCGACAAGAGCAAGCTTTACGACGCATCCGAGGCTGTTGCACTCGTATGCCAGACCGCGAAGGCAAAGTTCGACGAGACCGTCGAGCTGCACGTCCGTCTCGGCGTTGACTCCCGTCACGCAGACCAGCAGGTCCGCGGCGCGATCGTTCTCCCCAACGGTACCGGTAAGACCGTCCGCACCCTCGTTTTTGCAAAGGGTGACAAGGCGACTGCCGCAACCGAGGCCGGTGCCGACTATGTCGGCGCTGAGGACATGGTCCAGAAGATCACGACCGAGAACTGGTTCGACTTTGACGTCGTTATCGCAACGCCCGACATGATGGGTGTGATCGGCCGTCTCGGTAAGGTGCTCGGTCCTAAGGGCCTGATGCCGAACCCGAAGGCAGGCACGGTCACGATGGACGTTGCCAAGGCCGTCAAGGAAGCAAAGGCCGGTAAGATCGAGTATCGTCTCGACAAGACCAACATCATCCACTGCCCGATCGGCAAGGCGTCTTTCGGTGCAGAGAAGATCGGCGAGAACTTTGACGCGATCATGACCGCGATCATCAAGGCGAAGCCGGCAGCAGCAAAGGGTCAGTACATCAAGAGCTGCGTAATCGCAACCACGATGGGCCCGGGTGTAAAGGTCAACTACGCAAAGCTGGGCTGAGTTACAACTTGAATCTTTTGCACAGAACAAAAACCACGGAGAGGTTTCTCCGTGGTTTTTTCTTGCCGCAAGCCGACTTGCTTGATAATCATAAAGCGGCGCCGTCTTGCGGCAAGTCTGTACAAAATCTGCTGTGCCGTGGACGCAGCCATTGACAAAGTGTATATGTGAAGTGTAATGCTTGCGCTTATAGCCTTCTCCAGTGGGAGAAGGTGGCGGCGCAGCCGTCGGATGAGGTGTTTACGACAGCTGCAAGCTGTCGTAATCCAAGCACAGCTTGTCCAGTATATCTGCGGTTACAGAACCGAAGTTTTTGCGGATACTATCATTGGAATAACGAAGCACAGTAATCCCCCACAGGGCAAGCTTCTCATCTCTTTGTGCATCAGTTTGTACATGTGCATCGGACAGATGCTGTTTTCCGTCTACTTCAATCGCTATTTTTTTCTCTGCAATATAAAAGTCCAGAATATAGTTTTCAATATTGTGTTGACGCCTCACATTGCAGGGAAGTTTTTTCAGAAAGTCATACCAAAGATGCTTTTCTTCCGGTGTCATATTTTTACGAAGCGTTCGCGCGTTTTGGACAAGCTTTTTATTATATGGCAGCATGGCTACTCCTCATCCACCGCTGACGCGGTCCCCCTTCTCCCGCAGGAGAAGGCTTTTTTAGTTGTTCGGCAAAGCTTGTTCGCCCCTTACATCATACTGCCGAGGATGAACGTGGCCGCGGCGGCGACGACGATGTAGATCATCATGCCGACGTTGACAAAGGCGGCAGCCCCCTCGGTATCGGGCGGAAGCTGCTCGGCCGCGGACTTGAAGAAGACTTTTTTGCGGTATTGAACGAGCAGTATACAGCCGCCGATGAGCAGGCCGAGGCAGAGGAAAGCGTATACAAAGAAGATGCCGATGCCGACGGGGTTGGCTTCAAGGACGGCGATCTGTTCATCGACCGTTTCTGCCTCGAGGAGGGACAAGACGTCGCTGACGCGCAGGACTTCGGCCGAGATGAGGCCGCCGAAAAGGTTGAAGACGGCATGCATGAGCGCAGTGACGGCCATTTTGCCGGTGCGCAGGTAGACATAGCCGAAGACAAGGCCGATGAAAAAGGTATAGAAAAACTGATAGATGTTGGTGTGATAGAAGGCGAACAGCAGCGCGGAGACCAGCACGGCGAGCTTCTCCCCATAGACGCGCGTGCGGTCGATGAGCAGCTTGCGGAAGAACCATTCCTCGCAGATCGGCGCAAGAATCACGGCGACGAAGAACAGCATGAGCATGTTGTTCTCCATCAGGGCATATACGCCGTCGGTCATTTGCAGGTTGAATGCCTCGGCGGCAAGCTCACCGGCAAGGTTGCCGAGCAGCGCGCCGACATAGCTGCACAGATAGAGAATCGGCAGAAAAGCGAAAAAGTGACGCGCGCTGATCTTCCCCTTTTCGGGCGCGGCGGCCGGAAGACGGCGCAGCGGCAGGGCCGCCATCGGGAAGGCGATGCCGTAGACGCCGACATAGGCGGCGAGCAGCGTCAGCCAGGCGGGCGCGTCGCCTGCCGGGAAGCACAGCCCGATGCAGGCGCCGACAAGCGTACCGACGAGCAGCTGGCCGACAAGCAGCAGAAGCGCGGAAAAGCCGAGGACAGAAAAGGTGTGCCGCGCGGCCTTCAGCTTGTCGCTGGGTTTTTGCATTTCACTTTGCATGGTACGCCTCCGAAACAGTTACTGCGTTTATTTTAGCATATCGGGGCGCAGAAGTCAAACCCCGCGGCAGATTTCGGCTGATTTCTATGGGAAATGTCTATTGATTTTGCGCGCGGTTTCCTGTATAATCTTCCCTGTAGGCGCGGCGCGATGCCGCGGCGATGAAAGGAAACAGGATATGAAGGAACGCAAGGGTTTTTTTCAGCGCTATTTCATTGATGCGCTCGGCGCGATGGCGCAGGGGCTTTTCGCCTCGCTGATCATCGGCACCATCTTCGGCCAGCTCGCGAAGATCCCCTACATGGGCTTTCTCACCAACTTCACCGTGCACATCGGCGACGCCAAGTCGCCGGTCATCGGCTGCGCCATCGGCGTGGCGATCGCCTATGCGCTCGGCGCGCAGAAGCTGACGCTGTTCACCAGCGCCGTCACCGGCGCGCTCGGCTATGCGCTCGGCGGCCCGGTCGGCGCGTATATTGCGGCGGTCGTCGGCGCGGAGGTCGGCTCACTCGTCGCGGGCAAGACCAAGCTCGACATCATTCTCACGCCCGCCACGGTCATTCTCTCGGGCGGCGCAGTCGGCATTCTCGTCGGGCCGTACATCAACCGCTTCATGGTCTTCCTCGGCGAATATATCAACACGGCGACCGAGTATGCGCCGATTCCGATGGGCATTGTCATCGCGGTCATCGTGGGTCTCGCGCTCACCGCGCCGATCTCCTCGGCGGCCATCTGCATCTCCATCGGCATTGACGGTATCGCCGCGGGCGCGGCGGTGGTCGGCTGCTGCTGCCAGATGATCGGCTTTGCCGTCGCGGGCTACCGCGACACCAAGCTCGGCGGCGCGATCTCGGTCGGCGTCGGCACCTCGATGCTGCAGATTCCGAACATCATGAAGCACCCGCAGATCCTGATCGCGCCCACGCTGGCGTCCGCCATTCTCGGGCCGATCTCCACAAAAGTGCTTGCCATGACCAACACCAAGGTCGGCGCCGGCATGGGCACCTCCGGCTTTGTCGGGCAGTTCGGCGCATTCGAGGCGATGGGCTTCACGGCGAAGTCGGTCATCGAGGTGCTGCTCATGCACTTCGTTCTCCCGGCGCTGCTCACGCTGCTGTTCGACCTCATCCTGCGTAAGATGAAGTGGGTCAAGCCCGGCTACATGACGCTGTGACGGAGGCTTCGATGGAGAATACGGCTCTGTTTGATTTTATCGCGCACTGTCCGACGGCGTTTCACACGGCGGCGACCGTGTGCGAGGCGCTGACGGCGGCGGGATACACGCGGCTTGCCGAGTCCGACGCATGGACGCTCGAGGCGGGCAGGGGCTATTTTGTCAGCCGCGGCGCGTCCTCGGTGATCGCGTTCCGCGCGCCGGAAGCGTTCGGCGGCTTCGTGATCGCGGCGGCGCACGGCGACAGCCCCGCGCCGAAAATCAAGGAAAACGCCGATCTGAAGTCGGAGGACTACACCGAGCTTTCGGTCGAACCCTACGGCGGGATGATCTTCTCGACCTGGTTTGACCGCCCGCTGTCGGTGGCAGGGCGCGTGATCGTCCGCACCGAGGGCGGCATTGCCGCGCGGCTCTGCGATCTGGGCGCGCCGACGGCGGTGATCCCGAATGTGGCCATCCACATGAACCGCACGATGAACGACGGCACAAAGCTGAACGCGGCGGTCGATCTGCTTCCGCTGTACGGCGGCGCAGACGCCGAACCGCTCCGCGCGCGGGTTGCGGCGTCGCTCGGCGTCGCCGCGGACGACATCCTTTCGGCCGATCTGTTTGTCTACAATCCGCAGGCGGGCGTGGAATGGAACGGCTATATTTCCGCACCGCGCCTCGACGATCTGCAATGCGTCTATGCGGCGCTGCACGGCTTTCTCGATGCCGGGTTCGGCGCGGCGGCCAAGGTGCTGGCGGTGTTCGACAACGAGGAGGTCGGCAGCCGGACGCAGCAGGGCGCGGCGTCCACCTTCCTCTGCGATGTGCTGCGCCGCGTCTCGGCGGCGTTCGGCCGGGATTACGATGCGGCGGTGGCGGGCAGCCTGATGCTTTCCTGCGACAATGCACATGCAATCCATCCGAATCATCCCGAGTATGCGGACAAGAACCACCATGTGCGCATGAACGGCGGCGTGGTGGTCAAATACAATGCAAACCGGAGCTACGCGACCGATGCATGGTCGGCGGCGCTCTTCCGCGTGATCTGTGAGCGGGCGGGCGTCCCGGTGCAGCTGTATGCCAACCGCGCCGACATGCCCGGCGGCTCCACGCTCGGCAACATCGCCAACACGCAGGTTTCGCTGCCCACCGTGGACATCGGCGCGGCACAGCTGGCGATGCATTCCGCCTATGAGACGGCGGGCGCGGCCGACACGGCGTACCTCTACCGCGCGATCAAGCAGGCGTTTGAGACCACGCTCACCGCGGTTTCGGACGGTGCGGCGGAGATTGTGTAAATGAAATAAAAGGGGGAAACTTTCGTGTACGAAAGTTCCCCCCGCGCCCCCTTCAAAGGACTTTGAAAAAAGGAAAAGCAGCTTATCCGGGCAAGGATAGACTGCTTTTCTTCTTTTATGAAGTTTTTTGGAGGGTTTCAGGGGACCTTTTGTTCACAAAAGGTCCCCTGGCGCATCCTCAAACTTACTGAAACAACCGATACACGTCCTTGTAGGTGTAGAGCGAGCCGAGGATGATGAGCGGCTCGCCTTTTTCTTCGGCGGCGCGCACGCCTGCACGGACTGCGGCGGCGATGGTGTCCCGCGCCTCTGCGGGGATGCCGTGCGCGCGGAAGACTTCGGCATATTCTGCCGCGGGGAGTGCGCGCGGATTGTCGGGCGTGAGCGTGACGGCGCAGTCGGCAATCTCGGCGAGGATGGAGACCATCTTTTCGTAGGCCTTGTCGCGCATCACGCCGGAGACCAGCACCACCTTGCCGCCGAAGATCGCCTTCACGGTGTCGGCGGCGGCGCGCACGCCCTCCTCGTTGTGTCCGCCGTCGTAGATGACGACCGGGTCGCGCGAGAGCAGCTCAAAGCGCGCCTGCCAGCGCGTTTCGGCAATGCCGCGGCGCACGGCCGCCTCGGGGATGGCGATGCCGATGCCGCGCAGGACGTCCACCGTCTCGCAGACCAGCGCGATGTTGCGCGGCTGGTACAGGCCGATGAGCGAGGTTGTGAGGCGGGTCCGCCCCTTGTAGTCGAGGACGATGCCGTCGAGGCTCTGCGACACCACCCGGATGGCGGCCGGATCAACGACCGTGCGCGGCGCGCGGCGCATGGCGGCCTCGTCGGCGATCACGCGCTCCGCTTCGGGCGCGAGCGCCGCGGTCACGACCGGGCAGCCTTCTTTGATGATGCCCGCCTTTTCCCACGCGATCTTCGCGAGCGTGTCGCCCAGCAGCTGCATGTGATCCATCGCGATGCCGGTGATGACCGAGCAGAGCGGCTTGGTGACGACATTGGTCGAGTCAAACCGTCCGCCGAGCCCGACCTCCAGCACGACGATGTCGCATTTCTTGCGGCGGAAGATCTCAAAGCCGATGGCGGTGATCAGTTCAAACTCGGTCGGCTTGTCCTCCAGCCCCTCGGCGTAGGCGCGCACGGTTTCGGTGGCGCTCGCCAGCATGTAGTTGCTCACGGGCTTTCCGTCCACGGCGATGCGCTCGTTGAACGTGCGGACATAGGGAGAGGTGAAGCTGCCCACGCGATAGCCCGCCGCGCGCAGGATCGACGAGAGATACGCCACGGTCGAGCCCTTGCCGTTTGTCCCCGCGACGTGGACGACGCGCAGCTCCCGCTCGGGGTTGCCCATCGCGTCGCAGAGCGCCTGAATGCGCGACAGCCCCGGCACGCTGCCGCGCCAGGAAACCGAATGAATATATTGCAGAGCCTCGGTGTAAGTCATACTTTCTCCAAAAGCGCACGCAGCGCTTTGTTTTTCAAGAGCAGGGTCAGGAGGATGAACTCCGCCGTGCCGGTGAGGATGTAGGTCGGGACGCGCAGCGCAAGTCCGGGCAGCGGCGTTGCGAAATAGAGCCAGATGCCGAACGACTTGACGATGAGCGAGCCGACGACGTGCGCCGCGACGACCGACAGCCAGAGCCGCGGCTTTGCGGTGACGCCGCGCCTGCCGAACAGGCCGGCCATCACGCCGACAAGACCTGCGCCGAGCGTGATAATCGGGTTGACGGCATAGCCGCGCAAAAGGCAGCCGACAAGGTCGGCGCACACGCCGACGACGGCGCCTGCGACCGGGCCGAAGAGGTAACCGGCAAGCAGAATCGGCAGATTCTCGAAGCTGATGCGCAGAAAGTCGTTGCCGACCGGGACCTGCGCCAGCTTGAGGACGGCGCTGAGCGCGGCGAGCAGGGCAAGCCGCACGAGCAGAAGCGGGGGAATGCGATGGGTTTTGGTGTCTGACATGGAAATACCTCCGTTATGAGCGTATCCCACGCATAACGGAGGTATTGCGGTCTTTGGGTGCGGTGCGGCAAAGCCGCCCCACATCCGGGTATCCGAAAAAGTCCGTACAGCGGGATGCGGAATACGCACCGCAGGGCAAAGCCCTTTCGTCCGCTCCGCAACTCCCCGTCGGGGCGGCACTGTACGCGCGCATTCCTACTCTGTAATTTAATCAGTTGAAAAATTCTGTTCTTCAACTGCCGACTCTATTATAGTCGCTTTCTGCGGCTTATGCAAGAGTTTTCTTGAGATTTTCCAGCTCGTCGAGATAGGATTTTGCCGATGCGTCGGACGGCATACGGAAGTCGCTGCGCGGCGAGAGCGTCACCGAGCCGACCTTCGGGCCGTCGGGCAGGCAGGTGCGCTTGAACTGCTGTGCAAAGAAGCGGCGCACGAACATGCGGAGCCAGGAGAGAATTGTTTCGGCGTCATATTCGCCCGCAAAGGCACAGCACGCGAGGCGGAAAATCTTCGCCGGGCGGCAGCCCATGCGCACCATGTGGTAGAGGAAGAAGTCGTGCAGCTCGTAAGGGCCGACGATCTGCTCGGTCACCTGCGAGATCACGCCGTCCTTCGGCGGCAGCAGCTCGGGGCTGACCGGCGTTGCGAGGATGTCGAAAAGGGCGTCGGCAAGCGCGGTTTTGCCCGCGTCGCGGCAGGTCTCGGCGCGGCGGCGCACGATGTGGCGCACCAGCGTCTTCGGCACCGAGGCGTTGACGCCGTACATCGACATGTGGTCGCCGTTGTAGGTGGCAAAGCCGAGCGCCAGCTCGGAGAGATCGCCCGTGCCGACCACGATGCCGCCCTCCTTGTTGGCGAGATCCATCAGGATCTGCGTGCGCTCACGCGCCTGGCAGTTTTCATAGGTCACGTCGTGCGTTTCGGGGTCCTGTCCGATGTCGCGGAAGTGGATGTCCACCGCGTCCTTGATGTCGATGTCCGAGAAGGTCGTGCCGAGCGCGGCGGCCAGCGTCTCCGCGTTGGATTTGGTGCGCTTCGTCGTGCCGAAGCAGGGCATCGTCACGGCGTGGATGTCGGACATGGGGCGGCCCGCAATTTCGCAGGCGCGCACCGCGACCAGCAGGGCGAGGCAGGAGTCGAGGCCGCCGGAAAGCCCGATTACGAGCGTCTTTGCGCAGGCGGCCTCCATGCGGCGGGCAAGCCCGCGCGCCTGAATTTCGAGGATGCGGTCGCAGCGGTCGTTCTTCTCGCCGTCGTCCGACGGGACGAAGGGATGCTTGTCCACAAAGCGGGTCAGCACCGTCTCGGCAAGCCCGCCCGCGGAGAACGGGATGCGGACATAGCCGTCGTCGGCAAAGGCGGCGAAGGTGTTCATCTTCACGCGCTCCATCACGAGCTTTTCGCAGTCGATCTCGCTTGCCGCAAAGCTGTCGGCCGCAAAGGGCGCGGCTTCGGCCAGCAGACTGCCGTTTTCGGCGATGAGGTTGTGCGCCGAGAAGACCAGGTCGGTCGAGGATTCGCCCTCGCCCGCGTCGGCGTAAATATAGGCGCAGAGCGCGCGGGCGCTGCTCGTCGAGACCAGCATCCGGCGGTAGGCGTCCTTGCCGACCAGCTCGTCCGAGGCGGAGAGGTTGGCGATGACGGTCGCGCCCGCGGCGGCATGGCGCAGCGACGGCGGCGCGGCCACCCACAGATCCTCGCAGATCTCGACGGCGAGCGTGAAGGCGGGGACTTCGTCCATTGTAAAGAGCTGCTTTGTGCCGAGCAGTACGTCAAAGCCGCAGAACGTCACCGGGACGTTCTCGGCGATGGCGGGCGCGAAATGGCGGCTCTCGTAAAATTCGCGGTAGTCGGGGATGTTGCTTTTCGGCACGAGGCCGAGCAGCCTGCCGTCCGTGACCACGGCGGCGCAGTTGTAGAGGCGGTTGCCGTAGACAACGGGCAGGCCGACGAGCGTCAGCATATGCAGGCCGCGCGAGGCTTCGATCACGCGGGCAAGCGCCGCTTCGGCGTCGGAGAGCAGCTTGGTCTGGAAGAACAGGTCGGCGCAGGTGTAGCCGGTGAGAAACAGCTCGGGCAGGACGAGCAGCTTTGCGCCCGCCGCGTCGGCGCGGTGCATCGCGGCGATCACGGTCTCGGCATTCTGCATCGGCGTGCCGAGCGCCACGCGCGGACTGTACGCCGCGACCTTGACAAATCCGTCTTTCATAGTGGTTTCCTCTGTATCAAAATTCAGGCTCCCCTGTGCAAGGGGGTGAGTTGTACGAGACACAAAAGCGTCTCGCGGAGTTTTTCTTCGTCGGCTAAACACCGACGATTTCGCGAGCGAAACCGAAAAACATCCTGACGCAGTTGACTGAGGGGTTGTTCACCGCAGGGCTATTTTTTCCTTGCGGACGTCCTCGCCGCAGAAGACGAGGGGGGTATATTCGCCGAACAGGCGGGAGGCGATGCGCTCGCCGTAGCGGTCGGTCAGCTCTTTCGCCGACAGGTTGGTGCTCATGACGGTCGGCAGACCGCGCACGAGGCGCGTGTTGATGATGTCGTAGAGGCAGGCGGTGGTGAACGTGCCGCCGAGCTCTGTGCCGAGATCGTCGAGGATCAGCAGCTCGACCGTAAGATAGCGGTCGGTATCGTCCGCGCCGTCGTGAAACCGTGCGTTTTCAAACGCGGAGA
The DNA here is from genome assembly GCA_934467415.1 of uncultured Eubacteriales bacterium. Classification (GTDB taxonomy): domain Bacteria; phylum Bacillota; class Clostridia; order Oscillospirales; family CAG-272; genus UMGS902. The sequence continues at coordinate 115,081 of CAKSLQ010000003.1, forward strand.
AGACATGCATCGCCGAGTCGTACAGCACGTCAAAGCCGCGGTCGATGACCGTCTTGGCGATCGCGCTGGACAGATGCGTCTTGCCGAGCCCCGTACCGCCGAGAAAGAGCAGCGACGGGCCGTTTTTCGGTGAAAAGTCCTGCGCGAAGCTTTGCGCCGCCTCGAAATTGTGCTTCATGCGGGAGTAGGCCTCCGGGTCGCGCTTGTAGTAATCGAGCGAAAACGTGCCGAAGGACTGCGTGGCGATCAGCCGCGCGACGCCCGCCGACTCGTAACCGCGCAGGGTGAGCGCCCGGCGGAAGCAGGCGCACATTTTTGTGCCGACAAAGCCGGTATCGCCGCAGGCGGTGCATTCGTAGTGCACATCGGCGTAGTCGGCGGGGTAACCGGCATTCTTCAAAAGCTCGACCATGGCCAGCCGCATGTCCACGGTCTCCTGCTTGATCTTGGCGATGCGTTCATCCAGTCCCTCGCGCCCCTCCAGCGCCGCGCCCATGATGCGGCTTGCCGTCGTGGCGAGTGCCGCGTCAAGCTCGGCGTAGCCGGGCAGCTTTCGCCGCAGCTCTTCCTTGCGGGCATCGGCCTTTTCGATGGCGCGGAGCGGCTTTTCGGCATACTCTTCGCGGAGCTTATAGTAATTCTCGTTGTTGTAGCTCATGATTTGCCCCCCGCCTCACCGTAGGAACGGCGAATTGCTTTTTCAAAAAAGTCTTCGGTGTCAAAGCTCTGCGGCTGCTTGCCGCTCTTTGCGGCGGGCTTGGCCCGCTTTGCCCCCTTTGCAGCCTCGACGTCAGCGGGCGTCTTGTACCCCGCCTCATGCCAGGCGCGCAGGATGGAGGCGGCATAGGCGATCGAGGCCTTGCCGATCGTGTTGACGGTCTTCTCGTAGGCGGCTCTGACCATGTCCTCGCCGTAGCCGAGGAGGCCGAACCAGCTGTCCACGGCGGCGCGCTCCTTCTCGGTCAGCGTGCGCTGTCCGAGGCCGAACAGGCGGCGGACGATGCCCTCGTGCGTCTCGCTTTCCTCGCGGCGGCGCAGCCATTCTTCCAGCGCCGCGGGGGTGGTGATCCCCTTGTCGCAGAGGTCGTAGGCGACCTTCTCGACGTAGCGGAGCGGCATCTCCTTTTTGCAGACGTAGTAGCCGATCAGATTGAGGATGAATTCGCCGGGCAGATGCAGCGAGGCGTAGAGCGAGGCGACGATGCCGATCTCGCTTTCGTTGAAGATCCAGCCCGCCGTCTGCTGTGCGGCGTGCAGCAGGCTCGAAAAGTCTGCGTTCTCTTTGGCCACGCGGCAGAGCTCCGCGCCGCTCAGCTGCATCGGCGCTTTGTTCCGCAGGGGCTTGTCCGCGGGGGCGGGAACGTCCGCCGCGGCCGCCGGCACAGCTGCGTCCGCCTTTTCCGCCGCGGGGCGGCGGGATACGCCGAGCAGCCCCGCGCCGCGCCAGAACTTGACCGAGGAGCGCACCTCGCTCTCGGTGAGCGCGAGCGCTTCGGCGGCGTCCTTCGGCTCGAAATCTTCGCCGTCCGCGTCGCGGAGCGCGGCGTAGATCAGCACGCGCAGGTCGGCGGCGTCCGCGTCGGCCAGCAGAGGCTCGACGGCGCGCGGGAGGATGGGATTATTCTGTTTTCCGTCGATCTTCAGCTTCATTTTGCCTTTGCCCCCGGAGGTCTATTCTTCGTCTTCGTCCTTGGACGCGCCTGCGCGCATCTTGTAGGTCAGCTGCATCAGCGAGTCGCCGATGTGAACGTTCTGCACGGCGGTGTTCGTGTGTGCGAGGTCAAGCTCCACATTGGTGAAGTTGAGGATGCCCTTGACGCCGAGCGCCGCCAGCTTTTCCGCCGTTTCCTTGGCGTAGGTGCGCGGCAGGGTCAGGACGGCGAGGTCCACGTCGTTCTGGCGCACATATTCGGCCAGGCGATCCACATGGTACACGCGCAGCACGCCGTATTCCGCGCCGACGATGGCGGGCGAAACGTCAAACAGCGCCGTCAGCGTGATGCCGCGCTTGTGAAACATCGGGCTGCCGACCAGCGCAAGGCCGAGGTGACCCGCGCCGATGATGATCGCGCGATAGCCCTCGTCCACGCCGAGAATTTCGCTGATCTTGCTGTAGAGGTACTTCACGTTGTAGCCGTATCCCTGCTGGCCGAAGCCGCCGAAGCAGTTGAGGTCCTGCCGAATCTGCGAGGCGGTGACGTTCATCATCTTGGACAGCTCCCCCGAGCTGATGCGCATACGTCCCGCCTCTTTCAGCTCGCGCAGATACCGGAAATAGCGCGGCAGACGCTTGATGACGGCGGGGGAAATGCGGTAGCCCGCGGATCTAACCTTATCCTGATTGATTTCTTCCATGATTTCAGCCCTTTCGAGAAAGTTACGCCTCAGACGGCAGAGGCGTTGAGGTCGGAAGCGGCGCGTGCGCCGCATTTGTATTCATAGTAGCCCTGGAGCGCGACCATCGCCGCGTTGTCGCCGCACAGGTTCAGCGGCGGCAGACAGAGGCGCGCCCCATGCTTTTTGCAGACCTTGTCCGCGGCGGCGCGCAGGTGCGAGTTGGCGGAGACGCCGCCCGCCACGACCACGGTGGAAAGCCCGGTCGCGTCCAGCGCCATGCCGAGCTTTTTGGCAAAGCCGTCGGCAACGGTGGCGGTGAAGGAGGCGGCAAGGTCGGCGCGGTCCACTTCTTCGCCGCGTGCCTCGGCGTTGTGGATGAGGTTGAGCGCGGCGGTCTTGAGCCCCGAGAACGAGAAGTCCAGCGTATCGCCCGCGAGCGCGGGAGAGGGCAGCTTGTAGGCGTGCGGATCGCCCTCGCAGGCGAGGCGGTCCATCGCCGCGCCGCCGGGGTAGGGCATCCCGATCACGCGCCCGATCTTGTCAAAGGCTTCACCCGCCGCGTCGTCGCGGGTCGAGCCGATCTCGTGGAAGGACGCATAGCCGCCCACGATGTAAAACGAGGTGTGCCCGCCCGAGAGCACTACGCCGAGAAAGGGCGGCGCAAGGTCGGGGTAGGCCGCATAGGCGGCGGCGATGTGCGCGCGCACATGATCCACGCCGACGAGCGGAATGCCGTTTGCCACGGCGAGTGACTTTGCAAAGTTGACGCCGACGAGCAGCGCGCCGATGAGGCCCGGATGGGAGGTGACGGCCACCAGCCCGACGTCGCCGAGCGTGATCTTCGCTTCGTCGAGCGCCTCGTGCGTGATGCGCGTGACCGCCTCGATGTGGGCACGCCCCGCGATCTCGGGGACGACGCCGCCGTAGAGGCGATGAATGTCGATCTGCGACGCCACAATGTCGGCGGCGATGCGGCGGCCGTTGTCGTCCGCCTCGACCACCGCTGCGCTGGTCTCGTCGCAGGAGCTTTCGATTCCTAAAATGTACATAGTGTTCCCTGTGAAAGAAATTTTTGCTTCGGATTGCCGTCCGGCATGCCCGGTCAGCCGCTTTCGGCTGCCGCGTCCCGGCGGCAGAGCACCGCGTCCTCGCGGGGGCTTTCGTAGTAGTTTTTGCGTATGCCGCATTCGGAAAAGCCGAGCGCGGCGTAGAGCGCGCGGGCGGGGGCATTGCTCCGCCGCACCTCGAGGTAGACCGTGCCGCCGACCTTGCCGAGCAGGGCGCGCACCAGTGCGCGTCCCGCGCCGCACCCGCGCAGGGCGGGCGGGACGGCGACCGTTATGATGTCGGTCTCGTCCAGCACGGTGCAGGCGGCGATGTAGCCTGAAAAAGCGCCGTCCGCCTCGGCGACAAGCAGCGTGCGCGCGGGGTCGGTCAGCATGTCCGCAAAGTCCTCCGCACGCCACGGGCGGGAGAAGCAGAGCGCCTCCAGCGCCGCCACGGCGGGGATGTCGGCCGCGCAGGCCGCGCGCACCGTCACCGCCGTCATACGCCGCCCTCCGCAAACAGCATCGGAAAGGCGTCCGCCATCGCGCGGCGGATGTCGGCAAGGCAGGCCCGGTAGCAGGCGAGGTCGCCGCCGTGCGGGTTCGGGATCTCGCCGAGCACGCGGATCTGCGAGGCATGCTCGGGATAGGCGCCGAGCAGCGCCTCGGCGTGGGCGGCCGACAGGCAGAACACGCCGTCGCAGCGGTCAAAATCCGCCGCGGTGAACCGCACGGAGCGGTGGCTGCGGTAGTCGTTGCGCCCCCGGCTCTCGATGCCCGCTTCTTCCAGCGCCCGCGCCGCGTTCTCGCTGATAGGCGAGCCGTCTTTGGCCGCAATGCCGCGGCTGAATGCGAGGTAACCGCGTCCCGCGCCGGCGGCGGTCAGCAGAGCCGCCGCCATCGGTGAGCGGCAGGTGTTGCCGGTGCAGACAAAGCAGTAGACGCGGATATCCTTCGTGCGGATGTCCTTGACGGCAAATTTCGGTGCAGCCGTCTGCATGTCAATAGCCGAGCGCCGTGCCGAGGCTGTCGTCGTTCTCCAGCCAGTCCTCCACGGCGATCTTGCGGTAGGTATCCTTCGTGTCGCGGATGACGACCCATTCGATGCCCGCGTTGATAATCATGCGCTTGCACATCATGCAGTTGGACGTGTCCGGCATGACGGCGCCGTCGTGCGGCGAGGTGCAGCACATATAGAGCGTCGCGCCGAGCATCTCGGTGCGGGGTGCGGCGATGATGGCGTTGGCCTCGGAATGCACCGAGCGGCAGAGCTCATAGCGTTCGCCGCGCGGGATGTTCATCTCCTCACGCTTGCAGGACGCGAGGTCGCTGCAATTTTTGCGCCCGCGGGGCGCGCCGTTGTAGCCGGTGGCGACGATGCTGTCGTTTTTCACGATGATCGAGCCGAAGCGGCGGCGCAGACAGGTGCTGCGCTCCGAGACGATCTCGGCAATGTCAAGATAGTAGTTTTCTTTCGATACTCTGTCCATCACGGCATCCTTTCTTCAGAAGCGGTAGTTTTTCACAAATTCGGCAAATGCCGCCGCCGTCTCCGGGTGCTCGAGCGCCTTGACGAAATTCGCCTCGGCGAAGCCGAGCTTCGACCCGATGTCGTAGCGGTCGCCCTCGAAAATCTTCGCGGTCACGCCGTGCGCGCGGGCATAGGCCGCCATCGCGTCGGTCAGCTGCACCTCGCCGCCCGCGCCGGGCGCGGTGTGTTCGAGAATCGTGAAGATCTCGGGCGTGAGCAGGACGCGGCCGAGGATTGCCAGATTGGAGAATTCCTCGCCCGGCTTCGGCTTTTCAATCATGTCGTCCACAAAAAATTCGGTGTCCGAGCCCTCGATGGGCGCGGCCTTCATCGAGCAGTATTTGGAGAGCAGCTCGTGCGGCACCTCCTTGACGCCGACGGCGGCGCGGCCGTAGGCCTCGTAGGTGTCCATCAGCTGGCGGGTGACCGGCTTTTCGCTGAAAATGATGTCGTCGCCGTACAGCACGGCAAACGGCTCGTCGCCGATGAAGTTCTTCGCGCGCAGCACGGCGTGGCCGAGCCCGCGCGGCTCCTTCTGCCGCAGAAAATAGACGTTGGCAAGGTCGCACGCCGCGCGGAGCGCATCGCGGTCGGCCTCGCGCCCCTTCTTTGCAAGGGCGGCGTCATATTCGGGCGAGTAGTCGAAAAAGTCCTCCATCGGGGCCTTGTCGCGCCCCGTGATGATGAGCACGTCGGTGATGCCGCTGTCGGCGGCCTCCTTGACCAGATAATAGATGGCGGGATAGTCCATGATGGGGAGCATTTCCTTGGGGACGGCACGGGAGATCGGCAGCATGCGCGTGCCGAGACCTGCCGCGGGGATGATCGCTTTTGTGACCTTTTTCATTCGTTCCTCCGTTTGGGGCTCGCGCCCGTGGGCAGACGAACCCAAGATACATTAACAAGACCATTATAGTACAAGATTGTGAAAAAAGCAACGTTTTTGCGGCTTTTCCTCTTATTTAATGAAATATATTGAATCATCCGCGCCGTTGTGGTACAATATTGGGAAGAACAAGACGCGGGAATTTCCCGCGAGATAGAGGTAACACATGGCAAATTACAGAAGAGGACGCATCAACGACGAGATGCAGAAGGAACTGTCGGCGCTGCTGCGCGAGATCAAGGATCCGCGCGTTTCGGGCGCGATGGTCAGCATCACGGCGGCGCAGGTCACGCCGGATATGAAGTATGCCACCGTGTATTTTTCGGTTCTCGGCGGCGACCCGAAGGAGACGAAAAAGGGGCTGGACAGCGCGAAGGGCTTCATCCGCCGCGAGATCGCGGCGCGGCTCAATCTGCGCAATACGCCCGAGTTCAACTTTGTGTTTGACGATTCCATCCGCTACGGCGCGCATATCTCCAAGCTGATCGAGGATATCAAAACGGCGGACGGCGGAAAGGAAAACAAATGAGCGTGGACATTTCCGCCCTGCGCGCCGCGCTTGACGATGTGCGGGATGCCCTCATCGTGGGGCACAGTCACCCGGATGGGGACTGCGCGGGCAGCGCGGCGTCGCTTGCCGCCTATCTTGCGGCAGACGGAGCGCGTGCGCGCGTGCTGTTTCCCGAGCCGCTGCCGCTGCGCCTGCGCTTTCTCTGCGACGGCGTTGAGCTGCTCGAGACCCTGCCGGACGATCTCGACGGCGTGACCGTGATCTGCACGGACGTTGCGTCGGCGGTGCAGCTCGGCAGTCTGCGCGAGGCGCTGGAGGGGCGGGTGGCGATCCGCATTGACCATCACGGGGTCGGCGCGTCCTATGCGGCACGCGAATTTGTCGATCCCGCCGCGGCGGCGACCGGCGAGATCCTGTTTGACCTGTATACCGAGACCGGGCTTTCCCGCCTGCCGATGACGGCAAAGGCGGCGGTCTTCGGCGCGATCGCGTCGGACACCGGCTGCTTCAAGTATGCCAATGTCACGCCGTCCACGCATCTGCGCGCGGCGGCGCTGCTTGCCGCAGGCGTGGACGGCGCGCGGGTGAATCGGCTGCTGTTTGACACCAAGGACAGGACGCAGATCCGCGCCGAGGGTCTGGCACAGAGCCGCCTGCGGCTCTTTGACGGCGGGCGTGTGGCGGCGATCGTGATCGAAAACGCCGATTACACGGACGGCCTTGCCATGTCGGACTTTGAGACGGCGGTGGACATCGCGCGCAGTGTGCGCGGCGTGCAGATCGCGATCGTCATCAAGGGGGCGCCGAAGGCGGGCGTCTATCGCGTGTCTCTGCGCGGCAATGAAGGCACCCCGGTCAGCGGCATTGCCGCCGCGTTCGGCGGCGGCGGGCATCTCCTGGCCGCGGGCTGCACCGTTGAGGCGGAAAGCGGCGAAGCTGCCTTGCAGATGCTGCTGGATGAAGTTGAAAAAGAGAAGTGAAAAAGGAACGGCGAAAGCCGTTCCTTTTTTCAAGGCCGGGGAGAATGTCGGTCGTTTGGCGAGCGTTGGCACGGCACGATGCCGCGCTTCTTAGGCTTCCCCGGCGGGGAAGGCTTTAGCGGCGGGAGACAGATGTTGCCCTACAGATTTGAGCGTTTTCCGTACATTCCGACGCGCGCATTTCGCCCTCGGTTCTGAACCCGCACGGGTTCTTTTTTCTTTGCCTATTCCGCAATGCCGAAGACGCGGCGGGCGTTGTCGGCGAGGATGGCTTTGTTCTCTGCCGGGGTCAGCCCGAGCGAGAAGAAGGACGCAAGCTCGCCCTCCGGCGTCCAGAGCGGGTAATCCGTGCCGAACAGGACGCGCGCGGCGCCGTAGCGGCGGATGATCTCGACGACGGTCTCGTGCGGCAGGTAGGGCAGGGTGGACGAGCAGTCCACCGTGAGGTTTTCAATGTCGCAGAGCTTGCGGCCGGCCTCCTCCCACATCGTGTAGCCGCCCATGTGCGCGGCAATCAGCTTCAGCCCGGTGTAGATGCGCAGGATCGGGACGAGGCGGTTCGGGTTGGAGTAGTCGTAGCGGCTGTCGCCGGTGTGCATGAGGATCGGCAGCCCGTCCGCCTCGCACATCTCGTAGATTTTGAGGCAGCGGAAATCGTCGATCTTGAAGCCCTGAATGTCGGGGTGCAGCTTGACACCGTGCAGGCCCAGCTCCCGCAGATGATGGTAGTCACCGACAAGGTCGGGACTGTCGGGGTAGAGCGTGCCGAGGCCGAAGAAGCGGCCGCCCGCCGCAGCGACCTCGGCGGCGATAAACTCGTTGATGTCCCGCACCTGATGCGCCGAGGTGGCGACCGATTCCACGATGAAGCGGTCGATGCCGCAGGCGTCTGCGCGGCGGAGCAGTTCTTCCGCCGTGCCGCCGCAGGCGGATTTGGTTCGGTAAAATGTGCCGATGCCCGCCGCGGCGCGTGCGGCGATCTTCGCGGGGTAGATGTGGCAGTGTGCGTCTATGATAAAGTATCCGTTGTTCATGATGTTTCCTGAAAATCAAAATAGTTCCGTGCGGCTGCACGGAACTATTTTAGCGCCGATTATTTCCCGCGTCAAGCGTTTTCCGCATTCGGCGCGCCCTCCGCGTCATACAGGAGCGGCGTCATGCTGCGCAGGCTGATTGCCAGCGTCGATGCGTTGTGCAGGAGCGCCGAGAAGGTCGGCTGGATCGTCCCGGTGACGCCGAGCAGGATGAGCAGCGAGTTGAACGAAACGATCGTGCGGTAGTTGCGCCCGATGCGGGCTTGCAGCGCCGCTGCGATGCGGCGCAGGGTGACGAGCGCGTCGAGATCGTCCGAGAGTACGGTCACGTCCGCCACCTCGCGGGCAATCGCCGCGCCGGTGCTGACCGCGATGCCGACGTTTGCCTCGGAGAGGGCGGGCGTGTCATTCACGCCGTCGCCGACCATGATGACCGTGCGCCCGGCCTCGCGCTCGGCGCGGACAAAGTTTGCCTTGTCCTCCGGCAGCACTTCGGCGCGGAAGTCGTCCACGCCGACGGCGGCGGCCACGCGCGCCGCGGTCTTCTCGTTGTCGCCGGTCATCATCACGATGCGGCCGACGCCGCAGGCGTGCAGGGCGCGGATCGCCTCTTTCGCGCCCGCCTTGATGGGGTCGTCGATGCAGAGGATGGCCGCAAGCTCGCCGCCGATGGCGAGATACAGGTAGGAATATTCGCCGTGCAGCGCGGCGAGCTTGTCCTCTTCGCCCGCCGGTACGCGGCAGGCCTCATCCTCAAAGATGAAGTGTGCGCTGCCGATGCACACGCGCTCGCCGTCCACCGCGCTGGCGATGCCGTGCGCCACGACGTACTGCACCTCGGCGTGCCGCTCCTCGTGTCCGAGACCGCGCGCCGTCGCCTCGGCGACGACCGCATTGGCGATCGAGTGCGGGTAATGCTCCTCGAGGCAGGCGGCGAGGCGGAGCATTTCGCTCTCCGTATGTCCGCCGAAGGTGACGATGTCGGCGACGCGCGGCGTGGCATAGGTCAGCGTGCCGGTCTTGTCGAAGACAACGGTGTCTGCCTTGGCGACGGTTTCAAGATAGTGGCCGCCCTTGACCGTGATGCCGTGCAGGCTGCATTCGCGCATTGCGGAGATCACCGCGATCGGGATCGCGAGCTTCAGCGCGCAGGAGAAGTCCACCATCAGCACCGCCAGCGTCTTCGTGATGTTGCGGGTGAGCAGCCAGGTCAGCACCGTGCCGCCGAGCGTATAGGGGACGAGACAATCCGCAATGCTCGTCGCGCGGGTCTCGGAGGCGGATTTCATCCGCTCGGAGTCCTCGATCATTTTGACGATGCGGTCATAGCGTCCGCCGCCCGCCACCTTTTCCACCTCGACGACGATACTGCCGTCCTCCACGACCGTACCTGCGTAGACAAAGCCGCCCGCGCTCTTTTGTACGGGGAGAGATTCGCCGGTCATCGACGCCTGGTTGACGGCGGCTTCACCCGAGACGACCTTGCCGTCGAGCGGGATGAGGTTGCCGGTGCGCACCGCGATGCGGTCGTGCGCGGCGATCTCGCCGATCGGCACGAGAACCTCGCCGCCGTCCTCGATGCGCCAGACCTTGTCCACATGGAGCGACATGGCGTCGGCCAGATCGGCCAGCGACTTCTTGCGCGTCCACTCCTCGAGTATTTCGCCCAACTTCAGCATGAACATGACGGATGCCGCCGTCTTGAAGTCGCCGCGCAGCAGCGAAACGCTGACGGCAGTGGCGTCCAGCACCTCGACGGTCAGCTTGCCGCGCCGCAGGGCGGAAAGCCCCTTCCGGACGTAGCGGATGCCCTTGAGCGCCGCCAGCACGGCGCGCAGCGGGGCGGGGAAGAACAGCTTGGATGCAAAGCGGCGCACCGTCACGCCGATGAGGCTGTCTTCAAAGTCGCGGTTCAACGCCCGCGTCGAATGCGCGGGCAGATAGGCGTCGAGCGCTTCGTCGGCCTTGTTGTAGCGCGCAAACGCGCCGATGACGGCGGCGCGGTTGCCCGCGTAGCAGACGACGGCGTCGGCCGTGCGGTCGTAGACCTTTGCGTGCGTCACGCCGGGAACGGCCGCGAGATACCCCTCCAGCTTGTCCGCGTCGCTCAGCGACAGGCGGCAGCCGACAAGGTGAACGCGCAGTCTGCCGCGCGTTTCATGCAGGACTTTGCATTTCATGGTGGTTTCTGTCCTCCGATGGAAAAAACAAAAGATGAATCCAAAAAAGCCGCGCTCGGCGGCTTTTTCGGCGACCGAGTTTCCTCAGTCCGGATGGCTTATTCGGCAGCGGGCGCGACTGCGGTCTCGGCTGCGGCTTCCGCCTCGGCATCCTCGATGACCTGCGCTTCCTCGGCGGCCGCACGATCCTCGTTGATCGCCTTTGCGTCGGCGAGAATGTCCTCCGCATTTTCCTTGACCGTCGTGTAGGTCTTCATCACGCTTTCCTTGGCGCGCAGAGCCGCCGCGGTCGTGTGCGTGTAGACCTTCTTTGCGTCCTTGCTCGACAGAAGCTTGACGCCTGCCGTGCCGAACAGTACGCCGGCTGCGAATACCGCAAGTTTTTCAAAGCTCATTGTCAATACCTCCGTGTTTATCGCCCGATGGGCGTTTGTTGCATATGCGGGCAGCCTCGGGCTGCTCTACGCTTATATTAGCACAGGCTAACTGAAAATACAAGCCTCAATTTCGAAAAAATTCGCGCGCGTTCACCCGCTTTTTTATGCAAAAGAGCGAAAAAGGCGTTTCTGCGCCGAAAAAAGTCATTCCGACAGAAGATGAAAAACTGTCGGAATTTTCTTTGCAAATCCCATTGACAAACGCCATCGGATGTGCTATTATAGTTGCGCTTAGAATTGTTCTGTTTAGAACTGTTTTGAAAAGGAGGTATGACGGTGGAGAAAGAAAGCAAGCCGCGTTTCAAACCGTATGAGGTGTTCACAAAGCTGATGAGCCTCGGCAAGTCGATGCGCACGCATTGTCACCGCGCCATCGAGGCGGACGGCTTTACGCTCAACGAGACCGATGTACTGCTGGCGCTGACGGCCTCGCCCGAGAACAACACGGTGGGCGCGATCAGCGAAGCCTCCAATATTTCCAAGGGGAATATCAGCCAGGCGGTGGAATCCTTAAAGCAGAAGGGGTATCTCGTCACCGAGCAGAGCAGCGACGACCGACGGTATTTCGCGGTGCGGCTGACGGCGGCGGCGGACCCCGTGATCGAAAAGCTGAAGGCGGCGGAGGACGAGTATTTCGCCGGATTCATGGGCGCGCTGCCGAGCAGCGAGGAGGCATCGCTTGTCACCCGCATCTTCGACGCCGCGCAGAAATTTTCACCGACCGCGTTTTTGGGCAAGCTCTCCGGTAAGGGCAAAAAAACCGATAAAGATGCCGCAGACAAGGACTGAGAGGAACATCAAAGCGATGAAAAAGACGAAACGCATTTATACACCGATCACCAATATCAAGCACATGGTCTCCATCTTCGAGAGCCGCGGCGAGCGCACCATGTTCGATTATTTTGACGCCGACGGCAACATCCGCAGGATCACCTACCGTGCGCTGGCCGCGCGCGTGACGGCGTTCGGCTCGGGGCTGTACCGCCTCGGCCGCATCAAGGGGAAGCGCACGGCCGTCATCGGCGAGACCTCGCCCTCCTGGTACGTCGCCTACCTCGCGACCGTGATGTTCGGCGGCACGGCGATCCCGATGGACAAGGAGCTGGCGACCGCCGAGATCGAGAATTTCCTCTGCCGCGCGGAGGCCGACAATGTGGTCTTCTCCCCGCTGTTCAACGAGAAGTTCCGCGAGATGGCGGCGCGCCATCCCGAGATCGCGTTCATCCCGATGGCGGGTGCTTCGGACGCGCCTTATTACAAATCCATGGATGAGATCGAGTCGATCGGCATCGGCCGCCCGCACGATCCCTCGTCGCCCGCCGACATGAATCGCCTCGCCGTGATGCTGTTCACCTCGGGCACGACCGGCACGAGCAAGTGCGTCATGCTCTCCGAGAAGAACATCTGCGCCGCCATCAATTCGGCCTGCGAAGCGGTCGATTTCTTCCCGCGCGACGTGCTGGTCTCGGTGCTGCCCATCCACCACACCTATGAGCTTTGCTGCTCCCTCGCCGCCGCCAACTACGGCTGCGAGATCGCCATCAACGACTCTCTGCGCCACTGCATGCGCAATTTTCAGACCTTCCGCCCCACGGCGCTCGTGCTCGTGCCGCTGTTCCTCACCACGATGGACAAGAAGATCTGGGACGAGATCCGCAAAAAGGGCGTGGAATCCGCCGTGCGCGGGCTGATGAAGCTGTCCGACGGCACGCGGAAGATCGGGCTTGACCCGCGCCGCCTCCTGTTCCGCGATATTCTCGCGGCGTTCGGCGGCAGACTTGAGAAGATCATCTGCGGCGGCGCGCCGCTCGACCCGAAGATCGCCGCCGACTTCCGCTCGCTCGGCATTGATGTCTGGGAGGGCTACGGCATCACCGAGTGCTCGCCCCTGATCGCGGTGGATGTGTACTATCATTCCAAGCCCGGCTCGGTCGGCCCCGCGGTCACGTCCTGCATGGTGCGCATCGAGGACGCCGTGGCCGATGAGAACGGACACGAGATCGGCGAGATCTGTGTCAAGGGCAAGAACGTCATGCTCGGCTACTACAAGGATGAGGCGGCCACCGCCGACGCCTTTACCGCCGACGGCTGGTTCCGCACGGGCGACCTCGGCTATCTCGACGGCGAGGGCTACATCTACATCACCGGCCGCAAAAAGTCGGTCATCGTCCTCGAAAACGGCAAGAACGTCTTCCCCGAGGAGATCGAGGAATACCTCGCGTCGGTGGATAAGATCGCCGAGTGCGTCGTCGTCGGCCGCAAGAGCGGCAGAGAGACGGTGCTGACCGCCGTGGTCTACCCGAACATGGAGAAGTTTGCGCCCGACATGCCGGAGAGCGAGATGCTTGCGGCCATCCGCACGGACGTCAACAAGCTCAACCGCCGCCTTGTCGGCTATAAGCAGGTGCGGAACGTGGAGCTTCGTACAACCCCGTTTGAGAAGACGACCTCGATGAAGATCAAGCGCCATCTGGTGAAATAAAGGAAAATGAAAAGGGAACGAACGGAAAGTTCGTTCCCTTTTGTGTTGATGTGTTTTTCGGCTCCCCTGTGCAAGGGAGGCAAAGAGAGATTGCGCACGGTGCGAGAAATCGGTTCATCTTTCAGCCCCCTCGGTGAGGGGGCTGTCACCGATAGGTGACTGGGGGAGTTTTGCAGAGAGCAAGACTCCTTCCGTCGCCGTTCGGCGACACCTCCCTCACCGAGGGAGGTAAAAAGAGTAGTTCGTGCAAAGATTGCGGCGGGAGAGAGCCACCCCTCCATGCGGTTAAAGTCTTTTCTGTCTTCCTGAATCCTCACTGCACATAATCGAGCGCGGTGTCGTCGGCAGGGACAAACGCAATCCACGCGATGTCAATGCCGTCGCCCACCTTTGCCTGCAAGCCGTCGTAGGGGTCGATGCGCAGGGTCTTCAGCTTGCCGAAGAAGCCGTCCGCCGCCGAGAAGTCCACGAGCGCGACATGCCATTCTCCGTCGGTTGCAAGCGCGCCCATCGTCAGATGCGCCGCCGTGTAGGCATAGGCTTCGTCATCGCCCGCGCAGTAGTACAGCCCGAGTCTGCTGCTCTCTCCGTGGTTGCGGTAGCAGATCAGCATCTGCTTGTTTGCATCTGCGTCGGTCTCGCCGAGCACCAGCGAAACATAGGGGTCGTAATTGTCGGTGATGCGCAGGGCAGCGTAGCCGTCCTCCGCCGTGACGGCAAGGCCGTTTGCGCCGTCAAATACCGTCCCGACAAGCGTCTTGTCCGCAAAGTCGAAGAAGGTCTGCGGCGCGTTTTCGCGCACAGGCGGCTTTGCATCGACGACCGAGGCGGGCGCACCGTCCGCAAGCGGGGGCTTTTCGCCGCTTGCAAAAGTGACATCCAGCCACGTGTTCGCGTCATAGAGGTCGGCGGCGTCGATGCTGTCGCGCGTCAGCGCATCGGCGTCGCCGTCGGCGTTGTAAAGGACATAGTTGACCTTCAGACTGCCGCGGTTTTCAAGCCCGATGGACGCAAGGTCCACGGCGATTTCGGTGACGATGCCCTCCGTGAGGACAGTGGACGCCGCCGTGAATTTACCCTCCGCCGCCGCAAAGGCCGCGCCGATGCCGGACTCCATCGTGACCTCACCCGCCGCGTCCACGACAAGACGGTAGGCCTTGCCCGCCGTGTCCGCGAGGTAAACGGCGGTGCGGTCGTGCGCGGTCAGGCTGTCATCCCGCCGCTCGATGAGGAGGTAGAGCGTGTTTTTGTCCTTCGCGTAGCGGAAGGTTGCCTGCGCCTGCGAGGCGCTGCCGATGAAGTGCGCGTCGGTCACGCCTGCCCAGTCGTCGCTGTTTTTGCCGTCGGTGCAGACGGCGCGGTCGGCGGCGGGAATGGCGTGGTTGAGATAGAAGTTTTCAATCAGGATCGCGTTGCCGTCCTGGCTGGAGATGGCGGGGTAGACTGCGGTCAGGCGATTTGCGCCCGTGACCTCGATCGAGCCCCAGTAGCCCGATTTGCCGAAGGCGAGAATCGGCTCGCCGATATTGCGCGCGCTGCCGTCGGCAACACGCAGGCAGTAGTCATTGCTTCTGCCGTAGCCGATGATGACCTCGCCGCTCGGCATCTTGCGGATGTAGGGCGCCGCGCCGACAAAAAGATTGCTCTGCCGGTCGGCAGGACCGGTCTTGTCATAGTCCGGCGCATCCGACCACGCCGCGTCCGAATAGATAATCGAGATGTGGAACTTTTTGTCCGCGTCCTTGGATTCGCAGACGGCGGCAAGCGACCCGTCGTACAGCTCGGTGACGACGCTCATCTGGTCGGTGAAGCTGGGCGAGCCCTCCACGTCGAGGACGTACTGCTGGAAGGCGATCTTCGCCTGCCACGGCGCTTCGGTGACGTTCGGCGTCCAGGTATAGCCGCCGTCGGTCGAGGAAATCATCGCCGTGCCCGTCGAGTTGCGGTCCTCCTTCAGCCCCCAGCGCGCGATGCCGGGCGAAACCTGCGAGAAGAAAATCTGGATCTCGCCGCTTGACAGCTCGATGATGGAAGGCTCCCAGTTGACGCCCTTGTAGATCGAGGTCTCGGTGCTCCAGGTGCGGCCGCCGTCGGTCGAACGGCGCAGATAGATGCCCGCGAGCTCCGGATAGTCACGGTACTTCTCCTTGTTGCGGTAGGAGGTGACGGCGAGGATGTCGCCGTTTTGCAGCACGACGGCGTCACAGTTGACAAAGTAGGTCACGCCCGCGCCGTTTGGCAGGCGCTCGTCCTTGTAGCGGTAGAGCTCCGCGTTGTAAAGCACCTCGGGCGCTTCCCAGTGCACAAGATCTTTGCTGTGTGCATAGTAGATATGCGGACCGTAGGTGGCATACTGGAAGAAGAGGATGTAGCTGCCGTCTGCCTTCTTCTTGAGGCGGGGATACTGCGCCTTGATATAGCGCGGCTCGCCCGTGGTGTCGTCGGACAGCTCGATATAGCTGCGCGCGTCGCCTTCAAGATAGGCGAGCGTCTCGGCTTCGGCATAGGCATTCTCGGCGACGGCGTTCAGGTCGTCGGCTGAGGTCAGCAGGGCTTCGCCGCTCGACGGCACGGTTTTGCCGCAGGCGGCAAGTGCCAGCGCAAGCGCTGCGGCGGCAAGCAGGGAAAGGGCGATTTTTTTCATGGCTTCCTCCGTTTTTTCGCGGGAATATCATCTGCCTCCATTATGCAGGAAGAAAAACGGCTTTGCAATACAAAAAACCGCATCCGTTTTGGATGCGGTTTTGCGCTTTTTGCAAAAATCAGTCGCTGACGTAAGGGATCAGAGCCATCTGTCTTGCTCTCTTGACGGCAACGGTAAGCTGACGCTGGTGAACGGCGCAGGTGCCCGAGATTCTTCTGGGAAGAATCTTGGAGCGCTCGCTGACGAGCTTCTTCAGTCTTACGGTATCCTTATAATCGATGTAGTCGATCTTGTCTGCGCAGAAAATGCAGACCTTCTTCTTCTTCCGCATGGGGCGGAAGGGGCGCTGCTGAGGCGCTGCTGCGGCCGCGGGTGCGGGTGCAGCTGCGGGAGCCTCTGCTGCGGGCGTTACGTTTTCGGTAACATTCGTATCCATGATTATGCCCTACTGTAAAGTACAGATTCCTTTCTATAAATTCTTTGCGCCGTGGCGCATCCGACCGCGTGGGTCAGAACGGGAGATCATCCTCGTCGGAGACGGGTTCGAACTTCGGCTCGGCCGCATTCGTGTTGGAATACGACGGCGCCGCGTTGTAAGCGTCGGGCGTGTATGGGGAAGCGCCGGCGGACTCGGACTTGCTTTCGACAAATCCGACCTCATCGGCCACGACCTCGGTAACATAACGCTTATTGCCCTGATTGTCGGTGTACGATCTCGACTGGATCGAGCCGCATACGAGAATCGGCTTGCCCTTCTTGAAGAAGCGCGAGACAAACTCCGCCGACTGTCTCCATGCAACGATGTTGATGAAGTCCGCCGTCTGCTGTCCCTCGGGCGCGTTCTTGCTCTGGTAGCGGCGGTTGATCGCGATCGTAAAGGATACGACCGAGATGCCGGACTGCGTCTGCTTGAGCTCGGGGTCTGCCGTCAGATTGCCGATCAGGATTACCTTATTCAAACTTGCCATAACTACGCTCCTTGTCTCAATTACGACTTGGCCTTTTTCTCGTGGAGTCTGATTACAAGACCGCGCATGATGTTTTCATCAATGTTGTAGCGGCGCTCCAGCTCTGCGGGGAATGCGGGCTCGCTCGTAAAGTTTACGAGGACATAGTAGCCTTCGGGAATGTCCTCGATCGGGTATGCCAGCTTGCGCTTGCCCCACTCGTTGACTTCGCCGAGGGTACCGTTCTCCGCGATCAACGCGATGAACTTCTCCGCCGTTGCCTTGACCTCGTCATCACCGATCGTGGGATTGACGATGAACAGCGTTTCGTAAGAATTTACTACCTTTTCCATCTGTGTTACACCTCCTTATGGACTGATGGCCATGCACGAACACATGGCAAGGGGGTAGGGTCAACTTCGGTCAACCTATACCGAATCAATATTCTACCATGCAAAAAAGGCTTTGTCAAGAAAAATCATCAATATTTTTTACGGAACGTGCCGAAAAAACTGCGCACACGGGCGGATTTTGTGCTAAAATAAAGGCAGTTATGGTTTCGGAGGCAGTTATGACGGTCATGTATTTGGTGCGCCACGGGCAGAGCGAGGGCAATGTACGCGGCGGATTTGCGGGGCGCGTGGACTACGCGCTCTCCGAAAAAGGCGCGCGGCAGGCGCGCCTCACGGCGGATTTTCTCGGCGGCGTGCATCTCGACGCCGTCTGCGCAAGCCCGCTGCGCCGCGCGCAGGAGACAGCCGCACCGATCGCGGCCGATCACGGGCTTGTGACAGAGACGCGCGCGGGGCTTGTCGAGTTCGATTTCGGCGACTGGGAGGGGCTCGCGCCCGACGTGCTGAATGCCCGCTTCCCGGACGCCGTGCCGACCTGGAAGTATCACCTGCCCGACGTCGCCTGCCCGCACGGCGAGCGCATGGCGGACTGCTTTGCGCGGGCCGGGGCGGAATTTGCCGCGCTTGCGCGGGACTATGCCGGGCGCGACGTCTGCGTCGTGACGCACGGCGCGTTTCTCAAGTGCCTTTTCTGCGTGCTGCACGGTCTGCCGCTTCGTGAGATCGACCGCGTGCCGTGGGCGGACAACGCCTCGGTGACCAAGGTCGTCATCGGTGCGGACGGCGTCCCCGCGATCGAATACGAGAATTACAGCGCCCATATGGGCGACCTCGTCACCGGCGTCTCCCGCACCCTCACCGAGAAGTAGGGGCGGGAACGCGCAAACCGCACGGGGGCTTACTCCCGCCGTCCGAACCCAATCTGACTTTGGCTCCTCCTGACGGGGGAGCTGTCGCCGTAGGCGACTGAGGGAGAGATAACGCAAAGCAAGGCGGGTCGTCGAGGGATGTTTTTCGGTTTCGCTTTGCGAAATCGTCGGTGTTCAGCCGACGAAGAAAAACTCCTTAGGAACACATCGTGTTCCGGGGGTCATGACCCCTACCGGATTGTACAAAAGACGCACACACTGTAGGGCGGGGGCTTGCTCCCGCCGCACCTGCTCATACAAAACAATCATTCCCCGGTTGTTATTTTACTTTGCAAAAGACACCTCATCCGTCGCCGTTCGGCGACACCTTCCCCCGCTGGGGAAGGCAAAGAACGCGGGTGACCGTACCGTTCTAACCAAGCCTTCCCCCTTGGGGGAAGGTGGCGTGTAATACGCCGGATGAGGGGTAGCCATTCGTCAGAATGGCGTCTCACAGCACAGAACGAGACTGCGCAGACGGATGCTTACGCATCCTACCCCTCATCAGTCAACTCCGTTGACAGCTTCCCCCAAGGGGGAAGCCAAAAGACGCTTTGCGTCTCGTACGGCTCTCCCCACCGGGGAAGCCTAAGGGCGAAGAGCGCTTTCTTCTCCGCTTCCCGCAAACAACCCGCCGGAAACGGCGTATTTTTTGTATTTACTTGCCGGGCGGCGGATGCTATGATTGAAATAGGAAAAAACGCGGAGGAAACCGACATGAAACTGGTTGCAAAACTTCTGTGCGCGGCGGCGCTCACGCTTTTGCTGTGCTTTGCGGCTTCGGCCAAAGAGGTCGTCATCTACGAGAACAGCTTCGACGGCGCGTCCGCCCTCTCCGACTTTACCGTGCGCGGCAACTGGTCGGTGAAAAACGGCGCCGCAAATCTCGCGGCGGGCAAATCCTCGTCGGGCTGCCTGACCTACAAAATGCCGCAAAAATACCGCGGCAAAAAGTACAAACTTGAGGTGGACTACCTCGGGCAGAGCGGCATGGGCGGCCTGCTGATCGGCGCGGACGGCGCGGGTCTCTCGTCGACGCCGTCCTACTTCTTCGGCTATACCGCATCGGTCGCGGCAAGCGGCACGAAGGGCATGTTTGCCTATTTCAACGAAGAAGGCGGCTGGGGCGACACGCTGCGCACCGGGCTTGACACCTTTGACGAGAAGGACGTCCGCCTCACGGCCGTGGTCGATCCCGCAAAGCGCGAGATCCTGTTCACGATCAAGCCGCAGGGCGGCTCGCGCGAGCTGTTTGCCATGACCTACTGCCTGCAGACGACCGAAAACGAGATGATCTACACGTCGTTTTCGGACACGGTCGGCCTGCGCCGCGCTTACACGGCAAAGGGCAGCTTCGACAATTTCCGCGTCAGCGTCTACGAGGACGATGTCATGCCCGCGATGGGCGGCAGCGTCACGCTGTCGGGGCTTGCGTTTGCCGCCTCGGCGGACGCGGCCGTGACCGACGGCACGCTCACGGCTGGGACG
The DNA here is from genome assembly GCA_934467415.1 of uncultured Eubacteriales bacterium. Classification (GTDB taxonomy): domain Bacteria; phylum Bacillota; class Clostridia; order Oscillospirales; family CAG-272; genus UMGS902. The sequence goes on from CAKSLQ010000003.1 coordinate 134,845, forward strand.
GTCCTCTCGGCCGCAGACTTCGGCAGTGCCGCCGACTTTGCGGCGGACATCCGCTGCGAGCGCCGTATGCTCTTTTATTTCGGTATGCGCGATGCGAAAAACGGCTTTGCCGCCGAAATAAACCGCGCCGAGGAGACCGTGGTGCTGTATGCCGTCCGGGACGGCGCGTTTGTCTGGCTCGGCGAGCGGCATGTGCCGGTCACGGACGATTTCTGCCGCCTGCGCGCCCGTGTGCGCGATGAAGTTGTCTCGGTCTGGTACGACTGCTACGGGGAGAGCGACGACCTCTATCCGCTGATTGAGCTTGCGCAGGATGGCGCGGCCGCCGGGCGGTTCGGCGTCCTCTGCGAGGGCGGCGAAGCGAAGAACTTCACCGTGACCGGTGCGGGTGAGGCATATGCGGGCAAAACCTTTGTCAACCCGGTCTGCTACGGCGCAGACCCGGATGTGCTTTACCACGACGGCGTGTATTACCTCTACATCCGCAAGGTCGTCGGCGACGATCCGTTCACGGTGTACACCTCGACCGATATGGTCAACTGGACGGAGCGGGGCGGGGTCTACAAGTGGCAGAAGGGCTGGAGCAGCAAGTACCACTTCATGAGTCCGAACGTCTTTTACTGCGACGGTATGTTCTATCTGCTGTTCCAGGCGTGGAACAACGACACCGACAAGAGCGCGCGGCTGTTCTATGCCAGCGCAAAGTCGCCGCTCGGACCGTTTGAGGGCTGCACGATGCTGCACGATGTCCACGAGATCGGCGGACATCCGTTTGTGGACGACGACGGCAAGGTCTATATCACGCTCTGCCGCTTTGACTTCGGCTCAAACCTGTATATCGAGGAGGTCACGGTGAAGGACGGCGTCATCACGCCGAAGCCCGAGACCTGCAAGCTGATCCTCTATCCGCAGACTGCCTATGAGGTCAACGGCCGCGGCCGCACGGTGGAGGGCGGCGTGCCGTGGAAGCACGGCGGCTATTATTACATGTTTTATGCCGTTGGCAGCTACAAGCTGCATTACGGGCAGAGCTATGCGGTGTCGAAGAACATCTACGGCCCGTACGAGAAGTACGAGTACAATCCGTTCCTCGTCTACAATGCGGCGGTGGACGGCCCGGGCGACGCGGTCATCCTGCCCTCGCCGGACGGAGAGGAGCTGTATCTCGTCTACCATCAGCACAATGCGATCGGCACGGTCTCGCCGCGCATGACCTGCATTGACCGGCTGAAATTTGTCCCGAATCCGGACGGCGGCCCCGATGTGCCGGTGACGGCGGGGCCGTCCTCCACGCCGCAGCCCGTGCCGTCCGGCGCGGCGGAGACCCCTGCGGCGGCCGAAACCAAAGTGACGCTGACGCTCGGCAGCCGGGCGGCGACGCGGAATGATACCGCCGTGACGCTGGATGCCGCGCCGCTCTCCCGCGGCGGGCGCATGATGCTGCCCATCCGCTTTGTGGCCGAGGCGTTCGGCGCGGCGGTCGGCTGGGACGGCGACACCGCCACGGCGACCGTGGCGGCCGGGGACACGGTTATCACCGTGCGGATCGGCGAAAAGCAGATCTTTGTGAACGGCAATGCCGTGCCGCTCGACACCGCCGCCTTCATCGAGGGCGGGCGCACCTATCTGCCGGTGCGCGCCGTTGCCGACGCGCTCGGCGCGGCGGTCGGCTGGGACGGCGACACCGCCACGGCGACTCTGACGAAGTGAGCGCGGGATGCGCGGGTGCAAAGAAAAAAGCGGGGCGACGGTGCTCCGCTTTTTTTCGCTTTGACGTTGACATCTTCTATATAGGGTGCTATAATATTTTGGATCATTTTTTGTGATAATGAATTTTATACAGATAAAAGGACAGGAAACCGCCATGAAATGGACATCGCTTAACGACCTGCGCGAAAAGTATCTTTCGTTCTTTGAGTCGAAGGGGCATCTTCGCCTGCCGAGCTTTCCGCTCGTGCCGCAGGGCGACAAATCGCTTCTGCTCATCAACTCGGGCATGGCGCCGATGAAGAAGTTCTTCACCGGCGAGGAAGTGCCGCCGCGCCGCCGCGTCACCACCTGCCAGAAGTGCATCCGCACGCCCGACCTCGAGCGCGTCGGCCACACCGCGCGACACGGCACGTATTTTGAGATGCTGGGCAACTTCTCCTTCGGCGACTACTTCAAGGAGGAGGCGATCCCGTGGGCCTGGGAATTTCTCACGAAGACGCTGGAGATCCCGGGTGAGCTGCTCTATCCGTCGATCTACGAGAACGACGAAGAGGCGTTTGACATCTGGACGAAGAAGGTCGGCGTGCCCGCAGAGCGCGTGACCCGCCTCGGCAAGGAGGACAACTTCTGGGAGCACGGCAGCGGCCCCTGCGGCCCCTGCTCCGAGATCTATTTCGACCGCGGCGTGAAGTACGGCTGCGGCAGCCCCGACTGCAAGCCGGGTTGTGACTGCGACCGCTTCATGGAGATCTGGAACAACGTCTTCTCGCAGTTCAACAACGACGGCAAGGGCAACTACACCGAGCTTAAGCAGAAGAATATCGACACCGGCATGGGGCTTGAGCGCCTCGCCTGCGTCATGCAGGGCGTGGACAACCTCTTTGAGGTGGACACCGTGCGCAAGATCCTCGACACGGTCTGCGCCATCGCGGGCGTGAAGTACGGCGAGGATAAGAACAAGGATATTTCCATCCGCGTCGTCACCGACCACATCCGTTCGGCCACGTTCATGATCTCGGACGGCGTCATCCCCTCCAATGAGGGGCGCGGCTACGTTCTGCGCCGCATCCTGCGCCGTGCCGCCCGCCATGCCAAGCTGCTCGGCATCACGCATGCCTTCCTCTCCGACCTCTGCGAGGTCGTGATCGAGCAGAACATCACGGCATATCCCGAGCTCGGCACAAAGCGCGACTATATCAAGAAGGTCATCGCGATGGAGGAGGAGCGCTTTGACGCCACCATCGACGCAGGCCTCGATATCCTGAACGCGCTGACCGAAAAGGCGGACGCCAAGGGCGAAAAGATGATCCCCGGCGCGGACGTCTTCAAGCTGTACGACACCTTTGGCTTCCCGATCGACCTCGTGCGCGAGATCGCCTCCGAGCGCGGCTACACGCTCGACGAAGAGACCTTTGACAAGCTGCTGGCCGAGCAGAAGCAGCGCTCCCGCGAGCGCCGCAAGAATATCGGCGGCTGGTCCGAGTCCTCGAAGACGCTGCTTGCCGATTTGCCCCGCACCGAGTTCGTCGGCTACACCGACACCGAGGCGGATGCAAAGATCGCGGCGATCCTCTGCGACAACGAGGCCGAGGAATGCGTCAGCGAGGGCGAGTTCAGCCTCATCCTCGACAAGACGCCGTTCTACGGCGAGGGCGGCGGTCAGGTCGGCGACACCGGCGTGATCCGCACCGCACATGCCGAGGCCACCGTGCTGGACACCAAGAAGACCGACGGCGTGTACATCCATCTTTGCCGGATGGAGAGCGGCGTGCTGAACAAGGGCGAAACCGTTCATGCCGCGATCGACACCGTCCGCCGCGACGCCGTCAAGCGCAATCACTCCGCCGCGCACCTCCTGCAGGCGGCGCTGCGCGAAGTGCTCGGCAGCCATGTCGAGCAGGCGGGCTCGTATGTGGACGCGCATCGCTGCCGCTTCGACTTCACGCACTTCTCCGCGGTGACCAAGGAGGAGCTTGCAAAGGTCGAGGCGCTGGTCAACGCGCACATCCTGGCGGGCGTGCCGGTCGTCACCACGGTGACCGACCCCGAGAGCGCGAAGAAGGCGGGCGCGATGGCGCTGTTCGGCGAAAAGTACGGCGACAAGGTCCGCATGGTCAGGATGGGCGACTTCTCGACCGAGCTTTGCGGCGGTACGCATCTCGACAACACCGCAAAGGCGGGTCTGTTCAAGATTATTTCCGAGTCTTCGGTCGCGGCGGGCGTCCGCCGGATCGAGGGCACGACCGGCCTCGGCGTGCTGGAGCTGCTCCGTGAGAGCGAGCAGCTGATGGCGGATGCCGCAGCCGAGCTGAAGAGTGCGCCCGCCGAGATCGCACATCGCGCGGCGGCGCTTCAAAGCGAGATCAGGCAGCTGCACCGCGAGCTGGAAGCGGCCAATGCCAAGCTGTCGCAGAATGTGCTTGCGTCGCTGGCCGACAGCACGGTCGTCGTGGACGGCATCGAGCTGACGGCGGCGAAGATCGACGGCAATGCGCAGAGCGCGCGTACGCTGTGCGACGAGATCAAGGCAAATCACCCGGCGGCGGTCGCGGTCATCGCGGCGGTGGAAGGCGGCAAGCTGAACTTTGCGGCCTGCGCGGGTGCGGACGCGGTCAAGCGCGGCGTACACGCGGGCAAGCTGGTGGGTGCTGTCGCGCAGATCACCGGCGGTAAGGGCGGTGGACGCCCCGACGGCGCAATGGCGGGCGGCGCGGATGTCTCGAAGGTGGAAGAAGCTCTCGCGGCAGCGCGCACCATCCTTTGCGACATGCTGAAGAAGTAAAGGTAATAAGGTAGGAAATGCAGGGCGGCGCGTTCTCCAAGCCTTCCCCTTGGGGGAAGGGGGACCGCACCCGCGGTGGATGAGGGATTGCAGGCAGCAGGCACAGCATTGTGTGATGCTTTGCTTGCATCAATCCCTCATCAGTCGCCTACGGCGACAGCTTCCCCAATGGGGAAGCCTAAGAGGCGCCGACCCCTACCGGGTTTGTGGAGAATCTGCACAATCTGTCTTTCAGCTCCCTCGGTGAGGGAGCTGTCGCCGAAGGCGACTGAGGGAGTTTTGCTCTGAGCGAAACTCCTTCCACCGCTGGCGCGGTCCCCCTCCCTCAATGAGGGAGGTATAATTACTGTCCATCCCATCGAATTAAATTTCAAAAAACACTTGACAAGCTATATCCGATTTCGTATAATATAGATTGTCTTATTGTGAATACACGCGAAGTTTCCGCTTCCGAAATACTGCAAGGAGGTGCAACCAATGCTCAGAACTTACCAGCCTAAAAAGCGTCAGAGAAAAAAAGAACACGGCTTCAGAAAGAGAATGAGAACTGCCGACGGCAGAAAGGTTCTCAAGAGACGCCGCGCTAAGGGCAGAGCAAGACTCACCTATTGATGAGCCGCTTTCTGCCTCGCTCCCCACGGGAGTTTCAAATCTCCGATAACTCTTTGTGAGGTTATCGGGGTTTTTGATTATTCGGCCCGTTTTGAAGATCCCGGCGAAAACCAATCGGAAGGGGTAGACCCGTGAAATACCGCGCTATCTGCGAAAACCATCTGTATTCCAAGGCATATAAAAAAGGGGCACGGGCGGTCACATCGACCGTTGCCGTCTATGTCCTGCCCGACTACAAAAAACACGCGCTGATGAAGGCAAATCCCGAAAAGAAGTATATCAACCGCGTGGGCCTCACGGTCGGCAAACGCATCGGCGGCGCCGTCGCGCGCAGCCGCGCAAAACGCATCATCCGGCACGCATACCGGAACATTGATACAGCTACGCCCGTGAAAACGGGGCATCTCGTCGTGATCGTCGCGCGCGAGGGCATTACCGGGAAAAAAACGCAGGACATCGAGCGCGATCTCCGATACGCGCTCCGCAAAACCGGGCTTCTATGAAGCATCTCTGCATTTTTCTCATCGAGCTGTATCGGAAGTATATTTCCCCGCATAAGAGGAGTTGTTGCAGGTTCAGTCCGACCTGTTCTGCCTACGCCCTCGAGGCGTTTCAAAAACGCGGCTTTTTCTGCGGGCTGATTCTCACCGTGTACCGCATCCTCCGCTGCAATCCGTTTTGCCGCGGCGGCTATGACCCGGTGCCGGACAAAGGATTTCGCCCCTACACCAAACAACCGGACGGGGAAACCGACGAAGACAAGGACAAGCAATGAAAGGACGCCGCTTGTGCGGCGGTTGAAACATGGAATTTATCAACATCCCATTTGCGTATATCATGCGCTGGTTTGACGGCTTCACGCATTCCTATGCGCTGTCGCTCCTGCTGTTTGCGATCCTGATCAAGGTGATCTTCATCCCGGTCGGCATCAAGCAGCAGAAGAACCAGATCAAGATGGCATCGCTCCGTCCGAAGGAGGCGGTCATCAAAAAGAAATATGCCGGGCGCACCGACCGTGCCACCCAGCAGAAGATGCAGCAGGAGCTGATGGAGCTTCAGCAGAAGGAGAACGCAAGCCCGCTTGGCGGCTGCCTGCCGCTTCTCATCCAGATGGTCTTCATCATCATTCTGTATCAGATCATCCGCAACCCGCTGACCTACATCTGCCAGATGAGCAAGGACGCGATCGTCGAGCTGGCAGAGCAGATCGGCTATACCGTCGGCGGCAGCGCCGTGACGCTGGAGAACATCGGCAAGATCGACCAGATCAGCATGATCGCACAGATCCCGGCCGACCTCAAGGCATCTATGCCCGCGCTCGTCAACCTGCCGAACTTCAATTTCCTCGGTCTTGACCTGTCGATGACCCCGATGCTTGTCTGGAACAGCTTCATCGGCAAGTCGGCCATGACGATCTTCGGCGACGCTGCGCCCACGATCGTCAACGTCATTCTCTATGCGCTCATTCCGCTCATCTGCTTTTTGTCGCAGGTGCTCACGATGAAGCTGACCCGCAAGTTCACCTATCAGTCGCAGGCCATGCAGACCGAACAGGGGGCAAACGGATGCAGCACGCAGATGATGGACTGGTCCATGCCGCTGCTCTCGCTGTTCTTCTGCTTCACGTTCCCGCTTGCGATCGGCCTGTACTGGATCTATCAGAACATCCTTTCCTTCGCGCAGACCGTTATCCTCGCCAAGACCATGCCCATTCCGGTGCTGACCGACGAGGACTACAAGCGCGCCGAGAAGGAAATGAAGGCCAAGGGCTATGACACGAAGCGTGCCGACCTGCCCCGCGTCCGTTCGCTCCACCACATTGACGACGATGACTACGAGGATCTGCCCGACGCGCCGAAGGACGGCGCAAAGGGGACGTCGCAGCCGCTGCTGAACGGCGAGAAAGTCCCCGTCAAGGATGAGAGCGACAAAAAAGCGCCGAAGCTGAAGGACGAAAGCGACAAAAAGTAATACGAGAAAGGCGGACGGAAGCGTCCGGATATGAAATATGGTTACCGAAATCTACGCAACCGGCAAAACGGTCAACGAGGCGTTTGAAGCGCTGAAGGCAAAGCTCGGCGTCGGCGACCTCGACAGCATCGAGTGGAAGGTTGTCAGCGCCGGCAAGAAGGGCGGCTTCCTGGGTCTCGGCGCGCAGCCTGCAAAGGTTGTCGCCTTCATCGAGGCAAAGGAAGAAGCGACCGCACCGAAGGAAATGCCGAAGCCCGAAGCAAAGGCGGAAGCAAAGCCCGCGCCCGCACCTGCGGCAAAGCCCGAGCCGAAGCCCGCGCCCCGCGCCGACCGCGAGCCGCGCCCCGAGCGCGCCCCGCGCACCGACAGACCCGAGCGCAAGGAACCCCGCCCGGCAAAGCCGCGCGCCGAGAAAGCGCCCGCACCGGCGCAGAGCGAGCCGAAGCCGAAGAAGCCGAAGACCCCGACCACCGAGGCCGAGCTGAAGGCGGCCGTCTCCTTTGTCGAGACGCTCATCAAGAACCTTGAAATTGAAGTGGAGGCCACCGTCGGCACCGACGAGGAGAATGCAAGCTGCATCACGATCGACGGCAAGGATGCCTCCGTGCTGATCGGCCACCACGGCGAAACGCTGGACGCGCTGCAGTATCTGGCCAACCTCGCGGCCAACCGCGCCGAGGGCAAGGACGATCACGAGCGCATCACGGTGGATGTCGCGGGCTACCGCGCCCGCCGCGAGGAAAAGCTCCGCGAGCTTGCCCGCAGACAGGCGGAAAAGGTGCAGAAGTACGGCAGAAGCGTGATGCTCGAGCCGATGAATCCCTATGAGCGCCGCATCATTCACGCCGAGATCCAGAACATCGAGGGCGTTTCGACCAACTCGATCGGCTCGGATTCCAACCGCAAGGTCGTGATTTTCCTGACCGAGAAGGGCATGGGCAGACTGCCGCGCCCGAATGATCGCCGCCGCGGCGACCGCCGGGACGGAAACCGCCGTCCGCGCCGCACCGAGCGCGCGCCGATGGAAAACACGGCCGCGGAGGAGAGTGTCCCTGCGGAGACCGCGCCCGCCGAAGCGGCAGCGCCGGTCGAGGGCGACGCAGAATAATTTTTCAGAATACGGAGCATGGCTATGCAAACGGAAACCTTGTTTTCCTCCACCATCGCCGCCGTCTCCACGCCGCGCGGTAAGGGCGGCGTGGCACTGATCCGCATATCGGGAGAGGAAGCAGCGGCCGTCGCAGGTCGCTGCTTTTTTCCGAAGTGCAAAAAGAGCGTTGATGAGCTGGAGCCTCGCCGCGCCTATTTCGGCGACATCGTGTCGGGCGGCCGCGTGATCGACGACGGGCTTTGCACGATTTTTCGCGCGCCGCATTCCTACACCGGCGAGGACATGGCGGAGATCAGCTGCCACGGCGGTATGCTGGTCACCGAGCGGGTGCTGGAGGCGGTCTTTGCCGCGGGCGCTGTCCCGGCGGCGGCGGGCGAGTTCACGCGCCGCGCGTTTGTCGGCGGCAAGCTGTCGCTGACGAAGGCGGAGGCGATCGCCGAGATTCTCGACGCCAAGAGCGACGCACAGCTTGAGATCGCGGCGGCGCAGCGGCGCGGCGCGCTCAGCGGGAAGCTGGAGGAAGCGGAAAAAGAGCTGATCGCGCTCTGCGGCGCGGTCTATGCGAAAATTGATTACCCGGACGAGGATCTTGCCGAGATCGGCGACGATGAATTTGCCGACCGCGCGGCCGCCGTTCTGCGGGGTCTCGACGCGCTCGCCTCGACCTATCGGGCGGGCAGCGCGATTTTCGAGGGCATCAACACGGTCATCTGCGGCGCGCCGAACCGCGGCAAAAGCTCGCTCTACAACGCGCTCGCCGGGGAGGACGCCGCCATCGTCACGCCGATCGCGGGGACGACGCGCGACACGCTGGAGCGCGATCTGCCGCTCGGCCGCGTGATGCTGCACCTTGTCGATACGGCGGGCATTCACGGCGCGGCGGACGAGGTGGAGAAGATCGGCGTCGCCCGCGCGGAGACCCGCGTGCGCGGTGCGGAGCTGGTGTTTTGCCTGTTTGACGCCTCGCAGCCGTTTTCGGACGAGGACGCCGCGCTGTGCGAGCTGCTCTCCGGCATCGGCGCGCCGAAGATTGCGCTTCTGAACAAGCTCGATGTCAGGTGCGGCGCGTTCACGATCCCCGCGCGTTATCGCACGCTGTTCTGCGAGGTCATCGAGATCAGCGCGAAGAGCGGGGAAGGGCTGGATCGCCTGCGCGAGACCGTGGAGAACCTCTTTTCGGTCGGCGCGATCGAGACGCCGAACGCCGCCGTCATCACCAACGCCCGGCAATTTGCCGCGCTCTCCGAGGCGCGCACCTGTGTCGGCGATGCGATCCACGCCGTGAAGAGCGGCATGGGCGCGGACGTCGCGTCGAGCGACCTTGAGCGCGCCATCGCCACGCTCGGCGAGCTGGACGGCCGCCGCGTGTCCGAGGCGATCGTCTCGGAAATTTTCTCGCACTTCTGCGTGGGGAAATAAGTAAGCGGGGATTTGGCTCCCCTGTGCAAGGGGAGCTGGCGCGCAGCGCCTGAGGGGTTGTTATTGTATAGAACAATCCCTCCGTCGGCTACGCCGACACCTCCCTTTACACAAGGGAGGCTTTTCCATCCCCCCGCTGTGCTATCCGCGCTTTTTCGGCATGAACAGCATCACGAGGACGACCACGGCGAGGATGACGAGGACGGCGAGGATGATCCCGAAGACCATTCCCGCGCCGTCCGTCCCGGCAGCGGTATCGGGCATGGAGGTGCTTGACGCGGCAGAGCCGCTCTCCGCGCCGCTTCGCCCCGGCAGGATGTTGTCGTCGTTCAGCCCGAAGTCGTCGCCCGTGACCGAGCCGGTCGCGCCGTCGCCTCCGTCGTCGGCCATCGTGATGTCAAAGCCGTTCCGGATGCGGTGCGCCTCGCCCGGCATCGGCTCGCTGACGTCGCTGACCGCGCCGTCGCGTGCATCGCCGAAGCGGACGTTCCCGTCCGAGACCACGCCGTTTTCGTACATTTCTTCGAGCGTTGCGGCGGCTGCCGCCAGCGTCAGCAGCGCTGCGGCGACGACAAGCGCGGCAAGACGGATCGGATTTTTTATTTTCATTTTGAATTCTTCCTTTCTTTGTGCGGTGTACAGTCACAGTATGCCCGCGGACAGGCAGGACCATGCAAAGGAGCAGATATGGAAAGCAAGCGCTTTACGAAAAACGACAGCGGCTTCACCTGTGCCAACTGCGGCGCCGCGGTCGAGCCGCTCGGCTCATCCTCGCGCGACCATTGCCCGTATTGTCTCTGCTCGATCCACATCGACAATATGCCGGGCGACCGCGCCAATCCCTGCCACGGTATTCTCGACCCCGTGCGCGTGGAGCTGAACCCGAAAAAGGGCTATGTCATCGTCTACCGATGCCGCCGTTGCGGCGAGATCAAGCGCAACCGCGCCGCCAACGACGCGCGCGTGCAGCCGGATGACATTGACCGAATCATCAAATTGACCGCCGTCGAGGGCGAAAACTTGTAAAAATTGCGTCTTGTATCTTGTGCGCAACTATGGTAAAATAGTCGCATAAACGGTGTGCGGGAGGTGTTGTGTCGTGAAAAGCGCTGCTTTTTTCAGGCCATGCCTTCTGCTTTTTTGCATTTTGTGCATCGCCGCGGCGCTTGCCGGATGCACGGCCGGGGACGGCGGCTATACGCTCGCCTCGACCGATGCCGCCATACGTCCCGACGCCGCCGAGCAGATCACCGTGACCGAGCGCTCCTACATTGAGGTCACCACCGAGGCAACCACCGCGCGCACAGAGCCGCCCGAGGTCGTCGTCACCGGCACCTCCGCACCCGCCGTCACGACAAAGCCGCCCGTGACCGAAGCGCCGAAGGAGTATTACACGGTCAAATTCGTGGACAGTGACGGCTACACCACCGTTTCGCTGCAAACCGTGGTCGAGGGCGGCGACGCCGCGGCACCGACCATGCCCGAGAAGCGCGGCGAGCTGTATTTCCGCGGGTGGAACCGTGATTTCACCAACGTGCAGCGCAGTATGATCGTCACGGCGATCTACGCAAAGGAGCTGTTCACGGTCCGCTTTTTCGATATCGACGGCACGCTGCTGAAGACCGAGCAGGTGCATTACGGCGAGGATGCGGAAGCACCCGAGGTTGCCGACCGCGAGGGCTATCTCTTCGACGGTTGGAGCGCCCTGTTTGACAACGTACATACCGACCTTGACGTGTATGCGACCTACTACATCGCGCCCCAGCGGGATAAGCTGCTGCTCACCCGCGCCTATGACTATCTGCCGCACACCGACAATGTGCGCGGCTGGCGCGACGAGGTCTATTACCGCCGCACGCACAATGCGGTCTTCACCGTCGGCGACACCGAGTATGCGGGTGACCGCGTGCTGTACGGCAACTTCTGCGACACCTTTGACCTCGCGGGCTACGGCTTTGAGGGGATCGAGGGGCGGCTGGTGCTGGTCGGCGCGCCGGAAGACGGGAATGAGGATGACTACACGCTGAAGCTGACTCTGTACGGCGACGGCACGGAGCTGTACAGCACCCTTCTGACCCGCGCGGGCACGAATACGCGCTTTGACGTGGACTTGAGAAATGTTGCGGAACTGACCATCGTCCTTGAACCGACGATCTACGGCTATGTCTATTACGACGAGGCCACGTTTGTCGGCGGTATCCTGGACGGGGCATTCTATAAAGAAAACTGACATTGAAAGGTTTGGAGAACATGAAACTGCTGGAAGAACGGATTTTGAAGGACGGTAAGGTCGGCGCGGGCAATGTGCTGAAGGTGGACAGCTTTGTCAACCATCAGATCGACGTAAAATTTTTGAGCGAGCTCGGCCGCGAGTTTCACCGCCGCTTTGCGGACTGCGGCGTGAATAAGATCCTCACGATCGAGGCGTCCGGCATCGGCATCGCCTGCCTCACCGCGGAGTATTTCGGCGTGCCGGTCGTCTTTGCCAAGAAGACGAAGACCAACAACATCTATGCGGACGTGTACACCGCGAAGGTCGAGTCCTACACGCACGGCACGACCTATGACATCGTGGTCTCCAAGCAGTTTCTGCGCCCCGAGGACCGGGTGCTCATCATCGACGATTTTCTCGCCAAGGGCAGCGCGCTCAAGGGGCTGATCGAGCTGATCGGCCATGCGGGCGCGACGGTGGTCGGCGCGGGCATCGTCATCGAGAAGGCGTATCAGCCGGGCGGCGAGCTCATCCGTTCGATGGGCGTCCGGGTGGAATCGCTGGCGCGCATTGCGTCCATGAGCGAGGAAGACGGCGTGAAGTTTGTCGAGGAATAAAAGCTGCATACAGACAAAAAGCGACGGCCGGAGCCGTCGCTTTTTTCGTTGGTGTGCGATCAGCCGCAGCAGCAGCCGAACAGAAGAATAATCAGCGCAAGGATGATGATCCAGGTGCAGTTATTGCCGTCAAACAGATTGCAAAGGCAGTTGTTCATAAACATGACCGATCCTTTCTTATGTGTGGAAAGCGCAAAGTGCGGCGGGCGCACCCTTTGCCTCCCCCACTGTCATGTTATGAATCGCCGCCGAAAGTGTGCATCAGCCCTTGGTGAGACCGTGCGCAAAGCCGCTCGGGTCGGCCGAGCAGACGTCGCCGCCGACGACGCGGTTCTTGTAGACCAGGATGTTGGCATAGACCGGGTCGGTATAGCCGTCATAATTGGTGACGCTGTAGGTGTAGCGCATCATCCGCTTGCCCTTGTAGCGCGAGAGATCCAGCCCCTCGCTCTTTTGCAGCTCGTTGTAGGCGGCGAAGACACGGTCAAACTCCTTCGGGATCAGCACCTCGCATGTCTCGACGGGCGTCTCGTCAACGACGTAGCCGAACTGCGAGAGAAACTGCACGCGGTCGCCCGCCTCCCGGATGCGGTCAAAACGGATCTGCTCCCCGGCGCTTTCGATCTTCGCGGCGGGCGCGGGGCTCTCGTAGGACGGGATGAACAGGATCAGCGCGAGGATCGCGAGAAATGCGAGCGCGGCGATCGAAGCAAATTTCAGCGTACTCATGCGGACGGAGCGGACGAACATAGAAAAATTCCCCCTTGGCGTATTTGGTACAGCATACGCCCGGGGGAATCGTTTTATGCACGTTCAGACGATCTCCGCATAATATTTCTGCAAAAGCCGCACGGGATGGTAGGATTGCTTGGAGCGGCGCAGACCCTCGTTGCCGTCGTCCTCCTCGCGGTTGACAAAGCGCACGTCGGGGTAGGCGTTTGCCTCCAGCGTCACCAGCATCGGGTAGATGCCGCGCACGGCGGGCAGCCCCTTTTCGATGTGGATCATCAGCGTGTCGCCGATCTTCTCCATGACGGAAAAGCCGAGGATGCGGCCGCCGTCGGTCAGCAGGCGGGTGTCGAGCGGCAGACGGCCGAGCAGGGGAAGAATGCGGCGGCAGGCCGCAAGCTCCTCTTTGGCCGAGGCGCTGTCGTCGTCGTCCGCCGCCGTGTAGGCGTCGAAGAAGGCGGCAAGCGCGGCGGCGTTTTCCGCCGTGAGCGGCTCGAAGCGGTAATCCGGATGCTCGCGCAGGAATGCGTTGACGTGGTTTTTCTGCGTGTGGTAGCTTTTGCCGTGAAATTGGCGCAGGTCGGCGGCGTCGTAGATGTAGTCCGCCGCGCCGTCATTTGCGCCGAAGCGGATGCGGTCGCCGAAGGCGGCCTCGAGCGGGGCCTTTTCGTCCTCGCCGACGGGGCAGAGGCGCAGCGGCGTGCCGTAGGCATCGAGCAGGGCGCGCACGGTCGGGACGACGTCGGCCGCACCCGCCGCGGGCGAAAAGCAAAGGTTTTTGCCGCAGTGCTCGGCGAGGGCGACATGGCCGTCCGCCGTCACAAGCTCGGTGTCAAGCGCCGCCTCCCACATCAGCACGTTGCCCGCACTGCGGTCGCAGATGACCGGGGAGGGCGAGGCCGCAAACAGGCTTTGCAGCTCGGCCGCGTGTGCCGGGGTGATGCGCGTGCGTTCAATTTTAACTCTGGTTTCTATGATACTCATGAAAGAAATTTTTCAGCCTCCGATACGGCGAGACGGTCGCAGCGTTCATTGTAGGGATGCCCGGCGTGCCCCTTGACCCAGATGAGGGTGACGCGGTGCATGTCGAGCAGGTCGAGCAGCCGCTCCCACAGGTCGATGTTGAGCGCGGGCTTGCCGTCACTCTTTTTCCAGCCTTTTTGGCGCCAGCCGACCGCCCATTTTTTGTTGACGGCATCCACGAGGTATTTCGAGTCCGAGGTCAGCACCACCTCGCACGGCTCCTTCAGCGCGGCCAGCCCGGTGATCGCGCCGAGCAGCTCCATGCGGTTGTTGGTGGTCAGCGCTTCGCCGCCCGAAAACTCCTTTTCAATCCCGCCGTAGACGAGGATCGCACCGTAGCCGCCGGGGCCGGGATTGCCCTTGCAGGCACCGTCCGTATATAATTCTACCTTTTTCATGGGTGTCCTTTCCGAAAAACAGTTGTCCGTCAGCTATTTTATCATGCCTGCGGCGAAAAAGCAAGAAAAGCCGTGAGGGAAAACTGGACATTTTTCGACAAAGATGATAGAATAGGGCAAAGCGAGCCGTTTTCGGCGCGTCTGCATATTCCGTCCGCGCACCCGCATAGGCTTTACCGTGCGGGCGGACGAGCCTGCACGAAGGAGGCAAAAAATGAGTGAGAAGAAACTGAACATCCTGCTTTCGTGCGCCCTGCTTCTTTTGCTGATTTCCGCGGTGCTGCCGCTCGTGCTGCTGTTTTCCGGCCCGACGGTCGCCGCCGCGCCCGCGATGCCCGAGGAGGAGGCGCCGCCGACGGCGCTGGCCGGCCTCCGGGACGCGGACGCCGAGATGCGCGGCCTGTGGATCGCCACCGTCAACAACATCAATTTCCCGTCGCGGCAGGGCATGAGCGCCTCGGCGCTCGCCGCCGAGCTTAACGGCATCGTGGATTTTGCCGCCGACGCCGGGTTCAATACGATCTTCTTCCAGGTGCGCCCCGCGGCCGACGCGCTCTACCGCTCGTCGCTGTTCCCGGCGTCGAGATTTGTCTCCGGCGAGGCGGGCAAAGCGCCCGACGGCGACTTCGACTGCCTCGGCCACCTCACCCGCGCGGCGCACGAAAAGCAGATCGCCGTGTACGCCTGGGTCAACCCGCTGCGCGTGACGACCGGCAGCGCCGCCTATCCGCAGACCGACCGCACCCTGCTGCCCGCCGACAGCTACGCTGCAAAGCATCCGGAAACCGTCGTCGCCTACGCGGACGGCAAGCTCTATTTTAACGCGGGACTGCCCGAGGTGCGGCAGCTCGCTGCCGACGGCGTGCGCGAGATCTGCGAGAATTACGCGGTGGACGGCATTATCTTTGACGATTATTTCTACCCTTATCCGGTGGACGGCGCCGCCTTTGATGATGACGCGGCCTACGCCGCCTACGGGGCGGCCTTCGCCGACCGCGCCGACTTCCGGCGCGACAGCGTGAACAAGCTCGTCAAGGCCTGCTACGACGCCGCCAAGGCGGCGGATCCCGCCGTCCGCTTCGGCGTGTCCCCCTTCGGCATCTGGAGGAACGGGGACGGCGAAAACGGCGGCAGCGCGACGCGCGGCCTCTCGGCCTACGACGCGATCTATTGCGATGCGCTCGCCTGGGTCGCGGGCGGCTACGTCGATTACCTTGCGCCGCAGCTCTACTGGTCGTTTGACACCGCGAGCGCGCGCTATGACACGCTCTGCGAATGGTGGAACCGCGCGCTCGATTCCAGCGGGGTCGATCTCTACATCAACCACGGCGCGTACCGCTACGCCGAAGGGAAGATGGAGCGCGGCGAGATGACGAAGCAGACCGAATATGCGCGCGACCTGTACGCCTACCGGGGCAGCCTGTACTACGGCTATACCGCCCTGCGCGACAACGCGGGCGGCGTGACCGACGAGGTAAAGGCGCTGTTCTCGAAGGCGATCTCCTACCCGGATTATGTGGACGACGGCAGCCTGCCTGTGCTGGCCGCGGTGGAGGACGGCGCACACGTCACCGCCGCGTCGCTCACGCTCACCGGCAAATCGAACCTCGCTTACCCGATCAGCATCAACGGCATCACGCCCTACCGCAAAAAGGACGGCAGCTTCTCGCTCACGCTTGCCCTCGGCGCGGGCGACAATCTCATCACCGTGCAGAACGGCGCGGCCAAGCTTGAGCTGATCGTCACGAAAGATTAAGATTTTCCGAAGCTGCGCGCCCGCGGCATTGACAAGTCATGCGGCGCATGGTATGATATTTTCGGGGAAGTTTCCCCGCGGAATGACGAAAAAACAAGGAATACAGACAGTAAAAAGGAGCCCGAAATGAAGAAAAAGATTCTGACGCTTGCCCTTCTGCTCGTTACGGCGCTCGCACTGGCGCTCGGCGCTGCGGCGGCGGAATGCAACCACAACTATGTTGAACAGGTCGGCCGCGTGCCCGCCACCTGCACGGCGAAGGGCTCGATCCCCTATGTCTGCTCCAAGTGCGGTGCGCAGAAGACCGAGGAGATCCCGATGCTGGAGCACGATTTTGTCGAGTCGGCGCGCGTCGCCCCCACCTGCACCGAGGCGGGCTCTGTGACCTACAAGTGCTCGATGTGCGGCACGGAAACGACCGAGAAGCTCGATATGCTCGGCCACGAATGGAAAGAAACCGCAAAGACCGCACCCACCTGCACCGAGGCGGGCAAGGCCGTCTTCCGCTGCACCCGCTGCGCCGAGGAGAAGACCGAGGAGATCAAGGCGCTCGGCCACGACTTCTCGGTGTTCAAGAGCACCTCCGCCACCTGTACGGCGCGCGGCGAAAGCACCTATCAGTGCTCCCGCTGCAAGGAGCTGACGCTCAAGAGCGAGAACGCGCTCGGCCATGACTACAAGGAGAGCGGCGGCCCGACCTGCACCGAGAGCGGCAAGATCACCTACACCTGCAAGCGCTGCGGCAATGTGACCGTGAGCGCGACCAAGAAGGCGCTCGGCCACGACCTCCCCGCCGACTCCTCCTCCGCATGGCGCGTCTACAAGAGGGCGACCTGCGAGGAATCCGGCAGTAAGCGCGCCAAGTGCAAGCGCTGCGGCGAGTATGTCTATGTGGACATCCCGCGCACCGATCACAGCTACGGCGACCTGACGCTGACGAAGCTGCCGACCTCGAGCACGACCGGCAAGGCCGCGTACACCTGCGAGGACTGCGGCACCACCAAGACGGTCACGATCGCGCGCGGCACGAAGGACCTCTCGGACTACCGTGTGCCGAACGTGACGGCCTCGGTGGAGGACGGCCTGGTTGCCGCGGGCACGAAGGTCAGCTTCACCTGCCCGCTCGGCGAGGCGGATATCTACTACGCGCTCGGCGGCAAGGACCCCACGCGCAAGGCGACGCGCACGAAGTTTGATCCGGACGAGCCGCTCGTCCTCACGCAGACGACCATTGTCAAGGCCTGCGCCATGTACGAGACGGCGGAGACCTCGGATATTCTCAGCCTGCTCTATCTCGTCAAGGACGGCAAGAGCGAAGTCTATCTCGTCCCGGATGCATCCAAGGGCGGCTATATGAAGCTGCCGAACGACCGCCGGTTCCGCCCGGAGGACAAGGCGACCCGCTATGAGGTCATCGAGGCGATGGACAAGCTGTTTGATTCGTATGCCGAGCCGTCGGACACCGTGTTCACCGATGTGGACAAGGCGCATAAGGCGATGGTGGCCAAGTTCGTCGGCGCAAAGCTGCTGGACGGCTATGAGGACGGCACGTTCCGCGGCGACGCGAACATCAAGCGCAGTGAGCTTGCCAAGGTGCTGGCGCTGGCGCTCGGCCTGGATACGAAGAATGTCATCGTCGCATCCTCCAAACGCTTTGACGATGTGTCGGTCAAGCACTGGGCATACGGCTATATCTACGCCATGAGCAAGGAGGGCTACCTCAAGGGCGACAACGGCAGATTCCGCCCGGATGACAACATCACGCGCGCGGAACTTGTCACCGTGCTCAACCGCGTCGCCGGTGTGAAAAACGGCAGCGGCGTGCGCATTGCCGATGTGGACAGCTCGCACTGGGCATACGGTTATATCTGCGGCGCGGTCTACCGCTCCCGCTGAATGAACAAACGCAAAAAACCGCTCGGAAACGAGCGGTTTTTTGCGTGTTTAAGGCTTCCCCAACGGGGAAGGCTTGGATGCGGCGGGAGACAGATGGTGCATTTTCACAATCTATCTGTGCCTCCCCCCGGCAAAGGGAGTGTGGTACGGAACGCGCTGCGTTCCTAATGGGTTTCCCTTACGGGAAACATCACGCGCACCGGAGGGATTGTTGCCAAGTAAAAGAACAACCCCTCAGTCACCTACGGTGACAGCTCCCCTTGCACAGGGGAGCCGAATGGTATGTGCGGCTTTTGCACCGACCGAAAAGATGCCGCACCGCGCCTGCGCATGTGCGCCCTTATTTGCCGCTGTCCTCCATGTCATCGAGGGCATAGCGGCAGCATTGCAGCACGAGGTTGTTGAACGAAATGCCGTTCTGCTGCGCCAACGTCGCGAGGTCTTCGTACAGGTCTTCGGTAAACCGAATGGTACGGGAAACATTCGCGTTCTTGAATTTTGTATCTACCTTGAACATACAGTCACCACCGATCTCATATTTCATCTTAATTTTATATCAAAAAGCGGTTATTCGATATAACTTTAAGAGGACACGAAAGCGGGTATATTTATAGTTTTACTATTGAAGCTGAAACATATTACAGAAATATAATCTTTTTGTATTGACAATGGTTTACAGGCGTGCTATTCTATACTCGGAGCATTGTCGCCGCATATAAAAAACGGCGGGAGACAGACGGAGCATTTTTCACAATCTATCTGTGCCTCCCTTGTGCAAAGGGAGGTGGCGGCGTAGCCGACGGAGGGATTGTTGCAAAGCAAAGAAACAACCCCTCAGTCACCTACGGTGACAGCTCCCCTTGCACAGGGGAGCCGAATGGTATGTGCGGCTTTTGTACAAACCGAAAAATGCCGCCGCCCATACAATCCCATACAATAAAGAAAAGCCGGAGCACAGCTCACGGCTTTTCTTTAACAAAATCAAATAAAAGAAGTATTTACACGGAGATGATCGACCCGACGCCGACGGCGTCAGATCATGGGGTCAACTGCAAGCAGGTCGTCGAGGACCTCGCAGATGTTGTAGGGGAACACCTGATTTTCCGCAAGCAGCGCGAGAATCTGTTTTGCCGCTGCCGGATCGGCGGTCAGCCGTTCGATGCGTACAGCGCCCCCGGGATCGCCGGTGATGCACGCGGACAGTCCGTAGCCGTCCGGCTCACGGACAAGGCGGTAGGTAATTTCGATTTCGCGGCCGACTGCATTCACAACAGAACGTAAATCGGCCGATGCTATTTCCGATGCCAAACTGAATCACTCCTTGATGCTTTTCGATGTGTACCCATTATACCGCAGGCGGCCGTGCATACCGCTGCCCGAATTTCGACTGTATGCACAATTCCGGCGGCGTTTTTTTGACAAAGTGCACCAAAACGGCGCTGCTTTTACCGCAAAAGAAAACGAAGTGTCCGATTTGCAGAAAACGGCATGGAAAAAACAGCGCGACGATAGGAATAAAATGACAATTCATGCAAATAAAATCGTGGTTTTTCCCCGTGGCTTCCGCGCATTTTTCCCGGGTTCGACATCTTTTTACACAATGTTTATAAAATCGCAGAAAATGACACTTTTCCCATATATAACAGGTGGAATCGCGGGTTTTTTCGTGTTACAATAGAGTGGAAAATGCCGCATCTGCATCCGCGCTGCGCGCGGAAGCTTAAAAAATGCTGCAAAATTATGCAAACGGAGGAATGACCATGCCGAAACGACCGAATCCGCCGCCGCTCATGCCGCCGGCCGCCCGATTGCTCTACATATGCATGGCCGTCGTCGGCGTCTATCTGCTCGGCGTGGCGCTCTATGCCGGGGGCGCGCCCACCGACGCGCTGCGGCGGGACACCGCCTTCGAGCTGCTGCGCGGCGCATACATTGCATCCGTGCTTGCCCTCGGCGGCGCGCTTGTGTTGGATCTGGATGCACGGCGGTCGGAGGGACGGTAATTTTCGGAAAAAATTGCGGCGGACGCTTGCATTGTCCGCCGCGGTGTGCTAAAATGAAAGCACAGACAAAATGCACTTTGAGAGGTGGGTTTCATCATGGAACATTTTGTAATCACACTCGGCAGAAGCTGCGGCAGCGGCGGCGTCGAGGTGGGCAGAACGCTGGCAAAAAAGCTCGGCGTTGAGTATTACGACAGCAAGCTGCTGCGCCTGGCGTCGGACGACAGCGGCATCAGCGAGGAGCTGTTTGCCCGCGCGGATGAAAAGCTGAAAAAGACGCTGCTGTTCAAGGTGTCCCGCAAGTCCTACGGGGGAGAGGTCATCCCGCCCGAGAGCGCGGATTTTACCTCCAATGAAAACCTGTATAATTATCAGGCCAAGGTCATCCGCAGTCTCGCGGAGCAGTCCTCCTGCGTCATCATCGGCCGCTGTGCCGACTCGATCCTCACCGACTTTCCGGGGCTTTTGCGCGTGTTTATCAGCGGCTCTTACGGCAAGTGCGCCGCGCGCGAAGCGGCGGATCACGCCATCAAGCTGAAGGCGGCCTATGAAAAGGTGGATCGCGTCAACAAGTACCGCGCCGACTACCATATGTACCATACGGGCAAGGTGTGGGGGCATCCCGGCAACTATGACCTCTGCCTGTCCACCGATCACTTCACGCCCGGGCAGTGCGCCGATCTCATCATCGCCGCCCTGCGTGCCAAGATAGACGGAGCGGAAAGCAAATGAGCGACAAAGCATATACGGCGGCGCAGCTCACCGAGGAGACGCTGACCTCGACGCTGCTTTACGACGGCAGAGTCGTACATCTGTACCGCGACACCGTCCGCCTGCCGAACGGACATGAGACGATCCGCGAGGTTATCCGCCACGTCGGCGCGGTGTGTGTGCTTCCGCTGCTCCCGGACGGCAATGTGCTCGTCGAGCGGCAGTTCCGCTATCCGCATGCGCGCGTTCTGCTGGAGATCCCGGCGGGCAAGCTGGATTCCAAGGCGGAGGACAGACTGGAGGCGGCGAAGCGCGAGCTCTATGAGGAGACCGGCTACCGCGCCGACCGATATACCGACCTCGGCCCGCTCTACACCACGCCCGCCTTTGTGGACGAGGTGATCGAGATGTACCTTGCCGAGGGGCTGCATACCGAAAACGACGGGCAGCATCTGGACGAGGACGAATTTCTGACCGTGGAGAAGATCCACATCGACACGCTCTGCGAGATGGTCATGCGCGGCGAGATCCCCGACGCGAAGACGCAGCTCGCCGTGCTGAAAGTGAAGCGGCTGCTGGATGAGAGAAAAGCGTAACACCTGCTGCTTTACCGGGCACAGGGACATTTCGGCGATGACCTACGACCAGCTTGTGCGCAACGTCGAGCCGATGGTGCGCGTGCTGATGGAAAACGGCTTTCGCTATTTTGCCTGCGGCGGGGCGCTGGGATTTGACACCTTTGCCGCGACCTACATCTGCTCCCTCAAGCAGCAGGGCTATGATGTGAAGCTGGTGCTGATGCTCCCCTGCCGCGACCAGACCGCGAAGTGGAGCGATTACAGCCGCCGCGTGTATGAAAACATTCTGGCGCGCGCCGACGAGGTCATCTACGTCAGCGACAGCTATTCCCCCGGCTGTATGCAGAAGCGCAACCGCGCGCTGGTGGATGCGTCCGCCGCCTGCATCTGCTATCTGACGTCGCCGAGCGGCGGCACGAAGCAGACCGTGGATTATGCGTTTGCACGGGGGATCCCCGTCGTCAATGTGGCGATGGATACCCGAGGATAAAACAAGAGCGGAGAGGGCGCGTATGCGCCCTCTTTTCGGCGCGTTTGCACGGCGGATGCGGCATACAAAAGTAATTCAAAAATTTTTGAATTTTTGGGGTCTGAAAACAGGCAAATCGAAATGTTTTTGAGAAAAAACTAACAAAACGCGATTGCAAAAACCGCGCTTCCGCTGCATAATGGTAATATAGAGAAAAGCCTTATCCTATATAAAAAGAGAGGGAAGAACTTGAAACATCTTCGTAAGTTTTTCATACCCGCGCTGCTCTGTCTGCTTGCTTTTGCAGGGGCAGTGACCGCCTCCGCCGTGCAGGCGGGCGTCGTCACGATGTCAAACGGCTCGGTCCGCGTCGAGCTGCTGTCTGACACGGTGATCCGCGTGGAGGAGAAGGTGAACGGCGGCTTTGAAGACCGCATTTCGCTGGTTGCCGTCGGCAGAGACGATTTCCCCGGCGTCGCCGCGACGACAAGCTCCACCGGCAGCTATTATCTGGCGAAGACCGCAAATTACACGGTCAAGCTGTACAAGAACCGCACCACACTGGCGTCCGACGCGGTCGAGGTGACCGACGGGAGCGGCAAGCTCGTGTGGAAGTATTCCTATGACAACGACGACACCGTGCCGATCCACGGGTTCTACACCAAGCTCCCCGACCCGAACGACACGCCCGCCGTGTTTGCGCTGGCGGACGCGCCGCGCGTGATTCCCGCGGCCAAGGGTGCAGCCTACGTCGGCTCGACCGACAACTACAGCGACTGGAAGCTGACGCTCGCCTACAACGACTATCGGGACGTGTACCTGTTCCTCACCGATTCCTCGGCGGCGCAGCTGCGCAGCGACATCGTTGCGCTCACCGGGCGCGCGCCGGTCTCGAACATCAAGACCTTCGGCTCGTGGTACAGCCGCTATCAGGACTGGTCGGACGAGGAATACCTCGCCGTGATCGAGAACTACCGCAAGAACGGCTTCCCGCTGGACGTGCTGACCATCGACACCAACTGGCGGGCAAGCGCGGACGGCACGGGCTATGACCTGAACACGACCTCCTTCCCGGACATGCGGGGCTTCCTCACCAAGGCGAAGGCGGCGGGCGTGATGACCATCTTCAATGACCATGTACATAAGACGAACCGGCAGGCGCTCGACCCCGTGGAGCTGAAGTACTTCACCGAGAACCTGCAGAACATTCTGAAGCTGGGGCTGGACGGCTGGTGGTATGACCGCAACTGGAGCTACAACTTCAATTCGCCCTATACCGGCATCGTGGCCTCCACGTTCGGCAAGGTCGTGTACAACGATATTCTGAAGGATTATGCGGGCGACAAGCGCGTCTTCCTCATGGCCAACGCCGAGTGGGTGCTGAACGGCAAGATCAATTACCGCACCTCGATCATCGGCCATCGCTACGGCATTCAGTGGTCGGGCGATATCACCAGCGAGGCGCTCCAGCTCCGCCGCGAGCTGACCAACATGGTCTCGATGACCACGGCTGGTTCGTCGCCCTACATGTCCTCCGACCTCGGCGGCTTCATGCGCGCCGAGCAGCAGTCGGGCGAGATGTACACCCGCTGGATGCAGTACGGCGCGCTGTCGCCGATCTTCCGCATCCATTCCTCCTCCGATTATTCCAAGGAGATCGACAAGCTGCCCTACAGCAGCCGGTATACGGCGGCAACGCAGAACATCGTCCGCAACTACATGAACATGCGCTACAACCTCCTGCCCCTGTTCTACACGCTCGGGCACGAGGCGTATGAGACGGGGCTTCCGATCACGCGCCGCCTCGACTTCTACTATGACACGCCCGAGGCCGAGGACAACACCGAGTACCTGCTGGGCGACAGCCTGCTTGTCGCACCGCTCTGGACGGCCTACGGCGAGGGCGACGACGTGGTTCCCGCGGCGTGGTTCCCGGAGGGGCTGACCGTCACTTACTACAACAACACCACCATGTCCGGCGATGTCGCCGCGACCGGCAAGGCGTCCGACATCGACTTCGACTGGGGCGACGGTTCGCCTGCGTCCGGCGTTAAGGCAGACGGCTTCTCGGCCGTGTTCGAGGGCAAGTTCACGCCCGCCGAGGACTGCTACATCGGCGGCGTCGTGGATGACGGCGTGCGTATCTGGGTGGACGGCAAGCTGGTCGTCAACAAGTGGACGGGCGGCTGGCTCGTCTCCTACATGGATATGACCAATCTGCTCAAAGCCGGACAGACCTACACGCTGAAATTCGCGTTCCGCGAAGGCTCGGGCGGCGCGGTCTGCCGCATGGTCTACGCGCATGCGACCGACAAGGGCGTGACTGCGCGCGACGTGTATATTCCCGAGGGCGGCTGGATCGACCTCTTCACCGGCAAGACCTATACCAAGGCGGGTACATACCGCGTTTACAACGGCATCGAGACTTCGCCCGTCTTCGCAAGAGTCGGCGCGGTCATTCCCGCGGTCAAGGTCGTCTCGCCGATGACCGGCGCAGACTTCAAGGCGCTGTCGCTCAACGTCTTTGCGGGCGGCGACGGCAGCTACACGCTCTATGAGGACGACGGCGAGTCGCTGTCCTATCAGACGGGAAAGGTGCGCGAGACCGCGTTCACCCACATCGCAAACGTCACGGGCGGCACGCTGGAGATCGCGGCGGCGGCCGGTGACTTCCAAACGAGCTATACGAGCCGTACCTACACGGTCCGCGTCCACGGGACGAAGGTCGTGACGAAGGCGATGCTGGACGGCAAGGCCGTCAGCGTCACGAAGATCGCGCGCGACGCGTCCGCACAGCCGTTTGCCGAGACCGGCGCGGCGCCCGACAGCGACGTGTACGAGATCACCTTTGACGCGGCTCTTGCATCGCCGCACACGCTGACCTGGTCGTCGATCGACACCGTGCTCGGCGATGCGGACGGCGACGGCGCCGTGACCGTTCTGGATGCGCTGTACGCGCTGCGCGCCATCCTCAACGCCACGTCCGCGGGCAAGCTGCCTGCGGCGGATATGAACGGCGACGGCGCGCTGACGCTTGCCGACGTCGTGCAGATCCTGCGCGCGGTCAGCGCAGGGAAATGAGCGCAAAACCGAATGCACCATGGGGCGGGCGACGTTTTGTCGCCCGCCTTTTGCATATATTCGCGAAAAACAAACATTTTTTCGGGAAATATCGCAATCTTTGTCTTGTAAAGTGTATAATTCTTCTGTATCATCAAATTGCAAATACAGCCGAAAAGGATGGTTGATGCTATGAGACATTTTATCGGTCGATGGGCGGCGCTTTTCTGTGCGCTGCTCGGTCTGCTGCTCGTGATGCCGCTCGCGGCGGCCGAGGCGCAGATCGTCACGCTGGAGAGCGGGACGACGCGCGTCGAGCTGCTGTCCGACGCGGTGATCCGCGTGGAAGAGAAGGGCGAGCACGGCTTTGAGGACCGCGTCAGTCTGATCGCGGCCGGGCGCGGCGACTTCACCGGCGTCGCGGCGAAGACGCGCACCGAGGGGAACTGCCTTATTGCCGAGACCGCAGCCTACACGGTGAAGCTCTACACCGACCGCGGCTATCATGCGGACGCGGTCGAGATTTTCGCCGCGGACGGCCGCCCCGTCTGGACCGTGTCGAAGACCGCGACGCAGGAGGTGCGCACGGCGGGCTTCTATCACGATCTGCCCGACCCCGGCGACACGCCCGAGGTCTATGCGCTCCTCGACTATCCGCGTATCCTCCCGGCGGAGAAGGGCGCGGCCTATGTCGGCTCGACCGACGCCTACAGCGGCTGGGAGCGCTATGACGCGACCGACGTCTATGTGATGTTCGCCTACGGCGATGCCGCGACGCTGCGCACACGCTTTGCCGAGGTCACCGGGCGCACGCCGATCTCGGACATCAAGACCTTCGGCTCGTGGTACAGCCGCTATCAGAACTGGACGGACGCCGACTACAAGGCGGTCGTGGAGAACTATCGGGCAAACGGCTTCCCGCTCGACATCCTCGTCATCGACACCAAGTGGCGCGCGGGCGCGGACGGCACGGGCTACGACATCGACAAGGGCAATTTCCCGGATATGGAGGGGTTTGTCGACTGGGCGCATAAAAACGGGGTCATGGTTTTGTTCAACGACCACACGCACAAGACCGACAAGCAGGCGCTTGACCCGGAGGAGCTCAAGTACCACACCGAGAATCTGACAAACATCTTGAAGCTCGGCGTGGACGGCTGGTGGTATGACCGCAACTGGGGCTACACGCTGCATTCGCCCTATGAGGATTCGATCACCTTCACCACCTTCGGCGAGATCCTGTACAACGATATTCTGGCAAGCTACTCTTCGACCAAGCGCCTGTTCCTGCTCAGCAATGCGGACTGGGTGCGCCACGGCTATGTGGAAAATGCGCCGTCGGTCATCGGTCATCGCTACGGCATCCAGTGGACGGGCGACATCACCAGCGAGGCGATGCAGCTGCGCCGCGAGATCGAGAACATGGTGTCCAAGACCACGGCGGGCGCGTCGCCCTACCTGTCCTCCGACCTCGGCGGCTTCAAGCGCGCCAAGGAGCAGAGCGAGGCGATGTACACGCGCTGGATGCAGTACGGCGCGCTGTCGCCCATCTTCCGCATTCACTCCACGATGGAGTCGGGCGGCGCGAAGTACGACAAGCTGCCCTACACCTACAGCGCGGCGACGCAGGCGATCGTGAAGAAATACATGAACCTGCGCTACAACCTGCTGCCGCTGTTCTACACGCTCGGTCACGAGGCGTATGAGACCGGTATGCCGATCACGCGGCGCACCGACTTCTATGACGACAGCGCGGCGGCGAAGGACAATACGCAATACCTGCTCGGCCGCGATCTGCTGGTCGCGCCGCTCTGGAGCGCCTACGGCGAGGGCGACGGCGTCGTACCCGCGTCCTGGTTCGGTGAGGCGGGGCTGACGGCTTCGTATTACAACAGCCGCACCGATCATTCCAAGGCGGTCTACAAAACGACCGTGCCGAATATCGAGCTCAACTGGGGGACAAAGTCGCCGGACGCCTCGGTGCGCGTCAACCTGTTCTCCGGCATCTTCGAGGGGAAGATCACGCCCGCGTTTGACTGCTACCTCGGCGGCGCGGCCGACGACGGTATGCGTGTCTATATCAACGGCGAGCTCCTCGTGGACGCATGGAAGTCGAGCTGGCTTGCCTCCGCGGTCAACACCGAGACGCTGCTGCGCGCCGGCGTGACCTACGACATCCGCGTCGAGTATTACGACGGCACGAGCACGGCGTCCTGCTATCTGCTCTACGAGCTGCCGTCCGAGAAAAACATGTCCGCGCGCGACGTCTATCTGCCCGCGGGCGGCTGGACGGACGTGTTCACGGGGACGCATTACGCAGGCGGCGGCACGGTGCGCGTCTGCAACGGCATCGAGACCACGCCGCTCTTCGCAAGAGACGGTGCGGTTCTGCCCGCCGTCAAGGTCGTCTCGCCGATCGAGGCCGCGGACTTCCCAGCGCTGTCGCTCAACGTTTTTGATGGTGGCGACGGCAGCTACACGCTCTGTGAGGACGACGGCGAAACCGTCGATTACAGGACGGGCGATGTGCGGAAGACGCTGTTTACGCATACCGAAACCGGCGCACAGGGCAGCCTCGCCATCGCAAAGGCGGAGGGCGCATTCACGACGGATTACACGGCGCGCACCTACACCGTCCGCATCCACAGCGAAAAGGCGATCGAGAACGTCAAACTCGACGGCAGGACGGTCGAGGTGACAAGGCTTGCAAAGGACACCGCCGCGGCCCCGCTGGCCGAGACCGGCGCCGCACCCGACGGCACGGTGTATGAGGTGACCTTCACCGCGACGATGAACGCGGCGCATACGCTCACCTGGGAGATGGCGGCTTCCGGCGACCTCGACGGCGACGGCGCAGTCACGGTGCGCGATGTTCTGCTGGCGGCGCGCGCCGCGCTGAACGGCACCTACACCGCCGACGGCGACCTGAACGCCGACGGTAAAATCACGGCGGAGGACGTCACCCGCCTGCTCGCCCGCATATTCTGAACCGCAACACAAAAAAGCTGCCGACAGGCAGCTTTTTTATTTGTGATGGCGGTGTGGCGATGCACGCCTTGTCGCATCATGTGGTTCTAACCAAGCCTCCTCCTGACGGGGGAGGTGGCGGCGTAGCCGCCGGAGGGAGAGATATTGCAAAGGTACCCTCGATTGACAAGGGAAGACACGGTTTTTCGGGGCTGAAACCGTACCTGGCTTCGTTTTCCTCATTGGCGGGCATTAGCCCGCCTGCTTCGTCAGCCTCGTCAGGCACAATTTCCGCTCCCGAAAAACTCCGTAGGACTTTCCGGCGAGTAAAACTCTAGCTGGCGAGGAAGAGGAGGACGGTGTGCCGACCGCCCACCGAGGACGATGACGATGTCCAGCGCCAACTTTTTACCGCTGGAAAGCGTGTCTGCCCTTGTCAATCGAGGGTAGGATAGCGCGCAAATGTTACTGCGCGTTATCTCTCCCTCAGTCGCCGTCAGGATGTTTTTCGGTTTCGCATCGCGAAATCGTCGGTGTTCAGCCGACGAAGAAAAACTCCGCGAGACGCATCGCGTCTCGTACAGCTCACCCTCGTCAGAGGGAGCCCGGATTTGTGTATGCGCTTATTGCTTACCTTTGGTGCGCAGGAGGTAGGCGCGCGGGGTCTGCCCCGTGACCTTTTTGAAGTTGGAAAAATAGGACTGCTCGCTGTGGTAGCCGACGAGGCGCGCGGTCTCGTTCACCGAGTGCGTGCGTAAGAGGGGCAGCGACTTGTTGATGCGCACCATGTTGAGGTAATCGCGGAAGCGCACCGACAGTCCGCGGTTGAACAGCGTGGAGAAATAATACTTGTTGTAGCCGAGCATGTCGGCGGTGGACTCGGCGGTGATGTCCTCGGCGTAGTGATTCTCGATGTAGGACAGCACCCGCAGGTGAAAGCCGCTCTCCTCGCGGGGCTTGTCCATCGACTTTGCGTATTTTTGCAGCATCCCGATGATGCAGGTATAGATGCCGCGGCGCACCAGCGGCTGCTCCTCATGCTCCAGCCCGCGCATCATGCGCGCGATGGCGGCCGCGCCGTCGCCGCCGATGATCTGCGGCAGCAGCGTTTTGCCGCCGCTGCTGCTCTCGTACAGATCGGTGAAGCCGACCGGCAGGACGCAGCAGATCGAGCGGTGCTCCGGTGTGCGCGGGAAGATGTGCGTGCAGAACGGCGGCACGACCAAAAGCTCCCCCTCGCGGACAAGCATATCCGTGTTGTCCAGCGTGACGGGCTTCGGCGTCTTCAGGCAGTAGACCAGCTCGATGGCCCGGTGAAAATGCCCGAAGCTGACGTTGTTGCCGATCGAGAAGTATTCCTGCCCGTCCCGGTAATGCTCATATTGCAGCATGGTAGAGTCCTCCTGCGCCGGAAAATCCGCCCGCAGTAACAGCATACCGACATTTTTTCGGGTTGTCAATACAAAATGCACAATATTTTTTAGAAAAAGTTCAATAAACGCGAAAAATAACCCAAATCATTTTTAGAAATATCAAAATTTGCATGATTGCAATCTGCCGGTTTCCGGCGCATAATATAGGCAGAACAACCAAATTATGTTTGCATGGGGGGATTGCTTTGAAACAGATTCAACAAATCGCAATTTTGCTTCTGACGGCCGCGCTGCTGGCGTTTCTGCCGGTCTGCGCTGCGGCGGACCTATCCGTTGTGACGCTCGTCGGCGACGACGTGCGTGTGGAACTGCTCAGCGACACGGTCATCCGCGTCGAAGCGAAGGACGCTTGCGGCTTTGAGAATCGCGCAACGCTGGTCGCCGCAGGGCGCGGCGACTTCCCGGGCGTCGCCGCCGCGACGCGCACGGAGGGCGATAACCTCATCGCCGAGACCGACCGTTATATCGTCACGCTGGACAGGCGCAAGGCGCTTGAGGCCGACGCGGTGACGATCGCGGACAAAAACGGCAATGTCCTCTGGCGCTACTCCTACTCGGTGGACAAAGCGGCGCTGACGCCGCCTGTCGTCACGTCGCAAAACCTCGTCTATTATAACTATCCGAACGGCAGCAGCGCCGCGGACGGCTCGACCGCCGCGACCGCCAAGCAGGGCTGGGGCGCGACGGCCAAGGTTCTCGGCGCGAAGGGCGGCACGATCGTCTTCTCCGGCCGCGGCTACATGGGCGGCAGTTATACCTTCCCAAAGCAGTCGAGTCCGCTGTATATCACCGCCGTTGCGCCGGACGGCACGGACTATCGCTATGCCGCCGGGACGACCGCGCTTGACGACATGACCGGCACGCTTTCCATCCGCGAGGGGCTGACCCTCACGCTGCAAAGCGACGTGACCTTTGACAAGGTGATCCTTTTGTCGAGCGGGGCGACGCCCGCTACGATCAAAGCGACCGGCGGGGCGACCGTCGCCTTCGGCGAGGGCGTGACCTTCGCCGCGACCGACGCGGCCTATCCCGCGCCCGTGCTGAACATCGCGGCGGATTCCACCGCGCTGTGGTACGGCGGCGCATTTTCCGCCGTCACGGGCGGCGGCACGCTGGTCGTGAACCGCGCGGTACTGGCCGGACTGGATGCGGATCTGTTTGCCGATTTCACGGGCAAGGTCGTGGACGCCGACGGCGCGCCGCTCTGCACGGGCTACCGTGCGCACAGCTTCCGTGGCAAGACCTGCACGGTCTGCGGGTATGTCACGAGCGAGGGGACGTATGTGCCGACGCGCGGCTTCTACAGCGCACTGCCCGATCCGGGCGATACCCCCGCGGTCTACGCGCTGGCCGACTACCCGCGCATCATTCCCGCGGCCAAGGGCGCGGCCTACGTCGGCTCGACCGATGCCGCAAGCGGCTTTGTGCGGCGGGACGCGACCGACATCTACCTCGTGCTGACGGGCGGCGACGCGGTCAGCCTGCGCACCGACGTGGTGACGCTCACCGGGCGCGCGCCGGTCTCGAACATCAAGACTTTCGGCTCGTGGTACAGCCGCTATCAGGACTGGACGGACACCGACTACCGGAATGTCATCGCCAACTACCGGGCAAACGGCTTCCCGCTCGATGTACTCGTCATCGACACCAAGTGGCGCGCGGCGGAGGACGGCACGGGCTACGACATCGCGGCAAACAACTTCCCGGATATGCCGGGCTTTCTCGCGGACGCGCATAAGTCCGGCGTGCTGACGATCTTCAACGATCACACGCACCAGAGCTCCAATTCGGCGCTCTCGCCGACCGAGCTGAAATGGCATACCGAGAATCTGCAAAAGATCCTCGGCATGGGGCTTGACGGCTGGTGGTACGACCGCAACTGGAAGTACGCGCTGAAGTCTCCCTATTCCGAGATCACCCCCTCGACGCTCGGCAAGGTCATCTACAGCGACATTCTGACCGACTATGCGGGTGATAAGCGCATTTTCCTCATGGTCAACGCCGACTGGGACAGAAACGGCACAATCGAGAGCGATCCTTCGGTCATCGGACACCGCTACGGCATTCAGTGGACGGGCGACATCACCAGCGAGGCGCTCCAGCTGCGCGAGGAGCTGACCAACATGGTGGATATGACGGCGGTCGGCGCGTCGCCCTACATTTCCTCCGACCTCGGCGGCTTCAAGCGCGCAAGACAGCAGACAAACGAAATGTACACGCGCTGGATGCAGTATGGCGCGCTCTCGCCCGTCTTCCGCATTCACTCCACCATGACCTCGGGCGCGGAGTTCAACAAGCTGCCCTACAACAGCCAGTATACGGCGGCCACGCAGACCATCGTCCGGAACTACATGAACCTGCGCTACAATCTGCTGCCGCTCTTTTACACGCTCGGCCACGAGGCGTATGAGACCGGCCTGCCGCTGACACGCCGCCTCGACTTCTATTACGATGCGGACGAGGCGAAGGGCAACACCGCATACCTGCTCGGCCGCGACCTGCTGGTCGCGCCGCTGTGGAGCGCCTACGGAGAGGGCGACGAGGTCGTCCCCGCCGCATGGCTCGACGGCGTCACGGCACAGTATTACAACAACACTTCGCTCTCCGGCGATGCGGTCTACACCGCGTCCTATGCCGACATCAACTTTGAGTTCGGCAGCGGTTCGCCGAACACGGCGGTGAATGCGGACAATTTCTCGGCGGTCTATACGGGGAAGATCACCCCGGCCGAGGACTGCTATCTCGGCATCGTCGCGGACGACGGCGCGCGCCTCTATCTGGACGGCGAGCTGATCGCTGACGGCTGGAAGGCGGACTGGATGGTCTCCTATGTCAACACCGAGCGCGTGCTGCGCGCGGGGAAGACCTACAGCTTCCGCGTGGAATACTACGACAAATCGGGCGGCGCGGTCTGCCGTCTCGTGTACGAGCATGTGACCGACAAGGGGGCGACGGCGCGCGACGTCTATCTGCCTGCGGGCGGCTGGATCGACGTGTTCACCGGCAAGACCTATGCCGAGGCGGGGACTTACCGCGTGACAAACGGCATTGAGACGACGCCGCTCTTCGCCAGAGTCGGCGCAATTCTGCCCGCGGTCAAGGCGGTCTCGCCTATCACGGCGGCGGATTTTGAAGCGCTCTCGCTCAATGTTTTCCCCGGCGGCGACGGCAGCTATACGCTCTATGAGGACGACGGCGAAACGCTCGGCTATCAGACGGGCAAGCAGCGCACCACGGTGATGACGCAGACGGCGACGGCCTCCGGCGGCAGTCTGACGATCGGCGCGGCGGCGGGCGGCTTCACCACGGCTTACACGGCGCGCACGGTCACCGTCCGCCTGCACAGCGCGTCGGCGATCAGCCACGCGATGCTGGACGGCAAGCCTGCGGCCGTCAAGCGGATCCCGCGCGACAGCGCGGCGTTCCCGCTCGCGGAGACGGGGGCAGCGCCCGACAGCGATGTTTACGAGATCACCTTTGAGGCGTCCCTTGCGTCGGCGCACACGCTCACCTGGGCGACCGTGCGCGGCGATCTGGACGGCGACGGCGAAGTGACCGTGCGGGATGCGCTCCTGCTGCTTCGCGCGCTGCTTTGCGGCACGGCCGACGCCGCGTCCGACATGGACGGCGACGGCGAAGTGACCTTGCAGGATGTCTTCACCCTGCTCAGCAGCATCGGCTGAACAACCGAAACCGAAAAGGAGACGCATGGGCGTCTCCTTTTTGCCGCTCTGCAATGTTTTTTGATGAAAGAGAAGCCGCAAAACGAAAAATCCAAATTCTTTTGAGTAAAACCATAACGAACGGGATTGCAAAAGGCGCGCGGATGCTGCATAATAGAACTATGAAAAAAGCGGGAGGGGCGTACTGCGCCCGCCGCAAAAATGCAATGAAGGGAACAGACTATGTCCATTTATGCAAGCAACATTTTCGATCCGCACCCGAAGGCCGACGAGAAGTACGTCGTCCGCGGCGACAAGTACCGCATCACGGTGCTGACCGACTGCCTGCTTCGCCTGGAATACAGCGAAGACGGCGTCTTCGAGGATCG
Organism: uncultured Eubacteriales bacterium; assembly: GCA_934467415.1. GTDB lineage: Bacteria > Bacillota > Clostridia > Oscillospirales > CAG-272 > UMGS902. The sequence continues at coordinate 168,353 of CAKSLQ010000003.1, forward strand.
CGCCACCCGCCTTGCGTTCAACCGCGCGTTCGACACGCCGGAATTTGAGTGCTACCGCGAGGACGGCAGACTGCACCTCGTCACGAAGCATCTGCATCTGCGCTACGATGAGAAGGCCTTTTCCGCCGTCGGCCTCGAGGTCATGGTCAACGGCACGCTCGACTGGCAGTACGGCGTGCGCGTGGACAACCTCGGCGGCACGGTCCGCACGCTCGACCGCGTCAACGGCGCAACCGAGCTCGGCCAGGGGCTGCTCTCCCGCACCTTCGGCATCTCGGTGGTGGACGACAGCGACACGATCGTTATCGGCGAGGACGGCTGGCCGCTGCCGCTCTGCGGCACGGGGCGGAAGGACCTCTATTTCTTCGGCTACGGCCGCGCGTTTGAGCGTTGCATCCGCGACTTCTACAAGCTGAGCGCGCCCGTGCCGCTGCTGCCGCGCTATGCGCTCGGCAACTGGTGGAGCCGCTATCACAAGTACACCGATGTCGAGTATCTCGGCCTGATGGATAAGTTTAAGGAGAAGCGTGTGCCGCTGTCGGTCGGCGTTGTCGATATGGACTGGCACATCACCGAGACGCCCGACCGCGAGCGGTACGGCAGCGGCTGGACGGGCTACACCTGGAACAAGGCGTATTTCCCGGACTATAAGCAGTTCCTCGCCGAGATGAAAAAGCGCGGCCTCAAGGTCACGCTCAACCTGCATCCGCGCGACGGCATCCGCGCCTACGAGGCGATGTACCCGACGCTTGCCGAGCGGCTCGGCCGCGATCCCGAAACCGGGCGCAAAATCGAGTTTGACGTGGCGGATCGCCGCTTCATGGAGGAATATTTCAACACCGTGCTGCATCCCTACGAGGCGGACGGGGTGGACTTCTGGTGGATCGACTGGCAGCAGCGCAGCGGTTCGTCCGTGGCGGGCTATGATACGCTCTGGATGCTCAACCACTGCCACTATGTCGATAACGCGCGCGACGGCCACCGTCCGCTGACGCTTTCGCGCTATGCGGGCATCGGCTCGCACCGCTATCCGCTCGGCTTCTCGGGCGACACCTATGTCACCTGGGAGAGCCTTGACTTCCAGCCCTATTTCACCGCGACGGCGGCCAACCTCGGCTATGCATGGTGGAGCCACGACATCGGCGGTCACATGGGCGGCTATCACGACAGCGAGCTGCACACCCGCTGGGTGCAGTTCGGCGTCTTCTCGCCGATCTCCCGCCTGCACTCCTCGCCCAATCCGTTCAACTCGAAGGAGCTCTGGAATTACGGCGACGAGGCCGAGGGCATCATGGAGGATTACCTGCGCCTGCGCAGCCGCCTTGTGCCGTACATGTACAGCATGGTTTACCGCAACTACGAGGACGGCATCCCGATGGTGCGCCCGATCTACCACGCATACCCCAACACGCCCGGCACGTTCGACTGCAAAAACGAATACCTGTTCGGCACGCTGATTGCCGCACCCGTCACCACGAAGCGCGATCCGCAGACCCTGCTGGCAAAGACCACGGTCTGGCTGCCGGGCGGCAATTACGTGGACTATTTCACGGGCAGAATCTACACGGGCGGCCGCCTCATCGACACCTACCGCCCGCTTGCCGAAATGCCGCTGTTTGCAAAGGCGGGCACGATCCTGCCGCTGACCGCGGACGCCATGGCGGACGCCGACACCAACCCGGCCGCACTGGAGCTCTATGTCGCGGGCGGCGCGGACGGTGCATTCACGCTGGTCGAGGACAACGGCAAGAGCGGCGAGAGCCGCATCACCACCCGCACGGCGTTCGGCTTCACCTGGGGTGAGGACAGCACGCTGAGCTTCACGGCCGCGGGCGGCGCGGGCATTCCCGACGCGCGCGCGTATACGCTCCGCATGGCGGCGGTCGAGCGCCCGACCCGCGTCTACGCCGAGGTCGGCGGCGAAGTCCGCGAGCTGACCTTCGACTATGACGAGGTAAAGCACGAGGCAACGGCCGCGGTCGGCACGGTCAAGGCGGGCGACAAGGTCGCCGTCCACGTCCTTTCGAGCGGCAAGCTGCCCGAGAACGAGCTGCGGAAGACCGCGTTCAAGCTGCTGGCCGATGCGCAGTACGACCACGGCGCCAAGGAGACGCTCTACGGCATCTTCACGTCGAACCGCACCCTTGTCAACTGCATTCTGGCGCTCCAGCGCCGCGACGAAAAGATGGCCGCGCCGCTGATCGAGCTGCTCACCGCAAAGCAGTAAAAAGGAACAATAGGTATAGAAAAACCACCCATGCGGGTGGTTTTTCTATACCTATCGGGTGATTTATGTGTAGGTCGAGAGCTTGTTCCTGCCGTTCTAATCAAGGCTTCCCCCTTGGGGGAAGCTGTCAACGGAGTTGACTGATGAGGGGTAGCCGTTCGTCAGAATGGCGTCTTCATAGTACAGAACGAGACTGCACAGACGGATGCTGACGCATCCTACCCCTCATCCGGTGCTGACGCACCACCTTCCCCCAGGGGGAAGGCTTGGTTAGAATTGCCCGATGTGAGTGCGCATATCGCTTCGCAAATCTTACACCACCGTGCCGCCGCCGAGGACGACGTCACCGTCGTAGAGGACGGCTGCCTGTCCGGGCGTGACGGCGCGCTGCGGCTCGTCGAACAGGATCTCCACGCTGCCGTCCGCGCGCGGCGTGACGGTGGCGGGCTGCTCGATCTGGCGGTAGCGCAGCTTCGCCTTGCAGCGGATGGGAGACGCGGGCGCTTCGCCCGCGATCCAGTTGAAGTCGGTCACCGTCGCATCGCGGCGCATCAGGTCGGCCGCCTCGCCGAGCGTGACGGTGTTGTCCGCGGCGTTCACCGCGCAGACGTAGCGCTTGCCGGCAGTGTCAATGCCGAGGCCGCGGTGCTGCCCGACGGTGTAGCGGATGATGCCCGCGTGCCTGCCGAGAATTTTGCCCGTCGGGTCGATGAAGTTGCCGGGGGCGGCGGGGTGCCCCATATGCAGCTCGATGATCTTCGCATAGTTGCCGTCCGGCACAAAGCAGATGTCCTGGCTGTCCGGCTTGTCCGCGTTGACAAATCCGGCGGCCTCGGCAATGCGGCGGGTCTCGCTTTTTGCAAGCTCGCCGAGCGGGAAGAGCGTGCGGGAGAGCTGCGCCTGCGTCATCGCGTAGAGCACATAGCTCTGATCCTTCGTCTCGTCGAGCGCCTTTTTCAGCCGGTATTTGCCGTTTGCAAAGTCGATGCGCGCATAGTGGCCGGTGGCGATCTTGTCGCACCCCAGCACGTCCGCGCGGTCAAACAGCTTGTCGAACTTCATATAGCGGTTGCAGTCGATGCAGGGGTTGGGCGTGCGGCCGGAAAGGTAGCTTGCAACGAACTTGTCGATGACCTTTTCGCGAAAATCGTCCGAAAAATTGAAGACAAAATAGTCCATGCCGAGGCGGTGCGCCACGCTGCGCGCGTCCTCCACATCGTCGAGCGAGCAGCAGGTGTGCGCGCGGTCGATGCCCGCGTCGGCGTTGTCGTAGAGCTTCATCGTGCAGCCGATGCAGAGATTGCCCGCGTCGCACAGCAGCTTTGCGGCGACGGAAGAATCCACTCCGCCGCTCATGGCAACAAGAATCTTCATCCCTCGTCGCCTCCGTTTCATCAAAAGTACACCCGAAATTGTACCACGCGCCGCGTGCCTTGTCAAGTCGGGCGGCGATTCATGGAGCTTGCCGTGCGCGCTACTCCGCCTTGTCTGCGGCGCGGCGGTAGGCGCCGGGGGACATCCCCGCGGTGCGGCGGAACAGGCGGTCAAAATAGCCGAGATCCTCGATCCCCACGCTGCGCGCGACGGCGGAAATATCTTCGTCGGTGTTGCGCAGCAGCACAGCTGCCTTTTCCATGCGCAGACGGTTGACATACTGCGTCAGCGGCATCCCGACGGCGCTTTTGAAGCTGCGGCAGAGGTGGCTCTCGCTGATGTAGTTCGCCTTCGCCAGCGCGGCGGCGGTGATGGGCGATGCGTAGTTTGTGTGGATGTAGTCGAGCAGGGCGGTGGTCTTCTTCATCTGCGCGACGCGCACGTCGTAGGCCTTTGGCGTCAGCGTGGCGGCGTAGTGCGTGACGAGGTGCGCCAGCAGCAGATACGCCTCGCCCAGCAGCGCAAGGGGCGCGCCCGCGTCCTTGCTCTGATAGGCCTTGTACATCGCATCAAAGCGGGCGCGCACTTCGCGGTCCTCGGGGATCACCGAGCGCAGCAACACACCGCCGCCGCCCGCCGGGGCGAGCATCGCGGGGCTGACGATGAGGCAGAGGTAGTCCAGCTCCGCGTCGGCGGTGAAGGTGTGCAGCGAGTTGCTGTTGACCGCGACGGTCTCGCCCCGGCGCGCGGTCACGGTCTCACCGTTGACGACGAACGTCCCCTCGCCCGCAAGCAGGTGCAAAAGCTCGATGTGCTCGTGCCAGTGCAGGTAGAGCCGGTTTGCGCGGTAGCGGCGGAGCTTGAGCGGGAACCGCTCGGCCAGCTCCGCGATGTTTTCATAGAGGCGGATGTCGTTCATATCAAAATCGTCCAAATTCGTATCAAAAATGTGAATTGTCTTTTCTCTGCGTACAGTATATAATAAGGCTGAAAAAATGTCAATAAGGAGTTGATTTCCCGATGAAACTCGGCACGATGGTGCATATGCACGGGACTGATCTCGAAGATAAAATCAGACAAGTGCATGAAAACGGCTTTGAGACCTGCCAGATCTGCTGCTGGAACGGCGCATGGCTGACCGACGAGGCGGCGGACCGCATCCGCACGCTCTGCGAGACCTACCAAGTGGAGATCTCGACCTTCTGGTGCGGCTGGTCCGGCCCCGGCGTGTGGGACTTTGCGGAGGGACCGCTCACGCTCGGTCTCGTCCCGCCGGAATACCGCTTTGCCCGCATGGAGGAGCTGAAGCGCGGCTCGGACTTTGCCAAGCGGCTCGGCACCGGGAATATCGCGACGCACGTCGGCTTTCTGCCCGAGGTGTCGGGCAGCGGGGAATACCGCGCGGTCGTCGCGGCGCTGAAGCATGTGGCGCACCACGTCAAGGCCAACGGGCAGTACTTCCTGTTTGAGACCGGGCAGGAGACGCCGGTCACCCTGCTGCGCACGATCGAGGACATCGGCACGGACAACCTCGGCATCAACCTCGACCCCGCCAACCTCATCCTGTACGGCAAGGCCAACCCCGTGGATGCGCTGGACGTCTTCGGCAAATACGTCCGCGACGTCCACGCGAAGGACGGGCTGTACCCCACCGACGGCAAGCATCTCGGCCGCGAGACGCCGCTCGGCGAGGGCAAGGTGGATTTTCCGCGCCTCATTGCCAAGCTGCGTGAGGTCGGGTATGACGGGTCGCTCACCATCGAGCGCGAGATCTCGGGCGAGCAGCAGCTGAAGGATATTCTGCGCGGCAAAGCGCTTTTGGAGGAACTGATATGATTCGTGCTGCACTGGTCGGCATCGGCGGGATGGGCCGCTGCCATTTCAACTGCTATAAGAATGCGGAGAATGCAAAGCTCGTTGCGGTCTGCGATGTCCGCACCGAGCGGGCAAGAGAGATCGCGGGCCCCGACATGCCCATCTACGCGAGCCTCGACGAAATGCTTGCAAAAGAGCAGTTTGACCTGCTCGACATCTGCACGCCGAGTTATCTGCACCGCGAGATGAGCGTCAAGGCGCTCGAACACGGGCTGAACGTCCTGTGCGAGAAGCCGATGAGCCTGAATTCGACCGACGCGGCGGCCATCAAGGCGGCGGCCGAGCGGTCGGGCAAGCTGTTCATGACCGCGCACGTCGTGCGCTTCATGGAGCCCTATGCCTACCTCAAGACCGTGACGGACGCGGGCGCGCACGGCAGGCTTCTGCGCCTCGATATGCGCCGCATCTCCTCGGTGCCGCTCTGGAGCTGGAACAACTGGATGCTCGACCTTGAAAAGAGCGGCGGCACGCCGATCGACCTCTCGATCCACGACCTCGACTTCATCCAGTACATGCTCGGGCAGCCGGACAGCGTGCGCGGTGTTTACCGCAGGCTGAAGAACAACTGCGACTCCATCACGTCCGAGCTGTTCTACGGCGACACGCTCGTCACCGCCGAGGGCGCATGGTACAGCTATAAACTGCCCTTCACCTGCACCTACAGCGCCGTGTTTGAGAACGGTACGCTCGAGTACCGCGGCGGCAAGGTGTACGAGAACGGCGCGGAGGTCGAGCTGGACGCGGGCAAGGTCATCGGGGACACCGGCATCAACATTTCGGGCGTCGGCGGCTACGCGGGCGAGATCGAGTATTTCGCTTCCTGCGTGGCGCGCGGGGAAGCGCCCACCGTCGTCACGCCGGACAGCTCGCTTGCAAGCGTTCGCCTCGTCGAGCGCATTCTCGAAAACTCGATCATCCTGTAAATACAAATACCGTTGATGAAAACCTGTATTATCGTCGGCGCGGGCGGCCGCGGCAAGGACGCCTACGCGCCGATTCTCGCGCGCGAGAACCTGCTGCGCGTGGTCGGCGTGGCCGAGCCGGATGCGGACAGGCGGCGCGCCTTCTGTGAGACCTACGGCATCGCGGCAAACATGGCGTTTGACGGCTGGCAGTCCCTCTTTTCGCAGGGGCGGCTGGCCGACGCGGTGCTGATCTGCACGCAGGACCGTATGCACCTCGCGCCCACGCTGGCCGCCATCCGCTGCGGCTATCATATCCTGCTCGAAAAGCCGATCTCGCCGCTCGCCGAGGAGATCGACACGCTGGAGGAGGCACTCGTCGGCTACGACCGCGTGTTTATGACCGGGTTTGTCCTGCGCTATACGCCCTTCATCCGCCGGATCCGTGCGCTGCTCGACGCGGGGGCGATCGGTGACGTCATGAACATGCAGCTCAACGAGAACGAGGGCTACTGGCACCATGCACACAGCTATGTGCGCGGGCAGTGGAACAACGCCGAGAGCTCCTCGCCGCTCATCGTGGCGAAATCCTGCCACGACTTCGACCTCATGCTCTACCTGCTCGGCAGGCACTGCACGCACATCGCGTCCTACGGCACGAACAGCTATTTCAAGGCCGCAAATGCGCCCGGCCGTGTCCCCGCCCGCTGCACCGACGGCTGCGCCTTTGCCGAGGGCTGCAAGTACAACGCCGTGCGGCAGTACACCGCGGGAGAGGGCCGCTATTTCGTCCACAAGTTCGGCTGCGGCACGGACGACGCCTCCATCATCGAGGCGCTGCGGACAAACCCCTACGGCCGCTGCGTCTATCACTGTGACAACAACGTCTGCGACCACCAGGTCGCCGCGCTCGAGTTTGAACGCGGCATTGACGCGGTGTTCACCGTCTCGGCGTTCTCCCAGCGCAACACGCGCACCGTCAAGCTGATGGGCACGGAGGGGGAGATCGGCGGCTGCATGGAGGACGGCGAGCTCGTCCTGCGCCGCTTTGCGGACGGCACGACCGAACACCTCACCGTGACGCATGACGGCACGAAGCACTGCGGCGGCGACGGCGGCCTGATGCGCCGCTTTGCCGAGGCGGTCAACGCAGACGAGCGCGGCGCGGACGCCCGCATTTTTGAGGCGCACCGTCTCACGCTCGAGGCCGAGCGCGTGCGCCGCCTGAACGAAAGCTGAAAAAAGAAAAAAGTCCTCCGCCGGAGGACTTTTTTGTATGGAGAAGCCTCACCATAGTGTAAATTCTTTGTAATCCCGTAGCGCCAAGGCAAAACGGGTCGTCGGGGCGCCGACCCCTACCGGATGGCGGGAACTGTGTACATACCGCACGGGCGGGGGCTCGCTCCCGCCGCATGCGCCTTACCATCGGCGGCTTTTGTCAGAACCGGAACAGGTTCAGCCCGACGTCTGCGTCAAAGCGGCGATCGACCGTGCCGTCGATCTTCGTGAGAATCATCTCGCAGGTCGCGCTGACGACGGCGCGGTTCAGATGCCCGCCGAAGACCTCGCCGCGCGCGTTCCCGGCGCTCATGTGCAGGTGTGCGTAGAACTTCCCGTCCATCGTGTTCACCGTGCCGAAAAGCGAGACGATCTCAAAATTACCCGTGAACGTGTTGGCCGCGTATTCCTTGGTCGCCACGTCGAAAACGCCGACCGTGAAGTCGTTTGTCGCGCCGAGCGCCTGCACCGACGCGAGCCTGATTTGCTCCTTTTCGGCAAGCGCACGCAGCTTGTCGAGAATTTCTTCGCCGCGGTCGATGCGCGCGACGATCGTACTGCCGAAAACCCTGTATTCCATGTCAGTCCTCCGTTTTTCGTTCAAGTTCAATCAGGTATTCCGTCGTGCCTTCTTCAAATTTGCGTTTGCCCGTCGGCAAAAAGCCGTGCCGCCCGTAAAAGGCGATCGCCCGCGTGTTTTTCTCCAGCGCCCAGAGGTGATCCGCGCCGAAGGCGGATACGGCAAATTCGATCAGCGCCCGGCCGACGCCGTGGCTCTGGAAAAACGGGTCGGCGTACAGCTTGACGATCTCCGTGCCGTCCATCTGCACGAAGCCCTTGATGAGGTCGTCGTCAAAGACATGGAGATTTTGCAGAACTTCCGACCGGCCGAAGCAGCCGTCGATCACGGAGAGAACCTGCAATTCGCCGAAGGAATACTGTGCGTCCCCGAAGATCGGATAATAGTTGATGCGGTTGTTGAAGACGAAGATCTCGGCAATGCGGGAGAGATCCCGTTTTTCCGCCTTTCGGATGTTCATGCGGTCACCCGCTTCCCGTCGATGTAGACCGAATGCAGGTTGAAATCGCGGTCAACGAGGAGAAAGTCCGCGCACCGTCCATCGGCGACCACGCCGCAGCGGTCGGCAATGCCCGCCGCGCGCGCCGGGTTCAGGCTGGCGGCGCGCACCGCGCCCGCGGGCGGAATGCCGAAGCGAATAGCATTCTGCACACAGGAGAAAAGCGTGGCCGTGCTGCCCGCGATCGTGCCGTCCGGGAGTGTGGCGCGTCCCGCACGGACGCAGAACTGCTGGCCGCCCAGCTCATAGTCGCCGTCCGGCATTCCGGCGGCGCGCAGCGCGTCCGAGATGAGTACGAGGCGGTCGCGCCCGACCGCGTGATACAGCATGCGGATCATCGCGGGGTGGACGTGAACGCCGTCCGCGATGCACTCGCAGAAGAGGCCGCCGTCGATGGCCGCGCCCGCCGCGTTCGGCGCGCGGTGCAGGGGATCGCGCATACCGTTGAAGGTGTGGGTCAGGTCGGTCGCGCCCGCGGCGATCGCGGTCACGGCCGTCTCATAGTCGGCGTCGGTGTGCCCGATGGCGGCGCGCACGCCGACCTTTGTGACCGCGCGGATGAAATCCGCCGCGCCGCGCCGCTCGGGCGCAAGGCTGACGATGCGGATCAGCCCCGCGGCGCGCGCCTGCAGCGCGCGGAACTCGTCGAGGTCGGGATCGCGCAGGAATGCCTCGTTCTGCGCGCCCTTGTGCGCCGCCGAGAAATAGGGCCCCTCCATGTAGATGCCGCCGATCTTTGCACCGCGCGTGCCGCGCGCCGCGACGGCGGCGATGTTCTCGGCGGCGGCGCCCATCGCCTCGCGGCTCTGCGTGAGGATGGTGGCAAGACAGGTCGTCACGCCGTGGCGTGCGAGGAAGTCCGTGATGGTGTCGATGGCGGCGGGGTTCGGGTCCATGTTGTCACAGCCCGCCGCGCCGTGCGTGTGGATGTCCACAAGGCCGGGGAGCAGGAAAAGTCCCGTGCCGTCGAGCATTTCGCCGCGGTTGCAGTCCGGCGCGCGGAACACGCCGTCCTCGACCGCGATGTCGCGGCGGCGGAAGACGAAGTCCTCGCCGAGCACGGTCGCACCTTTAATCAGCATGGCGTGCCGCCTCCTTTCTGCCGAGCGCCGCCGCGCCGATCACGCCCGCGTCGCTGCGCAGGGACGAGAGCTTCAGCGGGAAGTCCGCACTGAGCTTCTGCATGAGCGGCGCAAGCAGCGCGTCGCCCGCTTCGGTGATGCCGCCCGCCAGCACGATGACGGCGGGGTCGAAAATGCTTTGCAGGCTTTCGAGGCCTGCGGCGAGGTCGGTGAGGTAAGCGTCCAGCACCGCTGCGGCCGCAGGGCAGCCGTCCGCGACCGCGCGGAAGAAGACCTTGCCGTCCATCCCGTCCTTCGCATAAGCCGCAAGCAGGCTGTCGGGGTGCGCCGCCGCCGCGGCTTTGGCCGCCGCCGTGAGGGCGGACGCCGATGCGTACTGCTCAAAGCAGCCGCGCTTGCCGCAGGGGCAGGCACGCCCGCCCACGCGGATGCACATGTGTCCGATCTCGCCCGCGCCGCCGTGCGCGCCGATCACCGGCTTGCCGCCCGTGACGATGCCGCCGCCCACGCCCGTGCCGAGCGTGACGAGCAGCAGATCGTCCTCGCCGCCCGCGGCCGCCTCACCGAGCGCGGCGCAGTTGGCGTCGTTGCCGAGCGCCGCCGTGCGCCCGATGCGCGCCGCGATAAGGTCGGCAAGCGGCGTGTCGGCAAAGGGCAGGTTTGCCGCGCTGACGCGCCCGTCCGGCGCGACGATGCCCGGCGTACCCACGCCGACCGTCTCCGCCGGAAACGCGGCCGAAAGCTGCTTGACCCCCGCCGCCACCGCGTCGGCGACCGCCTCGGCGCTCGTCTTCGGCGTCGGTACGGCGGCGCGCGCGACGATGCGGCCCTCTGCGTTCACCACGCCGAATTTGATGTCGGTCCCCCCGATGTCCACCCCGAGATACATAGCTTGTCCTCCGAAAAATGTTTCTATCTCAGTATAGCACAAAACCGCGCCGCAAAAAAGAGGAATTTTTACGCGAAAGCGCGCCGCTTTTTACACGGAAAAACGCGCGGGTCAGTTCCCGCGCGTTTTGTAAAGCTCATTGAAATCATAATCGCGCCCGCCGGTCTTGCAGCCGACCATCGTGTCGAGGCAGACGGCGTGAATGCTGTTGAAAATGCTCTTTTCAATGTCCGGGTTGTCGCGCTTCAGGCGGCGGAGCAGCGTCTTGACCTCCTGCCGCTTGGAGCCGCCCTCGCCGCCCGCACACATCGTGCAGTTTTCGGTGAAGCGGCAGGCGCACCGGATGAATTCCAGCTCGTTGTAGTTCTTCCAGGCGATGATGTTGTCCTCATGCACGCAGTAGAGCGGGCGGATCAGCTCCATCCCCGCAAAGTTGGTGCTGTGCAGCTTCGGCGGCATGGCTTGCAGCTGCGCGCCGTAGAACATGCCCATCACCGTGGTCTCCACCACGTCGCTGAAATGGTGGCCGAGCGCGATCTTGTTGCAGCCCAGCTCCCGCGCCTTGGCATAGAGATGCCCGCGCCGCATCCGTGCGCAGAGGTAGCAGGGCGACTTGTCGGTGCTGTTCGCCACGGCGAAGATGTCGGTCTCGAAGATCGTGACCGGGATGTGCAAGAGCGCCGCGTTCGACTCGATCTTGCGGCGGTTGATCTCGTTGTAGCCGGGGTCCATCACGAGAAACACCGGCTCAAACGGCACGTCGCTGTGCCGCGCGAGCATCTGCATCAGCTTGGCCATCAGCATCGAGTCCTTGCCGCCCGAGATGCAGACGGCAATCCGGTCCCCGGCGGCGATCAGCTCGTAGCGCTTGACCGCCTCGATGAAGGGGTTCCAGATCGTCTTGCGGAATTTGGTTTGCAGGCTGCGCTCGATTTGTCTGTAGGGTTCGAGCGCGCGTTTCGTTTCACTCATGGGTCGTAAGCTCCGTATACAGGCGGTCGAAGACCGTCTCAAATTCAAGCAGCTCGTCCGCCGTCGTCAGAGGGCTGAGGCTGATGCGGAAGGAGGACAGCGCGCGCTTCCGGTCGCGGCTCACCGCCATGACCGCGCGCGAGGGCGTCCCCTCGACCGCGCAGGCGGACTTGACCGAGACGCAGATGCCCGCGGCGGCGAGCGCATCGCGGAAGTCGGTGCCGCGCACGCCCTCCACGCTGAGGTTGAGGATGTGCGGGATCGCATCGTCCGGGCTGTTGAGCTGCACCTTCGGGTAGCGCGCAAGGAAGTCGCGCAGGCGCGCATTGTGTCCGCGCACGATCGCGGCGTTGTCCGTCATGCCGTCCGCTGCCTCGCAGACCGCCTCCGCGGTCGAAACGGCGAGCGCCGCGGCGGGTGTGCCGCTGCGGTAGAGCGTGGTGCTTGCGCCGCCGTAGATCAGCGGCTCGATGGCGAGGCCGTGCCGCTTGAACAGCACGCCGCTGCCGACGATGCCGCCGAATTTGTGCGGCGCGAAGCTTGCCGTGTCCACCTCGTCAAAGGAGAAAGGCAGCTTGCCGATCGCCTGCGTCGCATCGACGTGCAGGCAACAGTGCGCCGCGCCGCGCAGCACGCGCGCCACCTCGCGCACGGGCTGCACCGTGCCGAGTTCGCTGTCCACGGCGGTCATGGTGACCAGCACCGTGTCGGGGCGGAGCAGGGCGCGCACCTCCTCGGGGTCGATTTTGCCGTCGCGGCCGACCGCGAGCATGTCGATCTCATAGCCGCGTTCCATGGCGGCCGTCAGGCAGCCGCTGACCGAGGGATGCTCCAGCGGGGTGGTGATGACGTGCCTGCCGATGTGGCGGGACGCGTGCAGGATGCCGCGGATGGCGGTGTTGTTCGATTCACTCGCGCCCGAGGTGTAGATGATCTCGTCCGCATGTACGCCGAGGGTGGCGGCGATCCTGTCGGTCGCTTCGTCGATCGCGGCCTTGGCCGCAAGCCCTGCGGGATGCTTTGCGTTCGGGTTGCCCGGGTATTTCACCGCCGCGTCGGCAAAGCATTGCAGCACGCGCGGCGAGACCGGGGCATTGGCGCTGTAGTCGAGGTAGATCATACGCCGCGCCCCTTTCCGCGCACGCCGGTGAGATCCTTGATGACCTCGCCCGCGATGATGAGGCCCACCACCGGCGGGACAAACGAGGTGCTGCCCGGCACCTGGCGGCGCGCTGTACATTTTCGCGCCGTACCCGGCGGGCAGATGCAGTGCGTCTTGCAGCTGAGTTCCTCGGTCTCTGCCGGCATGGTGGGCAGCTCCTTGGAGTAGACCACCTTCAGGCGGCGGATTTTCCGTTTGCGCAGTTCGTTTCGCATGACCTTGGCCAGCGGGCAGACCGAGGTCTTGTAGATGTCCGTGACTTCAAAGGCCGTGGGGTCGAGCTTGTTGCCCGCACCCATCGCCGAGATGATCGGCGTCTTCGCCGCATTTGCCTGCATGACCAGCGCGATCTTGCCCGTGACCGTGTCGATCGCGTCCACCACATAGTCGTAGGCGGTAAAGTCAAACTGCGCCGCCGTCTCGGGCGTGTAGAAGATCTTGTGCGCCGTGATGACGACGTCCGGATTGATCTCGTGCAGCCGCTCGGCGGCGACGTCCGCCTTGTATTTGCCCACCGTCTTCCGCGTGGCGAAAAGCTGGCGGTTTAAGTTGGTCAGGCACACGCGGTCGTCGTCAATGAGGTCGAGCGCGCCAACACCGCCGCGCACCAGCGCCTCGGCGGTATAGCTGCCCACGCCGCCGATGCCGAAGATCGCCACGCGCGCGCCGCGCAGGGTCTCCATGGCATCGCCGCCGAGCAGCAGTTCGGTTCTTGAAAACTGATTTTGCATCCCGTTTTGCTCCGTAATCCGACAAGCATTATTTTATTATTATACTACGTCCGTGGTAGGTTTTCAAGCCCGTCGGCCGAATTTACGGGCATGTGTGAATTTTCTATCAGGATTTTTCAAATTTCACAGAATACCTTGTAATGCAAACCCGTTTATTCTATACTGTAGACAGAAAATATCGCAGAAATGCGAAATGACATACGGAAAGGGACAGGATTATGGCAAACAGATTTGTACTCAACGAGACGAGCTACCACGGCAAGGGCGCGATCGGCGAGATCGCGACGGAAGTCAGGGGCAGAGGCTTTGCAAAGTGCTTTGTATGCTCCGACCCCGATCTTCTGAAGTTCGGCGTGACGAAGAAGGTCACGGACATTCTCGATGCGGCGAAGATCGACTATGAGATCTACTCCGACATCAAGGCCAACCCCACGGTCGCCAACGTCAAGGCGGGCGTCGCCGCCTTCAAGAAGTCGGGCGCGGACTGCATCATCGCCATCGGTGGCGGTTCTTCGATGGACACCGCAAAGGCGATCGGCATCATCATCAAGAACCCCGAGTTTGAGGACGTTGTCTCGCTCGAGGGCGTTGCACCCACGAAGAACAAGTGCGTGCCGATCATCGCCGTGCCGACCACGGCGGGTACGGCGGCCGAGGTCACGATCAACTATGTCATCACCGACACCGAGAAGAACCGCAAGATGGTCTGCGTCGATGTGCACGACATCCCGGTCGTCGCCGTGGTCGATCCCGACATGATGGCGTCGATGCCCAAGGGGCTGACCGCCGCTACCGGTATGGACGCGCTCACGCACGCGATCGAGGGCTACATCACGAAGGGCGCATGGGAGATGAGCGACATGTTCCATCTCCGCGCAATCGAGCTGATTGCAAAGCATCTGCGCGGCGCGGTTGCCAACACGCCCGAGGGCAGAGAGGGCATGGCGCTCGGCCAGTACATCGCGGGCATGGGCTTCTCCAACGTCGGGCTCGGCATCGTCCACTCGATGGCGCACCCGCTCGGCGCGCTCTATGACACGCCGCACGGCGTGGCCAATGCGATCATCCTGCCGACGGTCATGGCGTACAACGCGCCCGCAACCGGGGACAAGTATCGCGACATCGCCCGCGCCATGGGCGTTTGCGGCACGAACAAGATGACCACCGAAGAGGCGAGAACGGCCGCCATCGACGCAGTGAAGACGCTGGCGCACGACGTCGGCATCCCGGAGAACCTGCGTGACATCGTCCGCGACGAGGACATCCCGTTCCTCGCACAGTCGGCATACGATGACGCCTGCCGCCCCGGCAACCCGCGCGAGACCTCGGTCGCCGAGATCGCAGATCTCTATCGCTCGCTGCTGTAAGCCTAAAGAAACAAAAAATCCACCCGAAAGGGTGGATTTTTTGCGTTTGGGCGAAAAATTTTCAGAAAACCGCTTTGCAGTCCCGTTTATGGGACAGTAAGTGTGGTATAATGGTTTTGTAAAAGAAAAAACGCAGCAGGCAGTGCCGGTTTTTACAGTTCTTTTTTCCTGATTTGTGTTGAATGCGGAAATATTATGTGGTACAATATTGAAAAATCAGTAAAATCGTATTGTTTTGCGGGTTTGTGAAAGAAAGGAGCCCTCGTTTGAATTATTATGCGCACATAGACATCGAAAACGGCAGGGAGCGACTGCAAACCGTGGAAGAACACAATCGAAATACCGCGGCTTATGCGGCGTCCGCGCTTGCGGGCAGCGGTTTGTCTTCGTCGGCACGCCTTGCAGGGCTTGTACATGATATAGGTAAGGCAACTGCCGCCTTTCAGGATTATCTTGCAAAGGCCGTGCGCGGGGAGAATGTCGCGCGCGGCTCGGTCAATCACACCTTTGCTGCGGTTCGCTTTTTGCTTACGCGCTACAATGATGCACAGGCCTTCGGTCCATATGCGCCGCTCACGGCATCGCTGCTTGCATATGCCGTCGGCGCGCATCACGGTCCATTTGACTGCGTCGATGCGGAGCACCACTCTGGGTTTCGACATCGGCTGGAGCAAGAGGGAATCTCCTATGCAGAAGCGGAAACGGCGTTCCGAAGCACTTGCGGAACGGAAGAAACGGACAGGCTGTTCCGCTCGGCGACCGTGGAAGTTGAAGATTTTTTCAAGAGATTTCTCCAAGCCGTGAATACGCGTGCGACTGCACAGGAGTTCATGTTTTACGCGGGAATGCTGGCGCGCTTGCTGCTTTCCGCCGTTATCGAAGGGGACAGGCGCGATACGGCGGAGTTTATGAAGAAAGCGCAGTTTCCGCAGGCACAAACGGCGGATGCGCGCGCGGCATTGTGGAGTCGGTTGTCGGAAAGGGTGGATGCTGCACTGGATGCAATGCCGCAGGATACGGCTATCCGCCGCGCCAGACGGACGATTTCCATGCAGTGCCGGGCGTTTGCCGATCAGCCGTGCGGTGTATACCGGCTTCATGTGCCGACAGGCGGCGGCAAAACACTGAGCGCGCTGCGATTTGCGCTTGCCCATGCGGCAAAATGGAAGAAGACGCGGCTGATATTTCTCTCGCCGCTGCTTTCTATCCTGGACCAGAATGCAAAAGAAATCCGAAAGTATGTCGGTGAGGATGATTTGATCCTCGAGCATCATTCCAATGTGGTTCGACCACCCGCAGACAAAAAGGACGAGCGCACGGATATCACGGAATTGCTGACAGAAACCTGGGATGCGCCGATTCTGATTACGACGCTGGTACAGTTTCTGAATACGCTGTTTGACGGGAGCAACAGCTGCGTGCGGCGGTTCCATTCGCTGTGCGGCAGCGTGATTGTCATCGACGAGGTACAGACGGTGCCGAACAAATTGCTCAGCTTGTTTCATCAGGCGGTCGGCTTCTTGGCCGGTGCCTGCGGCGCGACCGTTGTGCTTTGCTCGGCTACACAGCCTTGCATGGAAGCGGCCGCGCATCCGATCCCGGTTCCCGTAGGGAATATGATTCCCTATGATCCGGCGCTTTGGTCGGTTTTCCGCCGCACGCAGATTACAGATGTCGGCAGCCGCCCGCTTGCCGATATACCGGATTTGATTGCGGAAGTTCTCACAGAGGCGGACAGCCTGCTCGTCATCTGCAACACAAAAAAAGAGGCGGAGAACTTGTACGGCGCGCTGCCAAAGGACGCATATATCAAATTTCATCTTTCCGCCGCCATGTGTATGGCGCACCGGGAAAACACACTCGATTGCCTGAAGGAGGCTTTGGCAAAGACACGAAAGCAGCCTTATACAGGGAAGAAAGTCGTTTGTATTTCCACGCAGGTCATTGAGGCGGGCGTTGACATTTCATTTGCGCGCGTGATTCGGCTGACCGCCGGTATGGACAGCGTTGTGCAGTCCGCGGGGCGCTGCAACCGCAACGGTGAAAGCCGGGAAGCCGTCCCGGTTTACATTGTGCAATGCACGGACGAGAACCTGAAGCACTTGAATGAAATCAAGCAGGCGAAGGATGCCACGATCGGTCTGCTTGAAGAATACCGGCAGCATCCGGCTCGCTTTGACGGTGACCTTTCCTCGGACGCCGCGATCCGCTATTATTACAAGCGACTGTATGAAGCAATGCCAATCGGCGCACAGGACACGCCTGCGGATGTCTTAGGCAAGCGAACCACTTTGCTTTCCTTGCTGTCGGATAACGATAAGTTTGTGGACAGCAGCATGGACAGGAGCTTTGAGAAATACAGCTTGTGGCAGGCATTTAAGACAGCGGGGCAGTATTTCTCGGTCTTCGACAGTGCAACGACCGATATCCTTGTGCCGTACGGCAAAGGGCAAGACTTGATTGCGTCGCTCACAGCTTTGCGGCTGCCGCAGGATTTTGAACGCTTGCAGGCGCTGCAGCAGGAAGCAAAGGCGTATTCCGTCTCTGTGTACGGCTGGCAGAAAGAGCGAATGGAACAGGAAAATGCGCTGATACCGCTTTGCGGCGGCACGGTTCTAACCTTGCAGGTGGGATATTACAATGACGCCGTCGGTCTGCGGACGGAGCAGGGAGATATGGAACTATGGGAGGTATAAACATATGAGCAAACCGAAACATGCAAACACCGTGGAATTTTTGGTCACGGGCGACTATGCGCTGTTTGCAGACCCGATCATGCGCGTCGGCGGCGAAAAATGCAGTTATCAGGTGCCGACCTACGAGGCGCTGAAAGGGATTCTGTCTTCGGTGTACTGGAAGCCTACGCTGATCTGGTACATCGATGCCGTGCGCGTTATGCGGCCGATTCAGACCGAGGTCAAGGGCATTCGGACAACCAAGTACGGCGGAGGGCAGGATCTTTCCTATTATACTTATCTGAAGCAATGCGCCTACCAGGTGCGTGCACACTTTGAGTGGAACGACAACCGTCCCGAGCTTGCCGGGGATCGCAACGAGAACAAGCATCATCAGATTGCGCTACGAATGATTCAGAGGGGCGGACGGCGCGATGTTTTCCTCGGTGCTCGCGAATGCCAGGGGTATGTGGAGCCATGCACATTCGGCGCGGATAGCGGGGCATACGATGACTTGCCTGAGCTCGGGTTCGGACTGATGTATCATGGGCTGACCTATGCAGACGAGGCGTATTCCGACGATACCCGGATGCATATGACCGCAAACTTCTGGTACCCCGTGATGCGGCGCGGCGTGATTGAATTTTTGCGCCCGGAAGAATGCCCGCTGCACAAACCGCTGCGGGAGATGGAAATGAAACTGTTTGGCAAAGAACAAAACAATTTTATCGGACTTGAGGAGTTTAAGGAGGTGTAGTCATGGGCTTTTGGCAAAAGGCAGTTGAGACCTTTGATGCAAACGCTGCAATAGCCGGCAAAATCATAGAACACCAAGCAGTTCTCGCACCGGTTTCGCACACCGTGAAGGATGCTGCGTATGAGATTACATTGAACGAAAAGGGTGAACTGAAAAACATAACCGCTCTCGATAAAAAGGAACGAGAAACCGTTATGCCTGCATCCGAAAAGGCACTTTCCAGAACCGGGGACGGTGGAGAGCCGTATGCCTTGACAGAACAGATTAAATACCTGACCGGCGAGAATGCGAAAAAGTTTGATGCTTATGTTGCGCAACTACAATCCTGGGCTGCATCTGCATACACGCATCCCATGCTGCCGCCGATTCTGTCGTATGTGCAAAAGAAAACGCTGCTTTCCGATTTCAAGCAGTATGGTATAGACAAATGGAAAGATACCGAGCGTGTTTGTTTTCGCGTGGAGGGCATCGGTGACGAAAGCGGTGCTTGCCGGAGCAATCGGCGGCTGCTTGAACAGTACAATCAATGGTATCTGCATGAAAAAGAGAAACGTGACGGCGCATCGGGAGAAATCTTTTGCATGATTACGGGAGAGACAACGCTTCCGGCAACGCTGCATCCGGCACCGATCCCTAAATTAGGAAATGCCAAGCTGATTTGTTTCAATGGCGAGGATTTGTGCTATCTCGGGCGATTTACGGCGAATGCGCAGGCACTGACGGTTGGATATGCGGCATCGCAAAAAGCAAGCAATGCCATCAGCTGGCTGGTGCGCGGGCAAGGCGTTTCTTACGGCAATCGAACTTTTATCTGCTGGAATCCGCAGGGGAAGGAGGTTCCGCCTATAACGGTTCCTCTGCCTGTCGAATTCGAAAAAAGCAGTTCTCCCACCGATTATCGTCAGGAATTACGGAAAACTTTGGCGGGTAAGAAAACGCAATTGCCGGATACCTGCGGCGGTGTAGTCATTGCTGCCTTTGACAAAGCAACAACCGGCAGAGGCGCTCTCACATATTATAACGAGCTCATGGCATCGGATTTTTTGCAGCGCTTACATGATTGGGATGCTTGGTGCTGTTTCTGGCGGTACAAAGGCAACGTATATGCACCTTACCTGGACCGCATTGTCAATTGTGCTTTTGGCAAGCAGGTCAAAGAAAGTGTTGGTAATCAGAAAAACTACCGTCTGGAAACGGATGAGAAACTCATGGGTCAGCAAGTGCAGCGCCTGCTTGTCTGTCGTGCGGATAAGGCAAAATTCCCGGCAGATATAGAACATGCGCTGGTTGTGCGTGCATCCATGCCGCAGGCATATGACCGTGCCGTATATGAGGAACTGCTTTTCACCGCTTGCGCGGTGATACGGAAATATCACTATGATTTGAACAAGGAGGAATTGGACATGGAACTTGAACCCGAACGCAAGGACAGGAGCTATCAATTCGGGCGACTGCTGGCAGTGCTTGAAAAAGCGGAACGCTCTACCTACGACAACGACGAAACCCGTGAGCCGTGCGCGATTCGTTTGCAGGCTGCATATTGTCAACACCCGTTGCACACGGCAAAGAACATTGAATCGCAGCTGGAGCGCGCTTATTTTCCGCGCCTGAAGCCGTCAGCGCGGGCGTATTACAAAAAGCTGATCGGTGAAATTATGGAGCACATCTGCGAGAGCGCGGATGAAACAAAGTGGAACCGCCCGCTGACAGACACATATCTGGTTGGTTACTATCTGCAGAGAAATGCACTTTATCAATCCGGCAAAACAAATGAGACAAAAGAAGAGGAGAACTGAACATGAGTACTTTGAAGAACAAGATTGATTTTGTAGCCCTGGTTTCCGTCACCAACGCCAACAGCAACGGTGACCCCTTAAACGGCAATCGCCCGCGCACCGATTACAACGGATACGGCGAGATTTCCGATGTCTGCATCAAGCGGAAGATTCGCAACCGGATGCAGGATATGGGTAACAGCGTTTTTGTGCAGTCGGATGACCGCAGCGACGATGGATGCAAGAGCCTCAGTGAACGCGCCGATTCTCTTTTGAAGGGCGAGAAAGACAAAAACGAATATGCGAACAAAGCGTGCAAGGCGTGGATGGATGTTCGCACATTCGGACAGGTGTTCGCTTTCAAGGACGCAAAGGGGCTTTCGGTTGGTGTGCGTGGGCCGGTTTCCGTCCATCAGGCAATCAGCGTATCGCCGGTGGACATTGAATCCATGCAGATTACCAAGAGCGTTAATGGTGAAAAGAATGAAGGCACGCGCGCTTCCGATACTATGGGAACAAAATCTTTCGTTCGATTTGGGCTGTATAAGGTCAAGGGTTCAATCAATGTGCAGCTTGCCGAAAAGACCGGTTTTTCCGAGGAGGATGCAGCGGTTGTGAAGGAATGCCTGCGGACGCTGTTTGTCAACGATGCTTCTGCGGCGCGGCCGGATGGGTCTATGGAAGTTGTCCGGCTTTATTGGTGGCAGCACAATTGCAAGGATGGACAGTATTCTTCGGCGGTCGTGCATCGCTCGGTGCAGGTTGAACTGAAGGATCCGAATGCCATTCCGAGCTCTGTCGAGGATTATGCCATCACGCTTGTGCCGCTGGATGGGCTGGAGCCGGAAGTGCTCGCCGGTGTATAACGAGGAGGATTACCTCCAGCTTCGCGGTGTGCAGCATTTCGCGTTCTGTCGGCGCAGGTGGGCACTGATTCACATCGAGGGGCAATGGGCGGAGAATGCGCGGACGGTCGGCGGCGCCATCCTGCACGAGCGGGCGCATGACGCCGGACTTTCCGAGAAACGCGGCGACCTCGTGACCGTGCGCGGACTGCGCGTCTTTTCCGCGACGCTCGGCATCAGCGGCGAATGCGATGTCGTGGAGTTCCGCCGCGGCGCGGACGGCGTTCGCCTGCGGGATTACGATGGGCTGTGGCTGCCGACGCCTGTGGAGTACAAGAGCGGCACCGCCGCTGCCGCAGGCGAGGCGGACAAATTGCAGCTCTGTCTCGAGGCGATGTGCCTGGAGGAGATGCTCGGCTGTCGGATCGACCACGGTTACCTCTACTACGGCGAGGTGCGGCGGCGGGAAGCGGTCGTGATCGACGCGGCGCTGCGCGATACCGCCTGTGCCGCCGTCGGGGAGATGCACGCCTACATGCGCCGCGGCTACACGCCGCGGGTCAAGACCGGGCGGTTCTGCCGCGCCTGCTCCTTAAAGGACATCTGCCTGCCCGCACTTTGCAAAGAGCGGGATGTCGCCGCCTATATCCGGGAGGCCGTCGGGGAGGAGGATGCATGAAACACCTTTTGAATGCTTTGTATGTTCTGACCCCCGAGGCGTATCTGACGCTGGACGGCGAAAATGCGGTCGCCAAAAAGGACGGAAGCGAACTTGGGCGGTTCCCGCTGCACAGCCTGTCGCAGATCACCTGCTTTTCCTACATGGGTGCGAGCCCTGCGCTGATGGGCAAGTGTGCGGAGATGCAGATCGAGCTGACCTTCTTTTCACCGCGCGGACGGTTTCTGGCGCGCACGTCCGGTATGGTGACCGGGAATGTCCTCCTGCGTCGTCGGCAATACCGCGTCGCCGACGATGCGGCGCAGAGTCTGGCGATTGCGCAAAATTTTATCATCGGCAAGCTGTACAATGCGCGGTGGGTGCTGGAGCGCGGCGCGCGCGACCATGCACTCACGGTGGACGCCGAACGGCTGAAAACCGTCTCGGCGCAGATCCGCCGCGCCATCGACGCCGCTTCGGCCTGTGCCGATGCGGATGCGCTGCGCGGGATCGAGGGCGAGGCGGCAAGTCTGTATTTCTCGGTATTCGACGAGCTGATTCTGCGGTCGGACGCGGCGTTCCGCTTCACGGTGCGCAGCCGCCGCCCGCCGCTCGACAACGTGAATGCGCTGCTGTCCTTTGCATACAGTCTGCTGGCGAGCGAATGCGCCGCCGCGCTGGAGGGCGTCGGATTGGATCCGTCGGTCGGCATGCTGCACACCGACCGATCGGGGCGCAAGTCGCTGGCGCTGGATCTGATGGAGGAACTGCGGCCGCTTCTGGCGGATCGGTTTGTCCTCACCGGCATCAACAATCGCATTTTTGCCGCCGATCACTTTGATCAAAGTGAAAGCGGCGCCGTGTCGTTGAACGATGCCGGGCGGCGCGCGTTTTTCGCCGCCTGGAAAAAGCGGCGGGACGAGACCATCACGCATCCGTTTCTCGGCGAGAAGCTGCCGTGGGGGCTTGTGCCGCATGTGCAGGCGCTTCTGCTGGCACGGATGCTGCGCGGCGACATGGACGCGTACCCGCCGTTTTTGTGGAAGTGAGGTCGTTATGCTGGTACTGATCACCTATGATGTCAACACCGAGGATGCAGGCGGCCGAAAGCGCTTGCGCAAGGTGGCAAACGAGTGCCGCGACTATGGGCAGCGCGTGCAGAACAGCGTGTTTGAGTGCGTGCTGGATGCGGCGCAGTATCGCATGGTCAGGCATCGCCTTGAGGGGCTGATTGACCCGGAAAAGGACAGCCTGCGCTTTTACAACCTCGGGAACAATTATCAGAATCGCATTGAACATGTCGGCGCCAAGCCGACCTATGCGCCGGAGGGGCTGCTGATGCTTTGACGTGGTGCGAAGCGGAAGCAAACATGTTTTTCCGGGGCGCTTCGCACCGCGAAAAAACGGCCGAAAGCCGCATTTTCGGTTGAAATTGCCCTGCGTAACATGTATACTTGAAGTAAGCATACAGCCGATTTGGTGAAGCTGCAAGAATTTAGGCAAGCCAAATTGTGCATGTTTGCGGTCGCACCCCGCACAGGGGTGCGTGGATTGAAATCCCTTGAGCCTATTAGGGAAGGCAAAACAGCGTAAGTCGCACCCCGCACAGGGGTGCGTGGATTGAAATTTTTCGTTCTCGTTGTTTTTCGCAAGCTGCTCCTGGTCGCACCCCGCACAGGGGTGCGTGGATTGAAATGGCTTTCTCGATGGAGACCCGGATGAGGTGAAAAGTCGCACCCCGCACAGGGGTGCGTGGATTGAAATGTCCACAAGATACGCGCGGCCGTCGTAGTCCACCGGTCGCACCCCGCACAGGGGTGCGTGGATTGAAATTCTCGGTGTCAATCGGGAGGACGACCGCATCCGCATGTCGCACCCCGCACAGGGGTGCGTGGATTGAAATGTCGAGTTTTTCCACACAAACAATAAAGCGTCGTTGTCGCACCCCGCACAGGGGTGCGTGGATTGAAATCAGCTGCTTGATATATCCGGGGTTGCGCTGCATCAGTCGCACCCCGCACAGGGGTGCGTGGATTGAAATACGGCCTCCACCGTCTCCATCGCACCGCTCTCGCCGGTCGCACCCCGCACAGGGGTGCGTGGATTGAAATGCCGAGACAGATGTTGCGGAACACAGGATCGAGGAGTCGCACCCCGCACAGGGGTGCGTGGATTGAAATGTAATCCTTCAGTTTGCGGGTCATACGGTCCTCTTTGTCGCACCCCGCACAGGGGTGCGTGGATTGAAATCGCACTGCGCGAGGATTGAAAAGAAAATGAGATTGTCGCACCCCGCACAGGGGTGCGTGGATTGAAATGTAGACGCGCGTGGCAACGACCACATCCTTGCCGCGTCGCACCCCGCACAGGGGTGCGTGGATTGAAATGTGGTTTCCGCCCGCGGAATAGTGCCAGAAGACCTGTCGCACCCCGCACAGGGGTGCGTGGATTGAAATGTCGTAGCGGTAGAACGGACACGCCCAGCGCCTGTGTCGCACCCCGCACAGGGGTGCGTGGATTGAAATATATCTGGCACGCCAGCAGCACGCGCCGCGACTTCGGTCGCACCCCGCACAGGGGTGCGTGGATTGAAATGGGAAGCTTGTGTCGGACGCGCTGAACGGCATCGTCGCACCCCGCACAGGGGTGCGTGGATGGAAACGGAAAAGACGCTTGCGAGCGTTGCAGAACAGGTTGCATTAAATAGGGGTTAAATCGGGAGGTCAGCGAACATGGCACAGAAAGCGTGGAAGAAGTATCTGACGGAGGACGAGTACAACAGTCTGACGCCGGAGGGAAAGACGCAGGCGAAGTATTGGGCGGAGTACCTGCCGGAGATGTGCGCCGAGATGAAGGCGGACGGAACGCTGTACAAGCGCCTGTCGGCGAACGGCAACCGGATATCCGAGATGCGGGCGCAGATGGCGTCGCAGGGGATGCCGGAGTGGGCAGCGCAGGAGTTCGTGAACGAGGAACTGTACAGCCCGCAGCCGGAGAAGTAAGCGAAAGGGAGAACAATCATGCAGAGAAAGCACATGACGCGGGAAGAGGTCATGCAGGCAATGCGGGAAATGTCCGCGCAGATGAAAACGCCGGAGGGACAGAAGGCGATGGAGGAAGTGGAAAAGAGAAGCAAATTCCAGCTGAAAATTCTCGGTTGGGACGACATGGATTACGAAGAAAAGATGGCGCGCGAGCGAATGAACAAGGGAAAGAAGTAACAGCTGATTCGCAAAGTGACACCCTGCCCGCCTATGAATCTTTCGCGCAAGGGGTGACGATACAATGAAGAGGCAACTCAGCAAGGAAGACGAGAAGGAAAACTGCCCGATGTTCGAGCAGAAGTAACCGCCAAAACAGAGCAGGCAGCGCAGGAGAACCCGCGCCCGTGGCGGCGGCGACGAATTCATCGTAGGAAAGCGGCTTTGTGAACAGACTTTTCAAAAATTCCATGTGATACTCCGCGACAGGGATTGGATTTGTACATGCGCAGCCACTCTGCGCCGTGTCGCCCGTGCGCTTAGACCTCGGCACGGAGGAGGAAAATTGTATAAAAAAAGCGCAACGCAGAGCATTACGCTTTAATTATTGAATTGTGCGGGGATTATTTTGGCATCGCCTTGATGATGTTGTAGATGATTATGTAGAGCACGCTGACTGCTATGGCAATCAGCTTAATGCTGTAGTACAGTTCAATGGATGTCATGTTGTGCCTCCTCTTGCGCAAACGGCATGAAAAAACCGCGCCGTTTTCACGGTGCGGTTTAGAATCTGTGCTCGCCTCGGCGGATGTCCTCGGCAATTTTGTCGTTCAAGCGTTTGACGGCTTTCTTCACATCGTCGGGGGCGTCGTCATGCGCAACATATTGCCCGATAGCGTAGTCGACATGCCATGTTCCACGATGCTCCCAAAGGAAGATCATATCCGGGTCTTTTCTCATGAATCGGTTGCCTCCTTCAGAATTGAAATAGCAAACTCCGGATCGTTTCCGCAAGATTTCGAAACAAGCTCTGCGAAGAGCTCGCCGGGGTTGGTTGCGTAATTGGAAATATGCTTTTGTATAAAATCGTATGCGGGTTCTCCGGATTCTTCAGCCAAACGCAGAACCGCTGCTTCGCAGCGTTTGGCATATGCTCTGTCTCGCTTTGCCAGCACATGCCCCATTTCGTGGTCAATCACATTCCGGTAGTCTGTACCTTTCGTGAAGCGCCCGCTCTTGACGAGCGCGGCGTATTCGCGTTTCAGGTGCTCCGCGTCGTCATACATAAAACGATTCAGCGTGATCGTTCTGCCGCTGACCATTGCAAAGGTGTCCGGGTCTATGCGTCCGTTTTTATCGAGGATGTCATGATACTGTAATAGTATGGTATCATCTTTTCCGCGCTGCGTCAAGAGGTTTTTGCCGTTTTTGAGATGCTCAAGCGCATCATCCAATACACGTGGGTCGCCGCGGTAACTCTCGAAGCCGCCGCATGCGCCATAGGTCGGCGCGAAACGAAGGCCGTATTTCTCGGCTTTGTCGGCAAAAGACTGCAGCGCATCGGCGCTGATCGGCGTTCCGACCGTGCGGGTGTCTTTGTAACCGCGCGGCAAAGGCGCACGCATGGAGCGCGCAACTTCGCTGGTGCTCTTCACCCGACGGAACCCGGAGACGCTCATGCGCTCCTTGTGGGTGTCAAGCCCGGCGGCGTCGGAAAACGCTTTGTACTTGCGCGTGAGGATGTCCAGTTTTTCCTGCGCTGCGCGCCTGCCGTCCTCGTCGCCGGAGACGGCAAAGAGATTGGCGCGGTCTTTCTGCCGGCGCATTTCGGTTTCCAGCCTGCGCTGCACCGCTTGCAAAACAGGATACCGCGGCGTATAATGGAAGCATCAAGGAAAAGACGCTTGCAGGCGTTCGGGTACGGCAACAACACAGAAAGCGAAGTCTTGTTTGGTCGCAGAAAATCATATGAAGTCACCGAGATGAACTTCGCAGAAGACGGTACACCGACCATCTATATGAAGGAGGTAATGGAAAATGGAGAAGCTGACAAAGGCAGAGAAACTGGCATTGGAAATCATCGCGGCAGAATGCCACGAGGAACTGGTGAAGGGAACGCCTCCGGCGGTAATATCTCCGATTTGCAACGAGTGCAAGAAACGGGTGCACGCAAAGTGCAGCGAGCATCCGAAGGGGATTCCGACAGCGATTCTGGCGAACGAGGAAAGCTGCCCGATGTTCGAGCAGAAGTAGCCGCCAAAACCGAGCAGGCAGCACAGGAGTTCGTGAACGAGGAACTGCACAGCCCGCAGCCGGAGAAGTAAGCGGAAGGGAGAACAATCATGCAGAGAAAGCACATGACGCCGGAGGAAGTCAAGCAGGCGATGCAGGAAGCGTCAAAGCAAATGAAAACGCCGGAAGGGCAAGCGGCTCTGGAAAAAGCAAAAAAGGACAGAGGATTCAAGATAAAGCTGTTAGGGACGGAGGACTGGGACGAGAAGTAGGTCTTGCCAGACAACACACAGCATAATAATTTGGGAGGAAATGAGCATGGCCGATTTTTTTGACGAGGCATTGGAGTTTGTGACGATTTCGAATATCATTCAAAGAAAAAAAGACAACAGCGCAGTCGAAGATTTTGCGGATGAGCCCGATGAAGCGGACGATAACTTTGCGGAAGAGGAACCGGATGAATCGGTCGACGATCTTGACGATGACTTCGATGAATCGGATGATATGTTCGATGACCTCGACGAGGATGAAGACGAAGACGAGGAAGACGAGGAAGACGATCTGTACGATTTCGGCCTTTTTTGACATGTTGTGCGATCATTGGAAAAGGCCGGGCTGCTGTGCTAACGGCCATGACGCAAAAAAAGCCCCCGATTTTGTATCGGGGACTTTTGCGGATTGCTTACTCCTCGTCGGTCTCGGGGGAATCGAGGCAGTCGAAGTGTTCCTGGCAGGCGGGGCAAACGAGATCGCGGGGATCGCAGGTCTCGTCGAAGCAGACGGTCTCGCCGCAGTGCGGGCAGACCGCCTCGTAGAAGCCGTCGCAGTCCTCATCGCAGTCGTCGCAGTCGCCGTCGCACTCGAACGCGTCGTCGTCTTCGTCCTCATCGCAGAGGTATTCCTCAACCTCACCGAGGTCTTCATCCAGCTCTTCGACATAGTCGTTGAGCGTGGCGACATCGCCGCCGAGGTCGGAGAGATCGTTTGCCATTTCGTCGAGCGTCTCGACGACAGCCTTGAGCAGCTTGCCCTCCGGCTTGGTTTCGTCAAGGGTGAGACCCTCCATCAGTCCTTTCAGATACGCGGTCTTTTCGGTAATCGTCATAATTGTATCCTCCAATATTCAGTATTCATTCGGCCAAAGCCGACTTTGTCAGACAGAATCGAACAAAAAGTGCCGTGAAAACCCGGCACTTTTCTTTCATTTATGCTCTGGACAGGTACTCGCCGGTTCTCGTATCGACCTTGAGAATATCGCCGGTGTTGACAAACAGCGGGACCTTGATGACTGCGCCGGTCTCCAGCGTGGCGGGCTTGGTGGTGCCGGTCGCGGTATCGCCCTTGAAGCCGGGCTCGGTGTCGGTGACTTCGAGCTCAACAAACGTGGGAGGCTCAACGCCGAAGACGTTGCCCTTATAGGAAACGATGCGGCACATCATGTTCTCCTTGACAAAGCGGAAGTCGTCGCCGAGCTTGTCTGCATTGATCGGGAGCTGATCATAGGTCTCCATGTCCATGAAATAGTAGAGCTCGCCGTCGTTGTACAGGTACTGCATGTCCTTGCGCTCGACATACGCGTTCTCAAACTTGTCGGTCGGGCTGAAGGTTCTCTCAACGACCGCGCCGGTGATGACATTCTTCAGCTTGGTGCGGACGAAAGCCGCGCCCTTGCCGGGCTTGACGTGCTGGAACTCAACGACCTGAAGCACATTGCCGTCCATTTCAAAGGTAACACCGTTTTTGAAATCTCCTGCTACTACCATAAATATAAATCCTTCCCAACGACCGATGGTTTTATAGAATATAGGCGGAGGCGCGAGGTCGTCGTCGCTCTGACTCAGCCAGTATAATACAGCTTATTCTACCCTATTTTTCCCCGGATTGCAAGAGGTTTTTGCAAAAAAGTCCGTCCCGCATACAAAAAAGCGGCGGGAAAGCGCCGCTTTTTGCCTTTTACCTGTCCAGCCACCTGAAAAGTGCAACGCAGAGCGCGGCTTCCAGGGCAACGAAGGCGGCGAACGCCGCGATCAGCCGCTTCATCGCTCAGAACAGCTCGATGAGCTCTTTCGGGGAGTGGGTGAGCGAGGTGACGGTGCCGTCGTGCGCCCAGATCATATCCTCGATGCGGCAGCCGTACTTGCCCGCGAGGTAGATGCCCGGCTCGACCGTGATGACGTGCCCGTTCTCGAAGAAGTCGGCGGAGCGGGGTGCGAAGTTCGGCGCCTCGTGAATTTCGAGGCCGACGCTGTGGCCGAGCGAGTGGCCGAACGCGCCGTGATAGCCCGCGCCCTCGATGATGTCGCGCGCGATGGCATCGACGGCGGCGCACTTCATGCCGACCTTGGCACCCTCGATGGCGGCGACCTGCGCCTTGAGCACCGTGTTGTAGAGGCGCTTCATCTCCTCGTCGGCCTTGCCGATGCAGACCGTGCGGGTCATGTCGGAGTGATAGCCGTCCACGATGCAGCCGTAGTCCATCGTGAGGAAGCCGCGCTCCAGCTTCCGATCGCGCGGCACGCCGTGCGGCAGGGAGGAGGCACTGCCCGACACGCAGATGGTGTCAAAGCTCTTGTCCTCGCCGCCGTGCCTGCGCATGAAGTATTCCAGCTCGGTGGCGACCTCGATCTCGGTCATCTCGGGGGTGATGACCGAAAGAATGTGCGTGAATGCGTCGTCGGTGATCTTCTGCGCGGCGCACATCCTGTCCACTTCTTCCTTGTCCTTGATGCGGCGCATTTGCTCAATCACGCCGCGCGAGGGGACGAAGTCCGCGCCGAGCGCGTCCTTCAGCTTTTCATGCTCGGCGTAGGTGATGCGCGCCTCTTCAAAGGCGACGGTCTTCACGCCCTCGCGGGCGCAGACGTCGTGCATGTAGGCCGCCATTTCCGCGCCGCGGGCGGGGGTGACGATGGTGAAGCCCGCGGGTGCGAGCTTCTCGGCCGCCTCGACATAGCGGAAGTCGGTGACGATGTGCGCGCTTTCCTTTGTGACGAGAACGTAGCCGTCGGTGAAGCGGAAGCCGCTGATGTAATATTGGTTGAGAACATCGGTGATGACGATGGCGTCTGCAAAGGGCGCAATCTTTTCGCGAAGTTTTTCTGCACGGGTCATGGTATGTTTTCTCCTTTGGATTGATTTTCAATATTTGATTATGCGTTTCTCTTTTTCAGCCCCCTCGGTGAGGGATGGCTATACGAGACGCGATGCGTCTCGCGGAGTTTATCTTCGTCGGCTGAACACCGACGATTTCGCGATGCGAAACCGAAAAACATCCTCCGCCGAAAGGCGACTGGGGGAGTTTTTGCAGAAGCGCAAAACTCCTTCCACCGCTGACGCGGTCCCCCTCCCTCGGCGAGGGAGGTAAAGGAATAACTACTGCTTTCAGCCCCCTCGGTGAGGGATGGCTATGCGAGACGTGATGCGTCTCGCGGAGTTTATCTTCGTCGGCTGAACACCGACGATTTCGCGATGCGAAACCGAAAAACATCCTCCGC
>CAKSLQ010000004.1 GCA_934467415.1 uncultured Eubacteriales bacterium
AATTAAAAAGCTCTACAATGGATGTCTTCCCGCTATTGTTCGCCCCAGCAATAACGGTAATATCATCTTCCATATTTATTGCTGCTTTCAGAGTCTTTCGAAACCCGGATATATGAATTGTTTTAATTTTCATTTATATTCCCTCCACACGGTAGATCAAGATTTGTGCCTATTTTACAGGATTTTACGCCTTCAGATATTTTGATGCTCTATCGCCTCGACCCGTTGAATCGTACCGCCTTTTACCATGACACCAAGCTCAGTCTCCACCGCCGCGAGACTGACATCTGGCGAAATTGGGATATCTCCGCTTTGAAAAACGGTGTCAATGCGGTTGCCTTGATACGCGCCTCTTGGTAATCTTTTAACCAAGTATTTTCTTTCTAATTATACTCATTTTGACATGCGTTTTCAATACAAAACACAAATATTGGTGAAATTAGCACAAATTTAAAACCTATATTAATGCTTTATATCGTCGACCGATTGTTTGAGGATGTTTTTGATATGAAAATGGAGCGAGTTTCTCTGATAATCCGCTCCAAAACAGCATTCGTTATGGATAAAAAGAGACAAACAGGCTTGTTTTTCAGCTTGTTTGTCTCTTTTGGCGGAGAGGAAGGGATTCGAACCCTTGTGGCTTGCGCCAAACGGTTTTCAAGACCGCCTCGTTATGACCGCTTCGATACCTCTCCGTAGTGATTGCAACACCTTATATTTTAACACACGCGGCACGCGGTGTCAAGCGAATTTTTTCTGCCGTTAAATTTGCGCGGAGTGCCTGCGAAAAGGTTGACATTTGCGCGTTTATCCATTAAAATAAAGGCAAGAGACCCCCAATTTTTTCAGAACAGCGAGGTATTCACTATGGGACTTATCAAAGCAGCAATGGGCGCCGTAGGCGGCGCGCTCGGCGACCAGTGGCTCGACGCCATCGAAGCGGATGAAATGAGCGACACGACCGTCTTTACGCGCGGTGTCCTCATCAACCAAAGCAGCCGTTCCTCCAACAAGAAGGGAACGGAGAATGTCATCAGCGACGGCTCGGTCATCCATGTTTACCCCAACCAGTTCATGATGCTGGTCGAGGGCGGCAAGATCGTGGACTACACCGCCGAGGAAGGCTATTACAAGGTTGACAACCACGGCGCGCCCTCGCTCTTCAACGGGCAGTTCGGCGATGCGCTGAAGGATGTCTGGGAGCGCTTCAAGTTCGGTGGCACGCCCTCCTATGCACAGAAGGCGTATTTCGTCAACCTGCAGGAGATCAAGGGCATCAAGTTCGGCACGCCGAATGCGGTCAACTATTTCGACAATTTCTACAACTCCGAGCTTTTCCTGCGCGCACACGGTACATATTCCATCAAGGTCACCGACCCGATCCTGTTCTATAAGGAAGCCATCCCGAAGAACCAGGACCGCGTGGAGATCGACGACATCAACGAGCAGTATCTCTCCGAGTTCCTCAACGCGTTCTCGGCGGCGCTCAACAAGATGTCGGTGGACAACATCCGTGTCTCGCATGTCGCCTCCAAGTCGGTCGAGCTTGCCAGGTACATGGCAAACGAGCTGGATGAAGACTGGAAGAAGATGCGCGGCTTTGAGGTGCAGGCGGTCGGTATCGCCAGCGTCTCCTACGACGAGGAGTCGAAAAAGCTCATCGAGATGCGCAATCAGGGCGCTATGCTCTCCGATCCCACGGTCCGCGAGGGCTATGTCCAGGGTTCGATCGCACGCGGTATGGAAGCGGCCGGCAGCAATGAGGGCGGCAGTGCGCAGGCGTTCATGGGCATGGGCATCGGTATGGGCGCGGCAGGCAACTTCATGGGTACGGCCAGCGAGACCAACCGCGCGCAGATGCAGCAGCAGGCGGCACAGCAGAATCCGACGCCTGCGGCCGGCACCTGGAAGTGTGCATGCGGCGCGGAGAGCACCGGCAAGTTCTGCCCGAGCTGCGGCGCAAAGAAGCCCGAGAACACGACCTGGAAGTGCGCATGCGGCGCAGAGAATACCGGAAAATTCTGCCCGAACTGCGGCGCGGCACGCCCGGCGGCATGGACCTGCCCCGAGTGCGGCACCGAGAACAAGGGCAAGTTCTGCGCAAACTGCGGTCATAAATACGAGGGCTGACGATGGCGGTTGTCAGTTATAAATGCCCGTGCTGCGGCGCGGGCATCGCCTTCGACTCGGAAAAACAGCTGTTCAAATGCGAATACTGTCTCTCCGAGTTCACGCAGGAACAGCTTGAGGCGCAGACGCCGAAGGCCGATCCCGTCGAGGAGGAACGCACCTCGGCGGCGGACAGCGATGCATTCTGCGAGCATCTGCTCTCCTATACCTGCAACAACTGCGGCGCCGAGGTCTTTGCCGATGCGGACACTGTGGCGGACTTCTGCTACTACTGCCACAATCCGGTCGTCTGCAACGGCCGCCTGTCCGGGCAGCTGAAGCCGAATAAGATCATCCCGTTTGCATTTGACAAGACGGAGGCGGAGAAGCGCTTTCTCACCTTTGCGCGGAAGAAGAGATTCGTCCCGAAGGACTTCTTTTCCGCAGAGCATGCGGATCAGATCCGCGGCGTGTATTTCCCGTTCTGGCTGACTGACGCCGATGTCTCGGCGCGCCTCTCCGCCAAGGCGCAGAAGGTGCGCACCTGGACGACCGGCGACAAGCAGTACACCGAGACCTCGCACTATGCGCTGTTCCGCGCGGGCGACATCCACTTCGAGGATGTGACCACCGCGGCGTACAGCGCGGAGAACAAGCAGATGCTGGAGGGCATTCTGCCGTTCCCGTCGGATGCGCTGCGCGACTTCTCGATGACCTATCTCTCCGGCTTCCTCGCCAAAAAGCGCAATATCGAGCATGAGAGCATTGCCGCCGAGGTCAAGCAGCGGATCAACGGCTATTCCGAGCAGCTGCTGATGAAGACAACGGACGGCTACTCCTCGGTGCAGCCGAGCGGCACGCAGACCGATATGAATTCGCTTGCGTGGGACTATGCGCTGATGCCGATCTGGATCCTGACCTACGTCCAAAAGAAGAAGGGCAAGGAAAAGATCTACACCTATGCGCTCAACGGGCATACCGGCAAGATTTACGGAGAGCTGCCGCTCAGCGCGGGCAGGCTGTTCGGTCTGTTTGCGGGGCTTGCCGCGGGCATCACATTCGTCTGGACGCTGGTGCAGACGCTGATGGGAGGGTTTCTGTTTTGGTAAAAAAGAGATTCTGCATCCCGGTGCTCGCCCTTGTGCTGGCTCTTGTCCTTCCGGTCTTCGTCGGCGCGTATGACTTCAGCTATGTGATCGACGATGCGGAGCTGCTGACCGCGGACGAAAAAGCCGATGTCGAGGCGTACTATGATCGTATCTATACCGAGGACGACCTGCTGCTCGTATTTGTCACGGCCTACGGCAAGGGCGATGTGCTTTCCGCACTGCCGGACTACGCGGGCATCGCGGCGGATATGCTGCTCCTCTATGTGGACATGGACGCGCGGCACTTTGACCTCTATCAGTACAACGACGTTTCCGGCGAATCCGCGTTCCGCATCAATTCGAGCGAGACCGACACCATTCTCGACGCGGTGCTGAATTACGCCAAGGACGGAGACTGGTACGGTGCGGCGCTCTGCTTCGCGGATGAGGGGCTTCCCGCATTCACCAATGACGCAAACTTCGTTTCCGGCGAGGATCACTATGGCGACGAAGGCTATCAGGAATATAAGAAGCCGGACGGCCCCGTGACCTGGCAGTACAAGCTGGAGCTGATCGGCGGCATCGCCGCCGGCGTCCTGCCGATCGCGCTGCTCATCTCGCTGATCGTCACGCTGATCGTGCTGGCCTCCTACAAAAAGAAGGTGCGCGGCGCGACCTATCCGCTGGAGGCGTTCACAAATGTGAAGATGACCGCTTCACAGGACAACTTCATCAACAAGACGCTCACGGTCACGACCATCCATCGTGACAACGACAGCGGCGGTTCTTCCGGCGGCAGCAGCGGCGGAGGCGGCGGCGGTGGCGGCGGCCACATGGGCGGCCGCTCCTTCTGAGCTTCAACGACAAATAAAAATCCGACAGTTAATCGACTGTCGGATTTTTTTTGAGTTAACTGTATTCAGCCGCCGAGGACGCCGAGGTGCTCCAGCAGGATCTTTACACCCATTGCGACGAGGATAATGCCGCCGACCAGCTCCGCCTTGGACTTGTACTTTGCGCCGAAGACATTGCCGATCTTGACGCCGACGGTGGAGAGAATAAAGGTGACCGCGCCGATAAAGGAGACGGCGGGGACGATGTCCACCTGCAAAAAGGCAAACGAAATGCCGACGGCCAGCGCGTCGATGCTGGTGGCGACCGCCATCGTCAGCATGGTCTTCACGCTAAAGTCGGGCGTCTGCTCCTCGGCGGGGTGGCGGGATTCGAAAATCATGCTCACGCCGATGATGCCGAGCAGGATAAAGGCGATCCAGTGATCGACCGCGGTGATGTACTGTTCAAATTGCTTGCCGAGCAGGTAGCCGATTGCGGGCATTAGCGCCTGAAAACCGCCGAAATACAGGCCGACGATCAGCATGTGCTTCGGCTGCAGCTTCTGCACGGAGAGCCCTTTGCAGATCGAGACGGCGAAGGCGTCCATCGAAAGCCCGACGGCGAGGATGAAAAGGTCTAAAAGTGACACAAGAGCGCCTCCCTCATTGCGGATAGACGCGCCGCGCTTCGGTGAAGTCGCCGAGCACCTCGATGCGGTATCTTGCAATGTAGTATTTCGCCATGCCGAGGTTGAGGTCGAGGTAGTTGCCGCAGTCGCGCGGCGACGCGCCGGGGATCGTCCCCTCGTAGGCGAGGATGAAGTCGCACATGTTCTTCACGCAGTCATAGATGTCGAGCGGCTCAAGCGCTCCGGCAAAGAGGATGTAGAAGCCGGTGCGGCAGCCCATCGGGCCGAAGTAGATCGTCTTGTCCTTCCAGTCGGGGTCGTTGCGCAGAAAAGTTGCGCCGAGGTGCTCGATGGCGTGGAGCGCGGCGGTTTCGATGACCGGCTCGGTGTTCGGACGGGTCACACGCATGTCAAACGTGGTGACGGTCTCGCTGCCGATTCTGTCCCGGCGTGAAACGTAGAGCCCGGGGAGCAGATCCAGATGGTTGACGGTGAAGCTCGCAATCTTCTCCATAGCAGAAAATCCTTTCGTTTTCGGAATTGCACGGAAAATATATTATAGCACGGCTTTCGCAAAAATGCAAGAAAAAGCATACAAAACGCGAAAAAAGGCATTGCCGCAGCAATGTCTTTTTCGGGATATTGTTTTGCCCTTCGTAACACGGTGTGGTATGAGGCGGCGTGCGAAATCTCCCCGCTCATTTTACGCCTTGCATACCGCCGTAGCGTTCTTTCAGCCCTTCAATGCCTGCGATGAC
This sequence comes from uncultured Eubacteriales bacterium, assembly GCA_934467415.1. Lineage (GTDB taxonomy): Bacteria > Bacillota > Clostridia > Oscillospirales > CAG-272 > UMGS902. Next base: position 5,418 of record CAKSLQ010000004.1, read on the forward strand.
CGCCGGAAATGCAGACTGATCGGTTGGAATTTCAAAGGTCAGCGCGTTTTCTGCGGCAGGATTCTCTCGAAAGCTGCCGGAAATAACGGCATGTCCGCCCGGTTTCATCGTGACGGTAAACCGCAGATCGTCTTCGTATATCAAGCTGTAGTCAGCCTTGCCGTTTAGGGTTTCATAGCACGCTTTCAGTTGATCCGCGAAACGATAAAGCGCTCCTGTAGCCGTAAAATATTCCGTGCATCGCACAGAATAGCATCCGACCTCGATTCCCAGCGTGCATATAAGATCATAGCCTCCCTCAATACTCGTTTTTTTCGGGAAACCAGGGGCTGAGGTCAACGTAAGGCTGATTTTTGCAGGCTGTTCACTTTGAAACGAAAATATTTCCATGTCTGAAACCTCCAATGCAGGCAAAAGACCTGAGGCTGAACGAGCATGTGTGCTACCTGATCCGCAAAGTGCGGAGATACGCCTTCTGCACCTCGGTGATGCGGCAGCTTTCGACCGCTTTCTGAATGGTTTTGTTGTGTGTCCATCTGTCGAGGCGGCGGTTTTCGATGTAGGGGAGGATCGCGTCGTACTGCTTGGCCAGCGCCGTGGCGAAATACCAGGCGATCATCATGTTGACGTAGTAGGCGTCCGAACGGAGCGCCGCCACGGCGTCCGGGTACGCGGCTGCAAACCGTTCGTCGAGAAAATGCCGCATCAGGGTCTCGATGCCGAAGCGAACCGTGTAGGTATGCGTGCTTGCCAGCCATGCCTGCACATGGGCAAGCAGCACCTCGGGCTTTTCGATCAGCGCGCGCGGCGATGTACCGTCGCAGGTCGCCCAGTTGTCGATGCAGGGCAGAAACCGCTCGGTGGCGGCGAGGCAGGCGTCAAAGTCGCGGATGCAGTCGAGAAGAAAGCCGTGCAGGTTGTTTTCTTCATAATAGGGGTGCGGCAGCTCGGCGAGAAACGCATCGGCGGCAGGCGTGCCGCGCAGTTCTTTTGCCAGTGCGCGCAGGTGTGGCACGCGCACGCCGATGATCCGCTCCCGCGGAATGCCCGGCATCAGCCCGGCTTGAAAATCACCGTAGGCGGGGTCGGCCAGCGCAAAGAGCCGCGCGCGGATGTCGGCGGCGGTCTGCGGATCGGTCTTGCGGCCTGTCACAGGCTTTTCCCCTTGCCGAATGCGGCGATGTGTCGGTCGAGCGCCTCGAAAAAGGCGGTCAGCTGCTGTCCGCCGAGCAGCGCATGGTTCACCTGCACCGAAAACGGCAGCAGAATGCGGTCGCCCGCCGCAAAGAATTTGCCGAACATGAAGCGCGGGTTGCTGTCGGCGGGGTAGGGCGTCGGCTGCACAAACGAGGTGAACGCGATGCCCGGCATGGTCGAGACGAAAAACAGGCTTTCGGCGTCGGAGGCCGACTCGGTTATGGAGGCCTCGCGCCGGGCGGCTTCCTGCGCTTCAACGGCGGCGGGGAGATAGACGTCAAACGGGCAGTCGGCGCGGAGCATACAGTAGCAGTAGCGGCCGCCGTCGAGCGAGACGGTGTGCGAGGTCGGGCAGACGTCGTATTCGACGATGCCGTCCGCGCGCATACGCTGCCGCAGCTCGGGGATCTCGTTCGCCGCGCGGGACGTCACATAGAGCAGGGAGAGAAAAAACGGCAGCCCCTCCGCGCGCACGCGCGCGTGCAGCGGCGTGATGTCCGCATGGACAGTCACGCCGACATAGGGGTAGGCCAGCGAGCGGAAATAGTCGTATTCATCCCGGCGCGCATAGGCGGCCATATCCAGATAGCGATAGCCCATCATGTATCCCCTTTACAGAAAGTATACTTTATCTTACCACGCGTGCGCAAAAGTGGCAATAGGCCTTGCGCATTTTGTCGCCGCGTGATAGAATAAAGCATATCAAGAACATCCGGAGGACAACATGAACCGATTCGGACAGACGGCGGCGGCCGTGCTCCTTGCGCTGACGCTCCTGCTCACAGGCTGCGGCACGCAGACGGCGGCAGACACGACCGCGGCAGACACCGCCGCAGGGGACGAGCCGATCGAGATCAAAAACGGTCTGGATCTGCCGGGCTATTACTACGAGAACAACCTGACCGACAAGGCGGCAGACCCGTTTATCCTGTACGCCGACGATACATATTATCTCTACTGCACGGGCGGATCGCGCTTTTCCGTGCGGCAGACCAAGTACCTGAACGCATGGCCGTCCGAGAGCAAGACGATCCTCACGCTTTCGGCGCTCGGCTGGGCGCGGGAGAAGGGCTGGGCGCCCGAGGTGTACGCCTATAACGGAAAGTATTACATGATCTTCTCGGCGCAGGGGTACAACGATCTGCACGCCATCGACATTGCGGTCTGCGACACGCCGGACGGCAATTTCAAGCCGCTTTCGTCCGCGCCCTTCTTCGCGCCGGACTACAGCGTCATCGACGGCAGTCTGTTCTTCGATGACGACGGGCGTATCTACATGTACTATTCCAAGGACAACTCCACCAACATCGTCGGCGGCAAGCGCACGAGCCAGACCTACGGCGTTGAGCTGGAAAAGGATTTCTCGGGCATCATCGGCGAGCCGGTGCTGATCTCCACGCCGGAGCAGGAGTGGGAGAAAAAGAGCGGCTCGGTGGTGTGGAACGAGGGACCGGTCGTCTTCAAGGAAAACGGCGTGTACTACCTGCTGTACAGCGCCAACTATTATGTCAGCGAGCATTATGCGGTCGGCTATGCCACGTCCGATACGCCGCTTGCAAGGTTTGAAAAGCCGGAGAACGCCCGCATCCTGCGCGGCAACGGCGAAACGGTCACCGGCCCCGGGCATTGCAACATCCTGCGCTCGCCGGACGGCAGCGAGCTGTACATGGTGTACCATGTCCACACCGTGCCGCCGGATACGAAGAACGGGCGCAGCCTCGCCATTGACCGCATGGTCATCCGCGCGGACGGCTCGGTCGTCGTGGACGGGCCGAGCGAGACGCGCCGCCCGCTGCCTTCGGGGGCAAACGGCTATCGCCACCTGCACGACGGCTTTACTGCGGTCGGAGAGGGCGAGAAAGCCGAGTTTGCCTCGTTTTCCTCGGTGGACTTTCTGTTTGACGGCATCGCCAAGACTTCTTTTGAGAACATCTATTCCATGGATGAGAGCGGCAGCGTGACGATCACGCTCAATACACCGACCGAGCTGACCGCGCTGATGCTCTATGCACCGACGCTTGCGGAATATGTCCCTGCCACGGTTGATGTGGAGATCAACGGCAAGTATATCCTGCGCGGCCTCCGGTTCACGTCGCGGCTCGGCAGCCCGGTGACGGCAACGCTCAGCGGCCTTCCCGAGGGGACGGCGGTGGAGACGGTGAAGATCGTCGCGCACCTTGCCGACGGCAACGAATATGCCGCGCTCAGCGAGATCGTGATGGTCACGGCGCGCGAAAAATAAAAAATCAGCCGCCCTCGGGCGGCTGATTGAATTTTGTTCGGGGAAGACCGTAGGGCGGGGGCTTGCTCCCGCCGGCTGCTCACTCCGTCAGCGCCTTTTTGTCGGCGGCGGTCAGCTTGTAGGGCTTCGGCTCGCGCGTGGTGTCGCACAGCTCAAGGCTTGCGTAGGGAGACACGGTGTAATCCGCGCCGTCCGCATAGTACACGTCGATGTAGAGCGCGTTCAACATATCGGCGCTGACCCCCTCAAAGACGTAGCGGCGATAGGAATACAGCCCGAACGCGGTCGTAAAGGTGCAGTCCGTCGGCCGGATGCGCTCGTGTCCGTCCGCGAACAGCGAGACGTCCAGCGGCAGGTCGCGCCCGCTCGTCTCGGCAAAGCCGAAGTCCTCCGCCATGATCGCGAGCAGGGAATTGTTGTAGCGCAGGGTTACGATCAGCGTTTCTTCGGACGGAATATAGATCGGCTGGTGCGAGAAGAATTTGCTCTTCTGATTGTTGTCGTAAAGCGTGCGCGCCTCCCAGGTTTCCGCGTCGAGCGTCCCCGCGGCATAGGCGGCCTTCAGCGCGTCGGTCGCGACGATGCCCTCGGCGGCAGGGGGATAATGATTGACCGTGTAGATGCGGAAAGACATCAGGAGCACCACCCAAAGGACGATGGCAAGCCCGAGCGCCTTGAAAAGTTTATTCAGCATAGCAGCCTCGCTTGATTCAAAATGTGCATTCTGTATACAGTAGTATATCGCGTTTCGCCCGCCGTGTCAAGTTTGACAAAAGCGCGGATTTTTGCGGAATTTATCAACTTTTTTCTTGACAACCGCGGTATCGCGGTGTATAATGTCTTATGTTGCATTCCTGTGCCTGTCGCACCTGTGCATCACGGAGGGTCTATGATACTCGATATTACACCGCTTCTTTCGGGTGAGAAAAAGAAACTGGATGTGGACTATATGCTGACCGTTTCGGCTGACGAGGCCGACGGCGGCGCAGTCAATCTTTCCGGTGTACAGTTCCCCGAGGCGGCGCGCGTTGTCGGCGAGATCACGGACAATGCCGGCTACATGCGGCTGACCCTTTCGGTCACGCTGCCGTATGTCACGGCCTGCGCCCGCTGCGCCAACGAGGTGCGCGGCGCGTTTGAGATGCACTTCGCACGCACCGTCGTGCCCGAGGGCATGGTCGAGGACGCGGAGGAGAAGGAAGAGGATTTCGCCGTTGCGAAGAGCGGCAAGCTCGACATCGACGAGCAGCTGCTGGAGCTGCTGGAGCTCGACTTCCCGACGCGCATTCTCTGTCGGGAGGACTGCAAGGGGCTCTGCCAGCGCTGCGGCAAGGACCTCAACGACGGGCCGTGCGACTGTCCGACGGTGGAGTTCAACCCCGCATTCGCCGAGCTGCTTGCCAGATTCGACGAGGATGAAAAAAACAGCAAATAATCATTAAAATATAAAGTTAAAGCACAGCTTTGTGCAAGCATCTAAGGAGGTGTTTCCGAATGGCAGTACCGAAGAGAAAGGTATCGAAGGCTCGCAGAGACAAGAGACGCTCAAACGTCTGGAAGCTCGCGCTGCCGGGCATGGTCAAGTGCCCCAAGTGCGGCGAGTACAACCGCGCACACCGCGTTTGCGGCGCATGCGGCTACTACAAGGGCGAGGAAATCGTAAAGAAGGAAGCGTAAGGCTTCTTGAAAAAGCGGAACGCAATGCGTTCCGCTTTTTCGTTATGCAAAAAGCGGGGCGCGATGCGCCCCGCTTTTAAGATTGCTTAGGATAAAAACGTCTTCATGACGTCGATGACCTCGTCGCGCGTCTCAAAGCCGGAGATGGCGATGATGCGCTTCAGCCGGTATTTGATCGTGCTCTCGGAGACATGCAGAATTTCCGCGATGTCGAAGTACCGATAGCCCTTGATAATCAGCTTGAGCAGGTCGATGTCGATCGCGTCGCAGGCGGACAGGATCTTTTCCGCCCGGAAGATGCGCGACACGCTCGGATCGTTGTGAAAGCCGCCTGCGTCCGCGCTCGGCAGGTGTATCGTGCCCAGCGTCTTCTCTACAATCGGCAGGGAAGCGGTGGTGTCTCCGATGATCAGCTCACAGCGGATTTTGGTGCTGATGCCGGAGATGTTCTCCGAGGCGGTCAAAAGGCGGCACATGGCGACGGTCTGTTTGCCGATCTCGGGGCAGTTGAGGCGCGCCATCGTCAGGCTCTTGCTGCCGCAGGTGCTGATGGCCATGTCGCCGAAGGTGCAGAGAAACAAGTCCTCGGGAATCCGCGTGCCCTCTGCGGTGAGCTGGTGCATCAGGATGACGGCGCTTGCGTCGTTGGCGCAGATGACCGCGTCATAATTGCGGCAGACCGCGAGAAACTTCTTGCAGGTGGCGTTCATCAGCCCGTCCGCACCGGTATAATAGAAGACATCGCGCTCCCGGCAGCGGTCGTAGGACAGAAAAGCATCCTTTTTAATCATGTCGGTCGCCGAGTCGGTGCTGACGGCAAACAGGGCAATCCGCCCGCGCTCGTAGCGGCGCAGATATTCAATCAGCTGATAGGTCGCCTCGCGATAGTCCATGTAGACATAGCTCGCGTGACGGTAATTGTCGCGGGACGCGCCGCCGATGATGACCGGCTCGACGCCGACGGCGGACAGAGCCTCGGCCGCATTGGCCGTCCATGCGCGGGAGGTGGAGAGGATGGCGGCGCAGGTCGGCTTGTCCGTTTTAAAGCGCACAAGTGCGTCGTCGAGTGAAAGCAGCGCGAGCGAGTCGCCCTTGCGCTTGGCCTCCGCGCGTGCTCCTTTCAGATACAGCGCACACCAGTGTGTGGCATCCGCACCCGGCTGGCAGACGATTGTGATCTGCATGGCTTGTCCCCCTTTTCAGGCGATCAGTCTTGTAACAATATATTATACCGCTCGCATTTCGATTTGTCAAGACCAAAGTGCAAAAACACGGTTTTTTTTATTGATATTGTACCACCTGCCCCGGTGTGGTAGAATGAGCACAGAAAGCAAAAAATTCTTTTTTCAAACCAAAAGGAGAACAATCATGGCTCAGAAAGCAACCGCCAAGTTTGAGGATCTCGTCATCCCGACTTACAAACCCGGAGCGTGCGAAGCGCTCCCGATGTTTTTTGAGAAGAAGCCGTATCAGGGCGCGAGCGGACATCTCTATCCGATCCCGTTCACGACCCGCATCAGCGACAAGAAGCAGGATGTGACCTATCACGCTGCTGTACTCGAGAACGAGTACATCAAGCTTGAGGTCCTGCCCGAGATCGGCGGCAAGATTCAGCGCGCACTGGATAAGACCAACGATTATGACTTCGTTTATCACAACAAGGTCATCAAGCCGGCGATGGTCGGCCTTGCAGGCCCGTGGGTGTCCGGCGGTATCGAGTTCAACTGGCCGCAGCACCACCGCCCGACGACCTTTATGCCGCTGGAAGCGACGATCACCGAGCGCGAAAACGGCGAGAAGACGGTCTGGGTCGGCGAAGTCGATCCGCTGCTCCGCATGAAGGGCATGGCGGGCATCACCATTGTTCCCGGCAAGTCCTATTTCAAGGCGGAGGTGCAGGTCTACAACCGCACGCCGTACCCGCAGCCCTTTATGTGGTGGGCAAACCTTGCGGTCGAGATCAACGAGGACTATCGCACGGTGTTCCCGCCGGATGTCGAGTGGGTCAACGACCATGACCGCCGCGCCATCCTCGAGTGGCCGATTGCCAAGGGCGTGTACCACACCGCGCGTCCGTTCGACTTCGGTAAGGGAACTGATATTCATAACCTCGCAAACGTGCGCGTCCCCTCGTCCTATCTGGTTTCCAAGGGGCAGAGCGACGCGGATTACATCTCCGGCTACGATGTCGGCCGCGAGTGCGGCATCGTGACCGTCGCCAACCACCATATTTCGCCCGGCAAGAAGCTGTGGCACTGGGGCAATCACCCCTTCGGCGACAAGTGGTGCTCCAACCTCACCGATGACGGCTCCAAGTACGTCGAGCTGATGACCGGCGTTTACACCGACAACCAGCCGGACTTCACCTGGATCATGCCTTACGAGACCAAGACCTTCGAGCAGTACTGGTATCCCGTCAAGGACATCGGCGAGACCAAGAATGCCACCATCGACGCGGCCATCAACGTGGAGAAGCGTGACGGCAAGCTGTTTGTCGGCGTGTACGCAACCGGCGCATACAAGAATGCAAAGCTGGTGATCCGTCACGGCGACGCCACCATTGAAGAGACGATCAAGGAGATTTCGCCCGAGAAGACCTTCACCAAGTCCTACGAGATCAAGGGACTGGATATGAAGAAGGTTTCGGTCGATTTCCTCACCGCCGACGGCGTCAAGCTGGTGGACTACCGCCACTACGAGCGCGGCCACAAAAAGCCGATCGAGCCCCGCAAGCCCGCGCTGCCGCCCTGCGAGATCAAGACCAACGAGGAGCTGTACATCAACGGTAAGCACCTGGAGCAGTACAAGCACTTCGCCTACGAGCCCGCAGACTACTACCTCGAGGCGCTTTCCCGCGATGACGGCGACAGCCGCTGCAACACCGCGATGGGCAACATCCGCCTGAAGGAAGGCAGATTTGAGGAAGCGATCGCCTACTACGATAAGGCCATCGCGCGCCTCACGCTGCGCAACGACAACCCCTACGACGTCGAGGCACTCTATCACAAGGGTATCGCGCTGCGCTACCTCGGCAAGCTCGACGAAGCGTATAACTACCTCTACAGAAGCATCTGGAGCCAGGACTATGCGGCGGCAGGCTACTATGCACTGGCCGGCATCGACTGCATCCGCGGCGACTACGACGAGGCCGTGAAGAAGCTCGACCTCTGCCTGACCTACGGCTCGATGAACCTCGAGGCGCTCAAGCTCAAGGGCGAGATCACCGGCGACAAGGCCATCTTCGACAAGATCCGCGAGCTCGACCCGCTCTTCGACGTTCTGCCCGACAAGCACGAGTACTACATCGATCGCGCGGTTGAATTCATGAACGCGGGCATGACCGACAAGGCCGTTGCCATCCTGAAGAAGGCAGACGCAAAGCGCCCGCTCGTCAACTACTACCTCGGTTACCTCACCGGTGACAAGAAGTATTATGAGAAGGCGGACAAGTGCGACTGGAGCTGCGCATTCCCGGCGCGCCTCGACGACATCGCCGTCCTCAAGGCGGCAAACACCGGCATGGCGAAGTACTACCTCGGCTGCCTGTACTACGACAGACGCCGCTACGAGGATGCCATCGCGATGTGGGAAGCAGCCGACCGTGAACTCGGCGGCTTTGCACCCGCATGCCGCAACCTCGGCCTTGCCTACTTCGACAAGCGCGGCGACTTCACCGGCGCGGAGAAGGCGCTCCAGAAGGCGCTCGACCTCGACAAGGGCAAGAACGACCGCATCTTCTTCGAGTTTGCACAGCTGTACAAGAACGGCGGCAAGAGCATTGAAGAGCGTCTCGCCCTGCACGAGAAGTATGCAAAGCTCAGCGCCATGCGCGATGACTGCACGCTCGACCACTCCATCCTGCTCACCGAGCTCGGCAGATACGACGAGGCTAAGGCGCTGCTGGACGGCCACTGGTTCCACACCTATGAGGGCGGCGAGGGCAACCTCACCCGTCACCATGCATGGCTGATGACCCTGATCGGCAAGAAGCTTGCCGCGGAGGGCAAGTACAAGGAAGCCATCGAGGCATACAAGAGCGGCTATACCTTCCCGCTGTGCTATGGCGAGGAGAAGAACTACTTCGCACAGGAGAGCCACCTCGGCTACGGCCTGGCGATGGCCTACAAGGCGGACGGCAACAAGCGCGAATACGAGAAGGCGTTGAGGAGCGCCATGACCGATCATGCAGCCCCCTCCGAGATCAGCTACTTCCGCGCACTGGCCTTCTATGAGGCGGGCGAGATCAGCGCGGCACATGCACTCTGCGAGGAGATGATCGCGGCGGGCAAGGAAAAGATCCGCGACAAGGACGTTCCCGCTTACTACGGCGTCGGTTCGCCCTGCCCGTGCCCGTTCGAGTACGATTTCCCGAAGATCAACACGGTCAAGGGGCTTGTGCTGGAGGCATTCGGCGAGCTCGGACTCGGCCGCGTCATCGAGGCAAAGGAGCATATCGCCGAGGCGAAGAAGCTCGATGTCACGAACTTTGCGGTTGCAATGTTTGAAGAATTCTGCAAATAAGATTTACGGAGAAGCCGATCGGGGATTTCCCCGACCGGCAGTCTCTGTATACGGCCATCGTATATACAATGTAGTTTTTCGGAGGAAACAGCAATGGGAGAAAAATGGTCTAAGGAAAAAGCCTGGGAATGGTACAACAGCCGCCCGTGGATCCGCGGCTTCAATTATATTTCCTGCGGCGCGGTCAACCGCATCGAGCAGTGGCAGGAATTTGAACACGATCGCATCGAGGAATGCTTCCGCGTCGAGCTGAAGCTGGCGCATGACACCGGCTTCAACGCCGTGCGCTCGATCCTGCCCTACGAGGTATGGGGACGTCAGCACGACAGCTTCATGAAGTATCTTGAAACCTACCTTGAGATCTGCGCGGAGAACGGCCTCGGCGTCATGCTCTGCTTCGGCAACGACTGCACCGTCCCCGCAGAGACATACAAGCTGCCCGAATTCGGCCCGCAGCATGTGGACTACGGCTATCACGGCGGCATGGCGCGCTCCCCGCACGATGTGCTCGCCTCGAACGGCAAGTCGCCCCTCGATGTGCCCGAATATGCCGAGGACTTCTGCCGCATGGTGGACGAGATCGTGGGCAAGTATGCGAAGGATGAGCGTGTTATCGTCTGGGACATTTTCAACGAGATCGGCAACAGCCGCCGCTCGATGATGAGCGTGCCGTGGATGGAACGCTTCTTCGAGATCGCGCGCTCGCACGACCCGATTCAGCCGCTGACCGCCTGCGCATGGACGCTGAACCCCGGTCACGAACCCGGTGAGCCCGAGCGCATTGCGATGGAGCTGTCCGATGTCATCAGTTATCATGACTACAAGGATTATCAGACCTCGATCGACATCATCGACATGTTGCAAATGAAGTACGACCGCCCGCTGTTCAACACCGAGTGGCTGCACAGAATGCAGGGCAACAAGATCCAGTCGCATCTGCCGCTCTTCTATCTTGAGAAGGTCGCCTGCTTCAACTGGGGGCTTGTCGTCGGCAAGAGCCAGAACAACGAGCCGTGGGAGGCCATCTGGCGCAGATGGGAGAAGGGCGAGGGCGAGAACTACGACTTCACCCAGTGGCAGCATGAGCTGTTCCGCCCGAATCTCCGTCCCTATGACCCGAAGGAGCTCCGCGTGATGAAAAAGTATTTCGAAAAGGCGGACGAACGCTTCAAAACATGCAAAAAATAACAGTCATACGAAAATTCCGCACAAAAACCGCGAAAAGTTTTTATAACGATTTGTGAAAGCTGTAGTATAATAAATACAGCAAAAATATTTTTTGGAGGATATACCTATGAAAAAGTACATTGGCATTTTTGCGGCGATGCTGCTTTGCGCACTGCTGGCCGTTTCCGCATTTGCTGCCGAGACGGTTGTCTACGTCAACGACGGCGGCACGGGCGACGGTTCGAGTGCTGCTGCACCGCTCGGCAACATGACCGAAGCGATCAGCAAGATTGCAAACGGCGGTAAGGTCGTCATCGTGGACACCTACACCTGCCCGGACGAGTATCATGAGCCCACGCACAAGGGCAACATCACGATCTCCGGCGGTAAGTACGTTTTCACAAACGGCAGTTATAACCGCTGGTTCCTCGAAGGCCCCGGCTCGACCACCTTTGAGAACATCACCTTTGAGTACGGCGAAGGCTCGACCTCGCTGTTCCTTGCGCAGTTCTTCCCGCTGACCTTCGGTGAAGGCGTCGTGACGCCTGCGGACGGCAAGGTCTATGTTGTCGGCGGCTATCAGTACAATCAGGACGGCGTCATGAGCGAGGCGCCGAAGTACGACGCTGACTCGCACATCACGATCAAGAGCGGTACATACTGGGCGGTTTCCGGCTTCAGCCGCGGCTCCAGCACCGAGGAGTACACCGGCACCTCGCACATCGTTGTGGACGGCGGTACGATCTCCACGGTCTACGGCGCAGCCATCAACGGCAGCTATTCCGCAAACTCCGAGATTATCGTCAACGGCGGCACGGTCAATAACCTCAGAACCGCGGGCGACCAGACCCGTCGCATCAACGGCAACAGCACCGTCACCGTCAACGGCGGCATGGTCGGTCTGCTTTCCATGAACAATGTCATGGGTCACACCACCGTCAACTACAACGGCGGCAACATCGCGATGGCGGAGAAGACTGTTGAGCCCGCGGTTGAAGAGTTTGTCACCGACGGTACGACGACGCTCGTCGCCGCACCCGGCGTTGAGACCAAGCTGCTTGCCATCTTCTTTGATGAAGTCACGGTCGGCGGCAAGGCTCCCGTGACCACGGCACCCGAAAAGACGACCGCACCCGAAAAGACCACGGAGCCCGCAAAGACCACGGAAGGTACGACGGAGGCGGCTGCCACCGAGGACACCGCGGCATCCGGCGAGACGACCGAGGAAGTCACCACTGAGACCACGAAGACCGAACCGGCAAAGACGACCGAGCCGGCAAAGACCACGGACACCGAAAAGGCGGCTGATACAAGCGCACCTGTGACCACCGCAGCACCTGCACCCGCAAGTGAGGGCGGTCTCAGCACCGGCGCCATCATCGGCATCGCCGCAGCGGTGATTGTTGTCATCGCGGTTGTCGTTGTTGTCATCGTCAAGAAAAAGAAATAATTGACCGCAATGCAAAAGCCATCTGCCGTCCGGCGGATGGCTTTTTTGCATGGTGCCTGCGCATAATGTGCTGCTTTTGTATCACTATGTGCAAATAATTGTGCAATTGGATAATAATTCACATCGCCACGGCTGATTTTATCGTGTATAATGTATATAAACATACACGGAGGTACAAACACATGAAAAAATATTTCGGACTGCTTGCGATGCTCGTCGTTTGCCTGCTTGCAGTCATGAGCGTGTCTGCCGCAGGCACGACGGTCTATCTGAATGACGGCGGTACGGGCGACGGCTCGAGCGCATCTGCACCGCTCGGTGACATCACCGAGGCGATCAACAAGGTCGCAAACGGCGGCAAGATCGTTATCACGGATACATACACGATGCTGGATGCCATTTATGAGCCTGCGCACAAGGGCGACATCGTCATCACGGGCGGCACGTTCGACCTGAATGCCGAGACCTTCAACCGCTACTATATGGCGGGCCCCGGCTCGACCACCTTTGAGAACATCAGGCTGAACGACGCATCCGGCGAGAGCAAAAAGGGTCTCGTCATCGTTGCGCAGTTCAATCCGCTCATCATGGGCGAGGGCGTTGACACCGCAAGCACCAAGACCTATCTGATCGGCGGCTTCCAGATCCCGTTTGAGGAGAACATCAAGCTGGATCTTGATTCGCACATCACGATCAAGAGCGGCAAGTATCATGTTGTCGCAGGCTCCAGCCGCGGCAAGTCCGGTACAATCTTCGAGGGCACGTCGCACATTACGATGGACGGCGGTGAAGTCAACCAGCTGCTCGGCGGCTCCTGCAACGGCAGCGCAATGGGCGGCGCAGACATCACCATCAACGGCGGTGCGATCAACCAGCTGATGATGGCGGGTGACGCGACCCGCCGCATCAACGGCGATGCGACGCTCACGGTCAACGGCGGCCTCATCGGTCAACTGATGGTCAACAACATCATGGGTCACGCCACCGTCAACTACAACGGCGGGCAGATCGCGTCGGCGACCAAGTCGATTGAAGACAAGATTCAGGAGTTTGTCACCGACGGCACGGCGACGCTGAATGTCAACCCCGACCTCAATGCCGCTATGGTCGCGCTCGTATTTGACACGGTCAACTATGTCGGCGGCAAGACGCCTGCAACGAGCGAGGCGGTTAAGACCACGGCGCCCGAAAAGACGACCGCACCCGAAAAGACGACCGCATCTGCAAAGACCGAGGAACCGGCGAAGACCACGGAAGGTACGACGGAGGCGGCTGCCACCGAGGACACCGCGGCATCCGGCGATACGACCGCGGAAGTCACCACCGAGCCCGTGACAACCGAATCGGCAAAGACGACCGAGCCGGCAAAGACCACGGACACCGAAAAGGCGGTTGATACAAGCGCACCTGTGACCACCGCAGCACCTGCACCCGCAAGTGAGGGCGGTCTCGGCACCGGCGCCATCATCGGTATCGTCATCGCTGTGATCGTTGTGGTCGCAGTGGTCGTCGTTGTCATCAAGAAAAAGAAATAATCGACCTTTTGCGAAAAAGCCATCTGTCCAATGACGGATGGCTTTTTTGACTGTTTTATACTTTTCGACCGACAATGTGCAAAAGAACGGAAAATGCCCTTTCAAAAACGGATTTATCGTGTATAATGGACATAAGTTCACACGGAGGGATCAAAACATGAAACAGTATTTCGGACTTTTGGCAGCGCTTCTCGCCTGCCTGCTTTGCTGCATGTGTGCGGCCGCGGCGGAGAACACGGTGTATCTGAACGACGGCGGCACGGGCGACGGAACGAGTGAGAGCGCGCCGCTCGGCGACCTGAACGAAGCGATCCATAAGATTGCGGCGGGCGGCAAGGTCGTCATCACGGATACATATACCATCGGCGAAATCTTTGAGATGCCGCAGCACAAGGGCGATGTAAGCATCACGGGCGGCACCCTGATTATGGCGGGCGACCCGGCCAATCGCTTTTACGTTTCCGGCCCCGGCAAGACGACCTTTGAGCACCTGACGCTGCGCGACGGCGCGGGCAAGGGCTTCTGCATTGCAGGACGGTTCAACGAGATCGTCATGGGGGAGGGCATTGATACCACCACGGCGAAGATCTACGTTGTCGGCGGTTATCAGAAGGATTTCCCCGAGGATATGCAGATCGGCCTCGATTCGCATGTGACCGTCAAAAGCGGCAAGTACCATGCCGTTTGCGGTTCCAGCCGCGGCGCGTCGAGCGTTATGTTTGAGGGCACGTCGCATATCACGGTTGAGGGCGGCGAGATCAACATGCTGTTCGGCGGCTCGATCAACGGCAGCGGCATGGGCGGCGCAGACATCACGGTGAACGGCGGTTCGATCAGCCAGCTGATGCTGGCGGGCGACAAGACCCGCCGTATCAACGGGGATGCGGCGCTCACGGTCAACGGCGGCACGATCGGCCAGCTCATGGTGAACAACGTCATGGGACACGCCACCGTCAACTATTTCGGCGGCAATGTCGTTACGGCGATGAAGTCGATCGAAAATGATATTCAGGAGTTTGTCACCGACGGCAAGACGACGCTGAACGTTGATCCGGGCCTCAACGCGGTGATGGTTGCGCTGGCGTTTGACGAGGTGAACTATGTCGGCGGCAAGGCGCCCGTGACAAGTGAGCCCGCAAAGACCACCGAGCCTGCGAAGACCACCGAACCCGCCGTAAGCGAGGATACCAAGGAGGCCGCTGCCACCGACGAATCCACAGCTTCCGAGTCGGTGACCGAGGACGTCACCACCGCGCCGGAGAAGACCGAGCCGGAGAAGACGACCGAGGCGGAGAAGACGACCGAGGCGGAGAAGACCACGGACACCGAGAAGGCTGCCGGCACAAGCGCACCCGTGACCACCGCCGCACCCGCACCTGCAAGTGAGGGCGGTGCGCCCGTCGGCCTCATCATCGGCATCGTCATCGCTGTGATCATTGTCGTCGCAGTGGTTGTCGTTGTCATCCGGAAAAAGAAATAAGGCAAGCAAAAAGGCACTCGAAAGAGTGCCTTTTTCGTTGTCGAACAGAAACTTCGGCCGTGCCGGGTGAGAAACGCGGCTGTCGCCGCTTTTTGAAATCATGTTTTATTCCGCAAAAAAGCACTTGCGAAAGCAAGTGCTTTTTCATGTGTCGTTGATGCCTGCAAAAAACGGAAAGATCAGAACAGTCCTGTGATTTTTCCGGTTTCGTCCACGTCAATCCGCTCTGCCGCCGGCGACTTCGGAAGTCCCGGCATCGTCATAATATCTCCCGTAAGTACCACGACAAAACCGGCACCGGAGGAAACGCGCACATTCCGGACGGTTACGTCAAAGTTTTCGGGAGCTCCGGGCTTCGCCGGATCATCCGAAAAGCTGTATTGCGTTTTTGCAATGCAAACGGGATAGTTTCCGAAGCCAAGCGCCTCCAGTGCGTCCAGTTGCTTTTGGGCGGCGGGGAGCAGGACGATACCCCTTCCGCCGTAAACGCGCCGGACGATCGTCTCCACCTTTTCTTTCAGAGGCATTTCATCCGGATAGGCAAATCGGAAATGCGACGTTTCCTCTTCGCAGAGGCGAACGACCTCACGTGCAAGCGCTTCGCCCCCCTTGCCGCCTTCCGCGTGAACAGTGGAGAGGATAGCGTTGACGCCCATTTCCCGGCATTTTTCCATCAGAAGTGCGATTTCCCGGTCTGTATCTGTCGGAAACCGGTTGACGGCAACCACAACCGGCAGCCCGTAAACGTTTTTCATGTTGGAAACATGGCGCATGAGATTGGGAAGCCCTGCCTCCAAAGCCGCCGGATTCTCTGCGGCAAGTTCCGCTTTGGAAACGCCGCCGTGCATTTTCAGTGCCCGTATCGTTGCCACAACGACGACGGCATCCGGAGCAAGCCCCGCCATGCGGCATTTGATGTCCAGAAATTTTTCCGCGCCGAGATCCGCGCCGAATCCGGCTTCTGTCACGGCGTAGTCACCTGCTTTCAGCGCCATCCGCGTGGCAAGAACCGAGTTGCAGCCGTGCGCGATGTTGGCAAAGGGACCGCCGTGTACAAATGCGGGCGTTCCTTCCAGCGTCTGTACCAGATTCGGTTTGAGTGCGTCCCGAAGAAGCGCGGTCATGGCGCCCGCTGCCTTCAGATCGCCCGCGGTGACGGGACGCTCGTCATAGGTATAGCCCACAATGATGCGGGACAGCCGGGTTTTCAGATCCGAAACGGAGGAGGACAGGCAAAGCACCGCCATAATCTCCGAGGCGACCGTGATATCGAACCCGTCCTCGCGCGGCGTGCCATTGACCCGACCGCCGAGTCCGTCCACCACGAAACGAAGCTGTCGGTCGTTCATATCGACACAGCGCTTCCAGGTGATTCTGCGCGGGTCGATTCCGAGCACGTTCCCTTGCTGAATGTGATTGTCAAGCATGGCGGCAAGCAGATTGTTTGCCGCACCGATGGCATGAAAATCCCCGGTGAAATGCAGGTTGATATCCTCCATCGGAATCACCTGCGCATACCCGCCGCCGGCAGCTCCCCCCTTCACGCCAAACACAGGACCGAGGGAAGGCTCCCGGAGCGCGACGACCGCTTTTTTGCCGATCCGGGCAAGTCCGTCAGCCAGACCGATGGTTGTGGTTGTTTTTCCTTCTCCGGCGGGGGTCGGCGTAATTGCGGTCACAAGAATCAGCTTCCCGTTCTTCTTTTCGCCGGAATTAAGATAGGAAAGATCAATTTTCGCTTTGTAATTCCCGTATTGCTCCACAAATTCCGGTGCGATTCCGGCGCGTTGTGCAATCTCCGAAACATGCCTTGGACGGCATGCCTGAGCAATTTCAATATCCGATAAAACAGCCATGTCGGTTCTCCTTACTTTTTGAAATATCTGACCGCGGATTCAAACATCCGGATGTCGTAGTTTCCGGGGACGTTCTTGTAGAGCCCGTTTCCGATGCGCTCACTGTGTCCCATTTTTCCGAACACTCTGCCGTCCGGCGAAGTGATTCCCTCTACGGCACCTGCGGAGTCGTTCGGATTGAAGCGGATGTCATTACTTGCATTCCCGGAAAAATCCGCGTACTGCGTTGCAATCTGTCCGTTGGCGGCGAGACGCGCGAGGCATTCATTGTCGGCAAGAAATCTGCCTTCACCATGGGAGACGGGAACATTGACAATCTCGCCGACCTGCATCAGCGAAAGCCACGGGGATTTGTTGGAAACAATGCGCGTGCGCACAATCCGGGACTGATGTCGTGCAATGGTGTTGTAGGTAAGCGTCGGGAAAGAAGCGTCCGGCTCCACAATTTTTCCGAACGGAACCAATCCCAATTTGATCAGTGCCTGGAATCCGTTGCAGATGCCGCACATCAGCCCATCCCGCTTTTCAAGCAGATTTGTGACCTCTTCCCGGATTTCCGGGTTCCGGAAGAATGCGTTAATGAATTTCCCGCTTCCGTCCGGTTCGTCTCCGCCGGAAAAACCGCCGGGCAGAAAAACAATCTGCGATTCTTTCAGCTTCGCGACAAACTCCGAGACGCTTGCCGCAATATCCGCGGCGTTGAGGTTCCGGATGACGGTGATCTCCGGGATTGCCCCGGCATCCGCAACGGCTTTGGCGGAATCGTATTCACAGTTGGTACCGGGGAAGACCGGGATCAGCACCCGCGGCTTTGCCACCCGGATTGCGGGAGCATAACATGGTTCAGTCGCCTGATAGGAGAGCGTTTCCGGCTTCGGCGCATGGTTTTTGATGTTGCACGGGAATACGCTTTCCAGCTTCTCTTCATAAACGGAGAGCAGGGAATCGAGCGAAACCTTTTCGGAGCCGTGTGTAATTTCCGGAGCTTCGGACGTTGTCCCGAGGATCTGATAGCCCTCGGCTCCCTCTGCCATTTCCAGGAGGAAAGAGGCGTAACTGTTTTTGAACAGCTCATCTGTCGGAATGTTGTCTGCATAAGCAAAGCCGATGCCGTTGCCGAAGCACATTTTCATGATTGCCGCGGCAATGCCGCCCATTCCCGGCGTGTAGCAGGAAACGGCTTTTCCGCTGTGAAGGAGAGAGGTGACCTGCTCCAGAACCGAAAGGAGAGATTTGGTCTGCGGCAACCCGTTTTCGTCGTAGGCGGCGCGGAGCAGAATGACCTGATGTCCGGCTGCTTTGAATTCCGGAGAGACAATGTCGGAGACCTTTGCGGTCGTGACAGCGAAAGAAACAAGCGTTGGCGGAACATCCAGCTTCTCAAAGCTTCCGCTCATGGAGTCCTTTCCGCCGATCGCGGCGATACCAAGCTCCATTTGTGCCCTGAATGCGCCGAGGAGTGCCGCAGCGGGTTCTCCCCAGCGTGCGCCATCCTTTCCGGGGTGCTTGAAATATTCCTGGAAGGTAAGATAAACCTTTTTGAAATCGGCACCGGACGCGATGAGCTTGCAGACCGATTCCACGACGGCAAAATAAGCACCATGGAAGGGACTTCTTTCAGACAGGAACGGGTTGTACCCGAATGCCATGAGAGAGCAGTCGTCGGTATGCTTTTTTTCCACGGAGATTTTCTGCACCATCGCTTGCGCAGGGGTAAGCTGATTGCGTCCGCCAAACGGCATAAGCACTGTTCCGGCACCGATGGTGGAATCAAACCGTTCTGCCAACCCACGCTTGGAGCAGACATTGAGGTCTCCCGCCAGCGTGAGATAACGCTCCCGGAAGGACGCCTCTGAGCCGGTCTCGTCAGCCGGGAGCGGGGCTTTCGCCCGGATCCGGATGTGCTTTTCGGCGCCGTTGGAATTGAGAAATTCCCGGCTGATATTCACGACTTCCGCGCCGTTCCATGTCATACGGAGGCGCCTGTCGTCCGTCACGCGCGCAACGGGCGTTGCCATGAGATTTTCTTCATGTGCAAGCCGCAGAAAGGTATCGACATCTTCGGGGGCTACCACAACCGCCATGCGCTCCTGGCTTTCGCTGATTGCAAGCTCGGTTCCGTCCAGCCCCTCATACTTTTTCGGAACCGCGTCGAGGTTGATCAGAAGCCCGTCGGCAAGCTCCCCGATGGCAACAGAGACTCCGCCGGCACCGAAATCGTTGCACTTCTTGATTTTGCGGCAGGCATTCGGATTGCGGAACAGCCGCTGAAGCTTCCGCTCTTCCGGCGCGTTTCCTTTTTGCACCTCGGCACCGCAGGTTTCCAGTGACTGCTCTGTGTGGGATTTGGAGGAGCCGGTGGCGCCGCCGCAGCCGTCACGCCCGGTGGCACCGCCCAGAAGAATGACTACGTCCTCGGGCGCGGGCGTTTCCCGTCGGACGTTGCATTCCGGCGTCGCCGCAATTACGGCACCGATCTCCATGCGCTTGGCGGCATATCCGGGGTGATAGATTTCATCTACAATGCCGGTGGCAAGACCGATCTGGTTGCCGTAGGAGGAATAGCCCGCCGCGGCGGATGTCACGATCTTCCGTTGCGGCAGCTTGCCTTTGATGGTGTTTTCCATCGGCGTCAGCGGATCTGCGGCACCGCTGACCCGCATGGCGCCGTAGACATAGGAGCGACCCGACAGCGGATCGCGGATCGCACCGCCGATACAGGTGGCGGCGCCGCCGAACGGTTCGATTTCTGTCGGATGGTTGTGGGTTTCGTTTTTGAACAGAAGGAGCCACGGCTCCTTGACGCCGTCCGCCTCCACTTCCATCTTCACCGTGCAGGCGTTGATTTCGTCACTTTCATCCAGATCCGGGAGTTTTCCCTCACGCTTCAGTGCCCGGACGGCGATGGTGGCGATGTCCATCAGACAAACCGGCGCCGTTCTGCCGAGTTTTCGGCGCAGCTCCAGATATTCCTCATAGGTTTTTTGCAGGAGCGGATCTTCAAAGTCAATGGCATCAATGACCGTCAGAAATGTCGTATGCCGGCAGTGATCGGACCAGTAGGTGTCCGTCATGCGAAGCTCCGTCATGGTGGGGTCACGCTTCTCGGAGCGGAAATAACTCTGGAAAAAGGCAAGATCGTCAATGTCCATGGCAAGTCCGTATTTTTGACGGAAGGTTTCCAGCGCCGGGCAATCAAGTCCGGTAAAGCCGTTTAGCGTTTCCACCTTTTCCGGAATCTCATAGGAGATGCGGAGCGTTTCGGGGAGCTCCAGAGAGGCTTCTCTTGCTTCCACCGGATTGATGACATACCTCTTGATCCGGGAAAATTCCGCGTCCGTCAGTTCTCCAGAAAGAATATAGACCTTTGCCGTCCGGATCAGCGGGCGGACGGATCTGGAAAGAATCTGAATACACTGTGCTGCGGAGTCCGCACGCTGGTCGAACTGCCCGGGAAGATATTCCACGGCAAACACGGTTCCGCCTCGCGCATCAAAGGTTTCGCTCACCGTGTCAAGCTGCGGCTCCGAAAAGACGGTCTTTTTTGCCGCAGAAAACAACTCTTGAGAGATGTTTTCCGCATCGTAGCGGTTGATGATACGCACCCCGCGCAGAGAAGAAATTCCGAGCAGGGAAACGGCTTCCTGAAAAAGCGTTGCCGCTTCCGCTGCAAGCTCCGGCTTTTTTTCAACATAGACCCGGTAAACCATCTTTATTTCTCCGTTCTCATCAGCGCCCTTTTGCCGATGTCTTTTCTGTAGTAAGCATTTTCAAACGAGATTTTATCGACCATCCGATACGCTTCGGTAACCGCGTCGCGGAGCGTATCCGCAGTTGCCGTTACCCCAAGGACTCTGCCGCCGCTTGTGAGGAGCCTTTTTCCGTCCAGCGCGGCACCTGCGACAGAGACCGCGGAACGAAGCCGCTCCGGAATGCAGATTTCATATCCCTTCCGATAGGAGCCGGGATAGCCGTCGGATGCCATCACCACACAGCAGGCGGCACCGTTCCGAAACTTCACATCCGATTCGGACAGGGTTCCGTTTTCCGTTTTCTGCATAATCGCGAGAAGATCGCAGTCCAAAAGGGGAAGCACCACCTGCGTTTCCGGATCTCCGAAGCGGCAGTTATATTCAATCACCTTCGGACCGTCCGGTGTCAGCATCAGACCGAAATAGAGACATCCGCGGAAGGTTCGCCCTTCCCGGTTCATTGCCTCCATGGTCGGAAGAAAGATCTCTTTTCTGCAGCGCTCGGCGATTTCCTCTGTATAGTAAGGATTGGGTGCAATGGTTCCCATGCCTCCGGTGTTCGGACCGAGATCATTGTCAAGTGCGCGCTTGTGATCCATGGAGGAGACCATCGGGACGATAACCTTTCCGTCGGTAAAGGTGAGAACGGAAACCTCCGGACCCGTGAGAAATTCTTCAATGACGATTCGGTTGCCGCTCTGCCCGAACTTTTTGTCCCGCATGGCATCCGTGACGGCGCGGACGGCTTCGTCACGGGTCGTTGCAACGGTCACACCTTTGCCGAGTGCCAGACCGTCCGCCTTGATAACCACGGGAATCGGGGAGGTCTCCAGATATTCCAACGCCTTCGTAAGATCGTCAAAGACTTCGTATGCTGCGGTCGGAATATGATATTTTTTCATCAGATTTTTGGCGAAAACCTTGCTGCCTTCAATAATGGCGGCGTCCGCTCCGGGGCCGAAGCAGGGGATTCCCGCCTCTCTCAGCCGGTCGGCACAGCCGAGCACCAGCGGATCGTCCGGCGTAACAACGGCAAAATCAATGTGCTCCCTGACGGCAAATGAAACAATCCGTTCGATTTCGCACGCCCCAATCGGAACACAAACGGCATCCGCGGCGATTCCGCCGTTCCCCGGCAGGGCGAAAACAACCTCTGCTGCCGGATTTTCCTTCAGCTTTTTGATTATGGCGTGTTCACGCCCTCCGCTTCCCACAACAAGAAGTTTCATAAAAGGAGGTACCTGCCTTTCCTGAATTTGCAGTGCTTTTCCGGTCAGTGATGGAACAGACGAACCCCGGTGAATGTCATGACCATGCCGTAACGGTTGCAGCATTCAATGACGGCGTCATCGCGGATGGAGCCGCCCGGTTCCGCAACGTAGCGCACACCGCTCTTCCTTGCCCGCTCAATGTTGTCGCCGAAAGGGAAAAAAGCGTCGGAACCGAGCGCAACGCCGTCGATCCCGGAAAGGTAGGAGCGGATTTCCTCATCCGTGAGCGGCTCGGGACGGTACGCGAAATATTTTTGCCAGTTCCCCTCGGCACAGACATCCTCTTCGTTTTTGTTGATGTAGCCGTCAATGACATTGTCCCGCTCCGGTCTTGCCAGTGTGGGGAGAAAGGGAAGCGCGAGCACTTTTTCGTGCTGGCGGAGAAACCACGTGTCCGCTTTGCTGCCGGCAAGGCGCGTACAGTGAATCCGGGACTGCTGTCCGGCACCGACCCCGATCGCCTGACCGTCAAACGCATAGCAGACGGAATTGGACTGCGTGTACTTGAGCGTAATCAGGGAAATCAGCAAATCACGCACCGCGGATGCCGGAAGCGATTTATTTGCCGTCACGATATTTTCAAGGAGCGACGGCGTAATTGCAAGCTCGTTCCTGCCTTGTTCAAAGGTGATTCCGTAGACCTGCTTGCGTTCAACGGGAGCAGGAACATACCGCGGGTCGATTTTTACAATATTGTAGTTGCCTTTGCGTTTGGATTTCAGAATTTCCAGCGCCTCCGGGTCATACCCAGGCGCAATGATTCCGTCGGAAACCTCACGCCGGATCAGCTGTGCCGTCGGGACGTCACATGGGTCCGAAAGAGCGACCCAGTCTCCGAAGGAGCACATCCGGTCGGTACCGCGCGCCCGCGCATAGGCGCAGGCAAGCGGGGAAGCGTCGAGATCCGGAAGATCCTGCACAAAACATGCTTTTTTCAGCGTTTCCGGCAGAGGGAGCCCGATGGCGGCAGAGGTGGGACTGACATGCTTGAAGGACGCAACGGCAGGGAGCCCCAGTGCCGTTTTCAGCTCCTTTACCAGCTGGTAGGAATTGAAGGCATCCAGAAAATTGATGTATCCGGGCTTGCCGTTCAGAATTTCAATGGGGAGATCCGCACCGCTTTCCATAAAGATTTTTGCGGGCGACTGATTTGGGTTACAACCGTATTTCAGTTCAAACGATTTCATAGTAACTCCTTACTTATTTCGATTTATCAGGCGGTTTTCTTCCGCGCCCGTTTCCAGATCGGTGTAACGGACATAAAGGGAAATGCGGTTTTCTGCGTCGAGCGCGTCCCAGAGGGAAGCGGTAAAGAAATCTGCATCATCCGGAACAGATATCCGTTCCGGTTCTCCGACGAACGTGGGAAGCGGGTTTCCGTCTCCGAGATAGGTGTGCAGAAAATGCCCGAGCCCAGGGAGCGCGGGGTAGGAGAAGGTGTAGCGATTGCAGCCGCTTCCGGCGGCATCCGCGCTTTTGAGGATGCTCATTTCATAACGGAAATCGTTTTCCGAAAATGTCAGCATGCCGCTGATCCGTGGGGTCAGATTCGGAAAATCCGGTTCAAAGGAACGGGATTCCAATGCTTCCGAAAAGGTTTTTCCCTTCTTCAATCCCTCCAGAATCGTATCGGTCTGGTCGCCGTTGGTTACGATGAGACGGTTCTGATAGCTTCTTTGCGCCGCATAAATGATCAGGCTCGGATCCTCCACGCGGGAGGCGTCATACGGTTCCGTATAGAGCACGCCGTCCCGTTCGGCAAATATCCGGTTGCGGCTGTTGGCACTTCTCCCCATAATGAAATATGCCGAGCAGGCAGATTTTCCGTTTGCGGATTTTCCGATGATGATTCCGCGGCCGACATAGCGGTTGCCGCGAATCCGGTCGGCGATTGGGATAGCTTCGTAAATGTCCGTCATGATTTTTCTTTCTCCTTCAGAATTTTTTCGGAAACCAGCTCCGCGGCGGCGGGAAGAATGTTCCATTCCGCAAGCCGCATGACCCGCTTTTGCAAAAGCTCCGGCGTATCGCCGTCATAAACGCGGACGGCTTTCTGCAGAAGGATTTCTCCCCCGTCCGGAATTTCATTGACATAATGTACCGTTGCCCCCGTGACCTTCACGCCCTTCGCGAGTGCCGCTTCATGAACACGCAGACCGTAAAACCCGACGCCGCAGAAAGCGGGAATCAGAGAGGGGTGCACATTGATAATCCGATGGTCGAAGCGGGACGTAAAATCACGGCTGAGAATGTTCATAAATCCGGCAAGAACAATCAGATCAACCGCATATTCCTCCAGAAGAGCGCAAATCCGCGCTTCCATCCCCGCCTGCCCGCCGCAGGCTTTTTTTGCGGCGACCGCCGTCGGAATCTCCGCTTTTTCCGCCCGTTTCAGCGCATAGGCATCCGCCCGGTCGGAGATGACCAGCGCGATCCTTCCGCTGCGCAGAAGCCCCTTTTTTTGGGCGTTGATGAGCGCCCGGAGGTTGGTTCCGCCGCCGGAAACCAGCACGGCAATGTTGATTTTAAGGTTAGTTTTCATTTTTTTCTCCGATTCGCGAAAGAAGCGGCAGGAGCAGACTGCCAATCGTATTTCCGAGTACCACCGTCAAAAGAAACGCTGCGGCGCGCACATCGGTGCAGCCGGACGTGCCGAAATAGAACATATCCGCTATGGAATGCTCAAAGCCGCTCAGAATAAAAACAGGAATGCAAAACAGAATACCGATCGGATTTTTGCCGTCCCGGAAAACGGCAACGGCAAGATACATCAGCACACCGCAGAAAGCGGAGCGGACAAGGGTCTGCGCAAAGCTTTGCTCCAGCTTTCCGGCAAAGACCGGCGCGGCGGCGGCTCCGAGAGAGGGGAGGGCATAACGGATGACAAGACCGAGCAGAAAAACAGTCAGAAGGTTTCCGGTCAGCCCTGTCAGAAGATCCCGAAGATACGTTCCGTTGAAATGATCCGTAAGAAACCCGATTTTTCCGGTAAAAAGGTAATAATCCAGATAGCAGATGCCAAGCAGGGCAACTGAAAAAAGTACGGCACCGATATACCGGTCGCAGGCAAGAAAAACGCTCCCGCCGATCGAGATGAGAATCCCGGCACAGATGCTTTTGGACAGCGTCTTCAGCATATCCGGATCCTTTCGCTTTCGCTTTTTTCGATTTTTCCGATGATGTAAGCATCCTCTCCTGCGGAATGCAGGATCGAAAGCGCCGCGTCGGCTTCTTCCCCGGGCACCACAATGCTCATGCCGACCCCCATGTTAAAGGTGTTGAACATATCCCGCTCACTGATTTTTCCTTCCTTTGCAATCAGATCAAAAACGGGAAGCACCCGGACGGCGCTCCGGTCGATGACGGCACAAAGTCCCTCCGGAACGCTGCGGGGAATGTTTTCGTAAAAACCGCCGCCGGTGATGTGGGAGATACCGCAGACGGAAACCTTTTCAAGCAATTCCAGCACCGGTTTTACATAAATTCTGGTCGGTGTGAGAAGCGCTTCGCCGAGCGACATACCTCCGAGCTCCGGGACGGAAACCGTCAGATCCCGGTTTTCCGCATCAAAGACCTTGCGGATCAGGGAGTAACCGTTGGAATGGGGACCGGAGGAGGGAAGGGCGATCACGATGTCTCCCGCACACATTTTCCGGTTGTCGATGATCCTGCTCTTGTCTACCATGCCGACACAAAATCCGGCAAGATCGTATTCGTCCTCCGGATAGAAGCCGGGCATTTCGGCGGTTTCCCCGCCGATGAGAGCGGCACCCGCCTGCACACATCCGTCGCAGACCCCTTTCACAATGGCGGCAATCCGTTCCGGAATGTTTTTCCCGCAGGCGATGTAGTCAAGAAAGAAGAGCGGACGGGCTCCGCAGCAGATGATGTCATTGACGCACATGGCAACACAGTCGATTCCGACCGTGTCGTGCCGGTCAAGAAGAAAGGCAAGTTTCAGCTTGGTGCCGACGCCATCCGTTCCGCTGACAAGAACCGGCTGTGACATACCGCCGAGCTTCGGCTCAAACAATCCGCCGAAGCCGCCGATTCCGGACAGAACGCCGTCGGTTTCCGTGCGTGCGATGTGCCGCTTCATCAGCTCCACCGCACGGTATCCGGCAGTAATATCCACGCCGGCACTTGCGTATGCTTCCGATTTTGAATTTTCCATTGCTTTTACTCCTTGTTTTCGGTCTGGGACTCAAAACGGGTTTTCCCCGGTGCGGCGGGAACCTCGGTCGGATACCTGCCGTCAAAGCAGGCGGTGCAGTATCCGGAGCCGTGCGCCCCCTTCGCAATCTGCTTCACATTTTCCACGCTGAGATATCCGAGGGAGTCCACACCGATCCGCTCTGCAATTTCGTCCGGAGAATATTTGCATGCAATCAGGTTTTCGCGGGAATCAATGTCCGTGCCGTAATAGCACGGGTTCAGAAACGGCGGTGCGGAAACGCGCATATGGATTTCTTTTGCGCCGGCATCCCGCAAAAGACGTACAATCCGCGCGCTGGTGGTCCCGCGCACAATGGAATCGTCGATCATTACGATGCGCTTCCCCCGGACGACCTCCGTGATCGGATTGAGTTTGATGCGGACCTGATCCTCCCGGCTTTCCTGACCGGGGGAAATGAAGGTGCGCCCGATGTACTTATTTTTGACAAATCCGAGCTCATACGGGATTCCGGACTGCTTGGAATACCCGATTGCCGCGTCAATCCCGCTGTCGGGAACCCCGATGACAACATCCGCCTGTACCGGATGCTCCAGCGCGAGGAAAGCCCCTGCGCGCATCCGCGCCGTATGAACGCTGCAACCGTCGATCACGGAATCGGGACGGGCAAAATAGATGTATTCGAACACGCACATGGAGCGCGGAACGCGGTTACAATGCGTTTTGATGCTGCGGACCCCGCCGTCCTCAAAAATCACGATCTCGCCCGGCTGAAGGTCGCGTATGAACTCCGCGCCGACGGAATCCAGCGCACAACTTTCCGAGGCAACCACATACCTTTCATCCGGCGTTTTTCCGTAGCACAACGGGCGGAATCCGTTCTCATCCCGTACAGCAATCAGCTTGGTGTCTGACATGATGACAAGTGAATAAGCTCCCCGTAACCGGCGCATGGCGCGTTTCACTGCTTCCTCCGGCGTATCGGCATTCAGCCATTCCTTGGTGATGATGTAGGAAATGACCTCCGTATCGCTTGTGGTATGAAAAATAGAGCCGTTCAGCTCCAACTCATGGCGGAGCTCACCGGAATTGACCAGATTCCCGTTGTGTGCCAGCGCGATCCTTCCTTTGATATGATTGACGACGATCGGCTGTGCATTGTTGCGGTCGTTGGAGCCCGTGGTGCCGTACCGGACATGACCGACGGCGATTTTTCCTTTGCCGAGACGGTTCATGACCGCAGGCGTAAAAACATCGTTGACCAAGCCGGTGTCCTTGTACCCGGTAAAAACGCTGTCCCGATTGACGACGATTCCGCAGGACTCCTGCCCCCGATGCTGGAGCGCAAAAAGCCCGTAATAGGTGGTGTGTGCAACCTCGGTCGTCTCTGGCGAAAAGATGCCGAAAACGCCGCACTCTTCTCTCAGATTACTCATAATTCCTCCGCAGTGAGAAAACGGGACGAATCAACCGAACACGCGTTTCATCATTTCCCGGTAGGCATCCTCTACGCCGCCCATGTCGCGACGGAAACGATCCTTGTCAAGCTTTTCCCCGGTGGCCGCGTCCCAGAAACGGCAGGTGTCGGGGGAAATTTCGTCCGCCAGAACGATTTTTCCGTCCGGAAGTCTGCCAAATTCCAGCTTGAAGTCCACCAGCCGGACGTTCAGCTTCAGAAAATACGCTTTCAGAACCTCATTGACCCGAAACGCCATGGATTTGATTGTTTCAATTTCCTCCCGGGTTGCAAGCCCCAGCGCCAGCGCATGATAGGAATTGAGAAGCGGATCATGCAACGCATCGTTTTTGTAGGAGAATTCGATTGTCGGCTCTGCAAAAACAATTCCTTCCTCTACACCGTAGCGCTTGGCAAACGAACCGGCGGAAATGTTCCGGACGATGACCTCCAGAGGAACGATGGAAACCTTCTTGACCAGCGCCTCCCGATCGTTCAGCTCTTCCACAAAATGCGTCGGAACTCCCTCTTTTTCAAGAAGAGAGAAGAGAAAATCCGACATCCGGTTGTTGACCGTTCCTTTTCCCGGAATGGTACCCTTTTTCAGACCGTCCAACGCCGTGGCATCATCCTTATAGGAGACAATGACCAGTGCGGGATCCTCCGTTGCAAAAACCTTTTTTGCTTTTCCTTCGTACAGCTGTTCTGCCTTTTTCATTGATGAACCCTCCGGTTAATATGGTTTATATTTGAAGTTCCGCCGAGACTGCGGTATCTTTGCAAAGAACCTTTTCTGCGTCCGCCCGGCGCTTTTCCGCAAGCGCGGCGGCGAGTGCGTCATCGCCGACGGCGAAAATTTCCGCACAAAGCAAAGCGGCATTGACTGCTCCGTCTATCGCAACCGTGGCAACCGGGATGCCGGATGGCATCTGCACGGTGGATAGCAGAGCGTCAATGCCGCCGAGAGAACCTGATTTTACAGGAACACCGATGACGGGAAGCGTGGTGGACGCCGCAATGGCGCCCGCAAGGTGCGCAGCCATTCCGGCAATGGCAATGATGGCACCAAACCCGTTTTGCCTTGCTCCTGCGGAAAAGGCTTTTGCTTCTTCGGGCGTGCGGTGCGCGGAATACACGTGTACCTCAAAGGGAATACCGAACAATGAAAGCATTTCGGTAGCTTTTCTTGCAACGGGCAGATCGCTGTCGCTTCCCATGATTACGGCAACTTTTTTCATCGGATAAACCTCCTGTCGGAAAATGAAAAAACAAAAAGAGCGCAGTTAAGGCTTGATAGTAACTTAACTGCGCCCAGACGGTCGGCGGAGAGACAACCTCTCCCTTATTATTCTTTGCTCCCGCGCAGTATTCTCTGCAGATCCGTCAGTCACAAAGAACCTCTTCACGTTCAGTGTAACATAGTCATCACAAAAAATCAAGTGTGCATCGTCAGAAAATCATCGGCGTTTTTGCGCCCGGATTTTGTAGGCTTTGCATAGAAATTCGTATTTCGCAAAAGAACCCCGTTGTTTGTGCTTGACACGGAGAAATAAGTATGGTAAAATGCAGAGATAGAAGAAGAACTCCCGGCGGATGCCGGGTGCAGAAGGAGGAGCAGAATGCCGAATCAGAACAGATGCAGTCATTCCGAAATCCGTTTTCTTTTGGAAGCGTTTTTTCAAGACAAAGGAAGGTTTCCCGTTTTTTCAGATTCATATATGATTTTTCCCGGTCTCTGTGACGTACACGTTCACTTAAGAGAACCGGGATTTTTGTATAAAGAAACGATTGCAACGGGGACTGCCGCCGGTGCCCGCGGCGGATTTACGGCGCTGTGCGCCATGCCGAACCTTTCTCCGGTGCCGGACAGCCGGGAGCATTTGCGGCAGGAGACAGAGATCATCTCCCGCGATGCGGTTATCAGGGTTCTTCCTTACGGAGCAATCACGATAGGAGAAGAGGGAAAGGCACTGTCGGATATGGAAGGAATGGCACCGGATATCTGCGCTTTTTCCGATGACGGGCGGGGCGTTCAGGATGCGGGGCTGATGCGTGAGGCAATGCAGAGAGCAAAAGCGCTCGGCAAGATCATTGCGGCACACTGCGAGGATAACACGCTGCTTCACGGCGGCTATATTCACGACGGCGCCTATGCAAAGGCGCACGGGCATCGCGGCATTTCCTCCGAGAGCGAATACCGCCAGATCGAGAGAGATTTGGGGCTGGCGGCGGAAACGGGAGTTTCCTATCATATCTGCCATGTTTCCACCAAGGAAGGGGTCAAACTGATTCGCGAAGCAAAACGAAGCGGTGTTGATGTAAGCGCCGAGACCGCACCGCATTACCTGGTGCTCTCGGAAGAGGATCTACAGGAGGACGGACGGTTCCGGATGAATCCGCCGCTCCGGACCCGGAGCGACCGGGAGGCACTGCTGGAGGGGCTTGCAGACGGAACGATCGACATGATTGCCACCGACCATGCACCGCACAGCGAGGGGGAGAAGAGCCGGGGGCTTTCCGGCAGCCTCTTCGGAATCACGGGATTGGAAACCGCATTTCCGGTTCTGTATACAGAGCTTGTCCGCACAGGCTTTTTGAGCGCACAGGAGCTGATTGACCGGATGTGCGTCCGTCCCCGAAAACGGTTCGGGATTCCGACGGACGGAGAGGATTACACGGTGTTTGAAATCGGAACACCGTATGTGATAGATCCTTCGGATTTCATTTCGAAAGGGAAAAGCACTCCCTTCGCGGGAAGGCGGGTGTTCGGAAGATGCATCAAAACGGTAACGGGAGGAAAAACGGTATGGCAAGAGCATACGACGGAAAACTGATTCTGGAGGACGGGAGCGAGTTCTGCGGATATCGCTTCGGGGCGCGAGGCGAGAAAATCTGCGAGGTGGTATTCAACACTTCCATGGTAGGATACGAAGAGATCGTATCGGATCCGTCCTATACGGATCAGGCAATTGTCATGACCTATCCGCTCATCGGAAATTACGGGGTCAATCGGGAGGATGCCGAGTCCCTTTGCCCGACAGCGGACGCTCTGATCGTGGGGGAGTACAACCCGCTCCCTTCCAATTTCCGGAGTGAGGAAACGCTGTCGGACTATCTGATCCGGTTCGGAATTGCGGGATTGGAGGGCGTGGATACCCGGCGGCTGGCACGAAGCATCCGTGAGAAGGGAAGCCGGCTCGGTATTCTGACGGATGCCGCAAACGACGCAGAGGAAGCCCGGAAAAAGCTTGCGGCGTATGTGGTTCCGCACGATGCCGTCGCGCGGGTATCCACCAAAAAGATCCGTTTCTTTCCGGCAGAGAAAACGGTCTGCCGCGTTGCCGCCATTGACTGCGGCATGAAGCAGAATATTGTCCGCTCCCTCAACCGATGCGGATGCGACGTGACCGTATTCCCGTATGATACGCCGGCGGCGGAAATCGAGCGCATGAACCCCGACGGACTGTTTCTTTCCAACGGACCGGGGGATCCGGAGGACGTTGTCCCTGTCATTGATCTGGTGCGCCGGATGCGCGGAAAGCTCCCGATTTTCGGCATCTGCCTCGGGCATCAGATGATCGCGCTTGCGTACGGGGCGAAAACCTATAAGCTCAAATTCGGACATCGCGGCGGGAACCACCCGGTAAAAAATCTTCTGACCGGGAAGGTAGAGATCACCTCTCAGAACCACAGCTATGCGGTTGTCCCCGAATCGCTTGCCGGGACGGGGCTGGAGGAGACGCATGTCAACCTGCTGGACGGCACGGTGGAGGGTGTGCGCTGTGAGCGCGACCGCGTCTTTTCGGTGCAGTACCATCCGGAGAGCGCGCCGGGACCGGAGGACAGCGGATACCTGTTCGACCGGTTTGTCGCGGAAATGAGAAAGAACGGAGGAGCGGAAAATGCCTAAGAGAAACGACCTGAAAAAGATTATGGTCATCGGGAGCGGTCCCATCGTGATCGGGCAGGGCGCGGAATTTGATTACGCCGGAACACAGGCGTGCCTCGCACTGAAGGAGGAGGGGTACGAGGTCGTGCTCTGCAACTCCAATCCCGCAACGATTATGACGGATACGACCGTAGCAGATAAGGTTTATATGGAACCGCTGACGCTGGAATACGTAGCAAAAATTATCCGTTATGAACGTCCGGACGCCATCATCCCGGGGCTTGGCGGGCAGACCGGTCTGAATCTTGCCATGCAGCTGGAAAAGAAGGGCGTGCTGCGGGAATGCGGCGTGGAACTGCTCGGGACCAAGAGCGAAAGCATTGAGCGCGCCGAGGACAGAGAGCTGTTCAAGGAGCTTTGCGAACGCATCGGAGAACCGGTCTGCCCCTCCGAAATTGCCACCTCCATGGAGGAAGGACTTGCCGCGGCGGAGCGCATCGGCTATCCGGTGGTTCTGCGTCCGGCATTTACACTCGGCGGCACGGGCGGCGGATTTGCCAACAATCGCGAGGATTTCTTCCGGATTATGGAGAACGCGTTGGAGCTTTCCCCGGTGCGGCAGGTACTGGTGGAAAAGAGCGTCAAGGGCTACAAAGAAATTGAATATGAGGTCCTGCGGGACGCAAATGACACGGCCATCACCGTCTGCAATATGGAAAATCTGGATCCGGTCGGCGTACATACGGGAGACTCCATCGTGGTTTGCCCCAGCCAGACCCTGACCAATCGCGAATACCAGATGCTCCGCAACAGCGCCCTGAAAATCATCCGCAGTCTGGAGATCGAAGGCGGATGCAACGTTCAGTTTGCACTGGATCCGGAGTCCTTCCGCTACTATGTCATTGAAGTCAACCCCAGAGTTTCGCGCTCTTCCGCACTGGCAAGCAAGGCAAGCGGCTTTCCGATTGCCCGCGTCTCTGCCAAGATTGCAGTGGGAATGCGGCTGGACGAGATTCTGCTTCCCAATACACCGGCAAGCTTTGAGCCGGCGCTTGATTATGTCGTGACCAAAATGCCGCGCTTTCCGTTTGATAAATTTGCCAGTGCGAGCAACCGCCTTTCCACGCAGATGAAGGCGACGGGAGAAGTCATGAGCGTCGGAAGAACCTGCGAGGAGAGCCTGCTCAAGGCGGTGCGTTCTCTGGAAACGGGCGCATATCATCTGTTTTCGGCAAAAGCGTCTGCCATGACGGAGAAAGAGCTGAGGGACTATATCGTCAACGCGACGGACGACCGGATTTTCATGCTTGCGGAGTTGTTCCGCCGTGGCACTGACATCGGGGAAATTGCCCGGATGACCGGGATTGATCCGTTTTTCCTTTCCAAGATCGCACATATCACGGAGCTGGAAAAGGAGCTTGCACAGCACCCGTTTGACCGTGAAACATTGAAGGAATGCAAAAAATACGGCTTTTCCGACAAAGCAGTCGCAAAGCTTTGGAACTGCCGCGAGACAGAGGTTGCCGATTTCCGGGAGCGGGAAAAGCTTCACCCCGTCTATAAAGCGATCGACTCCTGCGCATCGGAATTTGACGCGTATATTCCGTACTACTATTCCACGTACGCGGAGGAAAACGAGTCCGTCGCACATCCGGAGAAAAAAAAGATCATCGTGCTCGGCGCAGGTCCCATCCGCATCGGGCAGGGCGTGGAGTTCGATTATTCCACGGTACATGCCATCCAGACCATCCGGAAGTCCGGATACGAGGCGATTATCATCAACAACAATCCGGAGACGGTCTCCACGGATTATTCGACCTCGGATAAGCTGTACTTTGAGCCGCTGACCGTGGAGGATGTTATGAACGTCATCCGACTGGAGCAGCCGGTGGGGGTGATTGCATCGTTGGGAGGACAGACCGCGATTAACCTTGCCGAGCCGCTTGCCGCGCGCGGCGTAAAAATTATCGGGACGGACTGCGAAGCCATCGACCGTGCGGAGGATCGCGGAATCTTTGAAAAATTGCTGAAGCTGCTGAACATTCCGGAACCGCAGGGAAGTGCCGTGACCGACACGGAGGAGGGGGTTCGGGTCGCCGAAAAAATCGGATATCCCGTGTTGGTTCGCCCCTCCTTTGTCCTCGGCGGCAGAGCCATGCAGATCGTTTCGGACGAAGCGGGACTGCGGCATTATCTGCAAACAGCGGTGGAAATGGATCAGGACCGACCGGTTCTGGTGGATCAGTATATCGTCGGCAAAGAGGTGGAGGTGGATGCCATCTGTGACGGCGTGGATGTTTTTGTACCCGGAATCATGGAGCTGGTGGAGCGTACCGGGATTCACAGCGGCGACAGCATCAGCGTTTATCCGCCGTTCAGCATTTCCGACCGTGTGAAGGGAATCATCCTGCAATACGCCAAGCGGCTGGGACTTGCAATCGGCATCCGCGGTCTGTTCAACATCCAGTTTATCATAGATAAGAACGATTCCGTGTATATCATCGAGGTCAATCCGCGCTCCTCGCGCACCGTACCGTTTTTGTCCAAAGCGACCGGATACAGCCTTGCCGACATCGCAACGGAGGTCATTCTCGGAAAATCTCTCAAGGAGCTTGGCATTTTCTCGATCTACCCGGAGGAGAAAAAGCGCAGGTACGTCAAGGTTCCGGTGTTTTCGTTCAGCAAGATTACCGGCGTGGACGCCTCTCTTTCGCCGGAAATGAAGTCAACCGGAGAAGCCATCGGCTATGACGACCGGATCAACCGTGCTCTCTATAAGGCGTTGCAGGCATCCGGTATGAAGCTGCACAACTACGGAACGGTCTTTGTCACCGTCTGCGACCGGGATAAGGAGGAGGCGCTCCCGCTCATCCGGCGGTTCTATAACCTCGGCTTCAACATCGAGGCGACCGAGGGAACGGCGCGCTTTCTCAAGCGGAACGACATCCGGACAAGAATCCTCAGGAAGATTGGGGAAGGCTCCGACGACATCCAGAAGGCGTTGCGGCAGGGACACATCACCTATGTAGTCAATACGGGAGATGTAGCCGTCGCCGCGGAGAACAGCGACGGCTACCGCATCCGCCAGATTGCCACGGAGAACAATATCACTATGTTCACCTCTCTTGATACGGTACGGGTTCTCCTGGATGTGCTGGAGGAAACCACCTTTGCCGTTTCCACCATTGATTCCTGAGGATTCCCGAGGAGGACAAAATGAAAGAACTGGATTACCGCATCACATCAAACAGGAGGATCGCCGACCGCGTGTTTGAACTGCGCCTTTTGGGGGATACCTCCGCCATTACGGCGCCGGGACAGTTTGTCAATCTGAAGCTCGACGGCTGTTATCTTCGCCGCCCTATCTCGGTCTGCAACTGCGAGCCGGGAGAACTGACCCTGATTTACAGGGTTGTCGGAAGCGGAACGAAAATCCTTTCCCGGATGGAGCCGGGACACACCGTCAATACGCTTGCGGGACTCGGCAACGGATTTGATGTATCTGCGGGAGGGCAAAGCCCCTTGCTCATCGGCGGGGGCGTCGGCGTCCCCCCACTGTATCTGCTTTGCCGCAGACTGACGGAGGCCGGAGCCGTTCCCACGGTGCTGATCGGCTTCAATACCGCGTCGGAGGTGTTCTACGCAGAGCAGTTTGAGGCACTCGGTGCCCGCGTCCTTGTCACAACGGCGGACGGCAGCCGGGGGAAGAAGGGCTTTGTTACGGATGCCGTAGGAGGATTGGAGTATACCTATTTTTATGCCTGCGGACCGGAGCCGATGTTCCGCGCATTGGATGCCGTACTTACAACACCGGGAGAGTTCAGCTTTGAAGCCCGCATGGGATGCGGCTTCGGTGCCTGCATGGGATGCTCCTGCAAGACAAAGTACGGTTATAAGCGAATCTGCCGGGACGGTCCCGTAATGAAGAGGGAGGAGATCATATGGTAAATACAAAGGTGGTGCTCTCCGGATGGGAACTGGAAAATCCGGTCATTCCCGCCAGCGGAACCTTCGGCTACGGCAGGGAATATGCGGAGCTTTACGACATCAACCGGCTGGGAACCTTCTCTTTCAAGGGAACCACGCTGGAGCCGCGCTTCGGTAATCCGCAACCGCGGATTGCGGAGAGCCGTGCCGGAATCATCAATTCCATCGGACTTCAGAATCCGGGAGCGGATCATGTCATTACGGAAGAGCTTCCGCAACTGAAAACGGTTTTTCGGAAAAAGGTTATTGCCAACATCGGCGGCTCCACCACGGAGGAATATGTCGCACTTGCGGAGCGGTTCAGTCGGGAGGGGCAGGTCGGCATTCTGGAGGTGAACATCAGCTGCCCGAACGTACATCACGGAGGCATGGCGATGGGAACCTCCCCGGAACGCGCGGCGGAGGTGACAAGGGCCGTCAAGGCGGTTGCACAAAAACCGGTTTACATGAAGCTGTCCCCAAATGTGACCGACATCGTTTCCATTGCAAAGGCGTGCGAGGAGAGCGGAGCGGACGGAATCAGCATGATCAACACGCTGACCGGTATGCGGATCGACCC
This sequence comes from uncultured Eubacteriales bacterium, assembly GCA_934467415.1. Lineage (GTDB taxonomy): Bacteria > Bacillota > Clostridia > Oscillospirales > CAG-272 > UMGS902. The sequence continues at coordinate 41,631 of CAKSLQ010000004.1, forward strand.
CGGAAAAAGAAAGCCGGTCATTGCCAACAAAATCGCGGGATATGCGGGACCTGCGCTGTTTCCGGTCGCACTTGCCATGGTGTATAAAGTTTATGAAGCGGTTCGCATTCCGATCATCGGAATGGGAGGCGTGTCAAGCGCGGAGGAGGTTGTTGAAATGATGCTGGCAGGCGCGACGGCGGTCGGAATCGGTTCGGCGAACCTGATCGACCCCTATGCTTCTCTCCGCATCGTCGAAGCGCTTCCCGCGGTGATGGATCAATACAGAATCGAAAATCTCAGCGAAATCATAGGAGGTGCGCACAATGGATGAGAGCAGAGTCATTATTGCTTTGGATTTCGACAACGCGGAAAAAGTATACGGTTTTCTTGATCTTTTCGGAGAAAGAAAGTTGTTTGTAAAGATCGGTATGGAGCTTTTTTATGCAGAGGGCCCCGAAATTGTCCGGCAGATCAAGGCGCGCGGACACCGGATTTTTCTGGATCTGAAGCTGCATGATATTCCGAACACCGTGAAAAAAGCAATGCGCGTGCTGTCCTCTCTGGATGTGGATCTGTGCAACCTGCATGCCGCCGGCACCAAAGAAATGATGGAAGCGGCGCTGGCGGGACTGACGCGGGAGGACGGTACCCGCCCGCTCCTGATTGCGGTCACGCAGCTCACCAGTACCGATGCGCGTGCTCTGCATGAGGAACTGCTCATCAACCGCCCGATGCCGGAGGTGGTTCTCTCCTACGCAAAGCTGGCGGAGGAGGCGGGGCTGGACGGCGTCGTCTGCTCGCCGCTGGAGGCGGCCGCGGTTCATGAAAGATGCGGCAGTCGCTTTCTGACCGTCACGCCGGGCGTGCGGTTTGCGGACGGTGAGCGGGGAGATCAGAAGCGCGTTATGACTCCCGCGGAGGCAAGGAAAAACGGTTCGGATTATATCGTCGTCGGCAGACCCATTACGTCGGCAGAGAATCCCGTTGAGGCATATGAGCGCTGTGTCCGGGAATTTTCCGGAAACGAATGAAAAGGAGAAAAACGATGGAAGAAACGAAGAAAAAAATCGCAAAAGCACTGTTGTCCATCCGGGCAGTGTTCTTTCGCCCGGAGGAGCCGTTTACGTGGGCAAGCGGAATCAAAAGCCCGGTATACTGCGACAACCGACTGATTCTGACCGCTCCGGCCGTCCGGACGGAGGTTGAACGCGCCATTGCGGAAACGATAAAAAGAGAATATCCGGAGGCGGAAATTCTGATGGGAACCTCCACCGCCGGGATCGCGCATGCGGCAATCGCAGCGGAATTTCTCGGATTGCCGATGGGATATGTCCGGTCCGGTGCCAAGGATCACGGCAGACAAAACCGGATTGAAGGAAATTTGGAAAAAGGACAGAAAACGGTTGTCGTGGAAGACCTGATTTCCACCGGCGGCAGTGTGATTGAAGTGGTGGACGCCCTTCGTGAGGCGGGCGCAGAGGTACTCGGAATTGTCAGTATTTTTACCTATGGAATGAAAAAGGGGCTTGTACGGCTGGAGGAAGCAAACGTTCGGAACGTCAGCCTGACGGATTTTGATACGGTTGCGGAAACGGCAGGCGAAGAAGGCTATATTGCCCGGGAGGACATCCGCCGGCTGATCGCGTTCCGCAACAATCCTTCGGATGAGAGCTGGATCGGAGCGTGAGTGCAATTAAAAATGTGATTGATATTCTGGATCTCTCCGCAAAGGAGATAGATTCCCTGATGGATACAGCGGAGGAGATGGCAAAGCATCCGGAAAAATATGAGGATGCACTCCGGCATCGGACGCTTGCCGCACTCTTTTTTGAGCCGTCTACCCGCACCCGCCTGAGTTTTGAATCTGCAATGCTGTCTCTTGGCGGCAATGTCATCGGCTTTTCCGATGCAGGTACCTCTTCGACAACCAAAGGAGAGTCTCTCGCAGATACCGTTAAGGTCGTCTCCGGATATGCGGACATCATTGCCATGCGGCATCCGAAAGAGGGCGCAACGGCAGTTGCGTGCGAGCACGCCTATATTCCGGTCATCAATGCCGGGGACGGCGGGCACTACCATCCGACGCAGACTCTGGCGGATCTTTTGACCATCCGGCGCGAAAAGGGAAGGCTGGATCATTTGACCGTCGGCATCTGCGGTGATCTTCGGTACGGCAGAACCGTACATTCCCTGATTGATGCCATGGCACGCTATGAGGATGTCCGGTTTGTTTTGATTTCCCCGCGGGAACTGGCCCTCCCGGATTTTGTCCTGAACGGAACCTTGCAGAAAAATCACATTCCGTACTTCGAAAGCACTTCTCTGGAGGCGGTCATCGGGACGCTTGATGTTTTGTATATGACCCGCGTGCAGAAGGAGCGCTTTGACAGCGCGAAGACCTACGAGCGGCTGAAGGACGTCTATATTCTGACCGCGGAGAAGCTGCGGGCGGCAAAAACGGATATGATTATTTTACATCCCCTGCCGCGCGTCAATGAGATAGCGACGGAAATTGACAGCGACCCGCGCGCCTGCTATTTCAGACAGACCGTCAACGGGAAGCTGATGCGCATGGCACTCATTCTGAAGCTGTTGTCGGAAAAGGAACTGCCGGATGCAGACAGGCGCAAGGGGATTTCCTGCGACGGAGCAGGCGCTGTATGCACCAACCCCCATTGTATTGTTTCCGTGGAACGAAACCTGCCTCCCCGCTTTTACCGGGATACGGAGGAGAGACCGCATTGCGCGTATTGCGACGCAGAAGTCACCGCCCAAAACATTTCTCGGACAGGAAACAGATAACACAAAGACTTCGGGACAAGAGGCTGAAAGTCCATGACCTTTTGGCAGAGAGAGAGGAGAGACTGTCCGGGGGATTCTGCGCCGTCTCCGCCTTCGGTTTTTCCTTCTGCGTTTGAGGCAGCTCCCGATAAAGGTCAAGGAAAAAAGCGAGGAAACGCGAGAAAAACCCCCGAAATCGTGAGATTTCGGGGGTTCGAAGCCATGATATCTTTTTTGGCTTCACAATATGGCTGGGGATGAAGGATTTGAACCCTCACAAACAGAGTCAGAGTCTGTCGTGCTGCCATTACACAAATCCCCAATATTCGGTTTGCGCTGCTTTCTGCAACGGATATCATTATAGCAGAGCTTTCCCGAATTGTCAAGTGTATTTTTGCAAAAAACGCGGGGTTTCATGCATTTTTTTGCGCGCGGGCTTTTTAGCCTAAAGAAGCCCGTAGAAGACGATCCCGAGACCGGCGGACAGCAGAATCATGAGGATTGGCGACGGCGACTTCCGTGCGCACTTTTTCAAAAGGAAGCTGACCGCGCAGAGCAGGGCGAAGATCGCGGCGGCGCGCAGATCGACGTGAAGACCGCCGCCGAGCGTTTTCAGCCCGAGCAGGGTGTCAAACCCCATGGTGAGCGCGGTTGCGAGGATCAGCGCCGCGATGCAGGGGCGCACGCCGCTGAGAAACGCCTGTACGCCCGTGTATTTGAGCAGGTTGCGCAGCAGGGCGGCGATGAGCAGAATGATGATGAACGAGGGCAGCACCACGCCGATCGTGGCGATCAGCGCGCCGGGCGCACCCGCCTGCGATGCGCCGACAAAGGTCGCCATGTTCACCGCGATCGGCCCCGGCGTGGATTCGGTCACGGCGACAAAGCTCATGAACTCGCGCTCGGTCATCCAGCCGTTTGCCAGCACAATTTCGCGGATCAGCGAGACCATGCCGTAGCCGCCGCCGAAGGAGACCGCGCCGATCTCGAAGAAAATGAGAAACAGTTTGAGCAGCATCATTTGTCCCCGCCTTTCTTCAGCCGCGCGGCATAGGTGACCGCGATGCCGAGGACACCGCAGAGCAGGATGGCGAGGATCGAGGAGAAATCGACGGCAAGCAGCGACGCGCCGACCATCAGGACAAATACGACGCCCGCGAGGATGTAATTGAACGCCGATCTTTCCAGCCCGCGGAACACGCGCACACCTGCCGACAGGATCAGCCAGACCACGCAGACGCGGATGCCCGCGAAGGCGTAGGCCACCAAGGTCAGGCTGAGAAAGCGGTCAAAGAACAGCGAAATCGCGTAGATGATCGCAAAGGAGGGGATGCAGACCGCGACGGTGGAGCAGAGCGCGCCGGGGAGCCCCGCGAGCTTGTAGCCGACATAGGTCGCGCCGTTGATGGCCAGCGGCCCCGGCGTCGATTCGGCAATCGCCACCATGTCGATAAATTCATCCTTGCCGATCCACTTCTTTTTGTCCACAAACTCGGCCTCGAACAGCGCCAGCATGGCATAGCCGCCGCCGAACGTGAACAGGCCGATCTTCAGCATCGCGCAGAACAGCTTGCAGAGCAGCGCGCCGCGCGTTGTCGGTTTTTCTTCCATTTGCATCCCCGCTTTCCGCGTCCATTATAGCATGCACGCCGTGCGCCGTCAAGGCGGGTCTCTTGCGCGCGGCGCAGATTTGCGGCCGAATACGCTTGAAACAGCATGATCGTGCCCGCCGCATACCGTTTTGTGCATTGTGCGGCCGCCGCCGCTTTGCTATAATGAACCTGCGATAAGCATAGCTTTCGGAGGGATAAAAATGAGATTTGAGAATAAAGTGGCCATGGTGACCGGCGCATCCGTCGGCATCGGGCGCGCCTGCGCCGTGCGGCTTGCCAAAGAGGGCGCAAAGCTGGTGCTGCTCGACATCAATGCAGAGCAGCTGGAAAAGGTCAGGGAAGAGGTTGCCCCCTACACGACCGAGGTGCTGACCTATACCTGCGATGTCAGCGACGAGGCGGCGGTCAACGCGGCGGTCGCGGACGCGATGCAGCATTTCGGCCGCATCGACATCCTTATCAACAATGCGGCGATCTGGCGCACCTGGAAGACCTTCATGGAGGTGACGACGGAGGAGTGGAAGCGGTTTCTCGACATCAACGTCATGGGCGTGGTCTATTGCACCCGTGCGGTACTCGGCTCGATGATCGCCAATCATTACGGCAGGATCGTGAACGTTGCCTCTGTCGCGGGTGTTTACGGCAACGGGCATATGTCGCACTATTCCGCGACCAAGGGCGCGGTCATTTCGCTGACGGCCGCGCTTGCCAAGGAGGTGGCAAAGGACGGCGTGCTGGTGAACTGCGTGTCACCCGGTACGGTCAGCTCGTCGAAGGACGCGGACATGGACGCCTACACGCCGTGCGAGCTTTGCTACATGGAGCGCTCGGGCACGGACAACGAGAACGCCAATCTGATCTGCTTCATGGCGAGCGATGAGGCGACCTACATCTCGGGGCAGAACTTCAGGATCGACGGCTGCCGCAAGAAAATCTGAATAAAAAGCAGGCGGATGCACAGCATCCGCCTGCTTTTTTATGCTTTCGGCGCAAAAAAAGAGAAGCGCTCGGACGAACGCCTCTCCCCAGGAAAAAATGATGAAATCGACCAAAACCTCATCGTCTATATACTATCATACTTACCCGCGCCTGTCAAGAGGGATGTTTGATTTCATTTAGTATTCCAAATTTTCTTTAGTAAATCTTTGCCGTTATTTGCGACCTCATCCCAGGCCGCGTTTTCTTCGTTTGCGCGGCGCCGCCTTTTTCGGGCTTGACCGTACCGGCATTTTGTGATACAATCTGATGTAAACAAAGGAAAGAAGATGAAATACCATGCATCGCTTTGCCGGAATATCCGCATTGCTCTGCACTGCAATTCTTTTGCTGTCGCTTGCGGGCTGCGGTTCTGCTTCGGCTGCGGCAGATGCCGGACAGAACAGCGTCACGGTGATTACCGCGCGCAGGCGCGCAGAGACCGCCGAGCCGACCCCGCTTGCGGACGAAAAGGACAATCTCCCTTTTTTCAGCGGCGCGGGACGGACCGTGGCCGATGCATCTGCGGCGGACGACGTTGTCGCGGCGGCGGAACAGACCGTCGCGTCCGCACCCGCGGAGACCGCCCGGGCCGTACAGCCGACGACGGCGGGGTATGTGTGTAATACGAGCAGCAGGAAGTTTCATCTGCCGACCTGCGGTTCGGTAAAGACGATCAGCGACAAGAACCGCGAGGACTACAGCGGCTTGCGTGAGGATTTGATCGCCCGGGGGTATTCCCCCTGTAAAAAATGCAATCCATAGGAGGTAAGCCATGCAGGATGTATTCGAATGTATGAAGACCCGGCGGAGCATCCGCCGCTACAAGCCGGACACCGTGCCGCGCGAATTGCTCGCGCCGATCGCGGAGGCGGGACTTTATGCCGCAAGCGGCCTCGGGCGGCAAAGCCCGATCATTTTGCAGGTGACGGACCGCGTGCTGCGCGATCGCCTGATGCAGCTGAACGCGGCCGTTCTCGGTCGGGAGGGCAGCGACCCGTTCTACGGCGCGCCCGTGATCTTCGTCGTGCTGGCGGATCGCACCTGCCCGACCCATGTCTACGACGGCAGCCTCGCGCTCGGCAACATGATGCTGGCCGCCCACGCCGAGGGGCTGGGCAGCTGCTGGATTCACCGCGCAAGGGAAATCTTTGACTCGGAGGCGGGCAAGGCGATCCTGCGTGAGCTCGGCGTGACGGGGGATTATGAGGGCATCGGACATCTGGCCGTCGGCTATCCGGACGGCGAATATCCCGCGCCGCCCGCCCGCCGCGGCGGCCGCGTCTTCTGCGCAGATTGAAGCCATTGAAAAGGAGAGCATTCCGTGCGAATGCTCTCCTTTTGTATTGCCTTCAGCCTTTGGCGCGCGCGCGGAGCGCTTCGTAGCAGCTGTAGGGGACGGCGAGACTGCCGCATCCCGTGCCGAGGCGGATGCTCGGCTTGACGCTGCCGTGAAAATCGCTGCCGCCGCTCGGCAGGAGGCCGAAGGCTTTGACGGCGGCCAGCATGGCGTCCGTATCGGCAGCGGAATAGGTGGAATAGTATACTTCCGCGCCGTCGAGGCCTGCGGCAACGGCGGCGGGGAGAATGGCGCAGACCCGGGCGATGTCCACATGATAGAGCGGGTGCGCCCATACGGCAACGCCGCCCCAGGCCTTGATCTGCCGGATCGTTTGAAAAAAGCCCGGATTGTGCGGACGGATATAGAAGCCGCAGTCGGCGTCCAGCAGCTTCCGAAAAGCCTCGTCCACCGTCTGCACGATCCCCTTGCGGATGAGCAGCTGCGCGATGTGCGAGCGGTTGCGGAAGATGCCCGGGAAGGCCGCGCACAGCTCGTCATAGCTGATATCGAAGCCGGCGGCACGCAGATTTTCAATCGTCTGCCGGTTGCTGCTTTCTTTCATCGCGTTGCGCTCGGCCGCGAAGGCGGTCACCTCGTCAAAGGCCTGCGGCGGCAGAAACAGGCCGAGCAGATGCAGCTCCTCGTCCTCAAGGTCGGCGGAAAATTCCGTACCGCAGACGGCATGGATCGGCTTGCCTTCGGCGGCGGCCGCAAAGCGCGTGCAGCCCGCGACCGTGTTGTGATCGGTCAGCGCGACCGCGCCGAGCCGAAGTTCCAGCGCAAGCTCGATCAGCGCCTCCGGCGTCAGCGTGCCGTCCGAATAGGTTGAATGCGTATGCAGGTCGCACAAAAGGCTGCACGTTTTGCAGTTTTCCACGCTGTGCGCCTCCCTTCCTGTCAGTACCTCCATTTTATCACAGAACGGCCGTACACGCAAGCGGCGGCGGCATTTTTGCTTTTTCCTTTTTCAGTCTTGCTTTTCGGTGTGAAAAGTGGTATCATATAAGTAATATCCAGACGGAGCGGAGGGAAGACCATGCATTTGCAGGAATCCGGCGAGATGTATCTCGAAACAATCTATGTCCTTTCCAAAAAGGGCGGCGAAGTACGCTCGGTTGAGGTCGGCGAATATATGGGATTTTCCAAGCCGAGCGTCAGCCGCGCGATCCGCCTCCTGAAGGAGGGCGGCTATGTGGAGATGGCGGAGGACGGGCCGCTGACCCTGACCCCGGCCGGGCGCGAGGTGGCCGAGAAGATCTACGAGCGGCATACGACGCTGTCGGCTTTTCTCGAGCGGATCGGCGTGTCTCCGGAGGTTGCGGCGCACGACGCCTGCAAGATGGAGCACGACATCAGCGACGAGACCTTTGACGCAATCAAGCGGCACGTCGCGGACAAACGGGCAGAATAAGTTCGGTCGGCGATTCCGGAGACGGGATCGCCGCTTTTTCCGTTTGAACTATTTACTTTTCGGCAAGGATACTTTATACTGTTGGTAAAGAAAAACGATACGGAGGCACTGCGATGGCACATCTTGAATTTCCGTTTGGCAAAACGAAGCTCGGACTGGATCTCCCGGATGCACGGCTGCGCGCCGTTCTGACCTCATCTCTTCATAAGTACACGCCGGAGGCGGACGGCGAAACGCTGGTGCGCCGTGCGATGGAGAATCCGATCGGCACACCGCCGCTTGCCGAGCTGGCACGCGGCAAGCAGAAGGTCGTCATCATCGCCAGCGACCACACCCGCCCCGTCCCGTCGAAGGTCATCATTCCGCAGATGCTCGCCGAGGTGCGGCGCGGCAATCCGGCGGCGGACATCACGATTCTGATCGCAACCGGCTGCCATCGCGGGACCACGCGCGACGAGCTGGCAGCCAAATTCGGTGCGGATATTGTCGAACATGAGAAGATCTATGTGCATGACTGCGACGACGACGCCATGCTCACGGACATCGGTACGCTGCCGTCGGGCGGTGCGTGCATCGTCAACCGCATTGCCGCCGAGGCCGACCTGCTGCTGGCCGAGGGCTTTATCGAGCCGCACTTTTTCGCGGGCTACTCGGGCGGGCGCAAGAGCGTGCTCCCCGGCATCTGCTCACGCACGACCGTGCTGGCCAACCATTGCGCCGAATTTATCGACAGCCCCTATGCGCGCACCGGCGTGATTGCGGGCAACCCCATTCATCGGGACATGGTCTGGGCGGCGCGCCGCATCGGGCTTGCCTATATTGTCAACGTTGTCATCAACGCCGAAAAGGACGTCGTTTACGCCGTGGCGGGCGACGCGGAGGCCGCGCATGAGGCAGGCTGCTCCTTTTTGTCCGCGTACTGCGGCGCCGTGGCCGATCCCGCCGACATCGCGATCTCGACCAACGGCGGTTACCCCCTCGATCAGAACATCTATCAGTCGGTCAAGGGCATGACGGCGGCCGAGGCTGCCGTGCGCCCGGGCGGTGTCATCGTGATGCTGGCCGCCGCCGAGGACGGCACGGGCGGCGATGAATTCCGGCGCAGCATGCAGGAAAAGGACGACGTCCGCGACATCTACGCGGACATCATGACGCGCGGGCGGAACGAGACGGTCAGCGACCAGTGGATGACGCAGATCCTTTCCCGCATCCTGATGCGCGCATCGGTGATTTATGTCTCCAGGGCCGATCCGGAGCTTGTGCGCGGGTATCATCTGATCCCGGCCGCCACGCCGGACGAAGCCATGCGTATCGCCGAAGACCTGCTCGGCAATCCGAACGCGACCGTCAACGCCATCCCGGACGGCGTGTCGGTCATGGTCATTTCAAAGGAGAATGCACAATGAAAAATACAACACGGAAAATCACCTACGGCGCGCTGATTATCGCCTGCGCCGTCGTTCTGCCGCAGCTGTTCCACCTCTCCGGCATTCCGAACAGCGGCGCGGTCTTTCTGCCGATGCATATTCCCGTGCTGCTCGGCGGCTTTATTCTCGGGCCTTGGTTCGGCGCGCTTGTCGGCGTGCTGTCGCCGCTTATCAGCAGTCTGCTCACGTCGATGCCGCCTGCCGCGCGTCTGCCGTTTATGATGATCGAGCTTGCGGGCTACGGCTTTTTTGCGGGGCTGATGTACCACACTCTCGGCTTCTCGCGTAAGAAGCTCGGTACATACATTTCGCTGGTCTCGGCCATGCTGTTCGGCCGCGTGCTGTATTCGCTGGCCGCATTCGTCGCGGCGGCGTGGCTGAACGTGGAGAAAGCGGGCGGTATCATGGCGGGCGTCAATGCCGCGGTCACGGGCTTTGCGGGCATCGTGATCCAGTTGATGTTCATTCCGCCGCTGGTCTACGCGCTGAAAAAGGCGGGCATGCTGGACGCGTTTCTCGGACGCGGCAGCCGCAGCTGAAAGGACATCGTATTGATGAAAATTATCGTAGCAACCGATTCATATAAGGGCACGATCGGCGCGCCGGACGCGACCGCGATCATCGCCGACGCACTGGCGGAAAAACTGCCGCTGGCACAGATCCTGCGGATGCCGATCGCCGACGGCGGCGAGGGCAGCGCAGCGTGTCTGGTCGCGGCATGCGGCGGCGGCTTTGCCGTCACGACCGTGAAAAACTGCTTTTTTGAGGATGTGCAGGTGCGCATCGGTCTCATCGGCGAGGGCGACACCGCCGTTGTCGAGCTGGCCGAGGCGGCAGGCCTCCGCTATGCCGAGGGGCGTGCCAACCCCATGTTCACCACGACCTACGGCGTCGGGCAGATGATCCGCACGGCGGCCTCGCTCGGCGTACACCGCATTTTGCTCTGCCTCGGCGGCAGTGCGACCAATGACCTCGGCCTCGGCGCGGCGGCGGCGCTCGGCGCGCGCTTTTTTGATGCAAACGGCGAGGAGATGCTGCCGCTCGGCGGTACGCTGGACGAGGTGGCCGCGGTTGACCTTGCGTCGGTACCGGACGACGTCCGCGCGCTGGAATTTGTCTGCCTCTGCGACGTGACCGGCACGCTCACGGGCGCAGAAGGCGCGGCGCAGATGTTTGCGCCGCAGAAGGGCGCATCGCCCGAGATGGCGGCTGCGCTTGAGGCGGGCGCCGTCCATATGCAGGAAGTTTTTCTCCGCGACCTCGGCGTCGATGTGTCGTCCCTTGCGGGCGGCGCGGCGGCGGGCGGCTTTGCAGCCGGATTCGCGGCGCTGTTCGGTGCGGAGATCCGCAGCGGCATCGGCGAGGTCTTGCAGGCCATCGGCTTTGACCGTGAGATCGAGACGGCGGACGCCGTCATTACGGGAGAGGGCCGCTTCGACCGACAGAGCGTGTGCGGCAAGGCCATCGGCGGCGTGATCGCGGCGGCCGACCGCTTCGGCGTTCCGGTCTTCGTGCTGGCAGGCAGCGTCGGCGATACGGAGAACGGCGGCGCGGCCGCGGTTTTCTCCGCGGTGCGTGATTTTTGCAGCTTTGCGGATATCCGTGCCGATGCAAAAGCGTATCTGCGCGCAGCGGCGGACAGCCTTGCGGCGGCGATCGCGCTCGGCGCGGGCAGCGGCGGACGGTAAAGGCTAAATCCGGTGTAAAAAACTTGCGCGTTTTCTATATTGACTTTATGCGCCGATTCTTATAATATAAAGATATAAACGTCTATTGACTTAGCGGAGGATTTCTCATGAAAGAGCTTTTCGGAAAGATGCCGGACGGCACCGAAGTTTACGCACATACGATTGCAGACGGCGACATCAGCATTACCGTGCTGGACTACGGCGCAACGCTGCAAAAATTTATACACAAGGGAACCGATATTATTTTCGGCTACGACGATCTCGAGGGCTATCTGAAGAACGGCGGCTGCCAGGGGGCGACCATCGGCAGATATGCCAACCGCATCAGCGGCGGCAAGCTCACGATCGACGGCGTGGATTACCCCATCGTCGAAAACAACGGCCCCGCACATCTGCACGGCGGCCGCAAGGGCTTTGACAAGCGCATCTGGCACATCGAAGAGGAGACCTGCGCAAAGTGCGGCGCACCGAAGCTGGTCTGCACCTACACCTCGGCCGACGGCGAGGAGGGCTACCCCGGCAAGCTCGATGTCAAGGTCACGTTCAAGATCAAGGACGGCGCGCTGGCGATCGACTACAAGGCCGAGACCGACAAGCCCACCTATGTCAACCTCACCAACCATTCCTATTTCAACCTGCACGGCATCGACAGCGAGACGGCGCTCGATCACATCCTGAAGATCAACGCCGACAAGACCACCGCGGTCGATCCCAAGACGCTGCTGCCAACAGGCCCGCGCCCCGAGGTCACCGGCACGGCTTTTGACTTCCGCGTACCCAAGGCCATCGGCACCGACATCGAGAATACCGGCCTCGGCTACCCCGGCTATGACCACAACTTTATTCTGAACGGCAGAGAGAAGGAGACCTTCGGCTGTCATGAGCTGAACGTCGCCGCGGTTTGCAGTGTGCCCGAGCGCAGACTGACCGTGCTGACCAGCATGCCCTGCCTCCAGATCTACACGGCAAACTTCCTCGGCACGAGCAGCTATCCGTTCAAGGGCGGACACAAGCAGCTGCGCCACATGGCGGTCTGCTTTGAGACGCAGTACGAGCCGGACAGCCCGTCCCGCGGAGAAGCGCGCCTGAATCCCGGCGAGCTGTATCACCAGATCACGGTCTTCAAGCTGGCATAAGCGCGGAGGCGGGTCATGATTTACGACAGCATCAAAAAGCTCGTGACCTATGCGGTCGAGCATTATCTGATTCACCCTGTTGATCGCACCTTTGCGACCAACCGCATTCTCGAAGCGCTGCATCTGGACGAGTACGTCGAGCCGGAGACTGCGTTTTCGGACGTCGATCTCGAGGAGACGCTGGCAGAGCTGCTGGACTATGCGGCGGCAAACGGCCTGATCGAGGAGAATACCACGGTCTACCGCGACCTGTTTGACACCAAACTCATGGGTCTGCTCACGCCCGCGCCGCATGAGGTCATCGACACCTTCACGGCGCTCTATGCAAGCTCGCCCGAGGCGGCGACCGACTACTATTACAAGCTCAGCCGCGATACCGACTATATCCGCACTTATCGGGTAAAGAAGGATCTGCGCTGGGTGTACAAGAGCGAATTTGGCGACCTCGACATCACGGTCAACCTCTCGAAGCCGGAGAAGGACCCCAAGGCGATTGCCGCCGCGCGCAATGCGGCGAAGTCGTCCTATCCGAAGTGCCTGCTGTGCTATGAGAACGAGGGCTATGCGGGCAACCTCCATTCGCCCGCACGGCAGAATCACCGCCCGATCCCGATCACGATCAACAATTCGCAGTGGTATCTGCAATATTCGCCCTACGTTTATTACAACGAGCACTGCATCGCGTTCAACGGGCAGCATACCCCGATGAAGATCGACCGCGCCGCCTTCGGCAAGCTGCTCGACTTCGTCACGCTGTTTCCGCACTATTTCCTCGGCTCCAATGCCGATCTGCCGATCGTCGGCGGCTCGATCCTCAGCCACGATCATTTTCAGGGCGGCCGCTATACGTTTGCCATGACGAAAGCGCCCGTTGAGAAGGAGATCGTCTTTGCGGGCTTTGCGGATGTCAAGGCGGGCATTGTCAAGTGGCCGCTGTCCACCATCCGCCTGCGCTGCGCCGACCGCGCGCGCCTCATTGACCTTGCCGACAAGATTCTCGGTGCATGGCGCGGCTATACGGACGAGAATGCGTTCATCCTCGCCGAGACGAACGGTGAACCGCACAACACCATCACGCCGATCGCGCGCCGCCGCGGCGACGACTACGAGCTGGACCTCGTCCTGCGCAACAACATCACGACGGAGGAGTATCCGCTGGGCGTTTACCATCCGCACGCAGAGCTGCACCACATCAAAAAGGAGAACATCGGCCTCATCGAGGTCATGGGTCTCGCCGTTCTGCCCGCACGCCTGAAAAAGGAGATGGATACGCTCAAGGAAACCATCCTGTCCGGCGGCGATCTCCGCGCCGATGAGAGCATTGCCAAGCACGCAGACTGGGCGGAGGAATTCCTCGGCCGCCGCAGCGTGACCGCGGACAACATCGACGAGGTCGTCGAGGAAGAGATCGGCCGCGTCTTTGCCGAGGTGCTGGTTCACGCGGGCGTCTACAAGTGCGATGCCGCGGGAAGAGAAGCCTTTGACCGTTTCATCGCCTACGTCAACGAAAAGTAAAATATCAATGCAAAAAGCACGGCACAGCCGTGCTTTTTTTGCGTCGGTTGACAGATTCGGCGATTTGTGCTATACTATCCGATAGTTTGAAAAACACGAAATAAGAGGATATTGGCTTGAAACGGATTTCAAAACTGCTTTCCGTCGTCCTTGTGACGGCGCTGCTTCTGCAGCTTGTGTCGGCCGCACCGCCGTCGCCGCTCGATGGTCTGCAAAAGAGCGGAACGCTTGAGGACGGTGTGTATACGCTGCGCAATGCGGCAGACGGCAAGTACCTGAATACATTCAATATGGAATATACGTCGGGCGGCTACGGCTATACCGACACCGCTGTCGGCGAGTCGGGCGAGCATATGCTGCTCAAGGTCAATGCGGACGGCAGCTACAGTATCCGGCCGCAGAGCGAGGAGGGCAAATACGCCTTCCACGCCGAGAGCATGGGCGAGCATCCCCGCCTCTGCAAGAGCGAGGCCGTGACGGCCCTGTCCGCCTTTGACATCTGCCGCGACGGCGATGCCTATGCGGTGCTGCTGCACAGTACGGAGAACGCGCTCACCGCCGGGAGCGGGAAAACGCTTTTCCGCAAGTCGCTGGTCACACTGGAGCCCTACAGCGGGGACGATGCGCAGAAGTGGTTCATCACCCCGGTCGAGATCTCCTCGTTTGAGCTGAAGACCGTGGCCGAGCGCGTCAATGTGAACACGGTCAGCGCCGTCTATGCGCTGCTGACACCCGCGTACATGAAGGATCAGATCACCTGGAGCTCGAGCGACGAGAGCGTTGTGATGATGGACACGGACGGCAGCTTCTGTGCGCTGTCGGCCGGTACGGCGACGGTCACGGCGACAGTCGGCGATATGACGCGCTCGATCGACGTGACCGTTGTGGACGGGCCGTCCTACACCTGGTACAGCCAGCATCTTGCCACGAACGGCGGCTGGCACGGCGGCGAGCTTTCCGGCGTGTACTTCTATGCCGGCGCATACAAGCGCTTCATCATCGACCGCTATAACCGCGGCCTTGACTGGATGGACACCGGGTGTGCCATCGCCTCGGTCGCCATGGTCATGCACAATCTCGGCGCACGCTATGCGGACGGTTATGACTTCCGCTTTGACAAGGACGGCGACCTCGAGGCCGATCCGTATGTCACGGCGCTCGCCAACACGGGCAACCGCGGCCTCACCACGGAGAGCGGCACACTGTACTACAACCCCATTCTGATGAATCTGCGGCAGCTGACCGCAAATTATACGCTGTTCGGCAGAAAGCTGACCTACACCGAGCGCTATTCGGTGTCGAAAAAGATCATCAAAGAGGCGCTGGACACGCACCCCGAGGGCGTCATCGTCCATATGCAGAACGGCTCCAACTCGCACTACATCGTCATTGCCTCCTGCATCAACCCGGATGCGGCCGACCCGCGTGACTACCGCTTCATTGTCTATGATGCGGCGGGGCAGAAGCGCAGCGAGGGGGACGGCGTGACCTTTGAGGAATCAATCTCCTATGAGACCATGTATTACCGCTACGGTTCGATGAATTCGATCATCACCTTTGACCTTGCGGAGGAGGAAGCATGAAACCGAATGTGAAAAAGCCGATCGTCGGCGACAGCTACGATGTAATCGTGGTCGGCGGCGGCGTCGCCGGCGTCAGCGCGGCGGTCAGTGCCGCGCGCAGCGGGATGAAAACGCTGCTGATGGAGAAGTTTACGGTGCTCGGCGGCCTTGCCACGGTCGGGCTCATCAACTGGTGGGAGCCGCTCTGCAACGCCGCGGGCAAAAAGCTGATTTCCGGCGTTTCGGAGGAGATTCTGCGCCGCACCATCCGCTATTCGATGCATCGCCTGCCTGCCGAATGGCAGACCGAGGGCGTCTGGGAGCAGGCGACCGACAAGCGCTTTGTCACGCACTTTTCGCCTACGGTAATGTCGCTCGTGCTGCTCGATATGCTCATCGAGGCGGGCGTTGCGGTTCGCTTTGACACGCTGGCGACCTACCCGGAGACCGACGGCAACCGCGTCGTCGGCATCAGCGCCGAGACGATCAGCGGGACGGAGTATTACCCCTGCCGCGCCGTGATTGATGCAAGCGGCACCTGCCTTATGTTTGACCGCGCGGGCGCACCCTGCCGCGACGGCGAGAATTTCATGTCCTTCTATTCACACATCACGCAGTTCAAGGAAGGGCAGACCTACAACATGCTCAAGGTCCGCGGCTGGCACATCACCGGCGCGGGCATGACCGGAAAGGGGCAGCCGGAGGATTATCCGCTCACGGCGGGCACGACGAGCGACGAGGTCACAAGCTACTGCATCAAGGGGCAGACCATGCTCTTCGACGAGGTGAAGCAGACCGATCCGCTCTCGCAGGAGATCATTGCACTGCCGATGATGCCGCAGTACCGCATGATCCGCCACATCGTCGGCGCATATGAAATGACCATGGACGACCTCTACCGCCCGCAGACCGACTCGGTCGGCACCTGCGGCTATTTTGGGCACACCGGCTACTGGTTTGAGATCCCGTATCGCGCCATGTATGTGCCCGGCTATCCAAATCTGTTTGCCGCGGGCCGCGTGATTTCGGCGCACGGCGACGCCTGGGACGCCACGCGCGTCATCCCGGTTGCCGCCGAGACCGGCGAGATCGCCGCGCGCGCCGCCGCACTCAGCATAAAGAGCGGCGTCGCCGCCGAGGATGTCGATGTGCCGACGCTTCAGGGCATTCTGCGCGAGAGCGGCTTCCGCATCCACTTCGACGAAAAGTTATGATTAAGCTTGGGCGTTACCGCCATTTCAAGGGCGGAGAATACGAAGTCATCGGCATCGCGCGGCATTCCGAAACGCGGGAAGAAATGGTGGTCTATCGCGCGCTCTACGGCGAGGGCGGCCTTTGGGTGCGCCCCGCGTCCATGTGGGAGGAGACCGTCACGCGCGACGGCAAAACATCCTCGCGCTTTACCTACATCGGGGAGGAAACCAAATGATTCACGGTATTCATCATGTCGCCCTGAAATGCCGGGGCGAGGCGGAGTTTGAGAAGACGGTCGCGTTCTACCGCGATCTGCTCGGTATGCCGATTGTCCGCAGTTGGGGCAAAGATGCCGCGCGCGGCATCATGCTCGACTGCGGCAGCGGACTGCTCGAAATCTTTGCAAATGCCGCGGACACGCCGGGCGAAGGGGCACTTCGGCATATCGCGTTTGCCACGGATGACCCGGATGGCTGCATCGCGGCAGTGCGCCGCGCAGGCTACCCCGTCATCGAGGAGCCGCATGACATCACAATCCAGGCGGAGGTGCCGTTTCCGGCGCGCATCGCCTTTTGCAAGGGTCCCGTCGGCGAGAAGATTGAGTTCTTCTGTGAGAAGTAAATCAAAAAGGACAGACCAAGGGTCTGTCCTTTTTCCGTGGTGTGCTTTATTTGCTCCCCTGCTTGAGCAGGTCATGCTTGATGTCCCACAGCTTCTGCGAGAGGTCGACGTAGTAGTTGTGCGGGTTCTCGAAGCGCTTGACTTCGTCCCACAGGGTGTCCACTTCCTTTGCGCAGTAGTCGCGGATCTCGGTGGTCGTGGGCGACTGGTAGACGCATTTGCCGCCGAGGAAAATCGGCACTTGCAATTCGCGCACCGTGTAGTCGGTCACGGTCTTGCGCTTCCAGGTGTAGTCGGGGTCGAACAGCTCGATCGGTGCGGAGCCGTCCACCACCTCGTCGTGCACGGTGATGTAGTCGGCGATCGCCTTGCCGTTCTCCTTGTCGAACAGGCGGTAGACCTTCTTGTAATGCGGGTTGGTGATCTTCGCCGCGTTTTCGCTGATCTTGATCTTCGGGATGATCGTGCCGTCCGGCTCCTCGCGGGCGCAGAGCTTGTAGACGCCGCCGAAGACGGGCGCGCTCTTGGCCGTGATCATGCGCTCGCCGACGCCGAAGGCGTCCACCGCCGCACCCTGCCGGACCAGCGCAAGGATAATGTCCTCGTCCAGCGAGTTGGACGCGACGATCTTGCACTCGGTAAGCCCCGCTTCATCCAGCATCACCCGCGCCTTCTTCGACAGGTAGGCAATATCGCCCGAGTCGAGGCGGATGGCGCATTTTTTGATGCCCTTCGGCCACAGAACCTCCTTGAAGACGCGGATGGCGTTCGGCACACCGCTCTTTAAGGTGTTGTAGGTGTCCACCAGCAGCGTCGCGTTGGTGGGGTAGAGCTCGCAATAGGTTTTGAACGCCTCGTATTCGCTGTCGAACATCTGCACCCAGGAGTGCGCCATCGTGCCGGTCGCGGGGACGCCGAAGTCGCGATCCGTGATCGTGCAGGCGGTGGCGGCACAGCCGCCGATGTATGCAGCGCGTGCGCCGAGGTACGCGCCGTCCGCGCCCTGCGCGCGGCGGCTGCCGAATTCGGAGATGGCGCGGCCCTTGGCGGCGCGGACAATGCGGTTTGCCTTGGTGGCAATCAGCGACTGGTGGTTGACGGTCAGCAGGAGATAGGTCTCGATAAACTGCGCCTCGGCTGCGGGGGCGCGCACCGTGATGATCGGCTCACCGGGGAAGATCGGCGTACCCTCGGGGATGGCGTAGATGTCGCCGGTGAAGCGGAAGGTCTTCAGCTTTTCGAGGAAGGCCTCGTCGAATACATTTTTGCTGCGGAGATAGGCAATATCCTCCTCCGTGAAGTGAATGTTTTCAATGTATTCGATGAGCTGCTCAAGTCCCGCGGCAATGGCAAAACCGCCGCCGTCCGGGATGTCGCGGAAGAACATGTCGAAGTAGGTGATGCTGTCCGCCATGCCGGCGCGGTAGTAGCCGTTTGCCATCGTCAGCTCGTAGTAGTCGCAGAGCATCGTAAAATTCTGTCTTTTTCCGGTTTGCATAGGTGTTACTGTCCTTTCTTTTTGACCTGGATGATGCGGAAGCCGCAGGGCTCCAGTACCGCGGTGCCGCTGCCGTCCTTACCCGTGAAAAGGTCCGTCCAGCGCTCGCCGAAGTCGAAGTGAATGGGGAAGGAGGCGCGGTTCAGCGCAATGTGGATGATTTCGTTTTCGTCTTCGCGGGTGTAGGCAAACAGGCCGCAGTCATGCGCGGTGATCCTGAAGTCGCCGCCGGCAAAGGCGGAATGCTCGCGGCGCAGTCTGCCGAGTGTGCGGTAATGTGCGAGCAGCTCGCCGTTTTCTCTGCCCCAGGGGAAGGGCATACGGCAGAACGGGTCACGGTAGCCCTCGATGCCCGCTTCGTCACCGTAGAAGACCGACGGGAAGCCGTACAGCGTGTATTGCAGCACCGATGCAAGTTTCAGAAGCGCCGTGCCGTAGGCACGCGCATCGTCTGAGAGACGCAGATGCGCCAGCTCGTCGTTGGATTTGCCCTCGGGGTCTGCGCCCGTAAGCGCCGTGAGAATACGTTCGGTGTCGTGCGTGCCGAGAATGTTCATCAGGCAGTCGCAGACGGCGCGCGGATAGGAGGCATACAGCTCGACCGCCGTGTTGTACAGCATCGCGCAGTCGCCGCTCTTTACATAGCCGATGATCGCGTTCTTCATCGGATAGTTCATCACGCTGTCCAGCTGCCTGCCGCGCAGATAGCGGCGGCGTGCGCCGTAGGAGACCTTCTCGGCGGCGTTTTCCCAGACCTCGCCGACGATCAGCGCGTTCGGGTCCTCGGCTTTGACCACGGCGCGCAGGCGATCGAGAAAGTCGTCGGTCAGCTCGTCGGCGACATCCAGCCGCCATCCGCCCGCGCCCGCGCGGATGTAACGCGCGCAGACGCCGTCTTTGCCGACGAAGAAATTGCGGCAGTCGCGCCCGCGGAGGTTGAGCTTCGGCAGGATCGGGATGCCCCACCAGCATTCGTACTGCGCGGGGAAACGGATGAAGTTGTACCAGTCGTGATAGGGTGACTGCTCGCTCTGGTATGCGCCGAGCGAATCGTACTTGCCGTAGCGATTGAAATAGCGGCTGTCGTCACCGGTGTGGTTGAACACGCCGTCGAGGATGACGCGGATGCCGCGGCGCCGGCATTCGGCAAGCAGAGCATCGAAGGCCTCGCGGCCGCCGAACATTTCGTCGATCACATCGTAGTCGCCGGTGTCGTACTTGTGATTGGAATACGCCTTGAAGATCGGACTGAGATAGATGCAGCCGACCGACAGACTTTCGAGGTAGTCCAGCCTGTCAAGCACACCCCACAGGCTGCCGCCGAAAAACTGATTGTTTTTGAGGGGCGCGCCGGGGCAGGGTGCATATTCGGGGCTGCCGTGCGCCCAGTCCGGGTCAAGCCGCGCGTCGGCGCGCACCGGCGTCTCATGTGTTCCCGCGGCAAAGCGATCCACGAAGATGTGGTACATCGTCGTGCCGTAATATGTACGCGGCGTTTTGAAGTCCGGCTCGTAAAGGAGGAGCAGAAAACGGCGCGACGGGCGCTCGGCCAGCGTGAAGTCTACGTTGTTGACGCTTGCCGTGTAGTAGGTTTTGAAGTCCCGGTCAAGCCGGAATTCGTAGTAAAATAGTCCGCCGCAGTCGTCTTCCCCCAGCTTGCCGAGGTCGAGCGCGAAGACGAAGCTGTCATTTTCGCCGTCGAAGCCGCGGTATTCGGGAAAGATCTCGCTGTCGCTGCCGCCGTCCGGCGCAATCGCCATGCGCGGCGAGACCAGCGAAAGGTCGCGCGGAATTTTCAGGGTAATCTCAAGAGTATCTTTTGCAGGAAATGCGCCGGTATTCGAGCGGTCCTTGCCGTCGAGGGTCTTAACGATTTGAATCTGCATAAAAAGCCTCTTATTCCGCGAGAACCGTGCCGCAGATTTCTGCGGCACGGCAGCGGTTGATTTGATTATTTGCCGAGCTTGACTTTGTTCAGATGCCAGATGCGCTGCGCGTATTCCTCAATGCTGCGGTCGGCGGCAAACTCGCCCGCGCCCGCAATGTTGTTGATGGACATCCTGTTCCAGAGCTTCTTGTTCGGGTAGAGCGAGAGCGCATGGTCGTGCATCGACTTGTAGGACTCGAAGTCCGCCAGGCACATATACGGGTCGGCCACGCCGCTTGCCGCGATGAGGTAGTCGGCAATGTTTTTGAAGCTCTCGCCCGCGAAGCCGACCGACAGACGGTCGATCGTGCGGCGGAGTGCCGCGCTTCTGTGATAGTAGTCGGCGGCGCGGTAGCCCTTCGTCCACAGGTCGTCCACCTCACCACAGTTGAGGCCGAAGATGAACATATTGTCCTTGCCGGCCTTGGCGAGCATCTCGATGTTTGCGCCGTCCAGCGTGCCGATTGTCAGCGCGCCGTTGATCATCAGCTTCATGCAGCCCGTGCCGCTGGCCTCCTTGCCGGCAAGCGAGATCTGCTCGCTGATTTCGGCAGCGGGAATGAGCGCCTCCGCCATGCTGACGCTGTAGTTTTCGAGGAAGACCACGCGCAGCTTTTCACGGATGATCGGGTCGCTCTCGATCTCCTTGCCGAGCAGGCAGATCAGCTTGATGATCTGCTTGGCCATGTCGTAGCCGGGCGCTGCCTTTGCACCGAACAGGTAGGTCTGCGGTACGATGTCGAGGTTCGGATTCTCGCGCAGATCGAGATAGGTGTTGATGATGTTCAGCGCGTTGAGCAGCTGGCGCTTGTACTCGTGCAGACGCTTGATCTGCACGTCGAAAACCGAGTTCGGGTCGATGATCTGGCCGGTCGTCTCACGCAGGTGGTTGGCGAAGGCGACCTTGTTGCCGTGCTTGATCTCGCCGAGGCGGGTGAGTACGCTTTCGTCGTTTTCAAATTTGCGGAAGTCCTCGAGGTGTTCCGGCTGATGGCGGTAAGCATCGCCGATACATTCCTCGATCAGGGAGGACAGCGCGGGGTTTGAATAGCAGAGCCAGCGGCGGTGTGCAATGCCGTTGGTCACATTGGTGAAGCGGTCGGGGTACATCTTGTAGAAGTCCTTGAACACCGAGTTCACGAGGATCTCGGAGTGGATCTTCGACACGCCGTTGATCGCGTGCGAGCCGACGACCGCCAGATTTGCCATGCGGACTCTGCCGCCGGACAGGATGGAGACGCCGGTGATCTTGTCCCAGTTGGAGGGGAAGTGCTGCCATGCCTCCTTGCAGAAGCGCTCGTTGATCTCCTTGATGATCATGTGCATACGCGGCAGCGTCAGCGTGAAGAGCTGCTCGTCCCAGGTCTCCAGCGCCTCGGGCAGGACGGTGTGGTTGGTGTAGGACACCGTGTTCACCACCGTGTGCCATGCGTCCTCCCACGAATAGTGGTAGTCGTCCAGCAGGATGCGCATCAGCTCGGGAATGCAGAGTGCGGGATGCGTATCGTTGATGTGGATGGCGACCTTGTCGGAGAAGTTTGCCAATGTGCCGTATACCGAGAGATGGTCGCGGATGATGCTCTGCACCGACGCGCTGACGAGGAAGTACTGCTGCTTCAGGCGCAGCAGCTTGCCCTCGGTGTGGTTGTCGGAGGGGTAGAGCACCTTGGAGATGGTCTCCGCCTTGGTGCTTTCCTCCAGTGCCTGTGCATACTGTCCCTGCGTGAACAGCGACATGTTGAAGTTGGTGATGTCGCGCGCGCGCCACAGACGCAGGCGGCTGACCGCGTCGCAGTCCGCGCCCGAGATCATCATGTCGTAGGGAACCGCCTCGACTTCGTCGCAATCCTTATAGCCGATGTTGCAGTGCCCCTCCGACCACTCCTCCACGACCTGCCCGCCGAAGCGGACGCGGAACGTGCGGTCGGTGCGGGGAACCAGCCAGACCTCGCCGCCGGGCAGCCAGATGTCGGGAAGCTCGACCTGAAGCCCGTCAATGATCTTCTGCTTGAACAGACCGTACTCGTAGCAGATGGAGAAGCCGGTCGCCGGGTAGTCCAGCGAGGCGAGCGAGTCCATAAAGCAGGCGGCCAGTCTGCCGAGACCGCCGTTGCCGAGGCCGGCGTCCGGCTCCAGCTCATAAAGATCATTGATGTTGAAGCCGAAATGCTTCAGTGCCAGGCGGTATTCATCCACAACGCCGAGGTTGTGGAGGTTGGTCTTGAGCGATCTGCCCAGCAGAAATTCCATGCACATATAGTACACACGCTTGGAGCCGGTCTTGTTGACCTGCTCCTTGAAAAGCTTGCGCTTTTCGGTGAGCGTGTCCTTGACGGTCATGGCTGCCGCCTTGTACATCTGCTCGGGGGAGGCTTCCTTCGGCGTGCAGCCGAAGTAGCGCGAGAGCTTGCTTTCGAGCTTTTCCTCCACGGCTTTGACTTCTTTGGAATTGCTGTTCATGTCTTGGGGTTCTCCTTAGTTAAAAAAGTTCATCATACATTTGCATGTATTTTTTCGCCGACGCTCCCCAGGAGAAGTCGGTTTTCATGATTTTCATCACGAGCCTGCGGCGCTTTTCCGGATCATGCCACAGGGCGATGGCGGCATTTGTGCGCTCCAGCAGCTCGTCTGCATTGTAGTTGGCAAAGGTGAAGCCGTTGCCGTGGATCTCGCCGTCCTCGGTCTCGTAGTAGCCCTTGATGGAGTCAAACAGGCCGCCGGTCTCGCGGACGACCGGGATCGCGCCGTAGCGCGAGGCGATCATCTGCGAAAGGCCGCAGGGCTCGCTCTTCGAGGGCATGAGGAAGATGTCGCAGGCGGCATAGATGCGGCGCGACATGTCGCGGTTGTACAGGATCAGGCTGCGCACCTTGTCCCGGTGGCGGTTTTCGAGGTCGCGCATGTAGCTCTCATAGCCCGCGTCGCCCATGCCGAGGATGACGAGCTGGATGTCGTTTTCCAGCAGGCGCTCCGCGATCGCGCAGAACAGGTCAAGCCCCTTGTGCGCGACGAGACGCGAGATCAGCGCCACGACCGGCACATCCGCGCGGACGGGCAGGGCAAGCTCGCTTTGCAGCGCCTTCTTGTCCTCAACCTTCTTCGCGGGCGCCTTCGCCGAATAGTGTGCCGGAATGACCGGGTCGGTCGCCGGGTCGTACAGCTCGTAGTCGATGCCGTTGAGGATGCCGCGCAGCTTTGCCTGCTCCTTGAGCAGCTCATAGTGCAGGCCGTGCGCAAAGTAGGGCGTTTTGATCTCGGCCGCATAGGTGGGGCTGACCGTGGAGACCAGGTCGCAGCATTCGATCGCGGCTTTCATCAGGTTGATGCAGCCGTCGTAACACATCGTGCCGAGATGCTCCGAGCCGAGGCCGAAGACGCCGCCGAGAATATAGGGGTCATACTGCCCCTGATACTCGATGTTGTGAATGGTGAAGACCGAGCGGATCTGATTGTACCGCCAGTCGCTCTTATATTTCAGCTTGAGGTAGACCACGGAGAGCGCCGCCTGCCAGTCGTGCGCATGCAGGACGTCCGGCACAAAGTCAATGTGCGGCAGGACGTTCAGCACCGCCTCACAGAAGTAGGCAAAGCGCTCGCCGTCGTCGAAATGCCCGTAGAGACTGCCGCCGCGGCCGAAGTACTGCTCGTTGTCCACGAAGTAGTAGATAATGCCCTTGCAGCGGAGCATCCGGATGCCGACGTACAGCTGCCGCCAGCCGAGAAAGACGGTTCCCTCATATATTGTTTCCATTTCCGCGCGAAAATTTTCACCGATCGCGCGGTAAAGCGGCATGATGACGCGGACGTCCACATCCTTGCCGCCGCACTTCTGAATTTCCGCGGGCAGAGAGCCGAGCACATCGCCGAGGCCGCCGGTCGCGGCGAAGGGCAGCGCCTCCGCGCCGACAAAGAGGATTTTTCTCATATGATGACTCCTTTATCAATGTAGAACGGCATGGAATCGTGCCCGGACAGCGTCCTGCCGTCGCGGATCACGACGTTCTTGTCGGTGATGACGCAGTTGAGCGAGACGTTCTTGCTGACGATGGTGTCCTGCATGAGAATAGAGTTCCTGACCACCGAGCCGCGCGCCACATGCACGCCGCGGAAGATGATGGAGTCTTCGACATCGCCCTCGATCACGCAGCCGTCCGCGATCAGCGAATTGCTGGCGCGCGCGCCCTCGAGATACCGCGTCGGCGTCGAACTGCGCACCTTGGTGTAGACCGGATGGTAGGGGACGTCGAAGAGCGCCTTGCGCACGTCGGGGCGCAGCACGTCCATGTTGCAGGCGAAGTAGGAGGCCAGCGAGTTGATGGTGGCCGAATAGCCGTCAAAATTGTAGATGTAGTAGTCCGCGTGCATCAGATTCTTCGCGATGATGTCGTGATAGAAGCTCTTGTAGCCGTGCGCAATGGAGTCCCGGATGATGTCGAGCAGGTAGGAGCGGCGCAGGACGAAAATGTTCATGGAAACGTTGTGATAGCCGTCGTCCGATGCGGTATGTTGGGAGATGTCGTCGATGCGGCCGAGCAGGTCGGCGTCCACGAGGATCTCCTTGCCGATGCCCTCGTCCGTGACCTTTTTGCGGTGCGTGACCAGCGTAATGTCGGCGCGGGTCTCGATATGACGGTCGAGAATCTTCTGATAGTCGATCGTGCAGACGCGGTCGCAGTCGGTCATGACGACATACTCCTCGCTTGAGCGTGAGATGAAGTTGAGCGTACCCTTGAGCAGCTCAAGGCGCGTGGTGTAGAGCGAGTCGCTCTTGGTGGAGTCGTAGGCGGTGATGAACGGCGGAAGCAGCTTGATGCCGCCGCTGCGGCGGGCGAGATCCCAGTCCTTGCCCGTGCCGATGTGATCCATCAGCGATTGATAGTTGTAGTTGGTGATCACGCCGACCTTGGTGATGTCCGAGTTGACCATGTTGGACAGCTCAAAGTCGATCATGCGGTATCTGCCGCAGAACGGGATCGAGGCGATTGCGCGGCGGCGGGTCAGTTCGGGAACCACATAGTCGTGGATATTGGAAAAGATAATACCGATAGCGTTCATGTCCGTTCCTCCTTATTCCGAGATCATGGCGCCGGCTTCCACCGTCGCACCGGCTTCCACCGTGCAGCCGTTGCCGATGACGGCAATGCCCTTGGCGGTCTCCTTGGCTTCGCCGACTTTTACGCCGGCCTCGAGCGTGATGTTCTCGTCGAGAATGGCATAGTTGACACTTGCATCCTTGCCGATGTGGGTGTTGGCCATAATGACGCTGTCCATGACGACCGCCCCCTCCTCGACGACGACATCGTTCGAGAGCACCGAGCGGATGACCGTGCCGTAGATCTCACAGCCCTCGGTGATGATGGAGTCCGAGATCACGGCGTCCCTGCCGACATACTGCGGCGGGCTGACCGAGGAGCGGGAGTAGATTCTGCCCTTCGACTCCTCGTTCATCGAGAATTTCGGGTCCTCGCCGAGCAGATCCATGTTGGCGCTCCATAGGCTGTCGATCGTGCCGACGTCCTTCCAGTAGCCTTCGAAGGCGTAGGCAAACATGCGTTCGCCCGCCGCCAGCATGGCGGGGATGATGTTCTTGCCGAAGTCGTTTGCGGAATTCGGGTCGGCCTCGTCCGCGATCAGGTATTCAAACAGCTTCTTCTTGTTGAAGATGTAAATGCCCATCGAGGCCTTGGTTGAATCGGGATTTTTCGGCTTCTCGGTGAACTTGTAGATCTGCCCGCCCTCGTGCGTGGTCAGGATGCCGAAGCGGCTGGCCTCCTTCAGCGGGACCTCCAGCACCGCGATGGTGCAGTCTGCGTCTTTCTTCTTGTGGTAGCGCAGCATGTCCGCGTAGTCCATGCGGTAGATGTGGTCGCCCGAGAGGATGATGACGTATTCGGGGTCATACTGGTCGATGAACGCCATGTTCTGATAGATGGCGTTTGCCGTGCCCTTGTACCAGTCCGCCTTTTTCTGCCCTTGGTAGGGCGGGAGGATCTTGACGCCGCCGTAGGTGCGGTCGAGATCCCACGGCAGGCCGTTGCCGACGTAATCGTTCAGCATCAGCGGCTGATACTGCGTCAGCACACCGACCGTGTCGATGCCGGAATTGATGCAGTTGGAAAGCGGAAAGTCGATGATGCGGTATTTGCCCCCGAACGTGACTGCGGGCTTTGCGGTGGATTTCGTCAGTGCGTACAGACGGGAACCCTGACCGCCGGCAAGAAGCATGGCGACACATTCTTTTCTTTTTTTGTTCATAGTATCCGTACCTCCGAAAAAATTTTAACGCCGGAACATGCCTGTGTTTTTGCGATGGCTTGGTTACTGCTTGGTTTTTTCGCTTTTTGCAATGGCTTTTTCTTTCAGGATGACCGCGCCGAGCGCCGGCAGGTCGATGCTGACGGTCGATGAGCCGTCCTTTTGCTTCTTTGCGCGGAATGCGCCGGTCGTCCTTTTGTAGCCGCCGTACTTCTCGTCCGAGGAATCGAGCAGCATGGAGTAGCTTGTGCGCGCGGGGACATGCAGAATGTGACCCGGGCGCTCGACGGGCGTGAAGTTGACCACGGTGAGCAGGGCGTCGCCCGCACGGTTCTTGCGGCGGATGGCGATGATGCTCTCGTCGGCGTTGTCCACCTCGACCCATTCAAAGCCGTCCCAGCTGTCGTCCGCCTCCCAGAGCTCGCTGTGCGCAAGGTACAGGCGATTGAGGTCGCGCACAAAGGCGTGCATCTTTTTGTGCTGCTCGTAGTCGAGCAAGAACCACTCGACCTCCTTTTCGTAGTTCCACTCGGTGAACTGCCCGTTTTCGCAGCCCATGAACAGCAGCTTCTTGCCCGGGTGCGTCATCATGTAGATGAGAAAGGCGCGCATCCCGTCAAACTTCTGCCCGTACAGGCCGGGGAAGCGGTCGAGCAGCGACTTTTTGCCGTGGACGACCTCGTCGTGCGAGATCGGCAGGACGTAGTATTCCGAGAAGGCGTACATCATCGAAAAGGTGATCTTCGAATGATTGCCGCGGCGGAAGAGCGGGTCGGTCGAGGCGTAGGCCAGGGCGTCGTTCATCCAGCCCATGTTCCACTTCATGTGGAAGCCGAGGCCGTCGCCGTCAAAGCGGGTGACGTTTTCCCACGCGGTGGATTCCTCGGCGATCATCAGCACGTCCGGGTAGGCGGCGCGCATGTGGCCGTTGAGCTTTTTGAAGAAGGCGATCGCCTCCAGCGAGCGGTTTGTGCCGTAGATGTTCGGATGCCACTCGCCCGGCCTCCGGTCGTAGTCGAGGTAGAGCATGGAGGCGACCGCGTCCACGCGCAGGCCGTCGATGTGGTATTTCTCCGCCCAGTAGACGGCATTGGAGACGAGAAAGCACTGCACCTCGTTGCGGCCGACGTCAAAGCAGCGCGTGCCCCAGGACTTGTGCTCCATGCGATCCTCGCCCTGAAATTCGTAGAGCGGCGCGCCGTCGAATTCGTACAGCCCGTTTTCATCCTTCGGGAAGTGGGCGGGGACCCAGTCGAGGATCACGCCGATCCCCGCGCGGTGCGCCGCGTCGATCAGTGCCATGAAGTCGTGCGGCGTGCCGAAGCGCGAGGTCGGCGCATAGTAGCCGCAGATCTGATAGCCCCACGAGCCGTCAAAGGGATGCTCCGCCACCGGCATCAGCTCGATGTGCGTGTAACCCATGTCGCGGACGTAGGGAACAAGCTCGTCGGCAAGCTGACGGTAGGTGTAGAAGCTGCCGTCGGCATTTTTCTTCCACGAGCCTGCGTGGACCTCGTATATGTTCATCGGGCGGCTGTAGAAATCATCCTTATGTGCAGCGCGCTCGCGCAGCCAGGCGTCGTCCTTCCATTTGTAGCCGTCCAGCTCGCAGAAGACGCTCGCATTGTCCGGGCGAAGCTCCGTGCAGTAGCCGTAGGGGTCGGTCTTGTAGACCGCATTCCCGTTTCGGACCACCTTGTACTTGTACTTGCTGCCGACCTTGAAGGTCTTGTCCGTGAGCAGGCAGGTGAAGATGCCGTCGTCCTTCTCCATCGGCACGGATTCATCCCAGCCGTTGAAGTCGCCCACCAGGTAGACCGCGTCGGCGTTCGGCGCCCATACGCGGAAGCGGATGCCGCCGTCCTCGGTGTGCGCGCCGAGATATTCGTAGGCCTTATAGTTGGTTCCCTGTGCAAAGAGGTATTTTGCAAGATCGCTCTTGTTTTCTGCCATTCCGTTATCCTTTCCCCGCGCGGCGCGGGATGTTTTATTCGTCTTTGCCGATGCGGACGGCGGCAATCGCCGCTTTCAGCTTTTTCGCCATCTCTTTCCGCGTGCAGTCGGGGCGGACCTCGATGACCGCCTCGCCGAGGGCAAAGCCGTCTCCCGTGTTTTTCGCCGGGGTGAAGGCAAATCCTTCGTTTTCTTCATAGAAGCCGACCAGCAGCCCGAGATTGCGGATCGCTTCCTTGTAGGACTTTGCCTTGAGGTAGGTCTGGATGCTCGTCGGCTTGTCGTCCTTGGCCGCCTCGCTGCCGCAGCAGTCGAAGACGCGGTTGACAAATTCGCAGAGCATCTCGTCGGTGTAGCCCGGCATCAGAAGAAACAGGCGGTCGATGGGGCGCATCCCGTATTTTTCCGAGGGGCCGAACGGCGCACCGTAGAGGGCGCCGGATCTGTCGAGATAAAGGTTGATGATTTTGCGATCCGAGGCTTTTTCGTTCATGTCGGTTCTCCGGTTGAAGATAGTATTATTCATCTTTTATTATAGCATATCTGACAGGCGAAAAACACCTGTTTTTATATAATTTTTTATGCAAATTCAACTTTCTTTGCCGCTTTGCGGGGGCAAAAGGCGCGCACGGCGGAGCGCACCGCAAGCGCGTTTGTTTTTCAGAACGACCGCGTTTAGAAAAACGGACGAATCGCCGCCGCGCACCGTTGACTTTGCTTGTGCAAAATGCTATAATCTAAGTGTAAAAATATTCTTTGGCGGAGGTCCATTTCATGAAGAAAAAGATCACACAGCTCCTGTGCCTTGCCGTATGCGTCATGCTGACGGCGGCTGTGCTGGCGCTCGGCGCGTCGGCGGCCGGAAAGACGGTTTATCTGTCCGGCGACGGCGACGACGCGTGCGACGGCGCGTCCTATCAGACGACGGTCAAGACCTTCGAGCGCGCGTATGCGCTGCTCGGCGGAGAGGGCGGCAAGATTGTCCTCTGCGGCACGGTCAACACAGGTGCATCCTATACGATGCCCGCATCGGCGGGGACGGTCACCATCACCGCGACCGACGGCAAGATGACCTTTCCGCTCGGCAAGATCGTCTTCGGCACGACGCTCACGCTCGGCGGCGATACAATCTTTGACCGCGTGACGCTTTCGACGGCAACCGGCGTGCTTGCCTGCGGTGGGCACAACGTTATTCTCGGCAAGAACCTCAAGACGGTCGGCTCGATGATCCTCGTCGGCGGCTACAATGTGCCCGAGGATGCAACGGTCGCCGCGGCGAGCATCAACCGCAACTATACCATCACCGTAAACGGCGGTGACTTCACCTATTTCCGCGTCGGCAACCGCCGCATCGCGGGCAAATCCCCCTTCGGTAACATTTCCGGCAACGCCACCTTCATTGTCAACGGCGGGCACTTCACCGCACGCGACGATACACAAAACCAGTCTGCGGTGGCAGGCATGAACGAGCAGACCGGCAATGTCTCGGTCATCATCAACGGCGGCCGGATCTACGGCAACCTCTTTGCCGTCGGCCGCGCCGGTACAAACGAGACGGCGCAGAGCGCACCGAAGGTCACCGGCAATATCACGATTACGGTCAACGGCGGCCAGATCGGCGGCAGACGGCTGGATGAGAATCAGGATAACACCATTGCTTTCACCGGCAAGTACACGCTCCGCCTGAACGAAGGTCTCTTCCCGCGCGTCGAGAGCATCAAGGGCGGCAGCACCGCGTCGGTCTCGATCTCGACGGCGCTGAAGACCGACCGCGCCGCCGTGAAGAGCGAATACAGAAACCCGCTGCGCGCAGGCGCCGATCCGTGGGTGATCTATCGCGACGGCTACTATTACATGGTCTGCACCAGCAGCCGCGGCTTCTACTGCTATCGTTCCTCTACACTGGACGGCCTTGCCTATGCAAACGGCGTGCCGATCTGGACGCCGCCGACGACCATCACGGTCGAGAATAAGATGTATTCCAAAGAGCTCTGGTCGCCCGAGCTGCACTACATCGAGGAGAGCGAATTCGGCAAGGAATATGCCGGTTGGTGGCTCTACTTCGCGGCGGATGACGGCAACAATGAAAATCATCGTCTCTTCTGCGTCCGCGCCCTCACCGACGATCCGCTCGGTGCATACGGCTCGCCTGTGACCGGCGAGGTCGGCGTGCCTGTCAAGATGGTCGTGGACAACGATACCACCTGGGCGATCGGCCAGTCGCTGCTCCGCGCGGGCGGCAAGACCTATCTCATGTGGACGAGCGAGACCGGCCGCGGCACGGCGGACTTCAGGCAGAACAACAGCATCGCGCTGCTGAAGAACCCCTACGAAGTCGCAAGCGCGACCACCATCTTCAACGTCTCGGATTACGCTTGGGAGAAGCACGGCTATGCGTACAACGCCTCCACCGGCGCGGCATACCCGATGGTCGTCGAGGGCGCAACCGCCGTCTACGGCGACAACGGCGAGATCATTGTCACCTACACGGGCAGCGGCTACTGGACGTCCTATTACGCGCTCGGCAAGCTGGTGCTGAAGACCGGCGCAGATCCGCTGAAGAAGGATTCCTGGATCAAGAGCGCAGAGCCGATGTTCACACATCAGAACGGCATTCACGGCCCCGGCCACGCGGCGTTCACCACCGACGCGGCGGGCAACCGCTTCATGATCTACCATGCCTACCTCGACTGGAGAAAGGAAAACCGCTACGTCTTCATTCAGCCCTATACGCTGAGCGGCACCGAGTTCGACATGAACGGCGGTCCTTACGCGGCAGAAACCGTGCTCGGCATCTACAACGCGCAGCCGAGCATTGAATCCGCGGTCAGCGGCTTCGGCAAATAAACATTTCACAGGAAAAGCCCCGCTTGCCGGGGCTTTTTTGTATGGCAACACTTCCTGTAAGTTTTGCAGGAGTTTTGACATGGACACGACCGCGGCTTTTTGATATACTTAAACTATACCTTTGTCAATCGAGGGTAACAGAAGAGGAGAACAATGATGAAAAAAGGATTGTCTGTATGCGCGGCGCTCCTGTGCGCAGCTGTATTGCTGCTGACCGCCGGTGCGGCGGACTATGCCGCCGTTGTGTGGGAGGACACGGCGTCCGTCGTGTCAACCGTCGGCACTTATCCGCGTATGACCCGGCTCAGCGACGGCAGACTGCTTGCCACCCACGGCGTCAATGTCAGCCTCAGCGCAGATGAGGGCAAAACGTGGGACACGGCGCAGCCGCTCCCCGCGCCGCAGCAGACTGCGCTCTCCGGTTCGCATAGGCTGAATCCGGCCAACCATCAGCCCTTTGTGCTGCCCGGCGGCGGCGCGGACGGGCGTGACCTTGTCATGATCGCGTATCGCTGCGATACCGCTGGGTTCGGGGCATCGACGGTCGGCGAATTCTACACCTCGCTGCGGCTTGTCACAAGCTGTGACGGCGGTGAGACCTACGGCGACGAGATCGTGCTGATTGAAAATACCTGCTTGCGCCGCACCGAAGAACACGCAAACGACAACAGCATATACAGCTCCTACCGCGGCTATTGGGAGCCGATGATGATCCGGGCGGACGACGACACCGTGCTGCTGTACTACGCCGACGACCTCAGCGTGGAGGCCGAAAAAGCGCCTTGGCGACAGCAGATCCGCTATTTCACCTATTCGATCGCAAGCGGCAAATGGAACACCGATACGACGGATAATATCGCGATCGACGGCAGCGTCCGCACGAGCAGCACGCTCGGCTCGCGCGACGGTATGCCCGGCGTCACAAGACTTGCAGACGGCAGCTTTGCCATGGTGATCGAGGCGCAGGATTACAATACGCGCAGCTACATCCGCCCGGACGGCACAAAGACCGCAACCGGCTATGCCGGCCTTGTCATCACGCTGGCTTTCTCCGAGGATGGACGAAACTGGCCGGTCGAGAAGATGCGCCCGATTGCCGCGCCGACCAATCTGTTCACGGCGGGCAGCATCGCGGCGGGTTATTCCTGCGGCGCGCCTTATATTGCGACATTGCCGGACGGCCGCGTCGCGGTCTCCTATCAGAGCAGCGAGGACTATATCGGCGACCGCGGCGTCAGTCTGCCGTATGTCCTTCGCACGATTGTTTCCAACGAGCCGTTGACGTACAACAGCGACATTATGGCGACCGAGGGCGGTGTTTCGCCGAGCTTTACGGCGCTCGAAAGCCCGTTTGCCCCCATTGAAAACGAATATCAGGTCTGGAACAGCCTGTGCTGCATCGGCAGCCGCCTGTATGCGCTCAGCTCCACGCGCGTGACCGGAAAAGCAGGCAGCGCCGCGATCAAGATCAATCGCTCCGTTCCCGTGGAGTTTATCATCGACATGGACGGAGACGGCGAGATCAATCTTGCGGATGTCGCCTGCCTGCTCCGCGCGCTGGCGACCGGCGCTTACCCGCCGTCACAGCTGGACTACAACGGCGACGGCCGGTTTGATATTGCCGATGTACTGTATCGCCTGACCGCCGTTTTCACGCAGGATTGAAGAGGTTCAAGAAAACAAAAATCGCTCCCGCGCGGGAGCGATTTTTTTGCGTCAGCCCTTGTCTTTTTTCGTCTCATGAGGGAGTGACGCGTAGCTTTCTTCAATGTGGATGGCACAGCGGATATCGGGACGGGATGCGGCGACCTCCGTGCAGATGCGGTCGCAGAGCGCGGCGCTGCTCATCGGATAGCCGGGCGGCACCACGCAGTCGAAGACCAGCGTGGTGTGCGTCGTGCCGGGGACCATGCGCAGATCGTGGATGGAGAGCCGCGGGTCGATGTCGGTCACAATGTCCGAGACGGTCTCGCGCAGCTCGGTCAGCGCCGAGTCGCCCGTCACGATCGGGTCCATGTGGATCACGGTGTGCAGCCCGTATTTGACAAGCAGCGCATGCTCAATGTTGTCGATCTCGTCGTGGATGGCGATGATGTCACCCGCGGCATCCACCTCGACGTGGACGCTGGCAAACTGCTTGCCCGGGCCGTAGTCGTGGATCATCAGGTCGTGGGTGCCGAGCACCGAGGGATAGCTGAGGATCTCCGCCCGCACCTTTTCGACAAGGGCGGGGTCGGGTGCTTTGCCGAGAATCGGATTCAGCGTGTCGCGGATCAGGCCGATGCCGCTGTAGAGGATGAACAGCGCCACGGCCACGCCGATCGCGCCGTCGAGCCATGCGCCGAGAAAGGGAACGAGGCAGACCGACAAAAGCACCGCCGCGCTCGAGATCACGTCGTTGCGGCTGTCGGCCGAGGACGCGGCGAGTGTGCCGGAATTGATTTTTTTGCCGATCTTCCGATAGAACAGCGCCAGCCACAGCTTGACGGCAATCGAGCCGATCAGCACGGCGGCCGTCACGGCGGAGAAATCGGTCGGCGTCGGGGCGATCAGCTTTTCCGCGCTGCTTTTCAGCAGTTCGATGCCGATGTACAGGATCAGCACCGCCACGGTCAGCCCGGCGAGGTATTCGTACCGCGCGTGGCCGAACGGATGATCGGCGTCAGCCGGGCGGGCCGCCATCTTGAAGCCGAGCAGACTGATGATGCCGGAGGCCGCGTCGGACAGGTTGTTCACCGCATCCGCCGTGACGGCGACGCTCCCGCAGAGCGTGCCGACCGTCAGCTTTGCGGCAAAGAGCAGGAGGTTGCAGACGATACCGACGGCACCCGCCAGACGGCCGTAGGCGTTTCGGGTATGCGGAGAGGCAAGGTCGTCACGGTCTTTGATGAATAAGCGGCAAAGCAGATCTGTCATGCGATCACCTCACGTAAGAGTTTAGGGGGTATTATAGCAGGTTTGCATCCTGCTGTCAAGCATGAAAACGCCGCACGGCAATTTGCCGCACGGCGGATTCTGATTTTGTGGGTTCAGTCTTTGACGATTTTGTTTCTGCGGATCTTGTTGGTGGTCGTCTTTTCAAACTCGGTGTCGCGCAGCTTGATTTTTGCAATGCGCTTGTAGTGCGGGAGCGGCTCGACGGCACGCGCCACGTCTTCTTTGATGGCGGCAGCCGGATCTTCGATGCCGAGCTCCTTGATCTTCTCCTCCGAGAGGAAGATCTCGGCGCAGAGCGAGTCCTCAAGCCCGTGCTCGTTGCGCAGCGCGTAGACCACGACCTCGGCGACGTAGGGAATGGCCGCGATGTAGTTCTCGATCTCCTCGGGGAAGACGTTTTTGCCGTTCGTGAGCACGATCAGGTTCTTCTTGCGGCCGGTAATCATGAGCTGACCCTTGTCGTTCATTCTGCCGTAGTCGCCGGTGTAGAACCAGCCGTCGCGCAGGACCTCGGCAGTCAGCTCGGGCTGCTTGTAGTAGCCGAGCATGACGACGTCGCCCTTGACGCAGATCTCGCCGTCCCCGTCGGGCGTGATGTTGTCAAACTTGATCCGGCAGCAGGGCAGCGGAATGCCGACCGTGGTCGGATCGTTGAACATGTCGTGGTTGGCGCTGACGAGCGGCGAGCACTCGGTGATGCCGTAGCCGTTGATGAGCGAAATGCCGATGCCGTCGAAGAATTCGCCGAGCTCGGGGCGCAGCGGAGAGCCGCCGCAGACAATCTTGCGCAGATTGCCGCCGAAGGCCTTATGTACCGAGGCAAACAGCGTCTTCCGCAGGTCGATGCCCACGCGGCGCAGCTTGTTGCTCATGGCAATCATCTTTTTCAGCGTCTGCTCCTTGCCGGACTGCCGCGCGTTGGCCATGATCTTCTTGTAGAAGACCTCGACAAAGGCGGGGACAAGGTAGATGAAATCGGGCTTGTATTCCTGCAGGTTCTTCAGCACAAATTTCAGGCTGTCGTTGATGCAGATGGTGACATGCTTGTGGATGGAGACCAGCAGGCCGGAGACGGCCTCGTAGGTGTGGTTGTAGGGCAGCACCGAGAGCGAACGGGTGTAGACCGTCGAGACCTGGAGCCCGTAGTAGACGCTGGAGACGAGGTTGTGCTCCGAGAGCATGACGCCCTTCTGCATCCCGGTCGTGCCCGAGGTGTAGACCAGCATTTTCAGCGCGTTCGGATCGCTTGTCATCGAGGCATAGGTCTCGTCGCCGTCCGCATAGAGCTCACGTCCCTTCGCCAAGAGAATCTCAAAGGACAGGAAGTTGCCGAAGTCCTCCTCGCGGTCGATGCCGATGAAGAAGCGCACTTTCGGCATCTCGGCCGCATGCTGCATGAAGTCGTCTTCATAGCGCTTGGTGTAGAACACGACCTCACAGTCGCCGTCGATTACGATGTTCATGATGTCCGCAAAGGGCAGTTCCTTGTCGATCGGCACGTAGACGCCGCTTGACTTCAGCACGGTGAGGTAGACCATGATCCAGTTGTAGGAGTTTTCACCCACCATCGCGATGTGACGGTCACCCATGCCGAGCGAGGCGAGCGCCGTGCCCAGCGCCATGGTGTCGGCATAGAATTGCCGATAGGTCACGTCCTGAATCTGTCCGTCCCGGCGGAATTTGAAGGCGACCGTGTCGCCCGCCTCTTTGACGGCCAGCTCCATCATTTCCTTGATCGTGCCGAATTTCTCGACATCGTAAAGTTTATAGGGAAGTTTATTCATCTTGCATCCTCCGTAAAAAAACAATTCCGGGGTCAAATTCATTTGAAAATATCTTACCACAATACGGCGGTGCTGTCAACAGCTTCCGTCAGCTTTTGTGCGGGCGGCGCAGCCGGAAAGCGTACAGCGCAAGCGCACCGAGCCATACGGCAAGCGCCGCTGCCGGGGGGAGCGCGCCGCCGCTTTCCGCAAAGGCGAAAAAGGAGGGCGGCAGCAGAAAACGCACCCATGCAAAGCCGAGCAGGGCGGGCAGATCGAAGAAGATCGGGCAGAAAGCGACCGACAGCAGCGCAAGCACCGATAAGAGCAGCGCGCGGCCTGCCGCATCGCAGATCAAAAGCGAGACGAGCAGCCCGAACCCGGACAAAAAGACGGCGTAGCACAGCGCAGTACCAAGCAGCGCCATAGCCCCCGTGCCGAAGCAGACGTCGCACAGCGCAAGCGCGGTCGCCGTCGCCGCGGCGGTAAGCAGCAGTACGGCGCATACGCCGGGAAGGATCAGCCGGAAAAATGCGGTTTTCGCGCCGAGCCGCCCGGAAAGCCGCCGCAGCGTCTCGCCGTCAAACGGGCAGGCGAAAAAGCCGAAGAGACAAAAGAGCAGCAGCGCGAGGCAGCCGCGCACGGCGCGGATGCCGAGCCCCTCGGCGGCGACGGGCGTACCCGCTGCGGTCTCATAGGTGAAGCGAAAGGGCGCGTCCGCGGCGAGGTAGGTGTCGATCGCCGCGCGCATGTCGGCGGACGTGCGTTCAACGCCCGCGTCGGCAAGCGCGCCGCTTGCCATATAAGGGGCATAAAGCTCGGTCAGCCGCGCCGTCACCCGCAGCCGCCAAAGCGGTGCGAACACCGTTGTCGGCGTGTCGAGAAAGCGGAGTACGCCGCGCGTGTCCCGCGCGGCAAGGCGCGCGGTCAGGTCGTCCGGCAGGACGACGCCCATGGAGATCTCGCCGCTTTGCATCGCGGCGCGCAGGGCGTCCTCGTTTTCGCAGAGGATCATGCCGTCGCCGACGAGCGCGTCGCGCAACATCACGGCGCCGGCATCCGCGCCGCCGGTCACGCCGCAGCGCGGCAGTTCGGCATTGTCGCCGAGGCTGCCGCAGAGCAGAATGGCGGCAAGCAGCGCCGCAAGTGCAGCGGGCAGCGTACCGCGGCGGCAGACCGATTTGAAGATCACAAGCATACTCATACGGTCAGCCCTCCCTCCCGGACAAGGCGGTCAAGCCGCCGCACGGCAAGCAGGACGGCGGCCGCCGCATACAGAACGGCGACTGCCGCGGCGCGCGGCGAAAAATCGCCGCCGAAGAGCGGCGCAAGCAGATCATATGCAGCGCCGAACGGCGTGTATGCGCCGAGCACGGCAACGGT
Organism: uncultured Eubacteriales bacterium; assembly: GCA_934467415.1. Lineage (GTDB taxonomy): Bacteria > Bacillota > Clostridia > Oscillospirales > CAG-272 > UMGS902. The sequence continues at coordinate 79,441 of CAKSLQ010000004.1, forward strand.
ACGCGGCAGCAGATGCAGCGGCAAGAGTCCGCCGCAGAGAAAGAGACAGATCCCGCCCATCGCGCAGGGGAGCGCCGCGCCGAGCGGCGTGCCCGAAGCGGCGACCGACAGCGCGCAGAGAAAAAGATTCAGCAAAAGCAGTCCCGCAAGCGCGGGAAACATTGCGCTTGTCGATGCTGTGAGCAGCCCTGTGCGCGCGGCGGCAAAGGCGAGCCCGCACAGCAGGAGAAAACGGCAGAAAAACGGTACGGCGCATTTGCCGAGCAGGAAGGCGCCGTTTGTCACGCCGAGACCGCGCACCCGGCAGAAGAGGGCGTAAGTGCAGCCCGCGCGGATGTCGCCGGCAAAGACGGCTTCGGCCAGAAAGAGCAGCAAAACGGCAAAGCAGACGGCATAGTGCGCCGGGAGCGACAGGCCGTTTTGACTGTAGGGAAGCGTTTCGTCGGCAAAAGCCGCCGTCGGCAGGGTGAGAAATTCCACGGCGCAGCGCAGCTCCAGCCGCTCAAAGGCGCGCGCCGCGTCGGCGGCGGGCAGCGTGTCCGAAAGCGGCTGCCATGCGGCGTTGACGGCGGCTTCGGCCGTCCGCATCAGAATTTCCCCGGTTGCGGCCGTATGCGACACGAGCGCGCCGTTTCGCCGAAAGGCGTCCGAGAGGATGATGCGCACGGCGCTTCCGTCGCCGTCGAGAATGCCGGAGATGAAATCCGCAGAGAAGAGCATCGCGGCGGCGTATCTGCCGCTTTGCAGCCCGGCAAGCGCCGTCTCCTCATCGCAGTTCTCCACTGCAAACAGTGCGGAGACCGCTTCGTTTCCGGCGACTGCCGCCACCGCCGTCCGGCTGAGAAAGGAATCGTCTCCGTTTACCAGCGCAAGCCGCAGCGCCGTTTCTTTTTGCGCCGCACCGGATGCAACGGCATACAGCGAGGCGAGCGACGCGGCGCAAAGCAGCAGAAGCAGCGGCAAAAGGCGGAGAAATCGCTTCGGCAGGCGGCGAAACTCGCCGCAGAGGAAGCCGAATGCCGCACTCATACCGGTACTTCGGCATGCGCGAGCGTTTCCTCCCGCATGCTGCCGTCCGCGAGCAGCAGACGGCGGCTTGCCAGCGACAGATATTCGTCCGCGTCATGCGCGGCAAGCAGCAGACTGCCGCCGCCCGCCGTAAAGGCGGACAGATATGCCGTGAGCATGGCGGCATGCGCCTCGTCCAGCGCGGCGAACGGCTCGTCGAGCAGGAGAATGTCCGGTGCGGCGGCCAGCGTGCAGACGATGCTGCACAGCTTCTTCATGCCGCCGGACATGTCGCGCACGCGGAGCGGAAGCAGCTCGCCCGCCTCCAGCGGCAGCTCCTTCGGCACGCGCACGCGCGCGATTGAGCAGAAATAGCGCAGATTGTCGGCGAAGGTCATGTCTTCCAGCAGCGCCGCGCTCTGCGGCACATAGCCGACCTTGCCGTTTCGCCTGATTTTGCCGTGCGTCGGGCGCAGAATGCCCGCGGCGGCGGTGAGCAGCGTGGTTTTGCCGCTGCCGTTCGCACCGCAGAGGGCGACGGCTTCGCCCGCGGCAAGCTTCAGTTCGACATGCTCCAGAATAATGCGCTTGCCGTAGGCAAGACAGAGATCGTTGATTTCAAGGCGGTTTTTCATGCGTGTTCCTTACTGTAGCAATAAATTTTATCGTGTATATGGTAGCACGATTTCGCGCATTCGTCAACAGACACTTGCTTTTTGGAAAATGATGTAGTATAATGTTGTAACGGCGCAAGATGCGCCGAAAACCGGCGCACCTTGCGCTGCTATGGAGAAGTATATGAAAAAAATTCTGCTTGCATTGACCCTTTGCTTTGTACTGTGCCTTTCGCTGCTCGGCTGCGGCGAGAAAAAGACCGGCGCGGACTACCTGTTCGATTCGCTCGACAACCTGACTGCCACGGTGCAGAACAAGAAGCTCGATAAGTTTGCGGCAAACACGGCACCGGGCGCGGAGGCAACCATCGGCATCGCGAATGCCAATGCGCTCATCTCGGTGATCGGCGAGGGCGTCCCCGGTCTGCCGACGTTTGAAAACCTCACGCTCACCTCCAAGGTGAATGGCGAGACGCAGGCGTTTGAGCTCGGCGTGACGATGAACGACAAGCCCTACGCGCTCTCCCTCGTCGGCGACAAGGATCAGTTTGTGCTGGTCACGGATATGCTCAGCAAGAATTACGGCATCACGGTGGAAGAAATCCGCACAATGCTCGCCGGAACAGTCCCCGCCGAAGCGCTGAATTCTTTCGGCATGGCGGGCGACGCGACAGAGGCACAGGCCGCAATGCAGCGCTGCCTCGACCTGCTTGAGACCACGCTGCGCGAAAAGGTGGAGTTTGTCCTCGCCGAGAACGGTAAGAACGTCGTTGTCAACTTCACGCTCACGCCCGAGAATGCGGCGGATGTATGCGCCGCACTGTATGCCGAGGCGAAGGAAGACGGCTATGTCAGGAAGCTGCTGAATCAGGCGGGCGAAGATGCGGATGCGCTCCTTTCCATGTCCGCAGAGGACGTGCGCACAGAGGTTCTGAACACGCTGACCGACGGCGGCTTTACCGCCAATTTCGCGGCTGAAATCGTCAAGAAGGGCGAGAAGCTCATCGCGCTGAACGGTGACGTCACCGCAAACGGCGAGACGGCGAAGTTCGGCATTTCCTCCACCGAGGACGGCGTTCATGCGATCTTTGAGGGAGACGGCAGCACGGTTGAAGCTTCGATTGCCGTGAAGGACAACCTCTTCCGCCTGGATTTGGCCGTGGCAGCGGATGATTCCACCGCCGTCCTGCAGGCCGCGTTTGAAAACGGCGTCGGCACCTGCAAATTCTCGATGGACGACAGTGTGGACGTGACGGTCGATATGACCTACACGCTGACCGACAAGGCGTTTGATCTGAAGATCGGCTCGGTGACAATCAGCGGGCAGACCATTGACCTTAGCGATGCCGGCGTGACGCTGCATGTCGGCAGCGAGTTTACGATGCCGGAAATTCCCGCCGAATACACCTCGGTTGCCGACTTCGGCGAAGAGGAATGGCAGGCGATTGTGACCGATCTGCTCACGAAGAATCCCGAACTGCTGACGCTCCTGATGGGCATGATGCAGTAAAAGAAGCTCAGCCTTCCCCCTTGGGGGAAGCCAAAGAAGCAGCCGAAAGCGTAATGCTTTCGGCTGCTTCTTTTTATCCCTTGAGATACAGATTCTTATCCCCGACCAGCGAGGTGCAGAGCGCGTCGAACCGCGCTTTGGCCGCTTTCGCCTCCGGCGCATCCGCGTCGAAATGCGGGCGCCTGACGGCGCGCAGGAGAATGTTCTTCGGCGTGTCGTCGGGGTCAGTCAGCTCCAGCGCCGCCGCTTCGTATCCGGCGGCCTCGAGGCGCGCAAGGCGCAGCGCGTCGGTGGCCGCGTCGCAGAATTTCTTCTTCAGCATGGGGTACTTCGTGATGAAATCAAAGGCGTGCGTGTCGAGGTTCTGCAAAAGCTCCTTCTGACAGCAGGGGGTGGAGAGAATGACGCCCGAACCGAGTGCGATCGCCTTGCCGAGCACGATGTCGGTGGCGATGTCGCAGGCGTGGAGCGAGACGGTCAGATGCACCGGCGACGCGTAGGGGTAGTCGTCGATGTCGCAGGCGTGAAAGAAAAGCACGCTGTAGCCGAGGTCGGCGGCCGTCTCCGCGCAGAATGCGATCACGTCCGCCTTGCGGTCGATGCCCACCATCTCCACCTCGCGTCCCATCGTCACGGTGAGGTAGTGGTAGATGGCGAAGCTGAGATAGCTTTTGCCGCAGCAGAGGTCAAGCACGTTCAGCTTGCCCGTCTTCGGCAGATAACGGTAAATTTCCGCCACATGCTCGATGAAGCGGTTGATCTGCCGGAACTTCGGCTGCTTTTTGTCGTAGACGCGCCCGTGCGCGTCCGCGATGCCGAGCGCCGCGAGAAACGGCTCGCTGCCGTCAAAGGTATAGGCCTTGGCGCGGTTGTGCGCGGGGAGCGCGATGGTTTTGCCGTAGGCGGCACAGGCGGCGGCAAATTTCGTCTCGCCGAGGATGGTCTCACTGCCGCTTTTCGATCGGCGGTATTCCGCCTCCGCGCCGTCCCCGATCAGATTGACCTGCGCAAAGCCGCAGAGCGCCGCCGCAAGCCTGTCCGCGTCCGCCGCGCCGATGTTTTCATGCAGCGCCTTGCCGTCGGCCGTGCGCGTCTCCAGCTGCAAGACCGGCTTGCCGCCGAGCTCGATCAGCTGCCCGTTTATGCGCAGCACCGCGCGGTCGGCGGGCTTGGACGCCACCAGCTTTTTGAGATACCGGCGCTCTGCCGCGGCAGAGACGAGGGCGGCAAAGCGGGAAAGTGTTTCGCTCATTTCCGTTTACCGTCCGTATCTTTCTTTGCTTTTTTATCCTTCTTCGAGAAGGAGATCTTGTTTTCGGTGTGATTGCGCAGCCGCTCAATATTGCCGCGGTGCATGAAGATGATCAGCGCGGCCACGATGAAGCTGAACAGCACGGGAAAACCGATCGAGCCGTGCGTCGCCAGCTTGTAGGTGATGATGGGGTAGAGCATCATGCAGATGACCGAGCCGAGCGAGACATAGCGCGTCGCCGCGACAAGCAGCAGAAAGATGACCGCCAGAATGAGAAAACAGGGCGGATCGAGGGTGAGGATCATCGCCGCCACGGTGGCGACGCCCTTGCCGCCCTTGAACTTGAAGAAGATCGGGAAGATGTGGCCGATCACGCAGAACATGCCCGCGAGATACCCGCCGAACGCCGTGCCGAGCAGGAAGGAGCCGAGCAGCACCGAGACGACCGACTTGAGCATGTCGCAGAGCAGGGTCGCGGCGGCCGCGCCCTTGCCGTAGGTGCGCAGCATGTTGGTCATGCCTGCGTTGCCGCTGCCGTACTTGCGGATGTCGTCGTGATAGAAGACCCGGGAGATCACCAGCGCAAAGTTGACGCTGCCGAGCAGATAGGGAACGGCGATGCAGAACAGCGTCAGCAGAATGAGTACGACGGAGGCCGCCGTCCCCGCACGGCCGAGACGGTCAAGCAGAATATTCTGAAGTGTTGTGCCGAATTGCATATCAGTTCCCCCGTTTGTCAAAAAGTCGGTTCAGCCGTGCCTGCATGTCCTGCTTCACGGCGTTTGTTTTTTCGGTCAGCTTCTTTGCCGCGACAACGGCGTCATTTTCGCCGAGTGTGGCGAGCAGAATGTCGTTTTCGGCGGCATCCGCCAGCTTTGCGCAGAAGGTGTATTCGCGCCCGTCGTCATCGTAGGCGACGGCCAGTCCGCCTTCAATGCGGTCAACGCGCAGTTCGGTTTCTTTCATGGTTTTCCCTCGCTTGCATATCATACCATACCAGTATACCACGCCGCGGGCAAAAATGAAAGAAAAAGTTTATATGAATTGACAAGGACACGGAAAATTGGTACAATAATAAGACAGAAACGAGGGAGCGCTACGGTATGGATGCAATCAAAAACGAAATCGAATCCCTGCGCAGACGCCTGACGCATTACGCCAGGCAGTACTATGTGTACGACACGTCCGAGATCTCGGACTTTGAATATGACGCGCTGTTCCGCCGCCTGCAGGAGCTGGAGGCGGCACATCCCGAATACGATGACCAAAACTCCCCCACGCGCCGCGTCGGCGGCCGTGTGCTGGACAAGTTTGAAAAGGTCACGCACCGCGTGCAGATGGGCAGCCTGTCCGACGTGTTCTCGTTTGAGGAGCTGCACGACTTTCTCGACCGCGTCGCGACCGAGGTGCCGGATGCCGTCTATTCGGTCGAGCCGAAGATCGACGGTCTTTCGGTGGCGCTGACCTACGAAAACGGCAATTTCTCCTTCGGCGCGACGCGCGGCGACGGCTTCGTCGGCGAGAACGTGTCCGAAAACCTGCGCACCATCGCCGCAATCCCGCTGACCCTGCCCGAGCCGCTGACGTTCTGCGTGCGCGGCGAGGTCTATATGCCGCGCGAGGTGTTTGAGCAGCTCAACGCTGTGCGTGAGCGCGAGGGCAAGCCCCTGCTTGCCAATCCGCGCAACGCCGCCGCCGGCTCGCTCCGCCAGTTGGATTCGAAGATCACGGCAAGCCGCAGGCTGGACATCTTCGTTTTCAACCTCCAGTGGGGCGACCTCTACGGAGACCGTCCCAACCCGGACAGCCATTTCGAGATTCTCGATCGTCTGCACGAGCTCGGCTTTCATGTGCTGACCGACCGCATCCGCGCGTCGGATTACGGCGCGATCCGCGCGCACATCGAGGCGCTCGGTGCGCGGCGCGATACGCTGTCCTACGACATCGACGGCGCGGTCGTCAAGCTGGACTCCATTGCAAAGCGCGCGATTGTCGGCGAGGGAACCACCACGCCGAAATGGGCGGCGGCATATAAGTACCCGCCGGAGCGCAAGGAGACGAGGCTCCTTGACATCGCCATCCAGGTGGGCAGGACGGGCGTGCTCACGCCGACCGCCGTGCTGGAGCCCGTGCGGCTGGCGGGGACGACCGTCACCCGTGCGACCCTGCACAACATCGACAACATCCGCGACAAGGATATCCGCATCGGCGACACCGTCATCCTGCAAAAGGCGGGCGACATCATCCCCGAGGTCGTCGAGAGCCTGCCCGGCAAGCGGACGGGCGCGGAAACCGTCTACGAAATGCCCACGCACTGTCCCGCCTGCGGCAGCCCCGTCGTGCGCGACGAGGACATGGCGGCGGTGCGCTGCCCGAATGAACTTTGTCCGGCCAAACGTTCGCGCGCCATTGCGCATTTTGCCTCCAAGGCGGCGATGAACATCGACGGCCTCGGCCCGCAGATCATTGACCTTCTGCTCGACCGCGGGCTGATCGAAAACGCCGCCGATCTCTACAAGCTCCGCGCAGAGGACCTCCGCGACCTCGACCGCATGGGCGACAAATCCGCGCAGAATCTCGTGGACGCCATCGAGCGCTCCAAGCGCGCGGGGCTGGAACGCCTGATCTTCGCACTCGGCATCCGGCAGGTCGGCGAGGTCGCCGCCCGCACGATCGCCGAGAAGTATAAAACGCTGGACGCCTGCTTTGACGCCACGGTCGAATCACTCTGCGAGATCGACGACATCGGGCAGATTACGGCAGAGAGCATCGTGGAATTCTTTGCGCGCCCCGAGAGCCGCGCGCTCTGTGACGCGCTCAAGACGGCAGGTGTGCTGACCGAGAGCACCGCCGCCCCGAAGGGCGACCGCCTCGCGGGGCTGACCTTCGTCATCACCGGCACACTGCCGACCATGAAGCGGGACGAGGCGTCCGCGCGCATCCTGCAAAACGGCGGCAAGGTCAGCGGCAGCGTCTCGAAGAAGACGTCCTACCTGCTTGCGGGCGAGGACGCCGGCTCCAAGCTGACGAAGGCGAAGGAACTGAACATCCCGATCCTCACCGAGGCTGATTTTTTCGCGATGCTCGACAAGGCTTAGGCGAGGTTCAGATACCGCAGAATGCCGTTCAGGATACCGCGGGCAAACAGGCGCGGGTTCTCGTTCATCAGCCGCGCGTCGTTTGCGTTTGTGATGTACCCGAGCTCGATCAGCGTCGCGGGCATCCGCGTGCGGCGCAGCACATAGAGGCTCGGGCGGGCAAAGACGCCGCGGTTGCGCAGCCCCGTGGCCTCCGCGATGCCTGCGACGATGTCGCGGGAGAGGGCGGCGGCGGGCGTGTTCAGCGCAAAAACGTACCCCTCCGTGCCGGAGGCGGACGGCGCGCTCGACGCATTGGCGTGCAGGCTGATGAAGTAGTCCGCGCCCCAGCTGTTCGCGTCGTTTACGCGCGCGGCAAGGCTTGATGCATTGCTCGTGCCGAGCTGTGTTTCGGGCGTCGGGCGGGAGAGCCGTGCTTCCAGCGCGGGGTTCTCGTTGATGAGCGCGGCAAGCTCCGTGCCGATTTTGTAGGTCAGATCCTGCTCGCGCAGGCCGTTTCCCTCCGCACCCGCGTTCGGGTTTCGGGGATTGTGCCCCTGGTCGATATAGATTTTGATCGCCATAATACCACCTCTTATCGTTTGCTTTCGCAGAAATTATATGCGGAGGCGCCGTTTTCCAACACATGAAAGAACTGCAAAGAATTTTAAGCTATGTCCGCCGCGCGGCGGACGAATACGATATGATCCGCGCGGGCGACAGGATCTGCGTCGGCGTCTCCGCCGGCAAGGATTCGCTCACCCTGCTCGTCGCGCTGGCCGAGCTGCGGCGGTTTTATCCGAAGCCGTTCACGCTCTGCGCCGTCACGGTCGATCTCGGCTTTCCGGGCGCGGACTACAGCGAGATCGAAGAACTCTGCCGCCGTCTCGCGGTCGAATACCGCGTGGTGCCGACCGAGATCGGCAAGGTCGTCTTCGACATCCGGCACGAGAAAAATCCCTGCTCCCTCTGCGCCAAAATGCGGCGCGGCGCGCTGCACGCGGCGGCAAAGGAGATGGGCTGCACCTCGGTTGCGCTCGGCCACCATTTCGACGACGCGGTGGAGACCTTCATGCTCAACCTGTTTTACGAGGGGCGCATCGGCTGCTTTTCGCCGGTGACCTATCTCTCGAACACCGGGCTTTACCTGATCCGCCCGATGCTCTATGTGCCGGAAAAGCAGATCCGCTATTTCGCATCGCGGGCGAGCCTGCCCGTGGCGGCCAGCCAATGTCCCGCGAACGGAAATACCGAGCGGGAGAGCATGAAGCAGCTGCTGCACACGCTCGAGCGGGAACACAAAGGCATCAAGCACCGCATCTTCGGCGCGATGGAACGCGGCGAGGTGGACGGCTTCAAGGTGACCGGCTGCACGCCGGACGAAGAATGATAAGGAAAGAAGGAAGACCGATGAAGATTTCAATGATAGGCAGCGGCAGATGGGGCACGTTTATCGCCTGGTATCTCGACAGCATCGGACACACGGTCAAGCTGTACGGCCCCGCAGACACGCCGCACATGCAGGCGCTGCTTGCCACGCGGTCGAACGGGACGGTCACGCTGCCCGAGAGCGTGGAGCTGGTCTGCGACATTCATGCGCTGGCCGACGCGGACGTGATCGGCATCTCTGTGCCCTCGCAGGCACTGCACGGGCTGATGGGCGAGCTGCGCGACGCAAAGCTCACAGACAAGAAGTTTGTCCTCTGCATGAAGGGCATCGACATCGAGAGCGGCAAGAGACTCAGCGAGATTGCTTCCGAGGGGGCGGGGCATGACCGCGTCGCCGTCTGGATCGGCCCGGGCCACCCGCAGGAGTTCTGCCGCGGTATCCCCAACTGCATGGTCATCGACTCGGCCAACGAGGCGCTCAAGCGCGAGCTGGTCGAGGCGTTTTCCGGCAAGCTGATCCGCTTCTACTTCGGCAGCGACCTCATCGGCAACGAGGTCGGCGCGGCGGCGAAAAACGTCATCGGCATCGCCGCGGGGATGCTGGACGGCATGGGCGTCTCCTCGCTCAAGGGCGCGCTGATGGCGCGCGGCGCACGCGAGGTCGCGCGGCTGATCCGCGCCATGGGCGGCAATGAGCTGTCCGCCTACGGCCTCTGCCACCTCGGCGACTACGAAGCGACGGTCTTCTCCAGATTCAGCCACAACCGTCAGTTCGGTGAATCCTTTGTCAAGGGTGAAGCCTATACCGATCTCGCCGAGGGCTACTACACCGTCAAGGCGATGATGAAGCTCGCCGACCGCTACAAGGTCGAGCTGCCGATCTCGACGGCGGTCTATGCCGTGCTCTACGAGGGGGTGCCGCCGAAGGCGGCGATCGACGCGCTGTTTGAGCGCAGCCTGAAAGAGGAATTCATCTGATGGGGCTGCTTTCGCGCTTTGCAAAGAAAAATACCGCCTCGCCCGCCTACAGACGGCAGATGGCGCAGATGATCAGCAACAAACGCATCAAGTATGTCGGCGAGCGGCGGGACGGCGTCGAGGAGGTCATCGGCAAGGGCGGCAGCATCTCGATCCGCGGCGACGAGATTCTGCTCTTTTCCTCGGCAGACGTGCTGCTGCGGGCGAAAATCGCCGACATGGACGCCTCCGAGTTGCTTTCCAAGGACGGCGTCATCATCACCGCGCCCGACCTTGAGCACGGCGGCGAGGTGCGCACCGTGATCGTCTATTATGTGTATTACCGTTAGGAGGCGCGCATGAAAAAAGAGGGGCTTCTGTACCGTGTGAAGAATGCTGCCACGGCGTTTTTCGGCGGGACAAAATTCACAAGCGCGGTCATCCTGGCGGGCGGCAGCGGCACGCGCGTCGGCGCGGACAGAACCAAGCAGATGATCGAGCTCTGCGGCAAGCCGCTGGTGGTGCATACGCTGCTCACCTTTGAGGCGTGTGATTATGTAAACGAGATCGTGGTCGTTGCAAAAAAAGATGAGATCGCAAAGTATGAGGAATTCCGCACCACCTACGGCCTTGACAAGCTGACGAAGGTCGTCGAGGGCGGCGAGACGCGGCAGATGTCGGCGAAAAACGGCTTTGACGCCGTTGACGCGCGGGCGGCTTACGTCGCCATCCACGACGGTGCGCGCGCGCTGATTACGCCGGAAAGGATCGGCGAGGTCATCCTCGCGGCCTATGCGCACGGTGCGGCGATCGCCGCCGTCCGCGCGACCGATACCGTGAAATATGCGTCGGGCGGCTTTGTCGCCGAGACGCTGGACAGAAACGACATCTGGCTTGCCCAAACGCCGCAGGTCTTCCGCGATGAGATTTACCGCGCCGCGGCGTACACGGCGGAAAAGGATGGCTTTGCCGCCACCGATGACGCATCACTGGCCGAGCGTATCGGCATCGGCGTGTACCTGGTGGACTGCGGCGCCGAAAACTTCAAGGTCACGGTCGGGAGCGACCTTTCCCGCGCCGAAATCCTGCTGAAAGAAAGGGAGGAGAAGAACCATGCGCGTGGGACAGGGATATGATGTACACCGCCTCGTACCGGGGCGCGATCTGATTCTCGGCGGCGTGAAAATCGGGCATCCGCTCGGGCTGCTCGGCCATTCGGACGCAGACGTGCTGCTGCACGCGATTTCGGACGCGCTGCTCGGCGCGGCCGCGCTCGGTGACATCGGCAAGCACTTTCCGGACAAGGATCCCGCCTACAAAGGCGCGGACTCGCTGCATCTCCTGTCTCTTGTCGGCGGGATGCTGACGGCGCACGGCTATCGGATCGTCAATATCGACGCGACCGTGATCGCCGAAGAGCCGAAGCTCGCGCCGCACATCGCGGCCATGCGGGCAAACATTGCCGCGGCACTCGGGATGGCCACCGATGCAGTCAGCGTCAAGGCGACCACCGAGGAGCGGCTCGGTTTTACCGGCACGCGCGAGGGCATCGCCGCGCAGGCGATCTGCCTGATTGACGAGAAATAAAAAATCAGTCGAAAACCGATGTTTTCGACCGGTGCAATGTCGATTGCTCGCGTCTCGCTCACTGCTCGCGACATTTAGGAGTAAAAAAGTCGGCACAGCCGCCTTTTTTACGAGATTTTTACAGAATAGGCATGTTGCGCCGACCCTGTCGGGCTGCCGGAGCAGCCCGTATAGAGTCGTTTTGCCGCCGCAGTATTTTTCACACACGTCCTCGGTTTTTTCGTCCCTGCCGCGGCGGCGGACGGGATTTTCGCTATTAACAGGATATGGCGGGACGGCAGTTCTGCCACCGCAAAGGAGTACATATGATGCAGATTTCCCCCTCGGTTCTGTCCGCAGACCTGGCAAAGCTCTATGACGAGTGCGCTGCGATCGATGCGGCGGGCGCCGATCTCATTCACCTCGACGTCATGGACGGCGCATTTGTGCCGAACCTCACGTTCGGTGCGCCGGTCATCAAATGGGCGCGCCCCGCAACGAAACGGCCGTTTGACGTGCACCTGATGATCAACGAGCCGATCCGCTACATCGCGGATTTTGCAAAGGCGGGGGCGGACATCCTCACCGTGCATATCGAGGCGTGCAGCGACCTCGGCGCGACGATTGACGCCATCCGCGCGGCGGGCGTGCGCGTCGGCGTGTCGGTCAAGCCAAACACCCCGGCCGAGGCGCTGTTCCCGTGGCTTTGCAAAATCGACTTGGCGCTCGTCATGACGGTGGAGCCCGGCTTCGGCGGGCAGGGGCTGATTGAAGAGACGCTTCCGAAGATCGCCGCGCTGCGCGCCGAGGCGGATCGCCGCGGCCTTGCGCTCGACATCGAGGTGGACGGCGGTATCAAGGCGGAGAACATCGGGCATGTCGCCTCCTTCGGCGCAAACATCTTCGTCGCCGGTTCGTCCGTGTTCGGCAAAGCCGACCGCGCCGCGGCCATCGCCGCGCTGCGCGCCGCCGCCGAGCAGTAGAGAAAAAGAGAAAGCGCTTGCCGGGCAAGCGCTTTTTTGCTTCTATATTTAATTTATATTTATACTTCGTTTCGGTACTGCGACGGCGTCACGCCGACGACGGCAGTGAACACCTTACAGAAATGCGGTGCATCGAAAAAGCCGAGAATATTGGAGACCTCCGTGATCGAGATCTCGGGCGAGCTGGCCAGCAGCATTTTTGCCTTTTCGATCTTCGCGTGCATACGGTATTGCGAGGGCGACATGCCGGTATGCGATTTGAACGCGCGGCGGAAGGATGTCTCGCACAGGCAGCACATCTTTGCAAGTGCCGCCACCGACACGTTGCTCTCCACATGCTTGTTCAGATAGAAGATGGCAGGCGCGATGTTGCGCTTGATCTCCGTGTTCAGCTGCTTGCGGGACTCATGGTCGGCGAGGCGGTCGAGAAAATTGCAGAAGCGGGACGTGTTTTTCAGATAGACTGCGCGTGTGCTTCGGCTGTTCTCGCAGATGTGCTGCAAATCGCTGACGAGATTGGCCGGCGTTTCTTCTATGATGCAGACGACCCGGTCGGCAAAGCACAGTTCTTCGCGCTTGTCCCGCAGCGCGAAATTTACAAGGAGGTCGGAGCAGTTTTCGCCGTCCTTTTCAAAGCGGATCAGGTATTCGCACCCCTTGGGGATATAGAGCAGGTTTCCTTTGGTGAAGCGGGCGCGCGCACCGTCCGGATATTCGATGGAGACGGCGCCGCTGCAAATGTACATAAAACCCTGCTTCGGCCGCGGCGCGCCGATGAAGTTCCAGCTTGCGCCCGGCTCCCATTCCTGCAAAACGCCGCAGATGTGGCAGAGTACATGCTCGATGCTGATGTCCGCGTAGTCAATGATCCGCATAAGGCATCCCCTTTCTCTGCAAGAGGCTTTTCTTTTATTCTAATATAGGCGGACGCACATTGCAAGTCTTTTGCATGGGAAAATGCCGAAATCTACAAATCAAGAATCGCAATATACTATAAAGCGGAAAGACGCCGTGCTATCATGAAACTGTAAACGGCGGAGAAGCCGCCGGAGGGAGGACTGCGTATGAAAAGACTGATTCTGTTTGCCGCATCGGCGGCGCTTTGCTGCGGGCTGCTTGCATCCTGCGGCGAAAAAACGCCTGCCGTTACATCCGGAGACACGACCGCGGAGACGGTCGAGACCGCGCTGAAAGTACCCACCGCGGATTACGGCGGCCATACGTTCAACTTCCTGTCGGCGGGCTATATCACTTACAACGACTTTGACTTTGAGGAAGAAAGCTCCATGCCGCTGCCGAACGCGCAGTACAAGCGCCGCCGCAAGGTGGAGGAAGACTTCGGCGTGACCATCAAGGAGACGCTGGACAACAGCTATCCGACTGCCAGCGTCACCGCAGGCCCCGGCTATATGTCTCTGATTACCGCCTACACGGCGGGCGACGCGGAGTATGACGCGGCGCTGATCGCCGGGTACGACGTGTCCGGCCTTGCCTATGTCGGCGCGCTGTACGACATGGCGTCCATCGACACGCTGGATCTGACCAACAGCTGGTGGGATCAGAACGCCAACGAGAGTCTGACGCTGAAGGGCGTGACCTTCTTCACCACGGGCGACATCACCTGCTCGGACAATGATGCGGTCAACATCATCGTCTTCAACAAGGCGCTGCAGGAGCAGTACGGGCTGGAGAATTTCTACGATGCGGTTGACGACGGCACCTGGACGCTGGACAAGTTCGGCACGCTGGCAAGACAGGTCACGGAGGACCTCAACCAGGACGGACAGATGGATCAGAACGACCGCTTCGGTCTGATCTGCTGGGACGACTCCATCTGTGCGATTGTCAGCGCGGCAGGGCAGCGCTGCTGCATCATTAACGGCAGCGGCGAGATGGAGCTGACGCTCTACAACGAGTCCACGCTGTCCGCGCTGGAAAACTATATGCAGTTGGTCAACGACAAGACGCATACCTTTGTATACAAGCGCGTCATGAGCGACGCAACCTCGATCTGGCTGAACAATCAGGGCCTTTTCTGGACGACGCGCATCGACGTGGTGCCGCGCTTCCGCAATATGGACAGCGATTTCGGCATTCTGCCGTATCCGAAGCTGACCGAGACGCAGACCGACTATTATTCCTGCCTTGCGCCCTGGAACAGCCAGTTCATCTGCGTGCCCGTGGTGCAGGAGGACGTCAGCCGCACCGGCGTGCTGCTGGAAGCGCTCGGCTACTACGGTCAGCAGATCGTCCTGCCCGCTTACTATGATGTCAACCTGGTCGGTCAGTCCTCGCGCGATGAGGAGTCCGAGGCCATGCTGGACATCATCTTCGGCAACGTCGTGTACGACATCGGGTATATCTACCGTGTCGGTCCGTACAACAAGGAGCTGATCTATATGCTCCGCGCGGGGGACACGAGCTTTGCCTCCCGGTATGATTCGCTGCTCGGCAAGGCCGAGACCACGCTGAAGACGATCAACACCGCCTATTCCATGGCGGTTGCCGACTGGCAGAAATAAACGCAAGCGCAAAAAGCCGTCCGAGACGGCTTTTTTGCGTTGCACGGCGGCTTGCGGTATGGTATAATCAAAACAGGTCGGTAAAAACCGAAATATACAAATAACAAGCCGCATCCTACATTCCATTTTCTCGACCCCGTGATAGAATAAGGATGAAGTCGATTTCCCATCATCATTTGTTTTTCGGAGGAAAAGAAAATGAATGCAGAATTCAAGGTGACCTGCTACTCATCCGAGGGCGCGGTCTTTACCATCAACCCGGCCGTCGAGGTAAACGGCGACGAGATCCGCATGACGATCCCGCGCGAGAACCTCTGCTCTCCGCGCCTCAACAAGATCCGCGTGGAGACCAACCTGACGCGCGCGAAGGTCGGCGACGAGGGCTATATGTTCTACCCGACTAACTTCGGCTGCGCTTTCGTCATGACCAAGTTCACGGAGCGCAAGGTGCAGGACTATGAATTTGAGTCCTGGCTCTCGGCAACGCCGGTCTGCGGCATCTGCGAAAACGAAAACGCGCTGTTCTGCCGCGTGGACAAGGAAGCGTTCGACGCGCGCTTCTATGTGACGTTCAAGAACGGTATTTACAGCATCTGCCCCGAGTTTCTGTTTGACGGCGACGAGCCGGACGAGGACGTCGTGATCGTGTACCACCGTATGCCCGGCGCGTCCTACTCGGATATGGCGCGGTACTACCGTCAGTATCAGATGGACTACCGCGGCTGCGTGCCGCTGAAGGAGCGCGTCAAGCGCCGCGACGCACTGCGCCGCGCGGCGGAGGGCATGGAACTGCGCATCCGCATGGGCTGGAAGCCGATCCCCACGCCGGTACGCCATCAGACGCTTGAAAACGAGCCGCCCATGTATGTGGCCTGCGACATCGCGGAGCTGAACAAGATCATCGACAAGATGCACGAGATGGGCGTCGGCAAGGCGGAGCTCTGCCTCGTCGGCTGGGGTCCCGGCGGACACGACGGCCGCTTCCCGCAGCAGTATCCGAGCGACCCGCGCTTCGGCGGCGACGACGAACTGCGTAAATTCATCGCCAAAGCGCAGGGCTACGGCTATCAGGTCGTCTGCCACACGGTCAGCTTCGGCGCCTACGAGATTGCCAACAACTTCGACCGCGATCTTTTGGTCAAGACCAAGGCGCTCGATGAAAACGGCGAACCCGCCGTGTATGTCCGCACCATCTACAAGAAGAACGGCCTCAACGGCGGCGAACCCTACTGCGTCTGCCCGAAGCACGCCTACGAGACCTACGCCGTCAAGGACCTGCCCGTTGTGCGCGGCTACGGCTTTGAAGGTCTGCACTATATCGACGAGCTGACGGCTTACGTCCCCGAGAAGTGCTATGACAAGAAGCATCCCGGCTCCCGCCGCGACAACTGGAAATACAACCGCAAGCTGGCGCAGCTTTCGCGCGACCTGTTCGGCGGCTACCAGTCCGAGGGCTATATGGACTACATGAACGCAGACCTTGACGCCATTCTTTATGTCGGCTGTGTCACGCGCTTCCCGCACCCGAATTACCCGATCGTGGATCGCGGCATTCCGTTCTGGCAGCTGGTCTACCACGGCATCGTGCTCTCCAACCCCACATCCTCGACGGTCAACTATCCGATCAAGGACAGAGACCTTCAGCTCAAATTCTTCGAGTACGGCGGCCGCCCGGTCATGTACTTCAACAGCAAGTTCGGCGAAGACCGCAACTGGATGGGCGATGTTGACCTGTTCAATAAGACCGATGAGGAGATCGAGGACAGCGTCCGTGCGCTGAAGCGTGCCTATGACGACTATGAGGCGCTGCTGTATCTGCAGTATGAGTTCATGGACGATCACCGCATGATCGCGCCGAAGGTCTACCGCACGACTTATTCGGACGGCAGCGTGATGACCTGCGACTACAACAACTTCACCTATACGCTCGAAAAGCCGGGTGAAGCGCCGCGCACGGTCGAAATGTACAAGATGAAGGCGCCGCGCAGCTGCGTCGATAAGGCGGCGGACGGCAATTCCAACTTTACGCTGATGAACAACTGATTCAAATCTCGGGACACGGAGGTATCCAATGAAAAAGCACACCATCAAGGCGGCGGCACTTCTGCTTTGCGCAGTTTTGCTGCTTTCCGCGCTCTCGCTCGGCGCATTTGCCGTGAATGAGGCGCGCGTCGAGGGGGACTACTATGTTCTCTCGAAGGCGGACTACGAGGACAAGACGCGCGCGGCGTATCTTGCCAAGCTCACGTCCTTCTTCACCGACTACAAGTTTGTCTGGAACCGCGACGGTTCGCCCCGCGTAGCTCTGCCGGACAGCTGGTACGGCGTGATGAAGGGAAGCGACACGCAGAAAAACCCCTATCATCAGAAGGTCGCCAAGCTGTTCAAAAACGAGACGACCGGCATCTGGGAATCCTATGTGGCCGACTCCTTCGGCATCGACATCCTCAATCTGTACATTCTGCGTGACATGTATGAGCAGTACGGCACGCCGACCACCAAGGTGATGACCGACGACTGGGTCAAGTACGATGTATGGGATATGGGCGGCGGCCACCGCACGATGGGTGCATATGCGCTCTCCAAGAACAAGGGCTACGTCGCGCCCTACGTCGGCAGAGCCGAGTACGGCAACCACTATTCCTGGTGCGAGGAGCCCTGGATCGAGACCAACACGCTCGGCATGGTCGCCGCGGGTATGCCCAATGTCGCGGTGGATCTCACCGCGATGTTCGGACCGTTCACCGGCGACACCGACAACCTCGGCTGGACGGACTATATTGCGGCCATGTACGCCATGGCGTACTATGAGAGCGATATTCCCACGCTGATCCGCGACGCGGCGGCAATTTTCGCCGAGGATTCGTGGGAGCGCGAGGTCATCGCCATCTGCATGAAGCTCTACAAGGAGAATCCGACCGACTGGCGGCGCGCCATTGTGCTGGCAGAGGACCTCTGCACCCGCCGCAACTATCATTACTACTCCAGGCAGACGACCGTCAACGAGCAGAGCCGCGTGGACATCAATATGGCGTTCTCCATCCTCGGTCTGCTGTACGGCAACGGCGACTTCGACCTGACCTGCAAGATCTTCTCGCTGTCGGGCTACGACGCGCGCGGCGTGTGCTTCCTGCCCGTGCTCGGCATCATCGGCGGCACGGCGGTGCTGCCCGAGGAGGCCAACACCTATCTGTGGCAGGACGGCAAGGGCATCATCGTCAATACCTATGTCGAAGAAGCGGCCAATGACAAGGGCATCTGGATGCATCATGCGGGACTTCCCGAGAACTATAAGCTCACCGACATCATGGACATGTTCCGGGAGAACTTTGAGCGCGTCCTCGTCGAAAACGGCGGCAAGATCGTCGGCGGCAACTACTACATCCCGAAGACGAACTTCCGCACCTACGACTATGTAAAGATCAACAACTACAATTTCGAGACCGGCGATCTTGCCGGCTGGACTTCGCTCGGCGGGGCTGCGCCCGAGATTTCGACCTACGCCTTCTACGGCGAATATGCGCTGAAGGTCAACGGCGACCCGAGCCGGGAGAGCGGCGCATATCAGACGATTACCGGGCTGAAGGTCGGCTCGGTCTACCGTCTCGATGCGTATGCGCTGTCCTCCAAGGACGCGACCGGCTACCTCTTCGCACGGGATGCCTCCGGTAAGACGCAGACCGCATCTGTCGCGGCGCAGACCGACTTCGTCAAGCGCGACCTCGTGTTCCGCGCGACGGCGGAGACCATGCAGATCGGCCTCATGCTGCCCGCCTGCGCCTCGACCTGCTATGCGATTGCGGACGAGCTGACGCTCTATCGTTTGGAAGAAACCACACCGTCCGGGATGCAGATCACGCTGCCGATGGAGGCGGCGACCGTCGGCACGATCCTGAATGCGGAGGGCAAATATGAGAACAGCGTGCGCATCACCGTGGACGGCAAATCGTCGCGTGAAGTGCTGCTGAAATGCACCTTTGCCAACCCGTCGAATGCCATCGTGGATGCAAAGATCACGGTCAACGGCGAGAGCTTCGGCACGGTGCCGTTCTACAAGACCGGTGCGCTTGCGAAAAACGGCGCGGATGTTGCTTATATTCCGGTTGTGCTGAACAAGGACGTCAACACGGTCGATCTCGCTTACGACGGCAAGGTTCTGTACATGAAGAACGTGGAGGCGGTCATCGAGCGCACGAGAACCGTTGAAGCGGATCTCGACGCGATCACCTTCCGCGAGGACGTCAGTACGATGCCGAAGTCAAGCGGCACGGCGCAGGTGGAAAACGCGAACGTGGTCTACCTCGGCGGTACGGGTGCAGGCGACGGCTCCACGCCCGAAAAGGCGCTCAACAACCTGATGGCGGCCTATGACGCGCTGGATCTGTCCAAGGACTGCACCATCGTTGTCTGCGGCGAGTTTACGCAGGCAAAGTCCTTCAACTACACCAAGAACTTTACAGGCTCGGTCACGCTGACCTCGGTCTACGGCGGCGTGGATTATCGCAAGAGCGGCGCGGCGATCGTTTCGCCCGGCGCGCGTTTCGTCTGCGACGGCAAGACGATCTTCAAGGATATTGATTTCCGTCTGACCGGCAAGTATTACTGCGTCATCGCACAGCACAATCCGCTCGTCTTTGACACCGGCGTGACGATGACCAGCACGGATGCGGGCTTTGTCGGCACTTCGTTTGCCAACGGCTTCGACATCATCGGCGGCTACCAGGCGGGGCAGGCCACGCTTTACAACGGCAAGGTCGCCTCGAAGATTTCGGACGCGCCGGTCGACATCACCATCAAGAGCGGCAGCCACTATGTGATCGCGGCATATTCGAGACAGGTCACCGAACCTGCCTACAACGGCGACGCGACGATCCGTATCGGCGGCGACGCCAAAGTCGGTACGCTCTATTTCGCGCCGGTCAACACGGGTGAGGAGAATCCCTTCACCTCGACGGCGAACGTCACGGTCGAGCTGCGCGACAAGGCGGCGATCACCAACATCTTCGGCACGACCAACAGCGCAACGCTCGGCAGTCTCACGCTGAACTGGTACGGCGGTACGATCGACTTCTTCGATCTGACCAACTATTCCAAGGCGACCGTGAAGGTTACCGGCGGCACGACGCTCAATTACAGCGACGCGGCGGAGAAGACCAGCTTCTTTACCAAGATCGCGGCGAAGTTTGACCGCAAGAATGCGTCGCTCGCCGAGAACAAGTTCAGCTTCACGCGCGACTATGCGGATAACTTCACGGACGTGACGGCAAACGCATGGTTCTATACCTATGTGCGCGATGCGTACCGCATCGGGCTTGCCAACGGCACGAGCGCGGCGAAGTTCTCGCCCGACGGCAGCTTCACGGTTGCACAGGCGCTGACCGCGGCGGCCAATATTCACACCATCTACAACGGCAAGACGGTGAATACCGCAGGCGCAAAGAACTGGTATGACCCCTATGTGGACTACTGCATCGCAAACGGCATTATCAAAGCAGGACAGTTCAAGGACTACAACGCACCCATCACGCGCGGCGATATGGCCATCGCCTTTGCAAACATTCTGCCCGAGGGCGAATATGCAGCTGTTCGGGACGGCTCGAACCCCGACGTGACAAGCAACCTCGCTTGCTACGCGGCGGTGCAGAAGCTGTATAATGCGGGCATCGTCGGCGGCGATGCCGGAACGGGCAACTACCGCCCGAATGACGGCATCAAGCGTTCCGAGGCGTGCGTCATCTTCACCCGCATCGCCATGGCGGACATGCGCGCAAAATAATCTCAATACAAAAAGCACACGGCGCCGCCGTGTGCTTTTTTGTATGCGCGGGCAAAACAAAAAGCAGACCGTGCGTCAGTCGGTCTGCTCTCGGTTATGCCATCTTGTTGAGTTTAATGGTAAACTGGCTCTTCTTGTGTGCAGCTGCATTCTTGTGAATGATGTTGCGGTTGGCTGCCTGGTCGATCTTCTTGACAGCTTCCTTGTATGCTTCGGTTGCGGCTGCCTTGTCCCCGCTCTCCAGAGCTGCGTCATACTTCTTTACGATGGTGTGAAGCTGCGTCTTGAAGATACGGTTCTGAAGCGTCTTCGCTTCGATGACCTTTACACGCTTCTTTGCGGATTTGATGTTCGGCACGAGGTTCACCTCCTTCAAAAGTAAGAATATGAACACCAGCCGGCGCCTGAGAGGGTGCGCACAGCAAAGTTACTCATTTACGAATATTTATATTAGCATAAGTCGGAACAAAAAGCAAGGGCTTTTTCGATTTTTTTCGAAAAAGGCGAAAAACGGGGCGGGGCGTGCAGGAATTTTGCAGCTTTCGGCGAAAATATACGCGGTTTTTTGAAAAAAAGCAAAAAAACGCTTGACAGGCTGCGGGAAGCTTGCTATAATAATAAACTGCATTATAATTGCTTTAATTATGCGAATCGGTATATTTAGAGTAAAAAGAAGAAGACGGAACGAATGGACTCTTTTGAAGAAAAATTCGGTTTTGTCGGCACTCTTTTTGTTAATTTTCACATTAATATTATAACGCGCGCGCATGAAGTGAAATTTTCTGCTGTTTTCGCAAGCGGCGAGATTTGAAAGAAGGAGTGATTCTATACTATGCTCACACCCCAGAAGCTTGGTAAGAATGTGAGAATGAGCTTTTCAAGAGTCGGTGAGGCGATTGAAATGCCCAATCTGCTCGAGGTGCAGAAGAAGTCGTTTGAGTGGTTCCTCAGAGATGGCCTGCGGGAAGTGCTCGACGACGTTTCTCCGATCGTCGATTACTCGGGCAACCTCATTATCGAGTTCGTCGATTATTCCATCGACCCGAAGACGCAATATCCGGTCGAGGAATGCAAGGAGCGCGACGTCAACTACGCGGCGCCCCTCAAGGTGAGGGTCAGACTTACCAACAAGGAGACCGGTGAGGTAAAAGAGTCCGAGATTTACATGGGCGACTTCCCGATGATGACCGACAACGGTACGTTTGTCATCAACGGTGCAGAGCGCGTTATCGTCTCGCAGATCGTTCGCTCGCCCGGCATTTACTACGGCGACGCGATCGACAAGACCGGCAAGCACATGCACACCGCGACGGTTATCCCGTACAGAGGCGCATGGCTGGAATATGAGACCGATGCATCCGACGCATTCTTCGTCAAGATCGACAAGACGAGAAAGATTCCGATCACGGTGCTCGTCCGTGCGCTCGGCGTGGAGTCCGATGCGGACATCCTCTCGATGTTCGGCGACGAGACGCTGATCAAGGCGACCTTCGAGAAGGACGAGTGCGCGGCGCTTGCGGCAGAAAACAACACCACCCTCGGCGATGAGGCACTCAAGGAGATCTACAAGAAGCTCCGTCCGGGTGAACCGCCGTTGGTGGAGAGCGCGCAGATCCTCATCAACAATCTGTTCTTTGATCCCAAGCGCTATGACCTCGCACCGGTCGGCCGCTATAAATACGATAAGAAGCTGGATGTTGCCGGGCGTATTGTCGGCCACAAGCTGGCCGAGCCCGCGGTCAACCCCTTCACGGGCGAGCTCGTCTGCGAGGCGGGCGTCACGCTGACCCGCGAGATGGCGCGCGAGATTGAAAAGAACTGCATCAACGAGGTCGTGCTTGCCCTCGATGACGGCACGGCCGTCAAGGTCTTCTCCAACAACACCACCGAGCCGGAGAATCTGCTCGGCTTTGATCTGCGTGACTGCGGCATCAACGAAAAGGTGAGAACCGTCGTGCTCCGCGAGATCCTGGAGCAGTGCGGCGGAGATGTGGACGCCGTCAAGGCGGAGGCGAAAAAGCGCATTCACGAGCTTTGCCCCAAGCACATCACCAAGGATGACATTTTTGCATCCATCAACTATCTGATCGGCCTGTCGCACGGCGTCGGCAACTTCGACGACATCGACCACCTGGGCAACCGCCGTATGCGCTGCGTCGGCGAGCTGCTTCAGAACCAGCTGCGCATCGGCTTCTCCCGCATGGACAAGATCATCAAGGAGAGAATGACGGTGCAGGACGGCACGGAGCTGCATCCGCAGAACCTCATCAACATCCGCCCGGTCGTCACGGCGATCCGCGAGTTCTTCGGCTCTTCGCCGCTGTCGCAGTTTATGGATCAGAACAATCCGCTGGCAGAGCTGACGCACAAGCGCCGCCTGTCCGCGCTCGGCCCCGGCGGTCTGTCGCGTGACCGCGCATCCTTTGAGGTCCGTGACGTACACTACACGCACTACGGCAGAATGTGCCCGATCGAGACCCCCGAAGGCCCGAACATCGGTCTGATCTCCTACCTCGCAACCTACGCGAAGATTTCGGACTACGGCTTTATCGAGGCGCCCTACCGCAAGGTGGACAAGGCGACCGGCAAGGTCACCGACATCGTCGAGTATATGACGGCGGACGTCGAGGACAACTACATCATCGCACAGGCCAACGAGCCGCTCGACGCCGAGGGCAGATTTGTCAAGAGCCGCATTATTGCGCGCGACAAGTCCGAGATCCTTGAGGTGGATGCATCGCAGGTCGACTATGTCGATGTCGCGCCGAAGATGCTGGTCTCGGTTGCGACCGCGATGATCCCGTTCCTTGAAAACGATGACAATACCCGTGCGCTCATGGGCTCGAACATGCAGAAGCAGGCTGTCCCGCTGATGGTCTCCGACGCACCGATCGTCGGCACAGGCATGGAGTACAAGGCGGCGATCGACTCCGGCGTCTGCGTCCTTGCCAAGGAGGGCGGCGTGGTCGAGCGTGTGACCGCCGACGACGTTACGGTTCGGCAGGACGACGGCACGAGAGTCACCTATCACCTCATTAAATTCAAGCGCTCCAACCAGGGCACCTGCGTCAATCAGAAGCCGATCGTTTCCGACGGCGACCGCGTGGAGAAGGGCGATGTCATTGCCGACGGCCCCGCCACCTACGAGGGCGAGATTTCACTCGGCAAGAATGCGCTGATCGGCTTCATGACCTGGGAGGGCTACAACTACGAGGACGCGGTTCTGCTCAACGAGCGCCTCGTCCGCGACGATATGTACACCTCGATCCACATCGAGGAGTATTCGCATGAAGCCCGCGATACCAAGCTCGGTGAGGAAGTCATCACCCGCGAGATCCCGAACGTCGGCGACGACGCGCTGAAGGACCTGAACTCCGACGGTATCGTCAAGATCGGTACGGAAGTCCGTTCGGGCGACATCCTCGTCGGTAAGGTCACGCCGAAGGGCGAGACCGAGCTGACCGCAGAGGAGAGACTGCTGCGCGCCATTTTCGGCGAGAAGGCAAGAGAAGTCCGCGATACCTCGCTCCGTGTTCCGCACGGTGAGAGCGGTATCGTCGTGGACGTCAAGGTGTTCTCGCGCGATCAGCAGGATGATCTCCCGCCCGGAGTCAACAAGGTCGTCCGCGTCTACATCGCGCAGAAGAGAAAGATCTCGGTCGGCGACAAGATGGCAGGCCGCCACGGCAACAAGGGCGTTGTTTCGCGCATCCTGCCGCCCGAGGATATGCCTTTCCTCGCAGACGGCACACCGCTGGACATCGTGCTGAACCCGCTGGGCGTTCCTTCGCGTATGAACATCGGTCAGGTGCTTGAAGTTCACCTCGGCCGCGCCGCAAAGGAACTGGGCATCAAGGTCATGACCCCGGCGTTCGACGGCGCAAGCGAGAAGGACATTCTCGACCTGCTGAAGAAAGCGGGCCTCTGCCGCGAGATCCGTCCCGGTGAGAACATCGACGGCAAGGAAACGGTTGAGCTGGTGCAGAACCCCGAGACCGGCAAGAACGAGTGCGTCAGCGTAAGCAAGCAGACCGATCCCGAAAAGTACGAGAAGCTGCTGCAAGAGGGCAAGCTCTATGTGGTGGACGGCAAGACCACCGTTTACGACGGCAGAACCGGCGAGGCGTTTGACAACCCGGTCACGGTCGGCTACATGTACTACCTCAAGCTCCACCACCTGGTTGACGATAAGATCCACGCGCGTTCCACCGGCCCGTACTCGTTGGTAACGCAGCAGCCGCTCGGCGGTAAGGCGCAGTTCGGCGGCCAGCGTTTCGGTGAGATGGAAGTCTGGGCGCTCGAGGCATACGGTGCGGCCTATACGCTGCAGGAGATCCTGACCGTCAAGAGTGACGATGTCACCGGACGTGTCAAGACCTACGAAGCAATCGTACAGGGGCAGAATATTCCGACGCCGGGCGTGCCCGAATCCTTCAAGGTCCTTGTCAAGGAGCTTCAGTCGCTGGCACTGGATGTCCGCGTGCTCGACAGGAACGGCGAGGAGATCGAGCTTGCCAAGATCGGTGACGACGATCTGGAGACCCCCAACTATGTAAGTCCTATTGAAGACGAAGACGGTATCAGCGCCTCCGACCTCGGAGAGACCGTACAGACCGACGAGCTTTTTGATTCCTTCACGGAAGAAGAGGGCGAGGACGGCGACGGCGATTTCTTCGCGGACGACGTTGACAGCGATTCCTTCGACGTTTGATCGGAGTCCCGCACATGCGGGACGCAATGAGATTCAAATTTAATAGGAGAGGTGCTTTTGCGGAGCCCGCAAAAGATGGTAATATAATAAATGGATAACGTTTTTGATTCAATCAAGATCGGCCTTGCGTCTCCCGATATGATCCGTCAGTGGTCGTACGGCGAGGTCACGAAGCCGGAAACGATCAACTACAGAACGCTGAAGGCGGAGAAGGACGGCCTGTTCTGCGAGCGCATTTTCGGGCCTACGAAGGACTGGGAGTGCCTCTGCGGCAAGTACAAGCGCGTCCGCCACAAGGGAAAGATCTGCGAGAAGTGCGGCGTCGAGGTCACGACCAAGAAGGTGCGCCGTGAGCGCATGGGCCACATTGAGCTGGCCGCGCCGGTGTCGCACATCTGGTACTTCCGTGCGATCCCGTCCCGCATCGGTCTGCTGCTCGACATCACGCCGAGAAATCTTGAGCGTGTGCTCTATTTTGCGCAGTACATCGTCATTGATCCCGGTGCGACCGGCTTGCAGAAGAAGCAGCTGCTCAGCGAAAAGGAATACAACGAGTGGTATGAGCGCTACGAGAACGATTTCCGCGTCGGTATGGGCGCGGAGGCGATCAAGGAGCTGCTGGCCGAGATCGACATCGAACAGCTCTCCAAGGAGCTGAAAGAGGAGCTGGAGCATGCCAGCGGCCAGAAGAAGCTGAAGATCATCAAGCGCCTGGAGGTTATCGAGGCGTTCCGCCTGTCGCACAACCGTCCCGAGTGGATGATTCTCGACGTCGTGCCGGTGCTTCCGCCGGAAATCCGCCCGATGGTGCAGCTCGACGGCGGCAGATTTGCAACCTCCGACTTAAACGACCTCTATCGCCGCGTCATCAACCGCAACAACCGTCTGAAGAAGCTGATGGAGCTTCACGCGCCCGAGATCATCGTGCGCAACGAGAAGCGTATGCTGCAGGAGGCGGTCGATGCCCTGATCGACAACGGCAGACGCGGCAAGGCGGTCACCGGACCGTCCAACCGCGCGCTCAAGTCGCTGTCCGAGATGCTGCGCGGTAAGCAGGGACGTTTCCGTCAGAACCTGCTCGGCAAGCGCGTGGACTATTCCGGCCGTTCGGTTATCGTCGTCGGCCCGGATCTGAAGATCTTCCAGTGCGGCCTGCCGAAGGAAATGGCACTTGAGCTCTTCAAGCCCTTCGTCATGAAGCGCCTGGTCGAGACGCAGAAGGCTGCCAACATCAAGGAAGCCAAGAAGAAGGTTGACAAGGTGTATCCCGAGGTCTGGGACGCACTTGAAAATGTCATCAAGGAGCATCCGGTTCTGCTGAACCGTGCGCCTACGCTGCACAGACTGTCTATTCAGGCATTTGAGCCGATCCTCGTCGAGGGCAGAGCTATCAAGCTCCACCCGCTGGTCTGCTCGGCGTTCAACGCCGACTTCGACGGCGACCAGATGCCGGTCCACGTGCCGCTGTCCGCAGAGGCACAGGCGGAGGCCCGCTTCCTGATGCTGTCCGCCAACAACCTGCTGAAGCCCGCAGACGGTCGTGCCGTCACGGTGCCTTCGCAGGATATGATCCTCGGCTCGTACTATCTGACGATGATCAACGAAAATGAAATCGGCGCAGGCCGCATCTTCCGCGACATGGACGAGGCTGAAATGGCTTATGCCAACGGTCAGCTCGGCCTCCACGCACCGATCCGCGTCCGCATGGAGAAGACGATCGACGGCGTGAAGTATTCCAAGATCGTCGATGCGACGCTCGGCCGCCTCATCTTCAACCGGCAGATTCCGCAGAACCTCGGTTATGTAGACCGCAGCGACCCGGATAAGCTGCTGGACCTCGAGGTTGCTTTCGTCATCAAGAAGAAGCAGCTCGGCAAGATCATTGACAACTGCATCAAGATCAACGGTATCACCGTTGCCGCGCAGATGCTGGATAACATCAAGGCAACCGGCTTCAAGTATTCGACCAAGAGCGGTATTTCGATCTCGGTCTACGACATGAAGATTCCGCCCGAAAAGTATACCAAGGTCGCCGAGGCAGAGCAGAAGGTCGGCGTTGTCACCGAGCACTTCCTCGACGGCGAGCTTTCCGAAGAGGAACGCTACAACAACGTCATCAAGATCTGGGAGCAGACGACCGAGGAAGTCACCACGGCGCTGACCGACGGCTTCGACAAGTTCAACTCTCTCAAGATGATCATTGACTCCGGCGCCCGCGGTAACGCCAGCCAGCTGCGTCAGCTTGCCGGTATGCGCGGTCTGATGTTTGCAACCAACGGTAAGACGATGGAGATCCCGATCAAGTCGAACTTCCGCGAGGGTCTGAACAACCTCGAGTACTTCATCGGTGCCCGCGGTTCGCGTAAGAGCCTTTCGGATACCGCACTCCGTACGGCAGACTCGGGTTACCTCACCCGCCGTTTGGTCGATGTCTCGCAGCAGGTCATCATTCATGAGGACGACTGCGGCACGACCGAGGGCGTTGTCGTCTGCGACATCAAGGACGGCGATGAGATCATCGAGCCGATCAAGGACAGACTCGTCGGGCGTTATTCGCTCGAGGATGTCGTCGATCCCACGACCGACGAAGTCCTGGTCAAGAAGGGCGATCTGATCTCCGAGGATCAGGCGGATGCCGTCGGCAAGAGCGGCGTCGAGCAGGTTCTCGTCCGCTCCATCCTGCGCTGCAAGGCGAAGCGCGGCGTCTGCGCACACTGCTACGGTGCCGACCTTGCCTCCGGCAAGAAGGTCAACGTCGGTGAAGCGGTCGGTATCATCGCGGCACAGTCCATCGGTGAGCCCGGTACGCAGCTGACGATGAGAACCTTCCATACCGGCGGTATCGCAGGCTCGGATATTACGCAGGGTCTGCCCCGCGTCGAGGAGCTTCTCGAGGCGCGCCGTCCGAAGAAGGCCGCGATCATCACCGAAGCTACCGGTACGGTCCGTATGCAGGAAAGCAAGAATATGCGCAATGTCGTTGTCACCTCGGATGAGACCGGCGAAGAGTTTGCATATCCGATCCCGTTCGGCACGCGTATCATCGTGGAGGAAGGGCAGCATGTCACGATCGGCCAGAGCCTGACCGAGGGCAACAAGGCGCCCGCCGACATCCTCAAGACCAACGGTATCGAAGCGGTCTATGATTATATCATCCGCGAGGTACAGCGCGTTTATCGCCTCCAGGCGGTTGAGATCAATGATAAGCACGTTGAGATCATTGCCCGTCAGATGACGCGCAAGATCCACATCGATGACGCGGGTGACACCTCGCTGCTCGTCGGCACGACGGCGGATGTGCCCGAATTCATCGAAGAAAACGAGAAGATCGACGCCCGCATCGCGGCCGGTGAGACCGAGCTGCGCCATGCGGAGGGCTCACCGATGCTTCTCGGTATCACCAAGGCGGCCCTTATGACCGAATCCTTCCTCAGCGCGGCATCCTTCCAGGAGACCACCAAGGTTCTGACCGAGGCGGCGATCCGCGGCAAGGTTGACCACCTCCAGGGTCTGAAGGAAAATGTCATCATCGGCAAGCTGATTCCCGCAGGCACGGGTCTGTCCGTCTACAACGACATCGAGGTATTCCCGACCGATGCGGCATACCCGGTTTCGACAGCTGCGCCCACGGGCACGGCCGAATAAAGCAAAAAGAGACTGCTCCGCGCGGCGCGCTGCCCGCGCAGGGCGGTCTTTTTTTCGGCAGCGCGAAATAAAAATGCCCATATTTGTCCATACTGAAAAAATGGCGACTGAAAAGCGAAAAACATGCAAAAAACCTGTAAAATTCCGCTCAAAAGTCCCCGAAACGCTTGACAAACCGGCGCGTAAATGCTATAATGTGATGTATTTTGGTGACGACTGTGTTGTTACAGGCGTTTCCGGGATACATACAGCATCGCTTGTGAATACCTTCGATGCCGTATATAAACACTTATATTTCAAAGAAGGAGGAAAAGTATGCCAACCTTTAACCAGCTCGTTAAGAACGGACGTTCCAAGGCGGTCTACAAGTCCAAGGCGCCTGTCCTTCAGCAGGGCTTCAACACCCTGAAGAACAAGGCCACCGACCTGAGTTCGCCCCAAAAGCGCGGTGTGTGCACGAAGGTCACCACGACCACCCCGAAGAAGCCGAACTCTGCACTTCGCAAGATCGCAAGAGTCAGACTGACCAACGGTATGGAAGCAACGACCTACATTCCGGGCATCGGCCACAATCTCCAAGAGCACTCTGTCGTACTGATCAGAGGCGGTAGAGTTCGTGACCTGCCTGGCTGCCGTTACCACATTATCCGCGGCACGCTGGACGCACAGGGTGTTGCCAACCGCAACCAGGGCCGTTCCAAGTACGGCGCAAAGCGTCCGAAGAAATAAGCCACGCTTATTTCAAAGCAAAATGGTACAGTTTGTGCCGTCAAACGAGTGCGTAATATAAATGTTTATGTACAGCTATAATACACACCTTGGACGAGCGCTTACGGATTATCAAATTCGAGTACCGATGAGATTCATTTTTTATGAAGGAGGGAAGGAAAGTGCCTAGAAGAGGTCAAATTTCCAAGAGAGAAGTATTGCCGGATCCGATTTACAACTCCCAGCTTGTAACCAAACTGATCAACAATATCATGTATGACGGCAAGAAGGGTGTTGCCCAGAAGATCGTATACGATGCATTCGCCATCGTAGAGGCAAAAGAAAACAAGAATCCTCTCGAAGTATTCCAGGCAGCTCTTGAAAACGTAATGCCTGTACTCGAGGTCAAGGCTCGCCGTGTCGGCGGCGCAACCTATCAGGTTCCTATGGAAGTAAGAGCTGAGAGAAGACAGACGCTCGGACTTCGTTGGATGACTGCGTTCTCCAGAAAGCGCAGTGAAAGAACCATGGCGGAAAAACTCGCGGGCGAGATTATCGACGCGAAGAACAGCGCCGGCGGTGCATTCAAGAAGAAGGAAGAGACGCACAAGATGGCAGAAGCGAACAAGGCTTTTGCACATTACAGATATTAAGCCGCACAGAAGGAGAAAACAATGCCAAGAGAATATTCGCTTGAACGGACTCGTAATATCGGCATCATGGCGCACATCGACGCCGGTAAGACGACCACGACAGAGCGTATCCTGTTCTACACCGGCAAGACGCACCGCATCGGTGAAGTTCACGAAGGCGCTGCGACGATGGACTGGATGGAGCAGGAGCAGGAGCGCGGCATTACCATTACGTCCGCGGCTACCACATGCTACTGGAAGAACAACAGAATCAACATCATCGACACTCCCGGTCACGTTGACTTTACCGTTGAAGTTGAGCGTTCGCTTCGCGTGCTCGACGGCTCGGTAACCGTCTTCTGTGCAAAGGGCGGCGTTGAGCCTCAGTCTGAAACCGTCTGGAGACAGGCTGACAAGTATCAGGTTCCGCGCATGGCGTATGTCAACAAGATGGACATCACCGGCGCAAACTTCTACCGTGTGGTTCAGATGATGAAGGACAGACTGCACACCAATCCTGTCCCGATTCAGCTGCCTGTCGGCAAGGAGTCCACGTTCAGAGGCATCATCGACCTTCTGAACATGGAGGCTGATATCTATTATGATGATCTCGGCAAGGATATGCGCGTCGAGCCCATTCCGGAGGATATGCTGGAAGAGGCGAAGAAGTACCGTGCAGACCTCGTCGAAGCCGTCGTCGAGACCGACGACGAGCTGATGGAGAAGTACCTGATGGGCGAAGAGCCGACCGTGCCGGAGCTGAAAAAGGCAATCCGCGCAGCAACGATCGCAAACAAGCTCGTCCCCGTCACCTGCGGTACCTCCTACAAGAACAAGGGCGTACAGAAGCTGCTCGATGCAATCATCGACTATATGCCTTCTCCGCTGGATATTCCCCCTGTCATGGGTATCAACCCCGACACCGGTGAGGAAGACCACAGAGAGGCAGATGACAACGAGCCGTTCTCCGCACTTGCATTCAAGATCATGACCGACCCGTTCGTCGGTAAGCTCTGCTTCTTCAGAGTTTATTCGGGCAAGATCGAGGCGGGCAGCGCTGCATACAACTCGACCAAGGGAACGCGCGAGCGCTTCGGTCGAATCCTGCAGATGCACGCAAATGACCGTAAGGACATTGATTGCTGCTACTCGGGCGATATCGCGGCTGTCGTAGGCGTCAAGAATACGACCACCGGCGATACCTTCTGCGATGAGAAGAACCCGATCATCCTTGAGTCGATGGAATTCCCCGAACCCGTTATTCGTGTCGCAATTGAGCCGAAGACGAAGGCAGGTCAGGAAAAGATGGGCATCGCGCTGTCGAAGCTCGCTGAGGAAGACCCGACGTTCCGTACCTATACGGACGAGGAGACCGGACAAACCATCATCGCCGGCATGGGCGAGCTTCACCTGGAGATTATCGTCGACAGACTTCTGCGCGAGTTCAAGGTCGAGGCGAATGTAGGTAACCCGCAGGTTGCTTACAAGGAGACCATCCGCAAGAAGGTTGACCACGAGACGAAGTACAAGAGACAGTCCGGTGGTAGCGGCCAGTACGGTCACGTCAAGATTATTCTTGAGCCCAACGAGCCCGGCAAGGGCTACGAGTTCGTCAACGCAGTAACCGGCGGTTCGATTCCGAAGGAATTCATCCCCGCCGTTGATGCAGGTATCCAGGGCGCTATGCAGAGCGGTGTACTTGCAGGCTACAACGTTGTCGACGTCAAGGTCACGCTTTATGACGGTTCGTATCACGAAGTCGACTCCTCCGAAATGGCATTCAAGATCGCCGGTTCCATGGCGTTCAAGGAAGCTATGCGCGAGGCGGACCCCGTGCTCACCGAGCCGATCATGAAGGTTACCGTCACCACGCCGGAGGATTATCTCGGCGATGTCATCGGCGACCTCAACTCCCGCCGCGGTCAGATCCAGTCGATGGAGCCTGTCGCGGGCGCACAGCAGATCAACGCGTTTGTTCCGCTGTCCGAGATGTTCGGTTATGCAACGAGCCTCCGTTCCAGAACGCAGGGTCGCGGTATCTACACCATGGAGCCCAGCCACTTCGCTGAAGTTCCGAAGAACATCCAGGAAGAGATCATCAAGGCAAGAGGCAAGAAAGACTAATTTTGATATTTCGGTGCAAACCGATTTATAGAACAAAATTCAATTAAAAATTTTATATCAGGAGGATATTAAAAATGGCAAAGCAAAAGTTTGAGAGAACCAAACCCCATGTTAATATCGGTACGATCGGTCACGTCGACCACGGCAAGACCACGCTGACCGCAGCGATCACCAAGTACCTGTCTCTCGGCAACGGCAACATCGAGTTCATGGCTTATGACCAGATCGATAACGCGCCCGAAGAGAGAGCAAGAGGTATCACGATCAACACCAGACACGTTGAGTATGAGACCGCAAAGCGTCACTACGCACACGTTGACTGCCCCGGCCACGCTGACTATGTCAAGAACATGATCACCGGTGCAGCACAGATGGACGGCGCTATCCTCGTCGTTGCAGGTACCGACGGCCCTCTGCAGCAGACCCGTGAGCACGTTCTGCTCGCTCGTCAGGTCGGCGTTCCCGCAATCGTTGTCTTCATGAACAAGACCGATATCGTGGATGACCCCGAGCTGCTCGACCTCGTTGAGATGGAAATTCGTGACCTGCTGTCGCAGTACGACTTCCCGGGCGACGATGTGCCGATCATCAGAGGCTCTGCCCGCGTCGCACTTGAGTGCGCAAGCACCGACCCCAACGCTCCCGAGTATGCATGCATCAAGGAGCTGATGGACGCTGTTGACGATTACATTCCTACGCCTGACAGAATGAGCGACAAGCCGTTCCTGATGCCTGTCGAGGACGTATTCTCCATCTCCGGCCGTGGTACCGTTGCTACCGGTCGTGTTGAGAGAGGTATCCTGAAGATGGCTGACGAAGTTGAGATCATCGGTCTGACCACCGAGAGAAAGAAGACCGTTATCACCGGTATCGAGATGTTCCACAAGATGATGGATGAGGCTCAGGCAGGCGATAACATCGGCGCACTTCTCCGCGGTATTCAGAAGAACGAGATCGAAAGAGGTCAGGTTCTCTGCAAGCCCGGCTCCATCAACCCCCACACCGAGTTCATCGGCCAGGTTTACGTTCTGACCGAAAAAGAGGGCGGTCGTCAGAAGCCGTTCTTCTCGGGCTATCGTCCGCAGTTCTATTTCAGAACCACCGACGTTACCGGTACGATCAAGCTGCCCGAAGGCGTTGATATGTGCCGCCCCGGCGATAACGTAAACATGGACGTTTCCCTGATTACGCCTATCGCTATCGAGGTTGGTCTGCGCTTCGCTATCCGTGAGGGTGGCAGAACCGTTGGTTCGGGCGTCGTTACCGAGATCAAGGGCTAATTCCCGCATGACTTCCTTTGGCGTTTGCCAAAGGTAAAAGGAAGGACGACAGCATGCTGTCGTCCTTCTGCATTTGCGGCAGACCGCCTTTGGCGGCGCCGCATCAAAACTGAATTTATATCTTTGGGGAATGGTGCAATTCCATACCGGCGGTAAAGTCCGCGAACACGCAAGTGCCGAGCAGGTGAGATTCCTGCACCGACAGTACAGTCTGGATGAGAAAAGATAGAAAAGGGTTTCCGCGTCTTTGCGGTCATTCGTTCCCCTGCATTTTTTGCAGGGGAATTTCCTTTTTCTCCAAAGTTTTGGAGGGTATTATGACAAATTCCACACAAAAAATGAACCGTATCGCCGCAACCGCATTATTCGCCGCGATTGCATATTTATCCATGTTTCTGACGCCGTTCCGCGTCGATTTTCTGACCTTTG
Organism: uncultured Eubacteriales bacterium; assembly: GCA_934467415.1. Taxonomy (GTDB): domain Bacteria; phylum Bacillota; class Clostridia; order Oscillospirales; family CAG-272; genus UMGS902. The sequence continues at coordinate 113,624 of CAKSLQ010000004.1, forward strand.
ACATCAAGGATGCCGTCATGACAATCGGTGCGCTGTATCTCGGCCCGCTTGCCGGACTTGCAATGTCCGCCGTGACCGCGCTGCTTGAAATGATCACGATCAGCCAGACCGGTATCGACGGCATGATTATGAACTTCGTCGGCTCTGCGACCTACACCGTGGTGGCGTCGCTCGTCTATACATACAGAAAAAGCCTGAAAACCGCCGTGCTCGGCTTGCTTTCCGCAACGCTCGCCATGACGGCGGTCATGCTGGCGGCAAACCTCATTATCACGCCCGGCTTTAAGGGCGTTCCGGTTGAGGCGGTCATCGCCATGATCCCGACGCTGCTGCTGCCGTTCAACCTGCTCAAAGGCGTTCTCAATTCCGCGCTGGTCATGCTGCTGTATAAGCCCGTCACCACGGCGATGCGCGGTACACGGCTGGCCATCGGCGAACCGCATAAGGGAGCGAATAAAAATACAGTGATCGTCACGGTCGTTTCGCTTGCGGTCATCGCAGCGGCGCTCGCTTTCTTCTTTGCGGTGCTCGGCGCAAAGCTCGGCGGCTGAGGTTTAAGGATTTATAAAAAATTCCGTTTTTTCCTTGATTTGCGGCGCCGGATTGTGTACAATAGAAGTATCACGCAAAGGAGCAAGGGACCGCATGTTTGAGAACCTGAACCACACGCTTTATACTTTTCTGATCTCCATGCTGCCCGTCATCGAGCTGCGCGGTGCGATTCCGGTCGGCTGCGGGTTCGGGCTGCCCTTTTGGGAGAACTATCTGATCTGCACCGTCGGCAATCTGCTGCCCGTGCCGTTCATCCTGCTGTTCATCCGCTTTATTCTGAACTGGATGAAAGGGATTCCGCACCTTGAGAAGATTGCAAACTGGGTGGAGAGCAAGGCGCACCGGCATTCGGCGTCCATCGTGAAATATGCGGGTTGGGGCCTGTTTATCTTTGTCGCCATTCCGCTGCCCGGCACGGGGGCATGGACGGGTGCGCTGATCGCCGCCATGCTGGATATCCGCATGAAAAAGGCGCTCCCCGCCATTACGGCAGGCGTGCTGACGGCCGGACTGCTGGTTGCCGGCGTGTCCTACGGCTTTCTGAACTTCCTGCAATTCATGTTCTGACGGAGGAATCGGCTTGAAGAGACTGCATTTTGCACAGGTGAATCGGGAAAGGCAGAATACCCTTCTGCCTTTTTTGTCCGTTTTCCTGCTTGCGGCACTGCGGTATCTGTACTTCGGCTTTCGCTATTTTCCGCAGCTGGATGACTATATTCAATACCATAATTACGCCGCGATGGGCAGCGTGCCGCATCTGATCGGCAAGCTCGGGCTGTTTGCCGCGCGTCCGCTGGCCGGCCTTATGGACATCACGCTTTGGTCGTGGCTCTGGCCGTGCATGATTCTGTCCGTGCTGCTGCTTTCCGCGATGTATGCCGCGTCGGCCGTGACGTTTTGCAATCTGTTTGAAAAGCAGTTCGGCACCGGCGGGCTGTTTGTCGTGTTTTATGCGCTCATGCCGCTCGGCATCGAGGGGACATACTGGGTCAGCGCCTCCTCGCGCATCATTCCGGGGCTGCTGTTTGCCGCGCTGGGCGCAGCCTGCTTCGCGCGTTTCCTGGAGCAGGGCGGCAAGGGGCGGCTGATCGGCGCGCTGCTGCTGCAATTCTTGACCTTCTGTTTCTATGAGCAGACGGCGGTGCTGTCCTGTGCGCTGCATCTCCTGCTTGCGTTTCTTGCCCGGCGGGAGCAGCGGGAACGCGCGGCGGCGGTGTTTTTCAGCCTGCTTGTCGCGGGCGTATACTTCGGTGTCACGGCGCTTTCCGGGCCGAGCGCGCTTTACGACGGGCGCACCGAGGTCATCCTGCCGACATCCCTGTACTATTTCGACACCTTCTTGCCGGACCTCGTCGGGCAGATGAAGTCTGCCTTTCTCGGCGGCGGCTGGTATATTCTCTCGCACGGCTTCATTCGCGGCATCCTGCGGATTTTGTCTGACGGCGCATGGCTGTGGTGCGTTCTCCTGCTGCTGTGCACGGTATTCTTTGCGCTGACGCAGTTCGGCGGAGAGCGGGCGCGCGGCAAAGTGCTTGCACCGGTTCTCGGCGGGCTTTTGCTTGCCGCCGCGCCGCTTGCGCCGTTTTTCATCGTGGCAAATCCCTGGTTTTCGCTGCGCGGGACCGTGCCGAGCTTCGTCGGCCTCGCGTTGGTCGGCGATGCACTTTGCCGTGCGCTGTTTCGCGGCAGGCAAAAGACGCTGGCCGTCGTCGGCAGCGTTTTCGCCGTGGTGTTCTGCGTCACGGCGGTGTCCGAGGTCGCGGACTACAAGGCGAATTACGAGGCGGACTCCCGCGTCGTCGGGGCGGTTGCGGCGCTCGGAAGGGAGAACCGCGGCGTGGGGCGTATCGCGGTGCTGAACCTCAGCGCAAGCTATGTCCCCGAGCTGAACTGCCGCTTTCACGAGCATATCGTCGGCGTGACCGAATCGACATGGGCGCTGACCGGTGCGGTGCGCTGCCGCAACGCGGATACGGATGACTGGAACACCTATGTGCCGATCCCGCTCGATGAGGCGTATGCGTACCTGCGCTGGGAATACGACGAAAAAACGCTTTCGTCCATGGACGCCGTGTATGCCTATGAGCCGGAGACCGATACGACCGCACGTCTGAACGTCGATTACGCGGGCGACGGCGTGTATTTCCTGTACCGCGCGGACGGGGAATTGTACGGCCGCATCACGGAGACCGACAAAAACGGCGTTTTTTCCGAAGAATAATCGAAAAATCTATTGCATAACCACGGATTCCGTGGTATACTGGGTGCATCAACAAATAAATATTTTCTTATCAAGAGCGGCGGAGGGACTGGCCCTGTGAAGCCCGGCAACCTGCATTTGTAAGGTGCCAATTCCTGAGAGATGAGATTTCACCCTCGGGAGCAATCGCGAGGGTTTTTCTTTTGCCGCAGGAGGGCACAAATGAGCAAAATTCTGTTTACATCCGAATCGGTCACCGAGGGGCATCCCGATAAGATCTGCGACAAGATCTCGGATGCGATTCTCGACGCCATGCTGGCGGAGGACCCGCAGTCCCGCGTCGCATGCGAGACCTTTACGACGACCGGTCTGATTATGATTATGGGCGAGGTCACGACGAAGGCAAAGGTGGACATCACCGAGATCGCGCGCAAAACGGTCGAGGAAATCGGCTACGACCGCGCGAAATACGGCTTCGATTGCCACACCTGCGCGGTGCTGAATTCGCTGCACCAGCAGTCGCCCGACATCGCGCTCGGCGTGGATAAGTGCGCCGAGGCCAAGGCGGGCGAGCAGAGCGACGGACTGGACACCGGCGCGGGCGACCAGGGGCTGATGTTCGGCTATGCCTGCGACGAGACGCCCGAGCTCATGCCGCTGCCGATCTCGCTGGCGCACAAGCTGGCACTGCGCCTCACCGAGGTGCGCAAGAACGGTACGCTGGACTATCTCCGTCCCGACGGCAAAACGCAGGTCACGGTCGAATATGACGACGGCAAGCCGGTCCGCATCGACGCGATCGTTGTTTCCTCGCAGCACAGCGACGAGGTCAGCCTCGACAAGATCCGCGCGGATGTGATCGAGCAGATTATAAGGCCGATCATCCCCGCTGACATGATGGATGAGCAGACGAAGATCTACGTCAACCCGACCGGCCGCTTCGTCATCGGCGGCCCGATGGGCGATACCGGGCTCACCGGCCGCAAGATCATCGTCGATACCTACGGCGGCTATTCCCGTCACGGCGGCGGCGCTTTCTCGGGCAAGGACCCGACCAAGGTGGACCGCAGCGCATCCTATGCGGCAAGATACATCGCGAAGAACGTCGTCGCGGCAGGCCTCGCCAAGAAGTGCGAGGTGCAGATCGCATACGCCATCGGCGTGGCAAAGCCGGTCTCGGTCATGGTCGATACCTTCGGTACGGGCGTGATCGCGGACGATAAGCTGTCCGACATCGTCTGCAAGACGGTCGATCTCCGTCCCGCGGCCATCATCCGGAAGTTTGACCTTCGCCGCCCGATCTACAAGCAGATCGCGGCATACGGCCACATGGGCAGAGAAGACCTCGGTATGCCCTGGGAGAAGACCGACCTTGCCGACACGCTGCGCGCCGCGGCAAAGCAGTAAAGCATCCCGGCGGGCAGTTCCGCCGACCGGATTACCCTCATAGCAATTCGTTCATATATTGCTATGGGGGTGATTTTCGTGTATAATGATCTTATCCTGATTCTGCTCAGCGTGTTTTCGGTGTTCGGCGTTTATACCGTCATTCGCGAGATCGTCATGCTGGCGACCAAGAGCCGCGGCATTGTATACGCGGTGCGGTTTGCATCCGGCGACGACGAGATGCGCACGGCCGAGATGCTTCTGAAGGCGGAGCACCTCGCAGGCAAAAGCGGCGAGACCGAACGGCATCCGGTCGTGCTGACCGACCGCGCTGGCGCACGCGCAGCAGAAAAATTCGGGTATGAAGTGTATGTAAAACAGTAACGGAGGAAGCATGGAGGACGTAAAAGGCGCAAAAGAAGAAGTCACCGGCACCGTGGAGTCGGTGGTCTATCGCAACGAGCAGAACGGCTATACGATCCTGGAGGTTTCCACCGAAAAAAAGACGATCGTGACGGTCGTCGGCACAATGCCGTTTGTCAGCGAAGGGGAGAGCATCACGGCGCGCGGCAGCTATGTCACGCACAGTGAGTACGGCAGACAGTTCAAGGCGGACAGCTTTGAAAAGCGGATCCCCGAGCAGCCGGACGCGATCCTGAAATACCTGTCCTCCGGCGTCATCAAGGGCATCGGCCCGAAGACGGCCGGGAAGATCGTCGAGATGTACGGCGCGGACACCTTTGAGGTCATGAGCAATCATCCGGACTGGCTGGCGGATTTCAAGGGGATCTCGCCGCGCCGCGCGATCGAGATCGGCGAGGAGATCCGCCGCCAGATGGGCTTTTACCGCCTGTTTGACTTCTGCCGCGATGTCGTGCCGATGCATGTCGCACTGCGCATTTACCGGAGCCTCGGCGACCGCGCGGTGGAGCAGCTGCGCGCAAACCCTTATGCGCTCTGCGGCAGAATCCGCGGCTTCAGCTTTACGGCAGCGGATCAGATTGCCATGGGCGCGGGCGGCGCGCCCGACGCGCGGGAACGCGTGCTCGGCGCAACGGTGCGCGTACTGGAGCGCGCCTGTGAGACCGGCGGCCACGCCTGCCTGCCGGTGAAGCAGGTGATTGCCGAGGTTGCGTCGCTGCTCGAGCTTGACCCGAAGGAGATCTCTCAGCACGAAAAAGATTTCGTTGTCGAAAAGCAGATCGGCTATATGTACCGCAAGGCGGGCTCGCTGCTCTACATCAACCGCTTCTATGAGGCGGAGCGCAGCATCGCCGGGCGGCTTCTGCGCCTGGATCGCGCCTGTGTGCGCTATACGGTCGAGGATATGGAGCCGCTGGTCAACCGTGCGATGCTGGAAAGCGGTCTGGAATACGCTTCCATGCAGCGCAAGGCGATCTTTGAGGCGGCGTCGAGCGGCGTGCTGATTATCACGGGCGGCCCCGGCACGGGCAAAACGACCATCATCAAGGCGCTTATCCGCATCTACGAGAGCATGGGCTGCGAGGTCGCGCTGGCCGCGCCGACCGGCCGCGCCGCCAAGCGCATGGCGGAATCCACCGCCTGCGAGGCGCGCACGATCCACCGCCTGCTCGAGGTCGAGTTCCGCGATGAGACCGACGACGGAGACGGCGCGACCTTCGCACGGAACGAGCATAATCTGCTCGACGCGGACATCATCATCATCGACGAGGCGTCCATGATCGACATGTTTCTGATGGAGGCGCTGCTGGCCGCGATCCGCCCCGGCGCGCGCCTCGTCCTGCTCGGCGACTGCGATCAGCTTCCCAGTGTCGGTGCGGGCAACGTCCTGCGCGACCTGATCGACAGCGAGTGCTTCAACACCGTGCGGCTCACCGAAATTTTCCGGCAGGGCAGCGAGAGCCTGATCGTCACCAACGCGCATCGCATCAACCGCGGTGAGATGCCGGTTCTGGACGCGCACGACAAGGATTTCTTCTTTATGAAGCGGGAGGGCGGCGCGCTGATCCCGACGCTTGCCGAGGTCGTTGAGCGGCGTCTGCCCGCCACCTACGGCGTGAGCGCGTTTGACAGGATTCAGGTCATCACGCCCACGCGCAAGGGCGCGGCAGGCACGGAGGCGCTCAATCTTCTGCTGCAAGCCGCGCTCAACCCGCCGTCGCCGCAGAAGATCGAGAAAAAATATCACGATATCGTCTTCCGCGAGGGCGACAAGGTGATGCAGATCCGCAACAACTATGATCTCACCTGGGATGAGGGAGGCAAGGAGCGCTTCGGTATCTACAACGGCGACATCGGCGTCATTGAGAAGATTTACGACCGCCAGTCCTATATGCTGATTGATTTCGACGGGCGCAAGGTCAAATACGGCTTTGACCTGCTCGACGACCTTGAGCATGCCTATGCCATCACGGTACATAAGAGCCAGGGCAGCGAATACCCCTTCATCGTCATGCCGGTGACCGACTTCCCCCCGATGCTGATGACGCGGAATCTGCTGTACACGGCGGTCACACGCGCCAAAACCATGGCGGTGCTGATCGGCCGCGAGGACGCGCTTTCCCGCATGGTGGAAAACGACCGCGAGACGGTGCGCTACACGGGGCTTTGCGACATGCTGCGCAGCGCGGGGAGGAGCCATGACTGACCGTTTGCTCGATTTTCTGTTCGTGCCGCGCTGTGCGGCTTGCGGCGAACGCATGGACAAAAGCGGCGACGGCCTGTGCGATGCCTGCCGCCGCGCCTATGAACATGCCAAAGACGAATACTGCGATTTCTGCGGCATGACCGCGCCGCAGTGCTACTGTATGCCGCGATATCTCGAAAACAGCGGCTGCATGTCCTATCGCAAGCTGCTCTTTTACAAGTCGGACGGTACGCCTGTGCTGCACCGGCTGCTTTATGCGGTCAAACGGCGGAACACCGCCGCGGCCATGCGGTTTCTCGCGCGCGAGCTTGCGGCGAAGATCCGCGATATGGTGACGGCGGAGACGGTCGTGACCTATGCGCCGCGCTCGGCGGCGTCTTATCGAAAGTACGGATACGATCAGGCGAGGGAGCTGGCGCGGATCTATGCCGGAGAGACCGGCGCAAGGTTTCGTGCGCTGCTGGTACGCCGCGCGGGACATGCCAAGACCGAACAGAAGCTGCTGAATGCGCGCGAACGCGCCAAAAACGTGCGCGGCGCGTTCCGGCTGCGCCGCTTTGCCGATGTGCGGGGCATGCGCATTCTGCTGCTGGACGACGTGGTCACCAGCGGCGCGACGCTCGGCGAATGCGTGCGCGCGCTCACGGCGGCGGGCGCCGCCGAGGTCTGCTGCGTCAGCCTCGCACAAACTTATCGCAAGAATAAACGCAAAAACGATTGATTTTACCTGCCAAATGATATATAATTAAGATGTATTATTATGAAATGAAGTACCGAAAGGATGTACGATGAGTCGGGATATTGCGATTGACCTCGGTACGGCAACGGTACTGGTATATGTAAAAGGGCGGGGAATCGTCCTCGAAGAGCCGTCGGTTGTGGCGATTGACAAGGTGACGGAACGTGTCATCTGCGTCGGCCGCGAGGCGCAGCAGATGCTCGGGCGGACGCCGCAGAATATCGACGTGGTGCGCCCCCTGCGCGACGGCGTCATCAGCCGCTATGATGTGACGCTGCAGATGCTGCGGCATTTTCTTGCCAAGTCCTGCGGCAACATGCTCATTCGCCCGCGTATGATGATTTGCATACCCAGTTCCATTACCGAAGTTGAAGAGCGCGCGGTCGTAGACGCCGCCAATCAGGCGGGCGCGCGAAAAACCTATCTGATAGAAGAACCTATGGCGGCGGCGATCGGCGCGGACATCGACGTCTCCATGCCGAACGGCAATCTGATCGTGGACATCGGCGGCGGCACAACGGATGTCGCGCTGATTTCGCTGAACAACATTGTCGCCAGCGAGTCGATCAAGGTCGGCGGCGATAAATTCGATGAGGCGATTGTCCGATACGTTCGCCGGAAGTACAGTGTCCTCATCGGCGATCGTACTGCGGAGGAGATCAAGGTCCACATCGGATCGGCCTGCCCGCGTCCGGAGGAAAAGTATATCAACGTCAAGGGCAGATGCCAGACGCAGGGATTGCCGAAGGCGGTCCGCCTGTGCGCATCCGAGATGACCGTGGCGCTGGATGAGCCGGTTTCCGCCATTATCGAGGCGGTCTGTTCGGTCGTGGAAAAGACTCCGCCGGAGCTGGTGGGCGACGTGCTGGCCAACGGCATCGTCATGACCGGCGGCGGCAGCTTGCTGTACGGGCTGGATCAGCGCATCGCCAAGGCGACCGGCATTCGCACGCGCATCGCCAAGAATCCCGTACAGTGCGTTGCGCTCGGCACGGGGAAGAAGCTCGACGAGCTGTCGAGAATGTCATAATAAAGCAGAAAAGCGGGCGCGCGGAATGCCGCTTGCTTTTTGCTGTAGGAGGTACATATGGGTTCTGTATTTGAAAACCGCGAGCCGAAACGCGCGCTGGAGCTGTTCGGCGAGCTTTCCGCCATCCCGCGCTCGTCCGGCAATGAGGGCGGCGTCGCCGACTGGCTGGAGGCCTTTGCAAAGAAAAATAAACTGGAATACTGCCGCGATGCGGCAAACAATGTGCTGCTGCGCTATGTTCCCGAAAAGGCGGAGGCCGCGCCGCTGCTGCTCCAGGGGCATACCGACATGGTCTGCGTCAAGGAATCCCGGTCGGAGCATGATTTTTCCGCCGATCCGCTGGAGCTGTTTGTCGATGAAAACGGCTGGCTCGGCGCAAAGGGGACGACGCTCGGCGCGGACGACGGCATCGGCGTGACGCTTGCGCTGGCGCTGCTGGAAGAAAAGCCGAACCGCGTGCTGGAATGTCTGTTCACCACTTCGGAGGAGACCGGCATGGACGGCGCGATTGCTTTTGACTACGCAGGGATCACCGCAAGACAGATGCTGAACCTTGACTCCGAGGATGAGAACGAGGCGATCGTCAGCTGCGCGGGCGGCTGCCACCTGAAAATATACCGCGATTTTGCAAAAACGGCGGCAAGCGGCAGCGCACTGCGCGTCCGCGTGTCCGGCTTCGCGGGCGGCCATTCCGGCTCGGATATCCACCTCGGCAAGGTCAATGCGGCGCGCCGTCTCGGCAAACTGCTCACCAGGATCTGCGAGAAATATGACTGCCGCCTGATCCGCTTCGAGGGCGGCGAAAAGGATAACGCCATCCCGACCGACGCCTGCGCGGAGCTGCTCATCGGCGAGGGCGCGGAGAATGAGCTTGCCGAGCTGTTCAAGCGCGCGCAGAAGACCGTGACGGCGGCAGACGCCGCGGCAGAAATCAGCCTTGAGCGCTTTGACTTTGTCGGCAATGCCTTTGACACGCATGCAACGGCGCAGATCTGCAAGCTGATCGCCACGATTCCGAACGGCGTGGTTTCACGCTATGAGCATATCGACCTCGTGAAGACCTCGCTCAACACCGGCGTTGTCCGCGCGGCGGACGGTGCGTTCCTGCTGCACAGTATGATTCGCTCGTCGGATGACACGGAAAAGGAACAACTTACGGACGAGGTCTGCAAGCTTGCCGCCGACATGGGCTTTTCCTATGAAAAGGACGGGCAGTATCCGTCCTGGGGCTATGCGGAGCATTCGCCCCTGCGCGACATCTACATCGACGCTTACCGCCGGGTCTACGGGCGTGAGCCGCGCGTCTGCGGCATTCATGCGGGGCTGGAGTGCGGCTTCATCAAAGCGGCGATCCCGGACATGGACATCCTGTCGCTCGGGCCGACCATGCGGGATATCCACACGGTGAACGAACGGCTGGACATGGATTCCTGCGCGCGCTTCATGCAGATGCTGCGTCTGATCGTACACGGAAATGAAGCCAAGTAAACGAAATCGGAAATGGCTGATTGCCGCCGCACTTTTCCTGCTTATGGCAGCGGTCGCGGCGGCGATCTTCTTTGCCGCGGCGGGCAGATCGGCGGCAGACGACATACCGACAGATGCGCAGGCGCAGATCGCCGTGCATTTCGTGGATGTCGGGCAGGGCGACTGTGCCGTGATTGAGACGCCGGACGGCAACCTTCTGATCGACGCGGGGACCAAGCAGAGCGAGGCGGCGATCAAGCGCTGCATCGACGATCTCGGTATCACGGAATTTGCCTATGCGATCTTCACGCATCCGCATGCCGACCATATCGGCAGCGCGGCGGCGATCGTCGAGGCCTATACGATCGACAGCGTCGTCATGCCGAATGCGGTCTCCACATCCAAAACCTTTGAGAAGCTGATTGCGGCGATCGAAGAAAAGGATTGCCGCGTCATCGAGGGAAAAGCAGGCAGACGCCTGACACTCGGCGGCCTGACGATCGACCTGCTCGCCCCGGTCAAGGCATATGACGATCTCAACAACATGAGCATCGTCGCGCTGCTGACCTATGGGGACGGCACATTCCTGTTCACGGGTGATGCCGAGGCGCTCTCGGAGACGGATATGCTGGAAAACGGCGTACCGGCCTGCGACGTACTCAAGGTCGGACACCACGGCTCGTCCACTTCGTCGAGTAAGGAATTCATCGCGGCGGTATCGCCGCAGATCGCGGTCATTTCGGTCGGCGAAGGCAATTCCTACGGCCATCCGCACGAATCGACGCTCGAACGGCTGAAAGCGCACGACGTGCAGGTCCTGCGCACCGATCTGTGCGGCACGATCACGATCACCTGCGACGGGACACAGTATAAAATCAAAACTGAAAAATAAGGAAAGCGACGCGCACGGCGCGTCGCTTTCCTTATTTTGATCTATCTTAAAACAGCTTGAGTTTAAGCCGCAGGTTGTCTGCAATCATCGCGATGAATTCGGAATTGGTCGGCTTGCCGCGGTTGTTCTGGATGGTGTAGCCGAAATAGGAGTTGAGCGTGTCCACGTCGCCGCGATCCCATGCAACCTCAATGGCATGGCGGATGGCGCGCTCCACGCGCGAGGTCGTGGTGGAATATTTCTTCGCCACGGAGGGGTAGAGCACCTTGGTGACCGAGTTGATGATCTCGCTGTCGCTGATCGTCATCAGAATCGCCGTACGCAGATACTGATACCCTTTGATATGCGCGGGGACGCCGATCTGATGAATGATCTGCGTGACCTGCGTCTCAAGATCAAGGTCGTTTTTGCTGCACGGCTCGGGCGTGACGGTGGCTGTCGACAGCGTTCCGTGCGGCTTATTGCGGCGTGCGGCGATCGCGTCGATATGCTCGATCATGCTGGAATAATTGTAGGGCTTCATCAGACAGAGCTGGGCGCCGAGATTGGTCGCCTCGATGAACAGATTCTGATTCGGCACGGCCGAGACGAGAATGAAGGCGGTCGGTATATCCTTGCCGAAGTCCAGCGTCCGCGCGTCGCGCAGAATGCCGATGCCGTCCAGCTTGGTCAGCCACACGTCGATGATGGCGACGTCCGGATGACTGCGGCTGATCTTCAGAAAAGCGTCTTCGCCGTCCTTGGCGATGTCCACGTTCCGGTATCCGGCGCGGTAGAGGTTTTCTTTCAGAAAATTTCTTTGTTCGACATTTTCGTCGGCGATCAGAATTTTAGTGTTGAGTTCCATTGTTGTGCGGTGCTCCTTCTTCTTTTATTTTGATTTTGTGATATTATTTTACCATAAGATAGTAAATAATGCAATAGAAAATTAACCAAAATATGTAACAAAATTTGACGGTTAAATTTGGCACATGCTTACACAAAAACAGAAAACGCCGTCGAGACAAAAAGAAAAGCGGCAGGTTCTGCCGCTTTTTGATGTGCATATTTTCAGGATTTACAGTGCGAACATTTTCCGTCGAATTCGCCCGTCAGATCCATTTCCAGCATATCGTCCCCGCACGCGCGGAAGCCGACGGCACGGAGCAGGCGGGAATCGCCGGCATCCGCTTTGCAGCGCGCGCGATGTACGCCGCACAGGTCGATGAAGTTCAGTGTGCCGCGCGCGAGGATGAACATGCCCTCGTAGTCATCGACACCGGCCGCGGCTTTCAGATCGAGCAGGTCGGCGCATCCCGCGCCGAGTTTGAACTGGCAGACGCCGATGAGCGCCTCGTCCTCCCGCGCCGCATAGGCCAGCGCCTCCGGATCGTAGACCGCGCCGCAGGCCGTGCAGACGTCTTCCTGTACATTTTTATCTTCGATCGGTTTGACGATCAGCATATGTATCCCTCGCTTTACTTTGTCTTCAGGCTGTTCAGATAGGCGATCTGCGCACGGTCGAGCGCGCGCCATTTGCCGAGTGCCAGATTATCCAGCTTGATCTCGCCGATCTGCACGCGGCAGAGGCGGCTGACCGTGAGACCGACCTGCTCACACATCTTGCGGATCTCGCGGTTGCGCCCCTCATAGAGCGTGATGCGCAGCTTGCCGCCGCCCTCGTGCGTCTCGATGACCGAGACCTCTGCGCCCTGCGTCTTGTAGCCGTCGATCAGCATCGGCGCGCGCAGCCGCTCGAGCATATCCTCGGTGATCTCGCCGCGCACCGAAACGTTGTAGACCTTGCCGACGGCATGACGCGGGTGCGTGAGCAGGTTGGCAAGCTCGCCGTCATCGGTCATCAGCAGCAGTCCCTCGGAGTTCAGGTCGAGCCTGCCGACGGGGTAGACGCGCGAGCCGACGCTGTGCACCAGCTCACTGACGCATTTGCGGCCGCGGTCGTCCGACATGGCGGTCAGATAGCCGCGCGGCTTGTGCAGCATGATATAGACATGCTCGCCGGTCGGATATTTCAGCGTTCTGCCGCCAAAGACCACGACATCGACGTCGGGATCGACCTTGTCGCCCACCGAGGCGACGATGCCGTTTACCGTGACCTTACCTGCGGCGATCTCAGCCTCGGCGGCGCGCCGCGACATGACTTTGCAGTCCGTGAAGAATTTTTGAAGTCGTATTTTTTCCATAGTTGCTCCGTAAAACAGTTGATTCGGCTCTGCCGACATAGCGGGCGGCCGTGAGCGGCGCCGCGGCAATTTCTCTGCCGTCCGCCAGCCAGATGACACGGCCGACCGTGTCCGCCGCGTAGACCGGGGCGAAGCGCGGGCGGTTCAATACGACCCGCTCCACGATACTGCCGCGCGTGCGCGGCAGGACGACGCTGACCTCGTCGGGTGTGCAGACTTCCACATCGGGCTCGTCACCGCCGAGCAGGGGAAGCACGCCGAAAGTCTGTCCCGCCGCGGCAAGCGTCACACGTTCATATGCGGAAAAGCCGTAGTCCAGCATCGCCGCGTGATCGCGCCAGTCGTCCGGCGCGCCGAGCGTGACCGCAATCAGCTCCACGCCGTCTCGGCGGGCGGCGGAGACCAGGCAGCGCCCGGTCGCCTTGGTAAAGCCGGTCTTGACGCCGACAGCGCCCGCATAGGTAAACAGCAGCCTGTTGTGATTGACGAGATAACGTTTGCCGCCCTCGCCGTTCGGGATCGCGGCGCGCCGCGATCCGCAGATTTCGCGGAACAGCGGCTGCCGCATCGCCTCCGCCGCGATCTCGGCGAGCTCGCGCGCGGTGGTGTAGTGATTCTCGTCCGCAAGTCCGTGCGGGTTGGTGAAATGCGTGTCGGTCAGTCCCATCTGTGCCGCCTTTGCATTCATCAGGTCGGCAAAGCCCTCGACGCTGCCGCCGACCGCGACGGCGATCGCCTCCGCCGCGTCATTGGCGCTTTGCAAAAGCAGACCGTAAAGCAGGTCGCGCAGCGTCATTTTTTCGCCCGCCTTCAGGTAGAGGGAAGACCCCTCCACACCGACGGCTTCCGGCGGAATGACAATCTCGGCTGCCGTGTCGCCCTGCTCGATGGCGACGAGAGCCGTCATGATCTTGGTCGTACTCGCCATGCCGCGCCGCACGTCCGCATTCTGCGTAAAGGCAAATTCGCCCGTCGCCGGGCAGTAGAGCGCCGCGCTCGACGCGGAGACCGCCGGGACTGCCGCGCCCGCGCCGAGCACGAGCGGGAAAGCGGACAGACAGACCGCAAGCGCGACGCACGCCTCCCGCCGCAAAAATACACCGATTCCGTACATGGTATCACCGTCCTTGAAAGCTGCCCGCCGGATGCGGGTATCGGTATTGTAACACGGCAATACCGGCTTTATGCGGTGATGCGCGGAATCGGTGCTTTTCTTATTCCTCGTCTTCGCCCTTCTTGGTGAACGCGGACTTGACGCGCGCGATGATCTCGGGCGAACGCTCGATGACCGATACGAGCTTATCCACCGTGTCTCCCGCGTTCGGGTTGTCCACAGTCAGCAGCTCCACGCGGCCGTCCTTGCCGACGACGAGAAAGCCGATCGGCGAGACGCTGATGCCCGTGCCGCCGCCGCCCGAAAAGCTGGCGGATGCAAGCAGCGAGGGCTTTTTATCCTTGTCCTGCTTGTCGGCGTCATAGTCCAGACCGCCGGAGGCAAAGCCGACGGCAACCTTGGACACCGGGATGATGGTCGTACCGGCGGCCGTCTCGATCGGCGAGCCGATGATGGTTTCCGCGCCGACGATATCCTTGATTTTTTCAAGCGATACCTTGATGATATCGTTGATCTTGCTTTCTGCCATGGTAAACCTCCGTGCAGTTAAGATTTTTTCAGATTGAAGATATCTTTACCTTTAAAATAATTATACGCTAAAGAAACGCCGATGTCAAGCAGTTGCCATACGGCGAGCGAAGCCGTGATGCGGATATCGCAGGCGGTCCTCGCAGCGGTAAAATCACAGCGCACCGCGATCTCGCCGCGCCGCTTTTTGCGTATGTTCAGATGCGCGTCGAGAAAGGCGAGCAGATAGGCCACCGACTGCGAGACGATGCCGTAGGTGATGGCGGCGCTTGCCGCGTCGTCCGCGCCGATCGTGATGACGATGTGCGAAACGTCAAGCCGCAGATGCCTGCATAGCTTTTTGCAGAGCTTCTTCACCAGCGCAAGCACGATGTCGATCTTTTCGCCGAGCGACATTTTTTCGGCCGGTTTCGCAGGTGCTTTCGCCTTTCTTTCGGCAGGCTTTTTCGCCTCTTTTTCCTTCGGATAGCCGCGCCTGAACTTGGAAACCCTGACTTTTTTCGCCGCGGCGGGATAGAGCGGGATCGGGATGCCGAGGATGCGCAGGCGGAGCGTAACTTCCTCTGTGCAGGTGATGTCAAAGCGCAGACGCACGAGGAGCAGCAGCACAAGCAAAAGCAGGATGATTGCCAGAATCCAAAAGCCCAGAGTCCTCACCCCCGTGTTTCATAGTTTTGCCGGAATTCGGCCGGCTTAGTCGCCGACGGCGACGGCCGCCTCCGCGCCGAGCTCATCCGCGATCTCGCCGCCGGCCGCCTTGAGCGAGTCGAGCAGGGAAGCATCCCCCTCCGACAGCGCGGGCAGATCTTCCAGAGATGCAAGGCCGAAGCAGCGCAGAAATGCCGTGGTCGTCGTGTACAGCATCGGGCGGCCCGGCGCGTCGAGGCGGGATTTTGATTCGATCAGCCCGCGCTCAATCAGAGAGCTCACCGCATAGCTTGAATCCACGCCGCGTACCGTGTCGATATACGCGCGGGTGACCGGCTGATTGTAGGCGACAATCGCCAGCACCTCGAGCGAGGAATTGGACAGGTTGCCGCCGCGCCGGATGCCGAGCGCCGTCCGGATCTCCGCAATGTAGTCTGATTTGGTGCAGAGCTGACAGCAGTCGTCAAACGTCAGAAGCTGAATGCCGCGCGTGACCTTGCCGTTGTTGTATTCGGCGGCAAAATCTTTGACGAGATTTTGCGCCTCGTCCGCCGACACCTCGAGGATCTGCGCGAGCCTGGTGTAGGAGACGGGATGCCCCGCCGCGAACAGCACGGCCTCAAGCATTTCTTTGGTCGCTGCGGGAATTTCAAAGAGATCGGACATATGTTTGACCTTTGCTTTCGCGTGAAAGCTCTTTCTCAGAATTCGGTGGCCGGGATGCGGATGTTGTCGGCGTCGGTCAGCTCCAGCGTGACGTCACCGCCGACATTGCCGCTGTCCCCGTCCTCGCCGGTTAAGAGGACGGTGCCTTCTTTAATCAGCTCCAGCAGCGCCATAAAGGTGGCGATCAGCGCAGAACGCGTTTTGGCGCTGTGCAGCACGGCGGACAGGGAGGCCCGCTTCTTTGTCAGATGCACCACGATCTCGCCGATCTTTTCGGAGACCGAAACGACCTCCTCCTTGACGAGCGGCGAAAGATTGCGCGCATGCGCCGCCTCGATCTCGCGCAGGCGGATGGCAAGCACGCCGAGCGCCTTTTGCAGAAGCGCGGGGGACAACCCCTCGGGCGTTTCGCTTGCCGTCTTGATCTCGTCCTCGTCCTTCTCGAGACGGCCGCTGTACTGTGCGTACATCGGGACAAGCTGCTCGGCCGCTTCCTTGGCCTGCTTGTAGAGCAGCAGCGCCTCGGCCAGCGATGCGCGCGGATCTTCCTCATCCGGCTCGGCGCGCGGCAGCAGCATCTTGCTTTTGATGTATAAAAGCTCGCTTGCCATGACGATGAATTCGCCCGCAAGCTCCATGTCCATTGCTCGCGCGTCGGTGATGTACTGCATGTACTGGTCACAGATCAGCGAGATCGGGATGTTCATGATGTCAATCTTGTTCTTGGCGATGAGGTCAAGCAAAAGGTCAAGCGGCCCCTCGTAGACCTCCAGCCGGTATGTCAGCTTTTCCATGCAGCCCTCTCACAGAAGCGGGAGAATGCCCGCAATCTTGGAGAACAGCCACAGCACACCGCGCATGGCGGCGTTCAGCGGCGCGTTCAGCACGCCGAGATAGAGGCAGACGAGCAGCGCAAGGTAGATGTAGCGCTCATAGCGCATGACGCCGAAATAGAGTTTGTCGGGCAGGAAGACCAGCAGAATGCGCGAGCCGTCCAGCGGCGGCACAGGTACGAGGTTGAAGATTGCAAGCCCGAGGTTGAGGATGTAGAAGGTCTGGAAGAAGATGAACAGCAGCTGTACGAAGTTGACGTCCGCGCTGAATATCTGCGCGCCGCCGAGCACAAAGACATACTGTCCGATGATGAAGGCGACGAGCGACATCAGCAGATTGGAGAGCGGACCCGCCAATGCGGTCAGCGCCATGCCGCCGCGCGGCTTCTTGAAGTAGCGTGTGTTGATCGGTACGGGCTTGGCCCAGCCGAAGCCGAACAGCAGCATACAGAGCGCGCCGATGGGGTCGAGGTGCTTCAGCGGATTCAGCGACAGCCGTCCGAGCGACTTCGCCGTCGGGTCGCCGAGCTTGTACGCCGTGTAGCCGTGCGCGATCTCGTGAACGGTCAGCGAAAAAAGGATGATCGGAATGCGGATCAGAAATTCGTAGACATCGAACGCCGACGCGCCGGAAAGATAGGGGAATGAACGCAGCATGGCAGAATTCCTTTCGTTTTGGATTACAGAAGCTCGGTGCGTGCGAGAATTTCGTTCCACAGCTCCTGCCTGCCCTCACAGGTCTCGGAGGAGAACGGAAAGAGCGGAATGTCCGCATCCGGCAGCGCAGTTTTGCGGATGTCGTCGAGCGCCTTGGTAAGCGCGGTCTTCGAGAGCTTGTCCGCCTTGGTGGCCACGACGATGTAGGGGATGCCGGATTGCGAAAGCCAATCCAGCATCACGAGGTCGTCTTTCGTCGCGCCGACGCGCGCATCGACCAGCTGCACCGCAAGGCGGAGCAGATCGATGTTCGGATTTTTTGTGAAGTAGCCGTCGGTCAGCGCCGACCATGCCGCTTTTTCGGCGGGCGGCCGCTTGGCGAAGCCGTAGCCGGGCAGATCGACCAGAAACAGCTTGCCGTCCACGTCATAGAAGTTGACGGTGATCGTCTTGCCGGGCGCGCTGCTGACGCGCGCCAGCGCCTTGCGGCCGAGCAGGGTGTTGATGAGCGAGCTTTTACCCACGTTGGAGCGCCCGATCAGCGCGACTTGGGGGATCGCGCGGCGCGGAAACTGCGTCGCCTTACCCGCCGTGTGCGCGAGCGTCGCGTTTTGAAGATTGATGTTCATAGTCGTCCTTTTTTTGTGTACCCTCGATTGACAAGGGAAGACACGGTTTTTCGGGGCTGAAACCGCACCTGGCTTCGTTTTCCTCATTGGCGGGCGTATTGATGAGGCATTATACGCCGTGCGTCTGCGCACTCTTCGCCGCGCTGCTTTCACGCGCCGCGCGGAGCTTTGCCGCGCTGCGCTTTTTCGCGGCAGGCAGTACAAGTGCGTGGTCGATGACCTCACGCGCGGTCTTGCAGGGGACAAAGCGCAGGTGCGCCCGCGCCTCCTTGTCGATCTTTTCGAGATCCTTGACGTTGTCGGCGGGGATCAGCACAGTGTCGATCCCGCAGGTGTATGCGGCCATTGTTTTCTCCTTCAGGCCGCCGATGGCGATGACGCGCCCGCGCAGGCTGAGTTCACCGGTCATGGCAACGCTGCGGCGGACGGGGATGCCGGAGAGGGCGCTGAGGAGAGCGCAGACAATGGTCACGCCCGCGCTCGGGCCATCCTTCGGCACGGCGCCTTCGGGGAAGTGGATATGTATATCTTTGGTTTTATAGAAGTCGGGATCAACGCCGAAATCGGCTGCAATCGTGCGGACGTAGCTGACGGCGAGCTGTGCGGACTCCTTCATCACGTCGCCGAGCGAGCCGGTCAGCTCGATCTTGCCCGTGCCGTCCATCACCGACGCCTCAATCTTGAGCAGGTCGCCGCCGACTGCGGTGTAGGCAAGGCCGTTGACCACGCCGACCTCGTCGGCGGGCGCGAGCTTTTCGGGCAGCATCCGGCGCGCGCCGAGATAGCCGCCGATGTCGCCTGCGCGGATCGTGATTTTCTCGGGCTTGGTGAGCAGCTTGCGCGTCACCTTGCGGCAGAGCGATGCAATCTCGCGTTCGAGATTGCGCACGCCCGCCTCCGCGGTGTAGTAGTCGATCAGCTCGGCGACCGCGCTCTGCGTGATTGTCAGCTGCCGCTTGTCAATGCCGAAGAGCTTCATCTGCTTCGGAATCAGGTGCGACTTTGCGATGTTCAGCTTTTCGGTGCGGGTGTATGCACCGAGCTCGATGACCTCCATGCGGTCGATCAGCGGCCGCGGCACGGTGTCGAGTGTGTTGGCGGTGGCCAGGAAGAAGCACTCGGACAGGTCAATCGGCATCTCCACAAAGTGGTCGCGGAACGCCTTGTTCTGCTCGCTGTCCAGCACTTCGAGGAGCGCCGAGGCCGGGTCGCCGTGCGCATCGCTCACCAGCTTATCCACCTCGTCGAGCAGGATCAGGGGGTTCATCACCCCGGCGTGCTGGAGCGCGTAGACGATGCGGCCGGGCATCGCGCCGACATAGGTCTTGCGGTGGCCGCGGATGTCCGCCTCATCGCGCACGCCGCCGAGCGAAACGCGGACGTACTTGCGCCCGAGCGCTTCGGCGATGGACGCGGCGATCGAGGTCTTGCCCACGCCGGGAGGGCCGACGAGGCAGATGATCTGTCCGCCCTTTTTGCCGGAGAATTTCGTCGCGGCAAGAAAGTCAAGGATGCGTTCCTTGACGTCGGTGAGCCCCTCGTGGTCGCGGTCGAGAATCGCTTCCGCACGCTTGATGTCGCATTCAGTCTCGGAATACTTGCCGAACGGGATGTCGAGACATTCGTCGAGGTAATTGTGCAGAACCGTACTTTCAGCCGAGCCGTAAGGGGTCTTTGCGAGGCGGTTCGTCTCCTTGACGAGCTTGTCCTCGATCTCCTTCGGCAGGTGCGCCTCCTCAATGCGGTCGAAGAACTCGTCGATCTCGCTGTCGCCGTCGTCGCCCAGCTCGTTCTGAATGACCTTGACCTGCTCGCGCAGATAGAAGTCGCGCTGGTTCTGATCGAGGCGCGCGCGCACCTTCTTGTGAATGTCCACCTCGCAGCGCAGGATCTCCTCCTCGCTTTCGAGGACAGTCAGCACATCGGCCAGGCGGTGCAGGGGGTCGAACTGTTCAAGCACCGCCTGCTTGTCTTCGTATTTGACGATGATGTTGGCCGCGATGAAGTCGGCCAAAAGGCCCGGATCACGCTGCATCTTCGCCGAGAAGATCATCTCGTCGGAGAGCTTGGGCATCAGCTCGGCCACGCGGTCGAGCGCGGCGTGCGCCTGCCGCATCAGCGCCTCGCGGTAAACGCCGGAATCGGCGGGTACGGCGGGTTCGTCTGCGGGACGGACGAGCGCACCGAGAAACTTGTCGCTCTGCGTGAAGGCCGTGACCCGTGCGCGTGCGCGCCCTTCGAGAATGACGCGGACGCCGCCCTCGGCGGTCTTGACCGACTGCTTGATCTTGGCGATCGTGCCGACGCGGTAGAGATCGTCGGGCGTCGGCTTATCGACCGACACGTCGGTCTGCGCGACCAGCACGATGCAGCCGCCGAGCCGCTCGGCAACGCGGATCGCACCGATGGATTGTTCACGGGCGACCTCGATGCTCATCGGCACGGACGGAAATGCGACCATGCCGCGCAGGGGGACGACCGGAAGATTGATTTCTTCGGTTTGGGAAATGATTTCAGCCATATATGTTTTCTGCCATGGGCAGTCCTTTCGCTTGACAATAAGACTTCAATTTATTATTATAGCATACAAGTATATAGATTTCCATAGGTTCACGCAAAATTCACGGGACATTTTTTTGCCGCGCGCAAAATTTCCGCATTTTTTTGCAAAAAGCCGTTGACAAACGAAGCGGACTGTGGTATCATAATCGGGCAAAACAAAGAAGAATGTACTCCGTTCTCACCCGGCGACACCGTTGCCGCGGTTAATAGGCTACCGCCCGACGGGCGGAAACTTGGTGCGGAGATTCTTCTCCGCATTTTTTGATTTTCATTTTACTGGAGGTGTCAGCTATTAGCGCAAAGGATACGACGCAGATCAACGACGATATCAGAGTAAAGGAAGTCCGCGTGATCGGTTCGGACGGTGAGCAGATCGGTATTCTGAAGACGGATGAGGCACGTGAGATCGCCTATGAAAAGGGGCTTGACCTCGTGCTGATCTCTCCGCAGGCCGAGCCGCCGGTATGCCGTATCATGGACTACGGCAAATACCGCTTTGAGCGCGACAAGCGTCAGAAGGAAGCAAAGAAAAAGCAGCAGATCGTCAAGGTCAAGGAAGTCCAGCTTTCCTGCCGGATTGACACACACGACTTCGAGACCCGCGTCAACCATGCGCGCAGATTCCTCGAGGGCGGCGACAAGGTCAAGGTCATCGTCCGCTTCAAGGGCCGCGAAATGGCGCATCAGGACATCGGCCGCGCACAGCTTGAGAAGTTCATCAAGGCGTGCGAGGGGCTGGGTACGTCCGAGAAGGGCATTGCGCTGGACGGCAGATTCATGTCCACCATCATCGCGCCCGTTAAAAAATAATTATAGATTCTGCGGAATTTATATAGATGTGCTTCGGCACACCGCACTGTATACTAACTGTAAGGAGATAGAACAATGGCAAAGATTAAGACTCACAAGGCGTCGGCAAAGAGATTTGACGTGACCGGCGGCGGCAAGGTAAAGATGAATCATTCCCAGCATCGTCATAAGCTCGGTATCAAGACCGCAAAGCGTAAGAGATCGCTCCGCAAGGGCGCATACCTCAGCACTTCGATGGCCCCCACCTACAAGGCGCTCATCCAGAAGTAATTCGCTTATCATTTCAAATCAGTTAATTTCGGAGGATTAGATAAAATGGCAAGAGTTAAGGGCGCAATGATGACGCGCAAGAGAAGAAAGAGTGTACTGAAGGCAGCGAAGGGTTACTGGGGTGCAAAGAGCAAGCACTTCAAGATGGCGAAGCAGGCCGTCCTCAAGAGCGGCAACTATGCTTTCGCCGGCAGAAAGATGAAGAAGAGAGACATGCGTTCTCTCTGGATCACGAGAATTTCGGCACAGGCTAAGGTCTGCGGCATGAACTACTCCACGCTGATGCACGGCCTCAAGAAGGCGGGCATCGACCTCAACCGTAAGATGCTTGCAGAGATTGCCGTCTACGATAAGGACGCGTTCGCCGCTCTCGCGGAAAAAGCTAAGGCTGCGCTTTAATTCAGACAAAAACCCGGTTTTCGCCGGGTTTTTTACTGCTTTGAAAAGATTTTTGCAAAAGGAGGGCGCGTATGCGGGACGAGATTCTGATCGAGAGCCGGAGCAATGCCACCGTGCGGGAATATGCCAAGCTGACGGATAAAAAATACCGCGGCCGCGAACAATCGTTTCTGTGCGACGGCGCCAAGCTGTTTGCCGAGGCGGTCGCCGCAAAAGCGGAGATCGAGGCGGTGCTGCTGCTGGCGGGCAGGGCGCACCCGATCATCGCGGATACGCTCGCAAAAATGCGGGCGGACGAGGCGTACCGGGATACGCGCCTTTATCGGCTCGCGCAGCCGGTTTTTGACAAATTATGCGATGAAAAATCGCCGGACGGCGTCATTACGGTCATAAAATATCTTGACAATTTCAGAAAAGTATATAAAATAGAAAGAAATGACGCCGACGCCTGCCGCGGGGAGAAGCTGATGCTGCTCTCGGCGGTGCGCGATCCGGGCAACCTCGGGACGATCGTCCGCAGCGCGGCGGCGTTCGGGTTTGACCGCCTGATTCTCAGCGACGACTGCGCCGATCTGTATCATCCGCGCACCCTGCGCGGCGCGATGGGCGCGCTCTTTCGCATCCGCGCGGACATCGTCTCGGATTTCGCGTCGGCGGTGACCGCCCTGCGCGCGTCGGGACGGCGCGTGTACGCGGCCGAGCTGCGTGAAGGCGCGCTGGCGGTGGATGCGGTCGCGCCGACGGCGGCCGACTGCTTTGTCATCGGCAACGAGGGGCACGGTATTGCACCGGCGCTTTCGGCGCTCTGCACCGGCAGCGTCTATATCCCGATCGCGCCGACCTCCGAGTCGCTCAACGCGGCGACGGCGGCGTCGATCCTCGCCTATATTCAGCGATAAAATTCTGACAGCAAAGGAGTTCCCGTTATGCGCGATGTGCTTTTTTGGACATGGCTCAGCGTCCGCCTCGGTGCGGCCAGTCCGTATCTGAATCCGCTGCTCGAACACTTTGCCTCGGCCGCCGACGTGTACGCGGCGGATCGTGCGGCGCTCGCCGCCGTCGAGGGGATCCCGGAGTCGGTCCGGCTGCGCCTCGGCGACAAGGACACCGACCGTGCCGAGCGCATTCTTGCGGATTGCAGGCGGCTCGGCATCGGCGTGATGACCTATGAGGATCCGCGCTATCCGCGTCTGCTCAAGCAGATTGCGAAGCCGCCGGCCGTGCTGTACTTTATCGGCAAGCCGATCGACTTTGACCGCAAGCTCGGCGTCGCGGTGGTCGGCACGCGGACAATGACCGAATACGGCCGCGACGTGACCTATCGGTTCAGCTACGACCTCGCTTCGGCGGGCGGCGTCATCATCAGCGGCATGGCGCTCGGTGTGGACGGCATGGCGGCCGCGGGTTCGCTGGATGCGCAGATGCCGACGGCGGTTGTGCTCGGCAGCGGACTCGACGTGGTGTACCCGAAGATGCACACCAAGCTCTATAAATGCATTCTGCGCGATGGCTTTGCCGTCAGTGAATACCCGCCCGGCGCAGAGCCGGACGCGCGCAACTTCCCGCAGCGCAACCGCATCATCAGCGGCCTCGCCCGCTGTGTGCTGGTGACCGAATGCCCGGAGACAAGCGGCGCGCTCATCACGGCGCGCGAAGCGCTGGCCGAGGGCAAGCCGCTCTTCGCCGTGCCGGGCGCGATCACGATGCCGGGCAGCACCGGTACAAACGAGCTGATCAAAAGCGGCGGCGCGCGGATGGTGACGACGCCCACCGACATTCTCGATCTGTTTGAGGCCGCACATTTCCCGGAGCTGGACGCAAGCGCGGTCGGCGCGATGAACTACAACGCCGCCAAAGCGGAAAGCACATACGCCGTTGCTTCCAAGACGAGCAGGCTCACCTGGTCAAAGGTGCGGCGCAGAAAGCCGGAATCCGCACCCGACGACAGCCCGGACACCATTCGGGAGAGCGGGACACCGAAGGTCGCGGAGAGCTTTGTGCCGATGTCCGAGACCGAGAAGAAGATCTACGCCTGCATTCCCGAGGAGGGGCAGGTCAGCGTGGACCTGATCGCGGCGGGCAGCGGCGCGCCCGTGTCGGATGTGCTGACCGCGCTGCTTGCACTGACCTGCAAGGGCGTGGTGCGGCAGTTGCCCGGAAACTGTTATACAAGAGTCTGACGGTGTGCCGCCGAGGCGGCTGCGCCGATTGAAATAAACGAAAGGAACTGCGCTTGCGCAGTGTGTGAATATGGCAAATCTGGTAATCGTGGAGTCGCCCGCAAAGGCGAGTACCATCAAGGGCTATCTCGGCAGCAATTATAAGGTCGTCGCGTCCTACGGACATGTGCGCGACCTGCCGAAAAGCTCGCTCGGCGTGGATATTGAGGACAACTTCAAGGCGCATTACATCAATATCCGCGGCAAAGGCGATCTTATCAAGGCGCTGAAGAAGGACGCCAAGGCGGCAAACAAGGTCTTCCTTGCAACCGACCCTGACCGCGAAGGTGAAGCGATCTCCTGGCATCTGGCCGCCGCGCTGGACCTCGCACCCGAGAAGTGCAGCCGCGTGGCCTTCAACGAGATCACGAAAACGGCGATCAAGGACGCGATCAAGCACCCGCGCGACATCGACATTGATCTGGTCAATTCGCAGCAGGCGCGGCGTATTCTCGACCGCATCGTCGGCTACAAGCTCAGCCCGTTCCTTTGGAAGAGCGTCAAGAGCGGCCTGTCCGCAGGCCGTGTGCAGACGGTTGCCGCGCGCATCATTGTGGAGCGCGAGGCCGAGATCCGCGCCTTTGTCCCGCAGGAATACTGGACGATTGACGCGCTGCTCACCTCGCCGGACGGCAAGCCGGTCAAGGCGCGCCTCGTCGGCAAGGGGAAGAGCAAGGTGAAGCTCGCGTCCGAAGCGGATGTCATGCAGGTGCTCTCCGAGATCGGCCGTGACGCATTTGTCTGCACGGCAGTCAAGAAGACGGCGAAGACCAAGCAGCCGGCGCCGCCGTTCACGACCTCGACCATGCAGCAGGAGGCCTCCCGCAAGCTCGGCTTCCAGTCGCAGCGCATCATGCGCGTGGCGCAGGAGTTGTATGAGGGCATCAACCTCGGCGCGGAAAACGGCGGTGTGCAGGGTATTATCACCTATATGCGTACCGACTCGCTCCGCATCTCGGCCGAGGCACAGGCGGCTGCGCTTGAGCTGATCGGCGAAAAGTACGGCGATGGTTATCGTCCCTCCCGGCCGCGCGTCTATAAGACCAAGGCCAACGCGCAGGACGCGCACGAAGCCATCCGTCCCTCGAACGTGAAGCTCGAACCGGCGCATATCCGCAAATATCTCTCGAATGACCAATACAAGCTGTATAAGCTGATCTGGGATCGCTTCGTGGCCAGCCAGATGGCCTCCGCCGTGCTCGATACCGAGACGGTGGACTTTGACGCAAACGGCTATACCTTCCGCACCGGCGGCTATACCGTCCGCTTCCAGGGCTACATGGCGGTGTACGAGGAGTCCGCGGACGAAGCGCCGAAGAACGACAACGGTGAGGTCGGCAAGAATGAGAAGATCCCGCCGCTCGCCGAAAAGGATCATCTTGCGCTCCGCGATTTTGACAACGTGAAGCATTTTACCGAGGCGCCCCCGCGCTTCACCGAAGCTTCGCTCATCAAATTCCTTGAAGAAAAGGGCATCGGCCGTCCGAGTACCTACACGTCCATCATCACGACCATCGTGGATCGCCGCTACGTCTCCCGCGAGGGCAGAGCCCTCGTGCCGACTTCGCTCGGCGAGGTCACGACGAAGCTCCTGATGGAGAACTTCCCCGAGGTCGTGGACTATACGTTCACTGCGCAGATGGAGACGCGCTTTGACGATATTGCCCACGGTGAAGCCACGGCGGAGGAGGTGCTGTCCTCGTTCTACGGCGGCTTTGAAAAGTCGCTGGAGGCCGCGGAGGAAAAGCTCAAGGAGAACACCATTGACCTCCCCGCGGAGGAGACCGACATCATCTGCGACAAGTGCGGCAGCCGCATGATCGTGAAAAACGGCCGCTTCGGCCGCTTTGCCGCCTGCCCGAACTACCCCGAGTGCAAGAACACGAAGCCGATCGGCCCGGACGGCAAGGAGATCGTCCGCGAGGAGAAGCCGCAGGTCGTCGCCGACTTCAAGTGCGAGCTTTGCGGCGGTGACATGGTGCTGCGGAACGGCCGCTACGGCAGCTTCTACGCCTGCGCCAACTATCCGAAGTGCAAATTCACCAAGCAGCCTGCGCGCGAGATCGGCGTTCCGTGCCCGAAGTGCGGCGCACCGCTCGTCTCCAAGACCGGCAAGAAGCGCACGATGTTCTACAGCTGCTCGCGCTATCCCGAGTGCGATTTCTCGTCCTGGGATATGCCCACGAACGAAAAATGCCCCGACTGCGGCGAGATGCTCTTCCGCAAGAAAGGGAAGAACCAGTACGTCTGCCACAATAAGGACTGCGGCTATAAGGCGGACGCGCCAGAGCTGCCCGAGAGCGAGGAAAAGTAATTGGCCGGGATCAGAATCATCGGCGCGGGGCTTGCCGGCTGCGAGGCGGCATGGCAGGCGGCGGAGCGCGGCGTCAAGGTCACGCTCTGCGAGATGAAGCCGAAAAAATTCACCCCTGCGCACCACAGTGAAAACTTTGCCGAGCTGGTCTGCTCCAATTCGCTTCGCTCGGGCGAGCTGTCCAACGCGGTCGGCCTTTTGAAGGAAGAGATGCGCCGCCTCGGCTCGCTGGTGATCGAGGCCGCGGACGCCACCGCCGTCCCGGCGGGCAGCGCGCTTGCCGTGGACAGAGCCGGTTTTTCGGCCTACATCACTGACAAGATCAGAAGGCATCCGAACATCACGGTTGTCGAAACCGAGGTCTGTGAGCTGCCGGCGGACGGCGTGACGATTGTCGCGTCCGGCCCGCTCACGTCGGATGCGCTTTCCGAAGCGATCGACCGCCGCATCGGCGGCAAAAAACTGCATTTCTTCGATGCGGCAGCCCCCATCGTGGATTTTTCCGGCATCAATATGGACATCGCCTTTTTTGCCTCGCGCTACGGCAAGGGGGAGGCGTCCTACATCAACTGCCCGATGACGAAGGAGCAGTACGACGTGTTCTACGACGCGCTGATCCACGCCAAAGAGGCGGAGCTGAAAGAATTTGACAAGGAGAGCCAGCACGACCTCAAGGTCTTCGAGGGCTGTATGCCGGTCGAGGTCATGGCGCGCCGCGGCTACGAGACGCTGCTGTTCGGCCCGCTCAAGCCGGTCGGCCTGCCGCTGCCCTCAACGGGCAAGGACGCCTACGCCGTGGTGCAGCTGCGGCAGGACAATGCGGCGGGGACGATGTACAACATCGTCGGCTTCCAGACGCACCTGACCTTCCCGGAGCAAAAGCGGGTCTTCTCGCTGATTCCGGGGCTGGAAAACGCGGAGTTCCTGCGCTACGGCGTGATGCACCGCAATACCTATCTGCAATCGCCGGGTCTGCTGCGCGCGGACTATTCGATGATCGACGCGCCGAATCTGTTCTTCGCGGGGCAGATGACCGGCGTTGAGGGCTATGTGGAGTCGGCGGGGTCCGGTCTTGTCGCGGGTATAAATGCGGCGCGCGCCGCACAAGATAAGCCGCGCGTGTTTTTTCCGCGCGAATGCGTCATCGGTTCGATGGCGGCCTACGTCAGCACGGGCGGCACCGGCGCGTTTGTGCCGATGAATGCAAATTTCGGCATTGTGCCGCCGCTTGACGCGCGCGTAAAGGGCGGCAAAAAGGCGAGAAACGAGGCACTTGCGGCGCGGTCGCTCGCGGCCGTCGATGCTTTTGCCCTGTCTTTGCAGGAGAAGTGAGGAGATACACATGAAAATTATCATTGATGTGATGAGCGGCGACAACGCGCCCGGCGAACTGGTTCGCGGCGCGGTCCTGTCGCGCGACGCGCTCGGCGTGTCCGTCGTGATGGTCGGCCACCGCGAGACGATCGAGCAGCTCGCCGCAGCGGACGGGCTTGATCTTAATGGCATGGAGATCGTGGATACCGATGTCGTTATCGACATGGAGGACCCCGCGCTCAGCGTTGTGCGGGACAAGAACCGCTCCTCGATGGCAATCGGTCTGCATATGCTGGCAAACGGCGAGGGCGACGCCTTCGTCAGCGCGGGCAATACCGGCGCGCTGCTGGCGGGTGCAACGCTGATTGTCCGCCGTATCAAAGGCATTCACCGCGCCGCCATCGGCACGGTCCTGCCGTTCCCCGTTCCCGTGCTGCTCCTGGATTCCGGCGCGAATACCGAGGTGGACGAGAAGACGCTTTTGCAATTTGCCGTCATGGGCTCCGCCTATATGGAAAAACTGTATGCATTGCCGCGCGCCCGCGTCGGCCTGCTCAACAACGGCACCGAGCCGACCAAGGGCACGCCGCTCTATAAGAGCGCAAATGCCGTCCTTGCCGCGTCCGATCTGATCGATTTTGTCGGCAATGTCGAGGCGAAGACCATTCCGTTTGACACCTGTGATGTCCTGGTCTGCGACGGCTTCACCGGCAATATTCTGCTCAAGACCGTGGAGGGAATGGGCAAATTCATGCTGCAGACGCTGAAGGGCGTCCTGACCGAGAACGCCGTCACCAAGCTCGGTGCGCTCACCATGCGCCGCCAGCTGAAGAACATGAAGTCGCAGTTTGACACCTCCGAGCACGGCGGGGCGCCGCTGCTCGGCATCTCGAAGCCGGTCATCAAGGCGCACGGCTCGTCCGACGCCCGCGCTGTTATGAACGCGGTGCGCCAGGCGGTTGCCTACACCGAGACCGGTGTGACCTACGACATCGCCGCGCATGCGGGCAGCCTTTTGCAAAAGACGGACGACGCCGCGGAAAAAGCGCCGGCAGCCGCGCCTGCGGAAAAGAAGCCGGAGACGGACGGCGCGGCAGAGTGAGAGGAAGGCGCAATGCAGAATTTTCGTAAGGACAGAGCCGAGCTGGAAAAGACCATCGGCTACACCTTTTTGGACAGCACACTGCTGGAGACCGCACTGACGCATTCGTCCTATTCCAATGAGGCGAAAGGCCGCGGGGCGCCGGTCGAGTGCAACGAACGGCTCGAATTTCTCGGCGACTCGGTGCTCTCGCTGGTGGCGAGTGAGTATTTGTTTTCCACCTTTTCGGACTGCCCGGAGGGCGAGCTCACGCGGATGCGCGCCGAGATCGTCTGTGAAAAGGCGCTGTGCGTGCTGGCTGAAAAGATCGGCCTCGGCGCTTTTCTGAACCTCGGGCATGGGGAAGAGCTGGGCGGCGGCCGCGAGCGTCCGTCGCTGTTGGCAGACGCATTTGAAGCGCTGCTGGCAGCCATGTTCATCGACAGCGGCCGGGACAAGGATTGCGTGGCAGCATTCCTGCGTCCGCTCCTGATGGAGGAGCTTGCGAAGCTGGAGATCAGCGGCGCGGCCAAGGACTTCAAGACCATTTTGCAGCAGGTCGTGCAACAGGCGGGCGGCGAAATCCTCGAGTACTTTGTTGTGGATGAGCGCGGGCCGGATCACGACAAGCGCTTCACGGTCGAGGCAAGGCTCAACAGCAATGTTATCGGCCGCGGCGAGGGAAAGAACAAGCGCGCCGCGGAGCAGATGGCGGCAAAGCAGGCGCTGGAGCTGTTCGGCGAGGAATGAGCAAAGCGGGATTTTTCGTTTGGAAAGAGGGCGAGACTGCCTTCTTCCCCGGCGGAAAGTCCCGTTTTTATTTTCAAATTATTCGGGAAAAATGTTGAAAAAAGCGCACGGTTGTTATATAATATATACTTAGTTATCATTATATCTTGCGACATTGCAAATTTGACGGAAACGGAGGGCTGCGCGTGTACCTGAAATCGCTTGAACTGCACGGTTTCAAGTCTTTTCCGAACAAAACGGTGCTGAATTTTGAGCCGGGCGCGACCGTAGTCATCGGGCCGAACGGCAGCGGCAAATCAAACATTTCGGACGCGATGCGCTGGGTGCTCGGCGAGATCTCCAGCAAGAACATCCGCGGCGCCAGGATGGAGGATGTCATTTTCGGCGGCGCAGACACGCGCAAGCCGATGAGCTTTGCCGAGGTTTCGGTCACGTTTGACAATCACGCGGGTGAACACCGCATGGATGTGCCGTATGACGAGATCACGGTCACCCGCCGCTATTTCCGCTCGGGCGAGAGCGAATATTTTATCAATCGCAAGGCCGTGCGCCTCAAGGATATCCACGAGCTGTTCATGAATACCGGCATCGGGCGCGAGGGCTATTCGGTCATCGGGCAGGGCAAGATCGCCGAGATTCTCTCGCGCAAGAGCGAGGATCGGCGCAACGTCTTTGAGGAGGCCGCGGGTATCGCCAAGTACCGCTACAAGAAGCACGAGGCGGAGAAAAAGCTTGCCGCCGCCGAAGACAACCTCGTCCGCCTGACCGACATCGCAGGCGAGCTCGGCAGCCGGGTCGGCCCGCTGGAAAAAGAGTCGCAGAAAGCGAAAAAATATCTCGATATTTACGAGGGCAAGAAGCGCGCGGACGTCAGTCTGTGGATCTACGACAGCGGCATTTTGCAGGGCAGAATTGCCGAGGCGGAAAAGGCGGTCAGCCTCTCCGCGCATGAGCTGGAGGTGGCCGAGGACAGTCTGCGCTCGCTCGAAACGCAGAGTGACAGACTGTTTGAGGAGAGCCAGCGCACGAAGATGGCCTCCGAAAAGCTGCTCACCGAGATGAGCACGCTGAAGGAGAAGATTCACGAGGCGGACAGCGCCTATAAGGTCTCCGAAAACGAGATTGCACATAAGACCGAGCTGTCAAGACAGTCGGAGGCCGCCATCGAGGCGGCGGCCGCTTCCGCGGATGCCGTGCAGCGCGAGTTTGCCGAAGTTGAGGCGCAGACGGCGGCGGCCAAAGAGACTTTGGCGGCGGCCGAGACCGAGAAGAATACGCTTGCCGAGCGGCAGGCGGCGTGCGGGATGCGCGCCGACGCGCTCGAACGCGAGCTGGACGCAAAGCAGGTCGAGATCCAGAGGCTGCATGACGCGTCCGTAGACATCAAGGTGCGCGTCAGCGTGCTGGAAAGCACCATCAGCACCGACAGCCTTGCGGGTGAGCAGGCGCGCGCCGAGATCACGGCCTACGAGGAGGAGGCGGAGCGCTTCTCCGCCGAGATCGCGCGGACGACCGCCGGGATCGACGCCTACAAGGACAATGCGGCGAAGACCGACGAGATGCTGGCGACGCTTGCCGCCGCCTGCGAGACGGCGCGCGCCGCCAAGGAAGATTTGCAGGCACAGACGGCGGACGAAAAGCTGCGGCTGGACGGCTTCACGCACCGCGCCGATGCGCTGCGCCGCATGGAGGAACTGCTCGAGGGCTATTCGGGCAGCGTCCGCTTTGTGATGCAGGCCTATGACGATGGCAAAATTCACGGCGGCACGGTGTACGGCCCGATCTCCAAGCTGATCAGCGTACCCGAAAAATATGTCACCGCGATCGAAACTGCACTCGGCGCGAATATTCAGAACATCGCGGTCGAAAATGAGGATGTGGCCAAATCCGCGATCCGCGTCCTGAAGGACGCGCACGCGGGGCGCGCCACTTTCTACCCGCTCACCTCCGCCACGGCGCAGGACGAGACCGAGGAGATGCTTCGCGCACGGAAGTACGCAGGTTATATCGGCCGAGCCGATCTGCTGTTCGACTACGACAAAAAGTTTGCCGAGGTCATGCGCAGCATCCTCGGCAGAACGTTGATTTTCGACACGCTGGATCATGCGTCGAGGATGGCGCGCGAGCAGAAGTACCACGTCAAGGTCGTCACGCTCGACGGGCAGATCATCAATGCGGGCGGTTCCTATACGGGCGGCTCGGTGCGCCGCGACAGCGGCATCTTGACCCGCTCGGCGGAGATCCGATCGCTGGACAAATCGGCGGCCGCTTCGAAAAAGGCGCTTGACGCGCTGGAAAAGCAGCTGGCCGAGGCGCAGAAGGCCGAGCAGGACGCGCAGACGCGCCACGCGGGCGCTTTACAGCAGAAGGAGATTGTCACCACGCTGATCGCGTCCGAGAACGCACATCTCGAGGCGCTGCGCGCAAAGCTCGAGACCAACACCGGGCTGCGTGAGAAGCTGAACGCGGACGTCGAGCGTCTGCGCGACCAGCACAGCGGCTTTGAGAGCGAGATCGCCGCGCTGAAAGCGGAAGAAGCCGCAAACGGGCAGAAGATCGAAGCGCTGCGCGCTTACCGTGCGGCCAAAGATGAGGAGCGGAACGACGCGCTCGACGAGGGCCGCGACGTGGAACGCCGCATTGCCCAGACCGAGGTGCACATCGCCGAGATCCGCAAGGATATTGAAGCGCTCGACGCCCGCCGCGCGTCGCTCGGCGCGCGGATGCGCGAGATCGCCGAGACCGTGGCATCGGCGCAGACGGCCATCGGCCGCCTGACGGCCGAGATCGGCGCGCTGCGCCGCGCCGGGGAGGAGAATCGCGAGGAGACCGTGAAGATGATGGCGCGCCTCGAGATCGTGACGGGCGAGCGCGGGGACGCCGAGGTCGGCACGGCGGAATACGAGCAGAAGCTCCAGGAGGTTCGGCTGAAAACGCGCGAGAAGAACAACCAGAAGGAACTGATTCTCGCCGCACACAACAAAAACGAGATTCGCCTGCGGTCGCTGACCGCCGAGGCGGACAAGCAGTCCGAACGGATGTACGAGGAGTACGAGCTGACCTTTGCCGCGGCGCTGGAGCTCGGCTATCTGCCGCTTGCGGAGAGCGAGTGCGCGGCGACCAGGTCGGCGGCCGCGGATTACCGCAGACAGATGAAGTCGATCGGTCCGGTCAACCTCGGGTCGATCGAGGAATACAAGCAGGTGCGCGCGCGCTACGACGAGATGTCGGCGCAGATCGCCGACCTGACCAAGTCCAAGGCGGAGCTGACCACGGTCATCAACCGGCTTGAGAACGAGATGCGCGGGCAGTTTGTCGATGCGTTCAACCGCATCAACGATAACTTCGCCAAGGTGTTTGTCGAGCTGTTCGGCGGCGGTACCGCCGAGCTCGTGCTGACCGAACCCGAGGATGTGCTGAACAGCGGCATCGAGATCAAGGCGGCGCCGCCCGGCAAGATCATCAAGAGCCTGACGCTGCTCTCGGGCGGCGAACAGGCATTCGTTGCGATCGCGCTGTTCTTTGCGATTCTCAAGGTCAATCCGTCGCCGTTCTGCATCCTCGATGAGATCGAGGCGGCGCTCGATGAAGTGAACGTTTCACGCTTTGCCGACTATGTCAAGCGCATGTCGGACGAGACGCAGTTTGTGCTCATCACGCACCGCCGCGGCACGATGGAGGCGGCAGACCGCATCTACGGCGTCACCATGCCGGAGCGCGGCATCTCCAAGGTGCTGGCGCTGAACGTCAAAGATATGGAACTGAATGTATAAGGCAAGAGGGAAACATGGGATTTTTTGATAAACTGAAAGAGGGGCTCTCCAAGACGAAGAATGCCTTCGTCTCGCAGGTGGACAACCTGTTCAAGAGCTTTGTCAAGGTGGACGAGGAGCTGTTCGATGAGCTGGAGGAGCTGCTGATCTGTTCCGACGTCGGCGTCGGTGCGACCGAGGAGATTCTCGACAAGCTGAGAGACCGCGTCAAGAGCGAGCGCCTGACCGACGGCGAGCAGGTGAAGACGGCGCTGCGCGAGATTCTGTCGGACATGATCGGCGAGGGCGAGCCGCTGAGGCTCGGCACAAAGCCGTCCGTGCTGCTCATCATCGGTGTCAACGGCGTCGGCAAGACGACCTCGATCGGCAAGATCGCGGCACAGCTGAAGGCCGACGGCAAGAAAGTCGTCGTCGCGGCGGCGGACACCTTCCGTGCGGCGGCGATTGACCAGCTGGCCGTTTGGTGCGATCGCGCGGGCGTCGATCTCATCAAACAGAGCGAGGGCTCCGACCCCGCCGCCGTCGTCTACGACGCGGTCAGCGCCGCCAAAGGGCGGAATGCCGACGTGCTGATCGTGGACACGGCGGGTAGACTGCACAACAAGAAGAACCTGATGGACGAGCTCGCCAAGATCGATCGCGTCCTCTCCCGTGAGCTGCCGGGCGCCGACCGCGAAACGCTGCTGGTGCTGGATGCAACGACCGGGCAGAACGCCATCATGCAGGCCAAGGAATTCAAGCATGCGGCGAATATCACCGGCCTCATCCTGACGAAGCTCGATGGCACGGCCAAGGGCGGCTGCGTCTTCTCCATCAAGGGCGAACTCGACGTGCCGGTCAAGTACATCGGCGTCGGCGAGAAGATCGACGATATGCAGCCCTTCAACGCGCAGGACTTCGTCCGCGCCATGTTTGCGTGAGCGCCATGAAGATACTGCTTGCTTCCCACAACAAGAACAAAATCGCGGAGCTGGAAGCGCTCCTCCAAACCGTCTGCGCCGATGCGGAGGTCGTTTCGCTTTCGGACGCCGGCTTTACCGGTGAGATCGTCGAAGACGGCGCGACTTTTGAAGAAAACGCACTGATCAAGGCGCGCACCGGCGCGCGTCTCGGCTACATCACGGTCGCCGACGATTCCGGGCTGATGGTCGATGCGCTCGGCGGCGCGCCCGGCGTCTATTCCGCACGCTATGCGGGCGAGGATGGCAACACCGAAAAGAACAATGCAAAGCTGCTTGCGGCGATGCGGAATGTGCCGAAGGAAAAACGCACGGCGCATTTCGTTTCGGTCGTCGCCTGCGTGTTCCCGGATGGCAGGGAAGACATCGTTGTCCGCGGTGAATGCCCCGGTGAGATTCTGACATCTCCGCGCGGCAGCACCGGCTTCGGCTACGATCCGCTGTTCTGGTATGCGCCGTTTCGTAAAACCTATGCCGAGATGAGCGCCGACGAGAAGAATTCGATCAGCCATCGCGGCGTCGCCATGCGAGCCTTCGCAAAGGAATTTGCAAAACTGAAATTCTGAGGGGAAATATGCTGACAAGTAAACAGAGAGCGGCCCTGCGCGCCATGGGCAACCCGCTCGAAACGATTTTTCAGATCGGTAAGGGCGGCATCACGGATGAGACCGTAAAGCAGATCGCCAACGCGCTCGAAGCGCGGGAGTTGATCAAGGCGCGTGTGTTGGAAAACAGCGGGTATACCGCACGGGAGGCGGCGGATACACTCGCCGGGAAAACGGGAGCGGATGTGGTCGCCGTGGCGGGAACGCGATTCCTGCTCTATCGCGAATCCGTGCATAAAAAGAGAATTGAAATTGAAAGAATATAAGAAGCTGCTGATTTTCGGCGGCACATTTTCGCCGGTGCACAACGGGCATCTGCGCGCCATGCAGGCCTGCTGTGCGGCGACAGCCCCCGATGTGCTCTATGTGATCCCCACCGCCACGCCGCCGCACAAGGTGCGGCACGACGGCGCGACCGACCAAGCACGCATGGACATGCTGCACATCGCCGTCGGGACGCTGCATACCGCATGTCCCGTCGTTGTCTCGGACATTGAGCTTCTGCGCGGCGGCGCAAGCTACACGGTGGATACCGTGGAGGCGCTGTCTCCGCTGGCCGACCGTGTCCTTGTGTACTGCGGCACGGACATGCTGCTGACGCTCGACGAATGGCATGACGCGGCGCGCCTGATGCGCACGGCGGAATTCGTCTGTATGCAGCGGGAGGGCGATGCACGGCTGCACGGCGCGCTCGTGCAAAAAATCGCCGCGCTGCAAAGTGCTTACGGTGCAAGGATCACTCTGATCCCGGACGTGCCGTTTGAAGTGTCCTCCGGCGAGATCCGCGCGCGTGTGGCGCGCGGCGAAACCATCGAACCTTTTGTGCCGCACGGCGTTGCCGACTATATCGCGGCACACGGACTGTATACACATGATGACACCTGAAACCGAAAAAAAGCTCGAGGCGCTTCGCGCTTCGATTGCGGCCCGTCTCGGGGAATTCCGCGCAAAGCATGTGCTTTCCACCGAGGGGGAGGCGGCGCGCATCGCCGCCGTGTATCTGCCGGAAGACGAAGAAAAAGTGAGGATTTCGGCGCTTTTGCACGACATAACAAAGGAATATACAAAGGAACAGCAGCTTGCGGTCTTTGCGTCGTTCGGCGTGGAGGTCGATGCGGTCGCGCGCTTGTCGCCCAAGGTGTTCCATGCGCACACGGCGGCGCTGCTCATTCCGCGGGAGTACCCGGAGTTTGCAGACCCCGCGGTGCTGTCCGCCGTGGATAAGCACACCACCGGCAGCGCGGACATGTCGCTCATGGACTGCATCATTTACCTTGCCGATTACATCGAGCCGACGCGGAAATTTGAGGACTGCAAGCAGCTGCGGGCGTATTTTTGGGCCGGTATCCGCAAAGAAAACACCGCAGAGGAGAACCTTACGCATCTGTACCGCACCATGGTGCTGTCCTTTGATCTCACCATGCAGAATCTGATCGACGAGGGGCGCGTGATCGCACCCGATACGGTCGCCGCGCGCAATGCTTTCTTGGTGAAGCTGGACGCGGGCGGCGCGGAGGAGAAAAACAGGAATGGAACAAAATAATCACAATATGCAGAACCAAAACGGGCAGCACCGCAGTGTGCAGCCGCAGGCGCGCCGCACACCCGCGCAGCCCCATGCGCCGCACACAGCCCCCGCGCCGCACGGCACGACGGCCGGCAATGCGGGCGCACCGCATCGCCGCCGCAGGAAAAACAGCGGCGCGATCATCACGGTCGCCGTCATTGCGCTGTTTGTCGTGCTGGCCGCCCTTGTGATGGGACTGCTGTTCTACAAGCCCACCTTCCACCCGGATGACCACCCACTGAATTCCGACGATATGTCGGGCGTCATTCTGACCGACGCCAGCGGCAATGTCGTGCCCGACCTCGTGCGTGATCAGGAACGTGTCAATTTCCTGGTCATGGGCAGAGACCGCTGGGCCTTCAACACCGATGTCATCATGCTGGTTTCCTACGACGTGAAGAACGGCGCGATCAGCCTGATGCAGTTCCCGCGCGACACCTATTTTGATGTCGGGCAGGGAAATTGCAAGATCAATGCCGCGCTTGCGCTGTTCTACAACCGGCAGCGTCGGAAGGGCCTGTCGGAGGATGATGCCTATAAGGCGGCCATGCAGGACATGGAAAAGGCGATCGAGGATGTTTTTCGCATCACGATCGACTATTATGCGATCATGGATCTGAACGGCTTTGTCAACATCATTGACGCGCTCGGCGGCGTGGAGATGGATGTCCCCACCCGGATGTACTATAAGGATCCGGTGCAGCATCTGACGATTGATCTGCAGCCCGGTTTGCAGACGCTGAACGGCGATCAGGCGGAGCAGTTTGTCCGTTACCGCAAGGGCTATGTCGAGGGCGATGTCGGCCGCGTGGACGCGCAGAAGCTGTTTATCAGCGCCTGCATCGCACAGGTGAAGAAGAACTTCAACGCATCGACCATTTCGGCTGTGATCGAGCAGGTCATGAGGTACGTGGTCACGGACATTCCGCTCAAGGACCTTGTGTACTATGCCAAGAGCGCGCTCTCGGTCGATCTCTCCAAGATGACGATGATGACGCTGCCCGGTATCCAGTGCCGCCAGTACGACGATTCCGGCGCCTGGTTCTATGTGGCTTACCGCGACGGAACGATCGCCGTGCTGAACAAGTATTTCAACACCTACAACTTTGACATCACCGCCGATATTTTTGACCGTGCCGACGTGCTCTACGACGACGGCGGTTCCTACATGCATTCGATCCACCTGACGGCGAATACGGATGAGGAATCCTACACGGCGGATAAGACCGACGATATTCATATTTATCGCTATAATTCCACGGGGACGAACCCGTCCTCCACAAAAGCGACGACCGAAGAGACTGAGCCGGACGACACGCCCGTGACCGATGTGAGCGGCGGCACGGCCGAAACCGATCTCACCGCCGAGAGCGGCGGCGAGATACATACCGACGAGCCGCCCGTGACCGATGCGCCGGAGGACACCGCGCCGTACGAGACGAGTGCCGAGCCTGCGGACACCACGGCGGAGGCCGCGGAAAGCGCGGAGGCGGCATCGACCACGGTGATCGAGGTGACCGATGCGGTGGCCGAACCCGCTGAAAATAACTGAAAAGGACGAAGCAAATGACCGAAATCAGATTTGATCAGAACGACCCGCGCGCGCTGGCCGAGTTCTGTGTGCGCGTGCTGGATGGCAAAAACGCAAGCGACATCCGTCTCTTTCATGTGGAGGAGCAGACGATCGTTGCGGACTACTATGTGCTCTGCTGCGGCCGCTCGACCACGCATGTGAGTGCGCTGTCCGACGAGCTGGAGT
Organism: uncultured Eubacteriales bacterium; assembly: GCA_934467415.1. GTDB lineage: Bacteria > Bacillota > Clostridia > Oscillospirales > CAG-272 > UMGS902. The sequence goes on from CAKSLQ010000004.1 coordinate 152,159, forward strand.
ATCAGACGGGGCTGCACGGAAAGCCGATGACGCGCGTCGAGGGAAGAAACGGCGGCACCTGGGTGCTGATGGACTATGACTCTGTGCTGGTGCATATCTTCACACGCGATACGCGCGAGTTTTACAAGCTCGAAAAGCTCTACAGCACGGAGAATGAAATTGACATCAAAAATCTTCTGACAGACGCAAAGGCGCCGTCGGACAGCGAGGATAGAGAAGATGAAGCAAGCGAAGTATGATTTCAAATCAATAGAACCCAAGTGGCAGAAGTACTGGGAGGAGCATGACTCCTTCAAGGCCGTGGATTTCAGCGACAAGCCGAAATTCTATGCGCTCGTCGAGTTCCCGTACCCCTCGGGCGCGGGTATGCACGTCGGGCATATCAAGGCGTATTCCGGCCTCGAGGTCGTCAGCCGCAAGCGCCGCCTGGAGGGCTACAACGTCCTGTTCCCGATCGGCTTTGACGCCTACGGCCTGCCGACCGAAAATACCGCGATCAAGACCGGCGTTCACCCCCGCAAGGTCACGGACAACAACATCAGGAAGTTTACAAATCAGCTGAAGCGCGTCGGCTTTTCCTTCGACTGGTCGCGCGTGATCGACACGACCGATGAGGACTACTACCACTGGACGCAGTGGATCTTCCTCAAGATGTATGAGCACGGGCTGGTCTTCCGCGACAAGACGCTCGTCAATTACTGCCCGAGCTGCAAGGTCGTCCTCTCCAACGAGGATTCACAGGGCGGTCATTGCGACATCTGCCACAGCGAGATCGTGCAGAAGACCAAGGAGGTCTGGTATCTCCGCATCACCGAATATGCGGATAAGCTGCTCGCGGGCCTCGACGAGGTCAATTATCTGCCGAACATCAAGCTCCAGCAGCAGAACTGGATCGGCAAATCGACCGGCGCGTTTGTTGACTTCAAGATCAAGGAAAACGACGAGAAGCTGCGCGTCTACACCACGCGCCCCGATACACTCTACGGCGTGACCTTCATGGTCATCGCGCCCGAGCACCCCATCATCGAGAAATACCGCGCCTCGATCTCCAACATCGACGCGCTCGACGCCTACAAGGCCGAATGCTCGAAAAAGAGCGAGTTTGAGCGCACACAGCTGGTCAAGGACAAGACCGGCGTGAAGATCGAGGGGCTGACCGGCATCAACCCGATCACCGAAAAGGAAGTCCCGATCTACATCTCCGACTACGTCATGATGGGGTACGGCACCGGTGCGATCATGGCCGTTCCCGCGCATGACACGCGCGACTACGACTTCGCCAAGAAGTTCGGCATCGACATCATTCCGGTCATCAAGGGCGGTGACATCGGTAAGGAGGCCTACACCGGCGACGGCGAGATGATCAACTCCGGCAGTCTTGACGGCATCACCAACAAGAAGGACGCCGTTGAGGCCATGCTGAAGGTTATTGCCGAGAAGGGCTGCGGCGAGCGCGGCGTGCAGTACAAGATGAAGGACTGGGCGTTCAACCGCCAGCGTTACTGGGGGGAGCCGATCCCGATCGTGCATTGCCCGAAGTGCGGCATCGTGCCCGTTCCGTATGACGAGCTGCCGCTGAAGCTGCCGCCGGTCGAGAACTTTGAGCCGGGTGCGGACGGCGAAAGCCCGCTTGCCAAGATCGACTCCTTTGTACACTGCAAGTGCCCGAAGTGCGGCGGCGAAGCGCGCCGCGAGACCGACACCATGCCCCAGTGGGCAGGCTCGTCCTGGTACTTCTTACGCTACTGCGATCCGCACAACCATGATGCGTTTGCGGCACAGGACAAGCTGAAATACTGGATGCCGGTGGACTGGTACAACGGCGGCATGGAGCATGTCACCCGCCATATGATCTATTCGCGCTTCTGGCACAAGTTCCTCTACGACATCGGTGAAGTCCCGGTGGACGAGCCGTATGCAAAGCGCACGGCGCAGGGTCTGATCCTCGGGCCGGACGGCGAGAAGATGAGCAAGTCCAAGGGCAACGTCGTGGACCCGAACGACGTCGTGGATGTGTACGGCGCGGATGTGCTGCGCGTGTATGTACTGTTCATGGGCGACTATGAGCAGGCCGCACCCTGGAACGAGGACAGCATGAAGGGCTGCAAGCGTTTCCTTGACCGCGTATGGGGGCTTCAGGACATCCTTGCGGACGGCGACGCATTCCGCCCCGAGATGGTTGCCGTGATGCACAGAACGATCAAGAAGGTCTCCGAGGACATCGAGGCGATGAAGTTCAACACCGCGATCGCCTCCATGATGACGCTGCTCAACACGATCTATGAGAAGGGCTCGATCAACCGTGCCGAGTACGGCGCGCTATTGCGCATCCTCAATCCCTTTGCGCCGCACATGACCGAGGAGATCTATCAGAACGTGTTCGGCAAGGTTCTGAGCGAACAGTCCTGGCCGACCTACGACGACGCACTCTGCGTCGAGAAGACGGTCGAGATGGCGGTGCAGATCAACGGCAAGTTGCGCGGCAGAATCCGCGTACCCACCGATGCCGATGCCGCGTCCGTGCTGGAGGCTGCAAAGGCGGACGAAACCGTCGGCGCGGCGCTTGCCGGGAAGACGGTCGTCAAGGAGATCGTCGTGCCGAACAAGATCGTCAACATTGTCGCAAAATAATTTGAAATATTCTTTTTTGCTCTTGACATTTGTCTTGATACCCGATATAATATAGTGTAAGCATTGTTTGTTGAGCCATGCTCAACGGCGAGGGGAGGGAAAAAACGATGGCAGAAATCAGAGTTAAGGAAAACGAGACTCTTGACAGCGCTCTTCGCCGCTTTAAACGTCAGTGCGCAAGATCCGGTGTGCTTACCGAGCTCCGCAAAAGAGAGCATTACGAGAAGCCCAGCGTAAAGCGTAAGAAGAAGTCTGAGGCAGCACGCAAGCGCAAGTACAAGTAATCGTTAAAAAAAGAGGAAGCCGAGCTTCCTCTTTTTTTGCGTCTTTCGTTATTTTGCAAGTCCGGCCAGGGCCAGCGCCTTCGCAGCATCGGTGAATTTTGCGTCTGCCGGGGTCGGGTCGGCAAAGCGCATGGTCGGGCGCGCGAGGAAGGGGACGAGCGCTTCCCACAGCGCGCGGTCGCCGCCGCTGAAGCCGTTTTCGTAAGACTTCGATGTCCAGACGGCGGAAAGGGCGGGAAGCGCGGTGTAGACGGTCACATAGTCCTCGTCGAGGATGGTGGCAAAGTGCTCGTCGTAGTAGCGGCGGCGCATGAAGTTGGAAAAGTAGGTCAGCGCCCGCGCGGTCACCTCGAGAATGACGGCTTTTTCATCCGTCGTGTCGCTTTTGCCGCAGAATTTATAGACGTTGAAATCCTGGTGGTTGTAGAACAGAAACGACCAGCCGGTCGCATCCTTTGCAGGGGCGGTTTCGACAAACAAACGGTATTCCATCTTAAAGCTCCTTCTTTCTGTTTACCCTCGATTGACAAGGGCAGACACGGTTTTTCGGGGCTGAAACCGCACCTGACTTCGTTTTTCTCATTGGCGGGCTGATGCCCGCCTGCTTCGTCAGCCTCGCCCGGCACATTTTCCGCTCCCGAAAAGCTCCCAAGGACTTTCCGGCGAGGAAAACTCTGGTTGGCGAGGAAGAGGACGAAGGTGTGCCGACCGCCCACCGAGGACGATGACGATGTCCAGCGTCAACTTTTTACCGCCGGAAAGCGTGTTTGCCCTTGTCAATCGAGGGTACCGTTGCATACAAATTGATGTCCCACGCCGGGACATAGGGGAAGCGGCGCAGCCGCAGCTCGTAAAAGGGGAATTGCTCATGCAGGAGCAGCGGCAGGTCGAATAAATCTTCGCTTCTGTGGTAGGCGGAGACGAGCAGATCGGGTCGGCGGTGCAGAATCGTCTCGCGGGAGCCGAGCAGCGCCTCGCGCTCCGCACCCTCCACGTCATATTTGATATAGTCTGCAGGTGCGTTGAGGCTGTCCACCGTATTGCGCGGCACGGTCTCGCCGCCGCCCGCCTTGGCGGCGGAATTGCGGTTGCCCTCGGCGCAGAACGCCGTGTCGCCGCTTTCACTCCATGCGCAGAAGCGGAAGGGCAGCACTTCGGCTTTGGTTGTTTCACGCTCCGCATAGGCGGCAAGCTTTTTGCAGCTACGCCTGTCCGGCTCGATGGCGTAGACGGCTTTCGCATGCGGGCAGTCGTCGATGAATTTCCGCGCCGTGTCGCCGGTGTACGCGCCCGCGTCCACCATGGTCTCATAGCGCGCAAAATCGAGAATCGAGCGCTCACAGTCCGGCGCACTTGTCGCCGCACGCAGGTGCTCGAGTCTGCCGGTCAGCTTGTAGCGGACAAGCTCGCCGAAGATGCGCTTCGATTCCGTGTCGGCGAGCAGCGCATAGGCCGCACGGAATTTATCGTAGTTTTCCCGGTAGAATTGCCTTGTGAACAGCGGGCTGCCCTCCGCCACCGGCACATCCGGGGCGTAGACCTCGCGCTCGGCGTCCAGCGCGTCAAACCGCGCCAGCACATCCGGCAGGGAAGAGCCGAAGGACAGCAGCACGATGCAGTCGGGATGCTTTGCAGAAACCTCGGCGTAGGTCAGCACGGTTTTGCCGTGAAAGGCGTGACCGCGCACAAAGCCGTCGCTGGCGAAGAAATCCGCCGCTTCAACGCCGTACCGTTCCAGCACGGCAAGAATTTTGTCTGCGCCGTTGCCCATGCCGTACAGCACGACGGGCCTGTCCGTCTGCGCCAGCCGTTCCCACAGGTCGGCGGAGACGGCGTCGGGCGCGGGAAGAAAATCGTTCACCCGTGTGTCCTCCCTTGATTTTTGATGTTTCCTGTGCTATACTTTAGAAAAAGAAGTACCTTGAGGGTAGGAAAGGAAGTTTTGAATATGGATTGTCTGTTTTGCAGGATCGCCGCGGGCGAGATTCCGTCCACGAAGGTTTATGAGGATGAAACGGTGTATGCGTTCCGCGACATCAACCCGCAGGCGCCCGTGCATGTCGTCATCATTCCGAAGAAGCACATCGCTTCCTCTGCGGACGAGATCACGGCGGAAAACAGCGGCACGATCGCGAAGCTGTTTGAAGCGATTCCGAAGGTCGCCGAAGCGGCCGGGTTGACAAACGGCTACCGCATTGTCAACAACTGCGGCCCCGATGCCTGCCAGTCGGTGCAGCACATTCATTTTCATCTGCTCGGCGGCAAGCAGCTTGCCGATTCGATGGCGTGAAGCAATGAAAAAGTCGAGAAGCCTTCCCATACGGGAAGGCTTTTCTTTATCTGATAAACTCGTCGTAGATGGCCTTGACCGTCTTCTCGTAGTCCGCCTCTTCCACGCCGATGATGATGTTCAGCTCACTCGAGCCCTGGTCGATGGTGCGGATGTTGATGCCGGCGCGGCTGACTGCGTTGAAGATGCGCGCCGCCGTACCTTTTGAGCGCGCCATGCCGCGGCCCACGATGGCGATCAGCGCAAGGCCGTCTTCAATGCCGACGGCGTCCGGCGTGGTCTTCAGGCAGATGCTGCGCACGATCTGGTCGCGGATCGTGTCGATGTAGGCGGTGTTGACCACCACGCTCATCGTGTCGATGCCGGAGGGCAGATGCTCAAACGGAATGTTGAAGTCCTCAAGCACGGACAGCACCTTGCGGCCGAAGCCGATCTCGGCGTTCATCAGGTCCTTTTCGATGTTGATGACCGAGAAGCCTTTTTTGCCCGCGATGCCGGTGACGACATCGTCCGAGGAATACTCCGACGTGGTGGCGACAATCATCGTGCCGCGGTCGGTGGGGGCATTGGTGTTTTTGATGTTGATCGGGATCCCCGCAAAGCGAACCGGGAAGATCGCTTCCTCGTGCAGTACGGTCGCGCCCATGTAGGAAAGCTCGCGCAGCTCGCGGTAGGTGATGGTCTCGATCGTCTTCGGATGGTCCACGATGCGGGGGTCTGCCATGAGGAAGCCCGAGACATCCGTCCAGTTCTCGTAGACGTCGGCGTGGACGGCGCGGGCCACGATGGAACCGGTCACGTCGGAGCCGCCGCGCGAAAAGGTCTTGATCGTCCCGTTCGGCATGGAGCCGTAGAAGCCGGGGATGACGGCCTGCTTGTGGTTGCGCAGGATGGCGGAGAGCGTCACGTTGGTGCGGTCCGCGTCAAACGTGCCGTTATCCTGAAAATAGATCACGGTCGCGGCGTCGATAAAATCGAAGCCGAGGTAATTTGCGAGAATGATGCCGTTCAGGTATTCGCCGCGGCTTGCCGCATAGTCGCGGCCGGGCTGGTGCATGAATGCGCCCTTGATGCGGTCGTACTCCTTCGTCATGTCCAGCGACAGGCCGAGGTCGGCGATGATCGCCTCGTAGCGCTCGATGATGCGGTCGAAATCCGCGTCGAATTCCTCGCCGCGCATGGCCTTTTCAAAGCAGGCGTAGAGCATATCGGTGACTTTGGAGTCGTCCTTTGTGCGTTTGCCGGGGGCGGAGGGCACAACATATCGTCTGGCGGGGTCTTCGCGGATGATCTCGGCCACTTTGCGGAAGTGTTCCGCATCGGCGAGTGAAGAGCCGCCGAATTTGATGACTTTAACTTGCATTTCGGTCTCCTTGCTGGGAAATAGGTCTCATTCAATATTATATGTAGGAAGAAAGCGGGTGTCAAGCCGCAAAATCAACAGTTTTCGAGATACTTCTCGGCTTGCAGTGTAAAGAGTTTATAATACGCGCCGCCTTTTTCCATCAGGGTCTTGTGATCGCCTTCCTCGATGATCCGGCCGCGCTGCATAACGATGATGTCGTCGGCGTCGGTCGCGGAGGAGAGGCGGTGCGAGACGAAGACGGTGGTCTTGCCCGCGCGCAGCGTGTCAAACTGGCGGAAAATCTCCGCCTCGGCCATCGGGTCGAGCGAGGCGGTCGGCTCGTCGAGGATCAGGATCTCCGCATCCTTGTAGAACGCGCGTGCGATCGAGACCTTCTGCCACTGGCCGATCGAGAGATCGACGGCGTCGTCCTCGAAGAAGCGCATCAGCGGGGTGTCGTAGCCGCGCGGCAGCCTTTCGATGAATTCATCGGCGCAGCTCTGTTTGGCCGCATATTCCAGCCGTGCTTCGTCCATGGGGCGCGATGCGTCGCCGAACGTGATGTTCTCCCGCAGGGAGACCGCGTATTTCGCGAAGTCCTGAAAGACGATGCCGAAGAGGTCGTAAAGCATGTCCACATCGTATTCTTTGATGTCCGTGCCGTCGAGCAGGATCTCACCCTCGGTCGGGTCGTACAGTCGGGTCATCAGCTTGATGAGCGTGGTTTTGCCCGCGCCGTTCAGGCCGACAAGCACATAGGATTTGCCGCCCTCCAGCTTGAAGCTGACGTGGTCGATCACGCGGGTGTCTGTACCCGGATAGGCAAAGCTGACGTCGCGGAATTCGATCGTGTGCGGAACGCCGGTCTCCGGCTTTCGCGGCGGGTTGACCGACGGTACGATGGTGGGTACGACCTTGAGGTAGTCGATCATGTTGTCGATGAACAGCGTGCCCTCGTAGATGGTGGAGGAGCTGGAGACCAGCGTGGCAATGCCGCCGAGAACGGAGGTCAGCGCCCCGGTGTAGATGGTGTAGTCGCCGACGGGCATGCTGTCGAAGCAGACTTTGTAAGCGATGAACAGGAAGAATGCGCAGTTGACCAGCGACGACGCGATGTGGACGAGGATGTGCAGCAGGTCTTCCCGCAGATAGATGCGCTTCAGCCCTTTGTAGTAGGCCTTGAACAAGGTCTTATAGCGGTCGATGAAGATGTCGTGCAGGCGCAGCAGCTTGACCTCTTTGACCTGATCCTTGTTGGTCAGAATGTTTGCGCAGTAGTTCATCTGCCGCCGCTCGTTGGTGTGTGCCTTGACATACTTGAAGGAAATCTTCTTGTACTTGAAGTTGATAACGGCGGAGGGGAGGCTCAGCAGGATAACGCCGAGCGGAATCAGCGGGCTGATCGCGCCGAGCAGCACCGTGAAGCTCACGGTGCTGATGAGCTTGCTGAAGAAGGTCAGCGTCGCGTTGATGATGGAGACCGGGCGGGAGGAAGCTTCGACGCTCGCGTTTTCCAGCTTCTCATAGAAAGACGGCAGGTCGAAGTTGGCGAGATCGACCTCTTTGGCCTTTTCGGCCAGCACGGTCTTGATATGCCCCGTGACCAGCAGCCCGGCAAGGTGGGTCATCGTCCCGCTGAGGCGCGTGGTCACGCGCGACAGGATCATGTAGGCGAACTGGAGACACAGCAGAAAGACGATACGCCCGAGATTCTCGACGGTGTGCGTCCCCGCGATCTCGACCAGAATGTTGATGAGATTGCCCGCAATGAACGCCTGTACCAGCGGGAATACGCCGTCCAGCACGCTCAGGGCGACCATGCCGCAGAGCAGGGCGGGGTTGGCGTCCCGGACCAGCCGGACGATGAAAAGCAGATGCCCGAGCGCGGATCTGATTTTCTGCGGGAGCGGTTCGGTGCGGATGCGTTCTTCATTGATGTTGGAAGCGCGGCGACCGGAATAACCCATGCGGACACACCTCGGAATTACAAGATTATTTACCATTATATCATATCGCGGCGGGGAATACAAGTTTTTTCGGAAGTCCTTGCAATCCGCACGCATTTCAGTTACAATAGAAATATATAAGGTTTCGGTGAGGTGCGGATATGGAACAGCAGAGGTGCTTTGGCAAGGCGGATATTCTTCTGCCGGATTTTATCGGAGATGCGGAGGCCTGCCGGAAGTGGGCGGTCATCGCCTGCGACCAGTTTACGGGTGAGCCGGAATACTGGGAGAAGGTCGGGCAGATCGTCGGCGACGCGCCGAGTACACTGCGCATGATCCTGCCCGAGGCATTCCTCGGCGGCGACAACACGGCGCGGCTTGCGGCGATTGCGGAGGCAATGCGGGATTACCGCAAAAACCTGCTCCGCACCTATCGGAACGCGCTGATCTACGTGCGCCGCACGCAGTCGGACGGCAAGGTGCGCCGCGGCATTGTCGGCACGGTCGATCTTGAGCGCTATGACTATGCGGTCGGTTCGACGTCGCCCGTGCGTGCAACAGAGGGCACGGTGCTTGAGCGCATTCCGCCGCGCGTGGCCGTCCGCCGCGCCGCCACGCTGGAAGCGCCGCATGTCATGCTGCTTGCGGACGATCCCGCCGACACGGTGATCGGGGCGCTTGAGGCCGCGCATAAAAGCCTGCCGAAGCTCTACGACTTTGACCTGATGCTGGGCGGCGGACGGCTCGAGGGCTATCTGATTGCAGACGCGGCGGCAGATGCGGTGCTTGACCGTATGCGGGCGCTTTTTGCAGGCAACGGATCAAGCCTCAAGCTGGCCGTCGGCGACGGCAACCACTCGCTGGCCAGCGCCAAGGCGCGCTACGAGGAGGTCAAGGCACGGATCGGTGAGGAGGCCGCGCGGCAGGACCCGCTGCGCTATGCGCTCTGCGAGGTGGTCAATCTGCACGACGACGCGCTGGAATTTGAGCCGATCTACCGCCTGGTGAAGACCGATGCGCCGGAGGCACTGATCGACGCGCTGCGCGCGTTCGGCGCTTCCTGCGCACCCGGCGCTCAGACGGTCGAGTGCGTCGGCGCAAGGCAATGCTTCCGTATCCCGCTCGGCGCGGGGACGCACACGCTCACGGTCGGCACGCTTCAGCGCTTCCTCGATGACTACGCTGCCTCCCACCCCGGCGTCACGGTGGACTACATCCACGGCAGAGAATCGCTGATGCGGCTGGCGGCGGCACCGGGGCACGTCGGTTTTCTCTTCGACGGCATGGGCAAGGAGGAACTGTTCCCGGCCGTTGCACGGTGCGGCGCGCTGCCGCGCAAGACCTTTTCCATGGGACACGCCGAGGACAAGCGCTACTATATGGAGTGTCGGGAAATCGCACGGTAAAACAGGCAATGACGAAAAGCGAACGGGAATATTCCCGTTCGCTTTTTCATATGCTTTTCTTACAAAATAATTGTGCAGAAGGCGACAGCGTTTTGCGTCCGCGCGGCGTACAATGTCCCCGTGAGGTGATCGTATGGTTCGCGTGATTTATGGGGACGTGCTGCTGCTGGTGGATTTCTGCATGAATTGCTTCGCGCTTTACATAACGGCCTATTTTATCCGCCGTCGCGTGAAGACGCTGTGCCTTGTCGGTGCGGCGCTTGTCGGCGGCATCTACAATATTGCGTCGGTTTATCTGAACACCGATAATCTGCTCTCCCGGCTGACCGCCGCCGCGGTCGGGGTGCTGATGTGCTATATCGCATTCGGCGGCTGTCACTTCGTGCGCGCCGTGCTGACCTTTTTCGCCGTGTCGGCGCTCATCGGCGGGTTGATGTACGGCGTGTATTTCCTCTTCGGCAGTTATCACAGCGACCTGTTCGGCAATGCTCGCGGCTATGCCTATACGCACATCCCGCTTCGGATGTTTGCAGCGCTCGCTGGGGTCAGCTTCGTGCTTGCGCTGATCTTTTCGCGGCTCGGGCGGGATGTCACCGACCGGCGCGAGGCGCTCGTTACGGTCACGACCGCACAGGGGTGCAGGCAATTTGATCTGCTGCTGGATTCCGGCAACCTCGTCCGCGAGCCGATCAGCGGCAAGTATGTGGTGATCGTCAGTCTGGCCGCCGCCGCGCCGCTGCTCACCGACGAGGAGCGGCGCGCGCTGCAAAGCGGGGATGCCGACTGCCTTCTGCGCCGCCGCTTCCGTCTGATCTGCGCACGCGGCATGGACGGCACACCGCACACACTCTACGGCTTCGTGCCGGACAGCATCGTTTACGCCGACGGCAAAAGGTCGGTAAAGCTGGATGCCTATATCGCCGTCACGCCGACCGAAACCGGCTTTTCCGGCTTCGAGGGCATCGCGCATCCCTCGGTCATTGCATAGGAGGTAACACCGTGAAGAATTTTCTGATCCGCCTGAAGCTGTTTTTTATCCGCCTGAAGCTGAAAATCGTGCATTCCTACGATTCGACCTTCTACGTCAACGGCGCGGATACGCTGCCGCCGCCGCTCGCGGCCGAGGCGGAGAGCGAGGCACTGCGCACGGCGCCGTATAACAGCCAAAGCCGCAGTCTGCTCATCGAGCACAATCTGCGTCTCGTCGTCTACATCGCCAAAAAGTTTGAGAGCACCGGCATCGGCATCGAGGATCTGGTCTCCATCGGCACCATCGGCTTAATTAAGGCGATCAATACATTTAAGGCGGAGAAAAACAATAAGCTTGCGACCTATGCGTCACGCTGCATCGAGAACGAGATCCTGATGTACATCCGCAAAAACAGCGCGCGCCGCTGCGAGATCTCGATCGAAGAGCCGCTCAGCGTGGACTGGGACGGCAACGAGCTGCTGCTCTCGGATGTGCTGGGCAGCGACGAGGATATGGTCTACCGCAATCTCGAAAGCAGCGAGGAAAAACGCGTGCTGCGCACGGCAGTCGAGAGCCTGTGCCCGCGCGAGCGGCTGATCGTTGAGCTGCGCTACGGCCTCGGCGGCGGCGGGGAAAAAACGCAGAAGGAAGTCGCCGACATGCTCGGTATCTCCCAGTCGTATATCTCCAGACTTGAGAAAAAGATCATATCGCGGCTGAAATGCGAGGTCGGCAGCAAGATTTAGCGAAAAAAGTTTTCAAAAGCACTTGATTTTTCGAAAAACATATGGTATCATAGGACGTACTGTGATTACGAGTGTAATGAGGTGAGAAAAATGAAACAGGGTATTCATCCGGAATATAATGTTGTTACCGTAAAGTGCGCGTGCGGCGCAGAATACACCACGCGTTCCACCAAGAACGATGTTAAGGTTGAAATCTGCTCCAAGTGCCATCCTTTCTTCACGGGCAAGCAGAAGTTCGTTGATGCCGGCGGACGCGTTGACAAGTTCAAGAAGCGTCTCAGCATGGTGAAGTAATCGACAAATCGGCTTGAAACGGGTAAGTGAACGCTTTGCGGTCATTTACCCTTTTGTTTTTGCACGGAGGTTTCATGAACGAACAAATCATTTCGGACGCGATTCTGGTCGGCGTGGCGAAGAAGGGCGGCGACGGCGGTGAGTGCGAGCGCAGTCTTGATGAGCTGGAGCGCCTGCTTGACACGGCGGGCGGCAGGACCTTTGCGAAGATGATCCAGTCCAAGGAGAGCGAAAATCCGAAGACCTGCATCGGCAGCGGCAAGCTGGAGGAGCTGAAAACGCTTTGCAGCGGCAACGACATTCATCTGGTCGTGTTTGATACCGAGCTGTCGCCCTCGCAGATCCGCAACATCGAGGACGCGCTCGACGATGTGGACGTTATCGACCGCAGTATGCTGATACTGGATATTTTTGCGCTGCATGCCACGACGGCGGAGGGCAAGCTCCAGGTCGAGCTGGCACAGCTCCGCTATACTGCGCCGCGCCTCATCGGCAAGGGCAAGCAGCTCTCTCGCCAGGAGGGGCGCATCGGCACGCGCGGCCCGGGCGAATCCAAGCTTGAGACCGACCGCCGCCATCTGGCGGCGCGTGCCGCCGCGCTGGAGGAGGCGCTCCGCGAGGTGGAACGCACCCGCTCGACCATGCGCGCCGCCCGCGAGCGCAGCGGCCTCAAAAAGGTGGCCATCGTCGGCTATACCAACGCGGGCAAGTCCACACTGTTGAACCGGTTGACCGATGCAGGCGTGCTGGCCGAGAACAAGCTGTTCGCCACGCTCGATCCCACCACGCGCAGGCTGGAGCTGCCGGGCGGCACCGAGGTGCTGCTCTCGGACACGGTCGGCTTCATCCGCAAGCTGCCGCACCATCTGGTGCGCGCCTTCCGCTCCACGCTGGACGAGCTCCGCTATGCGGATATTCTCGTCGTGCTGGCCGATGCTTCGGACAGCGAATGCGCCGAGCAGCTCGGCGTGACAGACGCGCTGATCGCGCAGCTCGGTGCGAGGGACAAGCCTGTGCTGTACGCGTTCAACAAGGCCGACCTCGCCGAGGACGGCATGGCGCTCATCAGCGGGACGGCGCAGAATGCCGTGTTCATCTCGGCCAAGACCGGCATGGGCATTGACCGCTTTCTCGACATGCTTGAGGTGCTGGCCACGGCGGGGACGCGCCGCTGTACGCTGCATATCCCGATGGCGGAGCAGAGCGTCTTAAACCAGCTTTACCGTTTTGCGACCGTGGAGGATGTGCGCTACGAGGCGGATCACGTCACGGCGACGGCGGTGCTGGACAGCCGCGCACAGGGCATGTTCAAAGATTATATGATATAAGGAAGACAAGATGAACGATTCTGTAAAACCGGAAAAGCCGTATGTCACGCTCGGCGGCGAGGGGACGGCCGCAATCGAGGAAAAACGATCGGAATTCATCGGCTGTGCCGCGCATGTGCAGAATGAAGCGGAGGCGCAGGATTTTGTAAAGAGCATCAAGGCGAAGCATCACGACGCGCGGCACAACGTCTTTGCCTATGTACTCGGCGATACCGTGCAGCGCTACAGCGACGACGGCGAGCCGCAGGGGACGGCGGGCATTCCGGTGCTCGACGTGCTGCGCAAAAGCGGCGTGACCGACGCCTGCATCGTGGTCACGCGCTATTTCGGCGGCATTCTGCTCGGGGCGGGCGGCCTTGTGCGCGCCTACACGGCGGCGGCCAAGGCGGCGCTCGACGCGGCGGGGACGCTGACGATGGAGCGTCGCGCCGAGCTGCGGCTGCGCCTGTCCTATGCGGATTATCAGAAGCTCTCGGCCAAGCTTGACGCGCTCGGCGCGGTGACGGACGCGGTGGATTTCGGCAGCGAAGTCACGCTTGACGTTGCGCTGAAAGTCGCGGAAAAAGACCGTTTTGCCGACGCCGTGCGGGAGCTGTTTGCGGGGCGCGTACCGGTCGAGGTGCGCGGTGAACGCTATGACGCGCGGTAAAATCGAAAATTTCATAAAAAATGACGCGCAAAAGAGGGATTTTCCTGTTTTGCGCGTATATTATTGTCGTAAATTATGCAAAACCGGATAGAACGAACGGAAAAGAGGGATATTTATGGCACAGCGCATCGCGGATGTTTTCCTGGAAAGGGAAGAACAGACACTTTCGCCCTACGCATTTCTGACGAAGAACACGCGCGGCAGGGATCACCCCTATGTGCCCTGCGAGAACCGCACCGAGTTTCAGCGTGACCGCGACCGTATCCTGCATTCCAAGTCGTTCCGGCGGCTGATGCACAAGACGCAGGTCTTCCTGTTTCCGGCCGATGAGCATTATCGCACGCGCATGACGCACACGCTCGAGGTCACGCAGGTCGCGCGCATCATCGCGCGCGCACTTCAGCTCAACGAAGATCTGGCCGAGGCGGCGGCGCTCGGTCACGACCTCGGGCACACGCCGTTCGGCCATGCGGGCGAGGTTGCGATGCAGCAGTGCTATTCGCCCGACTTCACGCACTACAAGCAGAGCGTGCGCGTGGTGGAAAAGCTCGAAAAGGACGGCGAGGGGCTGAACCTGACGTGGGAGGTGCGCGACGGCATTCTCAATCACACGGGCAGCTGCATGGCCTCCACGCTGGAGGGCGTGATCGTCAAGTTTGCCGACCGCATCGCCTATATCAACCATGACATTGACGATGCCTGCCGTGCGGGCATTCTGTGTCTCGACGACATTCCGAAGGACCTGCTCGACACGCTCGGCCGCGGCCACAGCGAGCGCATCAACCGCATGGTGACCTCGGTCATCACGGCGAGCGCCGGGAAGCCCGAGATCGCCTTTACGCCCGAGATCGGTGAGGCGACCATGCAGCTGCGCAAATTCCTGTTTGAGCATGTGTATACCAATCCGCTGGCAAAATCGGAGGACAAAAAGGCACAGGAGCTGCTGGCCAGCTTGTTTGAATACTATGTCAGGCACCCGGAGGAAATGCCGGATCTGTACTATCGCAATACCAAGACCGAGCCGGTCGAGCGCTGCGTCTGCGACTTTGTCGGCGGCATGACCGACCGTTACGCAATCGATCGCTATACCGAGCTGTTCATCCCGCAGGTCTGGAGAGGCAGACAGATATGATTGATCAGAGCGTCATTGAAGAGATCAAGGCGCGCAACGACATCGTCGATCTGATCTCATCCTATGTCAGCCTGAAGCGCGCGGGCTCGAATATGCTCGGCCTGTGTCCGTTCCACTCGGAGAAAACGCCGTCCTTCACGGTGTTCCCGGCACGGCAGGGCTACTACTGCTTCGGCTGCGGCGCGGGCGGGGACGCGATCACCTTTGTGCGGCAGATTGAAAACCTCGAATATGTCCCCGCGCTTGAGTTTCTGGCCAAGCGCGTCGGCATCACGATCCCGGCGGATGCCACGCGCCGGGGCGCCGGCTTTGACCGTGCGCGGATGCTGAGCATGAATAAAGAGGCGGCGCGGTTTTTCCGCGAGTGCCTGTTTGACCAAAAGCTCGGCGCCGCCGCGCGTGCCTACTTTGAAAAGCGCGCGCTGAGCACCGCCGCCATTAAGCATTTCGGCCTCGGCTATTCGCCGGACGGCTTCTCCGCGCTGACCAATCACCTGCACGATCTCGGCTACACCGACGCCGAGATGACAGCAGGCTTCCTCTGCGGACGGAGTAAAAAAACCGGCGCGCCGTTTGACTATTTCCGCAACCGTATCATGTTTCCGATCATCGACGTTTCGGGCAACGTGATCGCGTTCGGCGGCCGCGTCATGGACGACTCGATGCCGAAATACCTCAACTCGTCGGATACACCGGTGTTCAAAAAGAGCCGCAACCTGTTTGCGCTCAACTTTGCCCGCGCGTCCTGCGCCGAGGAGATGATCCTCTGCGAGGGCTATATGGACGTCATCGCGATGCACGCCGCCGGATTTACCAATGCGGTGGCCACGCTCGGCACGGCGCTCACGCCCGAGCAGGCACGGATCATGGCGCGGTATACCAAGCGCGTGTTGATCTCCTATGACAGCGATGCGGCCGGACAGAAGGCGGCCAATCGCGCCATCGGCATTCTCGGCGAAGTCGGCCTCGACGTCCGCGTCCTGCGGATCGAGGGTGCGAAGGACCCCGATGAGTTCATCAAAAAGTACGGTGCGGACAAGTTCCGCCTTCAGTTATCCGGCAGCTTCAGTAAGTTTGACTTCAATATGGACGGCATCCTGTCGCGGCACAACATTGCGATCCCGGATGAAAAGATTAAGGCCTGCGCCGAGCTGACCGATCTTGCCGCCGGCATTTATTCGAGCGCAGAGCGCGAGGTCTATATTGCCGCGGCTGCCAAGAAGCTGGACATCTCCGCCGAGAGCATCCGTGCGGATGTCGAGCGGAAGCTGCGCAAAAAGCGCAGTGAATACAAAAGAGAGCAGGCGCAGAAAATCGTCCGGCAAAGCGCCGGATACGGCGATCGCGTCAACCCCGATTTTGCAAAGAACGTTGCCGCCGCCAAGGCGGAGGAGGCCGTTCTCGGGATGCTGCTGCTTTTCCCGGAGCACCGCAAGGCGGTGCGAACGGGCGAGGTCGCGCTCACCGCGGCGGATTTCTTCACCGAATTCGGGCGGCGCGTCTTCGAAGCCATTGAGGAAAACGACCGCGACGGCAGCTTCACCCCCTCGGTGCTCGGACAGATCTTCACCCCCGAGGAAGAGGGCAGGATCACGCGGATGCAGCTGTCGCGCAGTGCGCTCAGCGATAACGGCGCGGCGGTCTTCGCCGAAAACGCGGCGGCCCTGCGGCGTGAACGCGCGGCGGCGGCAAGCGACGGCGACGGGGTGGACGGCATCCTCGAGTTGATCCGCGAAAAGAGAAATACATAATGCCATCGGCATGAAAGGAAAGTATATGAACAGCGAAACACAGAAAAAACCGATCGACGTCAGCGAACTGATCGAGCGCGGCAAGAGCAAGGGCTCTCTGACCAACGCCGAGGTCCTCGAGGTCATGGAGATGAACGACTGTGACATCGACCAGATGGAAAAGATCTATGAGCAGATCGAAAACAGCGGCATCGAGATCACCGGCTTTGACTCGGTTCCGATCGACGACCTTGACGACATCGACGAGGACGACGAGGAGATCGACCAGCTTGAGTCCGCCGAGGACATGGAGAAGATGCTGGCGCAGGAGGGGCTTGCGATCGACGACCCCGTGCGCATGTATCTCAAGGAGATCGGCAAGATCCCGCTGCTGGACGCCGACCAGGAAATGAAGCTCGCCGAGCGCATTGCGGCCGGTGACGAAAAGGCGAAGAACGAGCTGGTTGAGGCCAATCTGCGCCTTGTCGTCAGCATCGCCAAGCGTTACGTTGGCAAGGGCATGTTCTTCCTCGACCTCATTCAGGAGGGCAACCTCGGCCTGATGAAGGCGGTTGACAAGTTCGATTATCAGAAGGGCTACAAGTTCTCGACCTATGCAACCTGGTGGATCCGCCAGGCGATCACCCGCGCCATCGCGGATCAGGCGCGCACCATCCGCATCCCCGTGCACATGGTGGAGACCATCCACAAGGTCTCGCGCTATTCGCGCCAGCTGCTTCAGGAGCTGGGCCATGAGGCGTCCGCCGACGAGATCGCCGAAAAGATGGGCATGAGCGCCGACAAGGTGCGCGAGATCCTCAAGATCGCGCAGGATCCCGTTTCGCTCGAAACGCCGATCGGCGAGGAGGAGGACAGCCACCTCGGCGACTTCATCGAGGACAACGACTCTCCCGCACCCGCAGAGACCGCCTCCTATGCACTTCTGCGCAAGCACCTCTGCGCTGTTCTGCACACGCTGACGCCGCGCGAGGAGCATGTGCTCAAGCTGCGCTTCGGTCTTGAGGACGGCCGCACGAGAACGCTGGAGGAAGTCGGCAAGGAGTTTGACATCACGCGTGAGCGCATCCGTCAGATCGAGGCGAAGGCGCTGCGCAAGCTGCGTCACCCCAGCCGCTCCAAGCGCCTCAAGGATTATCTGGATCAGTAAGGCGTTCCTGGACAATATTCCGGGAATATGCCTTGACACAAACCCTTTTTTGTAGTAAAATGATAAAAGCTATTTTGGTTTTGACCTGCATAGGAGGACATTTTAGATGAGAAAAAAGCTCATTTGCCTGCTGCTTTGCCTTGTGGCCGTCATCCTTCCCCTCGCGATGACCGGCTGCGGTAATTCCGACACCACCGACACCGATGAGGAGTCGTCCGCACGCCCCGCCGTCTCCGTCAACCTCTGGCTGATCTCCGACAAGGAAGTTTCCGCCGAGACCGAAGCGGCAATTGAGAATGCGCTCAATGAGATCACACAGTCCAAGTATACCACCAAGGTCGATCTGGTCTACTTCACCGAGGATGAGTACTATGCCGCACTCGACGCAAAGCTTGAGGCTGCAAAGAAGTACAAGGATGAGCATGCGTCCACGGAGATCGTGCTGCCCGGCATCGCGGAGTCTACCGAGGAGACCGAGGAGACGACCGCGGAGACCATCGTCAACGAGCTCGGCCAGCGCCTCCTGAAGTACCCCGATATCAATGAGGGTCAGCTCGACATCATCTTCCTGTCCGGTAAGGACAGACTCGAGACCTACGCGGCGGCAGGCGAGCTTTCCGCAATGGACACCAACCTGAATGCAACCTCCAAGATCCTCAAGGAATACATCTATCCCTCCTTCCTCGAGCAGACAAAATACAATAAGAATACATATGCGATCCCGGTCAACCATTCGATCGGTCAGTATACCTATCTGCTTGTCAATAAGGCGCTTGCGGATAAGTACTACATCGACGCGTCTTCGCTGAACAGCTTTGCGGCCTGCGCAGACCTGGTCGAGGAGATCGGCAGACATGAGAGCGGCGTCGCGCCGGTGCTTGCCTATGCCGACCCCGCTAATATGTACTACTGGCTCGGCGGCGACACGCCGTCCCTGTTTGCATCCTATGTGCCGTCGAGCGCAACGCTCGGCAGCCGCACCACGATGCGCAGCGCGTTTGACACCGTCGGCTTCACCGAGCACATGCTGCTGATGAAGAAGTGCGAGGACAACGGCTGGTTTGCGGCCGATCCGGAAAATACCGAGAATTTCGGCGTTGCGATCATGACCGGCGACTACGACCTCCGCGACAAGTACGCCGAGGACTACGATGTCAAGGTGCTGACCGCGCCTACGCTGACCGAGGATGTTGCCTATGAGGCGATGTTTGCCGTCAGCGCCTACACGGCGAATTTCGACCGCGCCATGGAGGTCATCACGCTGCTGAACACCAATGCAGAGGCGAAGAATCTGCTGCAATACGGCGTCGAGGGCGTCAACTATGAGCTGGACGACGACGGCGCGCTGGTCTATCTGAACGATGCTTACCGCATGAACAACCTGTATACCGGCAACGCGCTTCTGTCCTATCCCGCACCCGGCGAGGCTGCTGGCATCCGCGAGGACGGCAAGGCCGCCAATCGCGATTCCCGCGTTTCGCCCTACTTCGGTCTGTCCGACGTGGCAAGCGAGATTGATCAGAACCTGGTTGCGCAGATGCGCGAGCTGTCCGACACCTATATGGCCCGGATGTATGCATGTGCGAATGCGGCCGAGCTTGCCGACTTCTTTGAGAACGTCAAGACCGAGCTGTATGCAGAACCCGTCTACAAGGCTGCGTTCAGCACCGGCGACGATTCGAAGTCGCCCTACGCCGTCTATTCCAGATGGTTTGAGAAGCTTTGGCCCTCCGCCGAGTAATCCTCTGAAGTCAAAAAGACCTCTGCAAAAAGCAGAGGTCTTTTTTGTCGTGCTGCGGTCAATCCGCGGACAGACTCAGCCGCGCGGCAGGGCAGGAAGCCGCTTCGGCTGCCGCTTCATCAGGTCGTAGGCAAACGCGCGGCAATGAAAATCCGCGCTGACCACGCCGCGCCGCCTGCAGATCATGCAGTCCGGCGTCAGCGTTTCCGAAGCGTGCTCGCAGAACGCGCATTTCTTCGCAATATCCAATTCTTCGAGCATTTTCTTCTTCATAACTTCCTCCGAACCGACATCTCAAATTATAGTAACATATTCCGACAGCGATTTCAATACCCGAGCATGAATTTGCAGCCGCAAAATGCAAAAATCGCGGTGAGCGCCCCTTCGGCCGCCTTGCAGAGCAGAAAACGATTGTATTTGACCTTGACTGACTTTGAAACGGCTAAAATCTGCATGTGGACGCACAGCCCCGACCAGCCGCAGCCGAATGCGCAGAGCGTGACAGCCGCGCGCGGCGCGGCGGCGAACAGCGCGGCACAGCGCGCCGTGCCGTTCCCGATTTCCAGCAGCGCCGCCAGGGCTGCGAACGAGGCGTCGTGCCGGAAGTACCCTCGCAGTGCGGCGAGCAGCGCGGAAAACAGGCAGAGCAGCGCCGTCACGCGCAGCATACTCTGCACGCCGCGATTCACCGCGCCGAAAAGCGCGTCGGCCGTTGCTCGTTCTGCGGAGGAGTGCCGTTCGGGCGTTTTTTTGATGCGGAGCGGCAGACAGCAGACCGCCGCGGCGGCGAGCTCTGAAACAAAAAGCAGCAGGCCGATCCGCTTGTCGCCGAACAGCTGCCCGGCCGCGCCGAAGAGGAATGCGGGGCTCGCGTTGTTGACAAAGGGAAGCAGACGCGCCGCGTCCCGCCGATCCAGCGCGCCGCGCGCACACATACGGTCGCAGACGATCCCGCCGACCGGAAAGCCGCAGAGTGCGCCGAGCAGAAAAACGGAGGCCTTCGGCGATAGCGGCCGCAGATCGCCGTCGGTCAGAGAGACGACGAGGTCGGCCGCGACGGCAAAGAAAAACAACGCGGGCAGCACCGAGACGGCTGCGATCGTCATGCCGTCGCGCACGCCGCCGACCACGGCGGGCAGATGCAGCAGAAAAAACAGGAGCGCAAGCAGCGCGGCGGGCGTTCGTACCCATCGGAATCTCTGCATGAATACGCCCCCTCCCGCAAACATACTCTTGTCTTGCTATGAGTATATTGACAGGGAGAACGCTTTATGAGTGGAGGCATGAAATGACCAGATTCCGCTATGTCCGGCATCGGCTGTCCGAAAAGCTGGAGCTGCCCGAGGACGCGCTCGGCGCATCCTACCGCCTGCAAATGATCGGCGACTGCGTCCTGATCGGAGGCTGCCGGAAAATCCTGAAATACAAGCCGGATGAGATCACGGCGGCGGCATCCGGCGCGGACATCAGCGTGCGCGGCGAGCGGCTGAAGTGCGTATACTTCTTCGAGGGGACGATCGAGGTGCGCGGCGACATCGCGCAGATCGGCATTGTGAAAAAATGAAGTTTTTGCTGTATCTGCTGCTCGGCTATTCCGTGCTGGAAACGGACACCGCCGATTTCCGCGCCCTGCTCAATTTCTGCAACCGAAGCGGCATCCGCCTGCGCCGCATCCGTGAGGGGGAGACGGCCGTCCGCGTTTGGGTGTTGGCGGCCGACGAGAAAAAAATACAGGGCTTTTTCGCGTGCCGCGGCGTGAAATGCCGGGTCTGCGCGCGGCACGGCCTGCCGATCCTGTGGCGGCGATATCGCCATCGGGTCGGACTTCTGCTCGGGCTGCTCGTGTTCGCCGCCGCGGTCTATACCGCGCCGCTGTTTGTGTGGGAGGTCAATGTGGACGGCCTCGATCGCCTCAGCCGGGAATATGTCTGCGAGCTGCTGGCCGAGGAGGGTGTGCGCGTCGGCGCATTTTCACCGGGTATCGACCGCAGCCGCGTGTACATCAACGTCCTGCGCCGCGCGCCGGACATTTCGTGGTTGTCGGTCAATCTGCGCGGCAGCACGGCGAATGTCGAGATCATCGAGCGGGATGCGCCGCCCGCATCGCGCGCCCGGGCAGACGGCGCCAACTTGATCGCGGCGCGCGGCGGACAGATCATCGGCGCGGATGTGGTGCGCGGTGCGCTTGCCGTGCAGAACGGCGAAATTGTCAAGCCGGGTGCGCTGCTGGTCAGCGGCGTGATCGACTCGCAGACGGTCGGCACACGCTATCTGTATGCGGAGGGCTGTGTCTACGCGGCCGTTTATGACGACTACACCGTTGAAATTCCGCTCACGCGTGCCGTCCGCCGCTATGACGGGGAAAAGACGCTCGAAATGTCGCTCTCGGTCTTCGGAAAAAGCATAAATATTTTCAAAAACTATTCCATTCCGGACGATAATTATGATACAATATACAGAGAAAGCAGCCTGCCGTATCCCGGCCTGTGCCGCCTGCCGCTCGCGCTTCTGACAACGGTTGCGCTCCCGTATACCGAGACGCCGCAGTCCCTCTCCGAGACGGCGGCGCTGGAACGCGCCCGCGCCGAGCTGCTTCGGCAGATCGCAGAGAAAAAGACGTACGCCGGGATCCTGTCACGCGAGGAAGCCTACGCCGTTTCGGACGGCGTGCTGGTGTATCGGTGCAGCGTCGGTGCGATCGAAAATATTGCCGCAGTCGCGGAGTTTGACATCCGCGGCCGCTGAAAGGAAACGCAATGCCGCGTAAAGTGATCTATACGGACAGCTCGGATACGACCGCCATGATTTTCGGGCCGTTCGACTGCAACATTGAGAAGCTGGAGGCACGCTTTGACGTGCGCATCTTCAACAAGAAGCAGGCGGGCACCGAGGGGGATGCCGTCATCATCGAGGGCGTCTCCGAGGAGAATGTGGAGAAGGCGTACCGCGCCGTTGAGTTCATGAAGACGAAGTTCGGCGGCGGGGAGCAGCTCGGCGAGCAGACCGTGGACTACATCATCGGCATGGTCGCCGACGGCAGTGAGAATGAGCTCGCTGCCTTTGACGACAGCTGTATCTGCATCACCAACAGCGGCAAGCCGATCAAGGCAAAGACCGTCGGACAGAAAAAGTATGTGAACGCCATCAGAAAGAATACCGTGGTGCTCGGCGTCGGCCCGGCCGGCACGGGCAAGACCTTCCTGGCCGTCGCCATGGCGGTCAAGGCGCTGCGCGCCAAAGAGGTCAACCGCATCATTCTGACGCGCCCCGCCGTGGAGGCGGGCGAGAGCCTCGGCTTTCTCCCCGGCGACCTGCAAAGCAAGATCGACCCCTATCTCCGCCCGCTGTACGACGCGCTCTTTGAGATGCTCGGCGCGGAGAATTACACCCGCCATCTTGAAAAGAACACGATCGAGATCGCGCCGCTGGCCTACATGCGCGGCCGCACGCTGGACGACTCCTTCATCATCCTCGACGAGGCGCAGAACACCACGCCCGAGCAGATGAAGATGTTCCTCACCCGTCTCGGCTTCAATTCCAAGGCAGTCGTCACCGGCGACCTCACGCAGACCGACCTGCCGTTCGGCAAAAAGAGCGGCCTTGCCGCCGCCGTGAAGATTCTGGACGGCATCGAGGGCATCGGCATCCATCACTTCACCGAGCGGGACGTCGTGCGGCACCGACTGGTGCAGGAGATCATCCTGGCCTACGACCGCTACGAAAAGGAAAACGCGAAGAACAATGCAAAAGCGGCGTTCAAGCCGCGAAAGGATAAACCATGAACGTATCATTTGAGATTGCAAACGAACAGGATAAGTTCCCCGTGACCGAGGCGCTGACCGAGCTGCTGCGCCGGGCGGCGGCCGAGACACTCACCGCCGAGGGCATCGACTTTGACTGCGAGTTTTCGATCACCTATACCGACAACGAGGGCATCCGCGCACTCAATCGTGAATACCGGAACAAGGACAGCGCGACCGACGTGCTCTCCTTCCCGATGTTCGACCCTGAGACCGAGGAGATCGAGGCGCTGGACGGACAGCCCGCCGTGCTCGGCGACATCGTGATTTCGCTTGAACGCGCGGCGGAGCAGGCGGAGCTGTACGGGCATTCGTTTGAGCGCGAGGTCGCGTTTCTGTGTGTGCATTCGGTGCTGCATCTGCTCGGCTACGATCACGAGCGCTCCGACGACGAGGACAGGCTGATGCGTGAGAAACAGCGCGCCGTGATGCACGCGCTGGGGCTGGAAATACAATAAAGGACGCCGAGAGGAAACATACATGACAAAAACCGCATTTCTGGCGATTGTCGGCAGACCGAATGTCGGCAAATCGACCCTGCTGAACACCGTCTGCGGCGAGAAAATCGCCATCGTGTCGAACAAGCCGCAGACCACGCGCAACCGCATTACCGGTATCTACACCAAGGGTGAAGACCAGTTCGTCTTCCTCGATACGCCCGGCATTCACAAGCCGCGCACCGTGCTCGGCGACTACATGGTCAGGACCGCGAACGGCTCGATCGGCGAGGCGGACGCGATCCTGCTCGTCGTAGAACCCGTGCCGAGCGTCGGCGAGATTGAGGCGGGTATCATCGAGAAGATCCGCGCGTCAAAGACGCCGGCCATCCTCGTGGTCAACAAGGTGGACGAGCATACCCCTGCCGACATCGCGGCCACCATCGCGGCCTACGCCGCCGCCTATGATTTCGACGCCGTTGTGCCGATCTCGGCCAAGAGCGGCAAGGGCGTGGACGCCCTGTTTGAGGAGGCGTCCAAGTTCCTCTACGAGAGCGTGTGGTACTTCCCGGAGGACGCCGTCACCGATCAGCCCGAGCGGCAGATCGCGGCGGAGATCATCCGCGAGAAGCTGCTGCGCACGCTGAACAAGGAGATCCCGCACGGTACGGCCGTCGTGATCGAGGAGTTCAGGGAAGAGAAGAACATCATCCGCATCCGCGCGGAGATTTTCTGCGAGAAGGCGTCGCACAAGGGCATCATCGTCGGCAAGAACGGCGCCGCGCTCAAGCTGGTCGGCACCTATGCCCGCGAAGATCTCGAAAAGTTTCTCGGCACGAAGGTCTATCTCAACCTTTGGGTCAAGGTCAAGGAAAACTGGCGCGAAAGTGCCGCCACTGTCGGCAATTTCGGCTACAGAGACGAATAAGGCGCCATGCTGATCGGGATAAAGGGGCTGGTTCTGCGCGTGATCCCGCGCACCGAGAGCGATCGCCTGGTCGTGCTGTTCACGGCAGAACGCGGCAAGATCACGGTCTGTGCCAAGGGTTCGCGCTCAGCCAAGAGCAAGCTGCTCCCCTGCATCGAGCCGTTTGCCTACTCGGAGTTTGTACTTTATGAAAAGGACGGCTACTTCTGGATCCGCGAGGGGCTGCTCATCGAGAATTTCTACAGGATCCGCGAGGATGTGCAGAGGCTCGCGCTGGCGTCCTATTTCTGCGAGGTGCTTGACCTCGTCGTGTACGAGAACATGCAGGAGACCGAGCTGCTCCGGCTCGGGCTCAACTCGTTTCACGCCATCGCGACCGATCTGCGCCCGCTGCCCGTCATCAAGGCGGTCTTCGAGATGCGCGCCTGTCTGCTGCTCGGCTTCGCGCCGAATATGGAGCACTGCGCGGTCTGCGGCAGAAAGAATGCGGCCGCCTGGTGCTTCAGCCTGATGGACGGCGAGATCGTCTGCGGCGACTGCCGCGAGCGCGCACTGCGCGCTTATTTTGCCACGCAGCAGAGCGTCAACGCCGAGGAGGAGCGGCGCTGCGCCACGCAGATCTACCTCATTTCCGAGAATGTGCGTGCGGCGGTGCGGTATCTGACTTCCTGCCCCGCCGACAAAATATACGGTTTTACGATGCCGGAGGGCGACATCCCGCAGCTGTGCAAGCTGTGCGAGGATCATCTCACCTACCGGCTGGAGAAGAAACTGAAGACCCTCGACTTCTATCACGATGTCGAGGCATTATAAGGACTTGAATATGGCTTTTACACAGAAAACACTTTCCATGCTGGAATATGACAAGGTGACGGCGCTGCTGGCCGCCGCCGCGCTCACCGAGGGCGCGCGGGCAAAGGCGCTCTGCCTTGTGCCGAGCGGGGACGAGGCAACCGTACTGCGCCGCCAGCAGGTGACGGCGGATGCGCGCCGCCTGATCGACGCCAAGGGTTATCCGTCCTTCGGCGGCGTCCGCGACGTGTCGGGTGCGCTTGCGCGCGCCGGCCGCGGCGCGATGCTGCAGCCGCTTGAGCTGCTTGAGGTGGCCGATCTTCTGCGGGTCAGCCGTGCGCTGTTCGACTACAGCAAGACCGATAAGCCGTTTGAGACGGTGCTCGACGAGACTTTCTCGCTCATCGTGACCAATCGCCGCATGGAGGACACCATCACGCGCTCCATCCTCGCCGAGGATCAGATCGCAGATGAGGCAAGCCCCGAGCTTGCCGAGATCCGCCGCAAGATCCGCGCGGCGAACAACAAGATCAAGGACACGCTGCAAAAGTTCATCAGCGGCGGCTACGGCAAGCTGCTGCAGGAAAACATCGTGACCATGCGCAACGACCGCTACGTCGTGCCGGTCAAGGTGGAGCATAAGAACGAGATCAAGGGTCTCGTCCACGATACGTCGGCCTCCGGCGCGACCGTGTTTATCGAGCCGGTCTCCATCGTCGAGGCGAACAACGAGCTGAAGCTGCTGAAAAGCAGGGAAGAACACGAGATCGAGAAGATTCTCTATGCGCTGTCCTCGCTTTGCGCCGAGGCGGCCGACACGCTGAACAGCAACTATCATCTCATCACCGAGATTGCCTTTGCATTCACCTGCGCGAGCCTTGCCGAGCAGATGAAGGCAAGCGCCGTACAGCCCGCGAAGACGAAGGCGTTCAACCTGCGCCGCGCGGTGCATCCGCTGCTCGACCGCGCCACCGCCGTGCCGATCGACGTGCGGCTCGGCGACGATTTTGACACGCTGGTCATCACCGGCCCGAACACGGGCGGTAAAACCGTCACGCTCAAGACGGCGGGACTGCTTGCGCTGATGTATCAGTCCGGCCTGCAGCTGCCCGCCGCGCCGAACTCCACCATGTGCGTGTTCGACGACGTTCTCGTGGACATCGGCGATGAGCAGAGCATCGAGCAGTCGCTCTCCACGTTTTCGGCGCACATGGTCAACATCGTGGATATTTTAGGGCGGGTCACGCCCAATTCGCTGGTGCTGCTCGACGAACTCGGCGCGGGTACGGACCCGATCGAAGGTGCGGCGCTTGCCGTATCCATTCTTGAAAACCTGCGCAGCCACGGCGCGCGCATTGCCGCCACCACGCACTATGCGGAGCTGAAGGCCTACGCCATCGAGACCGACGGTGTGACCAACGCCTCCTGCGAATTTGACATCGAGACCCTGCGCCCCACCTATAAGCTCATCATCGGCACGCCCGGCAAGTCGAACGCGTTCGCCATTTCTGAGCGGCTGGGCATTCCGCGCTCCATCGTCGAGCATGCAAACGCCATGATCTCGGGCGACAGCAAGCGCTTTGAAAACGTCATCGAAAAGCTGGAGGCCGACCGCATCCGCATGGAACATGCCCGCGAGGAGGCCGAGCGGATGAAGGACGAATATGAGGCCTTTCGCGCAAAGTCCGAGGCGGAGATCAAACGCGCGCGGGACGATGCCGCACGCGAAAAGGAGAAGGCGCAGGCACAGGCCAAGCGCATGGTGCAGAGTGCGCGCGAATCCAGCGAGTATATCTTAAACGAGATCACGACGCTGAAGAAGAAACGTGCCGAGGAGATCAAAAAAGAGGAACTCGAAAAGGCACGTCAGTCGATCCGCGCCGAGCTGCGCGCGAAGAGCGGCGAGTACGATCCGATCGAGGACCTGACCGACACCGACTATGTGCTGCCGCGCCCGCTCGTCAAGGGCGACACGGTGCTCATCATGAGCATCGGTCAGACCGGTACGGTGCTCAGCCCCGCCGACAAAAACGGCATGGTGCGCGTGCAGGCGGGCCGGGTCATGACCCGCACCGAGGAAAAGAACCTCAAGCTGATCGAAAAACAGAGCGGCGCCGTGCAGAAGAACCGGGACAAGCGCGCGTATAAAAATACGGTCGTCAAGTCGTTCAGCCCGGAGCTGGACATCCGCGGCATGTACGGTGACGACGCCTGCTTCATGCTCGATAAATATCTGGACGACGCTGCGCTCGCCGGCATTCACACCGTTCGTATCATTCACGGCAAGGGTACCGGCGCTCTCAAGGCCGCCGTGTGGCAGTTTTTGCGCGGTGACCGCCGCGTGGAGTCCTATCGGCTCGGCAGCTTCGGCGAGGGTGACGCAGGCGTCACCGTGGTCGAGGTCAAGTGAGGTGCGGTATGGATAAAAAGATATATCCGATCGACCTGCGCGAGGGGCTCCCCGATGTGGACGCGGCGCTGCGCATTCTGGAATACCAGTTTGCCTCCGCCGCCGCCATCGGCGAGCGCGTGGTCAAGGTCATTCACGGCTGCGGCTCCACCGTGCGCGGCGGCGGCCGCCTGCGCACCGAGGTGCGCCGCTGGGGGCGGAACGACAAGCGCGTCGGCCTCGTGGTCAAGGGCGAGAACTTCTCGGTTGAAAATCCGCAGGCGCGCTACCTTGTCGAAAAGTTTCCGCACGTTGCCGCCGACGCGGATCTCGAACAGCACAACGAGGAGATCACGCTGTTTTTCATTCAGGCAAGAAAATAAAAAAATCGTGTTTTCCGTCGGAAAACACGATTTTTATTTCTGTTATCGAAAGTTATGCGTTTGCGGCGTTCTCTTCGAGGTACTTGACCACATCACCGACCGTAATCAGTCCCTTGATGTCGTCATCGTCGATCTGAATCGAGAACTTCTCCTCGCAAAGAAAAACGAGGTCTGCCAGCTCCAGCGAGTTGATGCCGAGATCGTTTTCAAGCTCTGCGTCAAGGCGGATGTCATCCGGATTGACCGACAGCTCCTCAACGAGGATCGCTTTAAGTTTATCGTACATTATGATTTCCTCCTGAAAGTCATGGATATAATTCAACCAACGCACAATAGTATAGATTATTTTTTCGTCGTTGTCAAGGCTTTTTACGGTTTTCGGCGCCGTTATATGTAAAATCTTATGTCCTGTTCTATATATAATGTAGGAAAAGGCGCAAAATTCGGAGAGGCTGTCGGCCTGCTGCGGCAAAGAAAGCGGTACCCGCGCGTGCGTTCACATAAGATTCACATAAATTCGTATAGAACTTTATATAAAACTATTGACAAGTTATATATATGGTGCTACAATAGCAGTATCAAAAAGAATCGGAGTCATACTCCGGAAAGGGTGGTCATCGCCGTGAAAAGAACAATGTACAGTCTGATGCTGTCGGAGGATGTCATGCGGGAGATTGACGCGCTTGCCCATCGCATGGGAACAAACCGTTCAAACCTCGTCAACATGATCCTCGCCGAGCGGGTGGAAATGCGCACGCCGGAGCAGCAGATTAATGATATTTTCAGCGGGATCGAGCAGATGCTTTCGACCTCGCGCGATCTGATTCCGCTGCTGGCGCCGAATGCACAGCGCGTGTCGGTCCGGTCCAATCTTGAGTATAAGTACCGCCCGACGCTGCGCTACGAGGTCGAGCTGGCAAACGGCTTTGCGCACGGCGAGCCGATCGGCACGCTCAGCGCCAATTTCCGCACACAGTCGCAGGGGCTTCTCGAATTGCTGAGCCGCTTCTTCCGCTGCCTGGTCCGCATCGAGGACAGGATGCTGCCCTTCGATGTGTCCTACACGCTGGGCGACGGGCGCTTTACCCGTACACTGGCGTATCCGATGCGCTACGGCGCAGGGAAGGACAGAGCCATCGAGGCAGCAGAGATCTCCCGTGCCATCACCGACTATGTCAGTCTGGTTGACCGTATGCTGAAGGCCTGTGTCGGCGGTGCCGATGCGCAGACGCTGTCGGATATGTACGCCGCAGACCTTGCGCGCCGCTCCATCCTGCTGTAAAAAGCAAAAGTCATTCCGCAAAGGAGTTGAACCTTTATGAACGCTGAAAAATTCACGCAAAAAACCATTGAAACCATCAACGACGCGCAGAATCTTGCGCGTGATAAACAGAATCAGACCATCGCGCCCGAGCATCTGCTCTATGCGCTGCTCTCGCAGGAGGGCGGCCTCGTGGGCACGCTGCTGTACCGCATCGGGCAGAAGAACGGCAATACCGATCTTGTCGGTGCGATGCTGGGCGAGCTGAACGCCGCCATTGACCGCCTGCCGAAGGTGTCGGGCGGAAACGGCGAGCTTTACCCGTCGGGTGAAGTTTCCGCCGTGCTGCGCTTTGCCGAGAAGGTTGCGGCGCAGCTGAAGGACGAGTACATCTCAGTGGAGCACTTGATGCTCGGCCTGCTTGCCGAGGGCGGCAGAACCGTGCAGCAGATCTGCGCAAAGTACGGTGTTACCAAGCAGAGCTTCACCGACGAGCTGGCAAAGGTCAAGACCTCGCCGGTCACAAGCGATAATCCCGAGGACACCTATGACGTGCTGTCCAAGTACGGCACCGACCTTGTGGAGCGCGCAAGAGAGCAGAAGCTCGACCCGGTCATCGGCCGTGATGCCGAAATCCGCAGCGTCATCCGCATTCTGTCGCGCAAGAGCAAGAATAACCCGGTGCTGATCGGCGAACCCGGCGTCGGCAAGACCGCCGTGGTCGAGGGACTCGCGCAGCGTATCGTGCGCGGCGATGTGCCGGACGGGCTGCGGGAGAAGACCATCTTCTCGTTGGATATGGGCGCGCTTGTTGCAGGCGCAAAGTATCGCGGCGAGTTTGAGGAGAGACTCAAGGCCGTCCTGAACGAAGTCAAGAAGGCCGAGGGCAAGATTATCCTCTTTATCGATGAGCTGCACACCATCGTCGGCGCGGGCAAGACCGAAGGCTCGATGGATGCGGGCAACCTGCTCAAGCCGATGCTGGCGCGCGGCGAGCTGCACTGCATCGGCGCGACGACGCTGGACGAATACAGAAAGTATATCGAGAAGGATGCGGCGCTCGAACGCCGTTTCCAGCCGGTCATGGTGGATGAGCCGACCGTGGAAGACACGATTTCCATCCTCCGCGGCCTCAAGGAGCGCTACGAGATCTTCCACGGCGTCCGCATTCACGATAATGCGCTGGTCGCCGCGGCAACGCTGTCGCACCGATACATCACCGACCGTTTTCTCCCCGACAAGGCGATCGACCTTGTGGATGAGGCCTGCGCCATGATCCGCACCGAGATCGACTCCATGCCGAGCGAGCTTGACGATCTCCGCCGCGATATCATGCAGCTTGAAATTGAGGAGATGTCGCTGAAAAAGGAGGATGACCAGCTCTCGAAGGACAGACTGGCCAAGCTGACCGCGGAGCTTGCCGAGAAGAAGGAAAAGTTCAACGAGATGAAGGCACGCTGGGAGTCCGAGAAGGCTGCCACCGAGAACGTCAAGAAGCTCAAGGCCGACATCGAGCACATGAGCGGCGAGATGGAGCAGGCACAGCTGCGCGGCGAGTATGAGCGCGCCGCAAAGCTCCAGTATTCCGAGCTGCCTGCGCTCCAGAAGAAGCTTGAAGAAGCCGAGCGCGCGACCGAGCGGCAGAATCAGAACATGCTGGTCCGCTCTACGGTCACCGATGAGGAGATCGCCGAGGTCGTCGCACGCTGGACGGGCATTCCGGTCTCCAAGCTGGTCGAGGGCGAGCGGGAAAAGCTGCTGCACCTCGAAGACATTCTGCACAAGCGCGTGATCGGGCAGGATGAGGCGGTTCGCCTCGTCAGCGAGGCGATTCAGCGTTCGCGCGCCGGCATTTCCGACCCGAACAGACCGATCGGCAGCTTCATGTTCCTCGGTCCCACGGGCGTCGGCAAGACTGAGCTTGCCAAGACGCTGGCCGAGTGCCTGTTTGACGATGAGCACAACCTCGTCCGTATTGATATGACCGAGTACATGGAGAAATTCAGCGTCTCGCGTCTGATCGGCGCCCCTCCCGGATACGTCGGCTATGATGAGGGCGGTCAGCTCACCGAGGCGGTCAGACGCCGCCCCTACAGCGTCGTCCTCTTTGATGAGGTCGAGAAGGCGCATCCCGATGTCTTCAACATTCTTCTGCAAATCCTCGACGACGGCCGCATCACCGACAGCCAGGGCAGAACGGTGGACTTCAAGAACACCATCATCATCCTGACCTCCAACCTCGGCAGCCAGTATCTGCTCGACGGCATCACGCCGGAGGGCGAGATCAGCGAGGAGGCGCGCAGCAAGGTCATGGGCGACCTGCGTGCGTCCTTCCGCCCCGAGTTCCTCAACCGTCTCGATGAGATCATCATGTTCAAGCCGCTCACCAAGGCAAACCTCGGCGGTATTATCGACAATCTGCTTGAGGGCCTCAGACGCCGCATGGCAGAGAGAAGCGCCGACGGCGGTCTGAACCTCGAGGTCACCGATGCGGCAAAGAATCTCATCATCGACAACGGCTATGACCCGGTCTACGGTGCGCGTCCGCTGAAGCGGTATCTTCAGCGCGCGGCGGAAACGCTGATCGCCAAGGAGATTCTTGCAGGCAACATCGCCGCAGGCTCCACGCTCGTCCTCGACGCCGAGGACGGCAAGCTGACCTGCCATCCGGTACTCACGGGAAAAGTTCAATAAAAGCACAGCCATAAGCCGCGCGGAATGCTCCGCGCGGCTTATTTCTTCAAAAAAAGGCAGCCGCATGTGAGCGGCTGCCTTTGATGGTATTGCGGGGCCAAACTTCCTTGCCTTCAGGGGCTTGCAGGCCACCGGCTTATCGGTGACCCTGACTTTTTATTTCAGGATGATGTACATGCCCAGTACCGATTTGTCCGGGTCTTCAGGCACTTGCAGAAAACCGTCATCCACCAGGTCATGGACAGCCATCATTCTTGTGGCGCACAATTCCATGCGGATGTAATAGCCGATGCTCTTGTGCAGGACCGGATGGCTGTATTTTTTGAATATGGCATGCACTTCTTCATACAGACCTGCGACATTCGCAAGCAGCGGCGCGTAGTTTCGATGCCCTCGGAAATACGAATGGATTTTTTCAAGGTTTTCCGCGCGAATGACCAAAACATCGGGAATCAGAGAGCCGCTGTCGGACAGATGCGCATATCTGCCGCTTATCTTGTTCCAGATTCTTTTTTCAATCTCGGAGAAGGACGCGATGTTCCGATTTTCCCGGATGCAGCTGCAAAGGAGCTCGACCTCTTCGGGCTCCGGCTCGCCGCATTGATCCCACAAAGAATAGTCATCGCATTTGTAGGTCCAGAATTCATCCTGATGGATGCAGCAGCCGTTTTGCCCCATGATGATTTTTTCGGGCAGCTCGGTCGCCTCATAGCCGACAAAGCCCCAGGATTCTCCGTTGGCGCGCTTCGGCGGTTCGCAGAATGATTCTCCGCCGGCGCGCTTCGGTGACTCGCAGGTGCCTTCCGCCTGTGCCGTGTTTTCCAGATAATCCATCAGGTAGGGAACCAGCCACCAGCGGACGGTATTGTCATCGATGTGGTCGCCGGCAATGCCCAAAGCCCGAATGGAAGCCATGCTGTCGTCGATGCATTCCCGCAGCAGACGGCTTCTTTCTTTGGAGGTCTTCCGGAGCGCATGATAGATTTCTGTGCGGCAATCTTTATCCAGTATAAAGAAATTTGTGATATACTTGTTGCCCTGCTTTTCAAGCAGGGTGGCTTTGTAGAGGATTTCGACCTCTTCTTCCATATAGGGGAGCGCGATGCCGAGCTCGATGGACAGCTCTTCCACCGTCGATGGATTGTTGCTTGCCTCGAGCAGAATATTCTGCGGGATTTTCCTTTTGACAACCGAAAAGGGGAGTCCGCTCGATTGATTTCCGCTGGATGCAAATGTAACACTTTCCGGGCTGTAACTGCGTTTGCCGAATTCTCTCGCCATATCCATACCTTCTTTCAGAATTTCTCTCGCACGGAGAAGCCGTGACTTCACCGTGTTTGCGGAAAGTGATAGCGATGCTGCAATTTCACGAACATTTTTGCATTCGAGATAATAGGCAGCGACGATGCTGCGATAGTCGCGCTTGATGAACGCAAGTTCCCGCCGGAGCAGAGCCAGCTGTTCCGCGTGAATGATTGCATCCGGCATGCTCTCGCCGTCGCCCGGGATTTCATAGTCGCCGATGTCGGCATCGGCTGCCGTCTCGCGGCGGCGGTGTTTTTCTTTTGCCCATGCCGAATACCGGTTCCGCGCAATCTGCCATACCCATGCCGAAAAGTTTGCCGGTACCACGCCTTTGCTCAAAGCCGCGATGATCTGCATGGCGATGTCCTGCGTCAGATCCTCGGCTTCCGGATAACTGCCTGTCTTTTTCAGACAGAAGTAAAACAGCTTTTCCATGTCGTTTCCGGCAAAGGCGTGAATCAGTCTGCCGCGCGCTTCGTCCGTGTCCTGCATGCTCTCGCCTCCTTTCATCCATATAGTGTGGCGTTTTTGAATTTGGGTGCATCGTTTGTGGGAATCCGGCTCTGAAATTTTGATTCGACGGTCGGATGGAAGCATGACCGGGACGAAAAAGGCACACCGGACGGGGCGCCTCGGTTTGCGGACAACCCCGGTTTCTACAAAGTTTGTGCGTCTCTTAGGCTTCCCCTGTGCAAGGGGTGAGCTGTCCGAGACGCGCAGCGTCTCACGGAGTTTTTCTTCGTCGGCTGAACACCGACGATTTCGCGAGCGAAACCGAAAAACATCCTGGTGGCGCCTGAGGGGTTGTTCTTTGGTATTGTAACAATCCCTCCGTCACGGCGTTGCCGTGACACCTCCCTTTACACAAGGGAGGCTTGGTTAGTCTGCGTACAAATGCGGCGGGATGCAGGCGGCGCCCTACGGGATCGCGCGTCTTAGCCTTCCCCTGTGGGGAAGGTGGTGCGTTAGCACCGGATGAGGGATTACAGGCAGCCGGCGTAGCATGGCGTGATGTTTTGCTTTGCACAGTCCCTCATCAGTCGCCTACGGCTCAGGATGTTTTTCCATCGGAAAAACTCCGCGAGACGCATAGCGTCTCGTACAGCTCTCCCCAAGGGAAGCCTGAATTACCCTCCTCATTTACGGCGTGGCGGGGGTCACCGGCAGCACAATGCGGGAGCAATAGAGCCGCTCTGCGATCTCACGCCCGGTGTAGGGCGCGACAAGCCCGAGCACGCGGGGAAGCCCGGCGGGCTTCAGCCCGCGGGACTTTACCTCCCGCCCGAGCGTCAGCCACGCCTCGTCCATGTGGTCGTAGTCGCCGTAATACAGCACCGAGAGCACGCTTGAGGCGGGCAGGCGCACCGTCTCGGCGGTCTCCTTCCGCACGGGGACGCAGACATAGTACGGATACGGCTCGGTGCCGATATAGCCGTGGAGGAAGTCCTCGCGTTCCTGCATGGTAAAGAGCGGCTCGTCCGAGAGACAATGCCCATTTTTGATGCATTCGGCATAGAAGGCAAACATGGCATTGTACTTTTCCTCGGGGGTGCGCCCCATGCACTTTTGCATACAGCAGATGACCTCGGGGAGACCGATCTCCTGCACGGAGACGGACATATCTCTTGTCCCCGCTGTGCGGATGCGCAGTTCTTCCACGCTGCGCAAAAGGTCCTGCAGGCGCACTTCCAGCGCGGCGAGCAGCGGTTCGGCCTGCCCGCCGCTCTGAAAATAGGCGATGATTTCCTCGTTTGTCAGCCCGAGCGCCTTGAATTTCTCCACCTGCAGGATGCGCGCCACGCTGAAATTGTCGTAGTACCGCCGCCCGCTGTCGGGATCGACTTTGGCGGGGGTCAGCAGCCCCTTTTCCTCCATGCGCATCAGCGTACTGCGCGAAAGTCCGCAGGCACGGGCAGCTTCGTGAATCTGAAACAGTTTATTCTTGTTATTTTTGTGCATAATTTCTCCCAAAAAGTCTTGATTCGTTCAGGGGTGAACATGTTATAGTTAAATTATACAGCAGAGTGCGATCTGTGTCAAGCCGGTCACGGAGCGGTTCTTCTGCTGCTTTTCCCTTGCGGGCAAGGGTATCGACAAAGGAGGAAGACTATGAGATTGCAACGATATTTTGTGTGCATACTGCTTTGCCTGTGCATGCTGTGCGGCATATTCACCGTGCAGGCGGGCGCGGCTGCACCGACCCTGAAGGTCGAGATCGGAACGCCGTATCTGTATGCGGTTTCCAAGAGCAATCCCGGATCAATCGCATACGGCACAACCACTTCGGCAGCGAGCAAAATGACGGTCTCGCAGTCCGGCGGCACCGTCACGATTGAAGAGACGGAGAACAACAAACTGTACGAACTCGGCTATGTGCCGGTCATCACATCGCTGTCCGTCCCTGCCGAGACGACGCTGTATGTGACGCA
Organism: uncultured Eubacteriales bacterium; assembly: GCA_934467415.1. Taxonomy (GTDB): domain Bacteria; phylum Bacillota; class Clostridia; order Oscillospirales; family CAG-272; genus UMGS902. The sequence goes on from CAKSLQ010000004.1 coordinate 188,237, forward strand.
GACCTTCACGCTGCAAGGCAAGAAAAACGGCAGCGGCTCGGCGCAGGAGACCATCGAGTTGTTTGATTTCGGCACATCGGATAAGTCTTCGTCGCTCACATTCAAGACCAAATCGGATTCAAGCAGTTACACGGTGGCGCGCGACAGAAATGATGGCTCGTCCATGTCGGCAAGCTATACCGCGATGGTCGCCTATACAAATACGAGCACGACGGAGAAGACGATTTACCACTATTTCGGCTTCTTCACGGGCGTGCATTACGGCTCGTCGAAGAATCATCGGCTGGTTGCCTCCTGCACGGTCGGGACCACCGGCAAAGTGACCAGCGGCTCCGCCGCGCCGAAAATCAATGCAGACAAGGCGAACGCGGGCTCGAATATGCAGAATGGTTTCATATCCCAGACCGCTACCTTGGCCAAAGACCGGTTTGTTCCGGATGTTGACTGGGATTCGCTCACAACCGAACAGCAGAAGGTGATAAAATCTCAGTTTTATTCGACAGGCGCGGATTCTCTTTATAAAGAGGCATGGGATAAGGCGCGCCTCATTACTGAAATCACTTCGGAGAATCAGCTGCGCATCACCATGGAGAACAAACCGGGCTCCGGACTTGGCAGATTTGCCTATCTGCCGTTTACGGTGCCGCTGACCGTCCCCGCCAACACGACAAGAACCTTCTACCTTACCTTTTCCATCTCCTATAAGCGGAACTCCGGCTCGGGTGCAGGCTTTATGGCAGAGCTGATCGAGGGCGGCGTGCCGGACAGCTTCAATACGAATACCGGCGAGGAAATGACGGGCAATACCAAGCTGCGCGTCTATTCGACAAGCGGCGGCTCGACCACGGTTCATTCCGGGACGGTGGAGCTCCCCGTCACGCTGACGAACAATACGAGCAGCAGCAAAACCTTTTCGCAGAGCTATGTCTTCTATGCGGGGCACAGACAGGTCGGCGCGTATACACCGGAGCCTGTATACGATATGGCACTGACCGGCATCAACTACAGCCACTATGACGACACCTATGCCGTCACAACCAAGGGGCAGAACTGCACCGTGGCTGCACCGACGACAGTCTCGGGTCTGACGGCGCTCTCGGCGACCGTCACGGCAAACACCGGGTACAACCTGCCTTCGTCCGTGACCGTCACGGTGAACGGCAGCACCCTTGCGGCATCCAAGTATACCTATTCAAATTCAAATGGCAAGATCACGATACCGTCGGGCTATGTCAAGGGCGCAGTCAACATCACGGCAACCGCCGTGCCGAAGACCTACACCGTGTCCTTCAATATAAAATACTCGGGCGGCGTCAACCCCTCAAGCCAGACTGTGACCTACAACAGTACATACGGCACGCTGCCCGAGCCCACCCGCAGGGGTTATACCTTTGGCGGCTGGTATACGACATCTGCGCTCGCCACGCAGGTGACGAGCGGCACGAAGGTGACCAAAACTGCCAACCATACCCTCTATGCAAAGTGGACTGCCAACACCTACACAGTGACGCTGGATGCCAACGGCGGCACCGTCACGCCCGCCACCCTTTCCGTGGTGTACGACGGGAAATACGGCGACCGGTACAACAACAGCCTGCCTTTGGCAAAGCGTGACGGCTACACCTTTACCGGCTGGTATACGGCAAAGATCGGCGGGTTGAAAGTTGAACCCTCCCACCTGATCAGTAAGGCGTACGATCATACGATTTATGCGTGCTGGACGCCCAACATCTACACCGTGACTCTCAACGGGGGCGGCGGCACGGGCACGGATCTCATCTCGTATACCTACGGCAAGGGTGCCGTGCTTCCGACCGACTGGACAAAGCAGTGCGCCAAGTTTGAGGGGTGGTACACCGCACAGACCGGCGGCACCAAGTTGACGAGTATCTCAACCACTACGCTCGGCGATCAGAGCTATTATGCAAGATGGAGCGATGCGCACACTGCGGTCGTGGATGCCGCCGTTCCGGCAACCTGCACGACGACGGGGCTGACCGCAGGCAAGCATTGCGCGGTCTGCGAAACCGTACTGGTCGCGCAGACGACCGTTCCCGCCAAGGGGCATACCGAAGTTGTTGACGCGGCAGTCGCGCCGACCTGCACGGCGACGGGGCTGACCGCAGGTAAGCATTGCTCGGTCTGCAATACGGTGCTGATCGCGCAGACAACGGTTCCCGCCAAGGGACACACCGAAGTTATCGACGCCGCCGTTGCACCGACCTGCACGGCGGCAGGGCTCACCGCAGGCAAGCATTGCGCGGTCTGCAATACGGTGCTGATCGCGCAGACAACGGTTCCCGCCAAGGGACACACCGAAGTTATCGACGCTACCGTTGCGCCGACCTGCACGGCGACAGGCCTGACCGCAGGCAAGCACTGCTCGGTCTGCAATACGGTGCTGATCGCGCAGACGACGGTTCCTGCCAAGGGGCACACCGAAGTTGTGGACGCCGCTGTTCCGGCAACCTGCACGGCGACAGGTCTTACCGCAGGCAAGCACTGCTCGGTCTGCAATACGGTGCTGATCGCGCAGACGACGGTTCCCGCCAAGGGGCACACCGAGGTCATTGACGCCGCCGTCGCGCCGACGCTGGTAAAGACGGGGCTGACCGAGGGGAGGCATTGCTCGGTCTGCGATGCCGTTCTTGTGCCGCAGCAGACGCTGGACATGCGCGCCATATCGGTCAGATATAACTGTGCATTCGGCAGTGATTTCTCCATGGTGTATGCCATCCCGCAAGCCGATCTTGCGGGCTGTACCGACATGCGGCTGACGGTAGAACGTGAGCGGTACGCGGGCGGTGCGCCCGATGGGACGGAAACGCAAACCCTGCTTCCCGCCGCATATGATATCGACGGGGCAGCATATTACCGCTTCGATTTTGACGGCATCGGCGCTGCACAGATGGGCGACAGTCTGACGGCAACGCTGCACTTCGTCTATGACGGCGCCGCATACAGCCGAGATCTTGGCGCATATGACCTCGGGCAGTACGCGAAAGAGCGGCTGCGTACCTCGGCAAGTGAAGCGTATCGGACGCTGATGGCCGATCTTCTGAAATACGGTGCCGCTGCGCAGGCATATCTCGGATACAGAACCGATGCGCCGGTAGACAACGGCCTGAGCAATGCGGAAAATGCGCTTGCAAGCCGGGATCACGCACCGCTTGCCGACATATCGGCGGACAGTGATACCGGGATCTATCCGGCCGAAATTACGCAGAAGGAATTTCGTCTCGACGGGCGGATTGCGCTGTGTGTCGCAATCGATCTCGGGCGCGACAGCGACCTTTCCGGCGTGCTCCTGCGCATTCGCTACACCGATCGCTCGGGACATGCGGTCGAGCGCCGGATTGGCGGCGCGGCCTTCGTCTACAGCGAGGCGGCGGGCGGATATACGGTATGCTTCGATGAGCTGAAGGCATCCGAGCTTCGCTCTGTGCTGACGCTTACGCTGGTCCGAAACGGCGCGCCGATCAGCCGGACGGTGCAATACAGCTTCGATGCCTATGTCGAGAGCTGCCTGGCTGCCGGAGCGGACGGCGAATTCAAGGCTCTGCTGGAATGCGCATTACGCTATGCCGACAGCGCGAGAGCTTATTTTACGCAGACGGCAAACGAACAAAAGGAGGAGCAATAAGATGAAAAAAGAGTGGGAAGCGCCGGTTGCCACAGTTGTGGAGCTGGACATCAAGGATATTATCTGTGCGTCGGGAGGCTTTTTCAAGGATCTCGGCGAGTGGAGCTGAACAAAAGAAGGATCCCCGGCGGCTGCAAGATGCAGCCGCCGGGGATTTTTGCAGAGAAGCTAGCAAAGCGAAAAGCATATGCCGTCGGCAAGCAAGTCATTAAGGGCGAGGCGGTTTATCGGATCTCGTCGGTGCCGTCGGCGGTCACGCCTTTTCTGAAAGGGACGTAGTTTTCGCTCTTTGCGCGCCCGGCGTTTATTGTGATACACGCAAGCCACGCATCGGAGCCGGGCGCCGCGGCATCGGCGGCGGTCAGGTCACAGTAGTAATAACTGCCGGAAAGGCAGATTCTGTTCCACGCATGGTTTCCGCCGTCCTTTGTGCCGTCTGTCCGCGTACAGAAAAGACCTGCCGCGCTGCAAAGATGCTCCATGGCGGAGGCGTAGCCGCTGCACACCGCGCTGCCGTCTACAAGCGCGTTATAGGCGGGGTAGGGCAGGCTCATGGTGGAAAGTGAGCTGTCATATTCGCACCGACCGGTTATCACGGCGGCAAAATAGCGGTATTTTCCGAGGTCGGAGAGACCGTTGGGCATACATTCGACGATACGTTTGCATACGGCATCGAAAAGCGCCATGCGGGCTGTTATTTCTTCCGTGTCATCTGTCGGGCAGTCGTTGGAGGTGCCGGGGAGAAAGTATATGGGGCGATAGATATTTCCGGAGACATCGGGGTAATAGTACGCTCTGCAGCGCGGGTTGTCGGCTCTCATTGCTTCGTCCGCCTCCATAAAATCGGAAAACGCCGTTTCGCCGTAATTGACGGCGTCCCATTCATACGCTCGCACGGCATCAACCGCGGCAAGCAGCATGTCGTAAATATCGCGCACGGGGGCGGAGAGCCGGTCGCGGCGGAGCGTGGACGCCGTTGCGCCGGAGGAAATCTCGGCGGCGGGGTGCGCCTCCAGCAGAGCGATTGCGTCCCGTATCGCGCCGTCGGCAATTTCGGCGGCACGACGGCCGTATTCTCCGTTATCCGCGGGCGGAAGAGCGGCGGGGAGGGCCTCGCTTTGCGCTGCCGTGGAGCTGTCTGTCGTGCCGGGAACGGGTTCGGGAGGAAAGGCGACGCATGAGGACAAGAGCAGTATGGATACGATGATTGCGCCGATGGTTTTGACTGCGGTTTTCGGTTTCATCTGTCGGCAAAGCTCCTCGTGTGTTATCGTTGTGCTTAAATTATATCACACGGCGGGGCAAAAGGCAATAAGTGTGCGGAGAGGGATAAGCGCGCGTCCTCGGTATATTGATGCGCTTTTCGGCAGCTTCAAATCAACCATCCCTGCGAAGATAAAAGAGAGGCGCCCGTGAGGGGCGTCTCTCTTTTGTGGTCGGAGTGACAGGATTCGAGACCTGCCGCGCCGTTGGCGCTTTGAAAAGCTGTGCTTTTCGGCAGCTTCAAATCAACCATCCCCGCGAAGATAAAAGAGAGGCGCCCGCGAGGGGCGTCTCTCTTTTCTGGTCGGAGTGACAGGATTCGAACCTGCGGCATCTTGCTCCCAAACGGACCTATGAAGGCAATTTCCGCTAAAAATAGCTTTTTTCGCCCCTTTCCGCCTGGAAAACCGCGCTCTTCGGCACTCCCCAGTCCACTGTTTCCGAGTGCTCCGAAACGGTAGGTGGTCTGTTATGTGGTCAACAGCAATTTCCGCAGAATAATATGCCCTCCTCGCCTCTCGCTATCACGCGAGAGACTTTTGCTTTTATACGGTTATTATAACTCTGAACAACCCCTGATTCAAGTCAAAATTTGCACCGCAGTAGACAAAGAAAAAAGGTTTGAATAAAAGACGAATTAAATTCTTAAGCTAAACGATCCATTTGTTAATTCAGAACACTCGGCAGATGTCCAATCCATTAACCCTTTTGCATTTTGATACAAGAGGCTTATATCAATTATTTTCGAGACACTTGAAAAAGATAACGACCGTGTCCCCAGAATATATTCTATATTAATTGCAGCGGCAATTACTTGTGCCGAGAGACTTTTATTGTGTTTCTGGTATACTTTTATTGGTTCTATTGTGTCGGAAACTCCGAGAATGTAAAGCAAGGGATTAGACTCATAGGATATCTTTTTGAAATTCTCTTCCAGCAAGTCGAATAATTTATATTTTTCGTAAAGATCACGTGTTTCAGCTGATTGTTTAAAAATGTTGTGCGATAAAATGCAATCAGATATATATGAGAAGATGGTGAGTTGTTCACTGCAAAAATGTCGATTTCGATAGTAAAAATCACTGAGGTTTTTCGTTACATTTTCTTCATTCAGCGAAGAAATATAGGCCAGCATATAGTTTTTTATCATTCTATCGTAAAAAAGCAATCCGCCAACTATCCCGTGGTCTACACGTTTTCGTTCATTGATGCAATAATTCATATATCTTGTGACGATTCGACTTGGATATTGATGTTCGGCAATTTTGCTACCATTTGAAAAACGCAATTTAGGATAACCGGAAACTGTGTTGTTTCGCTGAGTTAACTCCATAAGCAGAGCATGCTCCAAATTAGGAGTATTGTTTCGTCCTGAAAGAGAAAAGGAGAATGCGCCTAATTGAGAAAACGGCGACAAATTTATGCCCAATTTCCTTTTGATTTCTTTAAGGGCTTGATATTCTCTTGGATGGCAATACTTGTAGTGAGTATAACTTTGACATGGAATAGGAGCTCGTTGTGGATATTGTATGGGGCAATCTTCTTTCTCTGTAACGCTATATCCGTAATCATGATACAAATATGTTAAGAACCATAGATATGCAAACGGAAAATGATTTACACTTACAAGGGAAAGCGGTGTAAAACTATTAATACAATTCTCGATGAGCAATCCTAAAAAGAACCCCGAAACAGTATGTATCGCTCTTTCCGCAGGCAGTTGATATTGCTCTTCAAAACGATACGATAGCACAGATTCTTTCCTGCCGGCTGTAAAATAATTAGTTATAAATCTATTGGCTGTTTCCGGGTTAAGAAGCAAGGGCAGTGCTTTTTCGCCGTTTTCAAAATATTGTTTTATAAATTCACTTGAAACTTCGCTGCAAAAGATGTCTGTAGTTGCTATATCATTTCTGTAATAGTTCCAATCAATTCCGTTCTCATGAGAAATTGTTTGATTGATAAAGTCGCAATATCTCATACTATATCTCCTTAAAGTTTCAATGTGCTTAAAGCACATTCATTATACATCAAACATATGAAAAGATCAACGCAACCATTTAAAAAACGCTGAAATTGCAGTATTTCTATGCCGAAAGCTGTTGATATTCAGTCTGAAATGTGGTATAATAATGAAAATGGTAAAATGTCAAATTTATAACTGCGTATGAGGTGTAATACAATGGCCGCAAGCTATAAAAAATTATTCAAGCTTTTAATCGACCGTGATATGAAAAAGAAAG
>CAKSLQ010000005.1 GCA_934467415.1 uncultured Eubacteriales bacterium
CTCCGCCGAAAGGCGACTGGGGGAGTTTTTGCAGAAGCGCAAAACTCCTTCCACCGCTGACGCGGTCCCCCTCCCTCAATGAGGGAGGTAAAGAAGAATGCTATTGGTACGACAGCAGTTCTTTTACAACCGTGTCGATATAGTTGCAGACATCCTGAAAACGATTGTTTATTTGCTGATTTGTAAAGCGAATAACTTGCAAGTTGTATCCGCTTAGCACTTCGGTGCGAAATTGGTCGTTTGCCAGCCCGGTTTCACTATAGTGCTGCGAACCGTCAATTTCGATCACGAGTTTTACACGGTGGCAATAAAAATCTGCTATAAAACTGTCGATTGCCTTCTGGCGTTGAAATCGAACCGGGTATTTTGACAAAAAGCAGTACCAAAGACGCTGTTCTTGCGGTGTTGCATTTTTTCGCAGGTTTTTAGCCAGAATAATGTTTTTGCCGTTATATTTTAATGGCATGTATGCTTGCCCTTCACTTAAGCGCGAGGTAGCACTGCTTCATGGCGAGGGCGTCCTCCGCCATCGTACCGGCGGACTCGCAGATGATGCGCGGGCAGAGACCGTCGCGCACGAGCGCCTCCATCAGCGGCTCGAAATCCGGACCGTAGAGCGTGTCGGCAAAGGTGAGATGCCGCTTTTCGCCCGCCGCCGTCCATTCGATCTTGGAAAAGTGGCAGTGCATGTAGCGCGCCTTGTCATCGCCGAGCGCCTCGGCCACGCGGTCGAACAGCGCGCGGTAGGCGTCCGCGTCCGGAAACACGCCGCCGCAGTCGCGCGCGTTGAGGTGGCCGAAATCGACGACCGGCGAGAGCCGCGCGTCCATCTTGCAGAGCGTCAGCACCTCGTCGAGCGTGCCGAGCTGGTTCTGCTTGCCCATGGTCTCCACGCCGAGCGCGACCGGCACGTCGCCGACCCGCTCGAGCGTCTTGTACAGGGTGTCGGCGGAGAGGCGCATCGCATCCCCGCGGCTGATCTTGCCCGCCGAGCCGCAGTGGATCACGATCTCGTCGGCGCCGAGCAGCCCGGCCGCCCACAGGCTTTTTTCAATATAGTCGATGCTTTTCAGCCGCTTCTCGGGATCGACGCCCGAGAGCGAGATGAAATAAGGGGTGTGCAGCGACATTTCGATGCCGCAGGCGCGTGCCGCCTCGCCGATCTCGGCGAGCGATTTTTCACCGGCGGAAATGCCGTTGCCCGCCTCGTATTCGTAGGCGTCAAGTCCGATGCTTTGCAGCCAGGCGGGCGCCTGCTTTGTGCTCTTGTTTCCTGCGGCGTAAAAGCTCTCGCTGTTTCCGCCGGGCCCGAAATACGGCCGGGAACGTTTGTTAATCAATATTTTCTCCTTTATGGGCTCGCCGATAGGCGGCGAGAAACGGTTTTTCAAGGGCGCGCTTGCAGCGGAAGAACAGAGTCTTCTTGTCGCGGATGGGCGGCACGATGATGCAGGGGACGCCGAGGCGGCGCGCCGAGAGGCAGTCGGTCAGCAGCTGGTCGCCCAGCACCGCACACGCGCTTCTGTCGGCGCCGAGCGCCCGGAGCGCATCCCGATAACGGGCGGTGGAGGGCTTTTTCGCATCGGCGTAGGCGACGAGGCCGAGCGGTGCGTTGTAGGTCTCCACGCGCGCGGGGGTATTGTTGGAGATCAGCGCCACGGCGATGCCCGCGTCCCGGAGCGACTGCACCCACGCGCGGATCTCGTCGTCCGGCACGGCGTCCTCGTAGGGGGAGAGCGTATTGTCGATGTCGCAGAGCAGGGCGGCGATGGAATTTTTCTTCAGAAATTCCGGCGTGATGTCCGCCGCGCGGGCAAACATGAAGTCGGGGATCAACGTTCGGTTCACGGGTTTCTCCTGTTTCGGCTTGATTTCGTATGCAATTCTACCATATTCCGCGGCGTATTTCAAGCGCGATGTTGTAGGAACCCGCAAAAAATAAGAAATTTACGAAAAAGGGTTGACAAGGCGGCAATGCGATGTTATCATAAGGCCATAATTTGATAGAGGCGCGGAGATCATCAGTAACGCGGTCACGGCTCACCGAGGCTTTGGACTGTGCGAAAGGGAGATCCGCCGAAACGGAAAACGAACGGTGTCGTTTCTCGTTGGGCTGCGGGAGAATATGTCGCAGACTGTCGCTTCGAATTTACGGAGCGGAGGGCTATTGGGTTTAACTTGTTACATATCTCACCCGGGAAAGATGTTGTGATTGAGCGACCGTAGCCTACGCTGCGGTCGCTTTTGATTTATATCTGTCAAACGAAAGGAAAAAGACCATGAGAAGAATCGTTTCCGTACTCCTCGCCCTCATCCTCGCCGTCACGGCGCTCAGCGCATGCGGCTCGAACAACGCAAAGATCGACATGACCAAGGCTGCCACGATCAACGACCTCAAGGGCGCAAAGATCGCGGCGCAGGCCGGCACGTTCCACGTCGATGCCATGAACCAGATCCCCGAAGTCAAGGGCTCGACTTACCCCGAGTTTGCCGATCTTCTGACCGCGGTCAAGAGCGGCGCGATCGACGGCTATGTGGCCGAAGAGCCGACCGCCTTTGCCGTCTGCCACAAGGACAGCACGCTTGACTATGTGCCGCTGAAGAACAATGACACCGGCTTTACCGCGACGGCGGCGGACGTTGGCATTGCCGTCGGCCTTGTCACCGGCTCCGACCGCGTTGCCGAGATCAACGACATCCTCGCAACGATCTCCGCAGAGACCCGCTCCGCCCTGATGGAGCAGATGGTTGCCATCTGCGCGGGCGAGACCGTGACCGAGCTGGCGCTCACCTCCGAAGCACCCGCAAACCCGACCGGCGTCTTCCGCGTCGCCATGGAATGCGCATATGAGCCCTACAACTGGACCGAGACCGAGAAGAAGTCCGTCGGCGCCGTTGCCATCACCGGCGATGGCAAGGAAGGCCTCTATGCCAACGGCTACGACGTGCAGGTTGCGCAGTACATCGCCAACAAGCTCGGCATGACGCTGGAGATCTGCTCCTATGAGTGGGACTCGCTGATCCCCGCGCTCCAGTCCGGCAATGTGGACGCGATCATCGCAGGCATGAGCCCCACGGCAGAGCGTGCAGAGCAGATCGACTTCACCGATGTGTACTACGAGTCCAACCTCGTCGTCATCTATAAGAAATAAGGAAGAGTTTATCCCCTGCGTTCTCCGGCGCCTCCCGATTACATAAGGAAAGGTATTCAACATGCAGTTTTTCAAAGACGTCCTTGAGATTGTCGCAAAGTATTATCCGAATCTGCTGCGCGGTGTCGGCTACACGATGCTGATTGCGCTGACCGGCACGGTCGCCGGCCTGCTCATCGGTCTTGCGACCGGCGTGCTGCGCACCACGCCGCTCTCCAAGAATGGCTTTGTCCGTGTGCTGCAAAAGATCCTGAACGCCGTGATCGCGGTCTACGTCGAGATCTTCCGCGGCACCCCGATGATGGTGCAGGCCATGGTCATCTACTGGGGCTATGCGTTTGCAACCGGCGGCAGCACGCTGCCGCTGATCCCCTCGGGCATCATCATTGTGTCCATCAACACAGGCGCTTATATGGCCGAGATCGTGCGCGGCGGCATCATCTCGATCGACAAGGGGCAGTTTGAGGGCGCGTCCTCCATCGGCATGAGCCACTGGCAGGCGATGCTCCACGTTATCCTGCCGCAGGTGCTGCGCAACATCCTCCCCTCGGTCAGCAACGAGTTTGTCATCAACATCAAGGATACATCCGTGCTGAACGTCATCGGCGTCACCGAGCTGTACTACTTCGCCGGGATCATCAAGCGCCAGTCGTTCCAGACCTTCCAGACCTACCTTGTCGTCTGCGTGATCTACTTTATCCTGACGTTCACCGTCACGCGCCTGTTGCGCTTTGTCGAGAGCAGGCTGGACGGCGATGAAAACTACACGGTATTCGGCTCGCAGAGCGACAGCGCGGCTGAAATCCACATCAAGAAGGAGGAGCTGCGCCATGACTGAAACATCCGCTGATACGATCATCGAGATCCGCCATCTGCAAAAGACCTTCGGCGACCACGAGGTGCTCTCCGACATCAACCTCGAGGTGCATCGCGGCGAGGTCGTCAGCATCATCGGCTCGTCCGGCTCGGGCAAGTCCACGATGCTCCGCTGCGTCAACCTGCTCGAGACGCCGAGCGGCGGCGAGGTCCGGTTCCACGGCAAGGACATCACCTCCCGCGACGTCGATCTGCGCAAGTACCGCGCCAAGGTCGGCATGGTGTTTCAGCAGTTCAATCTGTTCAACAACATGACCGCGCTCCAGAACTGCATGGTCGGACAGACCCGCGTCCTCGGCAGGAAGCCGGAGGAGGCGAAGAAGATCGCCATGGAGTACCTCCAAAAGGTCGGCATGGCACAGTACATCAACGCAAAGCCGCGGCAGCTCTCCGGCGGGCAGAAGCAGCGCGTCGCCATCGCGCGCACGCTGTCCATGTCGCCCGAGGTCATCCTGTTTGACGAGCCGACGAGCGCGCTTGACCCCGAGATGGTCGGCGAAGTGCTCTCGGTCATGAAGCTGCTCGCCGAGGCGGGCTTCACCATGCTGGTCGTCACGCACGAGATGAGCTTCGCGCGCGATGTTTCCGACCGCGTGATCTTCATGGACAAGGGCGTCATCGCCGAGGAGGGCACGCCCGCCGAGATCTTCGGCGCGCCGAAGCTGCCCCGTACGCGCGAGTTCCTCTCCCGCGTCCTCGGCGGCTGAACCACCGTCATCCGGACAAAATATACAGAGGCGTAGGCACACCGTGCCTGCGCCTCGTGCTGTGCAAGGCACGGTTCCTCTCGCAGCGCAAAAACAAGAAAGATACACAACGATTGACACAACAAGGAGAATGCATCATGCAGAAAAGAGCAGTAAGATGGCTTGCCGCGATCCTCGCCTGCGCCGCGGTCGCCTTCATCGGCACAACGGTCGTCCTCGGCGACGAAGCGGAACAGGCCGCACCGGCCGCCGCCACCGCGATTACCGTCGGCGATGTCGCCTACGACCTCGGCGACCACGATTCCGCCCTCGAATACATCGGCAACTATGCCGACCTCCTCGGCTCGGACGAGCAGTTTGCCGAGCATCTGGACACGGCGCTCGGCACGGTCCGCGAGACGATCCCCGCCTATGCGACGGCTTTAGCGCTGCTCCCAGCGCTCATCGCCATCATCCTCGCGCTGATTACCAAGGAAGTGTATTCCTCGCTGTTCATCGGCATTCTCTGCGGCGGTCTGATCTATGCCCGCTTCTCATTGGAGGGGACGGTGGTACATACCTTGCAGGACGGCTTTGTCGCAAGCATTGCGGATCCCTACAACATCGGCATCCTGATCTTCCTCGTGCTGCTCGGCGCGATGGTCGCCCTGATGAACAAGGCGGGCGGCTCCAAGGCGTTCGGCCGCTGGACGACGAAGCACATCAAGACCCGCGTCGGCGCGCAGCTGGCCACGATCCTGCTCGGCGTGCTGATCTTCATCGACGACTACTTCAACTGTCTCACCGTCGGCTCGGTCATGCAGCCGGTCACGGATAAGCACAACATTTCCCGCGCAAAGCTGGCCTATCTGATCGACTCGACCGCCGCGCCGATCTGCATCATTGCGCCCATCTCGTCCTGGGCGGCGGCCGTTGCGGGCTTCGCCAAGGGCGCAGGTGCTACCAACGGCATGTCGCTGTTCATCAGCGCCATTCCGTACAACTTCTACGCGATGCTCACCATCGTCATGCTGGTCTTCCTCGCCGTCACCAACTTCGACTACGGCCCGATGAAGCAGCATGAGGACAACGCAAAGCGCGGCGACCTCTTCACCACAAACCCCATGGCCAAGTCCGTGGATGAGATCGCCGACAATCCGCGCGGCCGCGTTTGCGACCTCGTGATCCCGGTCGTCTTCCTCATCATCGCCTGCGTCATCGGCATGATCTATTCCGGCGGCTTCTTCGCCGGGGAGGACTTCGTCACGGCATTCTCCAACAGCGATGCGTCGGTCGGTCTTGTCATCGGCTCGTTTGCGGCCATCATTTTCACCGTGATCTTCTATCTCTGCCGCCGCGTGCTGTCCTTCAAGGCATGCATGGACGGTCTGCCGGAGGGCTTCAAGGCGATGGTCCCCGCCATCATGATCCTTTGCTGCGCATGGACGCTCAAGACCATGACCGACTCGCTCGGCGCGAAGATCTTCATCTCGCAGCTGGTTGAGCATTCCGCCGGCTCGCTCCGCCTGTTTCTGCCCGCCATCATTTTTGCCATCGCGATCGGCCTGTCCTTCTCGACGGGTACGTCGTGGGGCACCTTCGGCATCCTCATCCCGATCGTCCTCAGCGTCTTCGGTGCGGAGGACGGCGCCATCACCATCATCGCGGTTTCCGCCTGCATGGCGGGCGCGGTCTGCGGTGACCACTGCTCCCCCATCTCGGATACCACCATCATGGCCTCTGCGGGCGGCCAGTGCAACCACATCAACCATGTGTCCACGCAGCTGCCCTACGCGCTCACCGTGGCGTCCGTTTCCTTCGTCAGCTATGTGATCGCGGGCTTTGTCCGCAACTGGCTGATCGTGCTGCCGATCTCGATTCTGCTCATGATCGGCACACTCTGCGTCATCCGCGCCGTCACCTCGAAAAAAGCATAACGAAAAACAAAAAAAGCCGACCGCAAGGTCGGCTTTTTTCACTTTGCTTTACAGCTTACCCATGTCGGCAACGTCGAGGACAAAATAGGTCGCGCCGCCGACCGTGATCTCGGGGGCAACGCCGTCCTTTCGCAGGCCGCGGCCGAAGGACTCGGTCGTCGGGACGACCTTTTTGTGCGTGGCGCAGTACTTTTTCAGAATGCCGACAAGCTCCGCGACGCGGTCGTCCTCCGTGCCGATGAGCAGCGTGGTGTTGCCCACCTGCAAAAAGCCGCCCGTGGTGGAGAGCTTCGTCACGGAAAAGCCGCCCGCCGTGAGCGCATTTGCCGCAACGGCGCTGTCGTCGTTGTTGATGATTGCCAGAACCAGTTTCATCTCGCGTCTGTCCTTTCTGTCAGATCTGCGTACCGAGCACATGCAGACTGTGTTTGTCAAGCTTGGTGTAGTCGGGAATTTCATAGCGGTTGTCGTTGATGTCGCGGATCATCACGCGGTTGTCGTAGAACACCTTGATGTCGGTGTTCAGCCGGATCTGAAACTCGCACGGCCCGCGGTCGGTCTCCACCCACCATTTGATGCCGTAGCGCTCGGTCGCGTCGTTCACGCGCGTAATCTTCGGGATGAGGTAATATTCCTCCAGCGCCTCGCAGATGACGTCCCGGCTCTCGGGCAGCAGGGTGTCGAGGTCGCGGATGATCGCCTGCTCAACGCCCTCCTCGTCGAGCAGCGAGATGTATTTGCCGCCGCCGCTGACGGGGAAGAGCCGGTGCGGCTCCAGCCGCCTGACCGTCTCGCCGCCGAAGTATTCCATGTCCACAAGACAGGTGTCCGCGCGGGTGAACCGCACGCCGTCGCCGCCGACGTAATTTCTCGTCATATTCATGTTTCTTCCTCCGTCAGCCGCCGAAGCCTTCTTCGCGCCGGCCTGCCTCCGCCTGCTCTGCCATCGTCTGAATCTGAATCAGCTTGTAATACTTGCCCTTTGCCGCAAGCAGCTCCTCGGGCGTGCCCATCTCAAGAATTTTGCCCTGGTCGAGCACGACGATCTTGTTGGCCTTGCGCAGCGTCGAGAGGCGGTGCGCGATCATGATGGTCGTGCGGCCGCTGATGAGGCTCTCGATCGCGCCCTGGATCTGGCTCTCGGTCTCGGAGTCCACCGAGGCGGTCGCCTCGTCGAAGATCAGCATCCGCGGGTTCATCAGCACGGTGCGCGCGATGGACAGGCGCTGCTTTTCGCCGCCCGAGAGTCCCACGCCGCGCTCGCCCAGCATCGCCTCGTAGCCGTCGGGCTGGCGCGCGATGAATTCATGCGCGTTGGCCACCTCGGCGGCGTGGAAGACCTCCTCCACCTGCGCGTCCGGCTTGCTGAATGCGATGTTGTTGAAGATGGTGTCGCGGAACATCATGGATTCCTGCTGCACATAGCCGATCTGCGAGCGGTAGTAGCCGAGGTCGATCTTGCGGATGTCGATGCCGTCCACGAGAATCTCGCCGTCGTAGCCGTCGTAGAAGCGCATGAGCAGGTTGACGAGCGTCGATTTGCCCGCGCCCGTCGTGCCGACGATGCCCACGATGTCGCCCGGCTCGATCGTGAGATTGATGTCCGAGAGGGTCATCTTGGTGCGGTCAAACGAGAAATTGACGTTCTTGAACTCGATTTTGCCGCGGATGGCGGGGCAGTTGCCTTTCCCCGTGTCGGCCTCATCCTCGGCGTCGAGAATGTCCAGCACGCGCTCTGCCGAGGACAGCGCGCTTTGATAGGAGTCGTTCAGATTGGCGAAGAAGTTGATCGGCGTATAGAACATCGACGCATAGGACATGAATGCGACGAGCGTACCGATCGACAGCGCTCCCGCCGAGGTGATGACCCAGCCGCCGCCGATGCCCCAGATGAGCATCGTGCCGCAGGTCACAAAGAAGTTGACGATGAAGGGGAACGCCGTGGAGATGCGCGCGCTCTTTTTGTCCACCTCGAGCCATGCCGTGTTGTACTGCTTGAAGGACTCGCCGCTGCGCCGCTCGGCGGAGAACGCCTTGATGACGCGGATGCCGGGCAGCGAGTCGGTCAGCACCGCGGTGACGGCGACCCATTTGCGCCAGATGCGGCGGTAAAAGGGCTTGATCTTCTTGCCGAAGATGCGCGAGCCCATGACGATGAACGGGATCGGCGCGAGGGTCAGCAGCGCGAGGCGGTAGTTCATCGCAAACATAATGACGGCGATGCCGATCATCGAGAAGAACTGCGTGACCACCTCCTGCGTGACGCGGAGCATGAACGCCTGAATCGTGTTGGTATCGCCGCTGATGCGGTTGATGACCGAGCCTGTCGAGGTCTTGTCATAGAAGCGCATGGAGAGGCGCTGCGCCTTGGCAAACACGTCGTTGCGCAGGGCGTACACCACCTTGTCGCCGCTGAGGCGCAGGCGATAGCTGCGGATCATGCCGATGATGCAGAAGGAGATGTGCGTCGCCATCAGAAGCGCAACGATACGGTAAAGCCCCGGAAGGTCGCGCCCCGGCAGAATATCGTCCACCAGCGTGCTGATCATCGTGGGCGGCACCATCGTGAGCGCCGTCGAGATCAGTGACAGCACAAGGCAGACCATGAGGTTCGGGAGCTCCGGCTTCAGGTATCTTGCGAGCTTGGTGAAGGTCTTGCCCTTGGACTGACAGTTGATGCAGTCCGCACCGGGGTGCAGCAGGCGTCTGCCGCATTTCGGGCAGAAGAGCATCAGCTTGTCGTAGGTGGCCTCCACGGTCTCAAGTGCGCGCGCCTCGTCCTCACCGCCGGCGACCGCCGTGATGTAGTCCGCCGCCATGTCGCAGAGCGAGGCGACCGCATAGGTGAAGCGCGCAAGCTCG
This sequence comes from uncultured Eubacteriales bacterium, assembly GCA_934467415.1. GTDB lineage: Bacteria > Bacillota > Clostridia > Oscillospirales > CAG-272 > UMGS902. The sequence continues at coordinate 9,514 of CAKSLQ010000005.1, forward strand.
GTCGCGCCGCCGCTTTTCTGCTTTGCCACGAGTCTTGCGTTGCCGTACATGCGGCGCACCTTGACTTCCTCGATGTCGGCGTGCGGAAGCGCGTGCAGCACTTCGCCCTCGCCGTCGAGGACAAAGCAGCGCTTGTCTGTCACGCAGATCAGGTTTGTGCCGTAGTGCGAGTTTGCGTCAAGGTCGCAGACGACGATAAAGCGGAGCGCTTCGCCCGCATGGCCGAGCTGCATTGCCGCCTGTTTTGCGCGCTCGGAGAGCGCCGTCGGTATCTCCTTGTTGATTAGGATGCCGCCTATGTTCAAATTGTGTCCTCCGGCCTGTCCTCCGCGCGCGAATGGGCGCCGACCGGAAAAAACAGCCTTTTTCTCGGGGTGTAAAAAATTCTTCCTGCTTGCACCGATTCTACCATATGCCCGCCGAAAAGGGAACCTTTTTCGGGCAGAATTGGGCGCTTTGCCGATTTTTTCGGAGATTCAACCAAAATTCGCACCGCTGTTTTGGCCAATCCGATAAGGAAAAGGGTGCTTTTCGGAAGCACCCTTTGTTTTCGGTTGTTCAGTTTTTTGGATTATTTTGCATATGCGGGCAGGGGGATTGCGGGGTTGCTTGCGTATTCGGCAACGAGCTTTGCGGTCAGCGCGTAGAGGTCCTCGGTGGCGTTCGGCTTCGCGATGGCGGCGATCGCCTGCCGGAAGCATTCGACGCGCGCGGGATTGTGCGTCAGCTGCCAGAATACGTCCTCAAAATGGGTGTGCTTGTCCACCTCCATGGCCGCGCCGTTGTTGAGCAGAAACGCGGCGTTGCGGCGCTCCTGGCCGGGGATCGGGTTGCAGATGATGATCGGCAGGTGCTTGGCCAGCGCCTCCGAGGTGGTCAGTCCGCCCGGCTTTGTGGCGATGACGTCGGCGGCGTCCATCAGCAGATCGACCTCTCTCGTGAAGCCGAGGTTCATCACGCGCTTCTTCGTGTGCAGCGCGTCAATGGCCTCCTTGGCGGCCGCGTTGCTGCCGCAGACCGAGATGATCTGAAAGTCCTGCGGGATGGCGTCCAGCTCCTCGACCACGCCCGCGATGTCGCCGTAGCCCATGCTGCCGCCCATCAGCAGCATGGTGAGCTTGTTGTCGAGGCCGAGCAGGGCGCGGGCGCGCTCCTTCGGCATTTTTTCGGAGAATGCCCGGCGGATCGGAATGCCGATCGGCGCGATCTGATCCTCGCGGATGCCCTTGCGGAGCAGCTGGGAGCGGAGCAGGTCGTTGGCAATCACGATCCTGTCGGTGCTGCGTGCCTCCTCCCAGAACGGGTGGACCGTGTAGTCGGTGACGACGCCGATCATCGGGATCTGGATGTCGTTGCGGGTCTTCATCAGGTCGGTGACCACGCCGAGGAACGGATGCGTATAAATGATGGCATCCGGCGCGTACTGCTTGATGTATTTGGAGAGCTTCTTCGTCAGCTGCAGGTTGGCGATGCGGTAGAAGCTGTTGCCGTTCTGCCCGCCTGCGCGGCGGTTTTCCGCTATGGCGTAGGACTTGGCAAAGAGCGTCTTGAAGTCCTTGGAGACCAGCAGATAGCCCTGCTTGACGATCTCGTAGAGCGCCTTGCTGACGTAGCGGTAGGCGTCGAAGACCTCCGCCGTGTCGCCGTGCTCGGTAAAGCAGTCCTTGATCGCCGCCGCCGTGGAGTTGTGCCCCTCTCCCGCCGTGATGGATAAAATCAGTACCTTCATATGCAGATCGGCGCGGGTGTGCCCGCGCGCTGTCCCCCTGTCATTTGCTGCCGCCGCCCGGTCGGGCTTGACGGTGTGCTGTGCGTTGTGTTATACTTATCATAGCATAGGAGGCGGCGAAAATCAACCTCGTATGCGCGTTTTCATAGAACCTTAAGATTCCGGAGGCTTCCGCATGGAGAAGATCTACACCATACCCGTCAACGAAGCGTTTGACGCCTCGGCCGCCGACAAGAGCTGCGGCTGCCCGTTCTGCGCGCTCTACAACGGCCTTGAAAAGAAAGAGACCGACGCCATCCTGGGCGCGGCGATGATGGAACCCGACATCCGCATCGAGACAAACAAAAAGGGCTTTTGCCGCACGCACTACGACCTGATGTTCGGCTACAAGAACCGCCTCGGGCTTGCCCTCATCCTCGAGAGCCACCTCGGCGAGAACCGCGCCGCCGCGTTTCCCAAGGGGCTTTCCGCCCTCGGCAAGGACAAGACCGCGCGCCTCGCGGAGATGGCGGACGGCTGCTACCTCTGCGACAAGATCGAGTACCACTTTTCGCGGATGCTGGACACCGCCGTGCTGCTCTGGGGCGAGGACGTGAAGTTCCGCGAGAAGTTTGCCGCGCAGCCCTACTTCTGCCTGCCGCACTACACGCGCCTGATGCGCTACGCCAAGGCGAAGATGGGAAAGAAGCTCTATCCCGACTTTGAAAAGGCGGCGACGGCGCTGGAGGAGGGCTATTACGCCGAGCTGAAGGAGGATGTCTCCTGGTTCTGCAAGAAGTTCGACTACCGCTACGAGGACGAGCCGTGGAAGAATTCGAAGGACGCCGTGGAGCGCGCCATCCGCTTCCTCGAGGGCGACCTGCACAAGCTGAACGAGAAATAAAAGAGTAATCAGAAAAACAGCCTTTGCGGCAATGCCGCAAAGGCTGTTTTTTTCAGAGCGATGGCAAAGTCCGGTTATCTTTTTTCAGCCCCCTCGGTGAGGGGCGGCGCACGAGACGCAAAGCGTCTCGCGGAGTTTTCCCATCGGGAAAACATCCTCCGCCGATAGGCGACTGGGGGAGTTTTGCTCTCTGCAAGACTCCTTCCGTCACGCGAAGCGTGATGTTTCCCGCAAGGGAAACTCATTAGGAACGCTTGCGTTCCGTGCCACACTCCCTCACCGAGGGAGGTAAAGGATAACGCGGCTGCGCAGATGGATTTTCGGTTTATTTTGCGAAGCGTTCGGTCACGCGGACGACCGATGCGTCACGGAGGGTAACGGCCTCGCCGCCGAAGTCGAAGGCGACCGTCGTCTCGCTGCCGACGATGACCGGCACATAGACCGTGCCGACATCGCCCGCCGCACCGGTTCTGGAGAAGGGTACGGAAGCGTAGGTCTTGCCATCCACGGTGACCTTCGCATTGACGATCTTGTCCGTCGCGTTGGAGAAGGTCAGCTTCAGCATGGATTCCTTGCCGTCACCGCCGCGCAGGGTGAAGGTGTTGCTCGTCATGTCGGCAACCTCCGCCGTGCGGGTCTCCTCCACGCGCACGACCGTCAGCTCATCCATCGCCGCCGACTTGTGTGCGGGGTTGCCTGCGGGGTAGAGCAGGCCGACTTCCATCGTCTCGGCCGTCGCCGTGAAGGTCAGCTCACGCTTGATGTACTTCTGGCTGTCGCAGACCGCCGTGCGCACGCCGTCCTTGCCGGCCTCGCGGGCGAAGAGATAGGCGTTCGTGCCTGCCGAGGTGGAAACAAAGGCGGTCACACGGTAGGTCTTGCCCACGGTGAGCCCGGTCAGCGTCTTCGCGATCACGCCGTCGCGCTTTTCGTCTCCCGCGATGCGGGCGACATAGCTTCCGGCATAGGGGGTCTCGGTGCTTGCGCTGCCGCCGACGGCGGTATAGCCGTCGAGCTTGCCGCTCTCAAAGCCGTCCGTGGGGAGAACCGTGTCGGGGGTGGCAAGCGCCGATACGGGGATGTAGTAGGCGGTGTCCGTAATCCTGCCGCCCGCCTCGACGAGCAGCTTCTCAAAGTTTGCGCGGTAGAGATCAACGAGGTCGGCGATCTTCAGGCGCTCGGGCAGCCCCGCGCAGTACATGTGGTACGCCGAGTTGGTGCCCTCGATCGGCAGGTTGACGATCTCGCCCTTGCCGTCCTGCCAGATCTTCTCATTGATGGCGCCGGGGAGATTTTTCATGCCGTTCATCACCGCGACCACCGAGAGGGCGACCGGCGTGGTGCTGTCGCCGCCGTGACCGGCAAGCGAGCAGATGCGGCAGGTGTCGTAGTAGTCGCCGTCGCCGTACAGCAGGCTGATGAGGATGAAGGAGCAGTTGATGCCGGTCTCGCCGACATAGTTTTCAAGGTCATAGTGCGCGCGGTAGCATTCCTTTTCCGCCTTGGTGACGGCGCGCCGCCAGTCGGTGGGGTACTCTTCCTTCAGACGGAAGACCATATCGACCACCTCGCGCTCATAGCTGCCCTCGGGCAGAATCTCCGCCGCGCGGCGGATGAGCGTGGGCACATCGTCCTCAAAGTACGCCATCGAGATCATCGCGGTGAACATCTTTGCCCACTCGGTGGGGTCGCGGTCGCTGGTCACGCCCGCAAACAGGTCGGCCAGCTCCACGGCGAGGTTCGGCATACCGGGCACATTCAGCCCGAGCGTCTCGTTGGCGATGTACGGCTCGCCGTTCACATTGAACAGGTTGCCAAACTCGGTCGTGCCGACAAACTGCGGCAGATAGTCAAACCGCTTGAACAGGCCGTATGCGCCGAACGTGCGGTGGCCGCCGCCCATGTCCCAGACATCGTAGCGCACCCAGTCATCCTTGATGAGCTTGGAGGCCACCGTGCCGTATTGCGCGTACATGTCGCGGAGAATGTACTGGTTCAGGATGTCGATCGAGTAGTCGTCGTCGTTCCAGATGTCCCACAGCCCGGTGGATTCGTTCTTTAAGAGCTTGTCCTCGTGCGGATTGCGCGAGTTGTGTTCTGCATAGGGGCCGTTGCACATCTCAAACCAGCTGTCCGGCATGGCGATGCGCGCCGTGCCGTCCGAATTTCTTGCAAACTCATAGCCGGACATGAAGCCGACGAGCTGCGCGAGGAAGCCGGATTTCGTCTTTTCCAGGTATTCGGTCTTCGGCAGGACATAATAGCCGTTTTCCACCGTGTTCTTCTGCGCGGGCTTCTTGGCGGTCTTCGCCGCCTCGCCCGCTGCGGTCAGCTCGTCTGCCGTGAAGACGCCGCCCTCGATCAGGGCGTCTGCCACGCGCTTTCCGCTCTTGTTCTTTGCGGAGAGGGTCTGCCAGCAGAGCTTCATCGCGTCGCCGCGCAGGAACACAGCGCCGTCTCGGATGGTGTCTGTCATGCCGCACTTCTTGGCGAGGTCTTCGGGCGCGTCCCACTTGAAGTCGCCCGCCGCGTCGTCATAGCCGATGGCGCGGAGCATGAACGTGAGGAACTGCGTCTCGGTGACGGCGCCGCTCGGGTCATAGACCGTGTTCGAGCGGCCCTTTGTGATGCCGTTTGCATAGGCGTAGCCGATGTATTTGTCCGCCCATGCGGGGACGTCCTTGAAGGGGTGCGTGTAGCTGCCTGCGAGGGCGTCCTTCTCCACGCCGAGGTAGCGGATGACCTGGACCACGGCCTGCGCGCGGGTCATCGGGTCGGTAAGGCCGAAGTTCGTGCCCGTGTTGTCATAGCCCGCGACGAGATGCAGACGGTAGAGCCCGACGGCCGCGCCGTAGCGCTCGTTGATCGCGGGGATCTCGGTCTGCGTGCCGATGTCGGCGTCCTCGCCGACGGCGACCGTCTGGTCAAACTGCGCGGCGATCGTGTCAAAGCTGCCCGCCGTGCGGACGGTGTCCGAAGCCTTCAGCACCTTGCCGTTTTTGTAGTCGATGCGCGCCTTCGGGGTCGCCGCGCAGAGAATCTCGCACTTGTCGATGCTGCCCGACCGCCAGGTGACGGTGAGTGCATCCTGCGTGGTCACCTGCGTCGTGCCGTAGAGCATACGGATACGGGCATTGTCGGTGATCTCCACCTCGGTCTTGCCGACCTTCACGCCGTCCGGGTAGGCGGCGGAGGCATGCAGCACCGAGACATCGGCGTCGCCGCCGATCCTGATGTGCGCCGTGCCGGTGTACTCGCCGAGAATCTCACGCGAGAAGGCGACGATGTAAATCTTGCTGCCCGACAGGACCGTGATATTCGTGTCCGCATCGGACGCGAGCGGGGGATTGCTCTCATTCTTCTGATAGCCGCCGAGGATGGCAAACGAAGCGGCAATCGTACCGCCCGAGAGCTTTTCGCCCGTGACGGTCACGCCGCGGCCGACCGTGACGGGGTGATGCTGCGCCACGACCAGCAGCCCGCGGTCGAGCGCCTTGAAGTCGATGTTCTCAAAGGTGGTTGCGCCGAAGAGGACAAAGCGCGCGGTGTCGAAATTCCAGACCGCGCCGCGCGTGCGGTAGTCGGTGCCGCCGTCCACCGCTGTCAGCGTGACCGAGCCTTCGTAATCCTTGCCGTAGGCGAAATTTGCGCTCTGCGTGAAGGCGCCGACAAGCACAATCTTGCAGTTCTTCGTGAGGTCAAGCGATGCATAGGCGTCGGCGAGGCTGCCGACCGGGCTCTCCGGCGTCTTGCCGTCGCCCTTGCCGCCGTCTGCAAGGTAGACCGTCGTCAGCGTGCCGACCTTTTCGTCCGTGCCGCCGCCGAGATCCTCCACGCGGTCAAACTGCGCGGCCACGGTGGCGAAATTGGCGTTCTGCTTTGCCTTGTCGGTCGCGGCCAGCACCGTTTCGCCCGTGACGGTCAGCACCTTGCCGGGCGTCGCCGCGCTGACCGGCTCATACTTGCCGATCGTGCCGGAGCGCCAGGTCACGCGGATGCCGTCGGAGGTGGTGTTCTGCGTCGTGCCGTAGATGTTGCCGACCTTGGCGCTGTCCGTGATCTCCACCTCGGTCTTACCGACCTTCACGCCGTCCGGATAGGCGGCGGTGAGGTGCAGCACCGAGACGTCGGCATTGCCGCCGATCTTGATGTGCGCCGTGCCGGTGTAAGGCCCTTTCAGGCTGCGGGAGAAGGCGACGATGTAGATCTTGCTGCCCGAGAGCACCGTGATGTCGGTGTCAAGGTCGCCTACGGCGGGCGGGTTGCTCTGCCCGGACTGATAGCCGCCGAGGATGCAGAAGGAGCGCGCCACCGTGTCGCCGGTCAGCTTCGCGCGGTCGCCCGTGATCTTCACGCCCTCGCCGACCGTGATCTTGTGATGCTGCGCCACGACAAGCAGGTTTGTGCCGAGCGCATTGAAGTTCATGTTCTCAAAGGTCGTGTCGCCGAAGAGGACGAAGCGGCAGGGGACAAATTCGTAGACCGCACCGTTTTGGCGGTAGTCCTTGCCGTCGTACACGCTGGTCAGCGTGACCGAACCCGTGTAGGCCTCCTTGCGGATGAAGGTGGCCTTTTGCGTAAACTTGCCGACGAGCACGACCGTGCAGTCCTTTGTGAGGTCGAGCGCGTCATAGGCGGCCGTGAGGCTGCCGACCGGGCTTTCCGGCGATGAGCCGTCGCCCTTGCCGTCGTCCGCGAGGTACACGACGGTGCTGCCCGCCGCCGATGCCGCGACCGACATGGCGCAGAGCGCCAGAATCAGCAGCAGCAGCGGAAGCCAGATGCGATTGTGTTTCATTTGCAATCTCCTTTTGTTCGGTTCTCCCGCAACCCGCTCCCGGGATGCAGGAAGGCAGACGCCGCAGCGTCTGCCCGCCTTGCCGTTATCATTATATCAGTTTTCGAAGATGTTTGTCCAGCTCCTGTTTTGGTACTGTGACGAATGGATGTCAAAATAGTTCAGCGCGCCGCGAACCTCGGATTCGCCGGGGTTCACTTCGCCGCTGGCCAGCAGAATATCGTTTGCGGCCAGCTCCACCATTTGCAGAGTCGGTTTTGTGTAGGTATATTTCATTTCATTCACGCTCCCATCTGCTCAATGATCGTGTTGACGCTCACGCCGACCGCGATCGGCAGCGTAATCTGCACGCCGTCGGCCTCGACAAACGCCCATGCGTAGATCGCCGTGTCAAGCTCGCTTTGCGGGATCTCGGTAAGGTCAAGGGCAAACGCCGTCTCCGTGCCGGTGGTTTCCGTATAGGAAACCAGCTTTGCGCTGCCGATGGCGTCGGTCTTGGCAACGAAAATGCCGTAGCTTGTGACGGTTGCATCCGCCGTCGTCTTGAGCTTGGCGATCAGGCGGATCGTGCCCGCGCCTGTCTTGTCGGTCGCCGCGCTGACGCTGCCGAGCTCCAACTTTGCCGTGATGGCCGGGATCTCGCGGGTCTCGGACACGTTGCAGACCGTGCAGGTGCGCTTCTCTTCGCCCTTCACGCCGAAGTCGGCCGGGGTCACGACCGTCCAGTCGCCATAGGTGTGTTCGATGCACTCCACGGTGTCAAACAGTGCTGCAACCGTGTCGAAATTGCTTGCCGCGCGGGCGGCGTCCGAGACCTTCAGCAGAGCGCCGTTTGTATAGGCGATGCTTGCGCCCGAGAGTGCCGGTACAAACTTGTCGATCGTGCCGGAACGCCAGGTGAGCTCAAGCCCGTTCAGCGTTATCTTCTGCGTCGCACCGTAGATGGTGCCGACGGTGGCACCCCCGGTGATCTCCACCTTGGTTGTGCCGTAAGCGATGTTGTTTCTGTCCACGCCGGAGAGGTGCAGACCCGATACGCCGGCATTGCCGCCGATCTTGATGTTTGCCGTGCCGGTGTATGTCTGCGGACCTTTTCCGCTGTTCGCGTTCGCGCCGCCGCTTCTGCCGCGGGCAAATGCGACGATGTAGATTTTGCTGCCCGAGAGCACCGTGATGTCGGTGTCCAGGGTATTTGCCGCGGTGCTTGTCTCATCCTGATAGCCGCCGAGGATGGAGAACGAGGTGGCGACCGTAGTGCCGGTCAGCTTGGCGCCCGTGATGGTCACGCCCTCGCCGACGGTGACCTTGTTGTGCTGTGCCACGACCAGCAGGAATGCGCCCGCCGTCGTGTTGAAGTGCATGTTCTCAAAGGTCGTCTCGCCCCGGAGATAAAAACGGTTGTTGTTGAATTCGTAGACCGCGCCGCTCTCGCGGTAGTCCGTGCCGCCGTACACGCTGGTCATCGTGACCGAGCCCGTGTAGGCTGTGCCGTAGGTGAAGTTCGCGGTCTGCGTAAACTTGCCGCAGAGCACGACCGTGCAGTCCTTTGTGAGGTCGAGCGCGTCATAGGCGGCCGCGAGGGTGCCGACGGGGTTGTCCGCCGATGTGCCGTTGCCGCTGCCGCCGTCCGCCAGGTACACAACGGTTTCGGTGCCCGCCGCCGATGCCGCGACCGACATGGCACCGAGCGCAAGGATCAGCAGAAAAAGAGGAAGCCAGATTCGATAGTGTTTCATTGCAATCTCCTTTATAAATTTTTACAGATGCCTTTTACGGTATCCGTGTTGGCTTTGGAGAGGTGCGTACCGGGGCTCAGCTCTGCGGGTCCGCGGTGCTTTCGCGGAAGAGCTCGTTGATGCCCTCCAGCTTCTGCTCGGCAGCGCTGCGGTTGGTCTCATAGACGTTGGTCAGCGTGTCGCCGAGGCGGAGCATGGAGCAGATCTTGTCCTTGTAGCCGCCGAGGTTGTAGTAAATGCCGACGTCGAAGACGCGGGTCGCAAAGATGATGTCCAGCATCTCGGCGCTCTCCTCGTCGCGCGTGTACTGGCCGACCAGCGTCTTTTCGTAGTACGCGGGGGTCAGCAGCTTCTTGCCCTGGTATGCCAGCACTTCCAGCACAAGGCCGGTGCGGCTGAGGTCGGCGACGCCGCGCGGCACGCAGAGGAACTCCGAGTGCCATGCGCTGACCGCGTGGCCGTATTCCTCCTGCGATGCGTCAAACTTTGGGAAGGGCAGGATACCGAAATTGGTCTCGATGTCGCGCAGATAGTCCATGTAGAACATCATGTGGGGATAGAACAGGGCACGGTTCGTGTTCATCATGGCAACGCGCTCCTCGTTGGAGGCGACATTGCCGCTCTTGCCCGTGCGGTAGTCAAACTGCCAGTTGAAGGTGTGGCTGTAGTCGCCGCAGAGCGCGAGGTATTTGTCGTAGATACTCACGGTGCGCTCGTTGTAGAGCGTCAGCGCGATGTTGCCGTCCGCGCCGATGGTGGCGATGCGCTCGCGCGCGGCTGCCAGCATTGCCAGCTTGTCATCGTTGGCGGAGAGCAGACCGAAGCAGTCGTTCTGATCGTATTCGCCGTTCTGGTCGAGGTCTTCGCCCACCGTTTTGACCATCGAGGCGAATTTGTCAAAGGTCCATTCGTTGTTCCGCACCAGCTCATAGGGGTCATCCAGCCCGTATGCCTTGATCATCTCCTTGTTGAAGAACATGACGTTCGTGCTGCGGTTGTCCGAGAGCGAGATTTCACCCGTGGTGTAGAACATTCTGCCGCCTATCGTCAGATCCTCGTTGGCTTTCTGATCCCAGTAGTCCTTGCCGAGGTCGATATAGGGGACTTCGTTCAGGTCTTCCAGCACGCTGCTGTAGGCGAGCGTTGCCACGTCAAAGGTACCGATCATGGCGGCGTCAAACTCGTTTGAGCCCGCCATGTAGCCGGTGTACAGCCGCATGTAGCCCTTGCCGCTGCCCATCGCGGTGGAGTATTCGACGATGTCCTCGTTTTTGACATCCACGCCGTAGGTGTCCAGCATGTACTTGTTGCGGCGGAAGATGGCGCTGTCCACGACCGTGCCGTCCGTGCCGTCGGATTCGTAGTCGTTCCACGCCCAGTTGCCCGCGACGAGGATGTTGAAGTCGCCGCCGATCTGCAGCTCTGCCGCGTCGGGCACATCGGGGGTGTCCTCGGTTTCGGCGGGCTCGGTCTGCACCGTCGTCTCGGAGCTGTCGGTGACGACGGGCTTGTCACCGCAGGAAGCGAAGAGCGGCAGCAGCAGCGCCGCACTCAGCAGAAGGGCAATCGTTTTTTTCATCGGTCATTCATCTCCCTTTCGTATTTTTCGCGGTCGTAAATGTCAAACCGCATTTCGTCCGGCCGCAGCGAAACGCCGCTGACCGTTTCGGTCGTCTCATGGGCTGCGTTGTAGAGGATGCGCAGCACCTTGGTGCCGTCCTCGCTGTAGTATTCGCCGCGCTTGATGTAGTAGGGCAGAGGGCTTGTATCCAGCACGGTGAACCTGCCGCGCAGCAGGAACTCCGCGTATTCGGTCTGCACCTCGGTGTAGCGCTTGGCTTCTGCCGCGTACTTCGGCGATGCACTGAGGTCAGCGCGGCAGACGTACAGCTCGGCGTCGAGGCGCATACCGCTGACCAGCGCGCAGCGCAGCTGACGGTCAAAGTCGCCCTCCGCGCAGCGGATGCCGCGCTCGGTGGTGATGACCTCGGGGAAGGTGTAGCGGAACAGCGCGGGGAACGCGTCGCTCTTCACCTTGAAGTCCACGTTGACAAGGCCGTGGATGAACTGCGTGTAGGCGGCGGCAATGTCGGTGACGACCTCGGCGGCAAACACGCGGTTTTCTTCCTTACAATAAGCAACCGCCTTGTCGAAGAACTTGCGGTGGCTGATCCATTCTTCATCCACGCGCAGGCCGTGCTCGTGACGGTGGTTGAAGCAGGGCTGATAGGGCGTGCCGCCGTAGCAGTCGGCAAAGAGGCAGTCGGCCTCGAGCGAGCGGAGCTGCCGCATCTGCGCCATCAGCTGCTCACGCCAGCGCTCCGTGCCTGCGCAGCAGAGCGGGAACTGCTTTGCGCCGTAGGTGGCGCGGAACTCGCCCATGCCGGGGTAGACGAAGGCGGGGCGCACCTCGTTGCCGTTGATGTCGAGGATCTTCACCTCGTCGCCGTACCGCTTGTAGTAGTCGCCCTGGGGGTCAAGGAAGTGGCAGTTGCATTCGAGAATGACGCGGCCGCCCATGTCCTGCACCTTTTGGATGTTCTTCTTCAGCTCGTCAAACGCGCCGGCGAAGGGCTCCTTGTAGATGGGGTAGGCGCGGTCCATGCCCTCCCGCCACCAGGCGAAGAGGAACAGCGTGTGAAGGCCGTATTTCGCGCCCTCCTCGTAGAGGCGGGGCAGATCCTTTGCCGTGTAGTAGTCCTCGCCGTACTGCGAGCGCATGATGATGCGCTGCCAGCCGGTCATGTTCTGCACCCACTCGGCTTTCGGCTGCACCTTGAAGAAGTTTTTGTCCGCCCAGGCGCGGTAGCGGCGCGCGGCGCAGCGCCAGTCGCCGTCGAGCAGGCCGATAACCACGGGCGGCAGGGTCAGCTCCTCGCCCGGGTTCGCCATCGGGAAGTGGTCAAAGCCGACCATGAGGTCGAGCGGCGCGTGGTGAATGCGCTGCCGCACGGTCATAAAGCAGTGGCGCATCTCGGGGTCGTAGCGGGCGACATAGAGGAAGCGGTTGCCGCTCTCGATGCCGAACCAGCCCATCGACGCGCGCGGATAATGTAAATGGATGAAAATCTCGGTGATGTCGTGCGAATAGTAGTTGCCGGTCAGGCTTTCGAGGTGTGCCCAGGGGTTCTCGATGCGCCGCCCGAGGCCGTTTGGCAGGTAGAGCGCGTCGGCCGCCTTGTCGCCGCCCAGCGTCTCAAAGTCGCAGAGCGGGCAGAAGCACTCGTTGACGCGCACGTTTCCCGTGCCGTTGTACAGCGTGGGGACAAAGCGGAGCAGCCCGTCCTCGACCGTCACTTCGACGGAGAAGGTGATGTCGTAGCTGTCGCCGTAGTCCGAGACCAGCTTGTCGTAGCGCACGGTCAGCACGCCGTCCTTCAGCCCGGCCGTGCCGTGCTGCTTCGAGGAGCGCACGGGAATTTCGGTGCGCAGGCCGTCGTCGAGGATCAGGCGCCAGAAGTCGCTGCCGCGCACGGCTTCGGCTTCGTGTCCGCTCTGAATGAAACCGGCGTTTCCGCCGTCCCCGTCAATCTCAAATCGTAAAAACTCTGTGGAAATCTGCATGTTTTCTTCCGCCCTTCGTGGATAATGCCCAAATCGGATCCGATTCGGCGCTTTCTTTTCAACCTTATTATACAGCCGGGAAGAAGAACCCTGCAATACACGCATATAGGCTATTGTTTCAAAATATGAAACAAATGAAAAATACCTGTTTCCTTTTTTGCGCAGATGCGTTATACTGGGTTTGGGAGGGATGCAAAATGTTCCGATATGATTTTTCCCGCCTGCCGTTTGTCAGCATGACCGGCAAGGTGCGGGAGGGGCGCGGCTGGAGCCACAACGGGCGTCGTATGGGCGTGAACATGCTGGTTATCATTCACCGCGGCAGCTGCCGGTTTACCATCGGCGGGCGGGACTATGACTTCGCACCCGGCGATGTCGCCCTTGTGCCGAAGGGGATGTTTTACCGCCCGCACACCGACGATTTCTGCGAGTACACCTTCTTCCATTTTGACGGCGAGCTTGTGCCGATGCCGCCGGACGAGAAGATCGTGCCTTTTGACGCCGTGCCGGTCGGCAAGCCGTTTTACGGCCTGATCCGCTACGAGGAGCCGACGCTGGCGTTTGATTACCATATCGCGCTCGGCGCGGGGCGGCAGGACGCGGAGCTGCTGCTGCGCAAATGCGCCGACGTGCAGCGCCGCTATGCCGAAAAGATGACGGTCATTCTGTCGCTGCACTTCTCGGAGCTGATGTTCCGCATCTCGCAGTGCTTCTGCGAGCAGTTCCGCGAGCGCACGCCCGTCCCCGCCGCGGTTGCGAAGATCGTGTCCTACATCGGCGACCATTATATGCAGAATATCACACTTGCGGATGTCTGCAAAGAGACCGAGCTCTCCAAGCAGTACTGCATGCGCGTGTTCCGCAAGCACATGCAGACCACCATCGGCGACTATATCCTCGAGATGCGGATGCGCCACGCGGCCTACCTGCTGCGCAATACCTATATGAACGTCAATCAGGCGGCGGACTACCTCGGGTTTTCCAGCGCGAGCTACTTTTCGCGCGTGTTCAAGCAGTATTACGGCGTGTCCCCGTCGGCGTATTTTGACTGAAAACAGCCGCGCGACCTTTCGGTCGCGCGGCTGTTTTGGTTGGGGCACAAAAATCGCACAAATCGGTAGGCGCCTTCGACGACCCGCATTCGTGCGTAATCTATCTTCGCCTCCCTTGTGCAAAGGGAGGTGTCGGCGAAGCCGACGGAGGGATTGTTGCACGGTAAAGGAACAACCCCTCAGTCACCTGTCGGTGACAGCTCCCCTTGCACAGGGGAGCCAAAATGACGCACAAACTTTGTAGGGGCGACTGCTGAATCGCCCGCTCCCACCATAGTAAAAAACGGGCGATTCTTGAATCGCCCCTACGGAATGGTGGGAACTGCGCACACATACCGTCCGCGCTGCTGTCTTCCGTCACCCGCTGCTTTTTGAAATTTGTCACGGAAAACGCCTGAAACGGTCGTTTTGCCGCGCTCTTTTGCATAGAATGGAGCATCATTTCCATGCAAAGGAGCGCTTTTTTATGATGCGAATCGGTATTTTCGGCTACGGCAACCTCGGGCGGGGCGCTGCGGCCGCCGCGATGGCGGCGGCGGACATGAAGCTCTGCGGGATCTTTACGCGGCGCGACCCCGCCGCGCTCGGCGGTGTGCCTGCGGGCATACCCGTGTATGCTGCGGACAGCGCCGCGGCGCATAAGGGAGAGTTTGATGTGCTCCTCCTCTGCGGCGGCAGCGCGGATGATTTGCCGCGGCAGACGCCGCTGCTCGCCCGCGACTTTTCCGTGGTGGACAGCTTTGATACGCACGCAAAAATCCCGGCGCACTTTGCCGCCGTGGATGCCGCCGCCCGCGCGGGCGGGCATGTCGCGCTGATCTCGGCGGGGTGGGATCCCGGCCTCTTTTCGCTTGCGCGGCTGTACGGCGCAGCGGCGCTGCCCGAGGGGAGGACGTATACATTCTGGGGCGCGGGGGTCAGCGAGGGGCATTCGGACGCTGCGCGGCGCGTGCCCGGCGTCGCGGACGCGCGGGCGTACACGCTGCCCGTCGTCGATGCGCTCTCCGCCGTGCGCAAAGGGGAGACACCGCCGCTCCCGCCGCGTGCGATGCATCGCCGCGTCTGCTACGTCGTGCCGATGCCGGACGCCGACACCGCCGCGATCGCGCACGCGATCTGCACGATGCCCGCCTATTTCGCCGACTACGACACCGAGGTGCATTTTATCACGGCGGAAGAAATGGCGCGCGACCACGCCGCCCTGCCGCACGGCGGCTGCGTGCTCCGAAACGGGGATGCAGGGGGGATGTGCGGCATGGAGTTTTCGCTGCGCCTTGCCTCCAACCCCGCCTTCACCGGCGGCGTGCTGGTCGCCTGCGCACGCGCCGTCTGCCGCGCCGCCGCGCGCGGCGAGGTCGGCTGCCGCACGCTCTTCGACATCCCGCCCGCCGACCTTTTGCCCGACCCCGCCCGCGCCCGCGAAACGCTGCTGTAAAACGCAAAACAGATTGACAAATACAGGTATCTGCCATATAATCGGGCAGAAACGCAAGTATGCAGATGCGTCGGCGGATACGATGATGAAACAGCAGATTCTCGCCGCATGCCTTGCGGCATGGCCCGCCGCCCGCCGAAATGCGCGGCGCGCGGCAAAACACGCGCAAAAGCGCTTGATTTGCGCGGCGGGGCGCGCTATAATACAGGCAAGAACACATGCGGGGGAACACGTCTATGAAAATCACAGCGCTGCTTGCCGAAAACAAACCGATTCTGTCCTTCGAGGTCTTCCCGCCGAAGACCGAATCCGGCTTTGACAGTGTGCGCACGGCGACCGAGGAGATCGCCGCGCTGCGCCCCGCCTTCATGAGCGTCACCTACGGCGCGGGCGGCGGCACGAGCGCCTATACGCTGGACATCGCCGAGAACATCCGGGCACACTACGGCGTGCCGACGCTGGCGCATCTCACCTGCGTGTCCTCGACGCACGAGACCGTGCGCGAGCGGATTGCGGCAATCCGCGCCCGCGGCATCGAAAACGTCATGGCGCTGCGCGGCGACGTGCCGCCCGAGCTGCGGGACGCCGATCGGAGCGGCTGGGACTACCACTATGCCGCCGAGCTTGTCCGCGAGCTGCGTGAAGCCGCGCCCGACCTCTGCATCGGCGGCGCGTGCTACCCGGAGGTGCATCCCGAGAGCCGCAGTCAGGCGGAGGACATCCGCCGCCTGAAGGAAAAGGTGGACGAGGGCTGCGATTTTCTCACGACGCAGATGTTCTTCGACAACAATCTGCTCTACAGCTTCCTCTACAAGATCCGCGAGGCGGGCATCACCGTGCCGGTCATCGCGGGCATCATGCCGATCACCAACCGCAGTTACCTCACCCGCGCCATCGAGCTGTCCGGCTCGTTCATGCCGCGGCGGTTTGTGAGCCTGGTGGACAGGTTCGGCGACGATCCCGCCGCCATGAAGCAGGCGGGCATCGCCTATGCGACCGACCAGATCATCGACCTCTACGCCAACGGCATCACCTGCGTCCACGTCTATTCGATGAACAAGCCGGACATTGCCGCCGAAATCCTCGGCAACCTGTCTGCCATCCTCGGCCGATGACCCCCGCGGTGCTGACTGCGGCCTTCCCGCCGCCTCCGTTTTCGCGGCGGGAGGCGCTGCGCTACGCCGGCTGCGGCGCGGACGCGGGCGCCGAGATCGAGGCGCTGCTCGACGCCGCCGTGCGAGAGGTGTGGGACAGGCTCACCTATCGCGTCTGCTATGCGCGCCTGCCTGTCACGGTGCGCGGCGACGTGTGCGACTTCGGCGCCTTTGCGTGTACCTCGGCCGGGCTTGCGAAAAATCTTTCCGGCTGCGGCGCGGTGATTCTCTTTGCAGCCACGGTGGGGGCGGGCATCGACCGCCTGCTCACCAAGTATGCGCGGCTTTCGCCCGCGCGGGCGCTGCTTTTGCAGGGCATCGGTGCCGAGCGCATCGAGGCACTGTGCGACGCGTTCTGCGCCGCGCAAGCTGCGGCGGCGGGGCGCGCGCTGCGCCCGCGGTTCAGTCCCGGCTACGGCGACCTTGCGCTCGACGTGCAGAAAGACATTTTCGCCCTGCTCGACTGCGAGCGGCAGCTCGGGCTGACCCTCGGCGACAGCCTTTTGATGTCGCCCGGCAAATCGGTGACGGCGTTTGCGGGCATTCCGCGCGCCGCCGACCCGCAAAACGGAGAAACACGATGACATTCACGGAATATCTGAAGAGCCATATCGTCCTGCTGGACGGCGGCATGGGTACGCTCCTGCAGGCGCGCGGGCTTGCGCCCGGCGAGTACCCGGAGCGGTGGAATCTCTCGCACCCGGACGCGGTGACCGCGATTCACAAGGCCTATTTTGACGCGGGCAGCAACGTCGTCTGCGCCAACACGTTCGGCGCAAACCCGCTGAAATTCGACCCGGACGAGCTGGAGGCGATCATCGCCGCCGCAATCGCGAACGCCGGGGCGGCGCGCGCGGCGTCGTCGGCGACGGGCGAGAAGTTCGTCGCGCTCGACATCGGGCCGACGGGACGACTGCTGCGCCCGCTCGGCCCGCTCGACTTTGAGGACGCGGTCGCCGCCTTTGCCGGGACGGTGCGCCTCGGCGCAAAGTACGGCGCGGATCTCGTCTTCATCGAGACGATGAACGACAGCTACGAGACCAAGGCGGCGGTGCTGGCCGCCCGCGAGAACTGCGATCTCCCCGTCATCGTCTCCAACGCCTACGGCGCGGACGGCAAGCTGATGACCGGGGCGACGCCGTCCGCGATGGTCGCCCTGCTCGAGGGGATGGGCGTCACGGCGCTCGGCGCCAACTGCTCGCTCGGCCCCGCCGAGCTGCGCGGCGTCATCGACGAGCTGCTGGCCTGCGCCTCCGTCCCGGTGCTGTTCAAGCCGAATGCGGGTCTGCCGCAGGCGGTGGACGGCAGGACGGTCTACAACGTCACGCCGGCGGCCTTCGCCGCCGAGGTGGCGGACGCGGTGCGCCGCGGCGTGCGCGCCGCGGGCGGCTGCTGCGGCACGACGCCCGACTACATCCGCGCATTGGCGGCCGCGGCGGCGGGCGCCGCGCCCTTGCCGATTGAGCCGAAGCGGCTGAGCGTCGCCTCCTCCTACACGCACGCCGTGCGGTTCGGCGACGACCCCGTGCTGATCGGCGAGCGCATCAACCCCACGGGCAAAAAGCGCGTCAAGGAGGCGCTGCGCGAGGGGAATCTCGATTTCATCCTCTCCGAGGGCGTCACGCAGGCGGAGAAGGGCGCGCACATCCTCGATGTCAATGCGGGCCTGCCCGACATCGACGAGTGCGCCGTGCTGCCGCGCGTGGTCTGTGAGCTGCAGGCGGTGACCGACCTGCCGCTTCAGATCGACACGGCGAACCCCCGCGCGATGGAGGCGGCGCTCCGTCGCTATAACGGCAAAGCCGTCATCAATTCGGTAAACGGCAAACGCGAGAGCATGGAGGCGGTTTTTCCGCTGGTGAAGAAGTACGGCGGCATTGTCGTGGCGCTCACGCTGGACGAGGACGGCATTCCCGCGACGGCGGAGGGGCGCTTTGCGATCGCGAAGAAGATCCTCGCCGAGGCGGAGCGCTATGGCATCGACAAAAAAGACCTGCTCTTTGACACCCTCGCCATGACGGTCAGCGCGGACGATCACGCGGCGCTGACCACGCTGGCGGCGCTCCGCCGCATCCGGGAGGAGCTCGGCTGCCGCACCTCGCTCGGCGTGTCGAACGTCTCCTTCGGCCTGCCTGCGCGCGACACCGTGAACAGCGTGTTCTTTGCGCTCGCGCTCGAAAACGGGCTGTCCGCCGCAATCATGAACCCCTATTCCGACGAAATGATGCGGGTCTACCACACCTACCGCGCTCTCAAGGGGCTGGACGCAAACTGCCTCGGCTATATCGGCGCCGCCGCACATTTTGCCGCCGCAGTGCCCGCGGCACAGGCCGCACCTGCGGCAGAGGCGGGCGCGGAGACGGACGGCGCGGCGCTCTCCCCGCTGCAATACGCCATCGTCAAGGGTATGCGGGAGCGCGCGGGCGAGATCACGCGCGCAGGCCTTGCCGCGACGCCGCCGCTCACGCTGGTGAACGACGAGATCATCCCGGCACTCAACCGCGTGGGCGAGGGCTTTGAGAAGAAGACCGTCTATCTGCCGCAGCTGCTGATGAGCGCCGAGGCGGCGAAATCCGCCTTCGAGGTCATCAAGGCGGCGATGCCGGAGGGCGGGCGCGGCGGCCGTGCGACCGTGGTGATCGCCACCGTGGAGGGCGACATCCACGACATCGGTAAGAACATCGTCAAATTGCTGCTCGAGAACTACGGCTTTGCGGTCGTGGATCTCGGGCGCGACGTGCCGCCCGCGAAGGTTGCGGATGCGGTGGTCGAGCGGCATGCGCCGCTCGTCGGACTGAGTGCGCTGATGACGACCACCGTCCCCGCTATGGAGGAGACCATCCGTCTGCTCCGTGCGCGCGCGCCGTGGTGCCGCGTGATGGTCGGCGGCGCGGTCCTCACCAAGGCGTATGCCGAGCGTATCGGCGCGGACTATTACGCCAAGGACGCGATGGAGAGCGTCCGCTATGCCGAGACGGTGACCGCCCCGGCGGCAGAGTAAAAGAAAGTCCCCGAAACGTCGGTGCGTTTCGGGGATTTTTGCTTCAGAAGCACTTGCGGATGAGCTTGATAAGCGCCCAGGCGGCGGTGATGAAGCCGAGGGCGGCGAGGAAGGCGACGACCTCACGCGGGATCTCACCCTTCAGGTTCAGCGAGAGCCATGGATGCGCGGGGTCTCTCCTGTTCTTCAGCGAGACCGTGAAATCAAAGCGGCGGGAAAGCGCCGCGCGCGCTTTTTTGCGAAAGCGCTTTGCCTTGAGCCTTGCCAGCGTGATCTTTCTGTTCATACGAGGCCTCCTTCTGCCGGACGGGCATGGATTTGTTTTCGTACTTATAGTATACGCGCTTTTGCGGACTTTTTCAAGACAAAACCGAAAAAGGGCTTTTTTTTTCGCGTGCGTTCATGTATAATGAGAGAGCATTATATAATATACGGAAAGAAAATGCATGAAAAAGTGAGGACGACCCATGCGTCTCGTTTCGCTGACTTTCCTTGCACTCTGCCTGCCTGCGGCGGCAGCCGTATATCGGATGCTCCCCCAGCGGGCGCGCACCGGCGCGCTCCTTATCCTCGACTTTGCGTTTTACGGTCTCGCGGCGGGGAAGGCCGCATGGCTTTTGCCGCTGCTTGCCGCCGTCACGGCGCTTGCGGCAAACAGGCGCCCTGCGCGCGGCCTTTTTGCGGCGGGGCTTATCGTGCTGTTTTTCGTCTGCCGCGCCGTCGGCGCCCCGCCGATGGGGCTTGCGTTCTTTGTTCTCCGCGCCGTCGGCTTTCTGCTGGATGTGCGGGAGAAGCAGCCTGCCGCGGCGGTCGTCTCGTACCTGCTCTTTTTCCCCACGGTGACGATGGGGCCGCTCTTTGATTTTGACACCTATCGCGCGGGGCTTGCCGCGCCGTTTGACGCAGGGCGCTGCGCGGATGCGGTCTGCCGCCTTGCGCGGGGACTGGTGCGCAAATTTGTCTTCGCCGACCCGCTGCTCACGGCCTTTCGCGATTTTGCGATGCACGGCACGACGCTCGGCGCGGCGGCGACGCTCGTCACCTTTTCGCTCTATCTGTATTTCGACTTTGCGGGCTACTCCGATATTGCCGTAGGCGTCGGCGGCATCTTCGGCTTTGATCTGCCCCAGAATTTCGACTACCCCTATCTGAGCCGCTCGGTCGGCGAATTTTTCCGCCGCTGGCACGCGACGCTCGGCCGCTGGTTCTTCCGCCATGTCTACCTGCCGCTCGGCGGCAGTCGGCGGGGCCGGGCGCGCACGCTCCTTGCGCTTGCCGCCGTCTGGCTCTGCACCGCGCTGTGGCACGGCGCGACCGCCTGCTACCTCCTCTGGGGAGCGTATTTCTTCTTGCTGCTTGCGGCCGAAAAGCTCTGCTTTGCAAAAGGTTTTCGCATCGGCACGCTGCCGACGCTTGCGCTCGTCCTGCCCGGCTGGGTGTTCTTCTTTTCGGACAGCCCCGGCACGGCGCTCGGGTTCTTCGGGCGGCTTTTCTGCCTCGGCGGCACGCTGCTCTACAGCCGCGCCGATTTCTACGACGTGCTGCGCTATGCGCCGTTCCTGCTCCTGTCCGCCATCGCTGCAACGCCGCTTCTTCGTGACGCGATGCGCGCGCTCTGCCGCCGCCTCGGGGATCTTCCGAAGCAGGCGGCGGCGCTCTGCGGCTTTGCGCTGGCGCTGGCCTACGCGGCGGCGGGCGGCTACACGCCGTTCCTCTACGCGTCCTATTGAGGTGCGGCATGGGGAACCGTCTGTTTTCTGCGCTCACGGCGGCGCTTTCGCTCGGCATCATGCTGCTTGCCGCCCTTGCGCCCGCCCCGGTGAAGCTGCCCTATGAAAACCGCGCGCCGTCGCGCTTCTTTCTGCGCGACCCGGACGCTTACTTTTTTGACCGCCTGCCCGGCCGCACGGCGCTTTTGAAATTCTGCCGCGACCTCGAATTTGCCCTCGGCAAAAACGAGTACGGCGGCGCGTTTCGCGGCAGAAACGGCTATATTTTTTCCAATGAAAACACGGACGAAGCCGTCCTTGCGCGCAATCTTGCGGCGCTGGCCGCCTTTGCCGCGGGGACGGATGTCCCGGTTTACACAGCGCTCGTACCGTCCAAGACCGACGCGCTGCCCGGCCTGCTTCCGCCGCTTTACCCGGCGGCGCGGGACGCGCTGTGGGAGACGGCGAAGACCGCGCCCGCGTACATCGACCTCCTGCCGACGCTGCGCACGGCGGGCGGCGCGGGGAAGTACATCTACTATCGCGGCGACCACCATCTGACCTCGCTCGGCGCTTACTATGTCTGCCGTGCGCTTGCCGCGCCGCTCGGCTTTCCGGCGGCGGAGGCGGAGGACTTCTCGGTCTCAGTGGTGCGCGCCGACTTTGCGGGCAGCGACGCGCGGCGGCTGCTCACGGCGGGTGACGACCGCATCGCGCTCTTCCGCGCGCAGGGCGACAGCACCCTCACCGTCACAGCGGACGGCGGCGCGCGCATCGGCCTCTACGACTTTGACGCGCTCTGCGGCGACGACCCGTACGGCGTGTTCCCCGGCTATGGCGCGGGGTATACGGCGATCCGGCATCCGGACGCGCGGGAGCGCGTGCTCGTGCTTTGCGACAGCTACGGCTGCGCGCTTGCGCCGTTTCTTCTGCGGCACTTTGACGTCGATCTTGTCGATCTGCGCTGCGCCGCGCCGGATGTGCGCGGCCTGCTGCACGAAGAAAATTACACCGCCGTGCTCTGCTTCTATGGCATCGACACGCTGGCGGCGCACGAAATTCTGTACAAACTGCAAGGATGAAAAGGAGGAAATACCATGTCGGCACTCGATCTGCCCGTGACAAAGCTGACCGGCATCGGCAAGGTCAAGGCGGAAGCCTTTGCAAAGCTGTCGATCCGCACCGTCGGCGATCTCCTTTGGCATTTTCCGTCGCGGTACGAAAACCGCGGGCTGATTACCCCGCTGTGCGACGGCAGTCTCACGATGGCGCAGTCCTATGTGCTCACCGTGGCGACGCCGCCGAAGTCGGCGCGCGTCGGCGGCCGCATGCTGTTGACCAAATTCCGCGCCTTTGACGACAGCGGGACGATAGACATCCTCTATTTCAACCAGCCTTATGCCGCCGACCGCTTTCACGTCGGCGAGACCTTCCGCTTCTACGGGCGGCTGGCCGAAAAAAAGGGGAAGTATTCGCTCCCCTCGCCCACGGCGGAGCAGCTGCTGCCGGACCGCCCGCTTCCCGCGCTCTACGCGGTCTATCCGCTGGCGGCGGGGCTGAACAACAATACCATGCGCGCCTGCGTCGCGCAGGCGCTCGGGCTTGCGAAGCATGAGCTCGGCGAGGTCTTGCCCGAGGACCTCCGCCGCACCTACTCGCTCGCGACCCGCGCCTATGCGATCGAAAATATCCACCGGCCGCCCGATGCGGAAGCGCTTGACCGCGCGGCGCGCCGCCTCGCCTTTGACGAGATGCTCGAGAGCGCGCTTGCGGCGCGGCTGATGCGCGCAAAGCAGGCACGCGTCACGGCGCAGCGCATGGCGGACACCGATGTGACGCCGCTCACGGCGGCGCTGCCGTTTGCCCTGACCGGCGCGCAGAGACGCACGGTGGATGAAATCCGCGCCGACCTTGCGCGCGGAGCGGGCGTGGATGCGCCGCGCATGGCGCGCATCATCGTCGGCGACGTGGGCAGCGGCAAGACCGCCTGCGCCCTCGCCGCGATCTATATTGCGCTGAAAAACGGCTGTCAGGCCGTGCTGATGGCGCCGACCGAGATTCTCGCGGCGCAGCACTATGCCGACATCGCGCCGATACTCAGCCGTTTCGGCTACACGACGGAGAAGCTGACCGGCTCGGCGAGCGCCGCCGGGAAGCGGCGCGTCAAGGCGGCCATCGCGGCGGGAGACTGCGACCTCGTCATCGGCACCCACGCGCTGCTCGAGGACGACGTGACCTTTACCCGCGCGGGCCTCGTCGTCTGCGATGAGCAGCACCGCTTCGGCATTGCACAGCGGGCCAAGCTGCTTGCCGCCTGCCCGCGCGCGCACATGCTTGTCATGAGCGCGACGCCCATTCCGCGCACACTGTCGCTTGTGCTGCTGGGCGACCTCGACGTTTCACGCCTTGACGAAATGCCGCCGGGACGGCAGAAGGTGGACACCTTCTTCGTGGACAGCGGCTACCGCACACGGCTGAACAACTTCATCGAAAAGCAGGTCGCGGCGGGCGGACAGGCCTATGTGGTCTGCCCCGCCATCGAGCCCGCCGACGACGATGCGGATGACTGCCTCACGGTCAGCGCCTTCGGCGCGGCGCACGAGGACACGCCGCCGCTGCGCAGTGCCGTGGAGGTCGCCGACACGCTGCGCGCGCGCTTCCCGCAGTACACGGTGGCGCTCGTGCACGGCAAGCTCCGCCCCGCGGAGAAAAACGACATCATGACCCGCTTCGCGGCGGGCGAAATTCAGATCTTGGTCTCCACCACGGTCATCGAGGTCGGCATCAACGTGCCGAACGCCTCGCTGATGATCGTGGAAAACGCCGAGCGCTTCGGCCTGTCCCAGCTGCACCAGCTGCGCGGCAGAGTCGGGCGCGGCACACGCAAATCCTACTGCGTGCTCGTCTCGGACGCGCAGGGTGAGAACGCCGTGCGGCGGCTGCGCCTCATGACCAAGACAAACGACGGCTTCGCCATCGCGGACGAGGACCTGAAGATGCGCGGCCCCGGTGATTTTCTCGGCACGGACGGTGCAAGGCAGAGCGGCGAGGGACACAACTTCCGCATGGCCGCGCTCTGCAACGACCCGCGCCTCTTTGCGGATGCGACCCATGCCGCCGAGTCGCTGCTCGCCGCCGACCCCGGTCTTGCGGGCGAGCGGCTCGCGCCCCTGCGCACAAGGCTCGACGCCGCGCTGCGCTCCGGCGGCGACACGATGAACTGACCCATCGGAAAGGAAGATTACCATGCAAAACAGACCCCTTGCGGACAGGCTTCGCCCCGAGAGCCTCGATGACATCGTCGGGCAGGCGCACCTCTTCGGCAAAAACGGCGTGGTCCGCAAGATGCTGGAGGGCGGCCGCGTCACCAACATGATCTTTTTCGGCCCGCCCGGTACGGGCAAGACCACCGCGGCCAACATCGTGGCCAAGGCGTCGGACATGGCGCTCTATAAGCTGAACGCGACCACCGCGTCGCTCGCGGACGTGAAGGAGGTCGTCGCCCAGGCGCAGAATCTGTTCGGCGCGAAGGGTACGCTGCTCTATCTCGACGAGATTCAGTATTTCAACCGCAAGCAGCAGCAGTCGCTGCTCGAATACATCGAGGATGGGCGCGTGACGCTGATCGCCTCGACCACCGACAACCCGTATTTCTGCATTTACAACGCGATTTTGTCGCGGTGCGCGGTGTTTGAATTCAAGCCCGTGCCGCGCGAGGAGATCAAGCGCGCACTGCGCCGCGGACTGGATGCGCTCAACGCCGACAGCGGACGCACGGCGGCGGCGGACGAGGACGCGCTCGACTTCATCGCGGGCGTGGGCGGCGGCGACGTGCGCAGCGCGCTCGGCGTGCTGGAAAACGTCTATGCGGTGGCAAAGGACAAGATCACACGGGCGGACGCCGAGCAGTTTACCCCGGCGTTTGTCGGCAATTTCGACCGCGCGGGCGACGTCCACTACGATCTGCTCTCCTGCCTGCAAAAGTCGATCCGCGGCTCGGATGCGGACGCGGCGGTCTTTTACCTTGCGCGCATACTCGAGGGCGGCGACCTGCTCTCGGCCTGCCGCCGTCTGCTCGTCATCGCCGCCGAGGATGTCGGCCTTGCCTATCCGCAGGGCATCATTCTCGCCAAGGCCTGCGTGGACAGTGCGCGTGAGCTCGGGCTGCCCGAGGCGGTGATCCCGCTGGCCGACCTCGTCGTCGCGCTGGCGACCGCACCCAAATCCAACAGCGCCTATGCGGCCTATCACGCCGCCGCCGGCGACCTCAGGGCGGGGCACGGACAGGAAGTGCCCGTGCATTTGCAGTCCCCGCTGTTCAAGGGCTACAAGTACCCGCACGACTATCCGAACCACTATGTGAAGCAGCAGTACCTGCCGCGCGACCTTGCGGACAGGCAGTACTACGTCTTCGGCGAAAACAAGACCGAACAGGCCGCGAAGGCGTACTGGGACAAAATCAAGGGCGGAAAATAACGCGCGGCTGTTTTTTCGCGTTTCTGCACATACTAACATCGCTTGCCGGAACGAACATGGACAAAAAGTTGTTTTTATACGGTTTTGTCGTGGGGCTGTGCGCCTGCATTCTGCTGGGTGCGGTTTTTGCGTTCTGCTTCGGCAGGCTGTTCTGGATGTGACATTTTGAAAACAAGGCTGTAGTTTATGAGAATCGACAAGTTTTTATCCGAATGCAAGGTCGCCACGCGCCGCGAGAGCGGCGCGGCGATCCGCCGCGGGCAGGTTCTGCTCGACGGCGCGGCGGTGAAACGGGCGGATACGCAGGTTGACCCCGAGAAAAGCGAGGTCATCTATTGCGGCGTGCGCGTGCTTTACCGCCGCTATACCTATGTGCTGCTCAACAAGCCGGACGGCGTGGTCAGCGCCACTTCCGACGCGCGCGAGCGCACCGTTTTGGATCTGCTGCCGCCCGAGGTGCGCAAGTTTGAGCTGTTCCCCTGCGGCAGGCTCGACAAGAACACGCTCGGCCTCGTGCTGCTGACCGACAACGGGCCGCTTGCGCATACGCTGCTCTCGCCGAAGCGGCACGTCGAGAAGGTCTACCGCTTCGAGTGCGCGCATCCGCTCACGGCGGAGACGGTGAAAAAGCTCGAGGGCGGCGTGGACATCGGCGGCTATGTGACAAAGCCCTGCACGATCCGCATGGACGGGGAGACCGCGGGCGAGATCACGCTCTCCGAGGGAAAATATCATCAGATCAAGCTGATGTGGAACGCGGTGGACAACCGCATTCTGTATCTCGAACGCATCCGTTTTGCCAACCTGACGCCGGACGGTCTTGCGCGCGGGGAATGGCGGATGCTGACCGACGAGGAAATCAAAACACTTGAGGAAATGGGAAACTGACATGGATATTCTGCAAATTCTGGCCGACGAGCTCGGCATTGGGCGCCGGCAGGTCGAAAAGGCGGTCGAGCTGTACGACGACGGCAACACGATCCCGTTCATCGCGCGCTACCGCAAGGAGGCGACCGGCAGCCTCGATGACGTGCAGCTGCGCGCGCTCGTCGAGCGGCTGGATTATCTGCGCCGCTTTGAGGCGCGCCGCGAGGAGATCCGCGCCGCCATCGACGCGCAGGGCAAGCTGACCGCCGCCGCCTCGGCGGCGCTCGACGCGGCAAAGACGCTGAACGAGCTGGAGGACGTGTACCTCCCTTATAAGCAGAAGCGCAAGACCCGCGCGTCGGTCGCGCGCGAGCGGGGGCTGGAGCCGCTGGCGCTCCTCATCTTCGCCTGTGAGAAGCGGTACGACAAGCCGCTCGCGGAAGCGGCGGCGGACTTCGTCGACCCCGAAAAGGACGTGCCGGACGCCGCCGCCGCGCTGGCGGGCGCGTGTGACATCATCGCCGAGGAGATCGCGCAGAATGCGGCCTACCGCAAGGCCGTCCGCGAGGGCAGTATGCGCCTCGGCGAGCTGACGAGCAGCGCGGCAAAGGACGAGGACTCGGTCTACGCGCAGTATTACGACTACGCCGAGCCGCTCACCCGTGTGCGCCCGCACCGCTATCTGGCGATCGCCCGCGGCGAGCGCGAGGGCTTTCTGCGCGTGTCGGTGCGCGTACCGGAGGAGACGGTCTATGCCTATCTCGAGCGCGCGGTCATCACCTGCCGCGAGAGCGAGGCCGCGCCGCTTTTGCGCGAGACGATCAAGGACGCCTACAAGCGGCTGCTCGCGCCCGCCATCGAGCGCGAGATCCGCGCCGATCTGTTTGACGCCGCGTCGGACGGCGCCGTCGGCGTGTTCGCGCAGAATCTGCGCGGCCTCCTGATGCAGCCGCCGGTCGGCGGCATGACGGTCATGGGCTACGACCCCGGCTACCGCACCGGCTGCAAGCTGGCGGTGGTCGATCCCACCGGCAAGGTGCTGGAGACGGCGGTCATTTACCCGACCAAGCCGCATGAGCGGGTCGCCGAGAGCCGGAAGAAGGTCTGCGAGCTGATCCGCCGCCACAACGTCGGCGTCATCGCCATCGGCAACGGCACGGCCTCCCGCGAGAGCGAGCAATTTATCGCCGACACGATCAAAACCTTGTCCAATGATGTAAAATACGTCATTGTCAGCGAGGCGGGCGCGTCGGTCTACTCGGCGTCCGAGCTGGGCGCCGCGGAATTCCCGGATCTCGACGTCACCGAGCGCAGCGCGGTCTCGATTGCGCGCCGGCTGATCGACCCCTTGGCGGAGCTTGTCAAGATCGAGCCGCGCGCCATCGGCGTCGGGCAGTACCAGCACGATATGAAGCCGCAGAAGCTGGACGCGGCGCTCGGCGGCGTGGTCGAGGACTGCGTCAACAGCGTCGGCGTGGAGCTGAACACGGCCTCCTTTGCGCTGCTCTCCTATGTCGCGGGCATTTCCGCCGCCTGTGCGAAGAACATCGTGGGGTATCGCGAGGCGCACGGCGCGTTTTGCAGCCGCGAGGAGCTGAAGCGGGTCTCCCGCCTCGGCGACCGCGTGTTTGAGCAGTGCGCGGGCTTTTTGCGCGTCAGCGGCTCGGCCGAGATTCTCGACAACACGGGCGTACACCCCGAGTCCTATGCCGCCGCGCGCGGTCTGCTCGCTCTGTTCGGCTACACCGAGGACGACGTGCGTGCGCGCCGCCTCGGCGACCTCTCGGCAAAGCTCGCCCGCGCGGGCGCGGACAAGGTGGCCGAGCGGCTGCACATCGGCGTGCCGACGCTCACGGACATCTGCACCGAGCTGGAAAAGCCCGGCCGCGACATCCGCGAGAGCCTGCAAAAGCCGGTGCTGCGCGCCGACGTCATGCAGTTTGAGGACCTCAAAGAGGGCATGGAGCTGACGGGCACGGTGCGCAACGTCGTGGACTTCGGCGCGTTTGTGGACATCGGCGTGCATCAGGACGGCCTTCTGCACATTTCCGAGATCACGGACCGCTATATCAAGCACCCGAGCGAGGTGTTGTCGGTCGGCGACGTGGTGCATGTCCGCATCAAGAGCGTGGACCCCGTGAAAAAGCGCGTCGCCCTCACCATGAAGGCGCCGAAAGCATAAATTCTAATAAATTAGAATAAACCAGCGATTCGCGCCGTTCGGTGAACAACGCGTGAAGACGGATTGTGCAGAGTACACAAAGGCGAATTTGAAAGTTTGGATAATCCACCACTATACGCGGCGCGCGGTTTTTGATATAATATTCACGACAAAAATCCCTGCCGCGGCAGGATAACGGAGGACACACAAATATGGCAAGTCTTTCACTGAGACATATTTACAAGAAGTACCCCGGCGGCGTTACCGCCGTTTCGGACTTCAACCTCGAGATCAAGGATAAGGAATTCCTGATCTTCGTCGGACCTTCCGGATGCGGTAAGTCCACCACGCTTCGTATGATCGCGGGCCTCGAGGAGATCACCGAGGGTGAGCTCTTCATCGACGACCGCCTCGTCAACGATGTCGCACCGAAGGACAGAGACATCGCGATGGTGTTCCAGAACTACGCACTGTATCCGCACATGACCGTGTTCGAGAACATGGCGTTCGGTCTGAAGCTCCGCAAGACCCCGAAGGAAGAGATCAAGCGCAGAGTTGAGGAAGCGGCACGCATCCTGGACATCGCGCACCTGCTCGACAGAAAGCCGAAGGCGCTGTCCGGCGGTCAGAAGCAGCGCGTTGCGCTCGGCCGTGCAATCGTCCGTTATCCGAAGGTCTTCCTGCTCGACGAGCCTCTGTCGAACCTCGATGCGAAGCTCCGCGCGCAGATGAGAACCGAGCTGACCAAGATTCACCAGAGAGTCGGCACCACGTTCATTTACGTTACGCATGACCAGGTCGAGGCTATGACGATGGCATCGCGTATCGTCGTCATGAAGGACGGTATCATCCAGCAGGTCGATACGCCGCAAAACCTGTATGACAGCCCCTGCAACGTCTTCGTCGCAGGCTTCATCGGCACGCCGCAGATGAATTTCATCAACGGTACGCTTGAGAAGAAGGGTGAGGATGTGTACTTCAACTTCAGCGGTCACAGCATCAAGCTGCCCGCCGAGAAGGCCGCCAACCCGGCTATCGGCGAATATATCGGCAAGGAAGTCATCGCAGGTCTGCGCCCCGAGTGCGTCCATGATGAGCCGATGTATCTGTCCAGTCTGTCCGACAGCGTGATCGACGTCAACGTCGAGGTCACCGAGCTGATGGGCGCGGAGATCTATCTCTACCTCGTCACCGGTGAGCAGAAGATGATCGCGCGCGTTTCCTCCCGCAGCCAGGCGAGAGCGGGCGACACCATCAAGGTTGCGCTTGACGTTTCGAGAATCCATCTGTTTGACAAGGATACCGAGCGCGCAATTCTGCACTGAGTTTGCTTACAAAAGGGAGTTGCCTCCGGCAACTCCCTTTTCATCTGGGCTTCGTAAATTCCGCATGGCTTCGTTGCTCCTCGCCGCCGAACTCGACGACCGCAAGGTCGCCGTCGTCCGACGTCTGCGGTGCGCCTCGCCTCGCGAAATTTCCGCGCGTCCGGCGGCTTTGTGGATGCTTCGTAAATGCCGCGATTCTTCGCCCCACTCGAAAGCGGCTTGACGATCGGTAGATCGCCTGCGCCTTGCTTTCTGCGGTGCGCCTCGCCCTGCGAAATTTCCGCGCGCCCGCTTTCCGACGCACTTTTCTTCTTATTTTCAAAAAAGGTTTGGAGGGGCGTGGGGAACCTTTCCTCAAAAGGTTCCCCATAATCCTTTTCTATTCTGACTTATGAAATCATTCGGCCGATCCGCAGGGCGGGCGATGCTCACCCGGCTTGCGGTCTATCTCGCCGGCACGCTCTGCCTGCCGGCGGCGGCGGGCGCGTTCAGCGCGCTCGGCTGCCTCGCCGCGACCTGTCTTGTCGGGCGGCGCGCGCCGCTCTGCGGCGTTCCCGCCGGGGAGCGGCGGTATTCCGAAACCGAATATGCCTGCGCGCTCGGCCTGCTCATTTCGGGGAGCGCGCTGCTCTCCTTTGTCGTAAATCTCGTTCTGCGCTTTGGCGGCGCGGGGCAGACGGCGGCCGCCGGGCAGGGGAGCTTTCTCGGTGCGCTCGTCTTCTCCTGCCTTGTGCCCGCCTTCTTTGAGGAGCTGCTGCTGCGCGGGCGCGTGCTCGGCCTTTTGCTTGAGGCGCGCGGGGGCGGTGTGTGGCTGTGCGCCGCGCTGTTTGCGCTGATGCACACCGATTTTGCAAGGCTGCCGTATGCGTTCTTCGCCGGGGTTGTGCTCTCGGTGCTCGTGTATCTCGGCGGCAATCTGTACATCGGGATGCTGTTTCACTTTTTGAACAATCTCGCGTCGCTGGCGCTGTCCCGGCTGCCCGACGCGGCGGCCTGCGGTGCGGCGGCGCTGCTGGCACTGCTGTTTGGCGCGTGTATCGCCGTTTTGCGGAAAAAGCCGCTTGCGGCCGATGCAAAGGCCCTGCTCGGCACGGTGCGCGCGGGCGAACTTGTGCGTGCGCTCGATCCCGCCGTCTGGCTGTATGCCGCGGCGTCGCTGACGCTCTGCGTGCTGCATCTTTTTTAGGAGAAAAACATGGACGATCTGGATTTTATGCATGAGGCGATCGCCGAGGCGCGCCTCGCGGCGGCGGATGACGAGGTGCCGGTCGGTGCGCTCATCGTGCGGGACGGCGAGATCATCGCCCGCGCGCACAATACCCGTGAGCGCGACAAAAACGCGCTCCGCCATGCGGAATGCGCCGCCATCGACGCGGCCTGCCGCGCGCTCGGCGGCTGGCGGCTGCCGGGGTGTACGCTCTATGCCACGATGGAGCCCTGCCCGATGTGTGCGGGTGCGGTCGTCAATTCGCGCATCGTCCGCGTCGTGTACGGCGCGCACGACAAGCGCGCGGGCGCGTTCGGCAGTGTGCTGGATCTCAATGCATACCCGCTCAACCACAAGCCGGAGGTCGTCGGCGGCGTGTGCGAGGACGAATGCGTCGCACTGCTCCGGGATTTTTTCAAAAGAAAAAGGTAGGGGTTATAAGCCTCCCTTGTGCAAAGGGAGGTGGCGCGAAGCGCCGGAGGGATTGTTACAAAGTGAAAAAACAACCCCTCAGTCACCTGACGGTGACAGCTCCCCTTGCACAGGGGAGCCTTTATTTTCGGGGAGGTGAGACCATGGCGGACAGAGTGGTGCTGCATTCGGATCTGAATGCTTTTTTTGCGTCGGTCGAGACGGTGCTGAATCCCGCTTTGCGAAACGTGCCGATGGCAGTCTGCGGCGAGCCCGAGAAGCGCCACGGGATCATCCTCGCCAAAAACGAGCTGGCTAAGCGACGGGGCGTCGCCACGGCGGAGACCATCTATCAGGCGCAGAAAAAGTGCCCGAATCTTGTGCTGGTGCGTCCGCACCATGACCTCTACATGCGTTATTCGCGCGAGGTCAACGCCATCTACCGCGAGTACACCGACCTTGTCGAGCCGTTCGGCATCGACGAGAGCTGGCTGGACGTCACCGGCTCGCAGAAGCTGTTCGGGAGCGGGGAGGACATTGCAAATACCCTGCGCGCGCGCATCCGCCGCGAGACCGGGCTGACCGTGTCGGTCGGCGTCTCCTTCAACAAGACCATCGCCAAGCTCGGCAGCGACCTCAAAAAGCCGGACGCCGTCACCGTGATCGACCGCGCGCACTTCCGCGAGATCGTGTGGCCGCTGCCGGTCAGCGCGCTGCTGTATGTCGGCAAGAGCGCCATGCAGGTCTTCCGCGATCTGCGTATCAACACCATCGGCGCGCTGGCCGAGAGCAGCCCGGAGCTGCTTGCCTACAAGCTCGGCAAGCTCGGCACACAGCTGCACGCCTATGCCAACGGTGAGGATGACGAGCCGGTGCGGAGCGCCTATGAGAAGCGCGAGGTCAAGAGCGTCGGCAACGGCATGACCTTCTCACACGACCTCTACGGCATGGAGGAGATTCTGGTCGGACTGGACGCGGTCTGCGACCTCGCCGCCGCGCGGATGCGCGCAAAGGGCGTGAAATGTACCGGCGTGCAGCTGGCGATCAAGGATGAGAACTTCGTCACCAACCAGCGGCAGAAGCAGCTGTCCCTGCCGACCAACCTTGCGCGCGAGCTGCGTGAGGCGTCGGCCGAGCTCCTGCGCGAGACCTGGAATCCGCGGCTCGGCATCCGCTCCCTCACGGTCACCGGCATCGGCCTTGTCCCCGAGGGGACGGCCGAGCAGATCGGTTTTTTCGATGATCCGGCCGAAAACCGGCGCGCCGACCGCCGCGAGCGCGCGGTGGACGGCATCCGCAGAAAATTCGGCAAGGGCGCGATTCAAAGCGGCGGCGTTCTCGCCAGCGACATCGGCATCGACAAGGATGGATGAGTTTCCGCAATTTGCATGGACAAATTTCGAAAAACCTCTTCCTTTTTGTCGAAAAATCATGTATACTATACGTTGATATTTCGATGAGGAGGTCTGCCGTATGAAAAAGATCGGCATCTGGGCGGCTGCACTGCTGCTGGCTGCGGCGCTCGCGCTCGGCGCGGTCGTTTTCGCTGCGCAGGCGTATTCCTCGGCGGATGACCCGCTGATTTCGCTCAGCTATATCAACGACGTGCTGCTCCCGCAGATCGTGGAGCTGATTCAGAAGAACAACCGCGGCGAGGACATCGGCGGTGCCGTTGTCACCACACCCGCGGAGACCACCGTGACCGAGCCGCCGGTCGAATACCCGGACGGCACCGAACATACCGACGGCCGCTATGCGGTCGTGCAGGTGGGGGCGGGCGAGACGCTCTATGCCTCGGTCTATGCCTGTGAGGTCATCGTCCGCGCGGGCGATACGGCGGTGCTGTCGCCGTTCACGGTCAAATATGAGGAGCAGGGCCTGTCGGATACCACCGAAGGCAAAGAGCTTTACAACGGGGAGAGCATCCCGAAGAATCACACGATTCTGATCCCGCGCGATGACGGGCGCGGCGTCTCCGTGGGCGAGGGCGGCGCATGGCTGATGGTGCGCGGCGACTACCGCCTGGAAAAGACGCCGGCATCGACCGACGCATCGACGGCGGCTGAATAAATTCCCATGCAAATCTATCGGAAGGAGGATCTGCGATGAAACATAGCATCTGGGTCAAGATCATGGTGTGGGTTCTGGTTGTCCTCATGGCGGGCAGCTGTGCAATCCTTGCCCTGCAATTCCTGGTCGGCGCGGCTGAACCGGCGCCCGAAGCACCCGACTACGTCACTGCCGGACTTATGTACGGCAGCGACGTGACCGTCGGCTTTGAGACGGTCAGCACCGTGGGCTTTTGCGTCTCGGCTGCCGACATCGGTGCAGATGAACCTCTTACCGAGCTTTATACGATCGAAAACAAGAAAATTTCCGTGGTGTGCGACGACAGTCTTTCAAAATCGGCGTACACCTATTCTGTTTTGAAGGGAAATAAGGACTGCGCCGTCGGCGGCTATCACCTCGAGGTCCACGAGAATTTTGCGACGCTGGCGGACGCCGAGGCCATGCTGGAGCGCATCCGGGCGGGGCTTGCGGACGAGGGCAGCGACATGCAGGCGTTCCTCGCCTATATCAACGGCGTGTACAAGGTTCGCCTCGGCAATTTTGCCGCGCGCCCCGGTGTGGCCGAGCATGCGGCGACCATCCCCAACCTGAAGACCGAGATCACCATGGTCGCGGCGCTCCCGTCCGACACCGGCGTGTCGGTGGTCGATCCCGCGACAGACGAGATTCTGTTTGAATTTGACGACGGCGGCAGGACCGCGCTGGCGCTCACCGCACTGCCGAAGGACGGCGAAAAGCAGTATCTCCGCACCCCGGCGAAGCGCCTGTACGACGGCGCGTTTGTCTACTCGCGCTATAAGACGGAGGATGTGGACGGCGTACAGCTCGTCAACCTCCTGCCGCTGGAGGATTACATCGCGGGCGTTGTGCCCTACGAGATCAGCCCGACCTGGGATTATGAGGCGCTCCGCGCCTTTGCCGTCACGGTGCGGAGCTACACCGCGCGAAATCGCCGCCGCCATCGCGACTACGGCTTTGACGTCTGCAACACGACACACTGCCAGGTCTATCGCGGCATCGGCTCGGCCAATGACAATGTATACGCGGCGGTTGCCGCCACCAAAGGCATGGTGCTGACCTACGAGGGGGAAATCGTCCCGGCATACTACTCGTCCTCGACGGGCGGCTACACCGCGGGCGGCAATGATACCTGGGGCGGCAGCGAGGCGGCCTATCTCACGCCGACCCGCACGCCGTGGGAGCGCTACAGCGAGTACGCAAACGGGCTCTGGTCGGTCGAGGTGGATGCCGCCGAGCTTGCCGAGCATCTGCGGAACAAGGGCTACACCGCGCTCACCGGACAGCGCATCATCGACATTCAGATCAATGCTTTTTCGGGCGACGGACCGTATGTCTATTCCATCACCTATACCGATTCGGACGGCAACAGCCAGACGATCACCCGCTGCGACAAGGTGCGCACCAGCATCTCGAAGTATGT
Source organism: uncultured Eubacteriales bacterium (assembly GCA_934467415.1). Taxonomy (GTDB): domain Bacteria; phylum Bacillota; class Clostridia; order Oscillospirales; family CAG-272; genus UMGS902. The sequence goes on from CAKSLQ010000005.1 coordinate 44,533, forward strand.
CAACAGCGCAAACTTCGTGGTCGGGCGCGGCAGCGTGACCCGCAGCTACGAGAAGGTGGTCTCGATCCGGCAGGACAGTCCGTTCAGCTTCACCACGGGCGGCTATCCGACGGCCGAGGGAGAGACACATACAGTGCTGACCGCCGCGGAGAAGACGGAGACGGCGGAATCCCGTCTGACCGTGCTGACGGGGAGCGGCGTGGCGACCGTCACGGCGGATGACGTCCGCGCGGCGACGGGGGACAGCCTTGTCTATGCCGGTACGGAGGAAACGCCCGGCGTCATCCTCGAGCAGATCACCGAGACGCTGACCGCCTCAAACCCGGAGAGCTTCATTTTCGCGGGCAAGGGCTGGGGACACGGTGTCGGCATCAGCCAGTACGGCACCAAGGATCTCGCCGATGCGGGCGTCCCCGCCGAGCAGATTCTCGCGCTCTACTTCCCGAAGGCCACGATCTGCGACTACCGCACCATGCAGCCGATCTGCACCGAAACGCAGAATGCCCCCGCCGCCGACGGCGAGAGCGAAGAATAAACGCAAAAATGCCACCCGTGCGGGTGGCATTTTCTATGTTCAGATCTTGAAATGCACCGGCATCCCGGCCTCGGTGCGGTAGCGCACCTCGCCCTCGATGAGGGGGCGGAGATAGTCGAGGCACTTGTCGGTCACGTTGTTGCCCGACGGGGTGATGAATTCGTCCGGCACGCGGCGCACCGCGTTGGCGACCTCGGCGACGTCCACGCTGCCGACCGTGATCTTGTACCCGGTCTTGCTGCGGATAAAGTTCATCATGTGGCCGCTCACACCGTGCAGCGCGGCCTCCACCGCCTTTTTGCCGATGGCAACCGACTCGCGGATGTCCGCGCCGGAGGCGATGTGTGCCGCACACCGCTGCGAGGTGTTGAACTCGACCGCGCGGGTCTTGCAGCCGAGCTCGGTGCGCAGGGCGGTGCAGAGGCATGTGCCCGTACCTGAGAGCTGCGTGTGCCCGAAGGCGTCGGTCTTCGCGCCGGGGAGTCCCTCGCAGATGTAGCGGCCGTCGGCGAGGCGCACGCCCTCCGAGACCGCGACCACTACGTTGGGATGCGCCTTGAGTGCGGTGCGGACGTCCGAGAAAAAGGCGTCCATGTCAAACTCCCGCTCGGGGAGGTAGACAAAGTCGGGGGCGATGCCGCCCGACAGGCGGGGCAGGGCGGCGGCGGCCGTCAGCCAGCCCGCGTCGCGCCCCATGATCTCGGTGATGGTGACCGCCCTGGTCGTGTAGACCGCGCAGTCGCAGAGGATCTCCTTGACCGAGGTGGCGACGTATTTTGCCGCCGAGCCGAAGCCCGGCGTGTGGTCGGTGTGCGTCAGATCGTTGTCGATTGTCTTGGGCACACCGATGAGCCGCATCTCGTAGCCGATGCTCTCCGTGTAGTCGCGCAGCTTCTTGACCGTGTCCATCGAGTCGTTGCCGCCGATGTAGAAGAAGTAGCGGATGTCGTACTTCTTGAACAGATCGACGATGAACTCGAAGGGCATCGGATTCTCCGCCGGGTCGGGCAGGCGTTTGCGGCAGGAGCCGAGCGCCGCGGCGGGTGTACGCTCGAGGTCGTGCAGATGCTGCTCGCTCGTGAAAATCTTGCCGAGATCGACCAGCCGCTCCTCGCAGAAGCCCTCGATCCCGTTGCGCATACCGTAGAGCTTGCCGATGCTGCCCTTTTCCATGGCGGCAAGGCATCCGCGGATAACGCCGGAGAGGGTCGCGTTGATGGCGGCAGTCGGGCCGCCGGATTGCCCGACGACGGCGTTGCCGTGCAGTTTCTCCATTTCTCAAGTCTCGCTTTCTTTTTTATTAACAGCACTATTATAGCACAGTTTTTCCCGTGAATGGGGCGGTTTTGAAAAATAATCTGCATTTTCGGATACAAAAAACGGCGATGCGCGTATTTCGGAATTTGCAAGGCTTGCAAATTCTGTGACAATGTGGTATGATGAATGCGGTTTATGAGCGTCTTGAAACAGGAGCAAAATATGGCAAACGACTTTACGAAGATCAATGTCCGCGGCGTGGATTTCGCCGCCGTGACGCCGGACGAAGCGGCGGCGATCTGCACGGCAATGCTCGACGGCGACCGCGTGCGCACCGTCTTCACCCCGAATGCCGAGATCGTGCAGCTCTGCGTGGAGCAAAACGAATATTATGACCTCTATAACAGCGGCGATCTCGTCGTCCCGGATGGCGCGGGCGTCGTCAAGGCGGCGAAGATTCTCGGCCGCCCGCTGCCCGGCAAGGTCGCCGGGGTGGAGCTCGGCGAGCGGATGCTGGCGGTCTGCGCCGCGCGCGGCGACGGTGTGTATTTTCTCGGCGCAAAGCCGGGCGTCGCCGAAGAGGCGGCAAAGCGCATGACCGCAAAGTACCCCGGCCTTTCGGTCGTCGGCACGCACGACGGCTACTTCAAAAAGAGCGGGGAGGAGAGCGACGCCGTGGTCGCCGAGATCAACCGAAGCGGCGCAAAGCTGCTCTTTGTCTGCCTCGGGGTGCCGGTGCAGGAGCGCTGGACGGCGGACAACAAGGCGAAGCTCACCGCCGTGCGCGTCTGCATGTGTCTCGGCGGCAGTCTGGACGTGTATGCGGGTGTGGCGCAGCGCGCGCCGAAGTTCTTTGTCGATCACTCGCTCGAATGGTTCTACCGCCTCACGAAAGAGCCGAAGCGCATCGGCCGCATGATGAAGCTGCCGAAGTTCCTTTTCGGCACCTATCTTGCAAAAATCCGGGGCAGGGCATAAAAAATTTTCGTGAAATTTTGATAAATTTGCGTCAAACCTATTGTATAATCCGAAATTTGTGGTAGAATAGATAAGGAATGGAATGTTCCGTTCCGACGAAAAGGATTCAATATTTTTATATATCGGAGGATTTTCAAAATGGCAGTTAAAGTTGCTATCAACGGCTTCGGCCGTATCGGCCGCCTTGCATTCAGACAGATGTTCGGCGCGGAAGGCTATGAGGTCGTCGCGATCAACGATCTGACCAGCCCCAAGATGCTGGCGCATCTGCTCAAGTATGACACCGCACAGGGCAACTATGTTGCACAGGGTCACACGGTGGAGTACAAGGACTCGGTTCTCGCCGAGGACGGCAAGACCGTTGTCACCCCCGGTTCCATCACCGTGGACGGCAAGGAGATCACGATTTACGCAATGCCCAAGGCGGCAGAGCTTCCCTGGGGCGAGCTCGGCGTTGACGTCGTTCTCGAGTGCACCGGCTTCTACTGCTCCAAGGAGAAGGCACAGGCACACATCGACGCAGGCGCAAAGAAGGTTGTTATCTCGGCGCCCGCAGGCAAGGATCTGCCCACCATCGTTTACAGCGTAAACGAGAAGACGCTGACGAAGGAAGACAACATCATCTCCGCAGCTTCCTGCACCACCAACTGCCTCGCACCGATGGCAAAGGCGCTCAACGACTATGCACCCATCCAGAGCGGCATCATGACCACCGTTCATGCGTACACCGGCGACCAGATGATCCTGGACGGCCCGCACAGAAAGGGTGACCTCCGCCGCGCTCGCGCAGGTGCGCAGAACATCGTTCCGAACTCCACCGGCGCTGCAAAGGCGATCGGCCTGGTTATCCCCGAGCTGAACGGCAAGCTCATCGGCTCCGCACAGCGTGTTCCGGTCTGCACCGGCTCGACCACGATTCTGGTTGCCGTTGTTAAGGGCAAGGACATCACCAAGGAGAGCATCAATGCCGCAATGAAGGCTGCTTCCTCCGAGTCCTTCGGCTACAACACCGATGAGATCGTTTCTTCCGACGTTATCGGTATGCGTTACGGCTCGCTGTTCGATGCAACCCAGACCATGGTCGCCAAGATCGACGACGATACCTACCAGGTACAGGTTGTTTCGTGGTACGACAACGAGAACTCCTATACCAGCCAGATGGTCAGAACCATCAAGTACTTCGCTGAAAGAGTATAAGTACAGTTTTTCGAGAAAGACGCGCCCTCGGGCGCGTCTTTTTTGCGTTTTTTTCGGGGAAAAGAGGTGCGCTTTACAGCTTTTTCGACTGTTTTTATAAAAAGTATATATCGGCGGCTTCCCGGCGGCGCGCGGTGCAAAAAAGACAGCGAGGTTTGATAAGTGATAATCGACGCGGCACATTTTTGCCGGCATGATGCTTTTGCACAAATGAGGAAACCGTTTCCTGTTCAAAACGCCGAACGCATAGGGGTGCATCGTACAAAAAGTATAAATCGGTTATGAAAAATGTTTGATGATTTTGACCTTTTGCGCGTAGAAACCCGTCCGGAACAAGGTTTGTTTTTCGGAAAAAAAGCGCCGCTTTCGGGGCTTTACTCATTTTTGAGTAGAGACGTACAAAAAAATAACACAGAATTTCGAATGAGTTGACATTTTTGCACAAAAGAGATAAAATTAGAGTAACAATGTATCGGCATCGCCATACAAATTTGTGCAAGGAGAGAAACTATGCAAAAGAAAATTCTCAGCCTGATCCTGACGCTGTGCATGCTGCTCGGCATGTTCCCCTTTGTCGTGGGGACATCCGCGGCGGACAGCACGGCGGCGTATACGGAGATCGGCACGGCGGATGAACTCATCGCCCTGATGAGCGATTCCTCCGGGTGGGCGGGCAACTACCGCCTGACCGATCACATCGACCTGACCGGCAAGAACGGCCAGGCGTGTATCGGCAATGACACGGTTCCGTTTACCGGCATTTTTGACGGTAACGGCAAGACGGTCAGCGGCATCAGCCTGAATATCACCGGCCGCAAGGGTGTCGGTTTCTTCGGTATCGTGCGCGATGCCGAGATCCGCGACCTCACGGCCAAGGGGTCGGTCACCTCGAACACGAACTTTACAGGCGGCCTGATCGGTGCTGTCACCGGCAATGCGCTTGTCGAAAACTGCACGAGCGAGATCACCGTAACGGCGCCCAGCCGTGTCGGCGGTATCGTCGGCGGCATCGTCCTCAACAACGGGCTGGGGACGGCGGAGGGCACGCAGCTGGATCTGGCGGCAGGCGCGGAAGTGATTATCCGCGGCTGCACGAACGCAGGCACGGTCACCGGCTCTGGCACGACGGCAGGCAACGGCCGTATCGGCGGCGTTGTCGGTTCGGCCTCCACGGGCAAGACGAGCGGCCGCCACTACACGATCGAAAACTGTGCAAATACCGGGGATGTGACCGGCTTTGAAGCAGTCGGCGGCGTGCTCGGCTTTACCGACCATGCATCCAAAAACGGCGGCACGATCGTCGGCTGCTCCAACAGCGGTACGATTACGGGCGCAAGCTCCAAAGCAACGTTTGTCGGCGGCATCGTCGGCAAAACGCTCATAGGTGCCGGCTCGACGATGGAGATCACCGCGTGCTTCAACGGAGGTCTCGTCACCGGCCCTGCGCAGATCGGCGGTATCGTCGGCTACGCACAACAGGTGGGTACGACGATCTCGAAGTGCTGGAACGACGGCGAGGTCAAGGGCACCGGTACATACAAGGACGGCGCAGATGCGGGCGGTATCGTCGGCATTACCAATCCCGCAATCGTGGAGAACTGCATCAACACCGGCGCCGTTGACGGCAAAGCCAACAAGAACGTCGGCGGTATCGTCGGCAGAAACGCCGGTACGAATACCATCCGCTATAACTACAACGGCGGTACGACGACCAGCACCGGCACGAGCAACATCCGCGCCATCATCGGCGGTCTGGGCAGTTCGGCCGGTACCCTCACCCCCAACTACTACAGCGTCGGCGGCACGGATAGCAAAGGCACGCTGATTGAAGCGGCAGACCTTGCCAATGCAGACGCATATCCGGCGCTGGACAGCGAGCTCTGGCTGGCCACGACGAACGGCCCCGAGCTGCGCGTCTTCCATACGCACACGGATGCGGACAGCGACGGCAAGTGCGACACCTGCGGCTTCAATATGGGCTGCAAGCATGAGAGCACCCGCCAGGAAACCGTCACGGCTTCCACCTGCGCAACCGCGGGTACAGCCAATGTTTACTGCACGGTGTGCGGCGATTTTATCGGCACGGCGGCGCTTCCGCTCGACCCGAATAACCACGAGCGCGTTGTATCTGTCGCTTTGCAGGACGGCAAGGCCGTCTATACCTGCGTGTGCGGCGTCACCTATGCGGAGACGACCGAGGCGCTCGATACGGTCTATGTCGCGGCAAGCGGCGTGACCGCGCTTCCCGCAGAGACGGCCGGTACGGAGGCAAATCCGTTCGGCAGCTTTGAGCTTGCAATGCACTATGCGGCGGCCGTTGCTTCGGCAAACGGCAGCGCGGCGGTCGTGGTCAAGGATTCGGCCACGGTTCCCGCTTCCTACAGCACGCCTGCCTTTACGGGTACGGTCACGGTGACCGGCGGCAGTCTGATCCTCGGCGGTGCAAGCACGTTCAAGATGAACGGTGCGATGACCTTCCGCGACATCAGCTTTGACGTGGACAATCCGGGCAGCGGTGCTTACCTCTATGCACAGAACCACAAGCTGGTGATGGACACCGGCATTCAGATGGTCAATGCAAAGACCATCAGCCTGGTGATTAACCAGGAGGACAGGATGAGCGTCAACGCCGTCAAGATGTATGTCCTCGGCGGCTTTGAGAGCATCGGTACGCAGTCCTACACGCTGGACACCGATGTGACGGTCCGCTCGGGCGACTACTGGTTCATCGGCGGCGGCAACCGCTGCGTGTCCGGCACGATGACGGTCAAGGGCAGCACGAAGCTGACGCTCGGCTTGACGGATGTCGCAGATACATTGCAGACGGCATGGCTGAACTCCTTTGCGGTCGGCTCGGAGCATCTCTCCGCCGATACAAAGGCTACGGTCATTGTGGACGGCGAAGTCACGGTCGGCTGCTACAACGTCATCAATCAGAACGGCGGCGGACAGGAATTCCTGCGCACGACCGACCTTGTTCTGCGGGGCGATCTCAACCCGCTCGGCAGCCCGGTCTTTGACGTAACCGGCTCCACCGCAGTCACAAACGGCGTGATCAACGTCTATGTGGATGAGCGCGTGGACACCGCGATTGCAGATGCGGACATCTTTTACGGCGACAGCGCCGACGCGACGATCGCGGTCATCGGCTACACGGTCAACAAGGCGACCTACGCCACCTATTGTGTCAACCATCTGAACGGTCATGTCGATGCAAACAGTGACGGCAGCTGCGACATCTGCGGCGGTTCCATGGTGTGCGAGCATCCCGACGGCATGCTGGAGTACCGAGTGACCGTTCCCGCAACCTGCTCCACGCTCGGCACGGAAGAAGTCTGGTGCAAGAGCTGCGGGAAGAAGGTCAGAACGCAGGATCTGAACTATGACGCTGAGAGACACACCGGTTATCGCTTTGTGCGCAACGACCGGGGGCTCTACAACTACATCTGCGCCGACTGCGACGCGAACGGCAACACCCCCTTCTCCACCGACATCGAGATCCCCACGATCTACGTGGACAATGCTTCGACGACGAACAGCCAGGCCATCGGCGATGACTTCAACATCGGTACGGATGCCGGCAAGCCGGTTCTGACCATCGAGGAAGCGGCACGCAGACTTTCGCAGAGCGGCGGCAAGATCGTTCTCCTGGATCGCTATGCCATCAAGGAGGACATCACGCTCCCCGCCTACGAAAAAGAGATCACGATCACGACGGCGAAGGACATCACGGGCTTCGACACCGGCTTTGTGACCCAGAAGCACGGCGCGGTTCTTTCGCTCGGCGGCCCGACGAAGTTCGAGACGCTGATCTTCAACAACGGCTCGTCCGTGCAGAACAATTCCGACGGCGGCTATTACAACACGCTGGTCATTGTCGGCAACTGGAACGATGTGACCTTCGGCGAAAAGCTGACCACCTTCGGTAACTGCTACTTTGTTACAGGCAAGCAGTTCCCCACGGAGGACGACACCGCGGCGAAGACGGTTAAGCTGAGCTTTGCAAAGACGACGGCAGTCAAGGTCAACGACAAGCAGGCTGCGGTCACGTTCTTCGGTCAGCTCTTCCTCGGCTCGCGCGGCAACGCGGACGTCAAGGTCGCCAACAAGACGGTCACCGCCGACTTTGTGGGCGGCACCACGGTCATCAATCTCTATGCAGCTTCGACCAGCTCGGCGGCGCAGAACCTCCGGATGGAGAACTGCAACGTCACGGTCAACTTCTATGAAAACGCCTATATCGGCACGATCCGCACGGGCGACGGCAATACCGCGGGAACCGGTACGGCGTACCTGGACAGCCTGACGGTCAACCTGAACGACTCCGCGCGTGTATGGTCCGCGTTCGTTCCGAGAAACGTGCGCAGCCTGAACATCCATGTCTCGGGCTCGGCGGACGGCCGTACCCTTGCACAGCCGGTCAACCTCGGCGAGTGCGCTCTGACGGCGGGCTACCTTGCATCGGACAACTACACCGGCAATGAGACGCTGACGGCAACCTATTCCTCGCATTCCTTTGCAGTCGGCAAGACGCTGACCCACAGCGGCTATGCGGCGGATAAGGTTACGATCCATGTCACCGATGAGTGCGTCTGGGATGACGGCGTGATCACGACGCCCGCAACACCCGACGCGGCAGGCGTCAAGACCTACACCTGCACGGTCTGCGGCAGAACCAGAACCGAGTCGGTTCCGTTCGTCTGCACGACGCACAGCTATATCGCCAAGGCGGACGGCAGCTACGCCTGCGCCGTCTGCGGCGAGACCTTCACCGCGCTGCCCAACGCCGAGCTGATCCTCAAGGTCGATTCGGCCACGGTGGCGGACGGCAAGGTCGTCGTCAACGTTTCGATGAAGACGGAAAGCTTCTGGGGCGTTCGCTTTGCGATCACCGCACCCGAAGGCTTCACGCTTACATCGGTTGAGTCGCTTCTGCCCACGGCGGGCGAGGGCGACGACGGCACGGGCACCGGCCTCTCGCTGATGAGCGGCACGGAGAGCATCGCCGTTCTCGGCTTCAAGCAGCCGCCGGTCAACTATGCGGTCGATCAGGTCGTTGCAACGCTGACCTATACGGTTGCCGATACGGTCGATCTGACGAAGGCGCTGGTCTTCGAGGCAACCATCAAGGAAGCCATCAAGTATGAAGACAATGCAAACGTCATGATGAACGCGCTGGCAGTCGGTATCGAAACGACGCCCTCGGCGCACGAGCATGAGTATGTCGGGACGATCACGACGCCGGCAACCTGCGGCAAGGACGGCGTAAAGACGTTCACCTGCCAGGGCTGCGGCGACAGCTACACGGAAGCGATCCCGGCAACGGGCGCGCATACGTTCGGCGAGTGGATCGTCACCACGCCGGCACAGGTCGGGGTGAAGGGCGAAGAGACCCGCACCTGCCCGGTCTGCGGCACGACCGAGACGCGCGAGATTCCCGCGCTTGAGCCGGAAGTCTACGTTGCCCACATCGGCAATGTCGGCTACACGACGGTGCAGGCGGCATTCGATGCAGCGAAGGCACTGGAGACCATTACGGTAGCGGAAGGCACGACCGAGACGGTCGCACCGAAGACGACGGTATACCTTGCAGGCGACTACAGCGGTATCACCATCAGCGGCGACTACATGCTGGAGACGACGGGCAGATACAAGCTGGTCGGCGGCAGTGTCGCAGCAGATGCAAACATCAAGTTCAACTATTCGGCAAAGGCAATCGTGATGCCGGTTACGGCGCCGAGCGGCAACCCGAAGGGCGGCCAGGCGCTGAACCTGGGCGCATCGGTCGAGTACGTCTATGCGCCGAAGAAGACGCATGTGGACAGCTTTGCGGAGTTCTTCGTGAAGTATGAGCTGCTGGGCCTGGACGGCAAATCGGTCGAGGAAGGCAGCACGGACAGCGAGGCCGTGACGCTGGTGATCGCAGACCGCAAGGATATGGCGGGCGACGCGGCACGGTATGCGTACATTCTGGACGGCGTACCGGCGAAGTGCATGAACAACACGATCCGCATCACGACCTACGGCGTGAACGCAGACGGCAGCGTGACGGTCGGCACGAAGGACTGGGGCGCATATGTCTACCTCCAGACGTCTCTTGCAAGCGCAACGGGAACGTGGAGAGAGCTTGTGGCAGCCCTGATCAACTACGGCGCACTGGCACAGCAGAACTTCGCCTACAACACGGCGAATATGCTGAGCGACCTGCTACCGGAGGCAGAGAGAAAGCTGACGGTTGCGGACTACGCGGATGTCGTGATCGAGAAGAAGTACGAGAGAGAGACGCGGACGGATGCAAACGATCAGTTTGAAGCATTTGCATCTTCGCTGGAGCTGCTTGACCGGATCAACATTCTGGTCACGGTGAAGTCGAAGGCCGGTGCATCGACGGAATACGCCGGTGTGAAGGCGATATACAGCTATGCGGATGCCGTCACGGGCGAGACGATCACGGGCGCGATCCCGTTCGAGGAATGGACGGTCGGCGTCGTTGACGCGAAGGGCCGCACGGCATACTATATCAGCCTGAACGATGTCGCTGCAAGAAACCTGCGCGCGCTGATCTCGCTGGATATTGTGAATGCGGACGGCACGAGCGTGTATGCATTGCAGAACCTGACGTTCAACGCGGCGGAGAACTACTGCTCGACGGCGAAGACGGGCAGCAATGCAAACCTTGCGGCAATCTGCTGCGGTATCATGAACTACTGCGACAAGGCGATTGCCTACTTCGGCAAATAATCCTGCAAACAAAATCACAAAAAGCACCCCCGCGGGGGTGCTTTTTGTGTCTGTCGGCGGCGGGCGAGGCGAAAAAATCCGGAGATCCCGGATTTTGATTGACAGACGCCGCGCGGCGTGGTAAACTGTTCTTGTATCAAAAAGAGGGGAATGCGGATGCAACGATGGAACAGGGCGCTCGCCGTTTTGGCCTGCTTGCTCTTTTTTAATGCCTGCGGTGCGCAGGAGGCGGAAACGACCGCCGAAACCGGGACGACGACGCCCGAAATCACAACATCTGCGGCCGCAGAAACGCTTGCGCCGGTCGCATCGCCCGCAGTGACGGAAATGACGGAAGAAACAACGACCCGCGCGGAAACTACGGCGGAAACGACCGCCGAAACCACGACCGCGGAAGCGGCCGCCACGACCGCGCGAGCGATTGAAACAACCGTGCAGACGACCGCAGAAGCGACCGCCGAAGCAACGGCTGCGGTGACTGCGCCGACCGTGCGGGAGGGAGAATATCCGGAGGGGGAGACCGTGATCGAAACCATCGACGGCCTTACCTATGTAAACGGGATTCTGATTGCCAACAAGACCTATCTGCTGCCCGCCGACTATGCCCCGGGCAGGATTCTGCCCGAGGCGCAGACCGCCTTTGACACGATGCGCGCGGCGGCGAAGGAAGAGGGGCTGACCCTGAAGATCGTGTCGGGCTATCGCTCCTACCAAAAGCAGGATAAGGTTTATCACAACTATGCCGCGCGGGACGGCGCGGCACTGGCCGACCGTTATTCTGCCCGCGCAGGCAGCTCCGAGCATCAGACCGGGTATGCCATGGACATCAACTCCGTGCGCCAGAGCTTTGCCGAGACAAAAGAGGGCAAATGGCTGGCGGCACATTGCGCGGAATACGGCTTTATCCTGCGCTATCCGAAGGATAAGGAGGCGGAGACCGGCTTCATGTACGAGCCGTGGCACATCCGCTATCTCGGCGTCGAGCTGGCGCAGAAGATCACCGAAAGCGGACTGTGCCTGGAGGAATATCTCGGCATCACCTCCGCTTATGCGGAAGATCAGTAACATGGGGGACTCTATGGAAACGAAACATAAGAAATCATTCGGCAGCCGCTGGGGCTTCATTCTGGCCTCGGTCGGTTCTGCCGTCGGCATGGCGAATGTGTGGGGATTCCCCAACAAAATGGGCACGAACGGCGGCGGCGCGTTCCTGCTGGTCTATCTGCTGTTTGTCGTCATCTTCAGCTATGTCGGGCTGCCTGCCGAGTTTGCCATCGGCCGCCGCGCCGGGACGGGAACGCTCGGCGCCTACGCCTATGCGTGGGGGACGCGCGGAAAAAAGGCGGGGAAGGTCGGCGGGGCGCTCGGCTGGCTGCCGCTGGCCGGTTCGCTCTGCATCGCCATCGGCTATTCGGTCATCGTTGCCTATGTGCTGAAGGCGCTTGCCGATTCGGTCACGGGGACGCTGATGCACGCCGACACGGCGGCCTGGTTCGCCTCCTTCTCGCAGACCGGCTTCTCGGTCGTGCCGTACCATGTGATCGTGGTCGTCGGCACGCTGCTCACGCTGTTCCTCGGCGCACACAGCATCGAGAAGTCCAACAAGGTCATGATGCCGCTGTTCTTTCTGATCTTTCTGATCCTCGCCGTGCGCGCGGCGTTTCTGCCCGGTGCGGGCAAGGGCTATCTTTTCATGCTGATCCCGCGCTGGGAGGCGCTGAAAGACCCCGCGGTCTGGATCTCCGCCATGGGGCAGGCCTTCTTCTCGCTGTCGGTCACCGGCAGCGGCATGATCGTCTACGGCGCATATCTGGATAAGAAGGAGGACGTCATCGGCGTCTCGCGGCATACGGCGCTGTTTGACACCATCGCGGCGCTGATCGCGGCGCTGGTCATCATCCCCGCATGCTTTTCCTACGGCGTGGATGTCGGCGCGGGTCCGAGTCTGCTGTTCATCACGCTGCCCGAGATCTTGCAGGACATTCCGCTTGGCCGCCTGTTTGCGGTCATCCTCTATCTCGCCATGATCTTTGCGGGCGTCAGCTCGCTGCAGAACATGTTTGAGGCGGTGGCCGAATCGCTGCTGCACCGTTTCCCGCGCCTGAACCGCCGGGCGGCGCTGATCCTCATCTGCGCGATTTGCCTCGGCTGCGGCATCGGCATGGAGGCGATCACCAAATGGGGACCGTGGATGGACCTTGTCTCCATCTACATCATCCCGATCGGCGCGACGCTGGGGGCGGTCACCTGGTTCTGGGTGATGAAAAAGGACGAGCTGCTGTCCGCCGTCGGCGAAGGCGGCGCAAAGCATCGCAGCGGCCTGTGGTACGCCGTCGGCCGCTACATCTATGTGCCGTTTGCAATGATCCTCTGCGCTGTGGCGCTGATCCTCAAGGTCGCATTCTGAAGATAAAAAAGGTTCGCCGCGGCGAACCTTTTTTGTACGAAAATACGGGAAAAATGTGCGGATTTCCGCATGGCGCGGCGGGGATCGGCGTGCTATAATAGGGTGAAACGGGGGCGAAAACATGAAATTCATTACAGTGGACACCTATGACAAAATGAGCCGCCGGGCGGCGAACATCATCTCGGCGCAGGTCATCATCAAGCCGGACTGCGTGCTGGGACTGGCCACCGGCTCGTCGCCGCTCGGCACATACCGCCAGCTGATCGAATGGTACAACAAGGGCGATATTGATTTTTCCGCGGTCACGACGGTCAACCTCGACGAATACGTCGGTCTCGACGGAAACAACCCGCAGAGCTACCGCTATTTTATGGATCACAACCTGTTTGACTACATCAACATCGACCGTGCGAACACCTTTGTGCCGAACGGTCGCGCCGCCGACCTTGCGGCCGAGGGGAAGGCCTACGACGCGCGCATCGAGGCGCTCGGCGGCATCGACCTGCAGCTGCTCGGCCTCGGCCTTGACGGCCACATCGGCTTCAACGAGCCGGATCGCTACTTTGTCAAGAGCACGCATGTGGTCGAGCTGCATGAGAGCACCATCGCCGCCAACGCGCGGTTCTTTGCAAGCGAGGCCGATGTGCCGCGCCGCGCCATCACGATGGGCATGGTCTCGATCCTGCAGGCGAAGAAGATCCTGCTGATCGCGAGCGGCGCGGGCAAGCGCGACATCCTCGAAAAAGCCTTCTTCGGCCCGATCACGCCCGAGATCCCCGCCTCGATCCTCCAGCTGCACCCCGACATCACGGTCATCTACAGCAAAACCTGAGGCGCGACGGTCGAATCTGCGCAAATCGGCAGGAATTTTCGCCCTCCCTCTTGCAAAATACAGCCAAATTGCGTATAATGGAAGCAAGTACCGACAGCTTACATTACGATTTACAGTTTGCAAAGGAGAACAACTTATGCCTGATTTCATGTACGATTCCTCGGCTGCTCTCTTCGGTCTTGCGGGCGGTATGCTCGTTGTCACGATTCTGATTTCCGTCGCGATGTACGTGCTGCAGATCATCGGTTGGTGGAAGCTCTTCACCAAGGCGGGTGAGGCCGGCTGGAAGTCGCTGATCCCGCTTTACAACCTGTATGTGATCTGCAAGATCAGCTGCGCCGCCAAGTATTTTTGGTACCTCCTCCTCACGGCGATCGCGTCCGGCATTTTCTCCGCCATCGGCGGTACGATCGGCGGGCTGCTTGTCGGCGTCTGCTCGATCCTGTCTTTGGTGCTCTTCATTATGGTGAACTACAAGCTCGCCAAGGCATATGGGCACGGCGGCGGCTATACGCTCGGCCTGCTCTTCTTCCCCTGGCTCTTCATTCTGATTCTCGGCTTCGGCAGCTCTGCCTATCAGGGTAACGCTGCATAAGCGCAAAGTCATCGGCGCTGTCGGTTGAGATACATAGGCAAAAAGCCGCGCACGGAGTTCCCGTGCGCGGCTTTTTTGTGCATTTATCCGGCGGAATTGTGGGGCGCGCCTGTTGACTTTGCGCCGCGAATCGGTATAATATAGATAATAAACTTTTTCAAGGCGGAACGGAGGAAGCATGGCGCATTTAACGGATATTGAGATTGCACAGCAGGCGAAGATGCAGCCGATCACAGAGATCGCCGCGGCGGCGGGCATCGACGCGGAACTGCTCGAACCCTACGGCAGGTATAAGGCGAAGGTTTCGCTCTCTCTGCTCGATCACGCAAAGAAGCAGGGCAAGCTCGTGCTGGTGACGGCGATCACGCCGACGCCGGCGGGCGAGGGCAAGACCACGACGACGGTGGGGCTTGCCGACGGGCTGCACCGCATCGGCAAATCGGTGGCGGCCGCCCTGCGTGAGCCGTCGCTCGGCCCGGTCTTCGGCATCAAGGGCGGCGCTGCGGGCGGCGGGTATGCACAGGTGGTGCCGATGGAGGACATCAACCTGCATTTCACCGGCGATTTTCACGCCATCGGCGCGGCAAACAACCTGCTTGCCGCGATGCTGGACAACCACATTCAGCAGGGCAACGCGCTCGGCATCGACCCGCGCCGCATCACCTGGAAGCGCTGTGTCGATATGAACGACCGCCAGCTCCGTTTTGTCATCGACGGGCTCGGCGGCAAGGTCAACGGCACGCCGCGCGAGGACGGCTTTGACATCACGGTCGCGTCCGAGATCATGGCGGTCTTCTGCCTGGCGACTTCCATTGCCGACCTTAAGGCGCGCCTCGCCCGCATCGTGGTGGGCTACACCTATGACGACCGCCCGGTCACCGCGGGCGATCTCAAGGCGGTCGGCGCGATGGCGGCGCTTCTCAAGGACGCGCTCGCCCCCAACCTCGTACAGACGCTCGAGGGCACGCCCGCCTTCGTCCACGGCGGCCCGTTTGCCAACATTGCGCACGGCTGCAATTCGGTGCTGGCCACGCGCATGGCGATGGCGACGGCGGACTACGCCGTCACCGAGGCGGGATTTGGCGCCGACCTCGGCGCGGAGAAGTTCCTCGACATCAAGTGCCGCGCGGCAGGGCTGACGCCCGACGCCGTGGTGCTGGTGGCCACCGTCCGCGCGCTCAAGATGCACGGCGGCCTTGCGAAGACGGCGCTTGCCGAGGAGAATCTCGACGCGCTGGAGCGCGGACTGCCGAATCTGCTGCGCCATCTTTCCAATCTCAAAAATGTCTACGGGCTGCCCGCGGTGGTCGCGGTCAACCGCTTCCCGACCGACACCGACCGCGAGATCGACTGCATCATCGAGAAGTGCCGCGCCCTCGGCGTGAACGTTGTGCTCTCCACCGTCTGGGCAGACGGCGGCCGCGGCGGCGAAGCGCTGGCGCGCGAGGTCGTCCGCCTCTGCGAGGAGGAGCACGGCGACTTCCGCTATTGCTACCCCGACGATCTCGGCATCGCCGACAAAGTGCGCGCCGTGGTGGAAAAGGTGTACGGCGGCCGCGATGTGCAGTTCCTGCCCGCGGCGGAAAAGCAGATTGCCCGCCTGACCGAGCTGGGTTACGGAAAGCTGCCGGTCTGCATCGCGAAGACGCAGTACAGCTTCTCGGACGACCCGACAAAACTCGGCGCGCCCGCGGGTTTCACCGTCACGGTCAAGCAGGTCAAGGTCAGCGCAGGCGCAGGCTTTGTCGTTGTCCTCACCGGCGACATCATGACCATGCCGGGATTGCCGCGCGTCCCCGCGGCGGAAAAGATCGATGTGACCGACGACGGCCGCATCGTCGGACTGTTCTGATTGAAAAAAGAAAACGAAGATAGAGGTGTCAAGGAGAAATTATGGCTATTTTTATCAATGAACCCGCGCATACGTTTAACGAATACCTGCTGATCCCCGGCTATTCGTCGGCGGAATGCATCCCCGCAAACGTGAGCCTGAAGACCCCGCTCGTCCGCTACAGACGCGGCGAGGAATCGGCCATCACGATGAACATCCCGATGGTTTCCGCGATCATGCAGTCGGTCTCGGGCGACAAGATGGCGATCGCGCTGGCCACCGAGGGCGGCGTGTCCTTCATTTACGGCTCGCAGTCGATCGGAGACGAGGCGGCGATGGTTGCCCGCGCCAAGAATCACAAGGCGGGCTTTGTCACCAGCGACTCCAACATTTCTCCCGACGCCACCATGGCGGACGTCGTGGCGCTCAAGGAGCGCACGGGTCACTCGACCGTGGCGGTCACCGAGGACGGAACGGCCGAGGGCAAGCTGCTCGGCATCGTCACCGGCCGCGACTACCGCGTCAGCCGCATGGATCCCGCGACGAAGGTGCGCGAATTCATGACGCCGTTCGACAAGCTGATCGTCGCCAAGGAGGGCACGACGCTGAAGGAGGCGAACGACATCATCTGGGATCACAAGCTCAATTCGCTGCCGATCATCAACGATGAGCAGAAGCTCTGCTACTTCGTCTTCCGCAAGGACTATGACACGCACAAGCAGAATCCGAACGAGCTGCTGGATGCGCACAAGCGCTACGTTGTCGGCGCGGGCATCAACACGCGCGACTACGCCGAGCGCGTCCCTGCACTGCTTGAGGCGGGCGCCGACGTGCTCTGCATCGATTCCTCCGAGGGCTTCTCGGAGTGGCAGAAGCGCACGATCGCCTGGATCCGTGAGAATTACGGCGAGAGCGTCCGCGTCGGCGCGGGCAACGTTGTCGATGCGGAGGGCTTCCGCTTCCTCGCCGACTGCGGCGCGGACTTCGTCAAGGTGGGCATCGGCGGCGGTTCGATCTGCATCACCCGCGAGACCAAGGGCATCGGCCGCGGACAGGCGACCGCGCTGATCGAGGTCTGCCGTGCGCGCGACGAATACTTCGCCGAGACCGGCATCTATGTCCCCGTCTGCTCGGACGGCGGCATCGTGTATGACCACCACATCACGCTGGCGCTGGCCATGGGCGCGGACTTTGTCATGCTGGGCAGATACTTTGCCCGCTTTGACGAGAGCCCGACGAACAAGATCTCGATCGGCGGCAACTACTTCAAGGAATACTGGGGCGAGGGCTCGGCACGCGCGCGCAACTGGCAGCGCTACGACCTCGGCGGCGACAAGAAGCTGTCGTTTGAAGAGGGCGTGGACTCCTACGTTCCCTATGCGGGCAGCCTCAAGGACAACGTTGCCCTGTCGCTGAGCAAGGTGAAGTCCACGATGTGCAACTGCGGCGCGCTCACCATCAAGGAGCTGCAGGAGAAGGCGAAGATCACGCTCGTCTCGGCGACCAGCATCGTCGAGGGCGGCGCGCACGACGTCATTCAGAAGGAAAAGAGCCAGACCGTGAAATAAGAAAAGGCAGGGAACTTTGCAGCGCAGAGTTTCCTGCTTTCTGCTTGCACAGACGGCGGCGGGATGGTATAATAAGAATGTACATTTCGTTTTGTTTGGGAGGCAGTATGTCGCAGATCACGAAACGCGCGCTGGAAGCGTCGCTGAAAAACCTGCTGGCGAAGCGCCCGCTGGACAAGATCACGGTGACCGACATCACCGAGGACTGCGGGATCAACCGCATGACCTTCTACTATCATTTCAAGGACATCTACGACCTTGTGGAATGGGCGTGCATCGAGGATGCGACCCGTGCGCTTGCGGGCAGAAAGACCGCCGGGACCTGGCAGCAGGGCTTTTTGCGGATCTTTGAGGAGGTGCGCGACAACAAGGTCTTTGTGATGAACGTCTACCGCTGCGTCAGCCGCGAGCAGGTCGAGCGCTATCTCACGCCGCTGACCGACGATCTGCTGATGGGCGTGGTCAACGAGTATGCCGCCGGGATGACCGTGCGCGAGGAGGACAAGGCGTTCATCGCGCGGGTGTATGCCTATTCCTTCGTCGGCGTGCTGCTCGACTGGGTGCGCGATGGCATGAAGGTCGAGCCGGAGACGATCGTAGACCGCCTCGCGCTCGTGCTGCAAGGCGACATTGCGGCGGCGCTCGGCCGCTTCCGCCTGGACAAAACTTTATCAAAAGCACCCGAGTGATAAAAATTTTTACAGCTTTCGCCCCCGTGATGAAATTTTCATCGCGGGGGCGAAACTGTCTATTGTAAAGCCTGCGGAATGTGGATATACTGAAGTCACAAAGAAAAAAACAACACACGGAGGTAACCGCTATGTATTATTCCGCAGGTACTTACGAATCCTTTGCACACCCCGAAAAGCCGGAGGGTGTGGACAGAAAATCGGCTTATATCATCGGCACCGGCCTTGCAGGTCTGTCCGCCGCCTTCTACCTGGTCCGCGACGGTCAGATGAAGGGCGAGCGCATCCACCTGCTGGAGAAGCTGGAGCTTGCGGGCGGCAGCTGTGACGGCAGAAAAGACGTGACCAAGGGCTTCTATATGCGCGGCGGCCGCGAGATGGACAACCACTTCGAGTGCATGTGGGATATGTTCCGCGACGTGCCCTCGATCGAGACGCCCGGCGTCTCGGTGCTGGACGAATACTACTGGCTCAACAAGCACGACCCCAACTACTCGCTCTGCCGCGCCACCGTAAACCGCGGCGAGGACGCACACACCGACGGCAAGTTCACACTGGATCGCGCCAGCGCGATGGCGCTCTCCAAGCTGTTCATCACGCCGGAGAGCGAGCTGGAGGACAAGAAGATCTCGGACGTTCTGCCCGACACGTTCTGGTCCACCAACTTCTGGCTCTACTGGCAGACGATGTTCGCCTTCCAGACCTGGTCGAGCGCGCTCGAGATGAAGCGCTACCTCTGCCGCTATGTCCACCACATCGACGGTCTGCCGGACTTCAGCGCGCTGCGCTTCACGAAGTACAACCAGTATGAGAGCATGATCCTGCCGCTGGTCAAGTACCTCGAAAGCCACGGCGTGACCATCGAGTACGGTATGGACGTGAAGAACGTCGTCATCGAGGACGAGGGCGACAAGAAGGTTGCGAAGAAGATCGTCTATGTCAAGGACGGCGTCGAGCAGTCCATCGACCTTATCGAGGACGACCTCGTTTTCATCACCAACGGCTGCTGCACCGATACCTCCTGCTACGGCGACCAGACCCATGCACCCGACCTCTCGAACGTGAAGAACGGCGCGGGCGAGTCCTGGGATCTGTGGAAGAACATCGCCGCTCAGGCAAAGCACGGCGAATACGGCAATCCCGACAAGTTCTGCGGTGATACCGAGGCGACCAACTGGATGAGCGCCACGGTCGCCACGGCGGACGAGGAAGTCATCCGCCATATCATGAACATTTGCCGCCGCGATCCCCGCGCGGGCAAGGTCACCACGGGCGGCATCGTCACGGTCAGGGACAGCGTCAACAACTGGTATCTCTCCTGGACGATCAATCGCCAGCCGCAGTTCCGCGCGCAGGACAAGAATACCGTCCTCGTGTGGGTCTATGCGCTGCACACCGACGTGCCCGGCAACTATGTGAAGAAGGCGATGCGTGACTGCACCGGCGAGGAGATCTGCCGCGAGTGGCTGTATCACATCGGCGTGCCGGAGGACCGCATCCATGAGCTTGCCGGGAAGGCCTGCAACACCACCACCTGCTATATGCCCTATATCAACGCGTTCTTCCAGCCGAGAAAGCAGGAGGACCGCCCGCTGGTCGTGCCGAAGGGTGCTGTCAACTTCGCGTTCCTCGGTCAGTTTGCCGAGACGCCGCGCGACACCATCTTCACCACGGAGTATTCCATCCGCACCGGCATGGAGGCCGTCTACACGCTGCTGAACGTCGATCGCGGCGTGCCGGAGGTCTGGGGCAGCCAGTACGATGTGCGTGAGCTGCTGCGTGCCTGCTACTATGCGCTCGACAAGAAGCCGCTCCTTGAGGCGGACATCAACTTCGCCGAGAAGGAAATGATCAAAATCGCGCTGAAGAAGCTCAAAGGCACCGATATGGAGCTGCTGCTGAAAAACAGCGGCCTGATCTGATCCGACCGAACCATCGCAAAAAAAGAAAGCCTGCTTGCAGGCTTTCTTTTTTGCAGACAGCCACATAGGTAAAATATAGAGAATGCGAGTCGTCAAGGGTACCAATCCATATGTATCTAACGAAGCCTCCACCTGACGGGGGAGACGTGACCCGGAACGCAAGCGTTCCTAATGAGTTTCCCTTGCGGGAAACATCATGCGAAGCATGACGGAGGGAGAGATATTGCAGAGCACAGAATAGCACGCAAATGTTACTGCGCGTTATCTCTCCCTCAGTCGCCGTTCGGCGACAGCTCCCTCGTCAGAGGGAGCCTTATTTTATGCGTTTTGCCTCATAAATGAACTTGTCAAGAATCCCTTCGCCCATCCGTTGCATATACACGCATATATATTCATTTTTGCAATCTTCGGTGTCAACCTGCACAAAAAGTGACCATACGCAAGCTGCGTGCTCGTTATTCCGTAGAAATCAAATTTTTTCGCGCAAAACTATTGCATGTTTATTCGCTGAATGCTATAATTCATGCATAAATATAAATTCAAAGACACAAAGAGGTGTTCGGGATGAAAAAGGTGTTTATCGACGGGGAAGCGGGGACGACGGGACTGCGCATCCGCGCGCGGCTGGCGGCGCGGACGGATATTGCGCTCGTGACCCTGCCCGAGGCGCTGCGCAAGGACGCGGCGGCGCGGAAAACGGCGCTGAACGACGCCGACATCGCGTTTCTCTGTCTGCCGGACGCGGCGGCGGTCGAGGCGGTCGCGATGATGGAGAACCCGGACACCGTGGTGCTGGACACCTCCACCGCGCACCGCACCGATCCGCACTTCGTGTACGGCTTCCCGGAGCTTGCGGCAGAGCAGGCGGCGCGCATCGCCGCATCGAAGCGCATCGCCGTGCCGGGCTGCCATGCCAGCGGCTTTATCGCCACGGTTGCGCCGCTGGTGCGGCGGGGGCTGCTCGCGCCGGACGCGGCGCTTACCTGCCACTCGGTCACGGGCTACAGCGGCGGCGGCAAAAAGATGATCGCCGCTTACGGCGAGGCCGACCGCAGCCCGCTCTATGACGCGCCGCGGCAGTACGGCCTCTCCCAGACGCACAAGCATCTGCCCGAGATGGCGGCGATGTGCGGCCTGCAAAGCCCGCCGATCTTCTGCCCGATCGTGGCGGATTTCTACAGCGGCATGGTCGTCACGGTTCCGCTCTTCGCGCATCAGCTTGCGCCCGGCGCGACGGCGGCGGACGTGAAAGCGGTGCTGAAGGACGCCTACGGCGGCAGCATCGTCCGCTATACGGAGACGGCGGACGCGGACGGCTTTCTCTCGGCGGCGGCGCTCGCGGGCAAGGACGCGATGGAGATCGCCGTTTTCGGAAATGAGGCGCGCATCCTGCTCACCGCCCGCTATGACAACCTCGGCAAGGGCGCGTCCGGCGCGGCCGTGGAATGCATGAATCTTGTGCTCGGCGTCGATCCGGCGACCGGGCTGAACCTGTAAACGGAGGATAAATGATGAAGATTGTTTCCGGCGGCGTCTGTGCCGCAAAGGGCTTTGCGGCAAACGGCGTACACTGCGGCATCCGCAAGAACAAGCAGAAGCGCGATCTTTCGCTGATTCTCAGCGAGACGCGTGCGGCGGCCGCGGCGGTCTATACCACCAATCTGGTCAAGGGCGCACCGCTCGTGGTGACCAAGCAGAATCTGGCGGACGGCTATGCGCAGGCGATCGTCTGCAACAGCGGCAACGCCAACACCTGCAATGCAAACGGCATCGAAATTGCCGAGGCGATGTGCGGGCTTGTGGCGGACGCGGTCGGCGTGGCGAAAAACGATGTGGTCGTGGCTTCCACGGGCGTCATCGGCCAGCCGCTCGACATCGCGCCGATCGCGGCGGGAATGCCGGCGCTTGCGGCGGGGCTGGGCGCGCACAGCGACTTTGCCGCCGAGGGGATCATGACGACCGACACCGTGAAAAAGGAGATCGCCGTCAGCTTCACCGTCGGCGGCAAAACCTGCACCATCGGCGGCATTGCCAAGGGGTCGGGCATGATCCACCCGAACATGGCGACGATGCTGGTCTTCATCACCACCGACTGCGCCGTCAGCCCCGCCATGCTGCAAAAGGCGCTCTCCGGCGATATTGCAAACACCTTCAACATGGTCAGCGTGGACGGCGACACCTCCACCAACGATATGGTCACTGTGCTGGCCAACGGCATGGCGGGCAACGCCGAGATTACCGCCGCGGGCGCGGATTTCACCGCGTTCATGCAGGCGCTGAACACCGTGACGGTGCATCTCTGCCGCGCGATCGCCGGGGACGGCGAGGGCGCGACCAAGCTGCTGGAGTGCAGTGTGTCCGGCGCAAAGGATACGGCGGCGGCGAAGACGGTGGCCAAGGCGGTCATCTGCTCCTCGCTTTTCAAGGCGGCGATGTTCGGCGCGGACGCCAACTGGGGGCGCGTGCTCTGCGCCATCGGCTACAGCGGCGCGCCGGTCGATGTGACCAAGGTGGGCGTGTCCTTCACCTCGGCGGCGGGAACGATTGAGGTCTGCCGCGGCGGCGCGGGTGTTCCGTTCTCCGAGGAGGAGGCGAAAAAGATCCTCACCGAGCATGAGATCGGCGTGGTGATTACGCTCGGCGACGGAGAGGGAAGCGCCACGGCATGGGGCTGCGACCTCACCTATGACTATGTGAAGATCAACGGCGACTACAGGACCTGAGCAGTCGCTTTTGCGATACGGCAAAGCAATAAAGGAGAAGACAATGACGGTTTCCAATGCGGATCGCGCGGCGATCCTGGTTCACGCGCTGCCCTATATCAAGAAATACACCGGCAAGATCGTGGTCATCAAGTACGGCGGCAGCGCCATGCAGAGCGAAACGCTCAAAAACTCGGTCGTGCGCGACGTGATCCTCTTACACCTGATCGGCGTGAAGGTCGTGCTGGTGCACGGCGGCGGCCCGGAGATCACCGAGCTGCTCACCCGCCTCGGCAAGGAGACGAAGTTTGTCGGCGGCCTGCGCGTCACCGACCGCGAGACGGTCGAGGCGGCGCAGATGGTGCTGGCGGGCAAGGTCAACAAGAGCCTCGTCAACCTCATCGAGTGCAGCGGCGGCCGCGCCGTCGGCCTGTGCGGCATGGACGGACACATGATCTCCGCCGTGCAGAAGGACCCGGCGCTCGGCTACGTCGGCAGAATCACCGCCGTCGATCCGACCCCGGTGCTCGACCTGCTCGAAAAGGGCTATATCCCGGTTGTCTCCACGCTCGGCTGCGACGACGCGGGCAATGTATACAATGTCAACGCCGATACCGCCGCGGCAAAGCTGGCGGCCACGCTCCGTGCCGAGAGCCTGATCTCGCTCACCGACACGGCGGGTATCCTGCGCGACAAGGACGATCCCGCGACGCTCATCTCGCGCGTGACGGTCGCCGAGACCGAGCAGCTCATCGCCGACGGCGTGATCGCGGGCGGTATGCTGCCGAAGGTGGAATGCTGCACCGACGCCATCCGCGGCGGCGTGCGCCGCGTCTTCATCATCGACGGGCGCGTGCCGCACTCGATTCTGATTGAGACGCTGACCGATGAAGGCATCGGCACGATGTTTGAGGGAGAGGGGGAACAGGTATGAACACCTTTGAGACCGACGCCGCGTTTGTCGCGCACACCTATGCGCGCTTTCCGGTGGAGATCGTCGGCGGCAGGGGCTCGGTGCTGACCGGGAGCGACGGCAAAAGCTACATCGACCTCGGCAGCGGCATCGCGGTCAACACGCTCGGCGTCTGCGACGCGGGCTGGACCAAGGCCGTCACCGACCAGCTGCACCGCGTCTGCCACACCTCCAACCTCTATTACAGCGCGCCCTGCGCAAATCTTGCGGCAGAGCTTTGCGCCCGCACCGGGATGCAGAAGGTGTTCTTCTCCAATTCCGGCGCGGAGGCCAACGAGTGCGCCGTCAAGGCGGCGCGCGCCTACGGCGCGGCCAAGCACGGCGCGGACTGCTACACGATCCTCACGCTCAAAAACAGCTTTCACGGGCGGACGCTCACCACGCTTGCCGCAACCGGGCAGGACGTGTTCCACGAGAAGTTTCAGCCGCTGACGCCCGGCTTTGTCTCAATCGAGCCGACACCCGCGGCGCTTGCCGCCGCGCTCGGCACCTACAGGGTGGCCGGGGTGCTGTTTGAGATCGTGCGCGGCGAGGGCGGCGTGCTGCCGCTTGACAAAGCCTTCGTCGATGCGCTGGTGAAAGAAGCGGCGGCGCACGATTTTCTGCTCATGTGCGACGAGGTGCAGTGCGGCAACGGCCGCTCCGGCACGCTCTATGCGTACATGCAGTACGGCCTGTCTCCCGACGTCGTCACCACGGCCAAGGGGCTTGGCGGCGGTCTGCCGCTCGGTGCAACGCTGCTCGGCGACAAGGTCGCCGACCTGTTTACGCCCGGCTCCAACGGCTCGACCTTCGGCGGCAATCCGATTGCCGCGGCGGGTGCGCTCTATGTGCTCTCCGAGCTTGACGACGACCTGCTTGCGGGGGTGAGACACAAGTCCGAACTGATTTGCGCCGCGCTCACGGGCGCGCCCGGCGTCGGGAGCGTCACCGGGCTCGGTCTGATGCTCGGCGTGCAGACGGCGCTGCCCGCCAAGGAGGTCGCGTCCCGCTGCATCGGGCGCGGCGTGCTGGTGCTGACGGCCAAAGACAAGGTGCGGCTGCTGCCCGCGCTGAACATCCCGGACGACCTGCTCATGCAGGCGCTCGGCATTCTGAAAGACATCTGTGCGGAGGGTGTACAATGACAAACTGCAAGACAAAGCTCGATCTTTACGGCAAGGATTTTCTGAAGCTGCTGGATTTCTCGGCAGAGGAGATCACGGGCCTCGTGGACCTCGCCGCCGAGCTGAAGGCCATGAAAAAGGCAGGCGAGGCGCACCGCTTTTGCGCGGGCAAGAACATCGCGCTGATCTTCGAGAAGACCAGCACGCGCACGCGCTGCAGCTTTGAGGTGGCGGCGCACGACCTCGGCATGGGCGTGACCTATCTCGACCCCACCGGCTCGCAGATCGGCAAAAAGGAGAGCATCGCCGACACGGCGCGCGTACTCGCCACCATGTTTGACGGCATCGAGTACCGCGGCTACGGCCAGCAGATCGCGGAGGATCTTGCCTACTATGCGTCCGTCCCGGTCTGGAACGGGCTGACCGACGAGGCACATCCCACGCAGATTCTCGCCGACCTGTTGACCCTGCGCGAGCGGTTCGGCCGACTTCGCGGCCTGAACTTCGTCTACCTGGGCGACGCGCGCTACAACATGGGCAATTCGCTGCTCGTCGGCTGCGCCAAGATGGGCATCAACTTCACCGCCTGCGCGCCGGAGGCCTACTTCCCGGATGCGCGCCTCGTTGCCGAATGCGAAAAATTCGCCGCCGGGAGCGGTGCAAAACTGACCTTTGAGACCGACCCCGTCAAGGCGGTCAAGGGTGCGGATGCGATTTACACCGATGTGTGGGTTTCGATGGGCGAGCCGGTCGAGGTATGGGAAAAGCGGGTCGCCGACCTCGCGCCCTACCAGGTCAACGCCGCGCTGATGCAGGCGACGGGCAAGAAAGAGACCGTCTTCATGCACTGCCTCCCCGCCTACCACGACCTCAAGACCGGCGTCGGCCTCGAGATGGGCAAGCGCTTCGGCCGCGACGCGATGGAGGTCACCGACGAGGTGTTTGAGAGCCCGCAGTCCATCGTGTTTGCCGAGGCGGAGAACCGTATGCACACGATCAAGGCGGTCATGCTGGCCACACTGGAGAAGCTGCAATGAAACGTTATCTGACACTGGAGGACGGCACGACCTTTGTCGGCGAGGGCTTCGGCGCGGCGGCGGACGCCGTCGGCGAGCTGGTCTTCACCACGGGGATGTGCGGCTATATCGAGACGCTCACCGATCCGAGCTATGCGGGGCAGATCGTGGTGCAGACCTTCCCCATGATCGGCAACTACGGCATCATTCCCGCCGATTTTGAGGGGAAGTGCGCCGTGCGCGGCTACGTCGTGCATGAATGGTGCGACGCACCCTCCAACTTCCGCGCGGCGGGCGACCTCGACGCCTATCTGAGGTCGGTCGGCGTCCCCGGCATCGCGGGCATCGACACCCGCGCGCTGACCCGCATTCTGCGCGAATGCGGCACGATGAACGCGACCATCACCGACGCGGTTCCCGCCGATCTTGCGGCGGTCAAAGCCTACGCCGTCACGGACGCGGTCGCGTCGGTCACCTGCGCGGCGGCGACCGTTTATCCCGCCGAGGGGGAGACGCACTACCGCGTGGCGCTCCTCGACTTCGGCGCCAAGCGGAACATCATCCGCTCGCTCACGGCGCGCGGCTGCACGGTGACGGTCTATCCGGCATCGACCCCCGCCGCCGACATTCTCGCGGCCGCGCCCGACGGCGTGATGCTGTCGAACGGCCCCGGCGACCCGGCGGAGAACACCGCGATCATCGCCGAGATCGGCAAGCTGCTCGGGCGGGTGCCGGTCTTCGGCATCTGCCTCGGACACCAGCTGATGGCGCTGGCCGTCGGCGGCAGCACCGTCAAGCTGAAATACGGTCACCGCGGCGTCAACCAGCCCGCGCGCGACCTTGTCGGCGGGCGCACCTACATCACAAGCCAGAACCACGGCTACGCCGTCGTCGGCGACAGCCTGCCCTGCGGTGAAGTGCGCTTTGTCAACGCCAACGACGGCACCTGCGAGGGCATCGACTACCCCGCGCTTCGCGCCTTCTCGGTGCAGTTCCATCCCGAGGCCTGCGCCGGGCCGCGCGACACCGCGTTTCTGTTTGACCGCTTCTGCGATCTGATGAAAGGAGAGACGACAAATGCCGATTGACAAGCGCATCAAAAAGGTTCTCGTGATCGGCTCCGGGCCGATCGTCATCGGACAGGCGGCGGAGTTTGACTACGCGGGCGCACAGGCCTGCCGCGTTCTGCGGGACGCGGGCGTCAACGTCGTCCTCGTCAACTCCAATCCCGCCACCATCATGACCGACCGCGCGCTCGCGGACGAGATCTATCTCGAACCGCTGACCGAGCAGACGCTCATGCGCATCATCGAGAAGGAGAAGCCGGACAGCCTGCTGGCCGGGCTCGGCGGGCAGACGGGGCTGACCCTCTCGATGCAGCTCTGCAAATCCGGGTTTCTCGACGCGCACGGCGTGCGCCTCATCGGCACGAACGTGGACGCCATCGACCGCGCCGAGGACAGACAACGCTTCAAAGATACCATGGAGGCAATCGGCGAGCCGGTCATCCCCTCGGACATCGCGTGCGATGTGGACACCGCGCTGGCCGTCGCCGACCGCATCGGCTATCCCGTCATCGTCCGCCCCGCCTTCACGCTCGGCGGCGCGGGCGGCGGCGTCGCCTACGGCGCGGACGAGCTGCGCGCCGTTGCGCGCAGCGGCCTCGACGCCTCGCCGATCACGCAGATCCTCGTGGAAAAGTATATCTACGGGTGGAAAGAAATCGAGTTTGAGACCATGCGCGACGCGCGCGGCAACGTGATTGCCGTCTGCTCGATGGAAAACGTCGATCCCGTCGGCGTCCACACCGGCGACTCCATCGTTGTTGCGCCCGCGCTGACCCTCTCGGACAAGGAATACCAGATGCTCCGCTCGGCATCGCTCAACATCATCTCGGCGCTCGGCATCGTCGGCGGGTGCAACTGCCAGTTTGCCCTCGACCCGAACAGCTTTGACTACGCGGTCATCGAGGTCAACCCGCGCGTGTCGCGCTCCTCGGCGCTCGCCTCCAAGGCGACCGGCTATCCGATCGCCAAGATCACCACCAAGATCGCGCTCGGGCTGACGCTCGACGAGATCGGCAACGACGTCACCGGCAAGACCTGCGCCTGCTTTGAACCCGCGCTCGACTATGTGGTCGTCAAATTCCCGAAGTGGCCGTTTGACAAGTTTGCGGGTGCGTCCCGCAGGCTCGGCACGCAGATGAAGGCGACCGGTGAGGTCATGGCGATTGCCCAAACCTTCGAGGCGGCGCTCCTCAAGGCGGTGCGCGGCGCCGAAATCGGGCTTGATACGCTGAACGCAAAGCCGCTCTCGGGTGCGCCGCTTGCCGACCGCCTGCGCGAGGTCAACGACCGCCGCATCTTCACGGTCTTCGAGGCGCTGAAGGCGGGGATGACCGTGGATGAGATTCATGAAATCACCCGCATCGACCGCTTCTTCCTCTGCAAGCTGCAAAAGCTGGCGGCGTATGAAGCGTCCGTCTCCTCCGGCATATCGGACGACGCGCTCTATGCGCGCGGCAAGGCGCTCGGCTACACCGACGCGGCGCTTGCCCGCCTCTCCGGGACGCAGCGCCTGCCGCATACCCCCTGTGCCTACAAGACGGTGGACACCTGCGCCGCCGAGTTCGACGCCGAGACGCCGTATTTCTATTCGGTGTCGGGCGGGGAATGCGAGGCGCGCGCCGCGAAGCGCTCCGGCAAGCCGGTCATCGTTGTCCTCGGCTCGGGGCCGATCCGCATCGGGCAGGGCATCGAGTTTGACTATTCGTCGGTGCACTGCGTCCGGGCGCTGCAAAAGTGCGGCTATGAGGTCGTCATCATCAACAACAATCCGGAGACGGTCTCCACCGACTACGACACGGCGGACAGGCTCTATTTCGAGCCGCTCACCGAGGAGGACGTGATGAACGTCCTCGCCGTGGAGCAGCCGGTGGGCGTGGTGGTCGCCTTCGGCGGGCAGACCGCCATCCGCCTGACCGCCTGCCTCGACCGCGCGGGCGTGCGCATCCTCGGCACCTCTGCCGAGGGCATCGACACGGCGGAGGACCGCGAACGGTTTGACGCGCTGCTTGAGCGCTTCGGCATCCGCCGCCCGCGCGGCATGGGCGCGCGCGACACCGCGGAGGCGCTGGCAGCCGCCGCGACGCTCGGCTACCCCGTGCTGCTGCGCCCGTCCTACGTCATCGGCGGGCAGAACATGCGCATCGTCCACGACGAGGCGGAGGTGCGGCACTACATGCGCCGCATCCTCGCGCAGGGCATCGACAACCCGGTGCTCGTGGACAAGTACATGCCCGGCACGGAGCTGGAGGTGGATGTGATCTCGGACGGCACGGACGTGCTGATCCCCGGTATCATGGAGCACGTCGAGCGCGCGGGCATTCACAGCGGCGACTCCATCGCCGTCTACCCGCCCTACAGCATCGACGACCGCATGATCGCCCGCATTGCCGACTGCTCGACCAAGCTGGCGAAGGCGCTCGGCACCAAGGGGCTTGTCAACATCCAGTATCTGATCTACGCGGGCGAGCTTTATGTCATCGAGGTTAACCCGCGCGCCTCGCGCACCGTGCCGTACATCAGCAAGGTCACGGGGGTGCCGATGGTGGAGCTCGCCGCGCGCGTCATGCTCGGCGAGCCGCTCGCCGGTATGGGCTACGGCACGGGGCTTTACCGCACGCCGCCGTATTTCGCGGTCAAGGTGCCGGTCTTCTCGTTTGAAAAGCTGGCGGACGCCGACGCCACCCTCGGCCCCGAGATGAAGTCCACGGGCGAGGTGCTCGGCATCGGCCGCACGCTCGGCGAGGCGCTGTTCAAGGGCGTCACCGCCTCGGGCAAGCACTTCCGCGCGCCGCGTCCCGACCGCAGTGTCGGCGTCTTCCTCAGCGTGGACACGCACGACCAGGGCGAGATCATCGGCCTCGCCAAGAAGCTGGACGACCTCGGCTTCGCCATCTTTGCCACCGAAGAGACGGCGGCATCGGTGCGCAGCCTCGGCATCGACGTGCGCACCGTGACGGTGGTCGAGAGCTTCCCGCTCATGGAAGAAGGCAAAATCAGCTATGCCGTCTATACCGGCGCGTTCAAGGATGAGACGGGGGCGGACTGCATGGCGCTTTCCCGCCGCGCGCTCATCTGCCGCGTGCCGGTCTTCACCGCGCTCGACACGGCGGACGCCGCTGCAAACGTCATCGCGGGCGGCTTCTCGGAGGGCAACACCGAGCTTGTCGATCTCGGCGCGATGCGCACCGAAAAGCAGAAGATCGCCTTCGCCAAGATGGAGGCGACGGGCGACGACTATATCTTCATCGACAATCGCGACGGGAGCATCACCTGTCCCGAGTCGCTGGCGCTCACGCTCTGCGACCGCCACCGCGGCATCGGCGGCGACGGGCTTGTGCTGATCGAGCGCTCGGACATCGCCGACGTGAAGATGCGCAGCTTCAACCGCGATGGCTCGGAGGGACGCATGGCGGGCAATTCGATCCGCTCGGTCGGCAAATACGTCTATGACCGCGGCATCCTGCCGAAGACCACGCTCACCGTCGAGACGGCAAGCGGCGTGCACACGCTCACGCTCTACACGCGCGACGGCGCCGTCACGCTCTGCGGCGTCACGATGGGCAAGGCGGATTTCGCCGCCGCATCGCTCCCCGCGCTGACCGACAAAGCCGAGCTTGTAAGCGCGCCGCTCACGGTCGGCGGCAAGACCTGCACCGTCACCTGCCTCTCGGTCGGCAATCCGCACTGCGTCATCTTCGATGACCGCATTGACGCGCTCGACCTTGAGACGCTCGGCCCGCAGTTTGAGCACGCGCCGATCTTCCCGGAGCGGATCAACACCGAGTTTGTCCGCGTGGTCAACCGCAACATGCTGAAAATGCGCGTCTACGAGCGCGGCAACGGTGAGACCCCGGCCTGCGGCACTGGCGCGTGCGCGGCGGTCGCCGCGGCCGTCCGGCTCGGGCTTTGCGCCGCGGACGAGGACGTTACGGTCAAGGTGCGCGGCGGCGACCTTGTCGTGCGCGTATCGGCACAGGGCATCACGCTCACCGGTGAAACGGGGCTGGTCTTCGAGGGCATTGTTTACGCCTGAAGCGGCGCAAAATCTGCGAACTTTGCAAAAAAGGCTTGACAGACGGCGCCGTCGGCGCTATATTTGTGAGTATCAACCCATGGCTTGAGATGAAAAGAGGGATTTGTATGGAAATCAAGGTTACAAAGACGACACATCCCGCCGCAAAGCCGGACAGCAGCACGCTCGGCTTCGGCAAGGTGTTTACGGATCATATGTTTATCATGGATTACAGCGCGGACAAAGGCTGGCATGACGCGCGCATCGTGCCGTTCGGCCCGCTCTCGCTGCATCCCGCCTCCACCGTTCTGCATTACGGCGTGGAGATCTTCGAGGGGCTGAAGGCCTATCGCCGCGCCGACGGCAAGGTGCAGCTGTTCCGCCCGATCGAGAACATCCGCCGCATGAACCGCTCGGCGGCACGTCTTTGCCTGCCGCAGATCCCGGAGGAGGACGCCATGCAGGCGCTCCTCACGTTTGTGACCATGGAGCAGGACTGGACGCCGTCGGCGCCCGGCACGTCGCTCTATATCCGCCCGTTTATGTTCGGCAATGACGAGTCGCTCGGCGTTCACGCCGTGAAGAACGCGACCTTCGTCATCATTCTGTCCCCCGTCGGCAGCTACTATAAGGAGGGCATCAACCCGGTCGGCATCATGATCGAGGATGAGGATGTCCGCGCCGTCCGCGGCGGCACGGGCGAGGCCAAGTGCGGCGGCAACTATGCGGCCAGCAACCGCGCCGGCGAAAAGGCGGAGGAGCAGGGCTATGCCCAGGTGCTCTGGCTGGACGGCGTGGAGCGCAGGTATATCGAGGAAGTCGGCGCGATGAACGTCATGTTCAAGATCGACGGCGAGGTCGTTACCCCGGCGCTCACCGGTTCGATCCTGCCCGGCATCACGCGCAAGTCGATTCTCGAGCTGCTGCGTGACGAGGGCTACAAGGTTTCCGAGCGCCGCATCAGCGTGGACGAGATCGGCCGGGCGCTGGAGGACGGCAAGCTGGAGGAAGCCTGGGGCTGCGGCACCGCCGCGGTCGTCTCGCCGATCGGCGAGCTCTGCTACAAGGGAAAGAAGTTCATCATCAACGAGGGCAGGATCGGCGCGCTGACCCAGCACCTCTACGACACGCTCACCGGCATCCAGTGGGGCAAGCTCGAAGACAAGTACGGCTGGACGAAACAGCTGTAAGCCATTCAAAACAGGTCTGCAACGCAGACCTGTTTTTGCTTTTTATTGACAAAAGAGCAGGCGTCAGCTATAATAATAACAAGCGTTTTATAACAACAGTTTTGCAACAGGGACACGGAGGCGTTATTATGCCGCCGAAACCGAAATATACAAAAGAAAAGATCGTCACAGCCGCGTTTGAACTCGTGCGCGAGGCGGGGAGCGCGATGGCAAAAGAATTGCCAAAGAGCATCCCGATCTCAGCGAAAAACGATAAATCGCAGCGTTATGCACACAGCCTGCTGAAGCAGGCGCGGAGGAAATTATGCTGAATATTGAACATCTGACGAAAGTTTACGGCGGCAAAAAAGCGGTGGACGATCTGTCGCTTCACATCGCGCCCGGCGAAATCTACGGCTTCATCGGGCACAACGGCGCGGGCAAGACCACCACGCTGAAGGCGGCGGTCGGCATTCTCGCATTTGATACAGGCGAGATTACGGTCGGCGGCGTTTCCTTGAAGCAGGATCCGCTTGCCTGCAAAAAACAGATCGCCTACATTCCCGACAACCCAGATCTGTACGACTTCATGTCGGGCATCAAGTATCTGCATTTCATCGCCGACGTCTTCGGTGTATCGGCCGAAGACCGCACGGCGCGCATCAAAAAGTACGCCGATCTGTTTGAGCTGACCGACGATCTCGCACAGCCGATCTCGGCCTATTCGCACGGCATGAAGCAGAAGCTGGCGATCATCGCGGCCTGGCTGCACACGCCGCGCCTCGTCATCATGGACGAGCCGTTTGTCGGCCTTGACCCGAAGGCGGCGCACCTGCTCAAGGGCATGATGCGCGAGCTGTGTGACGCGGGCGGCGCGATCTTCTTCTCCACCCATGTCCTCGAGGTCGCGGAAAAGCTCTGCGACAAGGTGGCCATCATCAAGGGCGGCCGCCTGATCCGCTCCGGCACGATGGAGGAGGTCAAGGGCGACGACAGTCTGGAAGAGGTTTTCCTCGAACTGGAGGGTGAATGATGCTCGGCACGCTTCTCAAAAAACAGCTCTATGAGCTGAACCGCGGCTTCTTCTACGACGCGAGGAAGGGTAAAATGCGCTCAAAGGGCGCGGTGGCACTCTACATTGCGCTGTACGCGCTGCTCGTGGTCGGCTTTCTCGGCGGCATCTTCACGATGCTTGCCTTCACGCTCGGCGCGGCGCTTGTTCCGGCGGGCTACGGCTGGCTGTATTTTGTGCTGTTTTCGCTGATGGCGACGGCGCTCGGCGTGTTCGGCAGCGTGTTCAACACCTTTTCCGGGCTGTACATGGCGAAGGATAACGATCTGCTCCTCTCCCTGCCGATCCCGGTGCGGTACATTCTCGCGTCCCGCCTGCTCGGCACATATCTGCTCGGCCTGCTGTTTGCGGGCATCATTCTTGTGCCGGGGGCTGTGGTGTACTTCTTCTTTGCAAAGCCGACGGCGGGGGCGATCCTCGGCGCGCTTCTGTTGGTTCTGCTCATCTCGCTCGTCGTGCTGGTGCTGACCTGCGCGTTCGGCTTTGTCGTGGCGAAAATCAGTGCGAAACTCAAGAACAAGAGCTTTCTCACGGTGTTCGTCTCGCTTGTCTTCTTCGGCGCGTATTACTTCTTCTATTTCCGTGCAAGCGCCATAATCAACACGCTGATTGAGAATATGGAAACCGTCGGCACGGCCATCAGAGGCAGCGCATACCCGCTCTATCTGCTCGGCCGCGTCGGCGAGGGGGACGGCATGGCGGCGCTCATCGTCACTGCGGCAGTCCTTGCGCTCACGGCGCTGACCTTTTTCCTGCTGGACCGCAGCTTCATCGCAATCGCCACGGCGAAGGGTGGCGCGGCAAAGGTGCGCTACAGAGAGCGTGCCGCCGTGCGCCGCACACCTGCGCGCGCGATGCTGGCAAAGGAGTTTGCCCGCTTCGCGTCCAGCCCGAACTACATGCTCAACTGCGGGCTCGGCACACTGATGCTGCCTATCGGCGCTGTGTACCTGCTGATTCGCTGTGAGACGGTGCGCGATGTGGTTTCCTCGTGGTTTGCGTGGGACACCGACTTTCCCGCCGCGATTGCCATCGGCTGCATCTGCGCCCTCGCGTCCATGAACGATATGGCAACGCCGAGCGTTTCGCTGGAGGGGAAGAACCTCTGGATTGCGCAGTCGCTGCCGCTTGACCCGAAACTGCCGCTCCTTGCCAAATTACGCGTGCAACTGCTTCTCACGCTGCCGCCTGTGCTGTTTGCCGCCGGCGTCGCCGTCTTTGTGCTGCGCCTGTCGCCTTTGGCGAGTGCGTTTGCTCTGCTGCTGCCGGCGGTGTACACGATGTTTTGGGCGCTTGTCGGACTGTCGCTCGGGCTGAAGCACGCAAACCTTTCTTGGACCAATGAAATCATGCCCATCAAGCAAAGCGGCAGTGTGTTTTTCGTGCTGTTTGGCGGACTCGGCTATGCCGCGCTCTATGTCCTCGGCTATCTGTTCCTCGGCGGTATCGGGGTGAACTTCTTCGTTTTCACGGGGGCGTTTCTCCTTGTGACGGCGGCGCTCTGCCTCTTGCTTTACCGCTGGCTGTGCACGCGCGGCGCGCGGCTCTTTGCCGCGCTCTGACGGTTTAATCGAATCTTAATGCTTTGGGGTCGGGCGGGCGCTTGACCCCAGAGCTTTTCTCTGCTATAGTAGGGGAGAAGCAAAACTTTGCATCGGGGGACGCTATGTACAAACTGCTGATTATTGAGGATGACACGGCCATTGCCGAGGCAATCGCCGCGCTGGCTGCGGCCTGGGAGATGGAGACGCACATCGTCTCGGATTTCCGCGCCGTTCTCTCCGAATACGCCGCATTTGCGCCGCACATCGTGCTCGTGGACATTTCGCTGCCCTTTTTCAGCGGCTACCACTGGTGCGCCGAGCTGCGGAAGCTCTCCAATGTGCCGATCGTGTTTATCTCCTCCGCGGCGGACGGGATGAACATCGTCACGGCGGTGGAGATGGGTGCGGACGACTTCATCGCAAAGCCGTTTGACGGCAGCGTGCTGATGGCGAAGCTGCGCGCGCTCCTGCGCCGCAGCTATGACCTCGCGCCGCAGGCGGCGTTCTTCACGCATCGCGGCGCCATGCTCGACACGGGCAGCGAATCGCTTAGCTATGCGGGGCAGAAAATCGAGCTGACGAAAAACGAATACCGCATCCTTGCCTGCCTGCTGGAAAGCAAGGGCAAGGTCGTCAGCCGCGAGCGGCTGATGGAGCGCCTGTGGGAGACCGACGCCTTTGTGGATGAGAACACGCTGACCGTCAACGTGGCGCGCCTGCGCAAAAAGCTGGACGCGGCGGGGCTGACGTCGTTCATCACCACGAAATTCGGCGTCGGCTATATGATACAGTGAAAAGAGAGGACAGACGCGAGATGGACGACGGGCGTGAGCTTTGCGGTCTTCGCCGCGCTCTATGCGCTGGTCTGGCGTGTGACCTCCGGCGCGTACTGCGACATCGTCGGCGGCACGCATGCTTGACACTTTCTCCCATTTGTGTTATACTGAAACCATACAGGGAAATTGACGATATACAGGGTGAATGGGAGGGATACCATGCAAAAGAAACTTTTGACGATATTGACCGTCGCCGCGCTTGCGGCGGCACTCGCCGCTTGCGGCGGGGGGCAGCCGATGCATTCGGATGCGCCCGCAACCGACCTGCCGACTTCGCTGACGACACAGACCGAGCCTGCCGCGCAGACTTCTGAAACGACCGAAACCACCGAGCCGACATCCGGGGATGCGATCACCTCGCTTGCCGACTGGGACAAACTGAATGCGGACGGCGCTTATTCCGACGATATGCGCGCCTTCTTCGGCAGATTTCTCGGGGAGAACACCACCGGGATTGCCGAGTTTGACACGGTGCGGATCTCGGACTATCGCATCGCGCGCCGCGAACCGGATGACGCGGATGACATAAGCAGGCTGCTGTTTACATTCACGGTTGATGCGTCGGGGCTTAGCACCCTGCCGCCCGGAACGTATGAGACGCTGGTTGAAGAGCTGCGCGACCCGATGATGACCTTCCTCGGTGACGACCCGCGTGACGCGGCATATCCCGCGGCGGGAGAGGGCTGCGACAACTGCACCGAAACCTACCGTGCACTGCTCACTTCCTGCTTTATCTGGAACTACCCCGCATACGGCGCATGGAATGAGGAAAATTTCTATTGGCTTCCGGTAAACTACATTGTTGACCGTTACGGCAACAGCGCTGTGATGGCGGAGGACACCTTTGCCGACCTTGCCGAGCGGCTGTTCGGCTTTCCGCGGTCGCTTGTCGGGAAGATTTCGACGGCGGACGAGGACGGTCGCCGATGGGTGTATGCCGGCTGCCTCGGCGGCGGTTTTTATTCCGTGCTTTTAGCACATCGCACAGAGACGGACGGGCGGCATGTGCTCACCGTGCAGTATTTTGCGGACGACAATCATTTTGTGCCGTCGGTGCGCGTTGAATATGCTTTCGGCACAGACGGCGAGGTCTACGGTACGACCGTGGTCGGCGATTCCCCCTATAAGCCCTACGGCTTGCAGACCACCCCGGAGGTGTAAAAGCGCGGGCACTATCTTAGGCTTCCCCCAAGGGGGAAGGCTTGGACGCGACGGGTGATTCGACGGTCGCTCTCTACGGATTTGCACTGTTCTTTACGCAAAAAACAGGCGGCGATGCCGCCTGTTTTTTTATGTTGAAAAATTTGCGGCTTTCCGATATAATAATAGGTAGTAATCATGAATCGGAGGACGGGGTATGTACACAGTCGTATTCGCGGACGATGAGATCGAGCTGCGGCAGGCGATCCTGCAAAGGATCGACTGGGAGGGGCTCGGCTTTCGCGTCGTGGCCGACGCCGAAAACGGCGTGGAGGCGCTGGAGGCCGTCGAGCAGCACGAGCCGGATCTGCTCATCACCGATATCCGGATGCCGCTGATGACCGGTATTGAGCTGGCACGCCGCGTGCGCGAGGTCTGCCCCGCGACGCAGATTGTCTTTCTCAGCGGCTATGACGACTTCGGCTATGCGCAGGAGGCGATCCGCTACAACGTCATCAGCTATCTGCTCAAGCCGATCTCCGCGGCGGAGCTGTCCGAGGAGCTCGGGCACATCCGCGAGAAGATGGATGCCCGCCTCGAGGAGCTGCGCCACGCGGCCGCCGATCCGCAGATCGAAAAGCGGCTGGCGACCACCGAGTTCCTGCTGCCGCTGCTGCTCGGCACGAGCGACGATTTCGAGTGCGACGAGGCGCTCTACGCCCGCGCCGCCGAGATCGGGCTGTTTGCCGCGCCGCCGAAGCGCTACTGCGTCGCCGTGGCGAAATTTAAGGGGGCGGACGGCAAAAACCGCACAAACGCGCAGCATATTCCGCTCGCCGAGACCATCCTCTCGAAGTACATCTCGGTCTGCGTCTTCCTCGTCAACGGCCGCGTCGTGATCTTTGCCTATTCCGACAAGGACAACAGCGAGAACTTCCGCATCGCGATGCAGGATCTCGTGCAGAGCGCGGCAAAGCTCTACGGCGAGACCTGCACGGTCGGTATCAGCCGCCTGTTCACCTCGATCTCGCAGAGCGCCGCCGCCTATTTTGAGGCGGTCACGGCACGCCGCTATTCCACCGAGGGGGCAACGCCCCTGCGCTACATCACCGACCAGGAGCGCGGCTCGAAAAACGAGTATGAATATATTGAAAAGTCGGTCTTCCGCCTGGAGGAGCTGCTCAAGGTCGGCACCGAGGAGGCACTTGCAGCTTTTCTCGATGAGCTGTGCCGCGAGCCGAGCCAGCGCAGCAGCGACTACCTCGTGATCCAGATCCTGGCGACGGTCTACCGTACCGTCAGCACGGTCTCGCAAAAGGAGGCGCTGACCTCCCTCGTCGCGGACAATCCGATCTACGCGCGCGTCGGTCTCGCCGAGCGCAGCGAGACGGTGCGGGACGAGCTGCGCCGCTTGTGCATGGATGCGCGCAAGATCATCTCGGGCTACCGCACGCAGAGCTCGCAGCTGCTCTGTGACCGCGCCGTGGCGATCATCGAGTCGGATTATGCCGACGAGACGCTCACGCTGACCGATGTCAGCACCCGTCTCGCCGTCAGCCCGAATTACCTCAGCGCCCTCATCAAGAAGAACAAGGGCGACAACTTCATCTCGCTGCTCACCGCCTGCCGGATGCGGCACGCCTATGATCTCATCGTCTGCTCGACGATGAAGATCCTCGAGGTGGCCGAGCGCTGCGGCTACAGCGACCAGCATTACTTCAGCTACTGCTTCAAGAAGCACTACGGCATTTCGCCGAATAAAATGAGAGAAAACAGCAGGAGTACGGATGAGAATTAAAGAAACGCGGCGCGTCGGCCTCACGGCGCTGACCGTGGCGCTGCTCGGCGTGGCCGCCGCCGTCTTTGTGATCGTCGGCGCATTCAGCTTTGTCGCCGTCTACGGGCAGGCGATGACGGCGGACACGACTACCCGCGCCGAGCAGGCCACACGGCAGACGGCGGCCGCCCTGGAAAACTATCTGCATAATATGGAAGAAAAGCTGAACCGCATTGCCGCCGAAGTCACGGACGAGAGCCCGGCCGACACGGGCGAGCTGGATGTGGCGGTTCGCCTGTACACCGACGTGGAGTCGGTCATGCTCTGGCGGCGGGACGGCAGCCTCATCGTGAGCTCGGCGGGCGGCCGCAGGGTGAAAGAGCAGACGACGGGCTGCCTTTCCTTTGACGCGCGCATCTTTGACAGCGAGGCAGATTTCGTGATCTCCCTGCCGCACGTCGGCAATCTGTATGAAAACTATTTTCCGTGGGTCGTCACGCTGACGCGCCGCATGGATCCGTCGGTCTTCGGTGACGACGTGTCCATCGCCGTGGATTTCAGCTTCTCGGGAATTGCGCAGTACATTGATAACGTCGGCTTCGGCCGGCACGGCTACTGCTATGTGATCGACCGGGACGGCGAGATGGTCTATCATCCGCAGCAGCAGATGCTGTATGTCGGGATCCGCAAAGAAAACGTGGAGGAGATGACGGCGCTCGCCGACGGCGCACACGTCTTCGGCGACGCGATCCGCACGGTCTCGACCCTGACGGACGGCTGGCGCGTCGTCGGCGTCAGCTACACGGACGAGCTGGCCGCCTCGCGGCGGCAGGCGGTCGTCCGCTTCGTGGCGGCGGTGCTGCTCTGCTGCGTGCTGATCGCCGCGGCGACGGTGCTGCTCTATGCCCGCATTGTCAACCGCCCGGTCAACCGCCTCGTGCGCGCCATGCAGGACTTTGAGCGCGCGGCCGAGACCTATACCTATGCGTCGTCGAACGAGCCGGTCACCGAGCTGCAAACGCTGTCGGACTCCTTCGGCCACATGGTCGGCATGGTGCAGGGGCTGATGGCGCAGATCAAGGCGGAGGAGCTTTCGCTCCGCAAGACCGAGCTGAAAGCGCTGCAGGCGCAGATTAACCCGCATTTCCTTTACAACACGCTGGATTCGATCCAGTGGATGTGCGAGCAGGGGAAGAACGAGGACGCCATCAAGATGATCGGCGCGCTCGCCCGCCTCTTCCGCATCAGCATCAGCCGCGGACACGAGCTGATCCCCATCCGGGACGAGCTGCGCCACGCGGAAAGCTATCTCGTCATTCAGAGCTACCGCTACCGCGATCGCTTTTCCTACAGCCTTGAGATCGACGAGAGCCTGCTCGACTGCCTGTGCAACAAGATCACGATTCAGCCCCTCATCGAGAACGCGATCTACCACGGGATCGGCAATATCCCGGACGACGGCGTCATCACGGTGCGCGTCTTCCGTGATCCCGAGGCCGAAAGCCCGGACGCCGCCGACATTCTCATCGAGGTGGAGGACAACGGCGTCGGCA
Organism: uncultured Eubacteriales bacterium; assembly: GCA_934467415.1. Taxonomy (GTDB): domain Bacteria; phylum Bacillota; class Clostridia; order Oscillospirales; family CAG-272; genus UMGS902. The sequence goes on from CAKSLQ010000005.1 coordinate 85,052, forward strand.
TGACCGAAGCGCAGTGCGCCGCAATTCTCAAAAAGGAACGCAGCGATTCCAGCGGCATCGGTATCAAAAACGTGAACGACCGCCTGAAGATTTTCTTCGGCGACAAATACGGCATCAGTATCCGCAGCGAGCTGGACGCGGGCACCTGTGTGACCGTGCGTCTGCCGCGCGTGGAAAAGGAGGACGAAGCATGAAACGACTGTCTGTATGCGCGGCGCTTTGCCTTGCGCTTTGCCTGCTCCTTGCCGCCTGCGCGTCCTATACCGAAAAAGAAACGACGATCTATGTCATCACCAAGGGGACAAGCTCCGACTTCTGGAAGAGCGTGCACGCCGGAGTCAGCGCCGCCGCCGTGGAAAACGGCGTGACGGTGATCTTCGAGGGGCCGGACAGCGAGGAGGACTACGCCACGCAGAACCGCATGATCGACGAGGCGGTCGAGGCCGGTGCGGATGCCATTGTTTTTTCGGCGATCGACCGCTACGCCACGAAAAAGCACCTCGAGGACGCGGTGCGCAAGGGCGTCAAGCTCATTCTCATCGACAGCGGCGCGGATACCGAGATGGCCGAGAGCTTCATCGGCACCGACAGCTATGCGGCAGGAAAAATGGTCTGTGAAGCGGTGCTCGACGGCATGGGCACGGAAAAGCCGCTCAAGGTCGGCCTTGTCAACTACGATGAGAATACCGAAAACGGCAGCAGCCGTGAGGAGGGCTTCCGCGATCGCGCGGAGGAGGCGGAGAACATCGAGATCGTCGCCTCGGTGCATGTCGCGTCGGACACGGCGATCGCCAAGCTGGCCGCCAAGTCCATGATGCGGGAGCATCCCGACATCAACGTGATCGTCGGCTTCAATGAGTGGATGACCCTCGGCGTCGGCTATGCCATGCGGGAGCTGGGCACAGCGGCGGGCGTCTACGCCGTCGGCTTTGACAGCAACGTTGTGTCGGTCGGGATGCTGGAGACTGGGGAGATGGACGCGCTCATCGTGCAGAATCCCTTTGCGATGGGCTACCTCGGCGTGACCTCCGCCTGCGATGCGATCGGCGGCAGGTCGCTCGATAAAAATGTGGATACGGCGACCACCGTCGTGACGAAATCGAACATGTTCGACCCCGATATCCAGCGTATTCTCTACCGCTTTAAGTGATTTTGCACAAAAACGAGTCTGACATTTAGTTATATATGTACAATTCGCCGTTGATTTTTCAACAAGGTGCATAAGAAATTCTATTTCATTTCCCCCGGATATTTCTTATAATGAGGATGTCAAGAGGGCAAGGGCCCCAAAAAAATTTTCGGAGGATCAGACCATGAAAAAGTTAACGGCAATTCTTCTCGCAGTCCTTCTCGTATTCAGCTTCGCAGCTTGCGGACAGAACGGCGGGGACAAGAAGACGGGTGAGGTTTCTGTCTTCTACTACACCTTCAGCGATACGTACATTTCGAGCGTGCGCTCCGCAATGGACTCCTTCCTGAAGGCAAACAACATCGTGTACAACAACTACGATGCAAACGGCAACCAGACCACGCAGACCGAGCAGGTCCAGACGGCGATCGCCAAGGGCTCCTCGATGCTGATTGTCAACGTTGTTGACACCGGCTCGAACGACGCGGCGCAGAACATCGTCAACCTCGCAAAGGCTGCCAAGATTCCGGTCGTCTTCTTCAACCGTTCGGTTGACGAGTCGGTCGTATCCAGCTATGACAAGTGCGTCTTCGTCGGCACCGACTATGAGATGGCAGGTCACATGCAGGGCAAGATGATCGGCGAGTACCTCGTTGAGAACTACGGCAGGGTCGACCTCAACGGCGACGGCAAGATCAGCTACGTCATGTTCAAGGGTCAGGAAGGCAACATGGAAGCCATCGCACGCACCCAGTACGGCGTGCAGGACTGCGACGCGGTTCTCACGGCGGCAGGCAAGCCGAACCTCGAGTTCTACGATGCATCCAACACCGACAAGTACCTCGTTGACCAGGACGGTCTGTGGTCCTCCGCGGCTGCAACCAACTACCTCAGCACGGCACTTGCACAGTACAGCGAAGCAAACGGCAACATGATCGAGCTGGTCATCGCCAACAACGATGAGATGGCGCTCGGCGCAATCGCAGCACTCCAGGCAGCCGGCTACAACACCGGCAGCGGCAAGGTCATCCCGGTCTTCGGTGTTGACGCAACCGACGCGGCGAAGAACGCGATCGCAGGCGGCTCGATGATCGGTACGATCAAGCAGGACGCGGAAGGCATGGCAAACGTGCTGGTTCAGCTCACCAAGAACTTCCGTGACGGCAAGGCGACCTTCGAGGGCGTTGATGCGGCAAACGTCATCGGCACCTGGAGAGTCAACATTCCCTACGCAACGTATACGGGCGAGAACTGAGAAGCAAGAGACAATGGAGCGTTCGCTCGCGCTCCGGTGTGTAAGAGGGGCGGTTTCCGCCCCTTTTACAAAACTTTGATTTAGGTGGTTGCTATGGAACAAAGAACTGAAACGACGCGGGCAGAGAACAACGTGCTGCTCCGCATGGAGAATATCAACAAGACGTTTCCCGGCGTCAAGGCGCTGGACAACGTTTCGCTGACCGTAAAAGCAGGCACCGTCCATGCTCTGATGGGAGAGAACGGCGCCGGCAAATCGACGCTGATGAAATGCCTGTTCGGCGTCTATACGAAGGACAGCGGCAAGGTCTACCTGGAGGGCAGGGAAGTCAACTTCGCAAACTCCAAGGAAGCGCTGGAAAACGGTATTGCCATGGTGCATCAGGAGCTGAATCAGGCGCTGAAGCGCAACGTCATGGACAATATGTGGCTGGGCAGATTCCCGAAGGTCGCCCGCGGTATCCCGCTGACAAGCGAGAAAAAGATGTATGCCGCGACCAAAGAGCTGTTCAAAAAACTCGGACTGGATGTCGATCCGAAGACCGTCATGAGCAAGATGTCGGTCTCGCAGAGACAGATGGTCGAGATCGCCAAGGCGGTGTCCTACAACGCCAAGGTGATCGTATTTGACGAGCCGACCTCCTCGCTGACCGAGCAGGAAGTCGAGCATCTGTTCCGCATCATCAACATGCTGCGGGCAGAGGGCTGCGGGATCATCTACATCTCGCACAAAATGGAGGAGATCCTCCGCATTTCGGATGAAGTCACGATCATGCGCGACGGTACATGGGTGGCAACCCGCCCGGCCGCCGAGCTGACAATGAACGAGATCATTCGCCTCATGGTCGGCCGCGAGCTGACCAACCGCTATCCGCCGAAGGATCATCCCATCGGCGACGTGCTGTTTGAGGCAGAACATATTACGGCACTCTATTCCAAGCTGAGCGACGTGTCCTTCAAGGCGCGCCGCGGCGAAATCATCGGCGTGGCGGGTCTGGACGGCTCGGGACGCACGGAGCTGCTGGAGAACATCTTCGGCGTCGCCACGCGCAAGCACGGCGAGATGAAGCTCTCCGGCAAGCCGATCCGCAACCGCAATGCGCGGGAGTCCATCAAAAACGGCTTTGCGCTGCTCACCGAGGAGCGCCGCGCGACCGGTATCTTCGGCATTCTGAACATTCGCGAGAATACGACGATCTCCAGCCTGAAAAACTACAGGAAGGGCCCCTTCCTCAGCGACAAGCGGATGAAGGAGAAAACCGACTGGGCGATCAATGCCATGCACATCAAGACCCCGACGCAGGAGACCAAGATCCGCTCGCTGTCGGGCGGCAACCAGCAGAAGGTCATCCTCGGCAGATGGCTTCTGACCGAGCCGACCGTGCTGCTGCTCGATGAGCCGACGCGCGGCATCGACGTCGGCGCAAAGTACGAGATCTATGAGCTGATTCTCGACCTGGCCAAGGCGGGGAAGACGGTCATCATGGTCTCGTCCGAGATGCCCGAGCTGCTCGGCGTCTGCGACCGCATCCTTGTCATGTCGGGCGGCAGACTCGCCGGCGAGGTGGACGCAAACAACACGACCCAGGAAGAAATCATGGCGCTCGCCGCCAAATTCGCGTGAAAGAGGTTGGACACATGTCAGAAATCAACGCAGTCAAGAAAAAAACGCTCGGCGACCGCTTTGCCGAGTTCAAGGCCATGGAGGGCGCGGATAAGCGCCGTGCGATCAGCGGCGCGCTGATCAACAACGCCATGTACATCATCATCGCCATCGCGGTGATTTTCATTGCCGTCAAGGTGCCGGCATTCATCAAGCTGCCGTCCATCATCAACATCATTTCGCTGACCGCGGCGAAGCTCCCGATCGCACTCGGTATCGGCGGCGCCATCGTCCTCACCGGTACGGATATTTCGGCCGGCCGATGCGTCGGTCTGACCGCCTGCATCGCGGCGTCGCTCCTCCAGGTCGCAAACTACTCCAACAAGATGTTCCCGAACCTCGGCGTTATGCCGCTGTGGCTCGTGTTCCTGATCGTTGTGGCGGTCGGCGCACTGGTCGGTCTCGTCAACGGCTTCTTCGTTGCGAAGTTCAAGCTGCATCCCTTCATCGTCACGCTGTCCACGCAGCTGATCGTCTTCGGCTCGGTCCTGATGTATCTGATGATCGGCACAAACAACGGTCAGACGCTGTCCGGCCTCGATGCATCCTACACCGATTTTGTCCGCGGCACGCTCTTCACCGTCGGCGGTGTCGCCGTCCCGAAGTATGTGCTCTATGCCGTGATCCTCACGGCGCTGATGTGGGTCATCTGGAACAAGACCACCTTCGGCAAGAACATGTTTGCCGTCGGCTCCAATGAGGAGGCGGCAAACGTCTCCGGCGTCAACGTCTTTCTCACCATTGTCCTCGTCTTCGTCCTGGCGGGCGCTATGTACGGCGTCACCGGCTTCATCGAGGGCGCGCGCATCGCCTCCTGCTCGGCCAACACGGGTCTGAACTATGAGTGCGACGCGATCGCAGCCTGCGTCATCGGCGGCGTATCCTTCGTCGGCGGCACGGGTAAGATCAGCGGCATCGTCATCGGCGTTCTGCTGCTCCAGATCATCTTCGCAGGCCTGAACTTCCTCTCGGTCTCCGCGAACATGCTCTACATCATCAAGGGTCTCATCATCCTCATCGCCTGCGCGATCGACATGAGAAAGTACCTCGTCAAGAAATAATAAACATAAGGAAACACACATGAATCAGAGTCCCGAGACCAAACCCGAAGAAACCAAGCCCGCGCCGAAGCGCGGCGGGCTCTACAGCCGCGTGAAGATACCGGTGAAGACGCTGGATATCATTATCGTCGTGCTGATCGCCGCGCTGGTGCTTTGCGTGGTCTTCATGGTCAGCCACAACGGCTTTACCGTGACCTACGACACGCAGGGCGGAACGCCGGTGGAAAGCGTGCGCGTGCTGCACGGCGAGCGTGTCTCGCCCGAGACACCGACACGCGAGGGTTATCGCTTTGACGGCTGGTATCTGGATCGCGACTGTGTCTATCCGTTCGACGTTGCGGCCGAGACGGTCACCGACAGCATGACGCTCTATGCGAAATGGGTCGATGCCTCGGTCCCGGAAAGCTGAAACCAACCGAATCAAAGCGGGAAAGAGAGAATGCTCTGCGTTCTCTCTTTTTCTCGGAAAAGGAGCCAATATGAGCCTTTACAAAGCAAGTGACGCCCGCTATGCGCAGGCGGAATACACCCCCTGCGGCCGCTCGGGCCTGAAGCTGCCGCGCGTCAGCCTCGGCCTGTGGCAGAACTTCGGCTCGGTCAATGTCTACGACAATGCGCGCGCCATGTGCCTTACGGCGTTTGACCACGGCATCACGCATTTTGACCTTGCCAACAATTACGGCCCCGTGCCGGGCAGCGCCGAGGAAAACTTCGGGCGTATCCTGCGCGATGACCTGCGCCCCTACCGCGACGAGCTGATCATCAGCACCAAGGCGGGCTATGACATGTGGGACGGGCCTTACGGCAGCGGCGGCAGCCGCAAGTATCTGATCGCCAGCCTGGATGCGAGCCTGCGCCGCATGGGGCTGGACTATGTGGACATCTTCTACCACCACCGCATGACGCCCGAGACGCCGCTGGAGGAGAGCATGGAGGCGCTCGCGCAGATCGTGCGCGCCGGCAAGGCGCTCTATGTCGGCCTCTCCAACTATGACGGGCCGACCATGCAGCGCGCTGCCGCGATCCTCGCGTCGCTGCATGTGCCGTTCATCATCAACCAGAACCGCTACAGCATCCTCTGCCGCCTGCCCGAGAAGAACGGGCTGCTCGATGCGGCGGCGCAGTCCGGCAAGGGCGTGATCTGCTTCAGCCCGCTGGCACAGGGCCTGCTCACCGGCCGCTATCTGGACGGCATTCCGAAGGACAGCCGCGCCGCGCGCAACGCGACGCTCAAGCAGGCGAAGCTCGGCGACGACACGCTCGCCTGCATCCGCACGCTGAATGCGATCGCCGCCGCGCGCGGGCAGACGCTGGCCGAGATGGCGCTCGCGTGGGTGCTGCGCGGCAAGGCCGTCACCTCGGTGCTGATCGGCGCCTCCTCGCCCGAGCAGATCCTCGACAACCTCGGCGCGCTCCAAAACACCGCGTTCACCGCGGAGGAGCTTGCCGCGATCGACAAGGCCTCGGACGGCATCGAATACTGAACCTCAAAAAGCCCCTGCTGCGGCAGGGACTTTTTTTGTACGAAAGCCGCTGCAAAGGATCGGATAAAAGAACCGAACAAATCGTACAAATACAAATGGTGTATATTCGTATTTATCTTTTGACTTGTTTATTCTGCACAAAAACAAAAAGTTGTGCAGAATAAACATATACAAAACAAATAATTCGTTCAAAATGCATCTTGCTTTATTTGTCCGTACAATATAAAATGAAATTACAGACAATAAAGAAAGGCGGTACCTCAAATGAAAAAGATTGCAATTATCGGCAGCAGCGGAGGCAACCTATATATGCAGGGCGGCAATGATCCGCGTGCATTACTGGGGGAAATCTTCACACAGGCAAGATCGGCAGGCATCGAGGTCGGCTTTGTTTCCTTTGTCGGCGCAAAGCGTACCATGGACGGCATTTCAATGGATGCGCCGGCCTGTCTCTGGTCGCTGTCGGGCGACAGCGTCGCCTGCGGTGAGGAAAAGAAACTCAGCGAGATCAATGCGGATGCGGCTGCATCCGATGCGGCGCTGGCCGCGCTGATCGAGCAGGGCGGCATCGACGGCATCGTCATGATGAGCGGCGATCCGAGCGGCGTCAACAAAGCGGCGCTGACGGCAGCTGCGGCCAAGAAGCTCCCCTGCGTCGGCACGGGCGGCACCTCGATGGGCATTGCCCAGAAGATGGGGTGCAACGTCATTTCCGCCTCGGGCACGACCGGCACGACCAACCGGACCCGCGCGGTGGCGTTCATTTCCGCACTGGCAAAAGAATGGAAGATCAAGTACATGCCCGTCATCGGCAAGAGCGCGGGCGGCAAGCAGGACGGCAACGTGTGGAAGCGCATCAACTTCCGCGGTATCATGATGGCGTCGCTCCCCGGCTTCATCGCCATGGCGATCGTCCTTGCACTCAGTAAGATCCCCGCCCTGTCCGGGCTGTCCGCCGTATTCGACACGCTGGTCGGCGCCATTCCGGTCATCGTCGCCGCCATCGCGGCAAAGCAGATTTCGGGGCTTGACGAGGTCGGCATCGTGGCCGGTATCGTCGCCGGTCTGATGTCCAGCGGCGGCGGCCTCATCGGCGGCCTTGCAGCCGGTATTCTGGCAGGCATCGTGTCCTACTACATTGCGATCCTCTGCTTCAGATGGCGCGTTCCCGGGACGACGGCAAACATTGCGGCAGGCGGCCTCGGCGGTCTTGCGGCAGGGCTTGTCGGTATGTATGCGCTTGCGCCCGTAGCGCTCTGGCTCGGCAACGGCATCAACAACCTCATCGGCGCGGCGCTCAACTTCAGTCCCATTCTCGCGGGTGCGGTCGCAGGTCTCCTGATCTGGCCGGCCATCATCGGCGGTGTGTACCATGCGGCAATCCTCCCGATCGTGCTGCTTGAAATGGAGTCCACCGGCTTCAGCTTCCTCGGCGCCATCGACATGACCGGTCTCGTCATGGTCTCCGCGGGCATCACGCTTGCCAACGTCATTTTCCCGCGGCAGAGGAGCGATGCCAGCGCGGCGCTGCCCGGGTTCCTGATCAACATCGGCTTCGGCACGTTTGTTGAGGCGGCATATCCCTACATGTTCTCGAGCAAGCTGGTCTTCGGCAGCGCGCTGCTGGCCTCGACGGTCTCCGGCATGCTGGTCGGCCTGTTCGATGTCAAGGGCACGGCATACGTTCCCTGCTTCTCGGCTCCTTTCCTCGCCAACCCCGGAAAGGGCATCTACTTTGCGATCTGCATGGTCGTGGCTATGGGCCTGGCCTTTGTGCTCACCGCAATCGCCAATAAAATCGAAAAAAACAAGGTGACGCTCTGATCGGTCACACGATCGGGCATCCCAATCAGCAGGAAAGACAGGAAAAGAGGTATTCTAAATGATGATTCGTAACGATATGAAGAAGCGGATGGATATTGCCCGCGCGAAGGTTGCACACGCCCTTGAGCTCGGCGGCGGACATACCATTCTCAGCACCGGCATTACCGGTGACGATGCGCGCCTGGCGAGAGCCGTCTGCGAGGCTGGCGTCACGATGCTGGAGCCGAACCATCCCGCGGTTGCGCTGGCAAGAGGCCACAAGGGTGTGGTCACCATGCACGCGGCAGAGCAGGTGCGCCACGAGATCACGGTGGCACAGATGGCGGAAGTCACGCGCGGCGTCCGCGCGGTCTGCCCGAAGGACACCTACATCACGGTCGGCATCCCCGGCGGCTTCACCGAGGTCGTTCCCATGCCGCTCACGGAGGCGGACTTTGAGATGATGGCGCTTGCGGGTGCGGACGGTCTGCACACGCACAAATCCTCGATCGAGGATCTGGAGGAGCTTGTCACGATGGCGCATAAATACGGTCTCCTCGTCGATGCGTATATCGGCAAGGCGTCCGACCTGCATACGTTCGGCCTGCCCGCCGAGACGGCGGAGGAGGTCGCGAAGACCGCAAAGATGATGCAGGAGGTCGGCACCGACATGATCGGCCTGATGACCGGCATGAGCTATGAGGGCGTCGCCGCGGGCGAGATCCATCCCGAGATCAAGGAGCGTCTGTGCGCACTGGTTGAAAGCGTCAGTGTGCCGACGCTGGCCGAGGGCGGTATCAATGCGACAAACTTCCGTGCGTTCAAGGACACCAAGGTCAACATTCTCGTCATCGGTACCTCGATCGACAAGATGGTTGAAAAAGCGGCGCAGGATGCCGTCAGAGACTTTCTGGCGATGTGACAGAGACGAAGGACCGGGAGACATCTCCCGGTCTTTTTTTCGGAATGCGGTTGACTTTGCGCAAAAATGCGTTATAATGGAAAGGATAGTTTGATGAATGGGGCGATCGAGATGGCACACAACTATGCATATATGCGGATATACGCCGACCTTGCGGATCGGATCCACGACGGGAGACTCGAGCCCGGCGCCAAGCTGCCGACCGAGACCGAGCTGGTCAAGGCTTACGCCGTCAGCCGGGAGACCATCCGCAAGGCGCTTTCCCTGCTGGAGGCACAGGATCTGATCACACGCAAAGTGTCGCTCGGCACCTTTGTCAAAGCGCCGAAGGCGGAGTACATGCAGACGCGCATTCACGAGAGCTTTTCCGAGCAGATGCGCCGCCTCGGCAAAGAGCCGTCCTCCGAGATCCAGTCCATCGAGATCCTGAGCGAGCTGCCCGGCTGCGTCGGCGCGGCCCTGCGGCCGGAAGAGGGCGAGCGTGTCTACCGGATCAGCCGCGTGCGTCTGGCAAGCGGTGTGCCGATGGCGTATGAAATTGCCTATGTGCGGCAGAAATTCTGCCCGAACCTGCATACAATGCTGCTCAACGACACCTCGCTTTACGAGCTGTATGAGAAAAAATACAATCTGAAAATGGACCGCATCAGCCTGAAGGTGGAGGCCGTAACGGCGGAGCCGTTCTATCAGAAGGCGCTGCATCTCAAGGGCGCGGACGCGCTGTTGAAGATGACGTCGCTGATGCATCTGGACAGCGGAGAACCGTTTTATTATGTCATCAGCTACCATGTCGGCGAAATCTATGAGTTCACCACAACCATGTCGCGCCGTGCGCCGCTGATTCCGTAGCACGAAAAAAAGACGCTTTCGGCGTCTTTTTTTGTTTGCAGCGTGTTGACAGCGCCGAGAAATCCGTTGTATAATAACTTATTATTATTTTTTTTAATTTTGCCCGATTTTACACCCGATGGGGAGGGAATACAGATGACCGAACAAAAGGCAATGGCGTATGTGAACATGTACGGCGTGCTCGGCGCGCTGGAAGATCTGTGTGCGCTGGACGCCGAGGCGGAGGCGATCGTGCAGACGATCAAGAAGCCCGTGGCGCTCTGCTTCGACGTGAAGGACGGCCCCTGCCGCACCTTTCACTTTTCCGCAGACGGCTGCCGCACGACCGAGGGGGATGCGGGCTGCACCTGCAAGATGCGTTTCGCGTCGCCTGCCGCGTTCAACCGCATGATCGACGAAGGCAAGCCCGGTATGCCCGTCAAGGGTGTGATCGCGCTGCTGTCGTTTCTGACCGGGCCGTTCACCAAGCTCACCGACCGGCTGGCCGCCGTGCTGCGCCCCGACGAGGCGGCGCTCGCCGACCGCGCCTTCTTTGAGGAAAACACGCTGATGACGATGTACGTCATCGCGGGCGCGATCTCGGGGCTGGCCAATTCCGACTCCATCGCGAAGATCTCCGCCGAGAACACGCCGGACGGCGACATTTCGCTCGGCATCCGCGACAAGGCCGCCGTGACCATCCGCGTGCGCGACCATGCGTTCACCACGATCAAGGCGCCTGCGGAGCATCCGCGCGCGCTGATGGAGTTTGCCGACATCGACCTTGCAAACGGGCTGTTTGCCGGCAAGGTCTCGACCATCAACGAAATGTGCAAGGGCAACATCCGCCTTGCGGGCGTGCTGTCCATGGTGGATAACGTCAACCGCATTCTCGACCGCGTGTCGGTCTACCTTAGTTAAGGGGGCAGAGCAATGAGCAGATTTCCCGAATACACACACGAAAAGAGCCGCGCGTGGTTTGACCGCGCGCTGAACGTCATCCCCTCCGGCATTTACGGCCATCTCGGCCCGTCCGAGGGGCTGTTCCTGCCGCTCGGAAAGTGGCCGCTCATCAGCTCCCGCGCCGAGGGGACTTACTTCTGGGACATGGACGGCAACCGCTACATCGACATGATGTGCGCCTACGGGCCGAACGTCCTCGGCTACAACGACCCCGATGTGGACGCCGCCGCGCTGGAACAGCTGAAGGCGGGCAACTGCACGACCGCGCCCTCCTACAAGATGGTGGAGTGCGCCGAGCTGCTGGTGGACACGGTGGCCTGCGCCGACTGGGCCTACTTTATGAAGAACGGCACCGACGCGACGACCTTTGCCGTGCTCTGCGCCCGCGCACACACCAAGCGCAAGAAGACGGTCTTCTTCAAGGGCTATTACCACGGCAACGATCCCTGGGCGATGAAGGCCGATTACCCCGGCATCCTGCCCGAGGATGTGGCCAACAACATCATCGTCCCGTGGTTTGACATGGACGCGCTCGAACGTGTGTGGGAAGAAAACGGGGGCGACATCGCGGCGCTGATCGCGCAGCCCTACGACCACGGCAATTTCTACGACAACGTCTGCTCCACGAAGGAAAAGTGGCAGGCGGTGCGCAAATTCTGCGATGCGCACGGTATCGTGCTGATTTTCGACGACGTGCGCACCGGCTTCCGCCTCGACCTTGCGGGCAGCGACCACTACTACGGCATCAAGGCGGACATCATCTGCTTCTGCAAGGCGCTTGCCAACGGCTACAACATGTCGGCCTCCTGCGGGCAGGAGTTCCTGCGCGCGGCGGCGTCCTCGCTCTCCTTCACCGGCTCGTACTGGATGAGCGCCGTGCCGTTTGCCGCCTGCATCGCCACCATCAACAAGATGAAGAAGCTCGACACGCCGCGCCTTTTCCGCGAAAAGGGCGAGAAGTTCACGTCCGCGCTCCGCGCGGCGGGTGCAAAGCACGGCTTTGACCTCGTTGTCTCGGGCGAACCTGCGCTGTTCTACCTGCGCATCGCCAACGACGACAGCCTGATGCTGCATCAGGAGTGGGTGGCCGAGTGCGTCTCGCGCGGCCTGTTCCTCGCGTCGCACCACAACCACTTTATCAACGCCGCGCTCAGCGACGCCGACATCGCGCTTGCGGCCGACATCGCCGATGACGCATTCGAGGTCGTGGCAAAGCGCCATCCAGACGCGCTGAAGGACGTTCGATAACCGATTCAAAAAAGCCGCCGCGCATCCGCGCGGCGGCGCAGGTTGCTGACAAATCAGGAATTTATCTGTGGAGCCGCACTATCTTTTACCTCCCTCATTGAGGGAGACGGGGACGGAAACGCAGAGCGTTTCCAATGAGTTTCCCTTGCGGGAAACATCACGCTTGCGGTGGAAGGAGTTTTACTCTTCTGCAAAAACTCCCCCAGTCACCTAACGGAGGAGGATGTTTTCCCATCGGGAAAACTCCGCGAGACGCATCGCGTCTCGTACGCCGTCCCTCACCGAGGGGGCTGAAAAAGATAACCGGACTTTGTCATCACTCTGAGCCGCCGCGCATCCGCGCGGCGGCACTTTGACGCATGGAGGAAAATGCGATGAGAGCTTGCGGGCTGGTTTCGGTCAGCTTCCGGGACCATACGCCGGAGGAAATCGCCGCGGCGGCACACGCGTGCGGACTCTCCTGCATCGAGTGGGGCAGCGATGTACACGCGCCTGCCGCCGACGCGGCACGACTTGCGGCGGTCGCCGCGATTTCGGCGGAGAATCACATCCGCATCTCGTCCTACGGCAGCTATTTCAAGATCGGGCGGGACGCGCCGTCGGATTTTCCGCCGTATATCCGCGCCGCAAAGGCGCTCGGCACAAGGATCATCCGCCTGTGGTGCGGCACAAAGGGGTACGCCGCCTATACGGCGGACGAGCTTGCCCGCCTGTTTGCAGACTGCCGGGAGATTGAAAGAATAGCGGCGGCCGCCGACGTGATCGTCTGCATGGAGTGCCACGGCGGGACGGTGACCGACTGCGCCGAGGGGACGGCGGCGCTCATGGACGCTGTCGGCAGCGCGCACTTCCGCATGTACTGGCAGCCGAACCAGTTTCGGACGGTGGAGGAGAACCTGCGCTGCGCCGCGCTCTGCGCGCCGTACACCGAGGTGATCCACGTGTTCAACTGGCAGGGGAAGGCGAAATATCCGCTGGCCGCGGCGGCGGACGTCTGGCGGCGGTATCTCGCCTGCTTCCCCGAGACGATCCCGCTGCTGCTGGAATTCATGCCGGACGGCCGGATCGAGAGCCTCGCCGCCGAGGCGGCGGCGCTCCGCGCCCTTGCGGAAGGAGAGACGAAAGAATGAAAGCAACGTTTTTGTGCGACTCGGAACAGAAGATCCGCGACGTCTACGACGCCGGGGCGGTCGCGCGCCTTGCGGCGCTCACCGATTTTGACGATACGGTTTGCAGCCGCGCCGACCTGATCGGCGGGGCGCGGGATCTGCGCGGGGTGCGCTGGCTGTTTTCCACCTGGAAGATGCCCGTGCTGACCGAGGACGAGATCCGAACCTATCTGCCGAACTTGGAAGCGCTCTTTTACGCGGCGGGGACGGTGCAGGCGTTTGCGCGCCCGTTTTTACACTGCGGCGTGCGTGTGTTCAGCGCCTGGGCGGCGAACGCCGTGCCGGTTGCGGAATATGCGGCGGCGCAGATCCTGCTCGCCAACAAGGGCTTTTTCCCCGCGTCGCGGTTTTGCAGCGTGGGCAGACGCGCGGAGGCGCGCAGTGCCTTTGTGCGCTATCCGGGCAACTATGACACAAGGGTCGGCATCATCGGCGCGGGCATGATCGGCCGCGGGGTCATCCGCCTGCTGCGCGACATGCGGCTGGAGCTTTTGGTGTTCGACCCGTTTTTGCCGGATGAGACGGCGCGCGGACTCGGCGTGCGGAAGGTCTCGCTTGAGACGCTGTTTGCGGAATGCGCCGTGGTGAGCAACCACCTGGCGAACAACGCCGCGACAAAGGGGATGCTGAACTACGCGCTCTTTGCCAAGCTGCCGCCGAACGCTACGTTCATCAACACGGGGCGCGGCGCGCAGGTTGTGGAGGCCGATCTCTGCCGCATCCTGGCGGAGCGCCCCGATCTGACGGCGATCCTCGACGTCACCTGCCCGGAGCCGCCGGCGGCGGACAGCCCGTTCTACGCGCTCGACAACTGCATTCTGACGCCGCATATCGCGGGCAGCAGCGGCAACGAAGTACACCGCATGGCGGCGTACATGGCCGAGGAGTTTGAGCGCTGTCTTGACGGCCGCCCGACACTCTACGAGGTGGACGAGGCCATGCTCGAAAGAATGGCGTAAAATGCAAAAAAGGAAGAAGACCGCCATGCGGTCTTCTTCCTTTTTATCTTCCTTACAGATGCTTTTGCTGCTTCATCCAGGTGTGCATGACGAAGCGGTGGGGCAGCAGCTTGACGGCGAGGACCTGTGCGCGCACGGGGAAGCCGTGGATGGAGACGTCCTTCTTTGGCTTGTACAGGTCGCGCATCGCGGTGGCGACGACGTCCTTTGCCTCGTACATCTTGTTGAAGTAGGTCACGGCGTTTGTGCAGTCGGTCTTGGCGCGGTCGAAGAAGTCGGTGCGCACCCAGCCGGGGCAGACCGCCATCACCTTGATGCCGCGCGGGCGCAGCTCCACGTTCAGCGCGCGGGAATAGCTGAGGACGAACGCCTTGGTCGCGCCGTAGACGCCGATGTAGGGGACGGGCTGGAACGAGGAGAGCGAGTCCAGCTCGACGATGTGCGCGCCCGCCTGCATGTAGGGCAGGGTGTACTCGGTCGAGCGGACGAGCGCCTTGCAGTTGAGGTCGATCATCTCGCAGGAGACCTCGGTCGGGATCTCGGCGTAGGTGCCGAATTTGCCGAAGCCCGCGCAGTTGACCAGCACGGAGACGTCCGGCTTTTCGGCTTCGAGCAGGGCGCGGTAGGTGTCGAAGCTCTCAGCCTTGCCGAGGTCGAGCGCGATCGGGCGGATCGCGGTTTTGCACTCGGTTTTCAGCGATTCGAGCCGGTCGAGGCGGCGCGCGATGACCCAGATCTCCTCATACTTGCCCTCGCGGTCGAGCGCGTAGACAAATTCACGCCCCATGCCGGAGGACGCGCCGGTAACGATAGCGATTTTCATGGTGTTTCTCCTTTTACAGCGCCGAGCCGGTCGCCGGAATCTTGATCTTGCGGTAATTCTGCGGGTCGGGGTAGATGGACTTCTCGGTCTCATCCGCATAGACGACCGTCGCGCCCGCTTTCAGCGTGAACAGCGTCACGCCGCCCGCCGTGCGCGTGGATTTCTCGGGGATGAGCGCGCTCTTGATGGTGATCGCCTTGTTCTGACTGGATACGAGGATGACGTCCTTCGGCGCGTCCTCGAGGATCGCGGCGACGATGGGGGAGGCGGCCGAATACACGCCCGAGAACTTCTTGCGCGCGCTGGTGAGCTGGTAGGCCGACAGGCTGACGCGCACGCCCTTGCCGTTTGCAAAGATGTAGATCATGTTGCACGTTTCCAGCCCCTCGCGTAAGAGAAGCATCGCAATCGGCCGCTCGCCGTCGGCCATGCCGAGCTTGGCGGGCAGGAAGTCGCCCAGCGCCGACGCCTTGACCGGGTCAAAGTCGCGCACGCGCGCCTTGTACATCTGGCAGCGGTCGGTGACAAACAGCACCTCGGCGGTGTTGTCGCAGTCGATCGTGTGCGTGATGCGGTCGCCCTCTTTGAGCTTCTGCTCGTCGCTGCCGCGCAGCGAGACCAGCGTGATCTTCTTGAAGTAGCCGTCGTGGGTGAGGATCAGCTTGGCGTTGTAGTTCTCCACAAAGTCGTCCGCCGTGGCGACCTCGATCTCGTCGTCGCCGATGAGCTGGGTCTTGCGCGGCTTCGCGTACTTTTTCTTGATTTCGGTGAGCTGCTTTACGATCTCGGCCTTGACCCTGAGGTCGTCGCCGATGGTCGCCTCGAGGTCGGCGATCTCGGCCTTGAGGTTCTCAATCTCCTTGATGCGCTCCATGATGTACTCGCGGTTGAGGTGGCGCAGCTTGATCTCGGCGATGTACTCGGCCTGAATCTCGTCGAGGTTGAAGGCCTGCATCAGGTTGGGTACGACTTCGCTCTCCTTGGCCGTGCCGCGCACGATCGCGATGGCGCGATCAATGTCGAGCAGAATCTTGCCGAGGCCGAGCAGCAGATGCAGCTTTTCCTTCTTTTTGCCGAGGTCGAAGCCGAGCTCGCGGCGCAGGCAGCCCATGCGGAAGCGGATCCATTCGCGCAGGATATCCGCCACGCCGAGCTGGCGCGGCGCGCCGTCGATCAGCACGTTGAAGTTGCAGTCGAATGCGTCCTCCAACGGCGTCAGCTTGTAGAGCTTGGTCATCAGCTTGTCGGGGTCGGTGCCGCGGCGCAGGTCGATGGTCAGCTTGAAGCCCGAGAGGTCGATCTCGTCGCGCACGTCGGTGATGTCCTTGATCTTGCCGCTCTTGACCGCATCGGTGATCTTGGCGATGATCGCCTCGATCGAGGTGGAGTAGGGGATCTGCGTCACGTCGATGCAGTTGGCGTCCTTATCGTAGGAATAGCGCGCGCGCATCCGCAAGGGGCCGCGCCCGGTCTCAAACACGCGGCGCATGGCCTCGCGGTTGTAGATGATGTATGCACCGCCGGGGAAGTCGGGCGCCTTGATGATGTCCATCAGCGTGTCCGTGGTGGTGTTCGGATGGCGGAGCAGGGCAATCGTCGCGTCGCAGACCTCGCCGAGGTTGAACGAGCAGATGGAGGAGGCCATGCCGACGGCAATGCCCATGTTGGGCGAGACCAGAATGTTGGGAAACGAGGTCGGCAAGAGCGTCGGCTCGGTGGTGGAGTTGTCATAGTTCGGCACCATGTCCACCGCGTCCTTGTCCACGCCGCGGAAGATCTCGGCGCAGAACGGGTCGAGCTTGGCCTCGGTGTAACGCGAGGCGGCGTAGGCCATGTCGCGGCTGTACTGCTTGCCGAAGCTTCCCTTGGAATCGACAAAGGGGTGCAGCAGCGCCTCGTTGCCGCGCGTGAGGCGCACCATCGTCTCGTAGATGGCGGCGTCGCCGTGCGGATTCAGCTTCATCGTCTGGCCGACGATGTTGGCGCTCTTGGTGCGCTGCCCCGTGAGCAGCCCCATCTTGTACATGGTGTAGAGCAGCTTGCGGTGCGCAGGCTTGAAGCCGTCGATCTCGGGGATGGCGCGCGAGATGATGACGCTCATGGTATAGGGCATGTAGTTCTGCTCGATGACGTCGGTGATGAGCTGGGGTGTCGCGGGGGCGGCGGGTTCGGTCGCGCGCCGGTCGCGGTCGAGGTTCTTTGCTTTTGCCTTGGCCATTTTCAGTCCTCACTTCTTTGGTATAGGTACGCATTCCGCACCTTGCCGCAGCGCTCGGTGACGCCGAGCGCGCAGAGCGTTTTCAGTGCCTTCTGCGTGAAATGATTGCTTCGTTTTGCCGCCGCCTCGAAGTCTGCCGCCGTGAAAACGAGGGGCAGGCCCGGGGGCAGCAGCGCGCGGTAGTCGTCCTTGGTGCGGAGCACCGCTTCGTCGAGGAGATCGAGCGGCAGCCGTTCGAGCCGCGTGGTGGAATTTTTCCACCGCCTGCCGCCGCGCCGCCGGAATTCCAGCACCTCGAGCATCGGCAGGCGAACCGTGAGGTTCGCGTCGCCGAGGTGCGGCAGGATGAAGGAAAGCTCCCACAGCGCGTCGAGCGGGGTCTCCTTTTTGGGACTTTTCCGCTTTTCGCCGAGCGTGCCGGTCTCGGGATCGAGCATCGCGATCCACTTTTTCGCGGCAAGCGGGTAGACCACGGTGACCCGCCCCTCGGGCAGAAACGTGTCCAGCTTTTTTGCAAGCGATGCAAAGCGCCGCGTCTGAATCTCGATGATGCCGCCGTCGCTCTTGATGTCGGCGACGTAGCGCCCCACGCCGACCTCGTGGAGGTCGGTGTCCGGCTCGTAGTAGAGCTTGAGCGCCGCGTGCAGCGTGCGCTCGCCGAGTGTGCCGATGCCGCCGGCGGCGCGCACGCGCGCTTCGGCCGCCGAGACGGCGGAAGCAAAGCGCAGGCGGTCGTTTTCGGTGATGCTCACAGCGTGATGATGTTGTGCGCCGCGGCGCGGATCATGCGGTTGTAGAGCGCCAGCGACAGCCCGGTCTCGGCGGGCAGCGGCGCAAGAATTTTCTTTGCGCCCGCGGCGTCGGCCTCGCGCAGGGCGGCAAACAGCCGCTTGACCTGCGCCGCGATGTCATCCTCGCCGCCGATTGGGATGACGCGGTGCGTCGGGAACAGGCCGACCTCCTCGTCGAAGACGAGGAGCAGCGTGTCCGCGTCCGCCGCGGAAAAATAGGCGCGCCGTTTCTGGTCGTCGCCGCCGACCAGATAGAGCGGCGCCGACGGCGCATAGTGGCGGTACTTCATGCCGGGGGAGAGGGGGCGCACGCCCTCGGGCAGCTTGCCCGTGACCGCTTCGGCGACCGAAACGTCGTCAAACAGGGTGCGCAGCATGTCGAGCGTGATGCCGCCGGGGCGGAGCAGGGTGAGCCTGTCCTCGTCCACCTTGACGATGGTGGATTCCACGCCGACGGTACAGTCCCCGCCGTCGAGAATCATGTCCACCTTGCCGTCGAGGTCGTAGCGCACATGCTCGGCGCGCGTGGGCGACGGCTTGCCCGAGAGGTTGGCGCTCGGCGCGGCGATCGGTACGCCCGCCGCCGCGATCAGCCGCCTTGCAATTTTGTTTTCGGGGCAACGGATGCCCACGCTGTCAAGCCCGCCGGTCGTTGCAAGCGGAATGCAGTCGCGCTTCGGCAGGATCACGGTAAGCGGTCCGGGCATGAATGCGCGCGCGAGGCGCCGGTAGGTCTCGCTCGTCACGGCGTATTTGTCCGCGTCCTCGGGGGCCGCAATATGCGTGATGAGCGGGTTGTCGGACGGTCTGCCCTTGGCGGCGTAGACCTTCTTTGCCGCCGCGGCGTCGAGCGCGTTTGCCCCGAGGCCGTAGACCGTCTCGGTGGGGAAGACAACAAGCCCGCCGCGGCGGATGATCTCTCCCGCGCGGGCAAGGGTCTCGTCATTGATTTCGTCGGTACGGATAAATTCGGTGGTCATCGTCAGTCATCCTCCGCGCCCTTCAGCTTTTCCGCCGTGTCGGCGGTGATCAGCGCGTCGATCATTTCGTCGAGGTCGCCGCTCAGAAAGCTCTCGAGTGAGTAGAGCGTCAGCCCGATGCGGTGATCGGTCACACGCCCCTGCGGGTAGTTGTAGGTGCGGATGCGCTCACTGCGGTCGCCCGTGCCGACCTGGCTCTTGCGCGCCGAGGCGATCGCCTCGGTCTGCTTTGAAAGCTCGATGTCGTAGAGCTTGGTGCGCAGCATCTTCATCGCCTTGTCGCGGTTTTTGAACTGGCTGCGCTCCTCCTGGCATTCCACCACGATCCCGGACGGGATGTGGATGATGCGGATGGCGCTCTCGGTCTTGTTGACGTGCTGGCCGCCCGCGCCGCTCGACTTGCAGGTCTCGATTTTGAGGTCGGCGGGGTTGATCTCGATCTCCACGTCCTCGACCTCGGGCAGCACCGCGACGGTCGCCGTCGAGGTCTGGATGCGCCCCTGCGCCTCGGTTTCCGGCACGCGCTGCACGCGGTGGACGCCGCTCTCGAATTTCAGGCGGGAATACGCGCCCTCGCCCTCCACCATGAAGCTGATCTCCTTGAAGCCGCCGAGCTCGGTCTCGTTTGCGCCGATGCGCTCGGTTTTGAAGCCTTTCGCCGCCGCGTACATGGTGTACATGCGGTAG
Source organism: uncultured Eubacteriales bacterium (assembly GCA_934467415.1). Lineage (GTDB taxonomy): Bacteria > Bacillota > Clostridia > Oscillospirales > CAG-272 > UMGS902. The sequence goes on from CAKSLQ010000005.1 coordinate 105,034, forward strand.
AGCACGGCGGCAAACAGCGCCGCTTCCTCGCCGCCCGCACCCTGCCGGATCTCGACGATGACGTTTTTGTCGTCGTTCGGGTCTTTGGGCAGCAGCAGAATCTTCAGCTCCTCGTGCAGCGCCTCGCACTTTTTCGCCTCGTCGGCAAATTCCGCCGCCGCCAGCTCGCGCAGCTCGCTGTCCTGTGCGGCGTCGTCCCGCAGCTCGGCCGCGCCGTCGCGCGCGGCGACGGCGGCCTTGTAGGCGCGGTATTTTTCGATGACGGGGGCGAGCGCCTTGCGCTCCTTCATGAGTGCGGCGTAGGATTCCTGATCCTTGTAGATTTCGGGATCGGCCAGGCTTTCCTCCAGTTTGACAAAGCGCGCTTCTGCTTTTTCGAGCTTTTCGATCATGTGTGAAACTCCGTTAAACGCCGAAAAGCCGCCCGCAGGCGGATTTTCGGTCGGTCGTTTTATTTCGTGAAGGCCTTGAAGGCTTCGTATGCGCTGTACACGTCCACCTTGGAGACGACCTCAAAGGGGGCGTGCATCGAGATGACCGGCACGCCGATGTCCAGCGTGTCGATGTTGCGGTTGGCGATGAACATCGCGACCGTTCCGCCGCCGCCCTCGTCAACCTTGCCGAGCTCGGCGGTCTGCCAGACGACGCCTGCGCCGTCGAGGATGGCGCGGACCTTGCCGACCAGCTCTGCCGATGCATCGGACGAGCCGCTCTTGCCGCGCGCGCCGGTGAACTTGGACATCGCGACGCCGTCCCCGATAATCGCGCTGTTGCGCTTTTCAAAGACGGAGGCAAAGTTCGGGTCGTATGCCGCGGTGACGTCTGCCGAGAGGCAGGTGGACGCGCTCCTGCACACGCGCGGGTTTGCGCCGAGGGCGGCGGCAAGCTCGTCGATCAGGTCGCAGAAGACGGCGCTCTGCATACCGCTGACGCCCATCGAGCCGACCTCCTCCTTGTCCGCCAGCACGCAGATCTGCGTGTGCGTCGTGTCGTCGGTGTCGAGAATGGCGCGCAGCGCGGGATAGGCGCACACGCGGTCGTCGTGGCCGTAGGAGCCGATCAGCGCACGGTCAAAGCCGATGTCGCGCGCGCCGGCCGCGGGAACGACCTCAAGCTCGGCGCTGACGAAGTCGGCCTCGGTGATGCCGTACTTTTCATGGAGCAGCTTCAGCACATTCTTCTTGATGGCGTCCTCTTCCTCGCCCGCAAGCGGTGCGGAGCCGCAGAGCAGATTGAGGTCCTCGCCCTTGATGGCGGAGGCAAGCGGCTCCTTCGACTGTGCGGCGGCAAGGTGCGGCAAAAGGTCGTTGATATAGAAGACGGGGTCGCCCGCGTCTTCGCCGATGCGGACGCGCACAACTTCGCCGTCCGCGCGCACGACAACGCCGTGCAGGGCAAGCGGCATCGCCGTCCACTGGTACTTGCGCAGACCGCCGTAGTAATGCGTCTTGAAGAACGCCATGCCGTCCGCTTCATAGAGCGGCTGCTGCTTCAGATCCATGCGGGGGGAGTCGATGTGCGCCGCCGTGATGCGGACGCCGCAGTTCAGCGATTCGCTGCCCACGCGGAAAAGGATCACCGACTTGCCGCGGTTGTTGAGGTAGCGGCAGTCGCCGACCTTGACCGCGTCGCCCAGCTTGTAGGGCGTAAAGCCGGCCGCCTCCGCGGCGGCAACGGCGGTCTCCACCGCCTCGCGCTCGGTCTTCGAGCTGTCGAGGAAGCGCATATAGTCTTTGGCAAATGCAAAGGCCGCCTCCGTCTTCTCGGGGGCAAGCTCATAGGAGCTTTTCTTCTTGTAAACGAGTTCTTCCATTTTGAAATCTCCTTCGCGATATAAAATTATTTGGAATCGGTATTGTAGAGCTTTTCGTACTTTTCGATGGCGCGGTTGACGCGCTCGACATAATTTCGGGTCTCCTCGATCGGGATGTCGGTGAGCCGCCCGGTCTCGTCGATCCTGCCCTCGGCGATCCAGCCGTCCACGCGCCCCATGCCGCAGTTGTAGGCGGCAAACGCCGTGTCCCACACGCCGTAGCGGTCGTAGAGCATGGAGAGGTAGCAGACGCCGTAGCGGATGCTGGTCTCGGGATCGTAGAGCATACCGGTCTCATAGTTGTCGCCGGTGCGCGCCGTGAGATCGGCAAAGGTGGCGGGCATCATCTGCATCAGGCCGATCGCGCCAGCTCCCGAGACGGCGGTGGGGTCAAAGCCGCTTTCGGTGCGGATGACCGCATAGCAGATGTCGCGCGGCACCTTGTAGACCTCGGCGTATTTTTCGACGAGGTCGGTGTATTTCAGCGGGTAGCGCGCACGGTCGAGCCTGTCGGCAAAGTGCGCGGCCGCGAGGCCGCAGAGAATCGACAGCGCGGCGATCACGAGGATCACCGCAAGTTTTTTGATGAATTTGTTCAAGCGTGTTCCTCCGAGAGCAGAGCATCAATTTCACGGGCGGCTGCTTCAATCTTCGCCTCGCCGCCGTCGTTGTAGAGCACATAGCCGCACTTTTTCAGGTAGAAAGCATCGTCCGGCTGCGCATGGATGCGAAGGAGCGCGTCCTGCGCGGAAATGCCGTCCCGCGCGGCGATGCGGCGGGCGCGCATGTCGGTCGGCGCCGTGACGACGACGACCAGGTCGCACAGACGGTCGAGCCGCGCCTCGATCAAGAGCGGCGCGTCGAGCAGAATGCCCTTTTCCCCCGCGTCCGCGGCGGCGCGGATCTCCCGGATACACGCGCGGCAGACGTATTTGTGCGTGATCTTATTGAGCCGCAGGAGCGGCTTTTTGCTTTTTTTGCCGAAGACTTTTGCGGCAAGGGCGCGGCGGTCGATCTGCCCGTCCGCAAGGACGTCGTCGCCGAAGGCGGCGACAAGCTCGGCGCGCATCGGCGCGCTCGTGCGGAGCAGCTCATGATAGATCGCGTCGGCGTCGGCGTGCAGATAGCCGCGCGCCGCAAGTGCGGCGGCAAGCATGCTTTTGCCGCTGCCGCTCGGACCGGTGATGCCGACAATTTTCATAGTCTTCCTCCGGGTTGGGTTTCATACAGAACTATTATACAATATCTTCCCCCGCTTTGCAAGTGCGCAAAGAGAAAAATCCGCGCCGCGCGCGGAAATGCCCCCGCCGCCGCGCCGACGCGCCGCCGACCGCACGAAACGACACAAAGGACAAACAAAGACACAGGCCTTCCACGCAAATTTATATTGACGCGCTTCGTTAAGGTTGTTAAAATAATGATAGAAAACGATGCATGTAACTATGCAAAATCACGGAGGTTCAGGATGAAAAAACACCTGCTTTGGCTGTGCGCGCTGCTGCTTGCGGCGTGCGGCCTGATGTTTTCGGCAGGCGCGGCGGAGACGCGCGTCTATGTTGCCGACGGCGGCACGGGAGACGGAAAGTCGGCATCGGCCCCCTGCGGCAGCCTTGCGGCGGCGGTCGACGCGCTGAACGGTGCGGGCGGCACCGTCGTCCTTGTCGGCGACGTGACGGTGTCGGCGCAGACCACGCTGCCCGAACAGAGCGGCGATTTGACCTTTACGGCGGAGGGCAGCGCGCGCCTCGTGCAGAAGCAGCGCATCACCTTTGCCAAAAACACAAATGACAATGTGATCACCTTCGATTTGCCGGTTTACGCCGCGGCGTCCTCGCCCGTGGCGGTCTTCGGCAGCTTCAACAGCATCACCTTCACCGAAAAGTTTACGGTGACGAAGGCGGCGTCCGGCTCCGGCTTCTGGTTCTACGGCGGCGTCTATACCGCCGAGGCGTCGAAGGGCGGCGTCAACGCGGATTACATCACCGAGCTGCCCTATGCCATCACGGTGAAAAACGGTACCTTTGACCGCTTCAGCGGCGGCAACCTTCGCCCGGATGGGCACTGCCTCGTCGGCGCAATCGCCGCGCCGCTGACCATCACGATTGAGGGCGGCACCTTCGGCGCGACGGGCACCTACGATGTCGAGTCCAACAACCAGCAGTACAACGGCTTCTCGGTGTCGGGGCAGATGATTCTCGCCGATGACGCCACGCTGAACATCTCGGGCGGCACCTTCCATGTGCCGGTCTTCATGCAGGGGCGCGTCGGGCTGGTCGCGGTGCGCGCATCGCGCGACTCGACGCTGACCGCATCCGACAAAAAGTATTATTCCATCGACGGCGACCTGAAAATCAACATTTCGGGCGGCAGCTTTGACGGCGGGATGATCTCGGCGTATCAGCAGCAGGTCAGCCACGCGCAGGTCGTGCGCGGCAACTTTGATGTGACCATCACCGGCACGCCCACTTTCAAGGCGGGCACGGTTCTCGACGCCACGGCGGTCAAGCCCTACGCGGGCGGCAGCACCAAGGCGACGCTGACCATGCCCGCGGCGCAGAGCGGCGTCACCGTGCGGCGCTTCGACGAGGTGAACGGCGCGGCGCAGAGCTACACCGAGCCGCTGCGCATCGTCACCATCGGCGACAGCATCACCGAGGGCTACGGCGCTTCCTTTGCCACGCAGTCCTATCCCGCGCGCATCGCGGCGCGGCTGATGGAGGAGGGCAAGGACACGCTCATTGCCAACTACGGGCTTTCCTCGGGCGGCATGACGATGGGCAAGGCGGCGCGCGTCTACTATCCCGACTCGCTTGCCGACCGCCTGACCCGCACCGAGACCGGCGCGGATCGGTACGTCTTCGCGCTCGGCACCAACGACGCCGACGCCGCAGGCTATTCCAACGGCTCGGAGAAGTGGTATGTCGATCTCTACACCGACTTTATCAAAACGGTCGGCGACAACCCCGAGACCTCGAAGGTGTACATCACCAACGCGGTGCACCGCATGACGCCCAATGTGGCAACGCTGCGCACCTCGTCCCTCATCCGCCCCACGCAGAAGAAGATCGCCGACACGCTGAACGCGGCCGACCCCGGCAAATACGCCTTCATCGACCTCTATGCGCTCACCTACGAAGGCACAAAGGCCGGCACGTTCCTCTCGACGGACAACATCCACCCCACGGTGAACGGCTATATCTACATGGCAGAGAAGGTCTACGACGCCATCTTTAATGGCGTGACCGAGGTCGAGGGCTTCCGCCTCACCGATGTCTACGCATCCGACAGCGGCACGCCGTTCGGCGCGGGCACCAAGGACGACCCCATCTCCTATCTGCCGAACGCCATCGACCGCCTGGCGACAAACGCCGATGTCACCCTGCACATCGTCGGCACGCTGACCTTTGACTACGACAGCGTGTCGCTGCCGACCTATATGCAAAGCCTCACGATCGTCGGCGAGGGCGCAGACGCCGTACTCAACATTTCCAAGGCGGCGGATGTCCGCCTCGGCTGCCCGACGGTGTTCCGAAACCTCACCGTCAACGGGCGCGGCGCGAGCACGGCGCTGGTCTGCCGCTACTTCGACCTCGACATCGACGAGAGCGTGACGCTGACGGGCAAGTGGGATCTCATCCTCGGCAACATCGTGCAGAGCGACCGCTCGAAAATTGATGTGAAGACCAACATGAAGTTTGACAGCGCTGAGAGCGTGTCGAGCGACCGCGACTGCACGGTCCGCGTGCTCACGGGCACCTGGACCCGCTTCTTCTGCGGCGACCGCCGCATTTCCAACCATGCGCCCATCGGTACCTACGGCGGGCATATGACCGTGACGGTCGGCGGCGCTGCAAAGATCACCGGCATGACCGCCGCCGCCACACAGGCGACGCTGTACGCCGCCGTTTCGGGCATGAACTACCTCACCGGCAGCATTGACGCCACGGTGGACGGCTGGGAGTCGGCGCTGGCGCTTGCCGACTTCGCCTACATCGGCGCGCGTTCGGACATCGTCCCCTACACGCCGTCGAAGAATACCGGAATCGTGCGGCTGACGACCGCGGCGAAGACCATCCGCATGGGCGACCTGGACGGCGACGGCGCCGTCACCGTGCGCGACGCGCTGCTTCTGGTGCGCGCCTCGGTCAACGGCGGGCTCGATGAAGCGCAGGCCGAGCATTATTTCCACACGACGGCGGTCACCCTCACCGATGTGATCCGGCTGCTCGAACGCACCGCGCAGAACTGACAACATCTTTGAAAAGAGCCGTCCGGCAGGACGGCTCTTTTTTGCGTTCGAAAGCAAAATATATCGAAAAATACAATCGAAAGTGTGAAAAGTAAATTGACGGCGACCGCACGGGTTTGTATAATATAATGAGAAATAATGAGAAAAGAAAGTACAGATGACGGAGGTCAATCTTATGAAGCGTTTCGGAAGATTCATCCGCCTGCTTGCCGCGGCGGCGATTCTTTGCATGCTTTGCATGCCCGCGTTTGCCGCCGAGACACGCACGGTGTATGTGGCCGACGGCGGTACGGGGACGGGCGCGTCGGCATCCGCGCCGTGCGGCAGCCTCGATGCGGCGGTCGCGCTGCTGGAAGGCAAGGGCGGGCGCATCGTGCTCTGCGGGGATACGACCGTCAAAAAGAAAACGCAGATCCCGGCGCAGTCGGGCAAACTGGAGATCACTTCGGCGGGCGGCAGGCTGATCCTCGCCATGCGGCTGCAATTTCTGCCCGCGCCCGCACCCTACAACATCGTGATCGACACGCCAATCTCCGTTACGAGGTACACCTACTATATTTTCGGCGGCTATAACAATGTCACCTTTACCGAAAACTGCAAAACCAAGCTGAAGGACGGCGGCAAGCTCGGCTTCTTCGGCGGCACGATGCCGGAGGCGGACTTTTCCACGCCGGAGGCGGATCTGATCTCGACGCATTCCTACAGCGTGACGGTAAACGAGGGCGACTTCGCCTATTTCGGCGGCGGCAACTTCCGCAATGTGTCGCAGACCATGCTCGGCAGCCTGACGGCGCCGGTGTCGGTGACGATCAACGGCGGGCATTTCGGCACGGGCAGCTACGGCACGGGCAGCAACCGTTCCTATGAGGCGTTCTCGCTCTCGGGCAATTCGGTGCTGGCGGCAGGCGGCAGCCTGACGATCCATGGCGGCGTGTTCGACTGCCCCGTCTATCTGCAGGGGCGGTACTATTCCATCGCCGACCGACCCGTGCGCACAAGCACACGGCTCACCGCCGATGCGGCGCTGCAAACGGCGGAGGGCGACATCACGCTGACCATCGACGGCGGCAGCTTTGCGGGCTATGAGATCGCGGCGGCGCAGGTGACGCCCGAGTACACCTTCCTGCTTCGCGGCAATCTCGACGTCCACATCGGCGCGGGCGCTGTTTTTGCCGACGGCACCGTGCTGGACGCCACGCAGGTCAAGGCGCGCGCGGGCGAGAACCGGGCGGCGCGCCTGACGGCGGAGAGCGGCGTCAAGGTGCCGGTCTGCAAGCGCTTTGACTTTATAAACGGCAAGGCACAGACCGCGGACGAGCCGCTGCGCATCCTCTGCATCGGCGACAGCATCACCTGGGGCACCGGCTCCTCGGCGCCCGCGACCCGCTCCTACCCCGCACAGCTGCTTGCGCTTCTGGACGCGGCGGGCCGGGAGACGGTCATCACCGACTGCGGCGTTCCCGCCACCGGTGTGCTCGCCTCGGCCAACACCTGCTATCCGAACACGTTCACCTGCAACATGGCGTATCAAAATACCGATCCGGACTATATCATCTTCTCGCTCGGCATCAACGATGCACGCACGGCGGGCGGTACAAACGGCGCGCTGCTGTCCTATACCGAGGATTATACGGCGCTGATCGAGAAGTTTGCCGCGCTGCCGAGCGTGAAAAAAGTGTTTATCACAAGCGCCCTGCCGATGCACACCGCGTCTGCAAGCGACGCGGTATCCCTGCGCGGCGTCACGGTCATCCGCCAGACACAGCGGCACATTGCCGAGACGCTGGCGGCCGGGGACGCGGACAAGTTTGTCTTTGTCGATCTGTACGCGCTGCTGTTCCCGGAGGCGATGGCGGACATCGAAAACGGCACGAAGAATTTCTTCTGCGCCGCAGACAACCTGCATCCGTCGGACGCGGGCTATGTCGTCTATGCAAAGTACATATATGACGCTGTCTTCGGCGGCGTCTGCACGCGCGCGGGCTTTGAAATGTCCGATGTGTACATTTCCGCCGCGGGACGTGTGCGCGGCGCGGGAACCAAGGAAGACCCCGTCAGCAGTCTCCCGGCCGCGCTTGCCCGCCTCGGCAGCGGCGGTACGCTGCATGTCATCGGCGAGGTCTCCTCGGCGATGAAGATGTTCACGCCGCTCTATACGGACGGGCTGACCATTGCCGGCGAGGGGACGGGCGCCGTGCTGAAGCTGTCGGGCGGCCTTTTCAAGGCGGGCAGCGCCGTCACCTTTGACAATATCACGCTGGATGCGGGCGGCGCGTCCGACTTTTACGCCTGCTACAACGACGTGACCTTCACCGAGACGGCGAAAACGCGCGGTACATGGAATCTCAAGGTCGGCTACAACCTGTATGCCGACCGCGCGCAGACCCAGCCGGGCGACACGCTCTATGACACCGTCGCGAGCGCCTCCGCGGACAAGGATTGCCGCATCACGCTGCTCGGCGGCAGCTTTGTACAGTTTTACGGCGGCAACCGCATGTTTGCGGCGAACGCGCCCTACGGCACCTACAGCGGCAAAATGACCGTCCGCATCGGCGGCGGCGCCGCGGTCGGCAGCCGCACGACGGTGAGCGCGCTCTGCGGGCAGAATTATCTCACGGGCAGCGTGGACGCCGAGCTGGACGCTTACCTCACGGACGGCATTCTGCTGGACTTCGCGCCCGCCGGGGCGGACGGCTTTGACCCCACCGCCAATACGGGCAGCGTCCGCGCGGTGTTTGCCGACGGTGTGAAGCCCGCGTACACCCCGCTCGGAGACTTTGACGGCGACGGCAAAGCGAATGTGCGGGACGTGCTCATTGCGCTGCGCGCCGTCATCGGCGGAGACGTGATCGGGGGCAACGCCTATTACGGCAAAAAGACGATTGAGCTGCGGGATGTCGTCTGCCTGCTCCGCGCCATTGCAAATTGAGAAACCGAAAAAAGCGGTGCGTATCAAACGCACCGCTTTTTGCTGCGGCTTGCCGACGGACTGAGCCCTGCGCGGCGGAATTGTGAAGACTTTGTTAAGCTTTCGGGATAACGCTTGCGCGCGCGGCGCAAATGTAGTAAAATAGGAGCAGAAAAATTTTCGGGAAAAGGAAAAGCATGAAACGTATTCAAATCGGCGGTGCGCCGCTTGAAAATCTGCTGCTGCGCTTTGTGCAGGGGCTGATTATCGGTGTCGGCGGCATTCTGCCCGGCGTCAGCGGCGGCGTACTCTGCATCGTCTTCGGCCTGTATCAGCCGGTGATGGAGGTTTTCGCCGCACCATTCAAAAATCTGAAAAAGCATCTCGGCCTGCTTGCGCCGGCGGCGCTCGGCGCGGCGGTCGGCTGCTTCGGGCTTGCACACCTCGTCGGCGCGGCGATGCAGGCCTGCCCCGATTACGCCACGGCGGCGTTCGTCGGGCTGATCCTCGGCACACTGCCCGCGCTGCTGCGCACCGCACGGGAGCAGCCTGCCTCGCGCGGCTCCGCGCCCGCGTTCTTCACGAGCTTCGCTTTGTTCTTCGCGCTCTTTCTGTTTCTCGGGCGCGGGGACGGGCTGGCCATCGCGCCGAACTTCTTCTGGTATCTGCTCACGGGCGTGATCTGGGGCGTCAGCATCGTGCTGCCCGGCCTCAGCATGTCGAGCATCCTGATCTTCCTCGGTCTGTTCGCACCGCTGGTAGACGGGGCGAAAAGCCTTGATCTTGCGGTGCTGCTCCCGGTCGGCATCGGCGGCATCGCCGCCATCGCGCTGCTTGCGCGGCTGGTGAACCGCCTGTTCGCGCGTTATCCCGCCGTGATGTCCTATATCATCCTCGGCATCGTTGCCGCCACCACCATCCCGCTGATCCCGACGCATTTTGCATCGGTTGCGGACTTCTTCGTGCAGCTCTGTCTGATGGTCGTCGGCTTCGCCGTCGCGCTCACCTTTGACCGTCTCGGCAAAAAGCTCGGCTGCGAATAACAAGGGATTAAAAAGCACGGTCCGAAACATAGGTTTCGGACCGTGCTTTTTATGCATCCGCCGCTTCGAGAAGGAGACGCTCCAGCTCCCGCGCGGCGACGCCGAGCGGCTGGTCGCGGCGGCGAAGCAGGCAGACGCTGCGCGGCGGGATCTCCTCGACAAGGTCGATGATGTTGACGCGCCCGTTTTCACACGCGAAGCGTTCGGGGACAAAGCCGACGCCGAGGTCGGCCTCCACCATCGGCAGCACCTGGTCGGCGGTCGCCGCCTCGATGTCGGGGGCGAAGGACAGATTGTGCGCGGCAAACAGCTCGGCGTGGAACGCATAGGACATCGTACCCGCCGCCAGCGAAATCTGCGGAAAAGCGTTCAGCTCGGCCAGCGTCACGCGCCGCCCGCACAGGGCGGGGAAGGCGCCCGAGCAGACCGCCGCCTCCCGGAACTGCCGCAGGGGACGGACGCTGATCGAAGCCGTCTGCTCGACCGGCGTGGTGACCACGGCAAAGTCGGCGACGCCCTCCTGCATGGCGCGCACCGCCTGCGGCGTGGAATGGTTGCTGATGCGGACGCGCACGCCGGGATAGCGCGTGCGGTACTTTTTCAGCACCGGGAGCAGCAGTCCGCGCAGCGCCACCTCGCTGGCGGCGACGAAGACCGTGCCGCTTTGCAGGTTGCGGCTCTCCAAAAGCTCCGCTTCGCCCGCCTCGATGTGTTCAAATGCGATGCGCACATGCGCGTAGAGCTTTTCGCCCTCCGGGGTCAGCGTCATGCCGCGGCGCGAGCGGGCAAACAGCGGGCAGCCGAGCGCGCTTTCGAGATTTTTGACCGCGCGGGTCAGGTTCGGCTGGTCGGCGGACAGCACTTTGGCCGCCTGCGAGACGCCGCCGTACCGCGCCACATAATAGAAGATGCGATAATAGTCGTAGTTGGCGTACATGTCGGTCTCTCCATGTCAAATTGATATGCCGTATATGGCGAATATACAGTTTACATATGCTTTTATCCGTATTATAATAGCAATCGGCAAGAAAGTCAAGAGGAGTGAACCGAATGAAATACACAGAGCTTTCCCCCGCGGCGCTCAAAGCCGAGCGCGCCGCCTGCGAGGAAAAACTGCATACATACACCGCGCGCGGCGCCGCGCTCGACCTCACGCGCGGCAAGCCCGCGCCCGAGCAGCTGGCCCTCTCCATGGGGATGCTGGACGTGCTGGATCACCGCAGCGTGACCGACTCCGAGAGCGGCATGGACTGCCGCAACTACGGCGGGCCGGACGGCATTCCCGAGGCGCGGCGGCTGCTCGCGCACATGCTGGGGACGCACACGGCAAATACCATCGTCGGCGGCAACTCGAGCCTCGAGCTCATGTTTCTGCTCGTCAGCCACGGCATGACCGACGGCATCTGCGGCGCCCGGCCGTGGAGCTCGGTGGAGCACCGCAAATTCCTTTGCCCCGCGCCGGGGTACGACCGGCATTTTGCCATCACCGAGCACTTCGGCTTTGAACTGATCCCGATCGCGATGCACGATGATGGGCCGGATATGGACGCGGTGGAGGCATATGCCGCCGACCCGACCGTCAAGGGCATCTGGTGCGTGCCGAAATATCAGAACCCCACCGGCGTCATCTTCAGCGACGCCGTGATCCGCCGCTTCGCCGCGCTGCGCCCGGCGGCGGAGGACTTCCGCATCTTCTGGGACAACGCCTACTGCATCCACGACTTTGATGCGGACACGCGGAAGGTCCCCGATCTGCTGGATCTCTGCACGGCGGCGGGTAACCCCGACCTCGTCTATGAATTCTGCTCGACGAGCAAGATCAGCTTCCCGGGCGGCGGCATCTCCGCCGTGGCGGCAAGCCCCGCCAACCTCATCGACATCAAGGGCTTCCTGAAATACGCCACCATCGGCCCGGATAAGCTCAATCAGCTGCGCCATGCCCGCTTCTTCAAGAACAGCGCAGGGCTGGCCGCGCAGATGCAGAAGCACGCGGCGCTGCTCCGCCCCAAATTCGAGGCGGTGTACGCCGCTCTGCATGCGGAGCTGGACGGTACGGGCGTCGGCGACTGGACGGAGCCGCGCGGCGGCTACTTCGTTTCCTACAACACGCCGCGCGGCTGCGCGAAGGCCGTCGTCGCGATGTGCGCGTCGCTCGGCGTGCGCTTCACCCCGGCGGGCGCGACCTACCCCTACGGCATCGACCCCGACGACCGCAACATCCGCATCGCGCCGTCCTTTGCCGCGGTGGAGGACGTCACGGCGGCCACACACATCCTCGCACTCTGCACCAAAATCGTCTGCATCGACAAGCTGCTTTCGGAGGCACAAAAATGAATCGCGATTTAACCGTGGGTGAGCCCGCGCGCGTCCTGCGCCGGTTCTGTCTGCCGCTGTTCGGCAGCATCATTTTTCAACAACTGTATAACATCGCCGACAGCTTTGTTGCCGGCAAATTCATCGGCAACGACGCGCTGGCCGCCGTGGGCAACAGCTATGAAATCACGCTGATCTTCATCGCGTTTGCCTTCGGCTGCAACATCGGTGCGTCGGTCATCGTGGCGCAGCTTTTCGGTGCCAAGCAGCATAAGGAGATGAAGACGGCGGTCAGCACGACGTTCATCTTCTGCGGCGTGCTGTGCGCCGCGCTGATGGCGATCGGCGGCTTCTTCGGCGACGGACTTTTGCACCTCATCAACACGCCGGAGAACGTCTTTGCCGACTCCAAGCTCTATCTCGATATTTACATCCTCGGTCTGCCGTTTGTCTTCTTCTACAATGTGTCCACCGGCATTTTCGCGGCACTCGGCGACTCGAAGACGCCGTTTGTCTTCCTCGCCTGCTCCTCGCTCTCCAACATCGGCATGGACATCCTCTTTGTCGCGGGCTTCGGCATGGGCGTGGACGGCGTCGCGTGGGCAACCTTCCTCTGCCAGGGCGTCAGCTGCATCCTTGCGCTTGTGTTTGTCTTCAAGCACCTGCGCGCCGTTGAGACGGCGGAGCGTGCGCCGCTGTTTTCGTGGAAGCTGCTCGGCAAGATCGCGGTCGTCGCCGTCCCGAGCATTTTGCAGCAGAGCTTCATCTCGGTCGGCAACATCGTCATTCAGGGCGTCATCAACAGCTTCGGTTCGGCGGTCATGGCGGGCTATTCCGCATCCGTCAAGCTGAACAACATGGTCACCACCTCACTCACCACGCTCGGCAACGGCGTGTCCAGCTTCACGGCGCAGAACCTCGGCGCAGGGAAGTATGACCGCATCAAGGCGGGCTTCCGCGCCGGGCTCATGCTGGTGTTTGCGCTCTGCGTGCCGATCATCGCGCTCTATTTCGGCGCGGGTCGCTGGCTGGTCTACATCTTCCTCGACAGCCCCACCGGCGAGGCGATGGATGTCGGCGTGCAGTTTCTGCGCATCATCTCGCCGTTCTATTTCCTCATCGCGGCAAAGCTCGTTGCCGACGGCGTGCTCCGCGGCGCGGGCATGATGGGGCGGTTCATGGTCGCCACGTTCTCCGACCTTGTCCTGCGCGTCGTGCTGGCGCTCACGCTGTCGAAGACCGCGCTTGCCACCACGGGCATCTGGCTCTCCTGGCCGATCGGCTGGGTCATCGGCATGGCGCTCTCGCTCGCGTTCTACTTCACCGCCAAGTGGCGCAAAGCCGAAGTTCCCCCCGAGAAGGACGAAAACTGGGTATAAGTTCACCGCTTTTGCAAAAGCGGCTGTCGCAAATGGTTTTACCATTTGCGACAGCCGCTATTTTTTGTTTTCGCGTCCGACCAGATAGTCGAGGGTCACACCGTAGTAATCGGCAAGCCGGATTGCCGCCCACAGCGGCATCTCACGCTCGCCGCGCTCGTACCGCTGGTATACGGTCAGCTGCATATGCAGGTATGCTGCAATGTCCGCCTGGCGGCGGTCGGCGTCCTCGCGCAAATCGCGTATCCGTGGATAAGTCATCCTGCACCCCTCCTGCAATCCTTGTAAGGTTATGACTTATTCTACACGAAAACACCGTTTGGTGTTGACAATAACACCATGCGGTGTTATACTACGATTGTAAAGTTGTTGCTGCATCTTGCAGAAAATGACGAAAAAACAAAAAATAGTACAGGGGGAAATGCAAATGGATGGCGAATATGTCTACAACGAAAAAACAGGAATGCTGCATGTTAAGGGGTGTTGCCCATACACGCAAAGCGGTATACCGCGCAAGTGTAAGGTTTTTGCAACACAGAATGACGCGATTGCGTATGGCGGTGATGCAGTGCAGTTTTGTCAAGTTTGTCAAGAAGCAATGCATTCTATAAAAGGCGATGGAGGATTAAAGCAAAAAATCAAAGAAGAATTGAAGAACGCTATTAAAGAGGAAGAGACAGCACTGAAAGGTCTCGAAGGAGACAGGTTAAGATACTTGCAAGAATCCATAACATGGAAAAAAGAAATTCTGAATAAATATGACTGATATAACGAAAGGAGAAAACAGAAAATGGATGGAGAACTTTTAGCAATTATAATACCAGTGCTATTAGCTATAATAGCTTTTCCTTTCTTTTGTGCGCATGATCGTAAGTTAAGAGAGGAAATATCATCCAAAAGCATCGGCGGGTCAAAGCTGGATAGATTCTTTATTGAGTGTGTCTTAGGTGATTACAATGATTTCACAATCGAGAAAAATATACAAAAAGCACAGTTGCTAGCAGAAAAATATGCCTTAAGCTACCCAAACGGAATCGAAGATTTGTATGAGCAGGGGAAGCAAGAGCATCAGGCAGTAAAAGCAAGGATTGAAGCAGATGACCTGGCAGCGCTGCGAGAAGAAGACGAAAAAAAGTGTGCGGCGTTGAATCAATATGCTGATTTGCGGGGAAAAGCCAAGCGAATAGCCATGCTAAAAGATGAATTGAACTATTGCTTAAAGCGAGCAAGAGATTCGGATTATGCGGCATCGTCACTTAAAAATGCAGTTTGCGAAAAGGAAACAGACTGGGCGATTATGGGTGGTATTGCCGATGGACTTGCAGGTCCTGCTGCCGGTGTATCTACGGCAGTGAATACGCAATTCGAAAATGCACAAATCCGTGCAAGAAATGCAGAGAATCTTCGTTTAGCAGCACCGATGCTAATGCAGCACTGGTCAGATGCAAGCAGTTGGCGCTCATCTGCGGAGAGTATAAGCAAAGAAATTGCCGAAGTTCCTGAAAAACTAATCGCAGATACACCGGCTAACGAAGTTTTTGCAATGCTTGAAATCTCCGATTCAAGTATTTCGATTTCAAAAACCGGGGCAACGACGGTAAAAGCCAAAGCTTCTGCACGAAACAAACTGTTTATATTTGACAATGTTCCTGCCGTTGCAGATGGAACCATTGTCGCGCATATTATGGAGAACGGTCATGAAGTTGAGGCTGTAAATCTTGTGTTGCCGAAATATGGGGTATCTACGGAGGTTCAGCTTACCGGCATGACGATGTCTGATCGTATTCATTCATCAAATTCGCAAACTGTTACATTTTCGGGGAATCTGTGGTTGATGGAAAGATGAAACTCGAATAGCATTGAGAGGAGGAAATAAAATTGTTGCTGACCTTGAAGCAAATTTCAAGGCCGAAATGGAGTAAATTCAAAAGTGCGAATACAGGAGAATGTTTGCAATGAAGTATTATGGGATGATATACCAAGGATGCGCTTGGAACTATGATGTCGAAAAGATGATGCCGTATAGCAATCCGTATGAAGCTCTGCAAGCGGCGAACGATGACTGGAATCAAAACCAGGATGCACACGGAACACGCCTTTTGCTTGTAATTCGAGCAGCGGAGAGCGAGGAGCCGATGATTGAAAAAGCATGTGCTTTTTTCGCATTTAACGATTTGGCATCGTGCGAAGATTTTATTGAAAAGCAGACGAGCATTGTTTGGTCTACATTTGATTGCCCACAGAGGAATGGAAATTTCAAGCATATTTGGTGATTGCAATCTATAATGCATGGGCAAATGTACAAGAACGGTCTTTGCACTCTTAAACTAAAGAAGCGTCACCCGGTCGGGTGGCGCTTCTTTATATGATAGTTCAATCCTGCTTCTTTTCTTTTTTCTTCTTCGACACCTTGACAATCACCAGAACGACGACGATGACGACGGCGACGCAGAGGAGGTAGGGGAGGACATAGATGAAGAAGAACAGGAGGTTCTCGGAGAAGACACCGAAGCTCTCGAGCGAGCCGCCGACGGCTTCCTTGAACTTATCGCCGAAGGTTTCCGGCTCGGGCGTGGTGAATTTCTTCACCTCGGCGAGCGAGAGGTTGAAGGTGGAGTAGCGGACATCGTTGTCGATGGTGCGCTGCGTGTTGGTCAGGGCTTCGATCTGATACTGCACATCGCAGAGGCGGCTCTCGATCTCGAGCATCTCGGTGACGCTCTCCGCCTTTTCCAGCATGGCAAACAGGCGCTCCTCCTGGATGCGGTAGGATTTCAGCCGATTCTCGTTGTCGTAGTAGCGCTCGGTGAGGTTCTCGACATAGCGGTTGACCGCGGCGACATTGCAGATGTCGGAAAGCCCCGCGAGAAAGGTCTCATAGTTTTCCTGCGGGATGCGCACGGTCATGTCCATCGAGCGGCCGCCGTAGCCCTTTTTGTTCAGGTTGTAGGCGTTCTCCGAGACGATGATGCCGCCGAGCGAAGCGATCTTTTGATGCAGCGCGTCGGACGCGGCCTCGAAATCCTCGGATTCCAGCGTGACGCTTGCGGTGTAGACCAGCTTTTCCTCGCGAACGGGATTTGCCGAGGGCATATCGGCGGAACCGCTGTTTTCTCCGCTCTTGTAGCTGTCGCCCGCGGCGGACGGCTCGAGATAGCCGATGTCATAGCCTGCCGCGGTGGTCTCGGCATAGTACAGGTCGTTGCTGTCGCGGTAGGATTCGTTTTTGCCCGCGGCGGCGCCGCAGGAGGCGAGAGAGGCGCAAAGAAGAAGCGCCGCTGCAAGGATGGAAAGTTTTTTCATGGGGCTGCTCCTTTCACTTTTTTCGGAAGATCAGGAATTTGGACAGCACATAATTGGAGATGACGACAAAGACGGCCAGCACCAGCTTGACGAGATAATTGTTGTACCCCAGCCGATCGGCAAAGATCCAGAAGCCGCCGTTCTCGACCACGCCGGACAGCGTCCGTGCGCCGAAGAAGCCCAAAAACTCGTGGAATGCGTGGCCGCTGTGCCCGTTTTCAAACACGCGGAACTTGCTGGTGACAAAGGCAAAGAGCACCGAGACGAACCATGCGATGAGCTGCGCCGCCATCTCGTCGATGCAAAGGAGGTCGGCCAGCAGCCCGAAGGTGAGAAAGTTGACCGCCGTGGTCAGCCCGCCGTAGAACACATAGGCGATCTGCTCGTGGTATTTTCTGTACAAATCCTTGATGTTTTCCATTTGCTTATTTGTCGGCCGTGGGCCGTAAAATCCTCATGCAAAATTTTTTCGTACCGCTTCGGCTGCCGCTTCAAACTCCTCGCGGCTGCACAGCAGCGCGAGCGCGGCGATGAGGGCGTTGGCCGTCATGCCGCCCGGCAGGTCAAAGTGCGCGGCGAGCGCGTCGCGCAGTGCGGCGGCATTTGCGCCGCCGGAGAGCCCGAAGGCATAGAAATCCGCCTTGGTGATCGGGGTGCGCGCGGGGAGGCTGTCCGCCGCATAGGGGGCGAACAGCGCGCGGAGCAGGTCTGCGTCCATGCCCTCCACGCCGAGCGTGCCCTCCTTGGAGCCGACGCGCTTGCGCCGCTCCTTGCCCGCAATCTTCGGGATGTAGAGGTCGTAGACCCGCTCGGGCGGGAGCAAGCTCTTGAGATAGCCGCGGATGACCTTGCCCGCGCCGTCGCTGTCGCAGAGCAGGATGACCCCGTTCCGACACAGGCGGCGAATCAGCGCCTTTTTCTCGCGGCTGTTGAAGATGCCGAAGCCCCCGGTGGTCACCACGGTGGCGTCCAGCACGGAGTCCAGCTTGATTTTATCGTATTTGCCCTCCACAATGACGGGCAGGGCGATGCGCAGCTTTTCACTCATCTTGCCGCCTCGCAGATGAGGGCGCGCAGGCGCCCGTAGTCGGTGCTTTCGCTCTTGACGGCGAGATCCGCCTCACGGCAGAGCGTGAGGATCGTGCCGAGCCGTGTGCTCGTGGTTTTCTTCGCGGCGGCGGCGTAGAGCTTGGTGCGGTATTCGTGCATTTTCAGTTTTTTTGCAATCTCGCCGAGCGGCATTCCCGCGTCGAGGCAGGCGCGCACGCGGTACAGGTCGATGTAGGTGGAATAAATGCCCGCAAAGGCGGAAAAGGGTCGCACGCGCTTCTCCTCCATGGTGCGGAGGATCGAGAGCGCACGGTCGGCGTCGCCGTCCAGCACCGCGCCGGAGAGGGAGAACGGCTCGAGTTCTTTTGTCTGGCAGGTCACGCGGTCGATGTCGGCCGCCGTGAGCGTGTCGCGTCCGTTTGCATGCAGCCAGACGCAGAGCTTTTCGATCTCGCCCGCGAGCGCGGACATGTCGCTGCCCGCCACGTCGATGAGGCGCGCGAGCGTCCGCTCGTCGGCACTCAGCTTGTCCTTGGCAAAATGCTTGCCCGCCCAGACGACCAGCTCCCGCGCGGTCGCGTGCGGCAGATAGGCCATCTTGGCGGCGGCGTTCAGCTTCTTATAGAGCGCCGAGGGCTTGGTGATCTTCGCGCCCTTTGCCTGCCCGTAGTCCAGCGCGCCCGCGGCAAGGTTCATCAGCACAACGACGGTGTCGTAGGCCTTCGCCGCCTCGAAAAACTCGAGCAGCGCGTCCGCTTCGGCGGCCTTCAGCTCGGCAAAATTGTACTCCGAGAGCTCGATCAGCTTCTTCTCGTCGAAGACCGGCGGCGTCATCAGCGCGTCGGCCGCTGCGTCGGCGGTGAAGCTCTTCGGCGTGAAAATCACATGATTGAACAGGGCATAGGGCGAGTCGCCGAGCAGCGCCTCGCGGATCTTTGCGGCGTAGAACCGCTTGAGGTAGTCCTCCTCGCCGAAAAGGACATAAACGCCGCTCGGTGTCTTGTATTCTTTTTTGATCTCGACTTCCATGCGGCGCTCCTTTCGGTTTGGTTCAGGTCAGCAGAGTGATGGTCACTTCGGCGCGCTCGGCCAGCACGCCGTTCATCTCGACGAGATAGACGGCGTGAAAGCTGCCGCCGTGATAGGTCAGGCTGTTCTGCAATTCTTTGGTGTCCACGCACAGCTCGATCGGGAAGCAGGGCGTGTTGTAGACGCAGAGATGCCGCCGCCCCGCTTCAAAGACGAAGGCGGAGGACACGCTCCCCTCGCGCAGCAGGCTGACCAGCCCCGGCTCGCGCGTGTCGAAGAAGAGCTTCGTCGTCGATCCGTCCATGCCGGTGATCTCGCTCTCCTCGTATTCGATCTCGAGTTTGCCGCCCTTGTCGGCAACCGTGCAGTCGGTGGTCAGCGTCGAGGACTCCTCGGTGACATCTTCTGCGGTCAGCTGCTCGGTGGCGTCGGTCTCATCGCTGTACTGCACCATCTTCGAGACGATGCGGATCTTTGCAAATCGTTTGTTGATGCTTTTCATTGAAATCATACGGCGGTTTTACCGCCGTCTCCGGAGTGTATTTTATCACATTTCGCTGCCAAAGTCAACCGCGGAAAACCGCCCTCTTTGGAGGGCGGTTTTGTGGCTCCCCTGTGCAAGGGGAGCTGCCACCGATAGGTGACTGAGGGGTTGTTTCTTGGCTCTGTAACAATCCCTCCGGCGGCTTCGCCGCCACCTCCCTTTACACAAGGGAGGCTTGGTTTGCGGTGCAAAAGCTGTAGGGCGGGGGCTTGCTCCCGCCGCAATCATGCAGATGCAGTTCTATAGAACCGGCGGTTCGCGTTATGCTTTTTTCTTCTTCTTTCCGCTTTGCTCGTCCGCAAGCTCCATATAGACGCGGCGGCGCAGGACATTTGCCTCGGTGATGCGGACACGGAGCGGCTGCCCGAGTTTGTAGGCATGCTTGCCGCGCGACAGCGTGAGCGCGTCCTCGCTAAAGCTGTAGCCCTCGCCGAGCTGCTCGATCGGGATCAGACCCTCGCAGGTGTTTTCCAGCTCGCAGAACAGGCCGAATGCGGTCACCGAGGAGATGACCGCGTCGAAGGTCTCGCCGACGGCCTTCTGCATGTAGATGACCTTGTAGAGATCCTCGATGTCCCGCTCGGCGGAGAGGGCGCGCAGCTCGTTCTCGCTCGAACGCGCGGCGCTCTCGGCGGCAAACGCGGCGTAATGCTTCGCGGCGGCGGGCGCGCCATTTTCCAGCGTGTATTTCAGGATGCGGTGCACCGACAGGTCGGGATAGCGGCGGATGGGGGAGGTGAAGTGGCAGTAGTATTCCAGCCCGAGGCCGAAGTGGTCGCCGCGCACGGCGCTGTATTTCGCCTTCATCTGCGTGCGCAGCGTGATGCGCGAGAGCACACTGCCGAAGCCTTTTTCCTCCGCCTCGGCGAGGACGGGCGCGAATGCGCCGGTCGTCAGCTTCTGTGCTTTCAGCGGCAGGATGGACAGGCCGAGGTTGTGCACGAAGTTCTTGTAGGCGGTCAGCTTCTCCTCGGAGGGTGCTTCGTGGACGCGGAAGACGCAGGGAACGCGCTTTGCGCACATGAAGCGCGCGACCGCCTCGTTGGCGGTGAGCATGAACTGCTCGATCATCTTTTCCGCGTCGCCGCGCTCCCGCTTGACCACGTCCACCGGCATACCGTCCGCGTCGAGGATGATCTTCGCCTCGGCGCTCTCCAGCTCGAGCACGCCGCGCGCGGTCGAATTGGCTGCCAGCAGCTGATAGAGCGGGTACATGTCGGCGAGCGTTTTCCAAACCGGCTTGTATTTCGTGTAAAACTTCGATCTGCTCTTCTTCTCGAAGAGATCATTGACCTCGCTGTACACGCCGCGCACCTTGGAGCGGATGATGGAATTTTCCACGCGGCAGTCCTTGATCCTGCCCGCTTTATCCAGCGTGATGAGCGCGCTGAGCGCGTATTTGTCGGTGCCCGCGTTCAGCGAGCAGACGCCGTTTGAGAGACATTCGGGCAGCATCGGCACGACCTTGTCGGTGAAGTAGACGCTCGTGCCGCGCGCGATTGCCTCCTTGTCGGTGGGCGAGCCCTCGCGGACATAGTGCGAGACGTCGGCGATGTGAACGCCGAGCAGCCAGCCGTCCGCGGTCTTTTCGAGCGAGATCGCGTCGTCGAGGTCCTTGGCGTCCGCGCCGTCAATCGTGAGAATCGCCGCCTCACGCAGGTCCAGTCTGCCCGCGGGGCGGATCGGCTCTGCCGCGGCGCGTTCGGCGTCGCGCAGCACCTCCTCGGGAAATTCGGTGCGGATGCCGGCGGCAAGCAGCACGGATTCGTAGTTGGCGCCGAGCGACAGGGAAGCGCCGAGGTCGCGGAGAACCTCGCCGCGCGGCGGGCGCCGTCCGTCACCGTAGTCGGTGATGCGCACAAGCACCTTATCGCCGGGTGCGGCGCCGCCCGCGTTTGCAAGCTCCACCGCGTCGGCAAGCCGCAGATTGTCCGGGATGACGCGGAAGGGCGCAAAGCGGCGCTCCGCCCCCCCCGTCTCGACGAGCGTGCCGCACAGCTCGGTGAAGCCGCGCGAAAGAATGCCCGTGATCTCGCCTTCAATGCGGAAGCCGCCGCCCGCCGTGGGGCGCAGATCGCGCTTCCGCACGGTGACGGCCACGCGGTCGCCCGCCATCGCGCCGCCGCGTTTGCGCGCGGGGATGAAGATGTCCTCGGTCAGCGGGGATTCTTCCGTCACGGTGACAAAGCCGAACCCGCGCTCGGTCGCGGCAAAGATGCCCTCCAGCGTCACGGTCTCGGCCGGGCGGCGGGGCGCCGCCGCGCCGCGGCCGCCTGCGCGCCGCCGCGTTGTACGGCTGCGGCGGCGCAGGGCTTTTGCAACGTTTTCCGACGCTGCTCCGGTTGATTTCTTGCTTTTTCTTCTTTTCATAATTTCCTTTTTGCATAGAAAAATCCGCTTTTGATAGTTTCAACCAAAAGCGGATTCGGCATACAGACTTGAATTATTCGGCTGCGGCGGTGGACTCGGCTGCTTCCGACTCCGCAGGCTCGGTCGCCTCGGTGGTTGCTTCCGTCGTGACGACACCGTGGTAGTCGTCGCCGCCGAGACCGGTGTTGACATTGGTGTTGGGCGTGTAGTTGGGGCTCTCGATCGCATAGATCACGATGACGAGAACGACGAACACGACGGCAACGACCGAGGTCACTCTGGAGAGGACCTTGTCGATCGCTCTGCCCTTGGTCTTGCCGAAAAACGTCTCGGCGCCGCCGGCGATCGTGCCGGACAGGTTCTTCGATTTGCCGTGCTGCATCAGAACGGCGACAATGAGGAACAGCGCGCCGACAAGAAGAATAATACCGAGTACAAGTTCAAGAGTTGTCATTTTATATTTCCTCCGATAGGTTGCTTTTTCACAATGCGGATTACATTTTACCATACCCTCGGCAAAAAAGCAATACTATTTCAAAAATATTTTTCGGAATATTCCAAACGGATACACAAAGAAAATGCACAAAGAAAGCGGCTTTTTTGTATTGCCATATTCTTCGCCCTGTGATAAACTAACAGAGGAAGAATTATATCTATCGTGAGGTAAATCATGACCGAGACTTTCAGAAACCCGATCACCGAAAGCGGCGCCGACCCGTTCGTCGTCCGTTTTGAGGAGCGGTATTATTACGTTTACAGCACCGCCGACGGCGTGTTTGTGAGCCGGGCGGACAACATCCATCATCTGGCGCAGGACGGCAGGTGCATCTTCCGCCCGGAGGCGGGCAAGCCTTATTCCAAGGAGCTGTGGGCGCCCGAGATCCATTTTATCGACGGCGACTGGTACTGCTATGTTGCGGCGGATGACGGCGCCAACGTCAACCATCACATGTATGTGCTGAAATCGACCGACGGCCGCCCGGACGGCGCCTACGAGATGGTCGGGATGCTCGACGACGGCAGCGGCTGCTGGGCGATCGACGGCACGGTGATGCCTTACGGCGGCAAGCTCTACTTTGTCTGGTCGGGCTGGGAGAGCCGCGAAAACACGAATCAGAATCTCTACATCGCGCCGATGAAGTCCCCGACGGAGCTTTCCGGCGCGCGTGTGCTGCTCAGCCGTCCGGAATACGACTGGGAGAAGCGCGGCAGCGGCCCCACCAAGGCCGGTAAGTGTCTGCCCACCGTCAACGAGGGGCCGCAGATCCTCGAAAAGGACGGCACGGTGCATATCATCTACTCGGCGGCGGGCAGCTGGTGCCGCCATTACTGCCTCGGCAGGCTGACGCTGCGCGGGGGCGATCCGCTGGAGGCGGCAAACTGGGTGAAGCACCCCGAACCCGTCTTCGTCGAAAACGAAGGCACGCACGGCCCGGGTCACTGCTCCTTTGTGAAGGCGAGGGACGGGAAGACCGACTTCATCGTCTACCACGCCCGCCGCGATGCGAAGGGCGGCTGGGTCGGCCGCGGTATGCGTGCGCAGTCGTTCGGCTGGGACAGCGATGTCCCCGTGTTCGGCGCGGCGGCCACACCCGCCGACGACGTCGAGATCCCCGTATAACGTATAACACGCTTGTCTTCCGTTCACATTTTGAAATAAATAAAAAAAGAAGGTTTGCATTTTGAAGTACACACTGGAAAATGACCGCCTTACGGCGCGCGTCGCCACCAAGGGGGCAGAGCTGCTCAGCATTTATTCCAAGGAGACCGAGAAGGAATACATCTGGCAGCCGGGCGCGGAGATCTGGAACGCGCATTCGATCCTGCTGTTTCCGAATCCGGGCAGAATCGCGCATGACCGCACGATCATCGGCGGCAAGGTCTATCCCGCGACGATGCACGGCTTTGCCAAGGACGCGGAGTTTGCCGTCGCCGAACACGACGGGAGGCACCTCGTGCTGGAGCTTGCGGCAAACGAGGGCACCCGCTTCTTCTTCCCCTATGAATTTCTGTTCCGCGTGACCTTCACGCTGAAGGACGATGTGCTGGAGGAGCGCTTTGAGGTCGTTAACCGCGACGACAAGACGATGTATTTCTCGCTCGGCGCGCACCCGGGCTTCTACTGCCCGATCGAGCTCGGCGAGAGCGGCGAGGACTATGTCCTGCGCTTCGACCGCCCGCAGTCGATCGACCTGCTCGAGTCCGAGGCCGGTACGCGTCTGCTCACCGGCAGGACGTCGAAGCTGCCGATGGACGGAAACGATGTTTTCGTCGGCGAGCATTTCTTTGACGACGGCCCGATGCTGTACGGCAACGTACATGCGGACACGGTCACGCTGCTCTCGAAGAAGTCGGGCAGATTTGTTGAGCTGGGCATCCGCGACTTTCCGTATATGTGCCTGTGGGGCGTCGGCGCAAAGATGCAGATCCTCTGCATCGAGCCGTGGTGCGGCACGAGTGACCTGACCGATACGGACCATGTCTGGGAGACCAAGCTCGGTATTGAGAAGGCCGGGGTCGGCGAGACCTTCACCCGCGCCCTCACCTTCCGCGTCGGCTGACGCCAAAGCGGCGTATGACGACACGGAAAGATGCGATCGCCGCCTGTATGCTGGACGACGCCTACGAGGACTATCCGTTTGACGATGCAAACTGGACGATCATGCGTCATCGGCTCGGCGGCAAGATCTTCGCCATGATCTTCGAGCGGGAGGGGCATATCTGGCTGAACCTCAAGGAGACGCCGGAGGACTGCTTTATCCTGCGCGAGCTTTACCCGGCGGTGCTGCCTGCGTATCACATGAACAAGCGGCACTGGGTAAGCGTCGTGCTGGACGGCAGTATGACCGACGCGGAGATTCTGCCGCTGATCCGGAAAAGCTATGACCTCACCGCAAAGAAGCTCCGTCGCGCAAAAAATGCGTAAAACCTCTTGCATTTCGGTATTTTCTGTGCTACAATCAGGACGGCGCAGATGAAGTTTGCCTCTTTCCGTTTCGTGTCACACAGAGAGAACCGCCGCGGCTGCAAGCGGTTTTGCACGGGGAAGAGCGCGTTTCGCTTCGGAGCCTGCGAGGTGAAAAAAGAGTAGCCCCGCACGGGTGCTCCCGTTACAGAGCGGTAAAGTGTCGGCTTTACGGTCGGAATGCGGGTGGTACCGCGGATATGTGCATATCCGTCCCGGAAAACGGTTTTTGCCGTTTTTCGGGGCGGTTTTTTGTTGTCAAAAAAAAATATATATAAAAAGGAGGCGTTTCGATTTGAAAGAAATGCTGGAAAAGATCAAGGCCGAGGCGGCGGCAAAGCTCAGCGAGAAGAATGCTGACCTCGAAGCCCTGCGCGTGCAGTACCTCGGCAAGAAAGGCGAGCTGACAAGCGTGCTGCGCGGCATGGGGCAGCTCTCCGCCGAGGAAAGACCGAAAATCGGTCAGATGGCCAACGACGTGCGCGCCTACATCGAGAATCTGATTGAGGAGAAGAAGGCGGCGGCGCATGAGGCGGCGCTCGAGGCAAAGCTCGAGGCAGAGACGGTGGACGTCACCCTGCCCACCGAGCCGGCAGCCGTCGGCAGCCGTCACCCGCTCTCGCTGGTGCAGACCGAGCTTGAGGACATCTTCATCGGCCTCGGCTTCGAGATCGTCGAGGGCCCCGAGGTGGAGTACGACTACTACAACTTCCAGGCGCTGAACATCCCGGAGAACCATCCGGCGCGCGACACGCAGGACACCTTCTACATCACCGACAAGATCCTGCTGCGTTCGCAGACCTCGCCCGTGCAGGTGCGCACGATGGAGAAGAAGAAACCCCCGATCCGCATCATTTCGCCCGGCCGCGTGTACCGTTCGGACGCCGTGGACGCGACGCACTCGCCGCTGTTCCACCAGCTGGAGGGGCTTGTCGTGGACAAGGGCATCACGATGGGCGACCTGAAGGGGACGCTCGAGCTTTTCGCCAAGAAGATGTTCGGCGAGGACACGCGCATCCGCTTCCGTCCGCATCACTTCCCGTTCACGGAGCCGTCCGCCGAGGTTGACGTCTCCTGCTTCGTCTGCGGCGGCAAGGGATGCAGCCTCTGCAAGGGAGAGGGCTGGATCGAGATCCTCGGCGCGGGCATGGTGCATCCCAACGTCCTGCGCGGCTGCGGCATCGACCCCGATGTGTACAGCGGCTTTGCATTCGGTCTCGGCATCGAGCGCATCGTCATGCGCAAGTACAATATCGACGACATGCGCCTGCTCTATGAAAACGACGTCCGCTTCTTGAAGCAGTTCAACTGAGAAAGGGGAGAGTAAGATGGATCTTTCAAGAAACTGGCTGACCGACTTCGTCGATGTCACCGATATTCCGGATAAGGAATTCTGCGACCGCATGACCGATACCGGCTCCAAGGTCGAGGGCTACACCGTCCTCGGCGCGGACATCGAGAACGTTGTCGTCGGACGCATTCTTTCCGTCAAAAAGCATGAGAATTCCGACCACCTGCAGATCTGCTCGGTGGATGTCGGAGAGGGCGAGCCCGTCCAGATCGTGACCGGCGCGCAGAATATTTTCGAGGGCGCGGTCATCCCCGTCGCCAAGGCAAACTCCACGCTGCCCGGCGGCGTACACATCAAGCCGGGCAAGCTGCGCGGCGTGGAGTCGTTCGGTATGCTTTGCTCCATCGGCGAGCTGGGGCTGACCACGCACGATATGCCCGAGGCCGTCGAGGACGGCATCTGCATCCTCGGCGCGTCCTTTGCCGACAAGATCGGCACCGACATCCGTGAGGCGCTGCTGCTGTCGGACACGGTGGTCGAGTTTGAGATCACGCCCAACCGCCCCGACTGCCTGTCGGTCATCGGGCTTGCCCGCGAGGCTGCCGCCACGTTCGGCCGCCCCGCACATATACCGACGCCGGTCGTGCGCGAGAGCGGCGACGACGTGAACAAATACCTCAAGGTGACGATCGACGCGCCCGACCTCTGCCCGCGCTACACCGCGCGCGTGGTCAAAAACGTGAAGATCGGGCCCTCACCGCTGTGGCTGCGGATGCGTCTGCGCGCGGCGGGCGTGCGCCCCATCAACAACATCGTCGATATCACCAACTATGTCATGCTCGAGTACGGTCAGCCGATGCACGCCTTTGACTACGCCTGCCTCGACGGCAGCGCCATCACGGTGCGCCATGCCCGCGCAAACGAGGCGTTCAAGTCGCTCGACGGCAAGGACCACACGCTCGACGACAGGATGCTGGTCATCTCGGACGATAAGAAGGCGGTCGCACTTGCCGGCGTGATGGGCGGTGAGAACTCCGAGATCACCGATAAAACCGGGGTCGTCGTCTTCGAGTCGGCCTGCTTCGACGGTCCGTCCGTCCGCATCACCTCGCGCAAGCTGGGGATGCGCACCGAGTCCTCCGGCCGCTTTGAAAAGGGGCTGGACCGCGAAAACACCTACGGCGCGCTGGAGCGCGCCTGCGAGCTTGTCAACCTGCTCGGTGCGGGCGAGGTCGTCGCGGGCGTTGTCGATGTGTACCCCGGCAGAAAGGAACAGACGGTCATCCGCCTTGAGCCCGAGCGCATCAACCGCTTCCTCGGCATCGACGTCTCCGCCGACTATATGCGCGGCGTGCTCGAAAGCCTCTGCTTCAGGGTGGAGGGCGACAGAATCTATGTGCCGTCCTTCCGCGAGGACGTCCTCTGCATGAACGATATTGCCGAGGAAGTCGTCCGGATCTACGGCTACAACAAGATCGAGTCCACCGGCATCTCGGGCAATATGACGCAGGGGCAGAGAAGCCCGTCGCAGAGCTTTGAGGCCGGGCTGCACCGCCTGCTTTGCGGCCTGGGGCTTGACGAGATCAACACGTTTTCGTTTATTTCGCCGAAGTATTACGATAAGATCGGTCTGCCGCAGGACAGCGCAAAGCGGAAGTCGGTCACCATCCGCAACCCGCTCGGCGAGGACACCAGCGTGATGCGCACCACGGCGCTCCCGTCGATCCTCGAGGTGCTCGCGCGCAACGCCAACTTCTCGAACGAGAAGGTCGGCCTGTACGAGCTGGCCACCACCTACACGCCCACCGGCGAGGATACACTGCCCGATGAGCGCAAGGTGCTGACGATCGGCTTCTACGGCAGAGGCGACTTCTTCACGATGAAGTCGATCTGCGAGACGGTCGCCCGCTATGCGCGCATCCGTACCGACTATACCCGCCAGAGCGGGAACCCGTCCTACCATCCCGGCAGATGCGCCGAGCTGTATACGCATGACGGCGTTTACCTCGGCATCCTCGGCCAGATCCATCCGGCGGTCGCCGCCAACTACAGCATGACGCAGCCGGTCTACGTCGCCGAGATCGACGTGCCCGCTCTGTTTGCCAACCGCGGGGCAGAGCCGCAGTACAAGCCGCTGCCGAAGTTCCCGGCCACCACGCGCGACTTCTCGTTTGTCTGCGCGGAGGCGCTGGAAGTCGGTGCGATCGAGAAGGTCATGTACAGAAGCGGCGTGAAGCTGCTCGAGGATGTGAAGCTGCTCGATATCTATCGCGGCGTTCAGGTCGGTGAAGGCAAGAAGAGCGTCACCTTCCGCATCGTTTTGCGCAGCGCAGACCATACGCTGACCGTCGATGAGGCGGACAAGGCGGCAAAGAAGATTCTCGAAGCGATGGAGCGCGAGCTCGGCATCACGATAAGACAATAAAAAGGATAAGAAAAAAGGAGCTGCATCTCAGCTCCTTTTTTGTGTTGCGAAAGAGGTGAAAACGGATTTCAGGCGTGTACACCGTTTCATTGTGGGGCGGGGCTTACTCCCGCCGTTGACAACGCGCCCGCACGCTCACATCTCGTCGGTGAACTGGCTCTTGTAGCCCTTTCCGAAGATTTCGGTGGCGCCGGACACGATGACAAAGGCGTGCGGGTCGATCTCCTTGACCACATCGCGCACCTTGGGGAAGCTGTGCTTGCGCGCCACGCACAGAATGACCTTTTTCGGCGTGTTCGTATATGCGCCCTCTCCGTCGAGCAGCGTAATGCCCACATGCATCGAGGAAAGCACACGATCGGTGATTTCCTGCGCACGGTCGCTGATGACGAAGACTAACTTTGCGCTGTCACCGCTGTAGAGCACCTTGTCGAGCACATAGCTTGCGACGATCATGGCGAGTGCCGAGTAGATTGTGATCTCAAAGTCGCGGAAGACGACAAAGGTCAGTGCAACGACGGCGGAATTGATGATGAGCGCCATGCCGCCCGTGCGGATGGCGCGATAGCGCTGCCGCAGAAACTTGACGATGATGTCTGAGCCGCCCGTGCAGCCGCCCGCACGGAAGACCAGCCCGAGGCCGAGCCCGTCCAGCGCCGCACCGCAGAGCGCGATGACCGTCATATCGTCGGTCATCGGCGCGACCTGCGCGGCATAGGGCGCGAGCAGATCCATGACCAGCGAGGAGAGCGCCGTGGTGTAGATGGTGAGAAAGACGAATTTTCTGCCGAAGCGCAAAAGCGCCAGAACCAGCAGCGGAATGTTCATCACAAAGATCAGCGTACCGGTCGGAATATTCGTCACATGACTGATGATGACCGCAAGACCCGAAATGCCGCCGGGCGCGAGCTTGGCCGGATCGTAAAAAAAGGCGACGGCTACGGCAAAAATGAGCGAGCCGAGTGTGGCCAGCGGGATCCCTTCGAGAATACTCCGGAAACTATCCTTTTTCATATCTTTCATAGCAAACCTCGTGTGTAAACAGAATGCATACAAATATCAAATTTATTATAGCCTACATGTGGGAAATAGTAAATAGTTTTCGGAAAACTTGTAAAACCTGCGGGTTTATGGTATGATACGTTCGGGTGATACGAAAATGGACAAAATACTGATCTGGCTGATCCCGGCCATTCTGATCCTGCTCGGTGCGGCGCTGTGGCTGATCTGCCGCAGGCTCTTCGGCATGGCGATCCTGCGGGACGGCAATTTCACCGCCGACGTGGCCGAGGACTTCAAAAAGCAGATGGATGAGAGCCGCGATCTCATCGAGCACGGCCGCGCGCTGTACGACAGCCTGCCGTATGAGGATCTGTATCTGACAAGCTTTGACGGCCTGCGGCTGCACGCGCGCTTTTACAAGAACGGGGACGGGCGGCGCACACTGCTGCTGTCCCACGGCTTCCGCAGCTCGGGGCGCGGCGATTTTGCCGCGGTATTGCCGCTTTATTACGAGACGCTCGGGTGCAGCCTCCTTGTTCTCGATCACCGCGCGCACGGCGAGAGCGAGGGCAGGTATATCACATACGGCATCCGTGAGCGGTTTGACGTCCGCGACTGGGCGCGGTATCTGACCGATCGCGCCGGGGGCGACGTGCAGATCGTGCTGGACGGCATTTCAATGGGGGCGACCGCCGTGCTGATGGCGTGCGGCACGGAGCTGCCGGACACGGTCACGGGGGTGATCGCCGACTGCGGGTTCACCTCGCCGTGGGACATTTTCAGCCACATTCTGCACGGCACGTTTCATCTCGGCGATTTCCCGATCCTGTATCTTGTCGGGCATATGGCGCGCCGCCGGGCGCACTTCGGCTTTCGCGAGGCGACCACCGTCCGCGCGGTGGAAAACTGGACAAAGCCCGCGCTGTTCATCCACGGCACGGCGGACGACTTTGCGCCGCCCTCGATGACCGAGGCGGCGTATGCCGCGTGCCCCGCCGCCGACAAGACGCTGATCCTCGTCGAGGGCGCGATGCACGGGTGCAGCTATCTGCGCGACCGTGCGCGCTGCGAGTCGGCTTTGCGGCAATTCTTTGCAAAAGTGCTTGAAAAATGACGAAAATCCTGCAAAATTCGGCTGCGTTCAAAGAAAACGCCCTGAATTTGCAGGATTTTTGTTGACTTCCTGCAAAAAGAATGCTACAATGAGACGAATTGCGGCATTCCGCCGCGACGACAATCTGAAAGATACGGAGCAAAATAATGACGATGAGAAAAGATCTGATCCGCGAGATCGAGGAGCTGCTTCCCACCTTCTCCAAAGGGCAGAAAACCATTGCGAATTACCTGCTTCACAATTATGATAAGGCGGCGTATCTGACCGCCGCGCGGCTCGGCCGCGAGGTCGGCGTGTCGGAATCGACCGTCGTCCGCTTTGCCATCGAGCTGGGCTTTGACGGATACCCGGGCCTCCAGCAGAATCTGCGCGAGATCATCCGCACGCGCCTCACCACCAAGCAGCGCATGGTGGTGACCAACACGCGCATCGGCAACGGCGACATTCTCAACAGCGTGCTGGAGTCGGACATCGACAACATCCGCCGCACGCTCGACGAGATCGATCATGAGGCCTTTAACATGGCGGTGCATAAGATCATCAACGCCAAAAGCATCTATATTATCGGTATGCGCTCGTCCGGCTCGCTTGCGAGCTTTCTTGCGCACTATTTCCGCCTGATGTTCGACGATGTGCGCCTGGTGCAGACCACCAGCGGCAGCGAGATGTTCGAGCACATTTTCCGCATTGGCAAGGACGATGTCATGGTGGCGATCAGCTTCCCGCGCTACAGCGCGCGGCTGGTCAACGCCGTCGCCTATGCCAAGGAGCAGGCCTGCAACATCATTTCCATCACCGACAGCATGACCTCGCCGATCGCGCCCTATGCCAGCCAGACGCTGGTCTGTCGCAGTGACATGGCGTCCATTGTCGATTCCTTCGTCGCGCCGCTCAGCATCCTGAACGCGCTGATCGTGGCGGTCGCCCGTGAGATGCAGCCGAACCTCGACGATGTGTTCGACAAGCTGGAGCGCATCTGGGACGAGTACGACGTCTATGCGAAGGTGCAGAACTGATGCCGCAGATCGCTGTGATCGGCGGCGGCGCCGCCGGGCTGATGGCGGCGGGCCGTGCCGCTGCGTGCGGCGCCGCCGTCACGCTCTATGAAAAGAATCCGTTCTGCGGCAAAAAGCTGCGCATCACGGGCAAGGGACGCTGCAACGTCTGCAACGACTGCGACGTGAACACGGTGCTTGAGCATGTGCAGAGCGGCAATCCGCGCTTTTTGTACGCGGCGCTGAACGCCTTTTCGCCATCCGACGTCAAGGCGTTTTTCGAGGAGCGGGGCGTTCCGCTCAAGACCGAGCGGGGGAACCGCGTGTTCCCGGTCTCGGACAAGGCGGCGGACATCGCCGAGGCGCTGCGCCGCTTCGCCGCCGACGCGGGGGTACGCTTTATCCATGCTGCGGTCCGCGCCGTACAGCGGACGGACGGCGGCTTTCTCGTGGAGACGGACGGCGGCGCGCGCCGCCATGACCGCGTGATCGTGGCAACCGGCGGCGCATCCTATCCGCTCACCGGCTCGACCGGCGACGGCTTCCGCTTTGCGAAGGAGCTGGGGCTCTCCGTGACGCCGCTGCGCCCGTCCCTCGTTCCGCTCGAGACCGAGGAGGGCGACGCCGCCGCCATGCAGGGGCTGTCGCTGCGGAACACGGCGCTGACCGTCACCGACCGCGAGAGCGGGAAGGTCGTGTACACCGACTTCGGCGAGATGCTGTTCACGCATTACGGCGTGACCGGGCCGATGATCCTCTCCGCCTCCGCGCATCTGCGCGATATACGGCGCGGCCGGTATGTGCTGCACCTGAATTTCAAGCCCGCACTCGACGATGAGACGCTGGACGCGCGCCTGCTTGCGGATTTCGGCAAGTATGCCAACCGCGACTTTGCTAACGCGCTCGGCGACCTGCTGCCGCAGAAGCTGATCCCCGCGGTCGTGCGGCGCTCGGGCATCGACCCGCAGAAGAAGGTCAACGGCATCACACGCGCCGAGCGGCAGGCGCTCACCGCCGTGCTGCGCGACTTCACGCTGACCGTGAAGCGTGCGCGCCCGCTTTCCGAGGCGATCGTCACGGCGGGCGGCGTCGAGCTTTCGGAGGTTTCGCCGAAGACCATGGAGGCGAAGAAAATCCCCGGCCTGTATTTCTGCGGCGAGGTGCTTGACCTCGACGCCTACACCGGCGGCTTCAATTTGCAGATCGCTTTTTCCACCGGATATCTTGCCGGAGAGAGCGCGGCATGGAGCTGAAAACAGTTCACAAGGAGTTATTATGATCGGAATTGCCATTGACGGCCCCGGCGGTGCGGGCAAAAGCACCATTGCAAGGACACTCGCAAAGCGCTTCGGCTTTGTCTACGTGGACACCGGCGCGATTTATCGCACGGTCGGCCTGTACATGTCGCGCATCGGCGTTGCCCCCGAGGACGCGGCGGGGATCGAGAAGAATATCGGCGGTGTGCATCTCGGCATCCGCTATGAAAACGGGGAGCAGAAAATGCTGCTCGACGGCGCGGAGGTCGGCGATGCAATCCGCACGCCTCTGATCTCCAAATACGCCTCCTGCGTTTCCGCCGTACCCGCCGTGCGCGACTTTCTGTTCGTCACCCAGCGGGAGCTGGCGAAGAAGAACAACGTCATCATGGACGGCCGCGACATCGGCACGGTCATCCTGCCGGACGCGGACGTGAAGATTTTTCTCACGGCCTCGCCCGAGGCGCGTGCGCAGCGCCGCGCCGCACAGCTTGCAGAGAAGGGCGAAACGGTCTCCTACGAGGAGATCCTCGCCGCCATCAACGAGCGCGACGCGCGCGACAGCGGCCGCG
Organism: uncultured Eubacteriales bacterium; assembly: GCA_934467415.1. Lineage (GTDB taxonomy): Bacteria > Bacillota > Clostridia > Oscillospirales > CAG-272 > UMGS902. The sequence goes on from CAKSLQ010000005.1 coordinate 138,655, forward strand.
CCGTGGCGCCGCTGCGCGCCGCCGAGGACGCGGTGCTGCTCGACACCTCGGAGATGACGCTCGACGAGAGCATCGCCGCGGCGGAAAAGATCGTGCGCGATACGCTGGCGAAAAAAGAAAAGGCGCTGCCGGGCGCCGAAAGCGATGCGGAGAAGCACCCCGAGATCTTCCACGACGACCGCCCCGACCGCAACAACCACGGCTTCTACATGTGGGTGCGCAAATACGTCTCCTGGCTGATCCGCGCCTGCATGTGCGTCCGCACCTACGGTACGGAGAACGAGCAGACCGAGGGAGCGCTGATCGTCTGCGCCAACCATACGGCGATGCTGGACGTGCTGGCGCTGGCCATCTCGTTCAAGCGGCAGCTGCGCTATCTCGCGAAAAAAGAGCTGTTCAAGGTGCCGCTCCTCGCACCCCTGATCCGCGCGCTCGGCGCCTATGCCGTGGATCGCGGCACGGGTGACGTTGCGGCCATCAAAAAGACGCTGACCCTGCTCGACGAGGGCGAGGTCGTCGCCATGTTCCCGCAGGGCACGCGCTACCGCGGCGTCGATCCCGCCGAGACGGCGGTCAAGCCCGGCATCGGTATGCTGGTCTACCGCTCGAAGGCGGATGTGCAGCCGGTGTTCGTGCGCGTCAAGGGATATCGTTACCGCCTCTTCCGCAAGAAGGAGGTCATCATCGGCAAGCCGATCCGCTATGCGGAGTTCGGCTTCACCACGGGCGGCAAGGAGGAGTACGCGCGCGCGGCCGAGCTTGTCTTTGACCGCATCCTCGCGCTGCGGAACGAATATCAGAGCAAATGAGAGTCATCGTAGCGAAAGAGGCCGGCTTCTGCTTCGGCGTGCGCCGCGCGACCGATTTCGTCGAGCAGGCGATTGCGCGCGGCGAGCATATCTGCACGCTCGGGCATCTCATCCACAACCGGCCGTATAACGAGCATCTGGCCGCCGCGGGCGTCCGCACGATCGACATCGCCGACGTCGGAGACGTGGCGGCAAGCGGCGTGCCGACCCGCGTGGTCATCCGCACGCACGGCATTCCGCGCGGCGAGGAGGAGGCGCTCCGCGCCCTCGCGGAAAAATACCCGCAGCTGCACATCGAGGACATGACCTGCCCGTTTGTCAAAAAAATTCACCGCATCGCGGCGGAACACACCGCACCGGGCGTGACGCTCTTTGTGCTCGGCGACCCCGCGCACCCCGAGGTACTCTCCATTCTGAGCTACGCAAAGGGCGAAACCGTGGTTTTTGACAGCGAAGAAGAGCTGGAAAGACTGCTTGCGGCGGAAAAACATCCCGAAAAACCCATCGTTTTGGTGGCACAGACCACGCAAAACACGGTTCTTTGGAAAAAATGTGAGAAAAAATTAAAAAAACTATATACAAACGCGATTATTTTTGATACAATATGTAATGTTACGGAAAACAGACAAAGCGAGACGAAAGGTCTCGCGGCAATCAGCGACGGCATGATCGTTATCGGCGGCAGGGAAAGCTCGAACACAAAGAAACTGTTTGAGATCGCCTCCTCCGTCTGTAAGCGCTGCACATTGATCGAGCGCGCGGACGAACTCAGACCGGAGAGCTTTGTCGGCTGTGTAACAGTTGGTATTACCGCAGGTGCATCGACGCCGCGCGGTATCATTGAGGAGGTAAGCAAAACCATGAACACTGAAGCAGAAAACTTTCAACAGATGCTGGAGGATTCCTTCAAAACTTTAAATACAGGAGATATCGTCACCGGCACGGTCATGTCGGTCTCGCCCACCGAGATCCGACTCGATCTCGGCGCAAAGGCGACCGGCGTAATTACATACGACCAGATCACCGATGAGCCGAATGCAGATCTGACCAAGATGTTCAAAGTCGGCGACAGCGTTGAAGGCTTTGTGATTAAAGTCAGCGACATCGACGGTATCGCCGTGCTGTCCAAGAAGCGCGTAGACGCGGACAGAAACTGGAAGGATATCGTTGCGGCAAGCGAGAGCGGCGAGACGCTGGAGGGCAAGATCGTTGAGGCCGTCAAGGGCGGCGTCATCATCTCCATCAAGGGCAACCGCGTCTTCATCCCCGCATCCCTTTCGGGCGTTCCGCGCGGCGGCGACCTTTCGGTTCTCGTCGGCACGACCCAGAAGGTCAAGATCATCGAGATCAACGAGCAGCGCCACAGAGCGTTCGCTTCCATCCGCGCCGTCCTCCGCGAGGAGCGCAAGGCGAAGGAGGATGCATTCTGGGAAACCGTTGAAGTCGGCAAGCATTACATGGGCACGGTCAAGAATCTGGCCACCTACGGTGCGTTTGTCGATCTCGGCGGCGTAGACGGCATGGTGCACAACACCGAGCTGTCCTGGAAGCGCATCAAGCATCCGTCCCAGGTCGTCAAGGTCGGCGATGTCATCGACGTTTACGTCAAGGACTTCAACCGCGAGACCGGAAAGATCTCCCTCGGCTACAAGACCGATGAGATGAACTCCTGGTACGTCTTCAGAAACAAGTACAATGTCGGCGACGTCGCAACGGTCAAGATCGTCAGCTTCACGCCTTTCGGCGCATTCGCTGAGATCGTTCCCGGTACGGACGGCCTGATCCACATCTCGCAGATCTCCAAGACCCGCATCGCACAGCCCTCCGACGTTCTTGAGATCGGTGAGGAGGTCGAGGTCAAGATCATCGACATCGACGAGGAGAAGCAGAAGGTCAGCCTGTCTATCCGCGCGCTGATTGAGGATGCAGAGGCAGCCGAAGCAGCAGTCGAGACGGCAGACGAGGCCGCAGACGCAGCGGCAGACGAAGTCGCAGCCGAAGCGGAGGAAGCTCCCGCCGACGCTGAGTAATTACAGCTTCAAATACCGGCCGAGCATGGGCTCGGCCGGTATTTTTGCGCTTGACAGGCTGCGCGTTCTGTACTATAATAAAAGCAGAAAAAAGCAGAAAAATTCGAACGGAGGCCGAAATGAGAAGACTGGCGTTTCTTTTGGCGATGCTCCTTGCGCTTTCGGCGCTGTGCGTGTCCGTCGGCGCGCTCGAGGGCGACAATTATGTCTGGTTCGCAGGCAACAACAATGAAGCACTGCCGAAAAACGAACATATCGGCGGCGACACGGACGGCGACGGCAAGGCGGATCTTCGCGATGTCATCAGCCTTCTGCGCTATATCGGCGGCGACAAGACCTTTACGGCGCGCGATGCCATCGACGTCAATAATGACGGCAAGGTCGATGTGGCGGATGTGCTTTATCTGCTTCAGTACACGGTCGGCAACCACGACGAACTCGGCAGGCTTGTCCCCGGCGACAACTGAACAAAAACAAAAAAGGCTCGCTTGCGAGCCTTTTTCTTTTGTTATTGCAGCTTCTCCAGCGCGTCCGTGAGATACGCCCGGTAGGCTTCCACGGCGCGCGCCGGGGCTTTCAGGCGAACCAGCCCCGCAAGGCCGGTGAGCCATGCGTAGAACTGCGGGCTCTGGAACACGCGCACCGTCACGTCAAAGCCGTCTCCGTCCGGGATGAAGGTCGGTTCCGTGCCGAAGCGGTCGATGATGGCGTCGGCGGCGCGCGCCGTACAGGCGAGTGTCACGGTCTCCTCCTCGCCGCCGAACATGCCGAAGGTCTTGCTCTCGTAGGCGCCGATGTCAAAGCTGCCGAACGCCGCTTTGCCGAGGCGCTTCTGCTTTTCGGCACAGACGTCGCGCATACGGTCCACGCGGTAGTGGCGGATCGCTTTGGCTTCGTCGTCGTAGGCGACGAGATAGTAGTTTTCATTGTCCCAGAGCAGCGCCCACGGGCTGACGACGTAGCGAAGGCCGGGGGATTTCTCGACACGCACTTTGCGCGCGTTGTAGTGGCAATAGCGGAAGCTCACCTGCCGGTTTTCGCGGATAGCCGTGTGCAGGGCGTCCACCGTGTAGTAGATGACCTCGCTTTGGGAGCGTGCGCGCGACGTGTAGACCTGGCGGTTCAGCGCCTCCGCGCCGTAGCGGCTGGTCTCACCCGACAGCTTGCGGATCAGCTCGCGGCTTTTCTTCGCGGTGAGAAACTTGGCCGAGCTGATGATGTCCACCAGCATTTTCAGCTCCGCCGGTTCATAGGTGCGCGACACGACGGCGTAGCCGCGGCGCGCAGCATATTCAAGGGCGACGCCGTGATCCGCCAGCGCGCGGAGATCGTCGTAGAGTGCCTTGCGCTCGACGCTGTACCCCGCCTTTTCCAGCCCCGCCTGAATCCCGGCAAGGGACAAACGGTGGTCGGCGTCGGTCTCCCGATACAGCAGATCGAGCAGGCAGAGCAGTCTGCGCTTCTGGTTTTCCGTGCGCGCCATGTCAGGCGATCTCGAGTGCGAGCCGCATCATCTGCGTGAAGGCGGTCTGCCGCTCCTCGGCGGTGCATTCCTCGTGCGAGACGAGGCTGTCCGAGATGGTACAGATGCAGAGCGCGTTTTTGCCGGCGCGCGCCGCATTCATGTAGAGCGCCGCGCTCTCCATTTCGACGGCGAGGACGCCCAGCTTCTGCCATGCAAGCGTGCTTTGCGCATCGTCGTAGAACAGGTCGTTGGAGAGGATGTTGCCGACCGTGACGGGCAGGCCGAGCTGCTCGGCCGCGTCGGTCGCCTTTTTGAGCAGCGTATAGCTGGCCGTCGGCGCATATGTGCCGGGCAGGCCGAACTGGTCGGCGAAGACGCTGTTGTAGCTGGCGCTCATGCCGATGACGATGTCGAAGAGCTTGAGATCGGGCGAGATGGCGCCGGCCGAGCCGATGCGGATAATGTTCTTCACATTGTAAAAGTTGAAAAGCTCGTAGGAGTAGATGCCGATGGACGGCATACCCATGCCGCTGGCCATGACCGATACGCGCTTGCCGCGGTAAGTGCCCGTATAGCCCTGAATGCCGCGCACGTTGTTGACGAGAACGGGATTCTCCAGGAAGTTTTCGGCGATGAATTTGGCGCGCAGAGGATCGCCCGGCATCAGGACGGTTTCGGCGAAGTCGTTTGCGCCTGCGTTGATATGCGGGGTTGGGATCGACATGATAATACCTCCGTAATTTGAATTTGCCTTGACTGCTTCTATTTTAACATTTTTTTCGCGCTGAATCAAGCCCTATCTTACAGCGAAACGGAGCAAGCCCGCGCAAAATAAATCGCGAGTGATTTAATTATGAAACCGCGAGGTGCGAAAAATAAATATATTGTTAAGAAAATGTCAATCACGCGCAAAAACAAAAAACGAAGCGTTTTTTTTATTTGTAAAGAAGAAAGCGTCGCCGCCTTGACTTGCCGTGCGGAAGTCTTTATAATTAAGATGTAAGACCGTGGGCGAATTATGTCCACACAAAACTATTTTATCGAGGTAAACAAAAATGAAAAAAGTTGTTACTTTCGGTGAGCTGATGCTCCGTATCACCCCGCCCGGCAGAGAAATGATTCTGCAAACGCCGAACATGGTCTGCACCTTCGGCGGCGCGGAGGCCAACGTCGCGGTTGCGGTCAGCGCATACGGCGACGAGGCGAAGTTCGTCACGGCGCTGCCGAAGAACGATCTCGGCCGTGCAGCCGTCAACGAGCTGCGCCGCTTCGGTCTGGACACGAGCGCCATTCGGTTCTCCGACAAGCGCCTCGGCCTCTACTTCACGGAGACCGGCTCGAACATGCGCCCCTCCAAGGTCATCTACGACCGCGACAACACGGCGATCGCCGCGGTGAAGCCCGGCGATTTTGACTGGGATGCGATCCTCGCGGATGCAGACTGGTTCCACGTCACCGGCATCACGCCCGCGCTGTCCGCGTCGCTTTGCGACGCGACCATCGAAGCGCTGAAGAAATGCAAGGAGAAGGGCATCACGGTCTCCTGCGACCTCAACTACCGCAAGAAGCTGTGGAAGTGGGGCAAGGAGCCGATCGAGGTCATGCCCGAGATCGCCAAGTATATCGACGTCATGATCGCCAACGAGGAGGACTGCCAGAAGTGCCTCGGCATCAAGATGGAGACCGGCGTTGACTCCGGCAAGCTGAACACCGAGATGTACAAGGATCTCGCGAAGATCGTCATGGACACCTATCCGAACGTCAAGGCGCTCGCCGTCAGCCTGCGCGAGAGCGTCAGCGCGGATCACAACAACTGGTCCGGCGTGCTTGCTTTCCGCGACGGCGACTTCCACATCAGCCGCAAGTACAGCATCACCAACATTGTGGACCGCATCGGCGGCGGCGACAGCTTCGGCGGCTCGCTGATCTATGCGTTCCGTCATTTCCCCGACGACCGCCAGAAGATCATCGAGTATGCGATCGGCGGCAGCGCGCTCAAGCACACGATCTACGGTGACTTCGTCCGCTTCACCAAGGACGACGTCGAGAACCTGATCGCGGGCAGCGGCAACGGCAGAATCCAGAGATAAATCGAGACAATATTGAATTTGTGAAAGAAGGATTTCTAAGATGGAAATTTTGAAGCACAGTGTCATTCAGAACATGCACAAGAACGGCCTGATCGGCATCGTTCGCGACAACAATGAAGCAGACGCGATGGTTCGCACCCGCGCCATCATGGACGGCGGCGTCACGATCCTCGAGATCTCGATGAGCACGCCCGGCGCGCTCAACATCATCGAGACGATCGCGAAGGAGATCAAGGAGAAGAATCTCGATGTTTATGTCGGTGCGGGTACGGTTCTCGATCCCGAAACGGCAAGACAGACGATCCTTGCAGGTGCAAGCTTTATCCTCGCACCGAACTTCAACCTTGAGGTTGCCAAGATGTGCAACCGCTACAGCATTTGCTACATGCCCGGCGTCATGACCTTCAACGAGATCGTGACTGCCATGGATGCCGGCTGTGACATCGTGAAGGTGTTCCCGGCAAGCGCACTCGGCATCGGCTTCATCAAGGCGGTCATGGGTCCGCTGCCGCAGGCAAGATGCATCCCGGTCGGCGGCGTCAACATCGACAATATCGAAGCATGGTTCAATGACGGCGCTTATGCGGTTTCGCTCGGTACTGCGCTTACCAATCCGACCAAGGGTACCTGCGACTACGATGAGATCAAGGCCAACGCGGAAGCGATTGTTGCCAAGGTCAAGTCCTGCAAGAGAAAGTAATTCCCGCCGTGGAGCGTCTTTCACGGGAACAGGGCGGCGCACCCGGCTTCATTCCCGTCACGGACGGCGTATGCCTGCTGCGTGAGCCGTTCGGCGGCACGACGACCGGGATCATCCTGGTCCGCGGCCGCGAGAACATCCTGATCGACGCGGGCGGCAGCGCCGCGCTCGTTGACAGTGTGCTCGTTCCGGCGCTGGCGGCGCAGGGACTTGCGCCGCGCGACATCGACGTGCTGACCTGCACGCACACGCACGGCGACCACATCGGCGGCTTTGCACGGATGCGGGCGCTCGGCGTGAAACAAATCGCCGCCTACATAAAGTCGGCGGATAAGATCCGCAACCCCCTTTACTACAATGCGGAGATCCGCCGCGCCTTTCCCGAAAACAGCCCGCCCCCCTCGGCAGGGCTCGTCGGGACCACGGCGGACGCCGTCCTTGCGGACGGTGATCTGCTCGGCGGGCGGCTGGAGCTGATCGCCACGCCCGGCCACGACGATGACGCGGTCTGCTTTCTCGACCGGGAGACGGGCACGCTCGTCTGCGGCGACTCGGTGCAGCTGGACGGCACGGCCGTGCAGGGCTGCGGCGCGTACATGTATCTTGCCGACTACCGCCGCTCGATGGCGCGGCTCGGCGCGATCCATGCCGCACGGGCGATCCTCGGACATCCGTTCATCCCGTCGGGCGACGTGATCGAGGGCGCGGACGCGGTCGGCCGTCTCTTTGATACCGCAATCCGAAAAACAGAGCTCTACCGTGATTTTGTGAAGTCCCGCCTTGACGCGGGTGAGACCGATACGGCGGCGATCGCACGGCAGCTCGTCGATTTTGTCGGCGGCATTCAGCCTGCGCATCTGTTTTTGCCGATGTACACGGTGCGGGAGCACATGAAGGAGCTATTATGAGCGTTGCCGTACAGATCATGGACGCGATCCGCCGCGGAAAGGGCAATGCGTCCAAAAAAGATATTCAGGAAGCGACCGGAATTGCCTGGGGCACGATGTGCAAGGGCGTCGATGCGCTTCTCGGCAGCGGCTATGTGTTTGCACGGCGCGAAAAATCGCAGGGGCGCGGGCGTCCCGTGATTCCGCTGTGCGTCAACAGCGACGCTGCCTGCTACGTCGGGCTGGACATCGGCGCGGGATTTACCCGCACGGTCGTCTGCAACCTGGCGTTCAACACCGTCTATATGAACGAGGTCGAGACGCCGCACTATCGCGGCAAAGAGCCTTTCATGGCTTTTCTGTTCGACACGGTCGATACCGCGCTGCGCGAATCGCGCATTGAGCGGGAGCGGCTGGACGGCATCGGCATCTCGGTCTCGGGCAATGTGGACTTTGAGGACGGCGTGATCGTTTCGGGCAGAAACTTCGGTCTGCCCTGGAATGAGAATGTGCCTGCCGCCGCGCTTCTCGGCGACCGCTACGGCGTCGGCGTGTACGCCGTGACCACGCAGGCGGCCGCGCCTGCCGCCGAATACCATTTCGGCACGATGGCGGGCTGCCGCAATCTGCTGACGCTCGGCTTCGGCGTGGGCATCGGCTCGGGCGTCGTTTCCGAGGGGCAGCTGCTCATCAGCCGCCCCGGCCGCCCGGTCGGCCACATCGGCCACATGCTGATCTCGGACAACAAGCGGGTCTGCGTCTGCGGCTTCCGCGGCTGCCTCGAGGCCTATTCCGGCGGCAATTCCCTCGTGCAGGTCGCGCATGAGCGCTTCCCGAACAGCACCGATTTTACCGACGCGCGGGCGATCGACCTTGCGGCCGGGGCGGGCGATGCGGATGCGCGCGCGATCCTGGATACCGCCGCGGTCTACAATGCGGCGGGTATCGCCAGCATGATCCAGCTCTATGTGCCGGATGCGATCATCTTCGGCGGCGGACAGTGCCGCGAGGACGGTTACCTCTATCGCCGGACGCTGGAGGAGATCCGCAACATCCTGCCGCGTGAGCGGCTGGAGAACATCAAGATCTCCATTACCACGCTCGGCAAATACCAGTCGGCGCTCGGTGCGGCACGTCTCGCATACGAGAAATTCTTCGGAGAAACCAAAAAAGAAAAATAAACACACTTTGGAGGAAAACACAATGGCAAGAAACGTATTGGTCACCGGTTCGTCTACCGGTATCGGCGCTGCTACCGTTGTCGCCTTCGCAAAGCGCGGGGACAATGTGGGTATCACCTACAACAAGAACCCCGAGGCCGCACAGGCGATCGCGGAGAAGTGCCGCAAGTACGGTGTCCGCGCCGAGATTTTCGGCGGTGACATCTCGAAGCGCGAGGTCGTCGAGCAGATGATGCACGACTTCTTCGAGAAGTTCGGCACGATCGACGTCCTCGTCAACAACGCGGGCGGCGCGCTCAAGATGCCCGAGGGCGGCTTCGAGAAGATGCCCCTCGAGTACTGGGAGAGCCAGATCAACCTCAACCTCAATGCGCCGGCTTACTTCTCGCACTTCGCGATGAAGAACATGATCGAGCACGGCACGAAGGGTTCGATCGTCAACATCAGCTCGGTTCACTCGCAGGTCACCTGGGTCAGAAGAAAGACCCTGCCGTACACCGCGTCGAAGGCCGGCCTCAACATGTTCACGAAGAACCTCGGTATCGAGGCGATCCACTACGGCATTCATGTCAACGGCATTGCCCCCGGCTTCATCGCCACCAAGGCGACCGACCGCTATGACCAGTCCGACCTGGAGAAGGGCTTCCTGCGCAAGATCCCCGCAGGCTTCCTCGGCTGTGTCGATGACATCGTGCCGATGATCCTCTTCCTCTCGGACAACGAGACCAACCGCTTCATCGTCGGCGAGACCATCGTCATCGACGGCGGCCAGTCCGTGGACGGCGCCATCGACAAGATGCTCGACGACGGCAACCCCGTCAACCCGTTTGACATCAAGGTTGACATGGAGAACTACATCAAAGCGCCGAAGTCCGACGACTGAGACGCGGAAATCGACCAAAACACACCCCCGATGATTTTGCATACCCGATTTTAATAATTGTTTTTGAAGGAGAACGAAACAATGCTTAAAAAGAAAAAGTATGAAGATATGCGCAGCTGCTGGGAATTCGGCGAAGCTGAAGAATGCCGCCGCGGCCTGATGTACGGCATGGGCTACTCCAAGGAAGAGATCGACCGTCCGCTGATCGGCGTCGTCAACTCCTGGAATGAGTACAACCCCGGCCATGTCCATCTCGACAAGCTGGCTGCAAGAGTCAAGCAGGGCGTTCGCGAGGCAGGCGGTCTGCCGCTCGAAGTGATGACCACCGGTATCTGCGACGGCATGGTGCTGAAGGACCCCAAGTACATCGAGGTTCCCTCGCGTAACTCCATTGCCGACCAGGTTGAAATGACCGTGGACGGCAACTTCTTCGACGGTATGGTTCTGCTCTGCACCTGCGACTCCATCGTTCCCGGCTATCTGATGGCATGTGCGCGTCTGGACATCCCCGCGATCATCGTCACCGGCGGTTACATGCCGCTCGGTATCCACAAGGGCAAGGAAGTTCTGCACATCCATGCACAGGACAAGGTCGGCACGGCCGCCAAGGGTCTGATGGACATGGACGAGTACAACGGCCTGATCGAGCACTCGTGGGGCATTTGCGGCGGCTGCACCTCGATGACCACCGCAAACAGCATGTGCATGATGGCAGAGGCACTCGGCATGACCCTGCCGAACAACTCCTCCACCTGCGCCGTCAGCAGCCAGATCTACCTGATTGCATATCAGGCAGGTAAGCAGATCATGAACCTCGTTGACGAGGGCATCACCGCGCGTCAGATCATGACCGAGGCTGCCGTCAAGAACGCGATCAAGATCGACATGGCTGTTGCCGCATCCTCCAACCTGATTCTGCATATGCCCGCAATCGCCAACGAGGCGGGCCTCGGCCACATCCAGTGGTGGAAGTATTTCGACCAGGCCTCCAACGAGATTCCGCTGCTGTCGCACCTCGCGCCCAGCGGTATCTACTCGGTCAAGGACTTCGACATGGCAGGCGGTATGACTGCCCTGATGAAGAACATGGAGACCGTCCTGGATATGGATGTCATGACCGTCACCGGCAAGACGCTGCGTGAGAACGTCAAGGACGCACAGGTTTACCTGCCCGATGTCATTCACACGCTCGACAACCCGGTTATGACCGAGCCCGGTATCGGCGTTCTGTACGGCAACCTTGCACCCGAGGGTGCGATCATCAAGATCGCGGCAGTTCCCGCAAACCTGATGACCGGCTACCGCGGAAAGGCACGCGTTTTCGATACGCTTGATGCATCGCTGGAAGCGCTCCGCTCCGGCAAGATCAACCCCGGCGACGCCTGCGTCGTCCGCTTCCTCGGCATGAAGGCGCGCTTCGGCACCACCGCCTTCACCTTCCAGGAAGAGCTGAAGGGCCATCACGAGCTCTTCAATTCCTGCGCCGTTATCACCGACGGCCGCTTCTCCGGCGGTTCTTCGGGACTTTCCGTCGGCTATGTTTCGCCTGAAGCAGCGCTCGGCGGCCCGCTCGGCGTCGTCAAGGAGGGCGATGAGATCGAGATCGATGTCATCAACCGCCGCATCACCCTTTGCATCTCCGATGAGGAAATGGCAAAGAGAATCTCCGAGTTCCATTGGGAATTCCCCGCAAGCAACTACCAGCGTTATCTCCGCCTCTTTGTCAAGAACGTCGGTTCGATGGCACAGGGCTGCGTCTGGGATTGCTAAAAGATTTCGGGGCTGTAAAAAAAGCGCAGACCGAAAAAGGAAAACCTGTCGGATTGCGTCTTTAAGCCTCGGTGAGCTGTTTGCAAATGGCGCTGTCGGATTCCGGCAGCGCCATGAACAGCCTCGACCCATATTATCCGGAAAGGAAACAGAACAGTGGAGTATTCCGTAGTAAAAACCGACGCGCTGATCCTCGGCTGCGGGCTTTCGGGTCTGCTGGCGGCGCGCGGCATCGCGAAACGCTGCCCGGACAAGAAAATCACGATCCTCGGCGACGGTCTCGGTGCATCGCCCTATGTACACGGCTTCAATGTGCCGCTCCATCCCGACGACAGCGTCGCCTGCTTTGAGGCGGACACGCTGAAAAGCGGCAGGGAGCAGAGCGGCCCCGCGCTGGTCGACGCACTCTGCCGGGGTTCGCTCGCCGTGGTTCCGCCGCTGATGAAGGAGCTCGGCATCGAGTTCAATCGTCAGAAGGACGGCTCCTACTCGCTCCTGCGTCCGCTCGGCGCAAGCCGGCCGCGCGTCGCCAGCGTCGGCAACCATGCCGGCGTCGCGATCATGAATGCGATCCGTGCCGAGTTCGCGGCGAATGCGAACATCACCGAGATCGGCAGCACCCGTGCGCTCCGCCTGCTCAAAGCGGACGGCCGCGTCTCGGGCGCGCTCTGCTACAGCGAGAAGGACGACGGCTTCGTCTGCTATACGGCGGACGTTGTCGTGCTGGCCTCGGGCGGGTTCTGCAATATCTATCCGTTCTCGACCAACATGTCGGACATCGGCGGCGACGGCATTGCCATGGCGTTCGGCGCGGGTGCGTCGCTCTGCGACATGGAGTTTGTGCAGTTTGAACCCTCCGCGGCGGTTGCGCCTGCGACGCTCCGCGGCAAGAGCGTCATCACCACGATGTTCTTCGAGGGGGCGGTGCTGCGCAACGCGCGCGGCGAGCGCTTCATGCTGAACTACAGCGACAAGGGTGAGTGCGTCGATAAGGACGTGCAGGCCAAGTGCATCTTCAAGGAGATCAAGGAGGGGCGCGGCACCGAACACGGCGGCGTGTTCTTCGACGCGACCGGCGTGGGCAGGGAAAAGCTCGGTGAGCTGTACGCTTCCTACGTCAAGCGCTATGCCGATGTCGGCATCGACATCGCGACCACCCCGTTTGAGATCGCACCCGCACCGCACACGTCGCTCGGCGGCGTGGTGATCGACGCGCACTGCGACACCGGCGTTCCGGGGCTTTACGCCTGCGGCGAGGTCACGGGCGGCCTGCACGGCGCGAACCGCATCGGCGGCAACGCGGGGCTGGAGACGCTGGTCTTCGGTTCGATCGCGGGGGAGAGCGCGGCAGCGTTCCTGCATCGTGCGGCGCCCGCCGATCTCGACGACGAGACGATCGAGGACTTCGTCTGCGACACGCTCTCGCTGTGCGGCAAGAAGCCGGTGGAGGAAGAACTCCTCACCAAGCTCCGCGCGCAGATGGGCGCGATCCTGTCCGACAAGCTGAACGTGCTGCGCTGCGGCACGGAGCTGGCAGCGGCGGTGGACGAATTCGGCGCGATGCTCGAAACCCTGGAGGAGACCTCGCTTGCGGGCGTCTCCGCAAAACTCAAATTTGATACCATTCGCCTCGTGAACGATTTGCAGACGGCATATCTGCTTGCCGTCAGCGCATATACGCGCGCAGGCTCGATGGGCTGTCATGTCCGTACCGACTCCGTGGACGAGAAGGAGAAATACCGGATCGTCATCCGCAACACGCCGGACGGCGCGGCCGTGACAAAAATGCAGCTTTAATCCAATCACAAGTCCGTTATACGAACAGTTAGAAGGGAAAAAGACAATGAAAAAGGTTATTCTGAAAAAGAACCGCTATGTTGACTCGGTTTCTCTTATGGCAGTCGGTGACAAGGTGACCAAGCTCGAGGGCGTTTCCAATGCAGAGGCACAGATGTGTACCCCCGCAAACCTCGAGGTGCTGGACGATCTCGGCTATACCATGCCCGAGGGCGTCACGGCCAACGACCTTGCACTCGCCGTTACCGCAGAGACCGAGGAACAGGTCGAGGCGGCCATGCAGATGATCATGGACATCATCGACCATAAGGCCAACGACGGCGGCGTCAGCTACAAGTCTCTGTCCGAGATTGACCTCCGTGAGGACGGCTATGACCTCGTGCAGATTTCTCTGCCCGGCGAATATGCAGCCGCAGAGGCCAAGAAGGCGCTGTCCATGGGTCTCGATGTCTTCATCTTCAGCGACAACGTGACGCTGGAAGAGGAAGCCGACATCAAGAAGTACGGCAATGAGCGCGGCAGACTCGTCATGGGTCCTGACTGCGGCGTCGGCCTGATCGAGGGCGTTGCTCTCGGCGCAGGCTCGATCGTCCGTCCCGGCCCGGTCGGCATCGTCGGTGCATCCGGCTCGGGCGCGCAGGAGGTCTCCTGCATCGTCGAGCGTCAGGGTCTCGGCGTCACCTCGATCATCGGCACGGGCGGCCATGACCTGCTCCCCGAGATCGGCGGTATCACGATGCACGCTGGTATGCGCCGCCTGGACGACGACCCGGACACCAAGGTGATCGTCCTCGTCTCCAAGCTGGCAAACCTCGACGTTATGGCCAAGATCCTCAGCGCGGCGGACAGACTGTCCAAGCCCGTTGTCGCGATCTTCCTCGGCGCCGATGCATCCCTCTTTGAGGGGCACAGCGTTTACCCGGCCTACAGCCTTGAAGAGGCTGCGCTCAAGGCGGTTGAGCTCTGCACCGGCAAGAAGCCGGATGCCGGCTACACCGACGCGCAGATCGCAAAGCTCGTCTCCGAGCGCGTTTCCGCGCTGAAGCCCGAGCAGAAGTATGTGCGCGGTCTGTTCAGCGGCGGTACGTTTACCGAAGAGGGCATGATCTACTACACCAAGCACAACAAGGGCGCAAAGCTCTATTCCAACCTGAAGACCAAGTACGCAGAGCAGATCCCGGATCACAACACGAGCGTCGGCCACTGCATCCTCGACCTCGGTGCCGAGGACTTCACCGCAGAAGCGCCGCACCCCGTCTTTGACCCGATGCTCAAGCTGAAGCGCTTCAAGAAGGAAGTTGCCGACCCGACCGTTGCCGTCATCACGATGGACTTCATCATGGGTCCCGGCGTCGCGGCCGATCCGGTCACGCCTTTTGCCAAGGAATGCAAGGCGCTGAAGGATGCAGGCAGCAACCTGATCTTCATTTCCAACGTCTGCGGCTCGCTTGAAGACCCGCAGGATACGCTCGCGGCAGAGCAGATGCTCCGCGACGCCGGCGTTATCGTCACCAAGAGCAACTATGAAAGCACTAAGATTGCAAGCGCGTTCCTTGCAGCGCTTGAGGAAAGGGGTTGAGTCGTATGGCAGAAAAGGAATACAAGAGCGATCTTCGCGTCATCAACATCGGTACGACGCTCTTTTACGATGCCCTCGTTGCACAGGGTGTCAAGGCGACCCAGATCGACTGGAAGCCGCCGGTCAAGCAGAGCGCCGAGGTTCTGGATGCGCTGAATGCCATCTCTTCGCCCGAGCTCAAGGCAAAGATCGACGAGGCCAACGACAAGGCCGTTCACAGAATCATTGATTCGCAGCCGTACCTTGTGGACATTCTGCCCGCAGGCGACGTCATCGAAGGCCTCGACGACTACACGATCATTCACTCCGGTCCTCCGATCGCTTACGAAGACATGGTCATGCTGCACCAGCGCGGTCTGGTCAGCGCCTGCCGCTTCGAGCACTGGGCAGAGACCGATGAAGATGCCGTCAAGCTGATCAAGTCCGGCAAGGTCAAGATCATGTCCGCGCTCGACACCAACACGGTCGGCGCAGGTACCGGTATCATCACCAAGAGCGTCGCGATGTTCATCATCGAGGACAGAGCAACCGGCAAGATTTCCGCAAACTTCCCGGCAGAAGGCCCGAACCAGGGCGGTTTCTGCGGCTGGGGTCTGTATTCCGAGGAGATCGCAAACTATCTGCGCCGTATGCGCGATGAGTTCTTCCCGGTGATGCGCGCCGTCCTCAAGAAGATGGGCGGCCTCGCCGTCAAGCCGATCCTCGCCGAGAGCTTCCAGATGGGCGATGAAAACCACACCCGTCAGACGGCTTCCGACCTGCTCTTCGACAAGAAGATTCTGCCCGAGCTGTTCAAGCTCGAGGGCTTTGACCGTCAGCAGCTCCTGGACACGCTCGACTACATCGTCGAGACGCCCCGCTTCTTCCACTGCATCGGCCAGGGCGCAAGCCGCAGTGCAATGCTGTCGGCCGTCGGCACCGAGTACTCCACGATGGTCACCGCAATCTGCGGCAACGGCGTCGAGTTCGGCATCAAGGTTGCAGGTCTCGGTGACAACGAGTGGTTCACCGCGCCCGCGCCGATGATGAAGGGCCGTTACACCTCCTCGAAGTTCACCGAGAAGGACCAGCTGCCCTGGATCGGTGACAGCTGCGTCGTTGAGTGTGCCGGCATGGGCGGTCTTGCCGCTGCTGCCAGCCCGATCGTTTGCAGCCTGCGCGGTCTGAAGCTGAAGGACGCCATCCACATCACCCGTGAGATGGAGGAGATCTGCATCACCCACAACCCGGCGTTCCCGGTTCCGAACCTCGACTTCGACTTCCTGCCTGTTGGTATCGACATCCGCAAGGTTCTCGAGACGGGCATTGCCCCCGAGATCCACGGCGGTATGTTCAACTACCAGGGCGGTCTGATCGGTGCAGGCTCGGCAAGAGTGCCGATGCTCTGCTTCGAGAAGGCCATCAAGGCGTTTGAAAAGAAGTACGCAAAGTAAGATCTGCAATAAGCACAAAACAAAAGAGGCTGATTCCGCATTGGCGCGGAATCAGCCTCTTTTTGCAGTCAAAATAAACCCCCGGTTCTACCGGGGGAGCGGGAAGACGCTTCAGTAAAAACAAAAGGGGCGAGCTAAAAGCAAGCCCGAAAGCTATTGAAAACAATTAAACCTCCCAATATAATGGTAGTGGTTTGGCGACCGCATTACCAAAAGAAAGGGAGGAGTAATTGATGAAGAATAAGAATGAAATCAAAAGCACGGCACACTCGAAATACCGGTGTCAGTATCACATAGTGTTTGCACCGAAATACCGGCGCAAAGAGATATATGGGACGCTGCGGAAAGATATCGGAGAAATACTGCGGAAACTATGTGAGCAGAAAGGAGCAGAGATTATAGAAGCAGAAGCATGTCCCGACCATATACATATGTTGGTGAGTATACCGCCGTATATCAGTATAGCACAGTTTAGGGGATATCTCAAGGGAAAAAGCAGTTTGATGATATTCGATAGACATGCGAACTTGAAATACAAGTATGGAAGCCGAAATTTTTGGTGTAGAGGATATTATGTGGATACAGTCGGACAGAATCGCAAAATGATTGCAGAATATATCCGAAACCAATTGGAAGAGGACTATGCCGGTGATCAAGCGAGCATAAAAGAGTATACTGACCCGTTTACGGGTAGCAAGAGACAATAGGCAAAAAAAGACAGCCGCACGTGAGCGGCTGCCTGTGATGGTAATGCGGTGCCAAACTTTCCGTGCCCCTTTCAGGGGCTTCGCCTGTATTAGCCCCTTTTAGGGGCTTGCAAGCCACCAGTTTACTGGTGGTCTTGACTTGCGTTTTTTTGAAAAACCGCTTCAGAAGTCCGTTTTATGGGACAACTAAAGCGGTATACTGAAGATGTGGAGGGGTTCAGGCTTCGTCGACAAGCCGGATCAGCTCCGCAAGGTCGTCAATGCGGGTATGCGGCACGGCGATCGGCTCGTCAAAGTCGCGCATGTGCGCGCCGGTATAGAGGATCGGCCGCATACCGACCTCCGACGCGCCGAGAATGTCGGCCGTCGGATTGTCGCCGACAAACCAGACATCGGCCGGGGTCAGGTTTGCGGCGCGCAGGGCATAGTTGAAGATGAACGCTTCGGGCTTGCGGAAAAGCAGCTCCGAGCTGGCGGCCACCAGATCAAAGCGGTGCCCGGGGAGATACCGCGCAAGGCGGGTCATGAGATTTTCCTTGGCAAAGCAGAGATTGCTGACCACGCCGGTGCGGATACCGCGCGCGTCGAGCGCGGCGAGCATCTCCGCGGCGTGCGGCGATGCGTGGGAGCCCTCGGTTGCGGTGTCCCAGTAGAGCAGATCGGCTTCTTCAAAGGAAATCTGCGGCTGCATGCCGCAGTAGGTGCAGATCGAGCGCAGAAAGCGAACATCGTCGATCTCATGATAGGCGGCATGGGCTTTCACGGCGAGCGCCAGAAACATCGCGTCTGCAAAGTCCGCAAAGCGTTCGCGGCTGACCCTGCCGCCGTCAGTCTTGTCATAGAGTGCGCCGTAGCCGCGCTTGGCGTCAAACTGCGGTTCAACGACCAGCGTCTGCCCATAGTCAAAAAGGATCATTTTCGGTTTCATAGTCGGCATGTTAAAGGGTACAGAGCGCTGCGCCGATGACGGTTGCATACTGGGCGCGCGCCGGGATGATAAAGTTGACGTCAAACATGTCGGACAGCGTCCGGAACGTGCCTTCGGCCTGTGCAATCTGCGTCAGGTTGCCGGTCAGCACGATGTCGCGGGTCTTGTGCATCCGGGAGTTGAAGACGGCCATCATGCCGATGGTCTCGAAGATCATGTTGATGAGGCCGAGCGCAAGGTCTTCCTTGGTGGCAAGCTCGCTGACCTTGCCGAAGTTGGCTGCGGTCATGTTTTCGGGAAGGGTGCTGTAGCTGGCTGCGGTGATGTCCTTGATGCGCAGGTCGATGTGATCGAGGTCGCCGCCGAGCGCCAGCTCGGACAGGTGGCACACGGAATCAATGCCGATGAGCTGGCGGGAAAGCCCGCTGAGCGTGCCGCCGCCGACGCCCGTGCCGCCGAGGTACTCGATCTCGGCGCCGCGGATGGCGTGAACCAGCGCCGTGCCGGTCCCCATGCTGACCACGATGACGTCGTTCAGCTCGGACAGGTACAGGCCGCCGAGGCCGATGGACCTGAATTCGGGAACGGTCTCACAGGGGAGACCGTAGAGCGGCTTGGTAATATATTTTGCGCCGACGCCGGTCACCGAAACCTTTTCGATGTCCGCGAGCGCAAGGTCGTTTTCACTGATGAATTTGCCGAACGCGCCGTAGACCGATGTGACCGGGTCGGTTGCGCGAACCGAAAGCGGCTCAATCAGAGAGGCTGCGTTTTTCGATGCGAAGCCGACGATCTTCGTCGTGCTGCCGCCGATGTCGATGCCGATGGTGACCAAGGTAATCCCCCTTACGGATGCGGGTATACCGCAGTTTTGCAGGATAGCACCATTATACCATAGTTTACCCGCATACGCAAGCGCCAAACCCGCAATTTACATCGGTTTTAAGATTTCTGCTTCAGCACGCCGAGCACCTTGCCGCGGCAGGAGAAGGAACCGAAGCCTGCGAGCGGAATGGGTGCGTAGCGCGGGTTCAGCGAAACGAGGCTGTCGCCGCCGAGCTGCTTGAAATAGCCCTCGCCGTCGCAGATGAAGATGCCAAGCTCGCCGGGCGCCACGTCGGCCTTGCCGGAGACCAGCAGGATGTCGCCGTCATGGTAGCGCGGCTCCATCGAGTCGCCGGACACGCGCAGAGCGAAATCGGCGTCCCGCGTCTTCGGTGTGTCCACGATGCTGATCTCGGTCGCGTCGTTGGTCTCGAGGTGGATGCCGAGACCGGCGGAAACGCGGTCGGCAAAGAAGGGAATGCGGCGGGATTTTGCGACAGGCTTTGCGGCCTCGCCCGTGCTTCTCCCGCGGATCTCCCCGCGGAAAAGGGCGGCGGGAACTTTCGCCGCGACATTTCCCGCGCTGTCGGCCGCGCGCATATATTCTTCATTTAAAATATAGTTGCACACGCGTGCGCCGTGCGCGTCGAGCGCACGGTAGCGCTCGATCATCGCTGTTTCCTCGGCGGAAAGGGCGAGGGGCTCTTCCTTGCCGGTCGCCAGATACTCGAGACTGCATCCGAGCGCCTCGGCGATGGCCACGGCGGTGGACAGCTTCGGCTCCTCGGTAAAGCCGGAGAGCAGCTTGCCGAGCGTACCCATCGGGATGCCGCTTGCCTCGGACAGCGCCTCGTTGGTGATCCCTTTATCCTTTTTGACCTGTTTGACTCGCTCGGAAAAACGCATAAACGAACTCCTTACTGCATAATTCTATAAAAAACCAGACGAAAATTCTTGTTAAAATGATTGTAACACACATTTTCCGAAATGTAAATACTTTTTTCGATAAAAAATCCAAAACAGATAAAATATATTTTCATAATCGGAAATATTTTTTCAAAAATGTATTGACATTTTCCAAAAGTGGTGTTATCATAAAGACACGAAAGTGCCGAGGAAATACGGAGGACTGTAAAATGAACGCATACAACGCATACAATACGTACAGCGGCAAGAGAAATGTCACCGCGGCGCGAAAGCGTACCGCGCCGATCCTGCTGCGTCTTCTCCGTGCGATCGTTCTGACGGTCGGCGAGCGGATCACGCTGCGCGGCCTGCGCGTCACGGCGACCCTCGTCAGCTTTTTCGCGGCGCTCGGCTTTATCGGCGGGATGGAGTGCGGCGTCATTTCGGGCGCGGTCGGCATCACGCTCTGCCTCGTCATTGCGGCGGCGGGTCTTGCCGCCAACTTTGAGGAATAAAAGAGTTTCTTCTTTCATTTTTATTTCTTCCGCAAAAAGAGCCATCCGAAGGGATGGCTCTTTTTGCGGTTGATGCGGTTTATTCCTGCGGCGCGGCGGGGGCGTCCGGCAGCGTCTGCGCGATGTCGGCAAAGCGCAGAACATCGGACGGCGCGTTTTTGCTGTAAAGCAGCCCATACGGAATGCTGTAGTCCCAGTTGACCGGGAGCGTGACAAGGCCGGGGTGAACCTCGGTCCAGCATTCGAGGGAGAGCAGCAGGCGGTTTGTCTCGACGGCGCGGTTGAAGACCGACAGGTCGTAGAAGGGCGGCGTGTCCGCGATGCGGATCTGCGGATGATGCCGGGTCAGGTTGTCGCGCAGACGGTCGTTGAGGCCGGAGTCGCCGCGGCTGACCATCATCAGCGTTTCGCCGTAGAGGTCGGTGATCTCCAGCGACGTCTTGGCGGCCAGCCGATGGCCGCGCGGCACGGCGATCATCTTCCGATAGCGGCCGAGCGGACGGAAGCGGCAGCGGGACAGCCACGCCTTCGAGTCGCAGACGCCGACGAGAAAGTCGAACTGCTCGCCGAGCTTGTCGATCACGGAGAGAATGTTTTCGCTGGTGTCCTCAAACGGGACGAGGTGCAGCTTGTAGCCGGGGAAGGCATCGCACGCGCGGTACCACAGCTCCATGAAGGGCTTGGCCGGATTCAGAAGCGACGTGCCGACGCAGAAGGTCGTGTCGCTCACCTGCGCGGCGGCGCGCGCCTCGGTGACGATCGCCTCCGCCTCCTGCATGAGCGCTGCTGCGCCGCGCTGCACGGTTTTTCCGGCGGCAGTCAGACGGACGCCGCCGGACGTGCGGTCAAACAGGCGAAGCCCGAGACGGCTCTCCAGCGCGTTGATCTGCTTCATCACTGCGGTCGGCGAGAGCAACAGCCGCTCCGCCGCGGCGGTGAAGCTGCCACATGCGGCGACGGCAAGAAAGGTTCGGAGTGCGGGGTCATACATGGCACTTACTCCTTTGCATAAACTTTTGGTTTATACCATGCTACCATATCGGAACTTCCGTGTCAAGCCAAACTGTGTTACAATCCATACAGAACCGAAAGGAGCGAAACCATGAAGACTTTGATCGCGTACTATTCACGTCCCGGCGAAAACTACGTCAGCGGGCAGCTGAAAATGCTCGCCGTCGGCAACACCGAGGCGGCGGCAAAACAAATACAGGCGCTGACGGGCGGCGACCTGTTCCGCATCGAACAGGCCGAACCCTATTCCGCCTCCTACAATGCCTGCATTGAGGAGGCACGGCGGGATCAGCGGCGCGACGCGCGTCCCGCGCTGACGCATCTGCCGAAAAACTTATCCGACTACGACGTGATCTACCTTGGCTACCCGAACTATTGGGGGACGATGCCGATGGCGGTCTTCACGTTCCTCACGTCCGGCGACTTCGGCGGCAAGACGATTCTGCCGTTCTGCACACATGAGGGCAGCGGACTCGGCCGCAGCGTCGCCGACATCAAACGGCTGTGTCCCGCGGCGAAGATTGGCGCGGGACTGGCGCTGCACGGCGGCAGCGTGGAACACGCCGGGCAGGCGATCGCGGATTTCGTCGCCGCAAACAAATGACTTTATTACCGAAAGGGGAATCACATATGAAAACGGTTACTTTGGCAAACGGTGTGAAAATGCCGATCCTCGGCTACGGCGTCTATCAGGTCGGCAAGGGTGAATGCGAGCGCTGCGTCGCGGACGCGCTGGCGGTGGGCTATCGCTTGATCGACACGGCACAGTCCTACTTCAACGAGGAGGAGGTCGGCGCTGCAATCAAAAAATCCGGCGTGCCGCGCCGGGACCTCTTCCTGACCACCAAGGTGTGGGTGGAGCATTACGGCTACGAGGCGGCAAAGGCGTCCGTGCTGGAATCCATGCGCAAGCTGCGCACCGATTATCTCGACCTCTGCCTCCTGCACCAGCCGTTCTCGGACTACTACGGCGCATGGCGCGCGCTGGAGGAGCTGCACGAGGCGGGCAAGATCCGCGCGATCGGCGTCTCCAACTTCTATCCGGATCGCCTCGTCGATCTGTGTTCGTTTGCGCGCATCCGTCCGATGGTTAACCAGGTGGAGACGCATCCGCTCAATCAGCAGACCGAGGCGAAAAAGTGGATGGAGAAGTACAAGGTGCAGATCGAGGCCTGGGCGCCGTTCGGCGAGGGGCGCGGCAATCTGTTTGCAAATTCCGTGCTGGCCGGGATCGGCACAAAGTACAACAAGAGCGCGGCGCAGGTTATGCTGCGCTGGAACATCCAGCGCGGCGTCGTCGTGATCCCGAAGTCCACGCACATTGAGCGTATGCAGGAGAATTTTGACGTGTTCGACTTTATCCTGACCGCCGCGGATATGGAGGCAATCGCGGCGCTGGATACCGCGACGAGTTCGTTCTTCTCGCATCAAGATCCCGCCATGGTCGAATGGTTTGCTGGGATTGTGGAGGAGCGCAAGCGCAATCACGATACAAACAAGGAGAAGAAGAACTGGTAAGGCATACCCGCCGAGAAGATGCCGACTGCAAAAAAAGACGAGGTACAGTCAACTGTACCTCGTCTTTTTCCGTTATTCGCCGTGCAGCACCTTGACAAAGGCTGCGGCGAAGGCGCGGGCGGCATTTTTTGCCTCGGCGAGCGAGTTGCCGCAGGCGCCGATCTCGAGAAGCAGTCCGTAGTCGGCCAGCTGCTGGTTGTAGGACGCGCCGCGCAGGCAGAGCGGGCGCGCCACGCCGAGCGTGTCGGCGCACAGATGCTGCTGGATCGCCTCGGCAAGCGTCAGGTTCCCCATCCAGTCGTAGCTGCCGGCGCCCTTTTCGTCCGAGCCGACCAGCATCATCAGCTGGGCGCAGGGACTGCCCTCGCAGAGGGTGACCGGGCGGAGCTTGGTGCGGTCGTTTCGAATCAGCGAGTCGCGGTGAACATCGAAAACATAGCGGATCGAGGGGTATTTTTCGAGGTATGCCGCGATGCTCTCGGCGCTGCGCTCGTAGGCGTCGATGTAGGATTCACGGTCGTGCATCACCTCGCACTGGACGGTCGGAACACCGGATCCGTTCAGCGCTTCGCACAGCGCGCGGCCGACGGCGACGACGTTCTCGGACGTGTCCGTGCTGCGCGGCTCGTTGTAACCGCCGCCGTAGCAGATCGAGCCCTCGGCGGAGAAGGCCTCGGTGCCGTGCGTGTGCACAATCAGCACGAGCGGCTCGGTCGGAATCGTTTCGGCGGGACGCAGCTTTGCCGCCGCGGACACTTCCTGCATGTCGATGTCGAAGGAGGTGCTGTTTTTCAGCTCGGCCGCGTCGCCGGCCGAAAGGTCGGTCGGCAGAATCGCGTATTTGTCCGCCGGGACTTTGGTCGTGTCAAAGGCGTACAGCTCGAAGATCTTCCGTTCCAGCCGCTCACGCTCGGTGTATATCTCCTTCGCGATCTCCTCTTTCGGTATGTAGTAGATGCGCGGCAGCGTGATCGGCGCGGGCAAAGCAGCCGAGACCGCCGTATCTTCCGCCGCCGGACCCGCGCCGCCGACCTCGGCCGTGCCGAACGCGGCGGCGCTCATGCGGTCGCCGAGCGTGCCGCCCGCCGAGGCGCTGAGCAGGTCTTCCGTAATGTAATTGAGCAGGCCGCGGGCGCGGATCTCGCTAAGTTTGGAAAGCGCCGCCAAAAGCAGAACGGCGAGCGCCGTCAGCGCGCAGAGAACGCACAGCGCATTCTGCACGGTGATGCGCCGCGCGGCGCGCGGCGATGTCGGCTGCGGTGCAGCACAGAGGTCTGCACGCGCGGGCGGCAGCAGCCGTTCCTCCGGCAGAACGCTGTGTGTGTTTGTCATTTCAGTCCTTCCTTTCATTCAGGCAGAGGCGGTCGATGGCATCCGCCAGCATGTCGGCGGCGCTCTCGCTGATGCGGTCGCTCTGGCGCGGGGAGACGAAGAAGGATTCTCCCTCCGCGAGCACGCGCTCGATGCGGTCGTCGATCTCGGTATAACCCGCGCTTTGCAGCGCGTCGTAAACCAGCGTCGCCGAGTTGACGACGGTCGGCACCCCGAGGGCAATGACGGGGACGCCGAGCGTGCGCGCGCTGATCTCATTGCGTCGGTTGCCGATACCGCTGCCCGGGAAAATGCCGCTGTCCGAGATCTGGATGGTTGCGCCGAGCCGCCGCGTTGAACGTGCCGCCAGCGCGTCCACGGCAAGGATGAGATCCGGCTTTGCCGTCCCGATAACGCCGCCGATCAGCTCGGCAGTCTCAATGCCGGTCTGCCCGAGCACGCCGGGCGCAACGGCGCAGAGCGGTATGCGGCAGAGGCTGTTGAACAGCGCCTCGTCATGTGCGCGGATATGCCGCGTCACGGTCAGGCGATCCACGGTTTTCGGGCCGATGCTGTCGGCGGTGATCTCCCGGTTGCCGAGTCCGACCGCCAGCACGCAGCGCGGCGTACCGCCGAGGTGTACGCGGGCGAGCGCGCCGATCTCGTCTGCAATCAGCGCGGCCAGCGCGTCCATCCGGTCCGCGCTCTCGTCACAGAGCAGATCGGTGAAGATCGTGATGTAACGGCCGCGCTTCTTACCGGTTGCCGCCTCGCCGTCGGCGTTTCTGACGTGCAGCTTCGCCACGCGAAAGCCGCCGGCCTCGCTTTCCGCATAGGCTGTGCCGTCGCGCCCCGCGTCGTGCGTCGCCTCGGATTCGCAGGCAAGGTCGGTGCGGATGCTGTATTTGTACATAGCGTTCTCCGTTTCTTTTTTTCTTCAGTGTCGCCGCCTGCGCGGCGATATATTCGTATTATAGCGAAAGCCGGGCCGCTTTTTTGGGGCATGCTGTCGCCGCGCGCAAATTTGCTTTGTAGAATCCGACGAAAATTGAAAAAACGAATTGTGCAGAATCTCCAATAATACAAAATCGAAAAAATAGTCGTTGATAAAACGCTCAACTAATGATATAATGATACAAGCGATTTTATGTGATTCCGGAGGATCAATTACAATGAAAAGAGTTCTGGCTCTCCTGCTGTGCCTCGTGGCCGTTGTGCTGCCGCTCGCGTCCTGCGGCGGTTCCATCAACATGACGGATGAGGATAAGGGAGACATTTTTCACGCCTACATTACCGGCGATATATATGCGTTTGACCCGGGCATCGACATGACGGACAAGTCGTCGGTCAAGCTGCTCGGTATGCTTTTTGAGGGGCTTTACCGCCTCGATGCCAAGGGCAAGGCCGTCAAGGCGCTGGCCGACAAGGTCACGATCCTCGAAAACGAAGCGGATCATGAATACAAGATGCAGATTTCCATCAAGGAGACCAAGTGGTCGGACGGCCGCTCGCTGACGGCGGACGACTTTGTCTTCGCATGGAAGCGCCTGATGGAATGCACCAATCAAAGCACCGCAGCCGCCCTGCTGTACGAGGTGAAGAACGCGCGCGCCGTCAAGGCGGGCGACGCCTCGATCGACGACCTCGGCGTGGTCGCGCTGGATACATATCTGCTCGAGATCACGTTTGAGGAAAAGATCGACTACGAGAACTTCAAGAAGAATCTCGCCTCCGTCGCGCTGGTGCCGCTCCGCGAGGAGTCGGTCGCAAACAACGATCGCTACTGGTCGCGCAGACATGCGACCCTCGTCTCCAACGGCCCGTTCGCCATCAAGGAGATCGACCGCGACGAGAACACCATGCGCATCGAGCGCAACAACTATTACTACCGTGACACCGAGGAAGACAAGCTGGATCGCTATGTCAAGCCTTACCGCATTCTTGTGACCTTTATTAAAGAGGAAGACAAGCCGCAGGGCCAGCGCGCTTATGCGGACGATCTTGATGCGATCTACGCGGCATATCAGGCCGAGGCCGACTTCATCTACATGGGCGACGTGCCGCTGGCACAGCGCGCCGCGCTGAAAAAGCAGGCACATCTTACCGATGCAAACTCGACCTATTCCTACCTGTTCAACACGAGAAACGCGCTGTTTGCGGATGCAAGAGTCCGCCGCGCGCTCTCGATGGCGATTGACCGCCGGGCGATTGCCGATCTGCTGGTCTATGCGGATCCCGCAACCGGCTTGATTGCAAACACCGTCTTCAATGCGACCGAGGGCAAGACCTTCCGCAAGGTGCAGGGCGATGTGCTGAAGACCACCGCGGATGCGGACGGCGCGCGCGCACTGCTCGCCGAGGCGGGCGTCTCGGGCGGCAGCTTTACGCTTGCCTACAGACAGAACGAGTGCGAGACTGCCGTGGCCGAATACGTCAAGGGCGTGTGGGAATCGCTCGGCTTTACGGTCGAGCTGAAACCGCTGACCGCCATTCGCGAGACCGTCATAGAGAACTCCGAGGAAATCGATTATCTGATCGATTCCGTCGAGGAAGCGTACGATACCGGCGACTTCGACGTGCTGGCCATCGACGTCTCGATGCAGTCCACCGACGCGTTCCCCGCGCTGGCCGTCTATGCGCTGACCTTCTCGGGCAGCGGCATCGACATGACAAGCGCAAACTATGACTATCTGCCGCATGTGAGCGGCTTCAACGACGAAGGGTACAACGAGATCATCGAGCGTGCCTATGCCGAAAAGAACATCAAGGCGCGCGCGGACATTCTGGCCGAGGCGGAACGCTATCTGATGGAGCAGATGCCCGTGATGCCGATCGTCTTCAACAAGGATTGCTATCTCGCAAAGAAAACGCTGACCGGGCTCGGCACAAGCTACCTCGGTTACCGCGACTTCTCGGATGCCGGATACAAGGGATATAAATTCGTTCCCGAAACGGATGACGCAGAAACGACATCCGCCGACGGAAACTGACAGCATCTTCCGATATAAGGCGCGCCGCAACCGGATTTCCAACGAGATTTGTCCATGCGGCGCGCTTTTTGCATTTTTGCCTTGACTTCACCGTCGGTTGATGTTAGAATAAAAAACACGCGAAAGGAGGGGGAGTATGGGCGCCAGACTGAAAAACAAAAACGATATCAAAATATTCATACTTTACCTCCTGCAGAATATCAACTATCCGCTCGACTTTCCCACCATCAACGACATCGTCGTGCAGGATGAATATGTCAACTATTTTGACTTTGCCGAGTGCTTTGCCGAGATTCTTGACATGGGGCATGTGGTCGAGGAGATCAGCACGGACGAGAAGACCGGGGAGAAGATCACGCGCTACCGGATCTCGCCGCTCGGCTCCGCCGTGGTCTGCCAGCTCCAGAGCGGGCTGCTTCGTTCGATCCGTGAGCGCAGCCTGAAGAGCGCGCTCAAGCTGCTCTCGTTCAAAAAGCGGGGCGCCGAGGTCAGCTGCCATACGGCCGAGCTGGACGACGGCAAGTACGCCATCGAGTGTGTGATCACCGAGATGGGCAAGGAAATTCTGCATATCAATCTGGTGGACGACTCCGCCCAGCGCGTCGAGCGCATGAAGGCAAATTTTGAGGACCGTCCCGACACAATTTACAAGGGAATCATGGCGTTGCTCGCAGGCGAGGTCGATTATCTTCTGAATTGACCGCTGCCCGCAGGCGTTTGACGATGGAGATTTCCGTATTCTGCAAGCGGGCTTTGCGGGCGCCCTGTGCGCCGAAAAAGTCCGTTTTTTGCGTTAAAAGGTCGAAAAAACCGAAATTTTGTGAAAAATGCTCAAAAAAATATTTGCGATTTCCTATTGACATTATGCAAAATAATGGTATAATGAAAACATGCAGGATTTGAGAGGTTGATTGTGAACAGACAAGAGGATGCAAAAGCCGATGAAGTCGCGCGGCTTCTGCCGATGATCCGGCGGGGCAGCAACGCGGCGTTTCTGCGCCTGTCCGAGCTGTATGCGCCTCTCCTCGAGAGCGAGGTCGCCCGCTATGCGGCAAGCCTCCCGTCCGCCGATCTTGATGATCTGCGGCAGAGCGCGTCGGTTTCGCTTTACCGTGCGGCGCTGGCCTTTCGCGGCGACCGCGGCGTTACGTTCGGTCTGTTTGCAAAGATCTGCATCGTCAACGGCATTGCCGATTCGCTGCGGTATATCCGCGGCAAGGGGACCACGCTCAGCATGGACGATCTTGCCGAGAGTGAGCAGCCCGGCGACGGCGAGCCGAATCCGCAGAGCCTGCTGCTCGACAAGGAACAGGCGGGGGAGACCCGCCGACAGATCCGGGCGATGCTTTCGCCTCTCGAATATGAGATTTTTGAAATGTATATCAGCGGTTTTTCCTATGCTGAGATTGCCTCGCGTATCGGAAAAAGTCAGAAGTCGGTAGACAACGCTCTTTGCAGGATCAAGAAGAAACTCAGACAAAATCTAAAACGACCGGTGTAAAATCGGTTTTATATGCCCGAATAGCTTAAAGCACAGAGCGTTGGAAATGCAAAGGTGTCGGTTTGAATCCGTCTTGGGGCAAAAAACTATCTACCATTTAGAAGCGAGGTAAGAAACAATGTATCAGGACAAGACTTTGAAGTGCAAGGACTGCGGCGCGGAGTTCGTATTCACGGCAAGTGAACAGGAATTCTATGCAGAGAAGGGCTTCCAGAACGAGCCCCAGAGATGCAAGCCCTGCAGAGACGCGAGAAAGAACCAGGCTCGCGCACAGAAGGAGTACTTCACGACCGTTTGCGCAAACTGCGGTAAGGAAGCGCGCGTTCCGTTCCAGCCTTCAAACGACAGACCGGTTTATTGCAGCGAGTGCTTTGCCGCAATGAAAGAGGGACACTGAATCCGAGACACTTCGGGCATGGCCGTAAGGCCGCCGTATCATTCGGTTTCAAAGGCATGACTTTTTTGTCATGCCTTTTCTCTTTTTGTCGGCTTTTACGAAAAATATCCGCGCGGAGACTTGCGCGTTCGGCCCGCTTATGGTATACTTTAATATGTATAACGATATGCTGCGCGATGCGGCAGAAAAATGAAAAGTTGAGAACAACAATGGCTTATAAAGAACATCGAGATTTCAAGCGGAAGCCCATCCGCCGCGACGTGACCCCCGAGGTTGCCGAGGGGACGGTCATCGGGCGCAACGCCGTGCGCGAGCTGCTGAAAAGCGGCCGCGACGTGGACAAGATTTTCGTGCAGCGCGGCGAGCGGGAAGGCTCGATCACGATGCTGGTCGCCGAGGCGCTGGAACGGAAGATCCCGGTCGTCGAGGCCGAAAAGCCGAAGCTGGACGCGATGGCGGGCGGCGGCAATCACCAGGGTATCGCGGCCATGGCGGCGCAGAAGGCGTATGCCACGGTGGACGAGATCCTGGCCATCGCTGCGGAAAGAGGGGAGAAGCCCTTTGTGCTGATCCTCGACGGTGTGGAGGATCCGCACAATCTCGGCGCGATCATCCGCAGTGCGGATGTGTTCGGCGTACACGGGGTCATCATTCCGAAGCGGCGCGCCAGCGGCGTGACCGCCACGGTCGAGAAGGCCTCGGCGGGGGCGCTGGAGTATATGGCTGTCGCGAAGGTGACCAACATCAGCGATACGATCGACTACCTGAAGGAGAAGGGGCTCTGGATCTATGCGGCCGAGGTCGGCGGCGAGGACTATGACAGGGTCAACTTTGGGGACGGTGCGGTCGGCATCGTGCTCGGCAGTGAGGGCGGCGGCACGTCCCGCCTGGTGCTGGAAAAGTGCGATTTCCGCGTCACGATCCCGAACTACGGGCACGTCAATTCACTCAATGTATCCTGCGCGGCCGCGGTCGTGCTGGCAAAGGCATCCGGGCAGAGACATCAATAAATACGGCGCAAGAAGGAGTTTGGATTTATGGATGAAAAGAACAATCGGGAGCTGTCTGTGGACGAGCTGCTTGCCAAACTGAAAAGCAACCTGATGGAAGAAAGTCAGACGGCCGAGGCGGCCGATCCCGCCCCCGAGGCAGCCGCACCCGCCATGGATGCAGGCGAAGGCTCCGCACCCGAAGCGCCGGAGGCCGACGGGAAAGCGGAAGCGCCCGCCGCCGCGGCGGAAACGGCCGAGACGGCCGTCGAGGAAATCGACGAGATGATCGGCGGCGGCGCGGAGGCGGAGACCTCGGAGGAAGAACCCGAGACGCCGCCCGCAGCGCAGGCGCTGCCCGAGGTGGACGAAAACGATATTTTTGCGGCATGGGGACTGACGCCCGGCGATGTGAAAAAGGAAAAGACGCAGCCTGCGGCAGCGGAAACGGCGGCCGAAAAGCCCGCCGACACGGGGTATACCTCCCCGACGGCGAAGCGCACACTGCGCTACCGCATCGCCCGCGTGGAGAAAAAGGACGACTTCGCCGCGCGCAAGCAGACCGAGACGCAGAAGGATTCGGTCGACTTTGACCGCACCGACTATACGCTCATCAAGCAGGCGCTCGGCATGGAAAAGCCCGCCGAGGGGTGGGCGGACACGGACGCGGCGTTTGAGGTCGTGCCGGAGAGCACGGGCATCCCGGACTCCATCGACGCGCCGCGCGAGGAGTTTACATACCAGCGGCAGCGCGACGACATCGTCGCCGCCTACAAAAAGAAGCTGCGCCGTTCGCGCATCAAGCTGATTTTCACTGCGCTGGCGGCGCTTGCGCTCCTGTGTATCGAATGCCTGCCCACGCTCGGCGTGGCGGCCCCCGAGATTTTTGACCGCGGCTATTATCCGGTCGTCTGGTCGATGGCGACCCTGCAGCTTCTGCTGATTGCGGGCGCGTTCTGCTACCGGGAGATCGTCAACGGCACGCTCGGCCTCTTCCGCGGCCGCCTGACGGGCGGCGGCGTGCTGGCGATCTTCATGCTGCTCAGCGTGATCTGCGACATCGTCAGCTGCGTGGGCGGCGCCGGGACCGAGGTCTACAACTTTTCGGCGGCGCTCTGCGCGCTCGTGATCCGCTGGTTTGACTATTCCGACCTGCGCCGCGAGTCGATGGCGTTTGAAATCGCGTCCGCGCCGGGGCAGGGCAAATATGTCGCCGCGCACATGAGCGAGGAGGAGACCGCGCGGATCGGCGGCGACGATTCGGACGCACTTGCGCTCTGCGCGGAGAAGTGCGGCTTTGTCGAGAACTATTTCGCCCGCACCGAAAAGGTGCGCACCGGTGACTTCGCAATCAACCGTTATCTTGTACCGATCACGCTGACCGTGGCGCTGATTGCCGCGATCGTGGACGGCGTCCGGGGCGGCGGCGGGCTTTCCGCCGTCTCCACGTTTGACGCGGTGCTGGCCATCGGCCTGCCTGCGCTGATCTTCCTCGGCGGCAGCTACCCGCTCTACAGCGCGGCAAAGAAGCTCTTCAAAAGCGAAAGCGCCCTCATCGGCGAGACCGCACCCGAGGAATATGCAGGCGCATCGGTCATCTGCTTTGACGATGCGGACGCATTCCCGTCCTACGGCGTGTCGCTCGAAAACCTGCGCATTTACGGCAAGGGAGACATCGAGACCATCATCGAACAGATGGGCGCGGTGTTCGGCAAGCTGGGCGGCCCCCTCCGCCATGTGTTCAGTCTGATGACGGCGGATTGTCCCCGCCCCTATCACACCAAGATTGAGGCGATCTGCGAGGACGGCGTCTGCGCCCGTGTGGACGGCAAAACGCTGTTCATCGGCAGCGCCTCCTATATGGAGGCCAACGGCCTCGTCGTCTCGGACAAGAGTGACGAGCTCGGCGGCAAGCGCTTCTCCACGATGTATCTGGCGCAGGACGGCGCGCTCCGCGCGAAGTTCTTCATCCGATACACGGTGGACGGCGGCTTCGAGACGATGGTGCGCAAGCTGGCGCGCCACGGCATCGCATCGGTTATCCTGACCGGCGACTCCAACATCAGCGATGAGCTGCTGGCGCGCTCGATGGATCTTTCGCGTCTGCCCGTCAAGGTGGTCAGACGCCGCGGCTTTGAAAACACGCTGCACGGCGAACGTGCCGACAGCGGCGTGGTCACGCGCGGCGGCGTTTCGGACCTTGTCGGCGCGGTCACGATGTGTGACAAGCTCTGCCGCGTCTTTACCACGCTGAAGGCGGCCAAGATCGCGTCGGTCGTGATCTGCGCGGCGCTGTGCGCCGTGGCGGGCTGGCTCGGCATGGGCAATGCGGCAAGCTCGATGTATGCCGCGATCTACCAGCTGTTCTGGCTGATCCCGTGCCTGCTTGTTTCTAAATTCAACTTATAATAGGGGCTGTGAAAAAAGCGCAGACCGAGTCTTTTTCCCGAGCCCCTGATTCGGAGGATAATCATAAAGGGGTTGTAATGTTTTTACAACCCCTTTTGAGAGGAAGTTTCTACGCATGAATTCAACCATTCTGAAAAGCGTGTCCAAGCCCGGCCGCTACTGCGGCGGGGAATACGGGCAGATCGTCAAGGACAAGGCGGGTATCAACTGCCGCGTGGCGTTCTGCTTCCCGGACACCTACGAGATCGGCATGTCCAACCTCGGGCTGCGCATCCTGTACGGCGTGCTGAACCGCGAGCCGGACGTCTGGTGCGAGCGCGTGTTTGCCCCCTGGCTCGATATGCAGGAGCAGATGCAGAAGTATGCGCTTCCGCTCTGCGCGCTTGAGAGCGGCGACCCGGTCGGCGGCTTCGACATCGTCGCGTTCACGCTGCAATACGAGATGTGTTACACCACGGTGCTGAACATGCTGTCGCTTGCCGGGATTCCGCTGCTGTCATCCGCGCGCGGCGAGGACGCGCCGATCATCATCGGCGGCGGGCACTGCGCGTACAACCCCGAGCCGATCGCGGATTTCTTCGACATTTTCTCCATCGGCGAGGGCGAGGAAGCCCTGCCGGAGCTTGCGCGGCTGTACATCTCGATGAAGCAGGACGGCAGCTACACAAGGGCGGCGTTCCTGCACGAAGCGGCCAAACTCGAGGGCTTCTATGTGCCGTCGCTTTACGCCGTGGATTACAACCCGGACGGCACGATCGCGGCCATCACGCCGAAGTATGACGACATCCCGAAGAAGGTGCGCAAGCGCATCATCCGCGACCTCGATAAGGTGTTCTATCCTACCTCGACCTACCTGCCGTTCATCGAGACCGTGCAGGACAAAATGGTGCTCGAGGTGTACCGCGGCTGCATCCGCGGCTGCCGCTTCTGCCAGGCGGGCATGGTCTGCCGCCCTGTGCGGGAGAAGACCGTGGACAAGCTGTTTGACGACGCCAAGTGCATGTACAAAAACTTCGGCTATGATGAGATGACGCTCTCCTCGCTCTCGATCAGCGACTATTCGCAGATCGACGCGCTCACCGACCGCTTTGCCGCGTGGGCGACCGAACACCACATCAGTCTGTCGCTGCCGTCGCTCCGCCTCGACAGCTTCACGCGCGAACTCATGGACAAGGTGTCCACCGTCAAGACGGGTAGCCTCACCTTCGCGCCCGAGGCGGGGACGCAGCGCCTGCGCGACGCAATCAACAAGAACGTCTGCGAGGCGGATCTGCTCCGCGCGGTCAATGTGGCCTACGACGTGGGCAAAACGGCGGTCAAGCTCTATTTCATGAACGGGCTGCCCACCGAGACCGACGAGGACATCGAGGGCATCGCGCTGCTGGCTAAGCGCGTGATCGAGGAATACTACGCAAATCCGAACACCGACAAGCGCAAGCGCCCCTCGGTCACCATCAGCGTCGCCTGCTTCGTGCCGAAGCCGTTCACCCCGTTCCAGTGGGAGAAGCAGGACACCTTCGAGATGCTGATGCGCAAGCAGGAGCTGCTCAAAAGCAAAATCACCGACCGCAAGATCGTCTACAATTACCACGACGCCAGCGTCTCCTATCTCGAGGCCGTCTTCGCCCGCGGCGACCGTCGGCTTGCCAAAGCGCTGCTGCTGGCCAACGAACGCGGCTTCAAGTTTGACGCCTGGACCGAGTGCTTCTCGCACGAACGCTGGCAGGAGGTCTTCCGCGACGCGGGCATCGACCCGGATTTCTACGCGACGCGCGGCTTCGGCCTCGACGAGGTGCTGCCGTGGGATGTAATCGACTGCGGCGTGACGAAGGACTTCCTGCGCCGCGAGCGCGAGCGCGCCTATGCCGGGACGCCCACGCCCAACTGCCGCGAGAAATGCAGCGGCTGCGGCGCAAATTCGCTGGGAGGTGAGCGCAGATGCTGCCCGTAAGAGAAAAAATCCCGCACGTCGTCGTGCGCATCCTGTTCACCAAGACCGGCGACCTGCAATATATCTCGCATCTGGATCTGCACCGCGCGTTCACCAGGATGCTGGTGCGCGCGGGCGTGCCGCTCTGGTATTCCGAGGGCTATTCGCCCCACCCGCGCCTCGCGTTTGCCACGCCGCTTTCGGTCGGCGCCGAGAGCGAGTACGAGCTGGTGGACGTCACCCTGGTCGGCGATGCCGAGACGATCAACCCCGCCGCGCTGTTCGCGCTGATCCGCGACACGCACATTCCGGGGCTTGTCGTGAAGGATCTGTACCTGCCCACGCGCCCGTTTTCGGCGATCACGCACGCGGATTATACGCTCCGCTTCCGCACGGCGGGGGCAGACGCGGCGCTTGCCGCGCGCTGCGCGGAGGCGCTTGCGGTGTCGCCGCTCGTCGTGCTCAAACGCACGAAAAAAGGGGAGCGCGACGTGGATATTTCGCCGCAGATCAAGTCGGTGCGCGCCGAATACGCGGACGGCGAAGTCGTCCTCCGCGCCCGCCTCGCGGCAGACAGTGCGAATTTTCTCAATCCCGAGTACCTCGTCAAGGTTCTGCGCGGCGCGGGACTCGTGATGTGCGGTGACGCGTCCGAAGAAGAGTATTCCATTCTGCGCACCGCGGTCTACAGCGACGATACCCTGTTCCGATAAGCGAGGTTTCTATGAAAAAACTGCTTTTGCTTTGCCTGTGCATGATGCTGTGCTTTGTCGGCTGCGGCGAGGTCGCGCCGCCCGAGACTACGCCGCCCGAAACGTCGGCGACGAGCGCGGCCACCATCCTCACCGAGGAGCTGCCGCCCGTGGTCGAGCCCACGCTGTATCATTTCTCATTCATCGGCGCGGGCGACAACATGGCCTACTACGGCAATGTGCGCGACGCGAAGAAGAACGCCGAGGGCACGGACCTTGTCTACGATTTCCGCCCTTCCTACACCGACATCAAGCCCGTGATCGCGGACTACGATCTGCGCTTTATCAATCAGGAGACCCTGATGTGCGGCGACGGCTTTGACCTCAGCTACTATCCGCGCTTCAACTCCCCGCAGGAGCTGGGCGACGCGGTGGTGGACACCGGCTTCAACCTCGTCGGGCTTGCCAACAACCACATGCTCGACCGCGGGGAGCGCGGTCTGCTCGCCACACTGGACTATTGGGACAGCCAGCCGGTCACGCACATCGGCGCGTACCGCAGCGCGGAGGACTTTGAGCAGATCACGGTCATCGAGCAAAACGGCATCCGCGTGGCGCTCCTTTCCTTCACCTACAGCACCAACGGAATCAAGCTGCCGAAAGGCTCGACCACCTATATTCCCTATATCGACAACGACACGATTGCCCGCAAGGTGCGGGAGGCGGAGGAGCTTGCCGACCTCACGATCGTCTCGATGCACTGGGGGTATGAGAATACCTTCAAGCCGAGCGAGAGCCAGCGGGAGACGGCGGCCGTTATCCACGAAAACGGCGGCGACGTCATCATCGGGCATCATCCGCATTGCCTCCAGCCGATCGAATGGATCGGAGAGGGCGAGGATCGCACGCTCTGCGTGTATTCGCTCGGCAATTTCATGTCCGAGATGGCGCAGGACTACAACATCCTCGGCGGCATGGTCGCCTTTGACGTGGAGAAGTTCGGCGAGGACGGGCGCGCCGAGGTCAAAAACGTGCGGTTCATCCCCACGGTGTTTGACTACACCCGCAGCTTCTACAACAACCACATTTTCCTGCTCGAAAACTATACCGACGCGCAGGCGAAGGCGCACGGCATCGCCTATTACGGCAATCGCACCACGCTCGACCGCCTGGTCGGCTATGTGAAAAAGACCATCGACGCGGAATTTTTGCCCGACTTTCTGAAGCCCGAAACCGAATAACGAAATCGCCCGGTGACAAAAGCACCGGGCGATTTTTGGCAGTTGTGTGTATTGACAGGAAGTTGCCCGCGTGGTAAAATAAAACTGTCTTATATCGACAAATCCGAACAAAACGATCCGAAAGGAACAACCATGAAGAAAAAGCTGAAGTATTTCCTGCCGATCCTTTGCATACTCGCGGCGCTCGCCGTCCTGACGCTTGCCGCCGCAGCCGCCACCGAGACCGGTTCCTGCGGCACAGACCTCACCTATACGCTCGATACCGAGACCGGTGTGCTCACCGTTTCCGGCACGGGTACGCATATCCGGAAACCGGAGCTCTCGGACAGCAGCCTTGTCCGCTCGATTGTCATTTCCGAGGGCGCGCGAGTTATGATGTACGACGCATTCAGCGACTGCGGAAACCTGGAGAGCATTACGATCCCGACGACGCTCGTGTCTTTTTCCGCACGGGCGTTCGGCAGCTGTGAGAAGCTGAATGCCGTGCATATCAGCGATCTTGCCGCATGGGCGGGCTGCTGGTTCAGCGATATAGAGGATTCACCGCTCTATTACGCGCACCATCTGTATCTGAACGGCGAGCTTGTGACCGAGATCTCTTTGCCCGAAGGGACGGAATCCGTGTGCGGTTACAGCTTTGCAGGCTGCACCGACCTTGTCGCCGTGACGATCCCGGCAAGCGTAGACCGGATCATGTCCGGCGCATTCTACGGCTGCACCAATTTGCAGCGCATTACGGTCAGTGCCGACAACACGGCATATATCTGCGAGAACAACGTGCTGATGAGCAGCGACCGAACGGAGATCGTCTGCGCCGCACCCGCCGCATTCGACGGCAGCTTTACCGCGCCGGATGAAGCGGTGAGCATCGGCGCCGGCGCATTTTACGGTTGCCGCAGGCTGACCGATGTCGTCCTCGGCGACAAGGTTCGTTATATCGGCGAGGAAGCATTTGCCGATACGGCGTGGTATGACGCGCAGCCGGACGGAGCGATCTACCTTGGCAAGGTGCTGCTCACATATAAGGGCACCATGCCGGATAACACCGACTTCACCGTGCGTGAAGGTACAGCCACGATTGCCGACCATGCGTTTTTCTGGAAGTGGGAGCTGAAAACGCTCCGCCTGCCGGCAAGCCTGACGAATATCAATCATGCCGCATTTGATGCGACCGCGCCCGAGCGGGTATACATTGCGGACCTTGCGGCATGGTGCGATATTGAATTCGGATCTGTTTTTGCAAATGCCACCTCTACAAGCTGGAGCGATTCTCCGCTGCTTGCCGGATATTATGAAAAGCAGTGTAATATCTATGTGGACGATACGCTTGTGACCGATCTCGTGATCCCGGACGGCGTTGAAACCATCCGTGCATATGCTTTTGCCGGATGCACCGTAAAGAGCATTTCCATCCCGGACAGCGTGACGGCCATCGAGCCGAACGCTTTCTATATGACGGCGCCGGCTTCCGTCTATACCGACGGCATTGCCTATGTGGACAACTGGGCGGTTGCCAGAGAGGACGACTGGGAAAGTGATCGGTTTACCGATGCGGACCTCACGTTCCCGGAAGGAACGGTCGGTATCGCGGAAGAACTGTTTGCCTCCAGCGAGATCAAGAGCGTGACGCTGCCCGCCAGCGTGAAGTACATCGGAGCGATGGCTTTCAACTATTGCGAAAACCTGACCGATGCAACGGTTCTGAATCCGACATGCCGGATTGCAAGCCATACTTTCGCGGGTTGGTCGACTATACACGGCTACAAGGGCTCGACCGCCGAGGATTACGCCACCTATTACGGCAATCGCTTTGTCGCTCTGGACGAAACGGTGTCCTACGAGGGTTCTTGCGGCAACGGCGTGCGCTATGTGTTTGACAAGAACACCGGCGTGCTGACGATCTCCGGCACGGGGGCGATGACCGACTTCTATGCGGCGACGCCCGCACCGTGGAGCAGCTATGCGGCAGATGTGCGCACCGTCAAACTGGAAGAGGGCGTGACCACGCTCGGCAATCTGGCGCTGAAGGGCTGCGTCAAGCTCGAGAGCCTGTCTCTGCCGACGACCCTGACCGAGATCGGAACGGGCAATCTGCCGACCGAAAGCCCGATGTGGCAGTCCGCAGCGGCGGGGGAGATCCGCGTGGACGGCTGGCTGGTGAGCTATAAGGGGACAACACCGCAGGATCTTCGCCTCGGCGACGGTATCCGCGGCATGGCAAACGGCGTCTTTGCGTGGGATAGCGTGAAGACGGCAGTCCTGCCGGGCAGTCTTCTGTATGTCGGCAAGGATACCTTCCTTTCGTGCGATACTTTGACCGACGTCACGATTCTGAACCCGGACTGCATCATTAGTTATACTTATCTCCCGTTCCCGCAGAGCACTACGCTGCACGGCTACAAGGGCTCGACCGCCGAGGCTTATGCGTCGAAGTACGGCAACCCGTTCGTCGCACTTGACCCCACGGGCGGCGATGCCGACGGCGACGGCAAGCTCACCATTCGTGACGCGCTGCTGACCGTGCAGACGCTGCTGGACGGCAAGTTTAACGCGGCCGCGGACATGAACGGCGACGGCAAGCTGACCCTCGCCGATGTGATCCTGCTGCTGCGTGCAATCCGCTGACGGAGAAATGATGAAACACATCCTGAAACTGCTTGCACTTGCTGCCCTGTGTGCGGCACTGATGTTTGCGGCAGCCGCCGAAACCGGCAGCTGCGGCGACAATACGACCTACACGTTTGATACCGCGACCGGCGTGATGATCATCTCGGGGACGGGCGATGCGCGTTCTCCGCAGGATTATACGTACCGGGAAGACGTTGTCGAGATCATCCTTGAAGAGGGCGTGACCTCGATCGGCTATTACGGTTTTTCCGGCTATGAAAGCCTCGAGCGCGTGACGATTCCGGCAAGTCTGACGCATGTCGGCGAGGGGGCATTTGCACGCTGCACCAAGCTTGCGTCCGTGCAGATCACAAGCCTTGAAAAGTGGTCGGAGATCTGGTTTGACTCGGCGACGGCAAACCCGCTTTACTATGCGCATCTCCTGTATCTTGACGGCGCGGAGCTGACGACGCTCGACCTGCCCGCGGGGACGCGCCAGATCGGCGCATACGCTTTCTGCGGCGGCACGGCATTTACCGCCGTGACGATTCCGGCAAGCGTCAGAAAAGTGGGCAGCGGTGCTTTCGGCGGCTGCACTTCGCTTGCCGCGATCACGGTTGACCGCGAAAACGAGAATTACATCGAAGAGGGCGGTGTGCTGCTCACTGCCGATCGCGCCAAGCTGATTTGTGCCGCGCCCGGGGCGCTCGGCAGTACATACACCCTGCCGGACACGGTGGAGAGCATCGGCGCAGGCGCGTTTTACGGCTGTCGCGCACTCACCGACATCACGCTGCCGGACGGCATCCGTTTCATCGGTGAGGATGCCTTTGCCGAGACCGGATGGTACGATGCGCAGGAGGACGGCATACTGATGCTCGGTAGCTGCGTGATCGGCTATCGCGGCGAAATGCCGCGCGGCACCACGCTGGAGCTGGACGAGGGGACGACCTGCATTGCCGACCTTGCCTTCAACGGGCAGTATAACATGACGGCGGTGCACATTCCCGCCGGTGTGACGAACATCGGCTATTGCGCGTTCAACTTCACCGGCGTGAAGACCGTGTACATCGACGATCTTGACGCATGGTGCAGCATCTATATCGGCAATGAGACGCATTTTGCCCCGGCATGGAGAGCCGAGGGCGTCAACCTGTATCTGGACGGCAAGCGCGTGCGGAAGCTGACGATACCCGAGGGGACCACGGAGATCCGGGATTTCACGTTTGCCAATATCAAGGGCCTCACGGATGTTGCCCTGCCGGATAGCGTGACTGCGGTTGCGGGGATGGCATTCTGCGGCTCGGGGCTCTATGAATACCCCTATCGCGGCGTTGTCTATGCGGACCACTGGGCGATCGGTTTCCCCGAAGACGGCGATGCGCCCACGGCGCTGACCCTTGATTCCGACACGGTTGGCATCGCGGAAAGTGCTTTTTCCTATGCGCTTGAGATGCAGTCGGTCACATTGCCGGCAAATCTGCAATATATCGGCGAGCAGGCGTTCTGCATGACCGGCTTGCGCACGGTAACCTTTGCGGAAGGGTGTAAGCTCGCCACGATCAGCAGGCACGCCTTTTCCAACAATGCCTCACTTGAGGAGGTTGATCTGCCCGATACGGTGGAGGAGGTTGAGGAAGGCGCGTTCGGCTACTGTGAGGCGCTTACGCGCGTGACATTCCGCAATCGGGACTGCACGATCGCGGACGCCGCAAACACCGTGTCGGAGCAGGCGGAGATCTGCGGCTGGCGCGGCTCCACGGCGGAGGCATATGCTGAAAAGTATGGGCGTACGTTTGCGGCGCTGGATGCGCCGACGCGCCCTGTGACGGGCGGCGATGCGGATGAGACGGCGGAACCCATCGAGCCCATGACGCTGGTTGAAGCACTGGAGACCCTTGCGGGTATGCTGGCGGACGATCATACGCCGGCGACGGCGGATGTCGAACGGCTGCTTGCCGCAGTCCGATAAAGTAAAAAAAGAAGACCGCAGCCGCGGTCTTCTTTTTATTCCGCCGCATGGCGGCGGCGGTATTCGGTCGGGGTCATCCCCGTGATCTTCTTGAACAGGCGGCGGAAATAGGCCGCCGAGCGGAAGCCGAGCAGGGCGCTGATCTCCTCCACCGAGGCGTACCCGTTTTTCAGGTATTCGATCGAGCGCAGCACCTTCATCTCATTTTTGTACTCGATGGGCGACTTGTGTATCTCGGCGCGGAACAGATGATAGAGCCGCGATTCGCTCACATAGCATTCCTTTGCCAGCTCCGATATAGGGAAGTCCTCGCAGCAGCGGCGCTCGATGTAGGCCAGCGCCTTGATGACGCAGGGACTGCACTGCGGCGCTTCCGCCGCACTGAGGGCGGGGAGCAGCGCGCCGATGAACCGATAGAATTTTTCGATCGCCATGAGCCGCGACACCGTATCGCCGCGCTCAAGCAGCGCGTACATCTCGCAGATGGCAGCGCCTGCGTCGAGGCCGTCCGGCACGTTGATCTTCTGCATGCCGCAGCGCTGGTCAAAGCGGATGCCCTGCTTGTCGGTGCGGAAGGAAAAATGCAGCACATAGTATTCCACGTCCGGCTCGCCGCGGCTGACCGAGCTGTAGCGTGTGCCCTCGGGCAGATAGACGAGGTCGCCCGCATGGCAGTCCACATCGGCAAACGGCGTGGAGAACACACAGCTGCCGCGCCGGAGATAGCCGATGTTGGTCTGCTGCTTGCCCTTGGTCGCATCGTAGGTGATGCCGCCGTGGTAGCAGACCTTGTGAATGCCGAAGTCCGAGAGACAAAGCTCCCGGCAGCGGATGATACCGGCCATGCGCTCCCCTCCTTTGCCGTTTCGGTAGGATGTACTTATTTTATCATGCGCAGCGCCGCTTGTCAATGTCAGTCCTCGTGCACAAGGCTCCAGTCAAACAGGACGCCGAGCGGCGGATTTTTCATCTTGACGAGGCGGTCGTAGACGGCGGAGACGTCCTCCGGGTTCACGCACTCGCTGCGCATGGGGGCGACCTTCATACGGCCCGCCGCAATCAGCTTGAGCAGGGTGCGGTGGTCGTCGTGCGCCGTCCAGTAGCCTGGGTAGCTGTCGGTCGAGGGGCGCGCCGAGGTGTGCCCGCCCAGCAGCTGCACGCCGGGGCGGTGTACCAGTTGGTAGAAGTCGATCGGCTCATCCGAGATGCGGGTGCAGCCGGTCAGCGCCACGCGGCCGTGCCGCGCCATCAGTTCCAGCGTCGTCACCAGCGCCTTGGCCGAGCCGGTGACCTCGACGGCG
Organism: uncultured Eubacteriales bacterium; assembly: GCA_934467415.1. Lineage (GTDB taxonomy): Bacteria > Bacillota > Clostridia > Oscillospirales > CAG-272 > UMGS902. Next base: position 181,029 of record CAKSLQ010000005.1, read on the forward strand.
GCGTTCACGCCCTTGCCGTCGGTGATGGCGAGGATCTTCTCTTTCAGATTCTCTTCATCGGGGCGGAAGGTGTAGTCCGCGCCGAGCTCGCGCGCGATTTGCAGCCGGTCTTCGTTAAAGTCGATGGCGATGACCGGAATCGCGCCCATGTTGCGCAGGGATTGCAGCGCGAACAGCCCGAGAAGCCCGCAGCCGACCACCATGCCGCTCTCGCCGATTTCGCAGCGGGTCATGCGCGCGCCCTCGATGCCGAAACCGCCGACAATCACCAGTGCCGCGTCCTTCGGGTCAACGCCGTCCGGGACCTTGCAGAAGTTTTTCGCCTTGCCGGTGGTGTAGAGCCGGTGCCCGCCCGCAAAGAAGCAGAGCACGCGCTCGCCGACCTCGAAGTCCTTCACCTCGTCGCCCTTGTCGATGATGATGCCGACCGAGTTGTAGCCGAACGCGCGGTTGAACTTATGTACGGTGTTTGGCATATCCACGATGTTGGCGCGCTCGGTGCCTGCGCTGATGCAGGAATATTCATTTTTCACGCGGATCTCGTCCGGCTTCAGCGGCTTCAGCTCGACATCGCGCAGTTCCAGCTGCTCGGGGCCGAGCAGCACAACACACTTGTTTTTCATCCGTTTTACCTCCGTATGACGGCAGAATCGTACCGTTTCTGCTTTTATTATACCGCGCGCGCACCGAAAAACAAGGAACGCATGTGCACGGGATGGACACGATCCTGCTGTTCGGCAAAATGAAAAGTCCCCGGCTCTGCCGGGGACTTTGTATGCAGGGGGTGGTGGAGTATCGCCTTCCCCCTTGGGGGAAGGTGTCAACGAAGTTGACGGATGAGGGGTAGCCATTCGTCAGAATGGCGTCTCCACAGCACAGAACGAGGCTGCTCAGACGGATGCTTACGCATCCTACCCCTCATCAGGCGCTCACGCGCCAGCTTCCCCCAAGGGAAGCCTAAGAGGCGTCGACCCCTACGGGATGGTATAAAAACCCCACCCAACCGTAGGGCGGGGGCTTGCTCCCGCCGCCCCGTGCGCAAACAATCTAAGCCTTCCCCAGCGGGGGAAGGGGGACCGCGTTAGCGGTGGATGAGGTGTACGCGCGCAAAGCCAAAACGGGTCGTCGTAGGATGTTTTTCGGTTTCGCTCGCGAAATCGTCGGTGTTCAGCCGACGAAGAAAAACTCCGCGAGACGCTGCGCGTCTCGTACAGCAATCCCCTTGCACAGGGGAGCCGAAACTCTTCACCGAAATACCGCGCCGTCGGTGAACGCGCCGTGGTGTCCAACCTCGGTGGACGCCTTGCCGTCAAAGACCAGTGTCTCGCCGCGAATCTTGAAGACATACTTCTCGTTCGTGCCCTCAAGCGGCAGAATCAGACGGTTCCCCTCGACGGTGTAGTCGCCGATGCCGAGGTGGCTGCTGATCGGAGAGAACGTAAGCATGAACTTGCCGTCCGTACCGAGCGAAACCGATGCCGAACTTAACAGATCGTCGCTCTCAAATGTGTAGGTGCAGGGCAGCGGCTTCAACTGCGCGTCCTTCGGCACAAACAGAAAGCAGGCGGCAAGCACCGCGCAGACGAGCACGGCAAGCAGAATGCCCCAAAACAACGGCTTTTTGCAAACAGACATAGGTTCACTCCCTTTCTCGGTTGTGTCTACAGTGTACCGTAAACGCCGCGGTTTGTCAATATCTTTTGTGCGTTTTGCCGAAAAGCACTTGCCAAAATCGGAAATGTATGGTATCATACAAACAGAATAAATTTGTTGGGTAAAACCCGATTTTCAAAGGAGCATGCACCATGCCGAAGACGAAGCAGAAGGAGAAAAAGCAAAAGCAAAAGCCGTTTGCCGTGCTGAAAAACACGGGCTTTGCGCTTGGGATGATTCACCGCGCCGCGCCCGGCTTTTTGCTCGTGTCCGGGCTTGCCAACGCGGCAAACGGCTTTCGCAATGCCCTGACCAATGTGATTCTCCTGCGCTATGCGGTCAATGCCGCACAGACCGGCACGCCGTTTTCGGAGATTCTCACCGTGGTGCTTGCCTGCTTCGTTTTGCACCTCGCACTCAGCCAGATCGTCAATTTCTATTCGCCGTGGAACAACACCTCGCCGTACTATGAGCGCAACGCGCTGAAGGTGCGCGCCTATGTCGAGCGGACGCTGATGGAAAAGGCGCGCAGTGTGGACCTCGCCGCCTACGAGGACCCCGAGGCGTACAACGCCTATTTCAAGGCGCGGGACGGCTCTGCCGATTATATTTTCAATGTGTACCGCACCTTTGTCCGGTTCAGCTTCCGCGTGGTCGACCTCGGCGTGTCGGCGGCAGTGCTTGTCGCCATCGACCCGTGGCTGTCGTTGTTTATGGTGTTGCCGATTGTCGGCTCGCTGTTGTACACGCGCGCGGATCGCATCATCTACGAGGCAAACATGGAGAAAAAGCCGCATCGCCGTGCGCAGGAATATGCGGGGCGCACCTTTTATCTCGCCGACTATGCCAAGGAGATGCGCACCGGCGGCTTTGCCGAACTGATGAAGACCCGGTTTCGGGCGGCGGCGGATGCGCAGGTTTCCATCATCCGGCACTATGCGCCGCGCATATTTGTGCCGATGATGATTGCAGACCTTTTGCAGGTGGTGTTTCTGCCGATGGGCGCGACGGCGTATGCCGTCTGGCAGGCGCTCGGCACGGGCAGAATTCTCTACGGTGACTGTCTGGTCATCATCAATTCCATCACCGATGTCACCTTCGGCATTGTTGACCTTGCAGACAACTTTACCGAGCTTGCGGACAACGCGCGCTATCTGCAGAACATCCGCGACTTTCTTGCGATGTCGGTGCAGATCACCGAGCGCGCTGACGCACTGCCCATGCGGCGCGGCGACCTCGAATTCCGCAATGTGACCTTTACCTATCCCGGCGCGGCAAAGCCGACGATCCAAAACCTGTCCTTCACCCTTGCCGACGGCGAGAAGCTTGCGCTGGTCGGGCAGAACGGCGCGGGCAAAACCACGATTGCCAAGCTGGCGCTGCGCCTCTATGACCCGGATAGCGGCGAGATTCTCTACGGCGGCGTGAACATCAAGGACTTGCGGCTTGCCGATTACCGTGCCGCCTTTGCCGTGGTATTTCAGGATTTCAAAAACTTTGCGGTCAGCGTGGCGGAAAATGTGCTCCTGCATCCCGAGGCGCCGGGCGAGCGCGAAACCGTGCTTGCCGCGCTTGAAAAATCCGGCTTTTCCGAAAAGCTGCAGCGCCTGCCGGATGGCGCGGACACCCGCCTGACGCGCGAATTTGACGAGCAGGGGGTCAACCTCTCGGGCGGCGAGGGGCAGAAGCTGTCGATCGCCCGCATCTATGCAAAGCAGGCGGACATCGCCATCCTCGACGAGCCGACCAGCGCGCTCGACCCGCTTGCCGAATACAAAATGTATGAAAACATGATGGATGCCTGCCGCGACCGCAGCGTGCTGTTCATCTCGCACCGCCTGTCCAGCGCGGTGCTTGCCGACCGTGTGCTGCTGCTCGAGGACGGCAGTGTCGCCGAGAGCGGGACACATGCGGCGCTGATGGCAGCGGACGGCGCATACGCCGCGATGTTCCGCCTGCAAGCAGAAAAATACCGGGAAAGCGAGGACGCGTGCCATGGCTGAGACAAACGAAAAGAAAAAGCAGAAGCCGGCAAAGGTGCTTCGCAACACGGCGTGGCTGCTTGCCGCCGCATGGAAGATTGCGCCGCACTTTGTCGTCACCTTTTTTGTCTCCGCACTGTCCAACGCCTTGTGGGGGATTCTCGACGCCTGGTATATCAAAGAGATTTTCAATCGGCTGGACGGCGGTGCGACGCTTGCCGAAGTCCTGCGGCTGATCCTTGTCGTCGCTCTGCTGACTGCCTTGTTTGCATTTGTCAACCGCTTTGTTTGGTCGGTCACGTTTGAGCGGCAGCGGCTCATGCTCAGATGCGGATTGCAGCTGAAGCTGTTTGACCACGCGATCTCGCTCGACCTCGGCAAATACGAGATTCCCGAATTCTACAATGACTTCATCTGGTCGATAAACAGTGCGGACAACACGGTGAACGCGGTGCTGAACACGCTCTGGCAGATGATCATGCGCCTGACAGGCGGCACAGCGATTTTGGTGATCCTGCTCGACCTCGACCTGCTCGTCGCCGCCGTTGTCCTGGCATCTGCCGGCATCGGTATTGTCTGCTCGGCGTATGTCAAAAAGCAGAATTACGAGTACGACATGGCGTGCCGCCGTGCGCGCCGCGTCTCCGACTATGTCTGCCGCGTGCACGACATGCCGGACTATGCCAAGGAACTGCGCATCAGCGAGGCGTCTACGGTGCTCGACAAGCTCTACGAGGAGAGCCTCGAGGAGCGGCGAAGCGTGATCGGCAAGTATAAGCGCCGCGCGGCGCTGTGCGGCATGATCTGGAACACCACCGGAGCGATCAAGGACAACGGACTTCTCCTTTTGCTGCTTTATCAACTGCTCATCGCAAAGACATTGCCGCTCGGTGGCTTCGCCCTTGCCGTCACTGCCTCGTGGCGCGTCAGTTCGGCGCTGAAAACGCTGTTCAACGCCTTTACCGACCTGTCAAAGCAGAGCCTCTATATCGACAAGCTGCGCGTCTTTCTGGATACCGAGACCGCCGTGCCGAGCGGCGATAAGCAGCCGGGGGACTTCGAGAGCATTGAATTTTGCCATGTCGGCTTTGCCTATGCGGACGGCACGCCCGTGCTGCACGATGTTTCCTTCCGCATCGACAAAGGGCGCAAAATCGCGCTCGTCGGCTACAACGGCGCGGGCAAAACCACGCTCATCAAGCTGCTCATGCGGTTTTACGACGTGACGGACGGTGCGATCCTGTACAACGGCACCGACATCCGCGCCTATGACCTCGCCGCCTACCGCGCCAAAATTGCGGCAGTCTTTCAGGATTACAAAATCTTCGCCGCCACGGTGGCGGAGAACGTGGCGGGCGGCAGCTGCCCCGAGGAAGACCGTCCGCGCGTGACCGCCGCGCTGAACGAGGCGACCTTCGGCGACCGCCTTGCCAAACTGGACGACGGCATCGACACGCCGCTCACGCGCGAATTTGATGAGCGGGGCGTCAACCTCTCGGGCGGCGAGGCGCAGAAAATCGCCATCGCCCGCGCCTTCTTCCGCCGTGCCGCGGTCACGGTGATGGATGAACCCTCCGCCGCGCTCGACCCGGTTGCCGAATACGAACTCAACGCGCATATCCGCGAGACGCTCGAGGAGGACACGGTCATCTTCATTTCGCATCGCCTGTCCACCACGCGCGACGCGGACGAAATCTTCGTGCTGGACGGCGGCAGTGTCGCCGAACACGGCAGCCACGCCGCGCTCATGCGCCGCGGCGGCATCTATGCCTCGCTGTTCAACTTGCAGGCAGAAAAGTACAGAACCTGAAAACAGGGCTGTGAAAACCATGGTTTTCACAGCCCTGTTTGATTTGTATAGTCGTTTTTCAATCCGCAAACAGCGGGGTAGAGAGATAGCGGTCGCCGGTGTCGGGGAAGAGCACCACGATGGTCTTGCCCTTGTTCTCGGGGCGCTTGGCAAGCTCAACGGCTGCATGTGCCGCGGCACCCGACGAAATGCCGACCAGCACGCCCTCCTTCTTGCCGATGCGCTTGCCTGTGGCAAACGCGTCCTCGTTGGCAACCGGGATGATCTCGTCGTAGACCTTCGTGTCCAGCACATCGGGCACAAAGCCCGCGCCGATGCCCTGAATCTTGTGCGCACCGGCAACGCCGGTGGAGAGCACGGCGGAGGTCGCGGGTTCAACCGCAACGACCTTGACGGCGGGGTTCTTCGACTTCAGATACCGGCCGACGCCGGTGATCGTGCCGCCGGTGCCGACGCCTGCCACAAAGATGTCCACCTTGCCGTCGGTGTCGTCCCAGATTTCGGGGCCCGTGGTCGCAAAGTGCGCGGCCGGGTTTGCCGGGTTGACAAACTGGCCGGGGACAAAGCTGTTCGGGATCTCCTTGGAGAGCTCGTCGGCCTTGGCGATCGCGCCCTTCATGCCCTTTGCGCCCTCGGTCAGCACCAGTTCCGCGCCGTATGCTTTCATCAGCTGGCGGCGCTCCACCGACATGGTCTCGGGCATCACGATGATGATGCGGTAGCCGCGCGCCGCCGCCACCGAGGCAAGCCCGATGCCGGTGTTGCCGCTGGTCGGCTCGATGATGACCGAGCCGGGCTTCAGCAGTCCCTTCGCCTCGGCGTCGTCAATCATCGCCTTGGCGATACGGTCTTTGACCGATCCGGCGGGGTTGAAGTATTCCAGCTTTGCCAGCACCTTCGCGCCGAGCGCGTCCTCTTTTTCGATGTGGGTGAGTTCCAAGAGCGGCGTCTTGCCGATCAGTTGGTCAGCGGATGTATAGATCTTTGCAGACATGATAATGTTCCTCCGATATGTTCAAAAAGTTAAAATGTCAATGGGAATGCCGTCCGTGTGTGCCGTGCGGCTGCGTCAACATCGAAAATCATGGGTGCGCGTCATCGGCTTAAACCCACCTTTCTTGTAGGTTGATACAACTATAGCACCATAAACCTACTTTGTCAATAGGTTTAATCGAAATTTTTCAGAAAAAATCAAATCTGATAGTCGCCGATGCGGGAGGTGTCATTGAGGTCGGCAAGCGTCACGCCGTCGAGGTAGTTTTCGATCAGCGCGTAGAGCTTCTCCCACAGCGGCAGCGTGCGGCATTCCACGGTGCGCGCACAGCCGTTCGGCTTGCAGTCGAGGCAGGTGACCGGCGCGAGCGAACCCTCCACCAGGCGCAGGATGCCGCCGATGGTGTAGTCCTTCGGGTCGCGGTTCAGCCGATAGCCGCCGCCTTTGCCGCGCAGCGCGTCGATCGCGCCCGCCTTCGAGAGGACGACGAGGATGCTCTCGAGGTATTTTTCCGAGATCTCCTGCTTTTTTGCAATCACGCTGAGCGGCACGTATTCGTCCCGGTCGTGGTCGGACAGCTCCAGCATCACGCGCAGCGCATATCGCCCTTTGGTTGAAATCAGCATGGCTTTCCCTCACTTTCATCAACCCTATTATACGATAGGTTTTAGGGTAATTCAAGCGAAAAAAGAAAAAAGGAAGCGATTTTTCGCTTCCCTAGTTTGTGGACAAAGTCTGGGTATCTTTTTTCAGTCCCCTCGGTGAGGGGGCTGTCGGCGTGAGCCGACTGGGGGAGTTTTGCAGAGAGCAAGACTCCTTCCGTCACGCATCGCGTGACACCTCCCTCACCGAGGGAGGTAAATGACCGGGCGACTGCGCAGATAAGTTTTCTGCTTTTTCATCACACAGAGGATTCCTATAAAATATTGTCCGCATTCGCGCGCAGCAGTCCGCGCAGATGGGTGAGCGCCTCGTGCAGCCTTTCGTGCGCCGCCCGCCAGTCCGGGTATTCGTCGGTCTGCGCATAGCTGTCGAGCGCGACCATCGCATTCTTCACGTCGTCCAGGTGATGATGCGGCAGAAGCATACTGATGCAGAAGAAATGCTCGTTCCAACGCTCCAGCAGCGCACCGCTCACCGCGCCCGCGTTTGCCGGGACGGCGGCGCCCCCCTGCGGCGCGGCGGTGTCCAGCAGATTCGTCATTTCGTCGATGATCGCCGTGCAGGCTGCCGTGCCGAAGACGCAGAATGCGGCGATCAGCGCAAGCACTGCAAGGGCGCAGACAAACAGCTTCATTTTACATCCTTCTTCCTAATAATATATACATGCCCCGTGTCGTCCGCGGTCAGCAGGAAAATATCCTTCACGGTAAGACGGGATTTTTTGATTTGTGCCTCCAGCCAGCGCTCGGTTCTGCCGGCGCCGTCCAGCGCCCTGCGATTGACCTCGCCGTCCACGACGAGCGCGTGCGCAATCCCGCTGTCGGGCACGGTCAGCTGCATGTCCTTCGGTGTCAGCGGCGCTTTGTCGGCTTTCGGGATGACCGAGAGCTTGCCGTTCATCTCGAGAATGGCGTAGGACACATCCTCGACGGCGGTGATGTTGTTCTGCCGCAGCTCGCAGAGCAGTTCCTCGAGGGACATGCGTGCGCGGGAAAGCTCGCGCGGCTGTAATTGCCCCTGCCGGATCAGGATGGAGGGCGAGCCGAGGAAGATCTTTTTGCAGCATTTCAGACGCGTCGCGGAATAGGAGATGATGATTTCGAGCGACATGATGAGCAGGATTGGCACGATCGCAAAGAAGAGGGGAATCTCCTGGTTGGAGATGGGGTTGGCGGCCAGCTCCGAGATGAGAAAGGCGGAGACCAGCTCCGAGATCGAAAGCTCGCCGATCTGCCTTTTGCCGGTCACGCGCAGGGACAAAATCAGCAAAAAATAGATAATCAGTGTGCGGATGACACAGGTCGTCATGCTTTTTCGCCTCGCTTTCCCGGCGTATTGCAGTAATGAAGAATGCCCAAATCAATGGCGGTTTATGCACTTTGCACGGCGAATGCGGAATAATAAAAAAACTTCAGAAAAAAGCGAAAAAGGTGTTGACAAAGCGGGTGAAATGATGTATACTGTAAAAGTCGCCGCGAG